>PQAF01000031.1 GCA_003105015.1 Rhodocyclales bacterium | reverse complement strand
TCCGGGAAAACGGGGGAAGGCCATGGTGACTCAATTTCACATGAACCAGAAGCAGCAGACAGTCGAAAAGTGACCTTTCTGCATTTCGAGGGAGTAGCGCCTAGGCAATACCTCAATCTATTCAGACAGCATGGGGAGAGAAAGGATTGTGGAATTGCGGTTAAGGAAGCCGATGATTTGGAGAAGGTGGTGCCTGAGTATTTGGATGACTACCAAGCGTTTGAGGCGAAGGTCGTTGACCATCTGACCCAGCTTATAGGCGCGTGAGCAACCGTAGCTTCAAAAGGGGTCCATAAGGCAATTTTATAGATATCTGTTGTCATTTTTGCTATTATTTTTCATTGAGAAGATCAACTAAAGGCAAGGAGGAGGATTGTGAGTAAAAAGCAAGACTCGCCTAGTTGCCCACAGCTTTCGTTCGAATTCTCTGACGATATCAGAGAGTCGAATTCTTCTGCAGCACAGTATCAGTGCGCGCCCTTAAGAAATGAGCATGAACCGCCAGTGCAGTCAGCTAAGGTTTACTTCTTGCCATTGGCTCCTTCTAGCCTTTTCTCGGCTCATAGAAATTCTGAGGCGCACGCCATACAGCGCTTGATTGCCCGAGCAAAATCCCTCTCTTGGTAGCTTAGTCGGAATCCTGTTTCTGGCTGAGTGAGTTGGGGCAGTTTCGCATCGGGAAGCAGACATCAGTAGTTCTCTCGCTGAAAAATCGGTAGGCCTATTCAAGGCGCACTACCGGCTCTTCAAAATCTTCACCATCCGCTTCCTTATCAGCCTGTCGTACAACTCATTCTCTTGCGAGATAAGGCTTCGCGTCGCTTCATTTAGCTGCATTAATGGGCGCGCAACTGCAGCCGGTGGCCATTCGTCATAAATTTCCTCTTCGAGAAAATCCGGCGTCAGCTGCCAAAAAAGGATGTGTCGTTCCGCCTGCTGGCAAAGCTCGCTCCCGGCATCCCCTAGCCACTCTTGCGATGAATATTTCTCAAGAAGATCGAGCAAACTGCGCCTGAGAAATCCGGCCGTCTCCAATGAGCAAACCAGGTATGCCTCCCTGAAAAGCCCTCCTACCAAGGCGAGCGTGTCAAGGTCCAACGGCATTCTGGCGACGATTTTATTCAAAGCACCAGCATATAGATCGGAATTCTTCACGCGCGGGTTTTTATGGCGCCTCTCGCTCAAGGCAAAATCGATAATGTCTTGCAGCTTTTCTGAAGGTCGGTGTACATGGCACCGAGACATGCATTGCTCTGCAAAATCACGAGCCTCGACAAGCCCCATTTTTCTCGCTTTCAGGAGATCCCAGAAGGCGGAATGGTAGATTGCGGCAGTCCCCGCAAAATCCGGATGAGCGTCCACCCTGGAGATCAAATCAAAGCGCCTTCTCCGGTATGTTCCTTTTGACGGCGTGGTTCCGAAGCGCCTGATAGTTTCAAACGCCCGCAGCCTGTCTGCCCCTCGGCGTTCGCCATCTTCAGACGCAAATATCTCATCGAGCCGATAGTCTGACCAGTCGCCTCGACTTTTAACCGCCAAATACCAAATCTTCACCCGTAGTCGATCTACTGGGTCAGCTTTAGGGCGCCCTTTCCTTCGTTTCATTTGGCCAGCTGCTGAAGCCGTCGGCATGGTGGCATGAAATTACCTATTAATGACGTTCTTTTTAACCTATCCGCTATTTGATATCAATGAGGCTACCCAAGCGTAATTGAACGGAATTAAGCGACAACAAACATGCAAACCAACGATCTTGCGGAAAAAATGCTGAAAGAGTTCGGCCCGCTCATGGGCGGGGAAGATCTGCGCCGAGCTCTTGGTTATCGAACATCGGCAGCTTTGGCGCGAGCAGCTCGAATGGGGGCTGTAGGGGTGGCGGTATTCGACATACCGAACCGACGGGGAAAGTTCGCGCTAACCGTCGATGTTGCAGCGTGGCTGACTTCCCTGCGCAACAGAAAAGTTTAGAAAACCACCCTGTTCAATCAAGCCAGAAAGGAGTTCATCGTGACCTAACGATCACTAGATAACATGGGTGCCAGAAAGCGCAAAAGGCTTGGAGTATTTGCTCCAAGCCTTTTGGCAGTGACAACGGCAATGACTTCGTCAGATTTCCAGCCCGACGGAAATTATTGTCTGCGTCCCGACATCGGTTGTCAAGAAGTTCTTTGATAGCCGCTGGCCCCGTATTGCCCGATAGGGCACACCAAATCCCGAATGTCCCGAATCCTCCGAGGTTGGCCTCGCCAACTTCCTTGCGTGTCCGGGACGCAGACAATGATGGAGGAAACCATGCTTTCCGAGAACGAACTGCTGAAACTGTTCATGCAACAAAACATCTTCTTGATCGGCCGCAAGGTCGTCGAGCACGTCCGCACATCCGAACCAGTACGCAGGGTGGGCGGCGGCACCCACAACGTCGCCACCCGATTCGCAAGCCTGAAGATGGGCCGTGTCATCCAGGCCGAGAGCCACAAGGGCGAGTTGCCCTGGATCTATCAGTGGGAACATGACCCGGACACGGCCGAGTTCTATGACCAACCATCCCAGGTGAAGCTCACCTACCGGAACGGAAGCGGGAAAAACATCTCCCATCTTTCCACGCCGGACTTTTTCCTCATTCAGACGCGCTGGATGGGGTGGGTGGAATGCAAGCCTGAGAAGGACCTGCAGGAATCCCACCGGAGCGGCAGCGAACGTTTCGTGCCGGATAGCAACGGCGGCTGGCGCTGCCCGCCGGGAGAAGCGTTCGCGGCGCAGTATGGCCTCGGCTTCAAGGTGCTGTGTGACAAGGACGTCAACTGGATTCTGGTGCGGAATCTCGAGTATCTATCCGATTACCTCCGCGCCGACTGTCCGCCGCCCACCGATGTAGAGGTTGTCGCGGTCGCGGGCCCTTTCGCGACAGAGCGGTGGGTGCCCCTGCAGCGGCTGTTGGAAGGTGGCGACATCCCGGCCGACACGATATTCAGGCTGATCGCCTACAAGCGCCTGTTCGTCGACCTGGAGCATGAACTGCTTTCGGAGCCCGGATTTACCAACGTTTGCCACGACGCCATCAGCGCCGAGATCTATGTGGGACAAAAGTGCAGCAGCGGTGGGCATGCGCTCGTACCTTTGCATACGATCCTCATGCAAGCCGGAACGCAGATCATCTGGGACGGCAATCCCTGGCGCATCCTTAACGTCGGCGCAACTGACATCTATCTTGAGGACGAGAACCGGGCCATCTCGAACCTGAACCTGGATTTGTTCCAAGTTCTCGTCAGCAAGGGTACGATCACCGGCCTCACCGAAAACGAGGATCAGCGCAATGCCCTGGCTAAGGAACTGCTGAAAAAAGCCGCCCCCGTAGATCTTGAACAAACCGTCGAGCGAATCAGGCGCCTCGAAGCCCCGCCCGGCGATGTTGCCGTACCGCCCAGAACATTGCGCTACCTGCGCAAGCGTGCCGCCGAGGGCGAACTTCTCTACGGCAATCGCTTTGTCGGCCTGCTACCCAGGATCAGCGCCCGCGGCAATCGCATACGGAAAATCAGCACCGAGGTAATCAAAGCGATGAACGAAGTCATCGACGCCGAGGTGCTGAATGCTTCTCAACCGAATATCACAGTAGCCTGGGGCATGGCGCGCAACCTCTGCATCGAACGGGGCCTGCCGCCACCTTCCGACAAGACGTTCCGGGCCGAGATCCGGCGGCGGAGAGAAGAAGAGGTTGTGCTTGCCCGCCAGGGCAGACGCGCCTCATACAGCCTCAGCGAGTTTCAGTGGCATATCGACCAATCCACGCCGCGACACGGTGAGCGTCCTTTCGAGATCGGCCATATCGACCACACCGAGCTTGACGTGGAGTTGGTGGACAGCCGCACGGGCGCCAATCTGGGCAGACCCTGGCTGACCATTCTCCTCGACGCCTTCACGCGTCTGATTCTGGCCTTTTTTATCAGCTTCGATCCGCCCAGCTACCGAAGCTGCATGGCGGTGATTCGGAATGCCGTGCGCCGCCATGGACGGATACCGAAGACAATCGTGGTGGACCAAGGCAGCGATTTCGAGAGTCTCTACTTCGAGGCGCTGCTGGCGCGACTGGAGAGTCACAAGAAGTCGCGCCCGGCTGCTAAGGGACGGTTCGGCTCGGTCATCGAACGTTTCTTCGGGGTGAACAACCAGGCGTTCATCCACAACCTCGCCGGCAATAGCCAGGCCCTGCAGCGGCCTCGAAGCATGTCGCCAAGTCACGATCCCCGCGCGCTGGCCGTCTGGACGCTGCCGGCGCTGACGGATGCCTTCGAGGGTTTCGCGGACACGGTCTACGCCAACCTCAGGCACCCGGCATTGGGCATGTCGCCCAAGGAAGCCATGGCACGCGGGCTGGCGCTCGCCGGCACGCGCGAGCACGTGCTGATTCCCTATACGGAGGATTTCAACCGCTTGTGCATGCCGACGACCCCGGCCGGCAAAGCCGTGGTGCGCACTGGCCGCGGCATCAAGATCAGGGGCGTCTACTACTGGCATCCAATCTTCCGCGAGCCCAAGGTGGTCCGCTCAAAGGTCCCTCTGGTCTATGACCCTTTCGATGTTTCCAGGGCTTATACCCTCGCCAACGGCGAATGGGTACTGTGCCGTTCCGAACACCAGGCTCTTTTCGAGCGCCGCACCGAGCGTGAAATCGCCGCCATCAGCCAGGAAATCCGGGCCCTGCATCACTTGGCCGACATCCAGCGCGGCGTGAACGCCAGCGACATCGCCGCCTATGTCAGCCAGACCCGCAAAACGGAGGCTGTGCTGCGGCAGCAGCGCCGCGATGCAGAGCTTCTCGCTAATGAGCCCATCGTACCGGGTTTGCCTACGCCGGTCGCTTTGGATGCCGCCGGTACTGCAGAGGATCCATGGTCTGGTCCAGTCAACATCGAAATCTTCGAGGTGCTGAAATGATTCCGCAGACAATTAATGATCCCGTCGCCCAAGCTCTTGCCGACTTTCAGGGTTATGTCTTCTCGCACCCGGTCGCCAAGGACACCTTCACCAACCTCGGAGCCGCCCTCGGGGCCTCCTCGTCGCCCCAGATCATTATCTTCACCGGCCCTACCGGCGTGGGCAAAAGCACGCTGGCCAGGGCCGCCCGCAATCGGCTGCTCCTGTACTACGAGGAGCGCATGTCCCTGGAGCCGGATTTCGTGCCGGTGGTGACGATCAATGCAGTACCGCCAAACGGGACCGGGTTTAGCTGGAAGGACTTCCACATACGCCTCCTTCATGGCCAGGGCGAACCGCTGGTCAATCGCAAGCTGATCCTGCCCAGGCAGGGCTCTCTTCTGCCCGATCATGGTTTTGAAACGAATGGCCTGGAACAATCGACCGCAGACGCGCTGCGCCGCGCGGTCGAGGAATATCTCCGCCTGCGCAAAACCAAACTCCTCGTCATCGACGAGGCGCAGCATCTGCTTCTGGTGGGCGGCAAGCAGCGCCTGGAGTGCCAGTTCGAGTGCCTGAAATCCCTCACCATCGAAACCGGGGTCACCATACTGCTCATCGGTACCTACCGCCTGCTCGATATCTTGGAGCAGAGCGGCCAGCTCACCCGGCGCAGCCAGATGGTGAACTATCCTCGCTACGACATGAGATCGAGTGAAGATCGCAAGAACTTTCGCAAGATCCTTGGCTTCTTCGAGCAACGGCTATCGAAGTATGTTCAGGCGAGGCTGGACAGCCATGCCGAATATTTCTATCAGAAGTCGGCTGGCTGCGTCGGCATCCTGAAGGACTGGCTGGCGCGCTGTCTCGAGTACGCCCTGCGCGAGGAAGCCTCTCTCATCGATGCAGTCTTCGCCGAGCGGTTCGCGCTGAAAAATCGGGGGCTCATGACCATCATCGAGGAAGCCTGCCTCGGGGAGGCGAAGCTGGCCGATGTCGGCGACGACCGGCTGCTCGATCTCCTGAAGAACGGTGTCCTGCTGGCACGGGACGAACCCGGCGCTATTAAGAGGCCCCGTCGTCCTGGCACGCGCAATCCGAAGCGCGATCCGGTTGGAGTGGTGCTGTCATGAACGGCCCTTGGAATTTCTCTCTCGATGAGGATTCTCAGGCAGCCGTGTATATTCCACCTCGCAGCGTCCTGTTCTCTCTGTCACCGGTCGGAATCGGGACGCCGCAGCAGGAAAGCCTTCTGTCTCTCCTGGTCCGAACCAGCCGGGCGCACGCAGTCAGTCCGCGCCATCTGGTTGGGAAGGTTTTCGGCAAGGCCATGCCTGCGATCGGGAAGCTGGACTATTCGACTTTCTATCGCAGTCTTGCCGGCACCGTGAATGGGATAGGCCAGTATGCCGAGCTGTTCGTCTCTGCAATGGAATATCTCACCGGACGCCCAAGCCTCGACTATCTGACCATGCTTCCATGGAAGAAGGTCTTTCCGCACAACGGACAGGGGCTGCTGGCGCGCCATCCCAGATGGTGCCCCGTTTGCCTGTACCGGCAACGTCTTCTGGGCGAAGCAACCAGCTTCCCGCTGGTCTGGTCCATTGAGCCGTATCGGGCCTGCCCTGAGCACGCTTGCCTGCTCGAGGATCGCTGTCCTCATTGCAGCAAGACGCAACCCTACCTGCCCCGCTATCCCGATCTGGGCATCTGTAGCCATTGCCGGAAACCGCTCACCGGCATCCGGCCTTCTGCGGCATTGCCGGAGTTCCAGCTCTGGGTGTGCAAGGCGGTAGCCGACATGGTGGTACATCAGTTGGATGCTGGATTGTCCATCTGTTTCGACCGATTCCGCCGTTTCGTCGAAAAGCAGGTTTCGATGGTGGCGGAAGGCAACAAGGCGGCATTCTGCAAGGCGCTGGGGTTCCATGATCGCGGGCTGAACGGCTGGCTGAGAAAGGACGAGCGGCCCAGCATCACCCACCTCCTGTCGCTCTGCTATGGGTTGAATGTGATGCCTACTGAGGTGTTCGGAGCATCCTGGCCCCAGACAACCGCGCTGAGGCTTCTGCCGGGCCGGCTGAAGGACCGGAAGGCTTGCCCAAGGGTGCCTCCTGAGCCTCGCCAGAAAACCCAGGAGCATCTGATAGCCCTGCTGGATGCAAACGACGCCTTGCCGGTATCCGAAATCGCCGCCAACCTAGGCCTGACACGGAGCTACCTGCGCTACTGGTTTCCTGAGCAATATGCAAGGCTGACCAAACGGTTCAAGGCAGCCGTCAGGGCAAGGTCCAGGGAACATCAGGGTCGGCAGAGTAGCCGAGTTGTGGAGGTCGTGGGGCAGATAAGGGCCAACAAGGAGTATCCCTCGCGACGGCGGGTTAATCGCCTGCTGCACAAGGAGGGGATGTCCTTGGCCCAGCCTCATCTGTTTCAAGCCTACCTGGGGGCTCTAAAACAGTCGTAATACGCAAAACAAAGGCCGGATCAGCGCTAGCTGGTCCGGCCTAAGGCTTGGAAGCATATTCTTGCCAACCCCGTTTGGAAGCATAACCTTGCCTAAGCGGTAAGGTTATGCTTCCCGGGACATGCGGGTTGGCTTTTTTTTCTGCATCTGGTGGACCGGAGGAGGATCGAACTCCCGACCTTCGCATTGCGAACGCGACGCTCTCCCAGCTGAGCTACCGGCCCGAAAGAGGGGCGGATTATAGCCGGTTTTGGGGCCCGGCCGCCAGTCAGGTCTCGCTCAGGTCTCGTCATCCTCGCCCGAGCCGGCGGCGGCACGGCGCAGGCGGTCGATCACCGCCAGCCAGGCCTCGCCCGCCGGCGGCTGCTGGACGAGGATGCGCACGCAGCCCAGCGCGTCGAGTTCGCGCAGGCTGGCGTAGAGGTCGTGGGCGAAGCCGGCCGGCTCGGCCGGCGACTGCTTCCAGCTGACGAGGTCGTGCGTGATGGCCTGGGCGGTGGGCGCCAGCACCGCCACCCGCTCGCCCGCCACCAGGGCATTCCTCAGGGCGAAGAGCAGGCCGTCGGAGGACACCAGCTGCAGCGGCGTGCGCGGCGCATAGTGGGCGTCGAGCGAGCCCGACACGCGGGGTGTGTCGGACTGCGGCGCCGCGGCTTCCGGCGCGCGGCCGAGCACGCGGGCGATGTCGGCCGCGCCGATCGCGCCGGGCCGCAGCAGCACCGGCGCGCCGCGGGACAAATCCAGGATCGTCGATTCGATGCCCACCGGGCAGGCGCCGCCGTCGAGCACCAGCGGCACGCGGCTGCCGAGTTCCTCGCGGACATGGTCGGCGGTCGTCGGGCTGATGCGGCCGAAGCGGTTGGCCGAGGGGGCGGCCACTCCACCGCCATTCGCGCCCTCGAAGGCAGCGAGCAATTCCAGCGCCAGCGGATGGTTCGGCACGCGCAGGCCGACGGTATCCTGGCCGCCGGTGACGGCATCGGGGACGTTCGGCTGGCGCTTGAGGATGAGCGTGAGCGGGCCGGGCCAGAAGGCCGCAGCCAGTTTTTCGGCCTCGGACGGCACTTCGCGCGCCCAGCGCGAAAGGCGCGCGGCCGAAGGCAGGTGCACAATCAGCGGATGGTCGGCCGGGCGGCCCTTGGCGGCGAAGATCTTCGCCACTGCCGCGGGATTGGCGGCGTCGGCGCCGAGGCCGTAGACGGTTTCGGTGGGAAAGGCGACCAGCTCGCCCGCGCGCAGCAGCGCGACGGCCCGTTCGATCTCAGGCCGCATCGCGCGGATCGCGCATGGAAGCAAAAGTCAGTCTGCGCGACACGGCGACCAGCGTGCTCCGTCGCGGGAAATCAGACCGGGGGCAGCGACTTCGCCAGGACCTTCTCGGTCTGGCTGATGCGGAACTCGCTGAGCTTCTTCGCCAGCTCCGGATCGGAGAGCGCAAGCATGGCGACGGCGAACAGCGCGGCGTTGGTGGCGCCGGCCTCGCCGATGGCGAAGGTGGCGACGGGGATGCCGCCGGGCATCTGCACCATGGCGAGCAGCGAATCGAGGCCCTGCAGGTGCTTGGAGGGCATCGGCACGGCCAGCACCGGCAACTCGGTCTTCGCCGCCAGCACGCCGGCGAGGTGGGCCGCGCCGCCGGCGGCGCCGATCAGCACCTTGATGCCGCGCCCGGCCGCCATGCTGGCGTAGTCGAGCGCCGCGTCCGGCGTGCGGTGGGCGGACAGCACTTTCGCTTCGTGGGGAACGCCGAAGCTCTTCAGCGTCTCGGCGCAGGCCTTCATGATCGGCCAGTCGGAATCCGAGCCCATGACGATGCCGACGAGGGGATGCTTGACCATGTCTATCTCCTTTTATTTGCCAGCAGCGCGGTCAGCGCTCTCGATGGTGTTGGCGAGCAGCATGGTGATGGTCATCGGACCCACGCCGCCCGGCACCGGGGTGATGAGCGAAGCGACTTCCTTCGCCGATTCGAAATCCACGTCGCCGCACAATTTTCCGTCCGGCAGGCGGTTGATGCCGACGTCGATGACCACCGCGCCCGGCTTGACCATGTCGCCGGTGATCATCTTCGGCTTGCCCACCGCGGCGACGAGCACGTCGGCGCGCCGCGTGTGGAAGGCGAGGTCCCTGGTCTGCGAGTGGCACACCGTGACGGTGGCGCTGGCGGCGATGAGCAGCAGGGTCATCGGCTTGCCGACGATGTTGCTGCGGCCGACCACCACGGCCTCCTTGCCGCGCAGCGAGATGCCCTCGGCGCTCAACATCTCCATGACGCCGTAGGGCGTGCAGGAGATGAAGCGCGGGTTGCCCTGCGCCAGCAGGCCGACGTTCTCGGCGTGGAAGCCGTCGACGTCCTTCTCGGCGGAGATGGCCTCCAGCACCTCGTCCTCGTCGAACTGCGGCGGCAGGGGCAACTGCACCAGGATGCCGTGGATCTTCGGGTCGGCATTCAGGGCGGCGATCTTCTTCAGCACCTTCTCCGGCGGCGTGTCGGCGGGGAACTCGTATTTCTCGGAATGCACGCCGACTGTCTCGCAGGCCTTGATCTTGTTGCGCACATACACCTGGGAGGCCGGGTTCTCGCCGACCAAGATCACGGCGAGGCCGGGCTGGCAGCCCTGGGCGGTAAGCTCGGCCGCGCGATGGCGGAGGGATTCGCGGAGTTTCGCGGAAAGGGCGTTGCCGTCGAGGATCTTGGCGGTCATGGCTGTCCAAAATGAAGGCGGAGCCCGGAGGCTCCGCGGAATGACGCTATTTTACCCGCCCCGCCTGTCGCGCGGAAGCGGGGAAGGCGGCCCTAGGCGTGTGCCGGGGCCGCGGCCTTGGCGGCGGCGCGGCCGGCGGCGAAGGCCTTGCGGTTCGCCTCGACCACCTTCTCGCCCTTGCGCGCGAAGCGCTTGACGATGCAGTCGAGCAGCACCTCGGCCGAGAACGGCAGCTGGTCGGCGATGGCGCCGAGCATGACGGTGTTTCCCAGGCGCAGGTCGCCGAGGTCGCGCGCGATGGTGGCGGCGTCGAAGGACGTCGTGCGCACGCCGCGCGACTTCATCTCGCCGATCGGGTCGTCCGGATACTTGAACAGGCCGAGCTCGACCACCGGCGGCACCAGGCGGGCGTCATTCACCAGCGCCAAGGCGCCGGGCTTGAGGTAGTGCGCCCAGCGCAGGGCTTCCGCCGCCTCGAAGCCGAGCAGCACGTCGGCGGTGCCCGGGGCGATCTGCGGCGAGAGCACCTTCGGGCCGAAGCGCAGGTGGGAGGTGACGACGCCGCCGCGCTGGCTCATGCCGGCGACCTCGGTCTTCTTGACGTCGTGGCCCTCGGCGATGGCCGCCTCGGAAAGAATCTCGGTGGCCGTCATGACGCCCTGGCCGCCGATGCCGCAGACGAGGATGTTCGTGGTATTGGGCATATCGACCTCAGGCGGGCTGGATGTTGATGACCTGTCCGGCCGGCGCGAAATGCACGATCGCTTCCGGCGCGCAGGGCTGCACGCAGAGGCCGCAGCCGGTGCAGGCGACGCTGTCGATGCGCGTGAAGGCCAGATCGACCTCCTTGCCCGACGGTTTCACCACCCTGTCGCGGCGCGTGACGTGGATGGCCGGGCAGCCGACCTCGACGCAGTTGCCGCAGCCGGTGCACTTGTCCTCCTGCACGACGTAGGGCTTGAACGGCTTGAACTCCTCGATCAGCACGCAGGGGCGGTTGGTGATGATGACCGAGACGTCGTCGATCTTGGTCTCGTCGCGCACGGTCTTGAACAGCACCGGCAGCTGGTAGGGATCGACCTCGTGGATGCGCTCGGGCTTGACGCCGAGCGCCTCGATCAGCTTGCGGAAGTCGATGCGCGGCGCGCCCTGGCCGCGGATGTCGCGGCCGTTGGCCGGCGTGTTCTGGCCGCCGGTCATGCCCACCGTGCCGTTGTCGAGCAGCAGGATGGTGACGTTGCCGCGGTTCCAGGTGATGTCGAGCAGACCCTGCATGCCCATGTGCATGAAGGTCGAGTCGCCGATGACGGCGAGCACCTTCTTGTTCTTGTCCGCCTCGCCGCGGCCCTTGTCCATGCCGAGGGCGATGCCCATCGAGGCGCCCATGCAGATGGTCGAGTCGAGCGAGTTCCACGGGTGGCCGGCGCCCAGCGTGTAGCAGCCGATGTCGCCGGAGATGGTCAGGTTCTTCAGCTGCGACAGCGTGTAGTACACGCCCATGTGCGGGCAGGAGGCGCACAGGGTCGGCGGCCGCGGGAACAGCGGCGGCAGCGCCTGCGCCTGCTCGGGCGCGGGCGCCGGCTCCTTGCGCAACAGGCGCTCGACGGCGGGCTTCACCACCTCGGGGGCGAGCTCGCCGATGCGCGGCAGGAAGTCCTTGCCGTGGGCGGCGAAGCCGGCGGCCTTGAGTTCGTTTTCCAGCAGCGGCTCGACTTCCTCCACCACGACAAGGGTGTCCGCCATTTCCGCCAGCTGCGACACCTTCTCCATCGGCCAGGGGTAGGACAGGCCCAGCTTCAGCACCGGCGCATCGGGGAAGGCCTCGCGCACATGCATGTAGGCCGGGCCGCTGGTGACGAAGGCGACGCGGCGGTCCGTGCCCGGCTCGAGCACGTTGAGCGGCGTCTTGTCGGAGAGGCGCTTCAGCTCCTGCTCGCGCTGGAGCATCAGCGGGATGCGGCGCTTGGCGTGGCCGGGCACCATCACCCAGCGCTCGGCATTCTTGGAGAAGCCCTTCGGCTTGTGCTCGACGCGCTCGCCGACGGTGACCAGGCCCTTGACGTGGCAGATGCGCGAGGTCAGGCGCAGGATCACCGGCACCTGGTACTCCTCCGACAGCTCGTAGGCGTAGCGGGTCATGTCGTAGGCTTCCTGCGAGTCGGCCGGCTCGAGGACGGGCACATGGGCGAAGCGGCCCCAGAAGCGCGAGTCCTGCTCGTTCTGCGAGGAGGACATGCCGACGTCGTCGGCCACCGCGATGACCAGGCCGCCCTCGGCGCCGGTCAGGGTGAAGGTCATGAGGGCATCCGAGGCGACGTTGAGGCCGACGTGCTTCATGGCGCTGAAGGCGCGCGAGCCCATCATCGAGGCGCCGATGGCCACTTCCAGCGACACCTTCTCGTTCACCGACCACTCGGTATAGAGGTCGGGATAGGTGGACAACTGCTCCAGCATCTCGGTCGCCGGCGTGCCCGGATAACCGGCGGCGACCCGCGTCCCCGACTCCCACACCGCGCGCGCCACGGCCTCGTTGCCCGACATCAAAAGCCGGCTCGCCGCCGGCGCCGGCATGACTGCTGCCATTTGCCCCACCCCGCTGAAAATGAAACAGAAATAAGAAGGGCGAAGCTACTTGGACGGCGCCGTTTGGCCCTTGATACAGGTCAAAGGTGCATCACACAGAAGGGTGAATCAGAAGATCTGTCGGGCCGCGTGCCGCAGCACGCCCTCGAAACGTTCCACCACCGCCGGCCAGCCGCGCGCTTTCATGACGAGGCGGGCGCGCTGGCCGACGGTGCGGCGTAGGGCGTCGTCGAGGGCAAGGCCGAGCGCGGCACGACGGAAGGCGGATTCGTCGCCCGGCGGCACGGCGCACCCGCTGAAGCCGTCGTCGATCAGTTCGGCGGCGGCGGCGCTGCGATAGGCGGTGACGGCGAGTCCGCTCGCCATGGCCTCGGCGACGACGTTGCCGTAGGTCTCCGTCAGGCTGCCGAAGAGGAACAGGTCGGCCGAGGCGTAGTGCGCGGCCAGGTCGGCGCCGACGCGCGTTCCGGCAAAGCAGTCGGCGGGGCGCTCGCGCTTCAGGCGCGCGGCGGCCGGCCCGTCGCCCACCCACACCATGCGCGCATCCGGGCGCGCGGCGCGGATGGCGTCGAAGGCGCCACAGCTGGCGTCGAGGTTCTTCTCCGGCGCGAGGCGGCCGACATACAGGCAGGCCAGTCCGCCCTCGCCGACGCCCCAGGCCTGGCGCAGCTCGCGGCTGCGACGCTGCGGATCGAACAATTCGGTGTCCACGCCGCGACCGACCACGCATACGCCGGGAATGCCCTCGCCGGCCAGGTCCGCAGCGAGCGCCTCGGTCGGCACCACCGTGGCGCGCGTGCGCCGGTGCAGGCTGCGCAGGTAGGCCGCGACGGCGGGACGCAGCCAGCCCAGGCCGTAATGCACGCTGTAGCGGTCGAAATTGGTATGAAAACCGGAGGTGACGGCAAGCCCGAGGCGGCGCGCTGCCGCCACCGCCGACCAGCCGAGCGGCCCCTCGGTGACGACATGCACCACGTCGGGCTGCCGCGCGCGCCAGGCGCGCACGAGCGCGCCGCCGGCGGGCAGGCCAAAGCGCAGGCCGGCATACCCCGGCAGCGGCAGGCCGGCCAGCAGCAGGTCGCCCTCGCCGCCGCGGTCGTCACGCGACTGGCGCGGACGCACCACGCTGACGCGATGGCCGCGGGCGCGCAGGCCCTCGATGAGACGGCCCACCGTCATCGCCACGCCGTTCACCTCGGGCGGATGCGTCTCGGTCACCACGGTAATCGACAATCCGCTCATGCCAGCACGCTCGCCCAAACCGCAGCCACGTTCACCAGTGCGACGAACACCGCGGCGCTGCCGATGTCCTTGGCGCGCTTGGCCAAGCGGTGGTCCTCCAGGCCGATGCGGTCCACCGTTGCCTCCAGCCCCGAGTTGAGCAGCTCCACCACCAGCACGAGCAGCACGCTGGCGATCATCAGGGCACGCGCCGTACCGCCCACCGGCAGCAGGCAAGCGGCCGGCAGGAGGATTGCGGCCAGCCACACCTCCTGTCTGAAGGCGTCCTCGTGGCGATAGGCGGCCTGCAGGCCGGCAAGGGAATAGTGGAAGGCATTCCACACGCGCGTCAGGCCGGTCTTGCCTTTGTAGGGGCTTTCCATTTCCTCGAATCGAACTAGCGGAGGTAATCGTGGTAGAGATCGGCCAGCCGCTGCGCCATCGTCTCGTCGGACCAGTTGCGCGCATAGTCCCGCGCCTCGCTGCCCAGCCGCGCCCGCATGGCCGGATCGGAGAGGACCTCGACCACCATGTCGGCGAAGGCGGAGGGGTCGTCGGCCGGCACGCGGCAGCCCTGGCGCGGTGCCAGGATGTCGACGGTGCCCATGTGGGCCAGCGCCACCACCGGCAGAGCCATCGCCATCGCCTCCAGCAACACCAGGCCCTGCGTCTCGGTGCGTGAGGCGAAGACGAAGACGTCGGCGGCGGCGTAGCAGTCGGGCAGGTCGCGATGGCGGTCGAGATAGCCGGTGAAGCGCACCGACTCGCCAAGGCCGAGCTGCGCCGCCTGCGCACGCAGGGCGGGCAGGGCAGGGCCTTCGCCGGCGATGAGGAGCAGCAGGTCGGGACGCCGCTTCAGCGCCTGCGCCGTCATCTCGAGCAGGAAGCCGATGTTCTTCTCGTGCGCCACGCGGCCGACGAAGAGGGCAACCGGCCGCCCGGGCGCAATGCCATGCCCGGCGCGGAAGCGCGCGCGGTCGCCGCCGGCGAAGCGGGCGAGCGGGATGCCGGTGGGCAGCACGTGGATGGGTCGTCTCACGCCATAGTCGTTCAGGCGGGACTGCATCGCCAAGGAGGGCACGACAACGCCGTCGAGCGCATTGCACTGCCGACGGGAGAGCAGGCGTGCCAGCGCACGCAGGCCGCACGCCGGCAGGAAGGGCGCATAGTGGTGCAGGTACTCCTCGAACAGGGTGTGGTAAGTCGCCAGCACCGGCACACCCTCGCGCCGCGCCGCACCGAGGCCCGCGTAGTGCGCCGCGAACGGCGTCTGGATGTGCACCAGGTCGCATTTCGCGGCTTGCGCGCGAACGGTGCTGTGCATGGCGCGCCAGGCCACGATGCGGTCCTCCGGGTCGCGCGGCACCGGCCGGCTTGGCACCCGCGCCACGCCGGGCTGCTCCGGCTCGTCGCCGTAGCGCGGCACAACGACGTGCACCTCGACGCCCTCCCCGGCGAGAGTGCTGCGGAAGGTTTCAATGGAGGTGGATACGCCGTTGATTCGGGGGAAGTAGACGTCGGACACCATCAGCACGCGCATCAGGCAGCCGCCCTTTCCTCTTCTCCGTGCAACGCCGTCACGGCTGCCCGGGCGTGCCAGGCCACCAATTCCAGCCGGCCGTCCAGGTGCTCGACGATGCCCGTGCAGGAATCCACCCAGTCGCCGCAGTTGATATAGGCGATGCCGCCGATGTCCTTGATCACGGCGCAGTGGATGTGGCCGCAGACGATGCCGTCGAGCCCGCGCGCGGAAGCGTGACGCACGGCGGACTCCTCGAAGTCGAAAATGAAGTTGAGCGCCTTCTTGACGCGCCGCTTGGCATAGCCGGCGAGCGACCAGTAGCCGGCCAGGCCCAGCTTGCGGCGCAGCCAGGAGGTCCAGCGGTTGGCGCGCACCAGCAGGTTGTAGAAGACGTCGCCCAGCACCGCCACCCAGCGGTGGTGGCGCGTCACCTGGTCGAAGGCATCGCCGTGCATGAGCAGGAGGCGGCGGCCGTCGGCCGTGGTGTGCACCGCCTCGTCCGCGACCTGGATGTCGCCGAAGGCCGAGCCGGCGTACTCGCGCAGCGCCTCGTCGTGGTTGCCGGGAATGAACACCACGCGCTCGCCGTGGCGCGCGCGGCGCAGCACCTTCTGCACCACGGTATTCTGTGCCGCATTCCAGTGGATGCCGCGCTTCATGGCCCAGAAGTCGACGATGTCGCCGACCAGGTAGAGCGTGTCGGCGGGATGCTCGCGCAGGAAGTCGAGCAGCCGTTCGGCCTGGCAGGCGCGGGTGCCCAGGTGGATGTCGGAGAGAAAAACCGTTCTGACATGCGGCATGGGGGCATTGTGGGTGCGCCATGTGTTGGCTTCATGACGCATTGATGAACGGCGTGTGACAGCGCGTACCGACATCATTCCGTAACCTGCCGCAGAGAAAATGCCGTGGATTCCTTCGGTGCTCTCCCATGGAAAAAGCCCATATCATCGACGCTCTCGGCGAAGGCCCCCTGCTGCTGCCGGTCCAGCTCAACGCCGCCCTGTCGGCCAACGACCGCGCCAAGTACTTCTTCACCCTACTGCAGACGGCACAGCACCGCGCCGACCGGCCCGACGTCGCGTTCTCCGAACTGCGCGCCGAACGGCAGGCCGCCGGCATCGAGGAGGAATCGTTCGACGGCATCGTCGCCGAAAGCCGCCGCGGCGAGGGCCATCTCTACCACATCCCGCATGTGCAGGCCGTGTGCACGGCGCTCTACCAGGATCTGCAGCGCATGCTGGAGCCGATCCGGGCGTCCGGCAGCCCGGAATGGGGCGGCTTTGCGGCACGCTTGAAGCTGCTCGCCGCGCGGCCCTGGTGCAAGGCGGACGACCTCGTTTCCGGCGAACAGATCGCCGCCATGACCTCGGGCGAGCGCAAGCGCGCCGACAGCCTGCACCTGCTGGTGATGGACATGCACAAGGCGCTGAATGCCCTGCAGGCCAGGATTTCCACCGAGGCGGTAGACGGCGCCCTGGCCTACGGCATCCGTAGCGAGGACCGCGCCCTGATCGGCGCCTTCATGCGAGGCGTAAACCAGTCCCTGCCGCTGAAGTTCGACCATCCCGGCCTCGGCACGACGGCCACTCGCGCCGAGGACACGCTGGTACTGCAGAACGACATCGGCACCACCGATGCCCACGTGCTGGTCGTGCACGTCGAGGGCCTGCGTGCAAGACTCACCTATACCGATGTGCACATGCAACGCCTGCTCTTCTTCCAAAGCCTGTTCGGGGGCTGGCGCGTCGGCTGGGAGGACACCCGCTCGCGGGCCGACCATTCCATGGAGGACGGCGTCTACCACATGTGCGTCGGCACCTATTCGGCGCGCAAGGCAAAGGAACTGGAGGACTACCTCGCCTTTCTCGGTTCGCGCCTGGTGTTCCTCATCGACTGGAACCGCGCGCGCAAGCGCCTGCGCCAGCTGCTGCCGAGGAAGGAGTCGCTCGCCCTGCTGAAATGGGCGGCCGACCACAATCACGGCCACATGGCCTTCCTGCGCGCCGGCGGCGAGCAGATGGTCGCCGAGGCGCTCGCCTTCGCGGCGCGGGCACCGCTGCCGCTGGGCGCCCGGCTCGACAGCGTGCTCGGGCGCGAACAGGCCGCGGAGTACATGAAGTTCGTCCTGCGCGTCTGCGCGGAAGGCCTGCTCGCCAATCGGCCGGAAGGCCTGATCCAGGACGAGGTCCGCGCCGAGCTGGCGAACTACTTCCACAGCACGCAGCAAAGCCTGGTCGACCTCGCCGCCGAGCAGGCCGCCTTCGCCATCGAGATCGCCTCGGGGGTACGCGACTGCCTGCTGGAGGCACGCGGCGAGGCGGCCCCGACCCGCTTCGCGCGCAATGCCGAACGGGCCAAGGCCTGGGAACACCAGGCCGACGAGCTGGTCAACCGCGCGCGCGGCACGGCGAGCCAGTCCGGCCGCAGCGACTTCTTTCGCAGCCTGATCGAAACCGCCGACGACGTCGTGGACGATCTGGAGGAAGCCGCCTTCCACCTGACCCTGCTGCCGCACGACGGCGGCGACAGCGAACTGTACGGGCCGCTCAACGCCCTGGCGCGCCTGCTCGTCTCCGGCTCGCAGGAATACCTGCGCTCGCTGGAGACCGTGCGCACGCTGCGCCGCGGCGGCCCGCGCGAGGACATGCAGGATTTCCTCGAGGCCATCCACCGCATCATGCTGGTGGAACGCCAGAGCGACGGCGCCCAGCGTTCGGTCAAGCTCGCCCTCGCCCGAGGGGCGGCGGACTACCGGCGCCTGTATGCCTTCTCCGAATGCGCGCGCAATCTGGAAGCGGCCGCCGACGCCCTGATGCACGCAGGCCTGCGCTTGCGCGACCAGGTGCTCGCCGATGCCGTCGCCGAATAGGAACTGGGAACCCACGCATGAAATACACGGACAAGCAGGTATTCGAAATCGGACTGCCCGGCGCACACGACGCCGGCAGCGCGGATCACATGGGCTTCAAGGCCTTCAACCTGGCACGCATGGCCCACATCGGCCTGAAGGTGCCTGAAGCCTTCGTACTCGGCACCACCATCTGCCGGGATTTCCTCAAGCACCCGGCCAAGTCGCGCACGGCGCTGCATGACCTGCTGGTCGAGATGCTGCGGCGGCTTGAAACCGCGTCGCGCCTGTCCTTCGGCGGCAACCGCAAGCCGCTGCTGGTCTCTGTGCGCTCCGGCGCGCCGGTGTCCATGCCGGGCATGATGGACACGCTGCTCAACATCGGCCTGTGCGACGCCACGGTGCACGGCCTCATGCGCCTGACCGGCAACCCGCGACTGGCCTGGGATTCCTACCGCCGCCTGGTGCAGCAGTTCGCCGAGGTGGTGCATGGCGCGGATGCCGCGCCTTTCCGCATCGCGCTCGACGCTGCCGTGCGGGAGGCCGGCGTCGGCAGCGCGCGCGAACTGGATTTCCGCCAGTTCGCCCAGCTGACGCGGGAGTTCCTGGCGATCCACCGCGACGCCGCCGGCCAGCCCTTTCCGCAGGATCCGATGGAACAGCTAGAGGCCGCCATCGCGGCGGTGTTCGCCTCCTGGAACAGCGAGCGCGCCGCCGCCTACCGCCGCCTCAACGACCTGCCCGACAGCCTCGGCACGGCGGTGACCGTGCAGCGCATGGTGTTCGGCAACGCCGGCGGTACCTCCGGCGCCGGCGTGGCGTTCACGCGCGACCCGGCCGACGGAGGCAACCGGCTCTACGTCGACTTTCTCTTCAACAGCCAGGGCGAGGATGTCGTCTCCGGCCGCGCCGTGGCGGGCGACGCCGCGCGCCTGCGCGAGGTCCTGCCCGACGTGTGGTCGCGGCTGGAATCGGTGCGCGGCAGCCTCGAGGCGGAATTCCGCGACGCCCAGGAATTCGAGTTCACCGTGCAGGACGGCGAGCTGTTCCTGCTGCAGACGCGCAGCGGCAAGCGTACGCCCTGGGCGGCGCTGGCCATCGCCGTCGACCAGGAGAAGGAGGGGCTCGTCGCGCCCGGCGAGGCGCTCGCCCGCCTCGCCGGCATCGATCTGGACAAGCTCGAACGCCGGCGCCTGGCGCCGGGCGAAGAGCAGGCCGCGCTGGGGCGCGGCGTGCCGGCCGGCATCGGCATCGCCGGCGGCCCCATTGCCCTGGATGCCGACGCCGCGCAGCGCTTCGCCGCCGGGGGGCGTCCCGCGCTGCTCGTGCGCGAGGACACGCTCACAGCCGACATCGCCGGGCTCGCCGCCTGCGCCGGTCTGCTGACGGTGCGCGGCAGCCGCACCGCCCACGCCGCCGTGGTGGCGCGCCAGATGGGCAAGCCCTGCCTGGTGGGCTGCGGCGGCCTCGCCATCGACGCCGCCGCGCGTTCGGTCACCCTCGGCGGCCGCCCCTTGCGCGAGGGCGACATGCTGTGGATCGATGCCGAAGGCGGCAGCGTCTACGACCGCGAGCCGGCCATCGTCGTAGAGCGGCCGCTTGAGGCGCTGGCCGCGGTCGCGTGCTGGCGCCGCGGCGGCAGCGACGCATCGAAGACGCACGCGAAGGATGCCCCGCGTGCCGGACTGGCGGCAGCCGCGCAACCATGAGCGCCGGCAAAGCCGCCCTGGTGACGCCGCCCGTCCCGGCCCGGCAGCACGTCGCCCTTGGTCCGATGCAAGCGGAAGAACTCGACCGCATCGTCGCCGACGGCCTGCTGCGCACGGTCTTCCAGCCCATCCTCGGCTTCCATACGCGCGGCTATCTCGGCTTCGAGGCGCTGATCCGCGGGCCGGCGGGCTCGCCGCTGGAATCGCCGCCGGCACTGTTCGAGGCCGCCGCCCGCCTCGGACTGACACTCGAACTGGAGCGCGCCTGCCGCGAGCAGTCGCTGCGCGCCTTCGCCGCCGCCGGTCTGACCGGCAAGTTGTTCCTCAACGTCAGCCCGCAGTGCCTCGGCGACCCGGTGCTGCTGAACGGCGAAACCCTGCACCTGCTGCGCAGCCTGGGCCTGGCGCCCTCCAGCATTGTCATCGAGATCACCGAGAACCAGAAGATCAGCGACTTCGCCGGCGTCCGCTGTCTGCTCGACCACTATCGCGGACTCGGCTATGAGATCGCCATCGACGATCTCGGCGAGGGGTTCTCCAACCTGCGCCTGTGGACCGAATTGCACCCGCAGTACATCAAGATCGACCGCCACTTCATCAGCGGCATCGACGAAAATGCCCTGAAGTTCCAGATGGTGCGCTCGATCCACGGCCTCGCCGAGGCCTGCGCCGCCCACATCATCGCCGAGGGCATCGAGACGGCGGCCGAGTTCACCATGCTGCGCGACCTCGGCATCGCCTACGGCCAGGGCTACTTCATCGCGCACCCGCACGAGGCGCCCGCTGCCGTCCCCGGCGCGGAGGTGGCGCAGGCATTGGCCGGGCGCCACATCAGCATCTTCCCCGGCATGCAGCCGCCGCGCGCACGCGCCACAGCGCGCACCGTGCTGCGCCATGTCGTGCCGGTCTCGCCGGAAACCCTCAACGACGCCGTCTTCCAGCGCCTCGAAAGTCAGCCCGACGAACACGCCGTGCCGGTGGTCAAGGACGGCATCCCGGTCGGCCTGATCAACCGTCACAGCCTGATCGACCGCTTCGCGCGACCCTATCGGCGCGAACTGTACGGACGCCGCGCCTGCAGCCAGTTCATGGACACCTCGCCGCTGATCGTCGACCACGCCATCAGCGTGCAGGAGCTGGGGCGGCTGCTCAGCCGCTCGGCCCGCCATCACATGGCCGACGGCTTCATCGTTACCGAGGACGGCCGCTACGTCGGTATAGGCTACAGCCACGACCTGATGGCGCTGATCACCGAAATGCAGATCCGCGCGGCACGTTACGCCAATCCGCTCACCCAGTTGCCCGGCAACGTGCCCATCGACGAGCACATCGCCCGCTTGCTGGAGGGCGGCGTGCGCTTCGCCGCCGCCTATTGCGACCTTGACCGCTTCAAGCCCTTCAACGACGTCTACGGCTACCGCCACGGCGACGACATGATCCGCATCCTTGCCGAGACGCTGCTGCTCCATTGCGACGGCACGCTGGATTTCGTCGGCCACATCGGCGGCGACGACTTCCTCGTGCTGTTCCAAAGCGCAGACTGGCAGGCGCGCTGCGTACGCGTCATCGGTCATTTCGAGGAGCACAGCCGGCACCTGTTCTCAGCGGAGGACCTGGCGCGCGGCGGCATCCTCACAGAAGATCGGCGCGGCCAGCGTGTGCTGCATCGCCTGCCCAGCCTCTCCATCGGGATCGTGCCGGTGGAGCCGGGAAGCTTCCACAGCCACCACGAGATCTCCACCGCCGCAGCGGAAGCCAAGAAGCAGGCCAAGAAGCAGGCGGGCGGCACGCTCTTCATCGAGCGGCGGCGCCCGGACGGCAGTGCGGCCTGAGCCAGCCGGCGCCGGCCGTCACGTATCCGTAAACCCGGCCTGCTCTAATGGCGCTCCGCTCAACACTCCACCCCGCGCCATGAAAAGATTCGCCGCCCTGCTGATCCTCGCTTCGCTCTGCCTGTCGCTGCCGCCCGCCGCGGCGGCAGCACCCAGGCCGGAACCGCTGCAGACGCGCGACATCCTGCCGGCCGGCATCCTGCGCACCCAGTCGCAGCGCCTGGCCAAGCTGCACCACCAGATCCGCCTCGACATCAACACCGAATCGGCACGCAGCCGTCTCGCCGCCGGCATCGTCGAGACGGACCGCGCCCTGGAGGCGCTCGCGGCGCTGCCCGCCACCCCGCGCATCGCGCGCAGCCTGGCGCGCTGCCGCACCCTCTGGCTGGAGCTGCGCGGCGAGCTGCGCGGCGGCGACGGCGCGCGCATCAACGGGCTTGCCGACGGTCTGATGATCGCCGCCGGCAAGCTCACTTTCGACATCGAGAGCGAGCTCGGCACGCCGGCCGGGCGCCTGGTCGATCTGTCGATCCGCCAGAACATGCTGGCGCAGCGCATGGCCCGCCTCTATATGCAGGCGCAGCTGGGCGACCGCTCGCACGGCCTGCGCGTCGACATGCAGCAGGCGCGCGTCGAGTTCGTCATGTCGCTCGGCGAACTGGCCGGCTCCTCCGTCAACACCCGCGCCATCGTCGAGAGCGTCGAGCTGGCGCGCATGCAGTGGCTGTTCTTCGAGAACGCGCTCGCCAGGCCCGGCGAACGGGGACTGGCGCGCGACGTGGCCAGCACCAGCGAGCGCATCATGCAAATGATGGATGCCATCGCCCGGCAATACCTCGAATCCGGCGCCACCGCCCCGCTGGCCAGTGCCGCGCCGTCCTCCAGGAACTGACTTTCGTAATCGTCGCGTCACCTCGCCTTCACGCCGCCGCAACAGGCGGCCCCTAGAGTGGGTCTGCACTCAACAAACCGGAGGCGAGACATGCTGCACAAGTTGGAACAACCCGCAGCCGCACGCAGGCCGCGCCTGCACGTCGGCCTGGCGCAATGCGCATCGGAAATCCGCGAAGCGCAGAAGCTGCGCTACCGCATCTTCGCCGAGGAGCTCGGCGCCAAGCTCAACTGCCGCGAACCCGGCGTCGATCACGACCTCTACGATCCCTTCTGCGAGCACCTCGTCGTACGCGACGAGGATGGCGGCCGCATTGTCGGCACCTATCGCATCCTGCCGCCCCAGGCGGCCAGGCGGGTCGGCGGCTACTATTCGGAGAACGAGTTCGATCTGACCCGCCTGCAGCTGCTGCGCGAAGGCATGGTGGAAATCGGCCGCTCCTGCATCGACCCGGACTACCGCACCGGCGCCACCATCGCCCTGCTCTGGTCCGGCCTTGCCCGCTATATGGCGCAGGGCAACTACCGCCACCTCATCGGCTGCGCCAGCATCGGCATGGCCGACGGCGGCCATGCGGCGGCCAACCTCTACCGGCGCCTCGGCGAGCACATGGCGCCGATCGAGTACCGCGTCTTTCCGCGCCACCCGCTGCCGGTCGAGCAGCTCTTCAACGACCAACCGGCCGAACTGCCGCCGCTCATCAAGGGCTACCTGCGTGCCGGCGCCTGGATCGGCGGCGAGCCGGCCTGGGATCCCGACTTCAACACCGCCGATCTGCTCATCATGATGCCGATGGCGCGCGTCGACCAGCGCTACGCGCGGCACTTCCTCGAACGGAAGGCGGCATGAGGACTGCCTTCCGCCTCGCCCGCGTCGGCCTGCATCTCGGCTACGGGCTGGCTGTCGCGGCGCTGGCCTACCCGGCGATCGGCCGCCCGGCGCGGCTCAGGCTGAAACAGCGCTGGTCGCGCCAGCTCCTCGGCATGCTCGGCGTTGGCCTGCGCATCGATGCGGCGATGCCGGCCTCGCCCGCCCTGCTGGTGGCGAACCACATTTCCTGGCTGGACATCTACGTCATCAACGCCCTGGCGCCGGCCGCCTTCGTCTGCAAGGCCGAGGTGCGCGATTGGCCGCTGATCGGCTGGCTGTGCGAACGCACCGAGACGGTGTTCATGCCGCGCGGCAGCCGCAGCGCGGCGAAGCTGGCCGGCGAGATGGTCGCCCTGCGCCTGAGGCAGGGCTGGCGCGTGGCGGTCTTCCCAGAGGGCACCACAACCGACGGCGGTGGCGTGCTGCCCTTCCACGCCGCGCTGCTGCAGGGCGCCATCGATGCCGACTGCCTCGTGCAGCCGCTCGCCCTGCGCTATCTCGACGAGCGCGGACAGGCCACAGCGGCGGCGGCCTACTGCGGCAACACCACGCTGCTGCAGTCCCTGCGCCGGATCGCCGCCATGCCGCGCCTGGAAGTCCGCCTCGACGTCCTGCCGCCGCTCGACGGCCGCGGCGCCGAGCGGCGCCGGCTGGCAGCACAGGCGGAAGCGGCGATCGGGCACGCCCTGAACCGCCCGCTTCGTGACGGGGGTGAAAGGATGGATGCGTCCGGCGGCCGGGTCAGCCTTGCGGCGACGTGACGCGCCAGGCCGGGAAGACGGCGCTGAAGGTGCTGCCGACGCCGGGAATGGAACCGATTTCGAGGCTGGCCTGATGGCGCAGCAGGACGTGCTTGACGATGGACAGCCCCAGCCCGGTGCCGCCCGACTCGCGCGAACGGCCGCGGTCGACCCGGTAGAAGCGCTCGGTCAGGCGCGGGATGTGCTCCTCGGGAATGCCGATACCGCTGTCCTCGACGCTGAAGATGCCCTTGCCCTCGCGCGTTGCCCAGCGCAGCAGGATGCGCCCGCCCTCGGGCGTATAGCGCACGGCGTTGCTGACGAGGTTGGAGAAGGCGCTGCGCAGCTCCTCTCGGCTGCCCTTGAGGAAGGCCGGAATGACCTCGCAGGTGATGGAGTGGCGGCCGCCGGAGAGCCGGCGCCCCTCGGCGGAGACGTCGTAGATCAGGTCGCGCACGTCGAACTCCTCCTCGCGCGGCAGCTGCGCCTCCTCCTCGATGCGGGACAGGGTAAGCAGGTCCTCGACCAGGCGCAGCATGCGGCCCGCCTGCTCGTCCATGATCGACAGCTGGTGCTTCAGCTCGCGTGGGTTGTGCGGCGGGTCATCGACCAGATGCTCGATGAAGCCGGAGATGACCGTCAGCGGCGTGCGCAATTCGTGCGAAACATTGGCGACGAAATCGCGGCGCACCGTCTCCGCGCGCTCGATCTGCGTCACGTCGAAGCTGATCAGGAGCTTGCGGTCCTTGCCGAAGCGGATCGCCTCGAGGGACAGGACGCGGCCTTTCCGCTCCGGCGGCCGGTACAGCAGGGATGCACCCTCCATGGCGCTGGCGATGAACTCGGCGAAGCCGGGCAGGCGGATCAGATTGGTCACGAGCAGGCCGACGTCTCGCTCGCCGCGCAGGCCGAGGTGCTGCTCGGAGACGCGGTTGCACCAGACGATGTGGTCATCGGCGTCGAGGAAGACGAGGCCGTCGGGCGAAGCCTCCGCCGCCTGGCTGAACACCTCCAGATCGCCCTCGATGCGCGCGCGCGCCTTGCGCTCGCGCCGCAGCATGCGATAGAGGTCGACGAAGACATTTCCCCAGGCACCCCAGGCATCGGGGATGTCGCTCTGCTCGGGTGCCTTCAGCCAGCGCTGCAGGCGGGCAAGATGGGCGGTATGCGCCAGCAGCATCAGCAGCAGGATGCCGCAGGCGACCAGTGCGCCGGTGGCGGCACCGAAGATGGCGCCTACAACCAGCCCGGCCAGGGCCACTGCGGCAAGCCGGATCAGCAGGGAAATCCAGACCGAAGGCATCGCGGCGGTTCAGCCCGACCGCGGCAGGGAGAGCTTGTAACCGGCGCCGCGCACCGTCTCGATCAACTGTTCGCCTTGCGGACCGAGCGCCTGGCGCAGGCGGCGGATGTGCACATCCACCGTACGCTCCTCGATGAAGACATGGTCGCCCCAGACCTGGTCGAGCACCTGGGGCCGCGTGAAGACCCGGCCGGGGTGGGCCATGAAGAAGCGCAGCAGCTTGAACTCGGTCGGCGCCAGCTCGACAGGGCGGCCGTCGAGCCTGACTTCGTAGGAGATGGGATCCAGGTGCAGCGGGCCGAAGACCAGCGCCGTCTCGGCCGCATGCGGCGCGCGCCGGCGCAGCACCGCCTGGATGCGCGCCAGCAGTTCGCGCGGGCTGAAGGGCTTGACGAGATAATCGTCGGCGCCCTGATCGAGGCCGGCAACGCGATCGGCCTCCTCGCCGCGGGCGGTGACCATGATCAGCGGCAGCTTCTCGGTGCGGGCGGATTCGCGCAGCTGGCGCGCCAGCGCCAGGCCGGACATTTTCGGCAGCATCCAGTCGATCAGCACGACATCGGGCAGCTCGGCCTTCAGGTTCGCCAGCGCATCCTCCGCGCTGGCCGCGGTGGTCGCCTTCATGCCGGCCTTCTCCAGCGTGAAGCGGATCAGCTCCTGGATGGCCGGATCGTCCTCGACGACGAGCGCGCGGGTCGCCATGCCTATTGCGGCGCCCCGTCCGGCTCGCCGTGGTCCTCGCGGGCGGTGTGGCGCACGTCGGTGCCGTGCACGATGTAGATCACCTGCTCGGCGATGTTCTTGGCGTGGTCGCCGATGCGTTCGATGGCCTTGGCGATCCAGACGATGTCGAGCACCGTCGAGATGGTGCGCGGGTCCTCCATGACGAAGGTGACGAGCTGGCGCACGATGCCGCGGAACTCGTCGTCGATGGCGACGTCTTCGGCGATGATGCGCTCGGCCTCGCCGGCATCCAGCCGCGCCATGGCGTCGAGCACGCGACGCAGCATGGCCACCGCCAGCTGGCCGGCGTGGCGCACGTCGGCCGAGCGCGGAATCTGCAGGCGGCCGCGGTCGTAGATGTTCTTCGCCATGCGGGCGATCTTCTCCGCCTCGTCGCCGGTACGCTCGAGGTCGGTGACGATCTTGCTCACTGCCATGATCAGGCGCAGGTCGCTCGCCGCCGGCTGGCGCTTGGCGATGACGTGGGTGCAGGCATCGTCGATCTCCACCTCGTAGCTGTTCACGCGGCGGTCGGTGTCGGTGACCTGGGCCATCAGATCGTAGTTGCCGGTACCAAAGCACTCGATGGCGGCGAGGATCTGCGACTCGACCAGGCCGCCCATCTGCAGCACGCGCGAGCGGATGTCCTCCAGGTCGGAGTCGTATTGCTTGGAAAGGTGTTCGCTGTGGGGCATGTCGGTCCTCTTTCTCAGCCAAACCGGCCGGTGATGTAGGCCTCGGTCTGCGGGTTCTTCGGCTTGATGAAGATGTCGTCGGTCCAGCCGAACTCGATCAGTTCGCCGAGGTACATGTAGGCGGTGAAGTCCGATACCCGCGCCGCCTGCTGCATGTTGTGGGTGACGATGAGGATGGTCACCTTCTGCTTCAGCTCGGCAATCAGCTCCTCGATGCTCGCCGTGGCGATCGGGTCGAGCGCCGAAGTCGGCTCGTCGAAGAGCAGGATTTCCGGCTCGGTGGCCAAGGCGCGCGCGATGCACAGGCGCTGCTGCTGGCCGCCGGAGAGGTTGAAAGCCTGCTCGTGCAGGCGGTCCTTGACCTCGTTCCACAGCGCGGCGCCGCGCAGCGCCTCCTCGACCTTCTCTTCCAGCACGGCGCGCTTGTTGAGGCCGCGCACGCGCAGGCCGTAGGCGATGTTCTCGAAGATGGTCTTCGGGAAGGGATTCGGCTTCTGGAATACCATCGACAGGCGCATGCGCACCTCGATCGGGTCGACCGCGCGGTCGAGCAGGTTGACGTTGTCCGGGTGCAGGCGGATCTCGCCCTCGTAACGGTTGCCCGGGTAAAGGTCGTGCATGCGGTTGAAGCAGCGCAGGAAGGTCGACTTGCCGCAGCCGGAGGGGCCGATCAGCGCGGTGACCCGCTTGTCGTAGATCGGCATGTCGATCTTCTTCAGGGCCTGGAAGGTGCCGTAATGGAAGTTGAGGCTCGCCGCATGCGCCTTCAGCGGCAGCGATTCCAGCGCGGGTTTGGGATCAGCCATGATGGATTACCACTTGATGTTGCGGCGAATGCGGTAGCGCAGCCAGATGGCCAGGCCGTTCATCGCCAGAGTCATGAACACGAGGATGAAGCCGGCCGCGGCGGCGTTCGCCTGGAAGGCCGGGTCGGGGCGCGAGGTCCAGTTGAAGATCTGGATCGGCATCACCGTGAAGGGCGACATCAGCCACTCGAAGGAAATGAAGGGCGGCTCGGCCTTTATCGGCGACGGCGGCAGGAAGGCGATAAAGGTCAGCGCGCCGACGGTGATGATGGGTGCCGTCTCGCCGATGGCGCGTGCCATGCCGATGATGACGCCGGTGAGGATGCCGCCGGTCGAGTACGGCAGGATGTGGCCCTGCACCACCTGCCACTTGGTGGCGCCGAGTGCATAGGCCGCCTCGCGGATGGCGCCGGGGATGGCGCGGATCGCCTCGCGCGTGGCGACGATCACCACCGGCAGGATCAGCAGCGCCAGCGTGAGGCCGGCAGTGGCCACGGACTGGCCGAGGCCGAACTGGTAAACGAACAGCCCGAGCGCCAGAAGGCCGTACACGATGGAAGGCACGCCGGCCAGGTTGCTGATGTTGATCTCGATGACATGGGTCATCCAGTTGCTCGGCGCATATTCCTCCAGGTAGATGCCGGCGGCGACGCCGAGCGGCACCGCAACGGCGGCGGTGACCAGCATCACCATGATGGTGCCGATCCAGGCCGAGAGGATGCCGGCCTGGCCGGCCCGGCGCGAGGGAAACTCGGTGAAGAACTCCGGCCGCAGGCGCGCGTAGCCGTCGATCAGCATGTCCACGAACAGCGTGGCGAAGGTGAGCAGGCCGATCGACAGGCAGAGAATGCCGATGACACCGAAGATGACGTCCCAGCGCTTGTGGCGCGCGATCAGCGCGCGGATCTCGGCGGCGGTTTGCAAAGCCATCAGTAGCGCTCCCGGTATTTCGTCCGCAGCCAGTAGCCGAGGATGTTGAAGACCAGGGTCATCAGCATCAGCGTCAGGCCGGCGGCGAAGATGGTCTGGTAGCCGACGCTGCCGTGCGGCAGGTCGCCCAGCGCCACCTGCACGATGAAGGCGGTGATGGTGGCGGCCGGCTCCATCGGATTCCAGGTCAGGTTGGGCTGCATGCCGGCGGCGACCGCGAGGATCATGGTCTCGCCCACGGCGCGCGAGATGCCGAGGATGTAGGCTGCCATGATGCCGGAGAAGGCGGCCGGCACGACGACGCGGGTGGCCGTCTGGAAGCGGGTGGAGCCCATGGCGTAGGCCCCCTCGCGCAGGCTCATCGGCACCGCGCGCATGGCGTCCTCGGCGATGGAGCTCACCGTCGGGATGATCATGATGCCCATGACGATGCCCGCCGACAGGAGGTTGAAGCCGGGCAGCTCGGGCAGGAATTTCTGCAGCAGCGGCGTGACGAAGAGCAGCGCGAAATAACCGTACACGATGGTCGGCACGCCGGAGAGCAGTTCCAGCATCGGTTTGACCGTCTCGCGGATGCGCGGGCCGGCGAATTCGGACAGATAGATGGCGATCACCGTGCCGAGCGGAATGGCGACCACCAGCGCCACGCCCGAACTGACCAGGGTGCCCGACAGCAGCACCACGATGCCGAAGTGGGCGTCGTCGAAGAGCGGCGTCCACTGCGTGTCGGTGAGGAAGTCCCAGACCGGCACGTGGCGAAAGAACACCACCGATTCCGACACCAGTATGTAGACGATACCCAGCGTCGTGAACACCGAGACCAGCGCGGCCAGGAACAGGATCGACTCGATGATCTTTTCCTTGACGTGGCGCGAGGCACGGTGGGCCAGACGGCTTTCGGAAGGGGACATGGCCTGGGGAATGTGTGTGATAAGCGTGCCGCTCATGATAGCGAACTCGGCTGGTCTTGCAAGGCAAGCGAAGGCCGGCCCGGATGCACGCCGGGCCGGCCTGCGCGGAGCGTCGCGCTCAGAGCTTGCCTTCGCGCGCCTGCAGCTCCTCGATGGTGACGCCGACTTCGGCCACACCGCCGAAGGCGGTGCCCAGCTTGCCTTTCTTGAGGTGGTCGAGGTTGGTCGCATACGCCTTGTCGGGCAGCGGCACGTATTTCACCTCTCTCGACAGCTTGGCGCCGTGCTTCATGTAGTACTCGACGAACTTCTTCACCTCGGCGCGCTGGAGGGCCTTCTCCGAGACATAGATGAAGATCGGGCGCGAGAGCGGCTCGTAGGCCCCGCTCAGCACGTTCTCCATCGAGGGCAGCACCGCCTTGCCTTTCGGATTGACGATGGGCACCGCCTTCAGCTTGGCGGTGTTCTCGGCGTAATAGGCATAGCCGAAGTAGCCGAGCGCATTGACGTCCTGGGTGACGCCCTGCACCAGCACGTTGTCGTCCTCGGAGGCGGTGAAGTCGCCGCGGCTCGACTTGGACTTGCCGACGGTGGCCTCGGTGAAGTAGTCGAAGGTGCCGGAATCGGCGCCCGGGCCGAAGAGTTTCATCGGCTGGTCGGGCCAGGCCGGGTTGACCTGGCTCCAGCGCGTGACCTTGCCCTGCGCGGCCGGCTCCCACATCTTCTTCAGCTCTTCCACCGTGATCTGCTTGAGGAAGGCGTTCTTCGGGTTGATGACGACGGTCAGTGCGTCGAAGGCGACCGGCAGCTCGAAGTACTTGATGCCGGCGGCGGCGCAGGCTTCCATTTCCTTCTTCAGGATCGGGCGCGAGGCATCGGAAATGTCGATTTCGCCGCGGCAGAACTTCTTGAAGCCGCCGCCGGTGCCGGAGATGCCGACGGTGACCTTGATGGCGTTCTTCTCGGCCTTCTGGAATTCCTCGGCGACCGCCTCGGTGATCGGATAAACGGTGCTGGAACCGTCGATCTTGACGACGTTGGACTGGGCCAGGGCGCCGCCGGCGGCCAGTTGGCCGATCGCCAGCGCGAGAATCGTATGCTTGAGGTGTTTCATGTCTTCTCTCCTTGTCTGAAGTTGCGGAGCGAAGTTTATTTCGTCAATGTGACGGGATTGTTACGGCCCGGGCTGGCGTTTTTGGCATTTCACTTTGTTGCCACTACAATGCCAGGAGGATAGGAGGACGGCATCATGGACATGCTCGTGCAGTTCATCGAACCATACTGGCGCCAGGCGCAGGCCTGGTGGTCTTCCCTGGGCCCGAACGGCCCCTATGCCCTCTGGCTGGTCGCCGGAATCCTCGGCTTCGCCCTGTGGACGTGGGTTGCCTATCTGGCCACGCGCCGACTGCTCGGCCACATGAAAATCCATGGGGTCTGGTTTCGGCCGGGAGAACTCGAGCCCCTGCTCGACCGGCTTGAGCAGCGGGAGAAGGGCGGCACCGTGCTGACGCTGCAGGATGTCAATTTGCTGGACAAATATCGCCCGGACAGAAAGCTCCATCTCAAGAAGATCGGCGATTCCGATTTCGTAAGCTGGTGATAAGCCGAGGGGATGAACGAGGCGCACATGAAAAAACTGCTATTCACCGCAATGCTCATCGCCCTTCCGGCTGCCGCCGAGGACACCCGCCAGTTGGCCCGGCTGACGCCGCAGGCGCAGGAGGTTCTGCGTCAGGAGATGCTCGACAACCTGATCGCGGTCAACGAAATCCTGTCGCTGGTGGCGGCGAACAAGCTCAAGGAGGCCGGCGAGGTTGCGGAAACGAAGCTTGGCCGCAGTGCGATGGGCAAGAACGCCCGGCTGCCGTTCGAGCAGCGGCCGGGGCCGCAGATGCCGGCGGCGATGCACGAGCTGGGCCGCAACGGCCACCTGGCCGCCAGCGAGTTCGCCGCGGCCGCAGCGAGCGGCGAGCGCGAGCGCGCCCTGGCGCTCCTGCCAAAGCTGACGGAAAACTGCGTGGCCTGCCACGCCAGCTACCGCACGCGTTAGCTCGCAGCCTCTACCAATCCGAAAAGTCAGTCCCGGCGGGGCGGCGAAACGCCCTGCATGTCCTGCGCGCTCATGAGCCAGCGCGCGCCTTTCCTTGCGACTGGTAGCGCTTGATCCAGTCCGCGATCTGCTGCGTCACCTTGGCCTCGATGCCGAGGAACTGGTGGTAGCCGGAATGGCAGGGGTTGCCGCGGTTCTCGCCGCCCTCGACGGTGATCAGGTCGACGACCTTGGCCTGCTTCATCGACGCCATGACGCTCGGGATGGCGCCGTAGGGGGTGACATGGCAGGCGTCGTCCTTGTGGTGGACGAACAGCACGGGCACCGTGACCTGGTCGAGCGCCGCGTCCGTCACGGGGTGGGCGGCGGGCACCGGCTTGCTGGTGGTCGATGCCGTCAGCACGATGCCGTCCGGGCCGCGCTCCTTGAGCAGCACGGCGGCGGTGGCGGCCGACAGGGAACCGTTGCTGGTGCCGATGGCCCAGACCGGCAGCCTGTTCTGCTGCCGCAGGAAGGCGATGACGGCCGCGGCGTCCTGCGCGTGCTCCGGCGTGTGGCGGAAATCGTCCAGGCTGCGGCGATCCGAGGGGACATCGACGATGGCGACGGAAATGCCGTTCTGCGTGAAGCGCGCGGCGCCGCCGGAGAGAAAGTTCTCGACGCGCATCGAGCCGTTGGGAAAGATGCCGATGTTGCCGGGACCGCCCTGGAACAGGACGGCGTTGGCGACCGGATTTTCCGCCTTGGCGTAGACGAAGCGGATCGTCACGTCGGGACGGGTCGGCAACTCCTTGACTTCGAGCTGGGCGAACGCGCTCCCGCAAACCAATGCCAATGCAAAGATCAATCCTTGCTTCATCGGAACCTCCCTGTTCGTTCCAGGCGACGAGTCTCCCGGCTCAGCCGACCAGGATTATATGCACCCGATACGGCCCGTGCGCGCCCATGGTGACGGTCTGCTCGATGTCGGCGGTGCGCGAGGGGCCGGAGACGAAGTTCACGGCGCGCGGCGGGCGGCCGCGCTCGGTGCGCAGGAGCGCCCAGGCGTCCTCCATGAAGGGCACGATGCGCACCGTCTCGACGATGGCGATGTGGGTCTCGGGCAGCAGGCTCGCCGCGGCCGGCGTGTCGGCGCCGGAGAGCAGCATCAGCGTGCCGGTCTCGGCGATGGCACAGAAGCAGCCGGTGACGCCGACGAGGTCGTCGCCGCGCGCCGGGCGGTCTTCCATGCCGAGGCCGGCGCCGATCCAGTCGAGCTTGCGCAGGCTGGGCCAGCAGACGCCGCCGGTGGGCAGGTTGTTCACGACCAGATAGCGCGCCACGGCGCCGGGCACGGCCGCGAGGCTGCCCACCTTCTCGACGGTGCTGGCGAGCGCCTCGGCGCGGGTGCGGAAGCGCAGTTCCGGTTCCCAATCGCGCGGCGGCTGCAGGCCTACGGGATGGGCGGCGAGGTGGGCGTCGATGGCCGCCGTGCCGGCGGGACTGACTTTTCTATTCAGGGCCGCACGCACGCGGCCGAGGATGGCGTCGCGGCTGCTCATCGGCGCTTCTCCCTGTACAGCTCGCGGAAAGTCTTGCCGGCGGGCGCCGGGAAATCGCGGCCGTCGCTCCAGCCGGCGGCAAGCGGCAGGCGGTGGATCAGCTTTTCGTCGCCGCCCAGCCACTTCATGAAGCGCGCGGCGAAGCGCGTGCCCAGCGCGTAGAGCGCCGGCCGCTGCGCCGCCCAGCCCCACAGGGCGAGGCCCAAGCGCTCCGGCCAGGGCTTGAGGCCGCGCGCCATCTGCTCCTCGCGCAGCTTGCGCATGAGATCCGGCAGCGGGATCTTCACCGGGCAGACGACGCCGCACTGGTTGCACATGGTCGCCGCGTTGGGCAGGGCGACGGCGTTCTCCAGGCCGACGTAGGACGGCGTCAGGATGTTGCCCATCGGGCCGGGATAGACCCAGCCGTAGGCGTGGCCGCCGACGGCCTGGTACACCGGGCAGTGGTTCATGCAGGCGCCGCAGCGGATGCAGCGCAGCATCTCGCGCATCTCGCCGGCCAGCAGCTTCGAGCGGCCGTTGTCGACGAGCACGATATGGAACTGCTGCGGGCCGTCGGTCTCCTCGATGTGCTTCGGCCCGGTGTGCACCGAGACGTAGTTGGTGATGGCCTGCCCCGTGGCCGAGCGCGGCAGCAGGCGCAGCAGGATGGACACGTCCTCCAGCGTCGGCACCGCCTTCTCGATGCCGGTGAGGGCGACGTGCAGGCGCGGCAGCGTGGTGCACAGGCGGCCGTTGCCCTCGTTGGTCACTATTAATGTCGAGCCGGTCTCGGCGACGAGGAAGTTGGCGCCGGAGACGCCCATGTCGGCGGCGAGAAACTTCGGCCGCAGGATCTCGCGCGCCTCGCGCGTCAGCGCCGCCGGGTCGGTCTTGCGCGGCGTGCCGTGCTTGGTATGAAACAGGTCGGCGACGTCCTCGGCGGTCTTGTGGATCACCGGCATGACGATGTGCGAGGGCGGCTCGGCGTCGTTGATCTGCAGGATGTACTCGCCGAGGTCGGTCTCGATCGGCTCGATGCCCGCTTCGATGAGGGCATCGTTGAGTCCGACCTCCTCGCTCACCATCGACTTCGACTTGGCGACGGTCTTCACGCCGTTCTGCTTCGCGATGTCGACGACGATGCGGCAGGCTTCCGAGGCGTTCTCCGCCCAGTGCACCACGGCGCCGCGCGCGATGGCCTCGCGCTCGAAGCGCTCGAGATACAAGTCGAGGTCGGCCAGGGCGCGGTTGCGGATCTGCTTGCCCACCTCGCGCAGCGACTCGAAGTCGCCGAACTCGGCGACGGCGTTGGCGCGGTTCACCACCGCCTTCACCTTGATCAGGCCGAGGCCGCGCTGCAGCTTGGCGTCGCCGAGGTTGGCGGCGGCGCGGGCCTTGAATTCGTTGGAGCGCAGCTCCATGGTTGGTTGCCTATTGTTTCTCCCTCTCCCGCCGGCGGGAGAGGGCTGGGGAGAGGGTGGATCGGCCGTCTGCCCCTCTCCCCGACCCTCTCCCCGCAAGCG
>PQAF01000030.1 GCA_003105015.1 Rhodocyclales bacterium | reverse complement strand
CCTTCGGCGCCGAAGAAGAGCAGTCCCAGACCGACCAGGGCCAGATGCACCGCTACGGAGACGATGAGCAGAACCAGCACGGAGGCTTCCGCCAGCGGCTGGTAGGCCAGGCGGTAGATCATCGGACCAAGCGGGACGACGATGGCCAGCGACAGTGCCACCTGCGCAACCAACGGCAATTTTCCCGGCTCCAGCCAGAGGACGAGTCCGGCCACTACGGCAGGCAGGACCAGATCCCAAAGGGCGATGCGTTTCAGCCGTCCCAGGCTGCCGCTGCGTACAGCCATGACAGTGTCAATAACTGCAACCAGTGCACCGGCGCCGAGCAGGAGCCAGAGCGTACCCGGCGTCTTGCCGGCTTGAAAGGCCGCCAGAGTCAGCGCGCCATAGGCGACGAACTCGCCTTGCGGAATGAAAATGACCCGTGTGACGGCGAATACCAGCACCAGCGCCAGCGCCAACAGCGCATAAATGGCGCCGTTGACGATGCCGTCCTGGCTCAGAATAAGGACGAATTGATAATCCATGTTTTGATGTTTGCCAACAGTTTTAAAGTTCCTCATGCAGTTGGCCTGCATCGAGTGACAAGGAGTTATATTGCGGACGTCCTTCGGCGCGTAATACCGCAGCCGACTTCAAATGTTCTCCCTGTTCTATATGTTTCGGACCGTAGGCTAAAGAGTACTCGAGAAGACCTATTTGCCTCGTGCCCCAATACTCCGCCCCTCACTACCTGGTAGTGAGCGTGTTGGCAACGGGGTTATCTGAAGAGTTGCGCCTGCTCAACTGTACAAGCAGGCGCAACCTTTCATTTTTCGAACTCTGCGACCTTACGGGTTGGATAGAAAGGCCGAGGGGTTACTCAACCAGCTTCCACCTACCGCCCTGGATCGTAACCATGACTCGGCCACGCTCATCAAGCCCGTTATGGTCCGTCGGTGATAGGTTATAAACGCCATGGGAGCCGACTACGCCCTTCATGCCCTCAAGCGCATCTCTTAGCGCAGCGCGAAACTCCTTCGTGCCTGGCTTGGCAGTCTTGAGTGCAACAGGGATCGCGGCTTTCAGCCAAATGCCCAAATCCCACGAATACGCCCCAAAGCCATTCGCTGTCCCCGGGCCATGCTTTGCTTCATAGGCTTGAACAAATTCCTTGCCAGCCTTCAAAGTCGGATGGTTATCCGGCAATTGGTCCAAAACCTGAACTGGTCCAACAGGTAGAAAGGCGCCCTCTACCTCCTTGCCACCCACTCGTAGAAAATCATTGTTGGCTACACCGTGCGTCTGATAGATTTTCCCTTTGTAGCCACGCTGATTGAGAGCAACATGCGGAAGGGCCGCCGGAGTGCCTGAAGCACCGATCAGGACAGCATCAGGCTTTGCTGCAAGAATTTTCAAGGTCTGGCCTGTAACATTGGTGTCAGTCTTACCGAAACGCTCGGATATCACCAGCTTGATACCTACTGTATCGGCAGCTGATTGGGCCTCTTTCCACCAACTCTCGCCATAGCCGTCATTGACCCCGATGTAAGCAGCCGTCTTCACTCCGTTCTTGGCCATGTGATCAAAGATTGCCTTAGCCATCAGGCTCTCGTTCTGCGGAACCTTGAACATCCATCGGCGCTTCGCATCCATTGGCGTGACCAGCATTGAGGCTCCTGCGATTGGGATTGCCGGTGTATGTGATTCAGCGGCCACCTCAAGTACCGCCAGACTATTTGGCGTGATGTTTGAGCCTACCAGCAGATCCACATTTTCCTCGCTGACCAGCTTTCTGGCGTTCTTGGATGCAGCGGTAGGATCTGTGGCGTCATCGAGAATGATCCACTGGATTGTCTCTCCGGCGATTGTCCGCGGCAGCAGTTCAAGCCCTTTCTTGACCGGAATCCCGAGCGACGCAGCGGGTCCGGTAGTGCAAAGCGTTACACCGATCTTGATATCAGCTTGAGCGAATGCTGCGTATCCTGCCAACATCATTCCGGCAAACAACGTAACTGGCTTTTTCATTTGCGTCTCCTCCTAAGCGTGTCGTTAAACAATCGGTTTCCCGTTGCTCATTCAGTAATTGTGGAACCTGCTTCCTTTAAGATTCCCGCTTGTAATCTTCTCCAGTGCCGGTCTTGATCTGCTTGTTCTTGAATTGCTGAAGCGCAACCTTGACCATTTCCCCTTCGGTCATGAAGTAGTTTTCGTGGATGTGAGCCATTTCCAGCTTGATCGCCTCAGCAAAGCTCATTTTTGGCGTCATGCGGCACATGGCTTTAGCGGTGGCATAGGCATTGGGGTGCTTTCCGGCCAGGCGCTTGACGATTCGCCACGACTCCTCTTCAAGCTTCTCGTGCGGAACAACCTTGGTCACCAAGCCCATGCGATAGGCTTCCTCGGCATCGATGCGGTCGCCAGACAAACACAGGTACTCGAAATGCTTCGGCAGGAGGAAGTGCGATGCTGCCCAAGTGGTGCCGCCTGCGGGAAAGTGCGCGAAGTTGATTTCCGACAGGGCATATTTCGAGTTCGAGGAAGCCACGGCCACATCGCTAAGTGAAACCGGGACTACTCCACCGCCATAGCAATGCCCATTCACCGCCGCGACGGTTGGTTTGGGCAGGTTGTAGTATTTCTGGTACCAGTCCAGTATCGGATTCATGACTTTGCGGAAATTGGTTGGATTGCCCTCCTCCATGGTCTGGCAGAAGGACAAATCGAGGTCGAGGCCGGCCGAGAAGCTGTCCTCAACTCCAGTCAGCAGCACTCCGCGAATTCCGTCATCGTTCTCGATACGCTTCATCGCGTCGAGTATTTCGTTGCTCATCGTTGGCGAGAACGCGTTCTTCTTACTCGGACGGTTCATGCGCAGCACGGCGATGTTTTCGACGACATCAAAAATCAGTTGTTCGTAAGCCATGAGTGTTGCTCCTTCAGTGATAATTCGTTGATGAACGGTGTGCGGGTTCGTCATGCGATTTTGGTTAGCGCTACTCGCGCCAGCGATGCGCTGGATCCAGTCGCATCGGTGAGTTCCAGAGAGATCGGCGTCAGATCGTTCATACTCGGCGTGACCGTATCCTTTGCGTAAGGGGTGGCCCAGTGGCCAAGCTGGCCAATGGCTAGAATCGTGTCGGGGCGAATACCCTGGCGAAGAGTGGCGCGGCCACGTGTGCTGGCCTTGGGTGTGGAGACTTCCACAATATCGCCATCATTAATGCCTAGCTCGGCCGCCCTATCTTCATTGATTACCAGGGTGCCATGGCCTGTGACGTTCTTCGCGACTTCGCCCATAATCTGCACGCCCACATTGCTGCCCCAGGCAAGCTGCATCGATCGTGAGCTCAGCAGCCAGAAAGGGAATTCCTCCGGTTTTCGTCCCATGCCAACAACGGCACGTTCCCACAGGGCAGGGAAGTCGCTCCATTCCGGAATGGCTTCATATTCGACCAGCTGGTTATCCCACCAACGAATGCCATGCTCGTGCAAGCGCGCCCGCAACTGATGTCCAACGCGAAGCAGCCGCTCTTGATATGGCAGCTCGAAGCGCAGCCCCTCGTCGACGATGGCTGGGTAGAGATACCATTCCAATTTGGAATAGGGCTGAACACGGAAGCCGTTTTTCTTGTACCAGTCGAGTCCGTCGGTATCATGAGACTCACTGACTTCGAAACTGGCTGCGCGGCAAACCGCATCCCAAATCTCCTCGACAGAGTGAGCAGCCTTCTCATTCAACGAGAAATCAAAACCCGATCCGCTCAGCCGCACTCCCAGGACTCCTTTGTTTATGGCGCGGTTGTACTCGGGGAGAATGCCTATGCGACGCGATAGCTCGGTTGCTATCTCGGTCATGTCCTTAACTTCGCCAGGCGGCTGGGTCACACCTTGGCGAAGCGCGAAGCCTTCGTGGGCCCAGAACTGGTCCATGAACTTCGTCCCGCCGATGCGGATGAGCTGAGTGCTCTCCAAATCCATGGCGTCAGGCAACAGAATATCGGCCATATGGTTTGACTCGTCGCGCGTGTACGCGAAGGCAACCGTAAAAGGAAACTCGGCCATGCGTTCTGCTACAAACGTAGCATCCCAACTCGAGATAGAAGGATTCGTCCGGTAGATGAACCAGAAGTCGGGAAGGGTGTAGGGAGGCAATCCCTCGTGCTTCTTGGCCTGGAACAGCCACGGTAGGTGTGCCGGGCCCAAGGCAGGGCTCCAGGAAGAGTCCAGCGAGAGGGGCACTAGCACGTTATATGCATTGCGGCTCTTCGGCCGCATCTCATACTTGTCTTGCTCAGTCGGATTGAGCGCCTGATCCATGAAGCCATCGGCGCCTTTCTTGACGGCTTGCTGACGCGTCCTGTTCGGACGGTTCATGCGTGCCGCCGTACCTATAGTCCCGCCCGGCACTTCCAACGCACCCATCAGGCAGGCCAACATGGTGCGCGCCCATACGCACTGATATCCGCCCCACCCATTATTGACCGTCTTGCCTAGCACGATAGCCACCGGACGTAATGGCAACGTGCGTCCTTCGATGTCGATCGTGGCACCGATGCTGGCGGCTGCCAGCATTTCGTTAGCAATCCGCCTAATGGTGTCTGAGGGCACATCGCAAATTTTCTCTGCCCACTCAGGACTATGATGTTGAATCATGTCCTTAGCCTTGTCATAGGCGGTACGGGCTTCTACTTGCTCGTGGCGCCATTCCTTCCCGTCAGGACCAACCTCAATCCCACTAAGAAGTCGCGTTCCCTGCAACGCCGGGTCAATCCCCGGGGTATCGAAAGGCACGGCACGGTTACTTGTTTCATCCCATAGCAGCGGCTTGCGATCATTAGCATCGCGCAAGTAGTAGCCATTTGGCCCCACCAGATATGGAGAGGCAGTTCGCTGTTTCAGGAAGGTGACATCAAGATTGGATATCGGGTGTTCGCACATCAACACATGCAGCAAAGCGTACATAAAGGCTGCATCGGTCTTCGGACGAATGGGTATCCACTCGCGAGCGCTAGCCCCGGTAACGGATAAATGGGGCTCTACCTGCACCCTCTTCGCACCACGACTGCGCGCCTCTGCTCCACGCCAGACGCCGGTAACGCCAGCCGAGGCATCGGTATTGGAGCCGAGAGACAGAATGTAATTGCAAAGCGGTGCATCGGCAGTTACCGTATAGCTGCGATGCCATAGCTCGCCGTAGAAATGCTCCGAGTGGTAACACTGTATCCCCTGGCCTGCGCCGTAGCCGTTGTCCATCGGACCATACGCCACGAGGAAAGCAGCAAATGCGCCCATATGGTGCACAGGCACGCCGGCCTCTCCTATGCTTGATGCAACGCGAGGATAACCGGAGGCGTCGAACAACCCTTCCTCACGGATACGTTTTAATTTACTGGCTATGGTGTCGTAAGCCTCGTCCCAGGTAATGGGCACAAAGCCTGGGTCTTCGTTTCGTCCCTTTTTCGGATTTGTACGCTTCATGGGGTGCGTAATCCGGTGTGGGTTATACGCTTTTTGGATCAGACCAAAAGCTTTAACGCAGACTCTGCCATCGGCAGGATGAATCCCCGCCGCGTCGAAGCGTGGCTCGACGCAAACCGCTACTCCGTTCTCGCGGCGCACCGTGAGAAGATCTGGCCCGGCATTGCACTGGTAGCAGATCGTTGGTATGCGGTCGGACATCACTGCATCGTTAAGCTTGCCCATCCTGCGCTCCCGTTGATTTCGCATAACGCTGCCGAAGCTGACTTTTAACGATTTTTCCAAGAGAGTTTTTCGGCAGCTCTCCTGAAAACACAATCCGTCGCGGAATCTTGTAGCCGCCAATCAGACTGCGGCAATGTTCTATCAACTCAATTGCAGATACTGATGATCCTGATCGAGGAATAATCACCGCCATGAGCGACTCTCCATACACTACGTCTGGCACCCCAAATACTGCCGCCTCAATCACATCTGGGTGCTGTACCAGCGCTTCCTCAACTTCGAAGGAATAGACGTTTTCTCCTCCTGTAATCACCATGTCCTTTTTCCGATCGTGCAAAAAAAGGAATCCGTCACTATCTAAACAGCCAAGGTCACCGGTGTAAAACCATCCATGCCTAAATTGGCGATCCGTCTCCTCTGGCATATTGAGATATCCCTTGGAGATTTGAGGACCACGGACCACGACTTCACCAATTACGCCTGGCGGTTGTTCTCTACCGTTTTCGTCTAGAATGACAAGATCCGTGCCAATCAATGCACGTCCAGCAGAACGCACGCGATCATCGTCTTTAAGGACTGCGATTTCAGATTTGGTTGGCACGCGATCCAATGTCAGCATCTGGGAGGTCTCAGTCAATCCGTACCCTTGCCAGAGTTCCATTGATGGAATGGCATCACGTGCAGCAATAATCCAGGTCTTGGTCATCGGTGCCGAACCGAAGACCAACGTCCGCAAACTGGATAGATTGAAATTGGAAAAATCATCCTCCTGGAGAACAAGAATGAGGATGGTAGGCGGTAGGACTGTCGCCGTAATTCCCTGCTTCTCGATAGTTTCAAGGACGAGATGGGCGGTTGGCTTTGCCAGGAAGCGATGTGCCGCGCCGCATGCGAGATAGGCATTGCCAAGCAGATCAGCCGAATGGAACATCGGCGCTACATGCAGATAGATATCATCGCAGCGCGGCGCAAGCTTTGCTGCATTTTGCAGAGCAACAGTTGCCAGATTGCGATGGGTAAGCCGGACACCTTTACTATGGCCGGTAGTTCCCCCGGTATATAGAAGGATGGCGTCATCTTCTTCCTGCACCATCTCTGGCGCCGGAAGCGCCGCAGTCAGCATTTCGGCTTCATATTGACAAGTGGAATGATCCACTGGGGCATCGATGCGAAGACTGCGTCCCTTCCAGGATGCCAACTCCATGCCATCGAGCAAATGTGTGAATGTACGGTCGATGATCAGCAACTTGCTGCCGGAATCTTCGAGAATGGTCAAAATTTCTCGTGCTGCGAGCCGATAATTTATCGGCACCGGAATCGCACCTATACGGAAGCCCGCATTCATGAGTTCCGCCTGTCGAACAGAATTCTGTGCAACGAGTGCAAATCGCTCGCCCCTCCTGATCCCCCGGCCAGCCAACACCCCGGATGCCGAGGCCACTCTCTTCTGGAATTGTTTCCAAGTCAGTTGACGATCTTCATCAATCATGGCGAGGCGATCGCCCCACAGACGCACAGTACGATCCAGCAGTGAATTTAGAGTCAGCATCTTTTGCTTTGTTGCAAAATCAATACCCTCAGATCCGGCAGCCGAGCCGGTAGCCTTCCTGGATGGCTTGGTCGAGGCCGCGCGGCACCGTGGCGTCGCCGCCGCCGTGCAGTTCGTCGACCATCCACTGGAAGTCGTAGAACAGGTCGTGGTTCGCCTTGCGCGGGCTGGAGACGATCACGCTGTCGGCCGGGATGAATTTTTCCTCGCCTTTGGCCGTCTTCACCGTCGCGCCTTCCTTGCTCACCTTGACGAGCTGCGCCGAGGTCACCGTCTTGATGCCGAGTTCGTCCACCCAGGCGGTATGCCGCCACTTGAAGGTCGGCATGATGTCGCCGCCGATGCGCTTCTCCTTCTCGACGACCGTGATCTCGTGCCCGGCCTTGGCCAGGAACTCGGAGATGGTCAGGCCGATCATGCCGCCGCCGATCATCACCACGCGCTTGCCGACCTGGGCGCGTCCGTGCGCGACTTCCAGCGCGTCGACCAGCAATTCGGAACCTTCGAGGTACTGGAACACCGCCATGTCAGTGCGCGCGCCGGCGGCGACGATGCAGACGTCGAAGTCGTGCAGCACGCTGCGCATGAACTTGGCGTCGGCGACGGTGTTCAGGCGGATCTCGACGCCCAGCTTCTTCGCCATCACGCCGTAGTAGTCGATGACGCTCTGCAGGTCGGCGGGGCGGGCGAGGTCGTTGGCGGCATAGGCGGCGAGGTTGCCGCCGATCTTGTCGGCCTTCTCGATCACGGTGACCGCGTGGCCGCGCTGGCGCGCCGTGATGGCCGCCTCCATGCCGGCCGGGCCGGCGCCGACGATCATGATGCGCTTCGGCTCGGCGGCCTTCGTGATGTGGTATTCCGGCTCGAACTCGTGGCCGAGCATCGGGTTCATGGTGCAGGTGTAGGGCAGGTCGCGGAACAGGCGGGATAAACAGTTCAAGGAACCGATGCAGGGGCGCACTTCCTCCATGCGGTCCTCGGCGGCCTTGTGGATCAGTTCCGGATCGGCCAGCAGCGGGCGGCAGACCTCCCAGTAGTCGAAGACGCCGTCGCGGATGCACTCGTCGGCCATGGCCGGGTCGGGCAGGCGGTTGCCGAAGGCCACCAGCACGTTGGGGAACATCTTCTTGGCCTTGGCCGAGAGGTAGTTCCAGTAGCCGGGCTGCACGTCGCGGCCGAAGGAGGATTCCGGCGCTTCCTGCCAGCCGACGGTCACCGAGATCATGTCCACGCCGCAATCGACGGCCTGCTGCATCAGCTCGAAGGATTCGTCCTCGGTGTTGCCGCCCCAGCGGTCCATCAGCTCGGCGCCGTTCAGTCGCACGGAGAGCGGATTGTCGGGCGTGGCCTGCTTGATGGCGTCGATCAGCTCGCGCATGAAGCGGCCGCGGTTCTGCACCGAGCCGCCGTACTCGTCGGTGCGCTGGTTGGTGAAGGGCGAGTTGAAGTTGGCCAGCAGGTAGCCCATGAAGCTGGTGATCTCGGTGCCGTCGAAGCCGGCGCGGATGGCGCGCTTGGCGGCGTCGGCGTGCTGCTGCACGATGGCCCGGATCTCGTCCTTGGTCAGTTCGCGCGGCGGGCGGAAGTGCGGCAGGGTCTGCGGCACCACCGAGGGCTGCACGCAATAGCCGAGGTCGATGCCGCCGTAGCGGCCGGCGTGGAGGATCTGCTGGAAGGCCACCGCGCTGGCGTCGTGGATGTAGCGGGCGATGGTCTCGAACTGCGGCAGGAACTTGTCGTCGTGGATGGCGACCTGGCGGAAGTAGGCCTTGCCTTCGCCGAGCGGGTCCGGGTAGGCGCCCTGGTTGGTGATCAGGCCGCAGCCGGTGGCGGCGATGACGCGCACGCGCGCCAGTTCGCGCGGCGTGATGCTGCCGTCGCGGCCGTTGTAGTTGGAGACGCAGCAGGCGCCGTACTTGACCAGGTTCTTGGTCTTGAACTTGCCGATCTGGCCGGGCTGGAAGAGGTGCTTGAGCTTGAGTTCACCGGGGCGGGTCGTCACTTATTTCTCCTTTGATTCCGAATTTCTCTCTCCCGGGTCTTATGCAAGCGAACGCTTGCCTCAGATACTTTCTGATGTCCATTCAAAATAAGCGGATGGCCGCGCTGCAGTTTCCCCAAGCCGAACCCTTGAACATGAGCCAGTCTCGTAACGAGTACAAACTTCAGGTACCAACCAGAGAGAGCTACTAGGATTGCTGAGATGGACATGTTGATAAGACTAAATGGCGAATCCAAATAGGATCCGGCGATAAACAGCACAGGGAGGAAATGGCCAAACAACACGAACCGCGACCCCAGCCTCGGTAATGCGGCTATGACTTGAAGTGGGGGATCGGAAGAATGAAGTTTCCCCCGGTAGAAAAACCAGGCAAACAGGCGCAGCATCAGGAATCCAACCAAGAGCAATTGAGTGCTTCCGGCTGGCTCGGAAAGGGCGACCTGAACAATAACTAGGTAAGCTATCCCCTCTACCAATCCAGTCGTAACGATAAGCCCCACGAGCGACGGTTCCCGCCACGCTGGAACACCCTTCGCAGCACGAAGTATGCGAGCTTGGCAGTATAGGAATGCGATTCCTGCTGCGCCCGCTGCCATCGGTAACCATGTCAATCGGAACAGCACCGACCCAGCTGCCAATAGGAAGGCACACCCTGCTACATAAGCCTCGCGCGTCATCCATGAATTCTGCGGCTTGAACATAACGTTAACCGCCCGCCAAGGCCGGCCAATCTCAAGCCAAACCATGGCCAGGCCAGCTCCCATCAGCGCCATGCCTAATAGGGTTGCGGGCAGGTGTACTGATGCTCCACTTCCTGCAATTGCAGCTGCCAGTAGAAGTGCGCCACCGCCACCGCCGAACATAAAATTTGCCGCGGCACGCCAGTCCCAGTTGGTTTGCAATATTGCCGCGTATCGCATCAGATCTTGCCCTCGTCCCAAAGATAAAAAAACCCAGGATTGGTACCAAGATCGTCGTGCATTTGGAACCACACGTTTTCGTTAAGCAATTTCGAGACATTGCTTTGAGGATCTTCTATATCCCCGAAATGCAATGCTTTTGCTATGCAGGCGTTAGCACATGCCGGGCTCGCCTCAGGATCCACACCAGGCTTGAGCCCTTTAGCCGTTCCTTCATCAATGCGATCGCTGCAGAACGTGCACTTTTGAGCAACACCTAGACGACCCTCATCGAACCGCTGTTCTTCCTGTGGGGTTGGTGTTTTGCCGTAGGCGAATGCGGACTTGTCTACCTTGTATCGCGCCTGATAGGGGCAGGCCACAGTGCAGTAGGCGCAACCGATGCATAACTCATAGTCGATTGTGACGATTCCATCTGCGCGTTGATCCGTTGCGCCACTTGGGCACACCTCAAGACATGGAGGGTCTGCACAATGCATGCATCCGACGGGCATAAAGAGGCGGTTGACGTTCGGAAATTTCCCCGTTTCGATATCCAGCACCTTGCGCCACTGCACCCCCGGCGGGGTAGCATTGGTATGCTTGCAAGCTGCGGTGCATGTCTGGCAACCGACACACAGCCGCAAGTCAGCTACCATGGCATAGCGCGTCAAAGCCATCCTCCCTTGCGCATCCATTCGCGTAAGACAACAAACGCGTCTATACGAATCACTTATTGATCCCAGTCATAACCACATGCGGCGCACATGCCGCTACCCATAACCACTAATACCTTCATTGGAAAACTTACGCTGCTTGAAGGTGAGACAACATCCGAAGAACGCATTCTTTGTCCCCAAAGCGCAAACTTTGATGAGCTCAGGAGCGATATTGCCGAACCAAACTCTTGCGCTCAGCGGATAAATGTTGCGCTGGAGCGCTAGAACACGACCGGTACCCCGGCCAATATCCAAATCTATCTAAGGAGCTGGGATATGGCCGAGCGATCGTTCAGGCAGGAAGTTGGGAAGCTTCGGCTTAAGGCCGGAGAGGAATTCCGAGGCGAAGGCATCCTTGCCGTTGCAAAAGCCTTGTTGCAATCAGGTGTGTCCTATGTGGCCGGCTACCAGGGCTCACCAATCTCACATCTGATGGATGTGTTTGCTGACGCCAATGATTTGCTCATGGAGTTGGGTATTCGATTCGAGCATAGCGCCTCTGAAGCAACGGCCGCAGCTACCCTCGCTGCGTCAGTCAACTACCCGTTACGGGGTGCGATTACCTTCAAGTCGACCGTTGGCACAAACGTCGCTGCCGACGCTCTAGCCAATCTTGCCTCGGGTGGGGTAACAGGTGGTGCGCTAATCATCGTCGGCGAGGATTATGGCGAGGGTTCCAGCATCATGCAGGAACGGTCGCATGCCTTTGCGATGAAATCGCAAATTTGGTTACTCGATCCACGCCCTGATCTGCCTTCCATCGTCAGCGCCGTTGAAAGGGGTTTTGAGCTCTCCGAGGCAAGCAATACGCCGGTCATGCTCGAATTGCGGGTACGTGCCTGCCATGTACATGGCTGCTTCATTGCCAAGGACAACGTACGCGCAGACTTTGCCTTGGCAGATGCTATGGAACGGCCAGTCCGGGACGTCAGCCGCATTGTCTTGCCACCGGCAAGCTTCCTACATGAGCGTGAAAAGGTTGATAAGCGCTGGCCGGCAGCCATCAACTACATACAACAAGCTGGACTCAACGAGTTTCTCGGAGAAGGCAATGCCGATATCGGCATTATTGTCCAGGGAGGGCTATTCAATACTCTCAACCGAGCACTCGAATTGTTCGGTTTATCGGATGTATTCGGACGATGCCGCTTGCCCTTGTACGTGCTAAACGTCACTTATCCGATCGTCGATGATGAGGTTCGCCGCTTCTGCTCGGGAAAGCGAGCAGTTCTGATGGTAGAGGAAGGGCAACCGGAGTTTATCGAGCACAATCTCAATACCATCATTCGCAGGCTCGATTTAAGTACGAGAGTTTGCGGGAAGCAATTTTTCCCACAGGCTGGTGAATACACCGCTAGTGTAATGGCTAGGGCACTCCATGGGTTCCTGGAGACCTATCAGCCTGAGCTCACCCAGGGCCGCTCGAACCCTGAGAATCTACCCAAGTGCAATTCTTCGCTTGATTCGTTGGTTCATCCCAGACCGCCATCCTTTTGTACGGGATGCCCGGAGCGTCCGATCTTTTCCGCGATGAAACTCGTGGAGCGTGAGCTTGGGCAACACCATGTGAGCTGCGATATCGGATGCCATCTGTTTTCAATTCTTCCCCCTTTCAATATTGGCGCCGCCACAATGGGCTATGGCCTTGGATGGGCCAGTGCGGCAGCTTTCAATACACCTGATACCCAGCGGCGCACTATTTCTGTGATGGGTGACGGCGGATTTTGGCATAACGGACTTACCAGTGGGGTGGGTAACGCTGTTTTCAATAAAAGCGATGGGGTATTAGTTGTCGTTGATAACCGCTACACAGCGGCTACAGGTGGCCAGGATATTCTCTCTTCTACTGCGCAGAATTCTCTACGTACCACTAACCAACCGATCGAAAGCGCCATTTCTGGCGTGGGTGTCGACTGGATCAGAACCGTTCGTCGAACCTACAGCGTTGAGCAAATGCGTTCTGCCCTGCGCGAGGCCTTGACCACAAAGCATAGTGGTCCAAAAGTTATCGTCGCGCAAAGCGAGTGCATGCTCAACAAGCAACGTCGCATCAAGCCAATGATGCGCAAGCTAGCCAGAGAAGGTCATCGTGTCGTACGGGAAAGGTTTGGTGTAGACAGCGACGTTTGCACAGGAGATCACTCCTGCATTCGGCTTTCCGGCTGTCCCTCGCTTTCAATCAAAGACAACCCGGATCCTTTACGTAGAGATCCTGTAGCGCATGTTATGGATTCATGTGTAGGTTGCGGCCATTGTGGGGAGGTTGCACAGGCTGCGGTTCTTTGTCCCTCCTTTTATCGCACTAGCATTATCAGCAATCCAACAACCTGGGAACGATTCAAGTCAGCAATTGCCAACGTGCTTATAGATTTCCTGCAAAAACAGAATGAGCGGCGGTTGGCACAATGACAAACGAGGGAAGTGTGATGCCCAATAAGGTTATCAGTATCGCCATCCTAGCCATGGGCGGCGAAGGCGGGGGTGTGCTTGCAGACTGGATTGTCGAACTTGCCGAGCATGCTGGCTATATCGCTCAATCGACTTCAGTTCCCGGTGTTGCGCAGCGAACCGGGGCCACCATCTATTACGTTGAAATCTATACCGGTGCGAAATCGGTCTCCGGGAAAAATCTCAAGCCAGTGTTATCGCTGATGCCTGTACCGGGTCATGTTGATATTGTAATTGCATCGGAGCTCATGGAAGCCGGACGTGCCATTCAGCGTGGGCTGGTATCTCGAGATAAAACAACACTTATCGCCTCGTCACACCGTGTCTATTCAATGACAGAGAAGATCGCCATGGGTGATGGTCGAATCGATTCACGGCAGTTGATAAGAGCTGCTTCAGATGCGGCGAACCGCTTTGTTTGTGCTGATTACGCAAAACTCGCGCAAGAGTCTGGCAGCCTGATAAGCGCTGTACTTTTTGGTGCATTGGCAGGGGTTCAGTTGCTTCCGCTCACCCGCGACCAATATGAAGCGGCGATACGTCGTGGCGGTGTTGGAATCGAATCCAGCCTGGCGGCCTTTGCGGCAGGATTCGATAGTGTAAATCATGGCGGTACTTCTGATTGCGTATCTGGCCCTGGCAGCTCCCGACCTGGTCCTGCATTGGCTAAGCTGGTCAAACGCATTGAACAGAGCTTCCCCCCTGCATCGCATGAATTGCTTTTCGTGGGAATGATCCGTCTGGCGGACTATCAAGATGTGGATTATGTTGGTGAATATATCGATCGCTTAGAGTCAATTCTCGGGTTGGACAACCTACACGGAGATGGGGAATACCGCCTGCTCTGTGAAACAGCTCGTCATCTCGCTCTGTGGATGAGCTACGAAGATGCCATACGTGTTGCGGATTTGAAAATTCGTAAGCGACGATTCGAACGTATTTCACGTGATGTCGGTTGCAAAGGGGATCAGTTGCTGGAGATAGAGGATTTCTTTCATCCACGCATTGAAGAGATAGCCGACATCATGCCGGCCTCACTCGGTCGATGGCTGTTGTCATCCAGGATTGCTCTGCGGATCAAGATGGGCGGTCGTGTAATCAAGACCTCCTCGATACGTGGTTTTCTGCAACTCTATGTCGTCGCCGGATTGAGGCGGTGGCGAAGAGGTTCTCTACGCTTCTGTGTCGAGCAGAAGCGCATGCTGGCATGGCTTGAAAACATCAAAGCTGTAGCCACGACCGATTATGAGCTGGCGATCTCTTTGACAGAGTCTCAAAGACTTATTAAAGGATATGGTGACACACACCACCGCGGGAACGCCAATTACGAGACTGTGCTCGGCGCACTTCCCTGTGTGCGAATGAAAGATAGGCCCTCGGCAACGATGGAAAATCTTATCCGAGCTGCTCTCGCAGATGAGAGCGGGAATGCCCTCAAAAAGGCGCTTCAGGCACTATAGCCGTGGCAGTGCCTCCAACATCACTCATCTCGCGTTCAAACCTGAGAACTTTCCGAATCAAGCCAGCCTCAGGATTTCTGGCATAAATACTTCATTCACGAGCAAAGGCATTTTGTCTCTAATAAATACGGACCGTCTTGCCCAGAGAGTTTCGTTGCGAACCAGAATGTGTCTGAGCGAGTGTTGGGCATCCAACTTTTTATATACTAGCTGACTCCGACGAATGCCTGGATCAGAAAACAGTACCGCGCCGATCGGTTTATTTCCTATCTTGGAAAGAACTTGCCAGGCCCCTCGCATGCTTTCTTGAGGGAGTACGCTACGAGCGTACACAACCGGGCAACCGTCAGCATACAAGCTTACCTCGCGCACCCAAGCCAACCTCCGGTTCCTTAGCCCAAAGACAGCGGATTCATCGGTAAAGGGATACGCCAGGGCTTGGCTAATGATTGTCACCCTGAATTGATTACAACAATTCTGAATTTTCCTTGTCAGCGACCCTTTATCAGTCAGCCAACTGCGCAGAGGAGTATCTTGGAGTTGTAAATGAGACTTCCAGCCCCATCTCGGAGAGAGCCAAGATACGTGGCACATTGATCACAAATGCAGTATCGGAGAGTGATAACTGGCTACGCGGGGATTAATGCAAGTACTCGCAAGGGGCTACCTGAGCCATTCTTGATTTTGAGCGGAGCAGCGATAATCATCGCGCCTTGCGGCGGAAGTTGATCAAGATTGGTCAGGCACTGCAAACCGTAACGGTTGGCCCCATGCATTAGAGTATGGCATGGGTAAGGAGTTGGCCAGCTATGAGACTGGCCGGCGTCAGTATTGATGGTCTCGACACCAAAACCAAGGACCTTGCGCTCGTGGATCAACCACTCAACAGTCGCCTGCGCTGGCCCAGGAGTGTGTGGGCCATCTTCACGCATATTCACGAAATCCTCAGGCATCTTGCGCTTTGACCAGTCGGTCCGGAAAAGCAGCCATGCTCCCTCCGGAATACGGCCATGCTTTGCCTCCCAAGCCTGCAAATACTCGATCGTAAGCAGCCAATCCGGATTTGAAGCAGCCTCGGCCGAGCAATTCACAACCGCTGCAGGTGCCATGAATACACTGGGATCAACTGTATCCACTGTGTTGTTCGGATAGTCTTTACCAGTCACCCAATGGACAGGGGCATCGAAATGGGTACCCGTGTGCTCGCCACAGGAGAAGTTGTTCCAGTACCAAGCGGGCCCTTTCTCGTCGTAGCGGCAGATTTTTTCCTGCTTGAAGGACCATACCTGACCGAATTGTGGAGGCAACTGGAGCGCCGGGAAATCAGCCGATAATGTTTGCGTAAGGTCTACTACCCTGATCCGACCCGCGATTAAATCAGCGCTTAAGCGAGCAATTGATTCGTTCTTGTTCATTGGATGCACTCCAGGAAGTTTTATGCCCAACGTAAGCCCAAGTTGTCCAGATATCGTCCGAGGACAGATTTGTTGTCTTGGGATTCTTACATGGGAAGCTACTTACACTGGTACCCCAGATCAATCCAGAAAGCGCACTCCATATCCTTACAGTGCAGATAACCATATTTCAGTATTTATTCGGCGTGGCAAGCACAGCCATTGTTACTCTAGAGACGCAAACTAGCCTGTCTGATTCATCGGTAATTCGTACGTCCCAGACTTGGCTTTTGATTCCAATATGTAATGGCTTGGCGACTCCAAATACCCATCCATCTCTGACTGCACGGATGTGATTGGCATTGATTTCCTGACCTACGCAGTGGTACATACCTGGATTCACAACATATGCCGCAGCCCAGGATGCTAACGTTTCGGCCAGAACCACCGAAACGCCTCCATGCAGAGCGCCTGCGGGTTGTTGCGTACGGCGGTCAACCGGCATCCGCCCTTTGAGGTAGTTAGGGCCAGCTTCAAGTATTTCTATACCAAGATGGCCATTGCAACACTCCTGCCCCCGCTGATTAACGTAATCGATAGGAAAAGATGAGTGCCAAATTGCTTTCAAGCTTGTTTCAGACATAAGGCGCTCTATTTTGTTGAATATTCAAACCAGAAAAATGGACATGTATAACCATGTTTGCCAATGTTAAACATAGAAGGCCTATATATTTATGCTGATTTCTCAGGCCTTCCAATTCTCCATCAACTGACCTCGCTTTACCTTCAATAATTCATCATGTCGGCTGCTTTAAGAAGTGTGAGTAAGGTAGTCGAAGGAGTTGAATGCTTGGAGCCTGGTCGACCGGGTTCACATTTGAAGCCGCCTGATTGTGTCAGACCATCAGGTTTTTGAGTGCCGCGTTTCGGCCATTGCTTCCGCTGGAAACGACCTGAACGAATGACCGCAGTTGCGTTATAAGCGGGTTTTTGTACGAGCATTACGTTTTCATCGACCGCACTCGAGGCCGACTGTCCGACAACGCTTGGTATCGATGAAATTCTTCGTCGACACGCATCCTCGAAGCATTCAACTCCGGCGGCCTTTTTTGCGGGCAATGAATTGTTCCGGCGTCACGAGGAGGTTATGCCATGCAGCATGGAATGGGGTCGCTCCGCTCCCCCACCGCTCTTTAGCAAATGGGAGAGGAGAGAGTGCGATTCATGCGATTGTCGTCCTGCGCGCTACACACTGATTCTGCGGCAAGGACTTATCGCTTGCCGGCTCGTGCCCTAGGATAAACGTAGGTCTGCCGCGCTGTACGCGCTGTTGTTGTTGCGGACGATATGCCGAGCCGAACGATATGAACCTCAGCAAAAGCCTTGTTAAAGCCAAGAATCCCTGTGCGGGCGGGTATCGCTGGTTCCTGCACCACTATCGCAATGGAGGCGATTACCAGGAACTCCTCGATGCATTGGTCGAAGGCGGCCGGGTGGAAGACGCCTGCTGGCTCCTTTCACAGTTTGGCCCGACGAATGCCGTTCTGGCGCTCGATTCGCTTGAAACAGACGCGCTGGTTTTCGCAGGGGCTGTAGAAGTACGGGGTAACATCGAGGCGGCCTCGATTATTCGCACCGGCCGTTTCATTCGCGTCGGCGGCGGCGCGCGCATCGGCGAGGCCGTCGTCGCGGGCGGCGACATCCGCGTTGAGGGGAGCCTGCGCTGCGACGGCAGGGTTGAGACGCAAGGAGATGTCCGTGCCGGCTGGAGCATCGAGGCGGGCGGGAACATCGACGTCGCCGGCGACGCACGCGCGGGACGAGACCTGCGCTGCGGCGGCGTGCTGACGCTCGGCGGCAACGCCTTTGCAGGAGAGGATATCAGCGCAGACGGGTCGATCCGCTGCGAAAAGAACCTGCAGGCCGCCGGCGATATCGTCGGCGCGGCAGGCATTCGCGCCGCCAACGGCATCCATGCCGGCGGCTCGGTGCGCTGCGCCGGGCATCTCGAGGCCGGTTGGGGCATCTGGGCCGGCGGCGCCATCGTCGCGGAGGGCGCCATCCGCGTCGGCGAAAGCCTTCAGTCGGGCGACGAAATTCGTGCCGGAGAAGGCTATGGCGTCTACGCTGGGCTGGACGTCAGGGTAGACACCTGGGAGAGCAGCGCCCGGGTGTGCGCCAAGCGGCAGCCGGAAGGACTGATGAGCGGTTGGTGGGCGGGTGCCGTCGCGGGTTGATGAGGGTCCGACCAGCGATGCGCCGGGGGAGGGGCGCCCCTTGTACACGTGGCGCTGCGCGTGTGCGTTTGCTACCTGAAGCCGCTGCCCGTCTTACGCGCCTCTCGCCAGCCTTCAATACAAATATTCAATCTGCCGGTTTCGCCTCGGGCGTCCAGCTTTAATGCCTCACGAGATCGCGATAGAACCCGGGCAAGGCGAACAGGGCGCCATGGATCTCGGCATTGTAGTAGCGCAACCCGCTGATTCCCCGCTCGTCTAGGCGCTGGCGCACCTCCAAGGGGGGAAGGGCTGCCGGCCACAGCGTATCGGAGGCCACGGCGAAGCCCCAGTAGGCTCCGTAGAGTGGGACATGCAGGCCATAGCAGTGAACCTGGACGAACACCGCGTTCAGGTTTGCGGCCAGTCCACGCACCCGGCCGGGGTCGTGGAACGGCGAGCCGAGGTGCAGGGTCATGGCGCCGCCGGGGGCGAGCGTACGCTTGCACTGCGCGAAGAAATTCTTCGTGTAGAGCGGTCCAGCCAGGGTTTCCGGGTCGGTGAGGTCGAGCAGGACGAGATCGAATTTCTCCCGGGTTTCAGCTACAAATGCGGCGCCGTCCTCGAAGCGCACCTTCACCCGTGCGTCGTCGAGTGCGCCGCGATGGATCTCCTGCAGATAGGCGCGGGCCACGTCGATAACCTCGGCGTCGATTTCGACTAGCGTCACTTCCCTGATGCTGGGGTGCTTGAGCAGTTCCTCTACGGTGCCGCCGTCCCCGCCGCCGATAACCAGCGCCCGGCGCGGTGCGGGGTGGGCGATGGCCACGGGATGCGTCAGCGCCTCGTGGTAGAAGAACTCGTCGGCCTCCGAGGTCATGAAATGCCCGTCGATGCGCAGGGTGCGGCCGAGATCGCGCGACTCTAGCACTTCGATATCCTGGTAATGACTGCGTCGGGAGTCGAGCCGGCGGGCGAAGCGGAAGCCATACACGCTGTTCGGGTTGAGGGCTTCGAGCAGCAGTTCGCCCGCCTCGTTTGCGCCCGGAGCCGCCAGATCCCCGCGCTGCAGCCTTTCCAGCTGCGCCTGCCCAGGCTTGAAAGCCTCGACCAGCGCATGCATCAGGTGTTCGGCTTTGCCGGAGTTGTCGCTCGTGACATTGCACACGTAGACATCCAGCGTGACGCCGCCGCGCTCTGGCCAGGTATGCACCGCGACATGCGATTCGGCGAGCAACAGCATGCCGGTGACGCCGCCGGGCTGTCCTTCGTGCCCGGGGAAACTGTGCCATTTCTCGCCAACCAGCGACAGGCCGGCATTCAGCGTGCGGCTTCTGCACAACGTGGCCAGTACGACGGCGTCGCTCATCAGCTCGGGAAGGCAGGCGCAACGGTAGAGGTCGGCAGTAAGGTGCAGTCCCTGCATGGCTCAAGCCGCCCTCCCGCCCGGCGGATCATCCATTGGGACATAGCGGTCGAGCCAGATCCAGTGGAGCGCCGTGCCTCCGCTCAGGGCTGAAAGCGCCTCTCCATAGCCGAGCAGCTTGCGCATGGGCGCTTCCGCACGCAGGACGCACACGCTGGGGCGGGTGTGCTCTTCCAGCAGGAGGGCCTCGCGAACGGCGAGATCCTCGCGCACGGCATTCCGATAGCGGGGGGCGGTGCGCACGCGCAGCAGCATGATCGGCTCGTACGGGCGGTTGCCCAGCGACATGTAGCGCACACGCGGCGGCGGCAGTACGAGGTCGTCGTGATAGATGTCGCGCAGCAGCGCCACCGGCTTGGCCAGGGCCTCCTCGTTCTGCGCCCGCATCAGCAAGCCGTCGCGGGTGGCCTCGTATGCGATGAGGTCGGAAGGCGACAGCATGCGCATGACCTGGCGGGCGAAGCCGATCTGAAACGGATTCGAGGCCATTTGCGCCAGCCGTTCGACGGGGAATTCGGAATGCAACATGTCTTGCGCCTTGCCTTACAGCAGGGAAGCTTCCGGCTGGTAGATGAGCGCAGCAATGCGCAACTGCAGGCTGCCCTTGTCGGTTTCCACCACCACACGGTCGCCGACGGCGCGCCCGAGCACGGCGCAGCCGATGGCCGAGAGGACGGACAGCTTCCCCCTCTGCGGGTTGGTCTCCTCCGGAAAGACCAGTTCGATTTCCTTGATTTCGCCCGAATAGAGGTCCTCGATGAGCAGGCGCGAGTCGATGGTCACCACGTTGGGCGGCGTCTGAGTCGCTTCCAGCAGGAGTGCGGACCGCATCAGGCCATCCAGGGTGTGCAGCTGCTTTTGGATGCCCCGCGACTGCGCCGCCAGCGCCTCGGCCATGAACCGCAGACGTTCGGCGTCCTGCCGGGTGAGTTGAATCGTGCCATGCCTATCCATGCCTTGCCTCCCGCCTCCGCGTCAATCCGCCGGGCCCACCGTGCGCTCGACGTGCAGGCGCCGCACGCGGCCGTCCGGAAAGGGCCACTCGATGCTCTGCCCCGCCTCCAGACCGAGCAGTGCGGCGCCGACTGGCGCCAGAACCGAGACCTTGCCGCTGGTCATGTCCGCCTCATCGGGGAACACCAGCTCCACCTCGCGGCGCTCGCCCGAGCGCTCGTCGAGGTAGGTCACGCGGGAATGCATACGGACCACGTTGCCCGGCATCCGTTCCGCCTGGATGACAGTAGCCCGGCTCAATTCCTCCGCCAGGGCCTTGTTGCCGGCCAGGGGGACAAGCCGTGCATAGTCCCGATCGGCGATCAGCAATTCTTCGTTTCTCATGCGTAAGGGCCCTGTTCGTAAAAGAAAAACCCCGCCGCAGGGGCGGGGACGACGGGGCCATGATAGGGAGGATTCCCGGCGAGAATAAGGCCTCGGAATCGAACATGACTGTTGCCTGATTGGCTACAATCATGGCATGTAGGATTTGAACCTCATGGCCGTGTATGCCCGTGTCGTCGAAGGCGGCAGCTTCGCCGCCGCCGCGCGCCGCTTGGGTATGTCGCGCTCGGCGGTGAGCAAGGCCGTGACCAAGCTGGAAAAGGCGCTCGGCGCGCGTCTGCTCAACCGTAGCACGCGCCACTTGGGCATGACGGAAGCGGGTGAGGCCTTCTCTGAACATTGCAACCGCATCCTCGACGAAGCGGTGCACGCCGAGCAGGTGGCGAGCAGCTTGCATGCCCAGCCGCGCGGTGTGCTCAATGTGGCGGCCTCGGTGGCCTTCGGCACGCTGCACGTGGCGCCGGCACTGGCGGACTTCCTCGGCTGCTATCTGGAACTGCAAAGACGGTTCGCAGTCGCGGAGAATCAGGCGAAAAATTTCATTTTCCAACCCAAAACCGACCCAACCCTCCTGTTTCTGCAGGGTTTGTTTCTTTTCTAAATGGACAAGTCGAGACAAGCTCTACACATTAGCTAGCCGTAAAAAAGGTCGGTCAATAGGTCAAAACTTGACCGATTGACCGTGGGACAGCGCGGCACCCAGAGCGTAAAACCACATGGGTTAATTACCGTGTGGAGATGAACTTGGAAAAGGAAACAGCTCTTTGTGAGCTGGTGGGAACTCCCCAACCAGTAGCCAAACTTCAGAGGCGTCTGAAGGGAAACTTCTCAAAGTTGAATTGGGAAGATTTATTGTTGCTCGCAGGTGTACTTTCAAAAAGTTTCGCACTCACACTTCGAGTCGACTTGAATGCGATTCGCGTCGATGAAACTATCGACCTTACAGAGAAGGATGTCCGACCAATTGTGCGCCTTTCCGCTGCAGGGAATTTCCAATTGGAGGACAAGCAGATTGGAAAAATCGTCCTTGCGACGGTTTGCAAAGTAAAGAACGAAAACCCATTGCAGTCATCATTGCAGCTCGATGGTTTCGAGCTCCCAGCTCTCGCCAGCGAACAGATTCACAACTTCATGAGGCAGCACGGTGAGAAGCGGCTTGATGGACAAGTCCAATTCGCGCTCGAGGACGGAAAAATATTTACCGTGTCGGGCAAGCTCGGCCCGAAGCCAGTTGAGAGCATATCTTCGAACGAGACAAAAACAATCCAAGGCGTAGTCGACGGCATTACGTATTCCAGCCGAGAGCTAAAGTTGAGGTGCAATGGCAGCAAGACCATGACCACGTGCAAATTTCATCTCACTCAGCTGAAAATGCTTTGTGCAAACCTGGAAGCTCAGCATCCTGCGAATTTCACAATCGGGCCAAGCCTCGATGCCCAGGGGAAAAAATTCGACGTGTTGATGGAAATTGTGCCAATTGAGGACAGGCTGCCGGAACTGGTCAGCCGGGGATGATCGTCAAAACGGCCGCGGCGACAAGCACCGCCAGCTGATTGCGATTGCGAATTTCACCCGATGCGTTTTCTCTGAAAACAATTGAGATGCGGGAATCCACCGGCGTATTGTAAGGACCATCTGCAACAGAATCGATTTGCAGAAACGACTGCCGCAGGCTGCCTTCCCGTGCAGCCCAGCGCGGACGAGGAACCACCTTGAAACCTGCGGCCTCGGCAAGTTCCAGTGTTCCCTGATGAACTCGAGCGCTTCCATAAACGTCATATTGAGATGCATCGATTCTGAACGTGCTTAGCACCCAGCCGAATAAGGAGAAGTGCTCATCTTTCCAGGCGAGAAGCTGAGACGTGGCACCCACCATCTTCAAAAGTTCGGTCACTGAAATTTTTATCGAAGTTCCATAAGCCTTGCAGTTGAAGTCATTTTCGTTCGCCCACGCAACAATCCGCGCCCAAGCTGATTCCTCAATTCCTGACGCTAGCTCTCCCAATCGAGTTTTCTTGTTTTTTGTCCCGATTACTTGAAGGATGCAGTCAAGCAATGAGTCTGGAATCATCAATGTTGTCTGTATGTCGACCGCGTTGTAGCCGCGTAGATACAGGCGGAAAGCCTGCAGCACTTTTGAGAACGTTGCTTCCTGAGGCTCAGATTCATCAGTTTGTACCTCAATCTCCGGCAGCGTTGGCAGGGCGTCTAGTACATAGAATCTATGTGATGGATCGACCGAGGAATCTTCTTCGGAAATGATCAGCATCCCAGCCCAGTCGAGAAGGAAGTGAAGGTATGACTTGAACGTGGTATTGGGCCCCGCATGCCCCAGGTAGCGGGAAACTGCCCACGCGTGCCGTTGGCTGATTCCATTCGTCCCGAGAAGGGTAAGCTCGAAGTCATGCCGTTTTGAATCCGGCCCGAACCAGGGATCAGGGCTGACACCAAGCGCATTGAGGGCAGCCATGTTAGCGGCGCTATGGCGGGCATGGTGCAAGGTGATGTTGGGGTTGCCCGTTACCATCTTGAGGGTTTCGATGACTACGGAAGTCACCTTGCTCCAGGAAGAGCAAGACAGGAGGAGTTCTCCGTTCCTATCCCCATGCTTGGCCGTATGGCGAACCAGCATGTCCTTGATGGCCTCCAATTCACGCTCGTCAAATGGAATGAGTTGTGGCACCTGTCGGCGTGATGAGCTGGTTTTCAGGCCTCGGAATGCATTTGGCTCAACCGTCAGAATCACCTTGTCAGCACTGTCGTCCCAATCCTTCCTTATCAATCCCGAGGCTTCCCGCCGCCTGAGGCCGAATCGATAACCGAGAAAAAGCAACATTTGCGCGGCAAGGCGATCATCCACGTTGAGACGCCTGTGCCGTCCGAGATGCTCAAAGGAAGTCCGATAGTCCTCTTCGGTGATAAATCCCGGGTCGATGACGTCGAATGAAACGGCGACAGGCAGATCGTCCCAGTCAGGTTCCTCAACGCCATAGCGTCGCCGCAGCCAACGGTGAAACATGGCAAGGACTCTTGCCTCATACAAACCCGCCAGCTTGTCCTTGCATGTCAGCAGGCGTGAATAGGCATCGGTTAGATCATCATCGTCGGCATTCAGGAGGTCGAAGTCGGCGAGTTCATTTTCAAATCGGCTGGACAGGGCGGTCAGGTATCGCAAAAGTGTGGAAGGCTCACGTACGCGGCGGCCAACCGGTTGGGCAAGATCATGGATCCATGCGCCAAGCAGTATTGCCGATGCGGGCACCCCCCTTTTCTGCGCAAGCCTGATTTCCGCGTGCAACTGCATGACGAGATGTCGCCGCGGATTTTTCTTTTTGTCGGAATTTTTCCCCGAAGCCGAGATGAAATCGCGCAAGACACCGAAGAAATCATGAGCGGCCTGACGTGCATCGTTCACGTTTATCGGTTTCTTGCCGCAGCTTATGGTCAGTTGATCATCGATATCGATTGCTGATCTGGTTTCAGGCGAATCGGCGGCATACTTGCTCAAATCGATACAGCAGCCGGTTTTTAGGCGGACCCAGTCGCGCCAACCCAGACTTCGCGTCTCCAGCCGACCCGACAGCACACCGCACAGGACCCCAGGCAGCGTCTGGGCATTGACTTGGTCGATAAACTTGGCCAGCTCGCGGATGAGATCCCCAACCCTATTGGCTGGATGAATTCGCAATTCGTCATCAAACGATTCCAGCCAGGGCGGCAAGGTGTCCTTTAGCAACCAGGCTCTGTCCGGGGGGAGCCCCGAAATCCACTTTGCTGCCTTACCAAAGATGCGGAAGCGCCGGCAGGGCGCCTCGAAGTTGCTGGAGAAGTCACCGTGCTCGAGGTAGAGCGCCGATTCGAATGAAACAAGACGGTAGTGTTTATTGCCAGCCACATCCGCCAGTACGCGCGGATCGCTGATCCGGCATTCGATGGCAAGCGCTACCGTTGCAGCCAGCAGCCTTTGTCTGGGATTTTCTGGGACAAAGCTGGAAAGCGACCGGCGCACATTCCGCCAGCGCCGCATCGTGCCTGGTGCCGACGCCGAAAATAGCCCCGGTGCTTCATGAATGACGCGACGCTGCTTTTTCGGCAATAGCAGCTTTCCGGTTGCCGCTTCGATTCGCTCGAGTTTGCGCATCAGATGCGCAATCCGGATACCTCCCATGGTGTCAGGGAGCCCCCGGCCATTGGTCGCCAGTCGCTCGAACAGCGCATCCAACTCATCGGAACTCAGATCTGCCAGCGTTCGTTCACCGCATGCCTCATGGATGGTGATGTCAGCCTGCCTGATGGCAGCCTTGACGCGTTGCCATCGCTGCTCGGCACGCGCCTGTTCGCCAAATACCTCGGGCCCGATTGTGGTAACGGCGCTGCCAAGGAATGGCATTCGTGCGCCAGCGTCCATACCTCGCAGGGGTTGAAAGTTCAAACTGCGGAATACAGTTTCCAGCGATATTCGGCTTGTGACTGCATCATCACGCCAGGAGCGGAACGAAGTGTCCGTCCATGTTCCGTGCCCCCACTCGCTATGGCCGAGAATTCCGGCGATGATTTCCGGATCGACACCGTCCGCACGCAGACGATTCGACAAGCGGTGTCTGAACAGATTGTCCGGCAGGGGCCAGCCCAGCTTGAGAACCTGAGCGATTCCCGTGGGACTGACTTCCTCCCAGGCGCTGCCGTCCGCCTCCAGGAAGAAGAAGAACGGTATCCGTCCGGAAGGACTTCCCTTGGCCATAGCCGCAATTTCCTGGGCGAGAGCAGGATGATTCTGGTCAAGCAGTAAAGCCAGTGTCTCCAGATGCGGCAGGTAGCGTTTCTGCAGAAATGACGACACGCCTTTCGGAAGCGGAACGGCTCGCCCACCGCGCCGATGCGCATTGCTGTGTTTGTCGTCTATGTAGACAAAATCTTCCTCGAAATCGAATTGCAAAACACTTTCGAATGGAGATTTCGTCGGACGCATACCTGTTGCTGCTAACAGGGCGAGGGCAACATATGCGGTGTAAGCGTTGTGAAAGAGAATGGGGTTTTCTGTTCGGCAGCTTTTTACCCTTCGGGTAACTCGCCGAAGTTCCTGACGCAATTGACGGTCAACAACAGCAAGACGGCTTCCCAGCGCTATATGGGTGGCAGCAGGCGCTTTCGGACTGGTGCCTGACAACAACCGAGTGACAGTTTCCAGGGTCCATTGCGCATATGAAGCGGCTCCTCCCAAGGCCGTCTGCGGATGGCTGGCAATCAACCTGGCGAGCACTCCATCCCGGGTCTCATTGAACACACGCTGCGGCAGGGCTTCGGCCAGCATCGAACCGGTCAATCTGGGGCAGATTTCCGCAAGGGTGTCATCTATGAACTGGAGCGCGGTTTTTCCACAAGATGCAGGCCAGAAATTTGCGACGATGCAGGCCTTCGGGTTTTGTTTGAGTGCTAGGCGGAACAGGAATATGAGCGGTTCAGGCAGCTTGAGATCGATCCTTTCCGCGGAAGGAACGATCCAACCAGCAGCATTAACTTCCGGCAGCCAGCCAGGCTTGCGCATGGGCGGGTGCCGATGAAGAAGTCCGCGCTTCACGTCCAGCCGCCATTCATCGGATGGTGCGCTGCTCACCTCCATGTCTAGTACACGCGCTGCCGTGCGGCCGGTACAGTAACCGATCCAGACACAGGCAAATGCAAGACCGGCAGACAAATCAGTGGAAAGTGAAGATAGATGGTCGCTGATCCACTTTCCGAGACGATCCAGTTCAAATGGATTCGGGCAACCCCACCGCCATGGCAAATGCAGAATAGCTTCGCGTGTGCCCATGATCACCGTATCGGTGCTCAGTCGCCGTTGGGCTGGCGTAGCACTTTCTTGGGAGGTTTGCGTTAGTAACTTGACGGTTCCTTCTGGGTTGTCGAGAACATCACCATCAAAGCCATCGATCTCGTTCGATATTTGCTGACGAAGTGGCTTGATTGATTCGGAGCGGCCAAAAATGGGGAGAGGCGAGCTCTCAGGAAGCGGAATCTGCTTATCCTGAAAGGAGCTGACGGCGATGGCAGCCTTGAGCGCCAGCACTTCCTTGTTGGGCAGCCCCGGGAATGCCAAATCCCGCTGGGCCAATGAGCCGATCCGGTTGTTGATTTCCGCAAAGCTTCCTCCGAGACGAGCCGGCTTGAGGCGAAAATAAAAATCCAGCCAGCCCCGGTCCCGGTCGCAGGCCATCCGCAAGGAAGTAGCCAGCGTCTGGAGGTTCTTGTCCAGATATATGCTCCGCCTGACACGCACTAGCGCATGCACCAACACCCAAAGCCGCAGCTGAAGCATCCAATTGCTGGGATCTGCATCTGGAAGCAGCACCCTTTCTGAGAGAAGCGCAATTAAGTAATGCTTCTCTAGGGCGCCATGGAAATGGTCTCGGGCAGCTTTGCTTTGCGAAAGGGCTTGGTGTTTTTTCAGGGAAGGGTGGGCGGCAAGCGCCGAGCCCATTTCATATAAGGAAGCAGCCTCTTCCGAATAGTCAGACCAGTTGTTTAGTAGATTGAGTGTGACCGGGGATGCTATCAGATTAAGAATGCTGCCGAGTGCAAGCGGGCGCTCATGGACGAGTGCGCATATCAGAACCTCCTCAAGCGTCGCTTGGATATCCGGAGCAAGATCGGAAAAATCACAGACTGCCCGAAGGGCAGTAGTCAAAATTGAACCAGGGGTGGGATGGCTCAAAATGCCGGCAAAAATCGTAGTTGATAGAGATTTGTCGGGATCGAGTGGTATGGCCACTATTCCAGACTCTGCTGGATAGTATCACTAAAACAACAAATTATGTATTAAGAGGTCATTTTGATACTTGCCGCAAGTATTAATCATCGTTCTCTCCGAAGGCGTCGGACGTTCGAATCGTCTCGGGCGCGCCAGGTTTCCCGCTGCTTCCTCAGATCTGCTTTGAACTCCGCAGGTGCTGCCGCACTTCGTTGAGGATATGGTCCCGGGTCGGGTCCGGCGACTCGGCTGCCGCCCGGCTCTGCAGGCAGAGCAGATCCGCCTCGAATCTCGCCGCATCCAATTGCCGGGCTGCGGCCGCCGCAATGAGCGACACGGTTTGTTCGATCGACCTGAAGAGTTCCGCCAGGGATTGCCGCAGATAGGGCGAATCCCGCAATCCGGCCTCGAGTTCCTCCTGCTCCATCTCGCCCTCCCCTTTCGGAGAGGCGATTGTAGCTCAAAAGTGAACACGAATTACGATAGACTTTATTGCAGTTGCGCGGTGCAGTGCGCGCAGCGCGTGGCCTTGAGCGGAATGGTGGACAGGCAATGCGGGCACTCGCGCGTCGTCGGCTCGGCCGGGGCCGCTTCCTCGGCGCGCTTGAGCCGGTTCATCACCTTGATCGCCATGAAGATGGCGAAGGCGATGATGATGAAGTCGACCACCGTGTTGATGAAGGCGCCGTATTTCAGGATCGGTGCGCCGGCCTTCTCGGCGGCCTCCAGGGTCTCGAAGGTCTTGCTGCCGAGATTGACATACAGGTGCTTGAAGTCGACGCCGCCGAGCAGCCGCCCCACCATCGGCATCACGATGTCCTTGACGAGGGAGTCGACGATCTTGCCGAAGGCGCCGCCGATGATGACGCCGACTGCCAGGTCGACGACATTGCCCTTCATGGCAAACTCCTTGAATTCGCTGACGATGCTCATGTGCATTCCTTTCCTGTTGGACCGTTGTGGCATTAGTGTTGCCGGATTTGCACCGTCGCGCAATATGCGTCGGCAATAGTTCTCTGCTAATCTGGAACAGCGATATCCGCACTGCCTGAGGGGGACTTATGAAAGCCGTCAAAATCATCGCGTTTGTCCTGGGAGGGCTGGTCGTGCTGCTGGCGGCCGCGGCCGCGTTCATCGTCGCCACCTTCGACGCCAACAAGTGGAAGGGCGAGATCTCCCAGCTGGTGCAGGAGAAGAAGAACCGCAGCCTGAAGATCGAGGGCGACCTGTCCCTCTCACTGTTTCCCTCGATAGGCGTGCAGCTGGGCAAGGCGACGCTCTCCGAGCACAAGAGCGAGCAGGTGTTCGCCTCCGTGAGCAACGCCCGCATCTCCCTGCGGCTGATGCCGCTGCTGTCGAAGCAGGTGGTGGTGGACACGGTGGAGCTCGACGGCGTCAAGGCCCGGCTGGTGCGATTCAAGGATGGCCGCATGAACATCGACGACCTGCTGGCGAAGGACGAGAAGGAACCGCCGGCCCGCTTCGACATCGCCGGCGTGAAGTTCGCCAACGGCGAGCTGGCCTGGCGCGACGAGAAGGCCGGCCAGGAGCTGGTTCTCTCGGCCCTGAACCTGGCGACCGGGCGGCTGGCCAATGCGGCGACGGACAAGTTCGACCTGTCGGCGACGCTGGTGGGCGCCAAGCCCCGCCTGGCGGTGGCGCTGAAGGCCGGCGGCGAATATCGCTACGACCTCGACAAGAAGAGCTACGGCGGTGCGAAGCTGGATGTGCGCCTGACGGGCGACGTGGCGGACATGAAGTCGCTGGACCTGACGCTGGCTGCGGCCGCCTTGCAGCTCGCTGGCAGCAACGAGGTCATGGTGGACCAGTTGCTGCTGACGGCAAAGGGCAAGTCAGCGGGGGATGCCTTCGAGGCGAAGCTGGAGGCGCCGAAGCTGGCGCTGGCGGCGGACAAGGCGAGCGGGGCGGCCGTGAACGCCACGATCAAGCTGACAGGCGCCCAGCGCGCCGTCGATGCGAAGGTCGCGCTGTCGGGTGTAGAGGGCAAAAGTCAGTCCCTGCAGGCCGGCAAGCTGACGCTCGATCTGGATGCCCGCCAGGGCGAAACCACGGTCAAGGGCAATCTCGCTTCGGCCCTGTCCGCCAACCTGGAGAAGCAGACTGTCGAACTGCCGGCCTTCAGCGGCGAACTGAATGTGGCGAATCCGCAGATGCCGATGAAGAGCGTCAGGCTGCCGCTCACCGGCGGCCTGCGCGCCGACATCGACGGCCAGACCGCGGCCGTGCACGCCAACACCCAGTTCGACGAAAGCAAGATCGCCGCCAAGGTGAACGTCTTGCGCTTCAGCCCGCTGGCGCTGGGCTTCGACCTCGACATCGACCGGCTCAACGTGGACAAGTACCTGCCGCCGAAAGCTGCCGCAACGGGCGGCAAGGAGGCAGACAAGGCAGCGGAAAAGCCGCTCGACTTCTCCGCGATCAAAGGGCTCAATGCCAGCGGCACGGTGAAGATCGGCCAGCTGCAGGTGTCGAACGTCAAGGCCAGCAACGTGCGGCTGGAAGTGAAGGCCGCCGGCGGCAAGCTCGATGTCGCGCCCCTCTCGGCCAACCTCTACGACGGCAGCCTGAACGGCGCGCTCTCGGTCAATGCCAACAACAACCATGTCGCGCTGAAAAACAACCTCGCCAACGTGAATATCAGCCCGCTCATGAAGGACGCTCTCGACAAGGACGTGCTGGAAGGGCGCGGCAACGTCGCGCTCGACGTCGCGACCGCCGGCGCCACCGTCGCCGCGATGAAGAAGGGCCTCGGCGGCACGGCCAGCCTGAACCTGAGGGATGGCGCCATCAAGGGCATCAACTTGGCGAAGACCTTCCGCGAGACAAAGGCCGTCTTCACGATGCGCAAGGACGCCGTCCAGCAGGCTAAGCAGACCGAGAAGACCGATTTCTCCGAGCTGTCCGCCACCTTCCGCATCGCCAACGGCGTGGCGCGCAACGACGACCTGAGCATGAAGTCGCCCTTCATCCGCCTCAGCGGCGCGGGCGACATCAACATCGGCGAGGACCGCATGGACTACGTGGCCAAGGCCAGCGTGGTGAACACCGCGGGCGGCCAGGGCGGCAAGGAACTCGACCACCTGAAGGGCCTCACCGTGCCGGTGAGGGTGAGCGGCCCCTTCGACAAGCTCGCCTACAACATCGAGTTCGGCGGCCTGGTGGCGGAAGCGGCCAAGGCCAAGGTCGAGGAGAAGGTCAAGGAAAAGGTGCAGGAAAAATCCAAGGACGTCCTCAAGGGGCTGTTCAAGCGCTAGCCAGCCGTTGCAGCAGCTGCGGCAGCACGACGCCCGCCGCGCCCGGCAGGCTGAAGTGGGCATGGCGCGTCAGCGCCGTCCGTTCCGGATTGATTTCCACCACCGTGGCGCCGGCCGATAGCGCCCGCAGCGGCAGCTCGGCGGCGGGATAGACCTGGGCCGAGGTGCCGATGCTGAGAAACATCTCGCAGTGCTCGGCTGCCGTCTCCGCCCGCGCCAGCGCATCGGCCGGCAGCATTTCGCCGAACCACACCACGTCGGGCCGCAGCCAGGCGCCACAGGGGCAGCGCGGCGGCGATTCGTCGTCCGGGTATTCGCTGACGATGGTTTCCTCGCGCGAGCATTTCACCCGCGCGATGTTGCCGTGCAGTTCCACCACCGCGCGCGAGCCGGCGCGCTGGTGCAGGCTGTCGATGTTCTGCGTCACCAGCGTGAAATGCTCGTAACGCTTCTCGAGCGCCGCCAGTGCGGCGTGACCGGGATTCGGCTGCACGCCGGCGATGCGGGCCCGCCGCTCGGCGTACCATTCCCACACCAGCTTCGGGTTGCGCGCAAAGCCCTCCGGCGTGGCCAGCTCCTGCGGATCGTAGTGGGCCCACAGGCCGGTCAGGGCATCGCGGAAGGTCGGGATGCCCGACTCGGCCGAGATGCCGGCGCCGGTGAGCACGGCGACGCGGCGGGCGGCGGCCAGCCGCTCGATCAGTTCCTGCGGGATGACGACGTCCATGCCCTGCCTCCGGGATGGTCCGAACGAGGCCCATGCTAACATCCGGGGCCTATGGATTTCACCCAGCTGCTGCACGCCCTCCTCCTCGGCATCGTCGAGGGCCTGACCGAGTTCCTGCCCATTTCTTCGACCGGCCACCTGATCCTCGCCGGCGACCTGCTCGATTTCAACGACGAGCGCGGCAAGCTCTTCCATATCGTCGTGCAGACCGGCGCCATCCTCGCCGTCTGCTGGGAATACCGGGTCAAGCTCGGCGCCGTCGCCGCCGGGCTGGGCAGCGACCCGGCGGCACGCCGCTTCGTCGCCAACCTGGCTGTTGCATTCATGCCGCTGGCCATCCTCGGCCTCATTTTCGGCAAGACGATCAAGGCGCACCTGTTCCAGCCGGTGCCGGTCGCCCTGGCTTTCATTTTGGGCGGCGTCTTCATCCTCTGGGCGGAGCGGCGCCGGCATGTCGTCCGCTTCGAGTCGGTGGACGAGCTGCGCTGGCAGGACGCCCTCAAGCTCGGCTTCGCCCAGGCCTTCGCCCTGATTCCCGGCACCTCGCGCTCGGGCGCCACCATCATCGGCGGCCTGTTCTTCGGCCTGTCGCGCAAGGCTGCGGCGGAGTTCTCCTTCTTCCTCGCCATTCCGACGCTGTTCGCCGCCACCGCCTACCAGCTGTGGAAGGAGCGGGCGCTGCTCAATGCCGACGACCTCGGCATGTGGGCGGTCGGCTTCGTCTCCGCCTTCGTCTCGGCCTTCCTCTGCGTGCGCTGGCTGCTGCGCTACATCAGCACGCACGACTTCACGATCTTCGCCTGGTACCGCATCGCCTTCGGCCTGGTCGTGCTCGGCACGGCGTACACGGGCGCGGTGGACTGGACGCAGTCATGAACGACCTGCACGACCTGACGCTGATCCTGCAGTCGCGCTTCCCCCTCGTCGTCATCGAGACGCACGAGGAGCCGCGCGTGCTGGCCCTGCTCGAGCAGGCAGCAAACCTGGAGGGCTGGGCGCTGTTCGTCTGGAGCATCGCCGACGGTCTGCGGCGCAGCAACAACACCCAGCCGATTGCGCAAACCTATGCATTCCAGGATGCCCTGCGCCACATCGACAAGACGCCGCAGAATGGCCTGTATGTCCTGCTCGATGCCCATCCCTATCTCGACGATCCGGTAAACGCCCGCCTGATCCGCGAGATCGCCATGGAGCACGGCAAGTCCGCGCGCACGCTGGTTCTGGTCAGCCCGCGCATCGAGCTGGATTCCGAGCTGGCGCGCATGAGCGCGCGGTTCGCGCTGTCCGTGCCGGACCTGGCGGCGATCCAGGCGCTGCTGCGCGAGGAAATGCAGTTGTGGCAGCGGCAGGATGGCGGCGAGCCGGTGCGCGGCGAGAAGGAGGCGCTGCACCTGCTGGCGCGCCACCTGACTGGCATGGCCCTCGACGACGCGCGCCGGCTGGCGCGCCAAGCCATCCGCGACGACGGGCTGATTACGCGCAAGGACGTCGAGCGCGTGCTGCGCTTCAAATACGACGCGCTGGGCGCCGGCAGCGTGCTGAGCCTGGAGCTGGACACCGCGAGCTTCGGCCAGGTCGGCGGTGTGAGGAAGCTCAAGCACTGGCTGCAACTGCGCCGCGAGGTGTTCGTCGGCGAGGGCGGTGCCGGGCTGGCGGCGCCGAAGGGCATCATGCTCCTGGGCGTGCAGGGCAGCGGCAAGAGCCTCGCCGCCAAGGCGGTGGCCGGCGCCTGGGGCGTGCCGCTGCTGCGGCTGGATTTCGCCACGCTCTACAACAAGTTCTTCGGCGAGACCGAGCGCAACCTGCGCGAGGCGCTGGCCTCGGCCGAGGCGATGGCGCCCTGCGTGTTGTGGATCGACGAGATCGAGAAGGGCCTGGCCAGCGACAGCTCGGGCGGCACCGACGGCGGCGTCTCGCGCCGCATCCTCGGCACCCTGCTCACCTGGCTGTCCGAGCGCAAGGGCCGCGTCTTCATCGTCGCCACCGCCAACGACATCGAGCAGCTGCCGCCGGAGCTGATCCGCAAGGGCCGGCTCGACGAGATCTTTTTCGTCGACCTGCCGGATGCGCCGACGCGCGCCGAGATCTTCGCCATCCACCTGGCGCGGCGCGAGCTGAAGGCGGAAGGGTTCGACCTCGATGCGCTGGCCGGGGCGGCCGAAGGCTTTTCCGGCGCGGAGATCGAGCAGGCCGTCGTTTCCGCCCTGTACGAGGCGCATGCACGGGAGCAGCCGCTCGACCAGGCGCTGCTGCTGGCGGAAGTCGGCCGCACGCGCCCGCTCTCGGTCGTGATGGCCGAGCGGGTGGCCGCCCTGCGCGAGTGGGCGGCCGACCGCACCGTGCCGGCGAACTGAACAAATGATCGTTTACCTGCACGGCTTCCGTTCCTCGCCGCAGTCGAACAAGGCGCAGCGGCTGAAGGCGCACATGGCGGCGCGCGGCCTCGGCCATCTGTTCCGGTGCGAACTTCTGCCGCCGTCGCCGCGCGATGCCATCGCCCTGGCCGAGCGGCAGATCGCGGCAGCGGCCACGCCGGTCACCGTGGTGGGCAGCTCGCTCGGCGGCTATTACGCGACGCATCTCGCCGAGAAGCATCGTCTCAAGGCGGTGCTGGTGAATCCGGCGGTGGTGGCGCATCTTTCGCTCGCCGAATTCGTCGGACCGCAGACAAATCTTTACACCGGCGAGACCTTCGAATTCCGGCCGGAATACATCGACGCACTGCGCGCCATCGAAGTGCCGCGGATTTCCCGTCCGCAGGATTTCCTGCTGCTGGCCGAGACCGGCGACGAGGTGCTCGACTACCGCCAGGCGGTGGCGAAATACGCCGGTGCGCGGCAGGTGGTGCTGGAAGGCGGCGACCACAGCTTCACGCGCTGGCCGGATTACCTGGATGAGGTATTGCGCTTTGCCGGACTGCTGACATGAGCTTCGACCCCGACCGTTTCAAGCGCGAGGAGCGCACCGGCTACAACCTGATCGCCGCGCGCTATGCCGAGAGCGCCGCCTTGCGCACCGGCCTCAACGCCGCCCTGCTCGGCGCCGCCGAACTGCGGCCGGGCCTGGCCGTGCTCGACCTGGCGAGCGGGCCGGGCGTGCTGGCGTGCGAAGCGGCGCAGAAAGTCCCCGGCGGACTGGTGGTGGCGAGCGACATCGCCGAGCAGGCACTCGTCGAGGGGCGCCGGCGCGCGTCGGCCGGCAACCTGCAGTTCGCCGCCGCCGATGCGGAGCGACTGACTTTTGCCGGCGGCGCCTTCGACCGCGTGCTGTGCGGCCTCGGCCTGATGTTTTTTCCCGACGTGCCGCGGGCGCTGGCGGAAATGCGCCGCGTGCTGAAGCCCGGCGGCCTCGCCGTGTTCTCGGTATGGGGTGAGGAGGCGCGCGCGCCGCTGGTGTCCTGCGCCCTGCAGTGCATCCGGCGCATCCTGCCGCCGCCGAAGGTCGAGCGCCTGTCGCCCTTCCGCTTCGGCGATCGGACGCTCCTGCGACAGACGCTCGAAGCGGCGGGTTTCGCCGGAATCGACGTCCATGTGCATGTCCTCAGCTGCGCCTTCGACTCGTCCCAGGCCTACTGGCAGGCCTTCCGCGACCTGGCCGGCGGCGCCGCGGCCGGGCTGTCACGCCTGCCCGAGGCGATGCTGACGCGGCTGGGCGAGGAGGTGGCCCGGGAACTGGCGCCCTGCCGGCAGGGCGAGGGCTACGTGGCGCAGAGCGAAGTCCTGATCGCCAGGGCGCGTCGGGTATAATCGCGCCCTACCCTCCTGCCCCCTGCAATTCCCGATGCATGTCCTGTTTGAAGAGGACGGCGCGTTCAAGGCCGGCACCGTGCTCGCCGACAACGCGACCTCGCTCCAGGTCGAAACCAGTACCGGCAAGCGCGTCAAGGTGAAGGCCGCCAACGTGCTGCTGCGCTTCGCCGCCCCGACGCCGGGCGAACTGCTCGATCGCGCCGGGTCCGAGGCGGAGGGCATCGAGCCGGAGTTCCTCTGGGAGGCCTGCGGAGAGGCCGAATTCGGCTTCGAGGAACTGGCCAGGGAATACTTCGGCCGAACGCCGCAACCGGTCGAGGCGGCGGCCATCCTGCTGCGCCTGCACGCTGCGCCGATCCATTTCCACCGCAAGGGCAAGGGCCGTTTCCGCAAGGCGCCGCCGGACATCCTCAAGGCGGCGCTGGCCGGCCTGGAGAAGAAGCGCCAGCAGGCCCTGGCCATCGAGCGCATGGCGGCCGAATTGAAAGCCGGTTCGCTGCCGGCGGAGTTTCCGCCGCTGCTGAAAGCCCTGCTCTACAAGCCCGATCGCAACCGCCTGGAGACCAAGGCGCTGGAACTGGCCTGCGAGGAATCCGGCCTGAGCGCCCCTCACCTGCTGGCGCGTTGCGGGGCGATCCCCTCCAGCCACGACTACCACTTTGACCGTTTCCTCTGGGAATTCTTCCCGCAGGGCACCGGCTTCGGCGAGTACGAAGCGCCCCGGATGCCGGAAGATCTGCCGCGGGCCGATGTGCGGGCTTTTTCCATCGACGATGCAGCGACGACCGAAATAGACGACGCCTTCTCGGTGGCGCCGCTCGAGGGCGGCGGCTGGCGCATCGGCATCCACATCGCCGCGCCGGGACTGGGCATCCGCCCCGATTCGGCGCTGGGCGAAATTGCCCGCAGCCGCCTGTCCACGGTGTACATGCCGGGCCGCAAGATCACCATGCTGCCGGAGGAGGTGGTCGAGCGCTTCACCCTGTCGGCCGGCCGCGACTGCCCGGCGTTGTCGCTCTACCTCGAGGTGGGGCCGGACTATGCCGTGCGCGGCGCGCATTCCCGCGTCGAACGGGTGCCGGTAGCGGCCAACCTGCGCCACCACGACATCGAGCCGCTCTTCAACGAAGAGACGCTGGCCGCCGGCGGGCCGGACTTCGAATACCGGCGCGAGCTGACCCTGCTGTGGGAATTCGCCACCGTCCTGGAGGCCGGCCGCGGCAAGCCCGCGACCAACCAGCAGAACGCCGAGTACAGCTTTTACGTCGACTGGGCCGAGCCGGAGGGCCGCATCGACATCGTCGAGCGCCGCCGCGGCTCGCCGCTCGACAAGCTGGTGGCCGAACTGATGATCGTCGCCAACGCCAGCTGGGGCAAGCTGCTCGCCGAGGCGCAGGTGGCCGCCATCTACCGCGTGCAGGCCGCCGGCAAGGTGCGCATGACCACGGCGGCGCTCTCGCACGAGGGCCTCGGCGTCGACTGCTACGCCTGGTCGAGTTCGCCGCTGCGCCGCTATGTGGACCTGATCAACCAGTGGCAGCTCCTTGCCCATCTGGGCGGCGAGGCGCCGCCGTTCACGGCACGCTCCGAGGCGCTGCTCTCGGCCATGCGCGATTTCGAGATCACCTATGCGGCCTACGCCGAGTTCCAGCGCGGCATGGAGCGCTACTGGTGCCTGCGCTGGCTGCTGCAGGAAGGCGTCGGGGAAACCACGGCGCGCGTGGTGCGCGAGAGCCTGCTGCGGCTGGAGCATCTGCCGTTCTTCCAGCGCTGCCCGTCGCTGCCGGCCTGCGATCCGCGCACGCGGGTCAGCGTCGCCATCTCCGGCATCGACCTGCTGACGGCGGAAGCGCAGTGTCGTTATGTGGCGACGCTCGGCGAACCCGACAGCGCGGAAAGCGTCGAAGACGAAACGTTTCCGGAGTAGAATTCGAGGCCATGCCTGAGCGCGGAGTTGCTACGCTACCCCAGACCGCGGCCATGAGACTGGCCTGGCCGGGCTGGCTTTCCCGCATGGATCCCTCCCGTCGCGGCTTCACCCTGGCGCTGATCGCCTCGCTGGCCATCCACGCCGTTTTCCTGTCCATCCACTTCAAGCTGCCCGACGCCCTCAAGCGCGCGACCAACGCCACGCTGGAGGTGGTGCTGGTCAACGCCAAGAGCGCGCGCAAGCCGGTGAACGCCCAGGCGCGCGCCCAGGCCAACCTCGACGGCGGCGGCAACACCGACGAAAACCGCCGCGCCAAGACGCCCTTGCCGGCCTCCCGGCAGGTGCAGCCCGGCGACAGCCTGATGGAGGCGCAGCGTCGGGTGCAGGAACTGGAAGCCCGGCAGCAGAAGCTGCTGACCCAGGCGAAGAGCAAGAAGGCCGTCCAGGCCGAGGCCAGGCACAGCGAAGTGCAGCCCGAGCAGGCCAGCGTGCGCGGCGCCGACCTGGCGCAGAGCGCGCTCGCCATCGCCCGCATGGAGGCGCAGATCGCGCGCCAGATCGAGGAATACAACAAGCGGCCGCGCAAGAAGTTCATCGGCGCCCGCACCGAGGAGTACGCCGCCGCCCAGTACCTGGAAGACTGGCGCCAGAAGGTCGAGCGCATCGGCAACCTGAACTATCCGGAAGCGGCCAAGGGAAAGCTCTACGGCAACCTGCTGCTCTACGTCGAGATCAAGGCCGACGGCAGCCTCGAGCGCGTCGAAGTGCAGCGCTCCTCCGGCCACAAAATCCTCGACGAGGCGGCGCTGCGGATCGTGCGCATGGCCGCGCCCTACGGCAATTTCTCCGCGGAGCTGAAGCGCCAGACCGACATCGTCGCCTTCGCCCGCACCTGGGTGTTCACCCGTGCGGATCAGTTGCGTTCCGAATGACCGACCGCTACGCCGTCATCGGCAATCCCATCGCGCACTCGAAGTCGCCGCAGATCCACGCCGCCTTCGCCAGACTGACTTTCCAGGACATGGCGTACGAGGCGATCCTGGCGCCGGTCGACGGCTTCGCGGCCGCGGTGCGCGCCTTCATCGCGGCCGGCGGCCGCGGCCTGAATGTCACCGTGCCCTTCAAGCTGGAGGCCTACGCGCTGGCCGACACGCGCTCGCCGCGTGCCGAGGCGGCGAAGGCGGTGAACACCTTGGCCTTTTCCGACGCGGGAATTCACGGCGACAACACCGATGGCCTCGGCCTGGTTGCGGACCTGACGCGCAACCTCGGTCTTGAACTTGCCGGCAAGCGCCTCCTGCTGCTCGGCGCCGGCGGCGCCGCGCGCGGCGTGCTCCTGCCGCTGATGGCGGAACGGCCGGCCGTGCTGACCCTGGCCAATCGCACGGCCGCCAAGGCGCGGCAATTGCTGGCGGAATTCCTGCCGCACGCGGACGGTTGTCCCATGGATGCCGGCGGCTTCGCCGAGCTGTCCGGCCGGCAGTTCGATCTCGTCATCAATGCCACCGCCGCCAGCCTGGCGGACGAAGCCCCCCCGCTGCCGGCCGGGCTCTACGCGCCGGGCAGCCTCGCCTACGACATGGTGTACGGCCGCGAGACGCCCTTCCTGGCGGCGGCGCGGGCGCAGGGCGCGGCGCGGCTGGCCGACGGCCTCGGCATGCTGGTCGAGCAGGCGGCGGAGTCCTTCTTCCTTTGGCGCGGCGTGCGGCCGGATACCGCGCCAATCCTCGCCCAGCTGCGCGCGTCATGAGGGCCGTCCGCCGGGCCGCCCCAAGGACGGCGCAGTCAACACATGGAGCCGCGCAGCGGCGAACGACCGTCACCCCCTTCCGCGGGGCGAGGGAGGGGTTTCGCGGAGCATTGCTCCGCGCCGCCCGAGCCGGCAGGCTGTGCAAAGCCTGCCGTGGGGCAGGGGGCGGGGGGATGGTCCTGTGATCTGGCGCTGGACGCGCCGCGGCCTGGCCGTCCTCGTTCTCCTGCTGCTGGCCTGGCAGGGCTGGTACTTCGGCTGGGTGGTGTGGTGGAAGTTCGTCAATCCCTCCACCACCAGCTTCATGTCCCTGCGGCTCGACGAGTTGCGCGAGAAGGATGCCCGCGCCGAGCTGAAGAAGCAGTGGGTGCCCTACGAGCGCATCTCGGCCCACCTCAAGCGCGCCGTGATCGCCGCCGAGGACGCCAAGTTCTCCGAGCACGAAGGTTTCGACTGGGAGGGCATCCAGAAGGCGCTGGAGAAGAACCAGAAGAAGGGGAAGATCGTCGCCGGCGGCTCGACCATCTCCCAGCAGCTGGCGAAGAACCTGTTCCTCTCCGCCTCGAAGACGCCCTGGCGCAAGGCGCAGGAGGCCGTCATCACGCTCATGCTGGAGGCGGTGATGGACAAGCGGCGCATCCTCGAGATCTACCTCAACATTGTCGAGTGGGGCAACGGCGTCTTCGGCGCCGAGGCCGCCGCCCGCCACTACTACAGCACCTCCGCCGCCCAGCTCTCCGCCGAGCAGTCGGCGCGGCTGGCGGTGCTGCTGCCCAACCCGCGCAAGTTCGGCCGCCTGCCCAATTCGCCCTACCTGGCGGCCCGCAGCCAGGTCATCCTCGGCCGCATGAACGCAGCGGACGTTCCCTGACATTTAGATCGCGTCCGGCGATCAAATTCCTTACAATGCCGCCTTTCCGGCGCCGCGACGACGCGGCGCGGACCAGCGTGTAGCGGGAACATGGCCGACATCGAGGATCTCCGCCAGAGCGAGGACGTCCAGCAGGAACTGCGCGAAGTGCAGGAGTTGCTGGCGCGCCATCGCGTCGTCGAGGGCCTGGTGCACCGCCAGGAGATGCCGCGCCACGAGCTGGTCGAAAATCTCGTTCAAAAGCAGCACATCGCCGAGCTGCGCGCCAAGCTCGACGTGCTTCACCCGGCCGACATCGCCTATATCCTCGAGGCGCTGCCGCTCGACGAGCGCCTCTTCGTCTGGGACCTGGTCAAGGCCGAGCGCGACGGCGAAATCCTGCTGGAAGTCTCCGATGCGGTGCGCGAAACCCTCATCGAGGCGATGGACTCGCACGAGCTGGTCGCCGCCACCGGGCAGCTCGACACCGACGAGATCGCCGACCTGGCGCCGGACCTGCCCAGCGAGGTCATGCAGGACGTCTTCCGCGCCCTCTCGATGGAGGAGCGCGAGCAGCTGCGGGAGGCGATGTCCTACGACGAGGACTCGGTCGGCGCACTGATGGACTTCGAGGCGGTGACGGTGCGCGAGGACGTCACCCTGGAAGCGGTGCTGCGGTATCTGCGCCGCTTCGATGAGCTGCCCGACCACACCGACCAACTCTTCGTGGTCGACCGCGAGGAGCGCCTGAAGGGCGCGCTGCCGCTGAACCAGCTGCTGATCACCGATCCCGACGAGATGGTGTCGAACATCATGGTGGCCGAGCCGCTGACCCTCGAGCCGGTCGACAAGGCGCAGACGGCCGCGCAGGCTTTCGAGCGCTACGACCTGGTCTCGGCGCCGGTGGTGGACAAGGACGACAAGCTGCTCGGCCGGGTGACGGTGAACGCGGTGGTGGACTACATCCGCGAATCGACCGAGACGGAACAACTCTCGCGCGCCGGTCTGCGCGAGGGCGAGGACATCTTCGCGTCGATCTGGGACTCGGTGAAGAACCGCTGGTCGTGGCTGGCCATCAACCTGGTCACCGCCTTCGTCGCCTCGCGCGTCATCGGCGCCTTCGAGGGCTCCATCGAGAAGCTGGTGGCGCTGGCGGCGCTGATGCCCATCGTCGCCGGCATCGGCGGCAACGCCGGCAACCAGACCATCACCATGATCGTGCGCGCCATGGCGCTCGGCCAGGTGCAACAGGAGAGCGCCCGCGTGCTGCTGCGCAAGGAGATCGGCGTGGCGATGGTGAACGGCCTGATCTGGGGCAGCCTGCTCGGCTTCGTCGCCTGGTGGCTCTACCGCAGCGTGCCGCTCGGGCTGGTGATGACGGCGGCGATGATGCTGAACCTGATGGTGGCGGCGGTGGTCGGCGTCGCCGTGCCGCTGCTGCGCCAGCGCCTGGGCTACGATCCGGCCATCGGTTCCAGCGTGATGATCACCGCCGTGACGGACTCAGGCGGCTTTTTTATCTTTCTTGGCCTCGCCACCCTCTTCCTTCTGTAAAGGATGGGCGAGGGTTTCGGCCGCATTCGCCATGGCTTCTGTGAACGTGCGGGCGGCAAGGAATTGCGATTTCAGCGCCAGGTCGAACAGGCCGACGCGGTCGTCGAGGAACTCTTCCGTATAGCTCACCGGATCGCCCGGCGGCACGCGCAGGTGGGCTTCCACCTCGGCGGCGTCGAGGACGATCTCCATGCCGGCCTTGCGGGCGATGTGCATCATCGCCGCGTTTTCCTTCAGGCAGTGCACGAACAGCGTGTCGATGCGGTGGTTGCGCGAATACTCGTAGGCGCGCCTGTAGAGCGCCGTGCCGATGCCTTCGCCGCGATGGCCGGGCACCACGCTGACGCCGAACTCGGCGACCTCGTCGCGCAGGCCGAGATGCGCCACGCCGGCCAGTTCGAGCGCGTCGTCGAAGACGCCGAACACCGCATCGCGCCCGAAGTCGATCGCGTCGACGTACTTCATCAGCGTGACCTCGCTGATGACGTGTTCGAAGCGCAGCCGCAGGTCTTCGGCGTCGAGGGCGAGGAAATGCCGCCGCAGGGCCTCGCGGTTGGCCTCGGACAGCTGCAGGACGGGCACGGTCTTCACGGCGGACATTCTCATGCTTCCTATGTGGTGCGCGCCTTGGCGCAAGTCAAGCCTACACCCGCCTGTTTCGGCACCACAACCTAAAACGAAGTTTCAGTGAAGGCTAATACCCGCGCGAGCGGGCGTTATGCCGGAACTAAAAGCTTGAGAAGATTTCCCCGGCGGCGGCGCAGGTGGCGGCGAGATCGGCCTCCGAGTGCGCTGCCGAGACGAAGCCGGCCTCGAAGGCCGAGGGCGCGAAATACACGCCCTTTTCCAGCATGGCGTGGAAGAAGCGGTTGAAGGCCTCCTTGTCGCATTCCATCACTTCGGCATAGGTGGCGGGCGGCGTGGCGCGGAAGTAGAGGCCGAACATGCCGCCGACGGCCTGGGCGCTGAACGTCACGCCGCGCTGCATCGCCTCCGCCTGCAGGCCGTCCATCAGGCGCTGCGTCTTGGCGGCGAGCTGTTCGTAGAAGCCGGGCTGCGAAACGAGCTTGAGGGTGGCCAGACCCGCCGCCACCGCCACCGGACTGCCCGAGAGGGTGCCGGCCTGGTACACCGGCCCGAGCGGGGCGATCTTCTCCATGATGTCGCGCCGGCCGCCGAAGGCGCCCACCGGCATGCCGCCGCCGATGACCTTGCCGAGGGTGGTGAGGTCGGGCCGGATGCCGTAGTGGCCCTGCGCGCCGGTGAGGCCGACGCGGAAGCCGGTCATCACCTCGTCGAAGATCAGCACCGCGCCGTGCTGCGTGCACAGCCGGCGCATGGCCTGGAGGAATTCCGGCTTCGGCGCGATCAGGTTCATGTTGCCGACCACCGGCTCGACGATGACGGCGGCGATGCGGTCGCCGGCCTTGGCGAAGGAGTCCTCGAGCTGCTGCGTGTCGTTGTAGTCGAGCACCAGGGTGTGTTTGGCGAAGTCCGCCGGCACGCCGCCGGAGGAGGGGTTGCCGAAGGTGAGCGCGCCCGAGCCGGCCTTCACCAGCAGGCTGTCGGCATGGCCGTGGTAGCAGCCCTCGAACTTGACGATGGCATCGCGGCCGGTGAAGCCGCGCGCGAGGCGGATGGCGCTCATCGTCGCTTCGGTGCCGGAGGAGACCAGGCGCACCATCTCCAGCCCCGGCAGCAGCTGCGTCAGCAGTTCGGCCATCTCGACCTCGGCCTCGGTCGGCGCGCCGAAAGTCAGTCCTCGCGACACGGCGTCCTGCACGGCGCGGATCACCTCGGGATGGGCATGGCCGAGCACCAGCGGACCCCAGGAGCCGACGTAGTCGATGTAGCGCTTGCCGTCGGCGTCCCAGGCGTAGGGCCCCTCGCCGCGCGTGAAGAAGCGCGGCGTGCCGCCGACCGAGCGGAAGGCGCGTACCGGCGAATTGACGCCGCCGGGGATGGTTTTCTGGGCACGGATGAAGAGTTCCTCGTTATTGCTCATGACGTGACTCGCTCTGAAAACAGTTGGTTATAGGAAGCGGCGCGGACCCGGATGTCCGGCGCCTCGAACAGGTCGCTGATGATCGCCAGCAGGTCGGCGCCGGCGGCGATCAACTGCGGCGCGTTCTGCAGGGTGATGCCGCCGATGGCGCAGACCGGCAGCCCCAGTTCGTTGCGGGCCTCGGCAAGCAAAGTCAGCGGCGCACGCACGGCGGCGGGCTTGGTCGGCGAGGCGAAGAAGCTGCCGAAGGCGATGTAGTCGGCGCCGATGCGCCCGGCTTCCCGCGCCCGTTCCATCCCGTCGTAGCAGGAGATGCCGAGCAGTTTCCCCGGTCCCAGGGCGGCGCGGGCAGCGGCCAGGTCGCCGTCCTCGCGGCCGAGGTGGGCGCCGTCGGCGCCGATGTCCAGGGCCAATGCCAGATCGTCGTTGATGACGAGGGGCACCCCATGCTGGCGGCACAGTCCGAGCAGGGCCAGGGCCTGCTCGCGCCGCAGCGCCGCACCGGCCGTCTTGTTGCGATATTGGACAAGACCCGCGCCGCCTTCCAGTGCCTGGCGCGTGCGTCGCAGCAGGTCGGCCGTATCGGCGAGATCCGGCGTGACGGCGTAGAGCCCCTTAAGCTTCATCCCCGGGCCCGGATTCGCGCGCCCAGAAGAACCGATCGGGCAGGTACTGGCCCATGCCGGGCCGGAAGCCGTTGGCGAGCGCCTGCCAGGTGTAGTCCTGGGCGTCGCGTACGGCCTCGGCGATGTCCTGGCCGTTGGCCAGGTTGGCGGCGATGGCCGAAGCCAGGGTGCAGCCGGAACCGTGGTAGCTGCCGGGCAGGCGCTCCCAGGCATCGGCGCGGATCAGGCCGTTTTCCCCGTAGAGGGAATTGACGACCTGCGCGCTGTGCTCGTGGGTACCGGTGATCAGAACGTATTCCGCACCGGCACCGACCAGACGACGCGCGCACTCATCCAATCCGGGATCGTCTTCATCATCGGACTCGTCGAGGGCCAGCCGGCGCGCTTCCAGGCTGTTCGGCGTCAGCAGCGTGGTCTGCGGCAGCAGCAGTTCGCGCAGGGCGCTGATCATGTCCTCGCTGGCCAGTTCGTCGCCGCGGCCGGAAGCCAGCACCGGATCGAGGACCAGGGGGATGTCGGGGTAGTCTGAAATGATTTCGGCGATGGCGGCGATGTTCTCGACGCTGCCCAGCATGCCGATCTTGAAGGCCGAGACGGACATGTCCTCGAGCAGTGCGCGCGCCTGGTCGACCACCCAGTCGGCATCGATGGCCAGGGCGTCCTCGACGCCGGCCGAGTCCTGTACGGTCAGTGCGGTGAGCACGGAGAGCGGGTGACAGCCCATGCTGGAAAGCGTCATGATGTCGGCCTGGAGGCCGGCGCCGCCGGAAGGATCGGAAGCGGCAAACACCATCACGATGGGCGGCAGCAGGTCCTGGGGCATGGGCGGGGTATCGGCTGGTGCGGCCGGAAGCGAATGGGGTAGACTGGCCCGATTCTAACCGAGAAAGTCAATGACGGCTCCCACCCCCTATCGCACCTGGATGTGTCTCGTCTGCGGCTTCATCTACGATGAGGCTGCCGGCCTGCCGGAGGAGGGCATCCTGCCCGGCACCCGCTGGGAGGACGTGCCGCCGAACTGGGCCTGCCCGGAATGCGGGGCGCGCAAGGAGGATTTCGAGCTGGTTGAAATCTGAGCCGGCGTGTCAAAGTTGGCATGGAAATGGCTGTTTTTTAGGTTATAGTTATGGCGCCCGGCCGCGAAGACATATATATCAAGCCATATATCCGAAGCAGTATTCAGCGGCCAGCTAGAGGAGGGGACGGAGAAGCGTGGGGGAAGCAGCCAATCTGAACGGCGTCAAGGTGATGGTGATCGACGACAGCAACACCATCCGCCGCAGCGCCGAAATTTTCCTGGTGCAGGCCGGCTGCCAAGTCGTCTTGGCGGAGGACGGTTTCGATGCGCTGGCGAAGATTGCCGACCACCACCCGGACATCGTCTTCTGCGACATCATGATGCCGCGCCTCGATGGCTACCAGACCTGTGCCCTGATCAAGAAAAACCCGCGCTTCGGTGTGACGCCGGTCATCATGCTTTCGTCCAAGGACGGCCTGTTCGACCGGGCGCGCGGCCGCATGGTCGGTTCCGACGAGTACCTGACAAAACCCTTCACGAAGGACAGCCTGCTCAAGGCCGTCGCTGCGCATGTGCCGCAGCGTGTTTCCTAGTTTGCATTCGTAGCGAGGTAAGACACTATGCCCATCAAGAAAATTCTCATCGTCGACGACTCCCCCACCGAGCGCCATGCGCTGAGCGAGCTGCTCGCGAAGAACGGCTACAACGTGGTCACCGCCGAGAGCGGGGAGGAGGCCATCGCCAAGTCGAAATCCGAGATGCCGGATCTCATTCTCATGGATGTCGTCATGCCCGGCATGAACGGCTACCAGGCCACGCGCACCATTACGCGCGAGGAAGAGACCAAGCACATCCCCGTCGTCATGTGCACCAGCAAGGGGCAGGAGACCGACAAGATCTGGGGCATGCGCCAGGGCGCCAACGACTATCTGGTCAAGCCGATCGATCCGAAGGTGCTGCTGGAGAAGATCGCCGCGCTGGGCTGAGGCGATCACTGCCGATGGCCAAGAAGAAACTCAGCCTGCGGGAGTTCCAGGAAAGCCTGGTCCAGCGGCTGACCAGCGCCCGTGCCGGCCAGACGTCGCGAGCCCTGCTGGGCGTGCTGGCCGGCCGTGACTACTGGCTGCTCGATCTGGCCGATTCGGGCGAAATCGTGCCGTTGCCGCCCCTGACCGGCGTGCCGCTCACCCAGCCCTGGTTCTGCGGCATTGCCAACATCCGCGGCACGTTGTACAGCGTGGTCGATTTCTCGGCTTTCCAGGGTGGCGAGATCACGCCGCAGAACGCCGACAGCCGCCTGCTGATCGTCGGTGGACGATTCGGCATCAACAGCGCGCTGCTGGTCAATCGCACGCTGGGTTTGCGCAACATCGAACAGATGGAGCCGCGGGCGGTCGATGCCGATCCGCGGCCGTGGGTCGGCGAGCAGTATGCCGACCCGCAGGGCAATGTTTGGAAGCGGTTGAACCTGAGGAACCTGCTCGGACAGCCGGAGTTCCTTGAAATCGGTCTGTCGTGAAAAGGGAAGTCACCCGCAACAACTAGACGCTGAACATCGGAGACATCGGCATGGCATTCAATATCAAGCTCCCCGGAATGGGCGGCAGCGAGACTCCCTCGGAAACCTCGCAGAGCACGATCATGGACAACCTGCAGCAGGCCGCCGTGCGGGGCGGGCGCTTCAAGCTGCCCGGGATAGGCGACAAGCCGATCGGTACCCAGCTTCAGTTGCTGGGCGGTATGTTCGTGTTCTTCATGTTCATCGTGGCCGTGTCGGCCTGGATGGACAGCCGCGTTGCCACGCATGGCGCAGCCTATACGTCGGCGGCCGGTCAGATGCGCATGCTCTCGCAGGCCATCGCCAAGTCCGCCCAGCTGGCCCTGCAGGGCAATGCGGCGGCATTCGCCGAACTGAAGGAGGGCCGCAGCAACTTCGCCATCCTCCTTGAGCGCGTCACGCAAGGCGGCACGATCGACGAGATCAACGTGCCCCCCAGCCCGGATACGACGCAGCCTGCCCTGCATGCCCTGACGGAGGAGTGGGAGAAGACCAACCAGAACTCCGCCCAGGTGCTGGAGCAGGAGAAAAACCTGCAGCAGCTCGGGAAATCGGTGTCGACCATCAACACGAAGAACCCCCAACTGCTGGAGCTGGCCGAGCAGGTGGCCGCCCTCAAGCTGCAGACGGGAGCATCGGCGCGAGAGATCGCTGCCGCCAACCAGCTGGTGATGTTGACCCAGCGCCTGGCGAAAAACGCCAATGCCCTGCTGGTTGCCGACGCCATCGATCCGGAAGTGGCCTTCCTGCTGGGCAAGGACACGAATACCTTCCGTGACGTGCTGGGCGCCCTGAGCAAGGGATCGGAGGCGATGCGCATCAATCCTGCCGCCGATGCCGAAACCAAGGAAAAGCTGACCGAGCTCGATGGCGCTTTCAAGGAATACCAGGAGGCCGTGGCCGGCATTCTCGGCAACATGCAGCGACTCGTCCAGGCCAAGCAGGCGGGCAGCCGCATCTTCCGCGACAGCGTTCCCCTGCTCAAGGCGACCACCGACCTGTCCAACGCCTACGCTGCGGAAATCGCCGGCCGGGCGACGAATACCTGGGTCATCTCCATTTTTGCCCTGATGGCCGTCATTACCCTGGCCCTGATGGCCAAGGTCTTCAACGACGACTCGGCCATGCGCCGGGAACAGGCCGAACGCCAGCGCCATGAGGCGGAAGCCTCGAAGAACGCCAGCCAGGAAGCCATTCTGCGGCTGATGAACGAGATGGGCGACCTGGCCGACGGCGACCTGACGGTGCGCGCCACGGTGACGGAAGACATTACGGGCGCCATTGCCGACTCGGTGAACTACACGATTGAGGAACTCGGCGTGCTGGTGCGACGCATCAACGATGCCGCCGGCCGCGTGGCCGCCGCTTCCGAGGCTGCCCAGAAGACCTCCAACGAGCTGCTGGTGGCCACCGAGCGCCAGTCGCGCGAGATCAAGCAGGCCGGCGACAACGTCCTCGACATGGCGAAATCGATGAACCAGGTGTCGAGCGAGGCCATGGAATCCGCCCAGGTGGCGCGCCACTCCCTGGACGCCGCGCAAAAGGGCGCCGAGGCGGTGGAGAACTCCATCAAGGGCATGAACGAAATCCGCGACCAGATCCAGGAAACCTCGAAGCGGATCAAGCGCCTCGGCGAATCCTCGCAGGAGATCGGCGAGATCGTGGAACTGATTTCCGACATTACCGAACAGACGAACGTGCTGGCGCTGAACGCCGCCATCCAGGCGGCCTCGGCCGGCGAGGCGGGCCGCGGCTTCACGGTGGTTGCGGAAGAAGTGCAGCGGCTGGCCGAACGCTCCGGCGAGGCGACGAAGCAGATCGCGGCGATCGTGAAGACGATTCAGACCGACACGCAGGATGCCGTCTCCGCCATGGAAAACTCGACGCGGGGCGTGGTGGAAGGGGCCAAGCTGTCGGACGCCGCCGGCCAGGCGCTGCAGGAAATTTCTTCAGTGTCGACCAACCTGGCCTCCCTGATCGAATCGATCTCCTCCGCCACCCAGCAGCAGGCCGAGGCCGCAACGCGCGTGGCGCAGAACATGCAGGGCATCCTGAAAGTGACGGAGCAGACAACCGTTGGCACCAAGCAGACCGCGGTGTCGATCGGCCAGCTCGCCGAGCTGGCCGTCGAACTGAAGGGCTCGGTGTCGGGCTTCAAGGTCTAAGGCGGGCGAAGCGCGGGCGACACGATGGCTGCCACCTCCGATCTCGATCTCGGTCCGCTCTCCTGGGTCAAGGGCGAAATCGACCTCGCCCTCGGGCGTGCCCATGAGGCGCTCGGCAAATTCGCCGGGAACCCGGGCGACTCCGCCCAGCTCAAGTTCGCCCGCACCCACCTGCACCAGGCCCATGGCGCGCTTTCGATCGTCGGCCTGGATGGCGTAACGCAGTTCTCCGAGACGATCGAGCAGCTGCTATCCGATATCGAGAGTGGGAAGGTGGCCGCCACGCCTGCTGCCGGCGAGCTGGGGCAAAGGGCGATCACGGCGATCCGCCATTACCTCGACGAGGTGGCGAGCGGGATGCCGAACCAGCCGCTCAAACTGCTTTCGATCTACCGCGATCTGCTGGCCGCCCGAGGGGTCGAGCGTGTCGCATCGAGCGACCTGTTCTTCCCGGATCTTTCCCTGCGCCCGCCGAAGCGAACCGAAGATTCGTCCCAGCTGTCCGCCGGAGAGGTGGCCAAGCGGCTGAAGGCGGAGCGTGCCCGGTTCGAGCGCGGTTTCCTGCGCTGGCTGCGCAATGCCGACGACGTCGGCGGCGTTGCCGAAATGCGCGAGGCCGTGTCCGCCATCGAAGCCACCCAGGCCCTTCCCGCCGCACGCGCCTTCTGGTGGGTCACGATCGCGCTGCTCGACGCCCTGGCGGCACGCCAGGTACCCGTCGACTTCCAGGTCAAGAAGCTCTGCGCCCGCATCGACCTGCAGATGCGCCGATTGCTGGAGGGCTCCAAGACGGTGGCCGAACGCCTGATGCGTGACGCCCTGTACTTTGTCGCCGTCGCCAAGGGGGGCGGTGCGCAGGTGCAGCAGGTCAAGGAGGCCTACCGTCTCGATGCGCTGGTGCCGGCCTCCACGGCGGATATCGAGCCGCTCAAGCCGGTGCTCCTGGCCATGCGCGACACCTTGGCTGCGACCAAGGAAGCCTGGAACAAATTCTGCGCCGGTGCGGCCGTCTCCCTGCCGCAGTTCCACGACAACGCCGTCACGTTGGCCAGCAAGGGCGGCGGACTGATCAACGACCATCTGGCACGTCTGGTGGCCGGCATTGCCGGCGCCGCCCAGTGGCTGCGCAAGGACCCCCTCAAGCAGAGCGATGCGACTGCGATGGAAATCGCCACGGCCCTGCTGCTGGCGGAAAACGCCCTGGAGAACTACGAGCAGCTTGGCGCGGATTTTTCGCATCAGGTGGATGTCGTCATCGGGCGTCTCGCCGCCCTGATGCGCGGCGAGGCGCTGGCTGACCTGTCGGCGCCGCTCCTCGACGAGATGTCACGGCGCGCCCAGGAGCGCCTCATGATGAGCCAGGTGGCGCGGGAGATTCTCACCAACCTGGCCCAGATCGAGCAGGCCCTCGACGCCTTCTTCCGCGACACGAGCCGTCGCGAGGAGTTGTCCTCTCTGACCGGGCCGCTCAAGCAGGTCGAGGGCGCGCTGGTCATCATGGGCCAGGACAAGGCGGTTGCCCTCCTGCGCGACTGCGAAGCCCGCATCAAGGCCTTTGCCGATCCTGACATCCTGCCCCAGCAGCAGGAATTCGAGGAGGTGGCGCATAGCCTGTCCGGGCTCGGTTTCTTCGTCGAGGCCCTGCAGCACGGCCCTGCCGACCTGGATGAAATTCTCAGGCCGGTGCAGCCCAGGGCGCAGCCGACTGAAGAAGAGATGGCGGAAACCGCAGCCCCCTCGGTCGAGGACGAGCTGGAGGAGCAGAAGCGCGAGGCGCAAGTTCTCGCCGAGACGCTGCGCGAAAAGCCGCAGGACGAAGGAGTGCGCGCGGAACTCAAGCAGCATCTTGAGACCATTCGCCAGGACGCCAGCCTGGTGGCGGATGTCAAGCTCGAAGAAGAGGCCAAGGCGGCGTTGGCAGCCCTGGCCAAGGGCCCCGTCGAATCCGCAGCAGGGCATGTCGAGGAGGCCGTGGCGCGCGTGGCACCGGCGGCGCCGCTCGAGATGGCAGCCCCCTCGGCCGAAACGCTGAGGTTGGCGGAGGCGCCAAGCGAGGATATAGACGCCGAGCTGCTGGCCATCTTCCTGGAGGAGGCGCACGAGGTGCTGGGCACCATCGGCGAGCATCTTGAACTGTCCCGCGGCGAGCCGCACAACCACGAATACCTGACGACCATCCGTCGCGGCTTTCATACCCTGAAAGGCAGCGGCCGCATGGTCGGGTTGACCGACCTTGGCGAAACCGCCTGGGCGATCGAGCAGGTGATGAACAAATGGCTGCAGTCGGAACAGGACGCCACACCTTCCCTGTACCGCCTGATCGAGGAATCGCATGTCCTGTTCGCCGACTGGGTTGCCCAGCTGGAGGCGGGCGGCGGCACGCACAAGGATGCTGCCGGCCTGGTGGCGCTGGCTGAACGGGTCAAGTCGGGCGAAGACATCACGGGTGAAGTACCGGCCGAGCCGGTGTTGTCGACCGAAGTGCCGGCCGCCGAACCGGAGAGCGCCGAACAACCGGAAGAGGCCGCACCCGAAACGGCAGAGGCCGCACCCGAAACAGAAGAGGAAATCACGCTAGGCCTGCCGGAGGAGGTCGGGGCGCCGTCGCTGCTCGAGGAAGTCATCGAGATGCCGCCGTCCGACGACACCGTCGCCTTGGGCGACCTGGTCGTTTCCCGTTCGCTCTACGACATGTACGTCGGCGAGGCGCGCGGCCACCTGGCGGTACTGCGCCTGGATTTGAATGCGCTCAAGCTGACGCCGCAGGTGCCGCCGGATGAAATGGTGCGCGCGGCGCATACGCTGGCCGGCATATCCGGCACGGTGGGCATCGATCCGGTGAGCCGCCTGGCCTTGTCGCTTGAACATGCCTTGTTGCGCCTGGCGCGCGGCAGCCAAACCTGCAATAGCGGGCAGATCGGTCTGCTCGGTACGGCCATTTCCACCCTCGATGCGATGATTGCCTCGGTTGCCGAGCAGTGCGTGCCGCACGGGGCGGACGGGTTGGCCGCGGAACTGGACGAAGTGGCGATGGCCACGCAGCCGGCGGCAGTCGAGCTGAGCGTGGTGCCTACCTTCGAGCCGGAGCCTGCCGTAGCGGCAGAAGAGATCGTCCTTGACATCCCCATATTGGAGCCGGAAGCCGCTGAAGGGGCGGTTTCCGAGGCGCCTGCCGAACCGGCGCTGGTCGAGGAGCCGTTCCCGGTCGAGCCCGCGCCGATCGCTGAGGAAGCCGCGCCCCTGCTCCCGGAGGCCCCGCCTGCGGTGGAGGAGCCGGCGCCGCTGCCCGCCGCACCCGTCGCGGCAGAGGTCACGGAAACCGCCGAAGCCGGTGCCGAACGGCGCAAGCTGCGACTGCAGGACGACCTCGACGAACAACTGCTGCCGATATTCCTGGAGGAAGCAGTAGACCTCGTACGCGAGATCGGCGTCGAGCTGCGCAACTGGCATGCCAATCCGCAGGATCTGGAAGTGGCCGGCTCGATGGCGCGCCTGCTGCACACGCTGAAGGGCAGCGCCCGCATGGCCGGCGCCATGGGCATGGGCGAACTGGTGCACAGCATGGAGACGCGCCTGGAGAACGCCTTGGCAGCCCAGGCAATAACCCCGCAGTTCCTGGAGGAATTCGATACCTCTTTCGACCGCGCCAACTTCCTGCTGGACGTCCTGCAGAAACGGGCGGCAGGGGTGGTCGAGGAAGAGGCGGAGACGGGGACCGCGGCTGCGGCAGGCGGTGCGTTGCAGCCGGAGCGCACCGCGGCCGAGGAGATCGAGACCGAGGTTGCCGCCGCGCGCGCCATGTTGCGCGTGCGCGCCGACCTGATCGACCGGCTGGTCAACGAGGCCGGCGAGATGTCCATCGCCCGCTCCCGCATCGAGGGCGAGATGCGCGCCTTGCGCGGCTCGCTGCTCGACCTGACGGAGAACGTCATCCGCCTGCGCGGCCAGCTGCGCGAGATCGAGATTCAGGCCGAATCCCAGATGCAGTCGCGCATGGCCCAGGCCCATGAAGTGCATGTCGAGTTCGATCCCCTCGAGTTCGACCGTTTCACGCGCTTCCAGGAAATCACCCGCATGATGGCCGAGAGCGTGAACGACGTCACCACCGTGCAGCATGCGCTGCTGCGCAACCTCGACCATGCCGATGCCGCCATTGTCAGCCAGGCACGGCAGAACCGGGAACTGTCCCAGTCTTTGATGGGCGTGCGCATGGTTCCCTTCAATTCTGTGGCGGACCGCCTCTATCGCGTCGTCCGGCTGACGGCGAAGGAGTTGGGCAAGAAGGCCAACCTCGACATCCGCGGCGGCCAGGTCGAACTCGACCGCTCGGTGCTCGAGAAGATGACCGGACCGATCGAGCACCTGTTGCGCAACGCCATCACGCATGGCCTCGAGGAGACGGCGCAAAGGCAGGCTGCCGGAAAGCCTGAAATCGGGGAAATCAGCCTGACCCTCTCCCAGGAGGGCAATGAGGTCGTCATCGAAATGGCCGATGACGGCGCCGGTCTCAACTTCGAGCGCATTCGCAGCAAGGCCGTCGAGCAGGGTTTGCTGGCGCCGGACCAGAACCCGGACGAAGCCACCCTGACGGACTTCATCTTCCACCCCGGATTCTCGACCGCCAAGGAACTGACCGAGATTGCGGGCCGCGGCGTCGGCATGGACGTGGTGAAAGCGGAAACCGCCCAGCTCGGCGGTCGCATCGAGGTCGGTTCGACGCCCGGCAAGGGGGCCCGCTTCCGCATTTACCTGCCGCTGACCCTGGCGGTGGCGCAGGCGCTGCTCGTGCGGGTGGGCGGACGCATGTATGCCATCCCGTCGGTCATGGTCGAGCAGGTCATGGAACTGAAGGAGGCGGCGGTCGAGCAAATCCGTGCCGATGGCGCCGCCGAATGGCTGGGCAACCGTTACCCGTACCACTTCCTGCCGCGCCTGCTGGGCGATACCCACTCCATGCCGGAACAGCAGCGCCGCTATTCCCTGCTGCTGCTGCGGGCCGGTACGCAGCGCGTGTCGGTTCAGGTCGACGAATTGCGCGGCAACCAGGAAGTGGTCATCAAGAACATCGGGCCGCAGCTGGCCCGGGTGATCGGGATTGCCGGCGCCACGGTGCTGGGGGGCGGCGAAGTGGTGCTGATCCTCAACCCGATTGCGCTCGCCAGCCGCGAGATCAGGGCATTGTCCGCACAAGCGGCGGCACCCGCCGCCCCGCAGCCGGAGGCACCTGCCGCTCCGCATTTGCCGACGGTGATGGTTGTGGACGACTCCCTCACGGTGCGCAAGATCGCCGGACGGCTCCTCTCGCGCGAGGGATATCACGTGCTCACCGCCAAGGACGGGGTCGATGCCCTCGAGCAGCTGCTCGAGGTCGTGCCCGATGTCATGCTGGTGGACATCGAAATGCCGCGCATGGACGGCTTCGATCTGACGCGCAACGTACGGGCCGATGCGCGCCTGAAGGATATACCGATCATCATGATCACCTCCCGTACGGCGGACAAGCATCGCAACTACGCCAAGGAGATCGGTGTCAATCACTATCTCGGCAAGCCCTATCAGGAAGATGAACTGCTAGGGCTGATCGCCGGTTACACCCGTCAGGCGACGGCGACCGCCGCCTGACGCACAGCGGCCTTGGACGCCGGCGACGACGCGGATTACAATGCCGGCGTGGTCCAGCAAGACGTCAATCTCACGCACCATTTCCTGATCGCCATGCCCGCCATGGTCGATCCGAATTTTGCCCGCACCCTGACTTACATCTGCGAGCATAACGAGCAGGGTGCGCTCGGCATCGTCATCAATCGTCCGCTCGACATGACGCTGGAAATGCTGTTCGAGCGCATCGACATTCCCCTGGAAGCCAGGCACTTCGCCGGCTTGCCGGTGATGTTCGGCGGGCCCGTCCAGACCGACCGTGGCTTTGTGCTGCATCGACCTGTCGGCAAATGGCAGGCTACGCTGCCGGTCAACGACGAACTGGGCCTGACCAGTTCACGGGACATCCTCCAGTCCGTGGGCAGCGCCGGCGAGCCGGAAGAATTCATCGTTTCGCTCGGCTACGCCGGCTGGGCGGCCGGCCAGCTCGAATACGAACTGGCGCAAAACGCCTGGCTTACGGTGGCGGCCGACGCCCAGGTCATCTTTGGCATGCCGCCCGAAGAACGCCTGCCGGCTGCCATGCAGCTGCTCGGCTTCGATCTGGCCAACCTGTCCGACGTGGCGGGGCATGCCTGAAGGGGTGATGAGTCCGGCGGCATTCAGGAGTAGAATGCCGTTTTTGATGGTTTCCCCTCGCCCTTCCCCCCCCACCCGACCCGCCCAAGGCGGTACGGTTCTGGCATTCGATTTCGGCTTGAAACGCATCGGCGTCGCCATCGGCGAAACCCTGCTCGGGCAGGCCAACCCCCTGACCACCCTCGATGCCGAGACCAATGAGGCGCGCTTCGCCGCGATAGGCAGGCTTATCGAGGAGTGGCGGCCGGCTCTGCTGGTGGTCGGTGTCCCGTTCTCCTTGGAAGGCGCCGAACACGAGATGACGGCGCGCTGCCGCCGCTTCGCCAACCAGTTGCATGGCCGCTTCGGCCTGCCCGTGGCGCTTGCCGACGAGCGGCTCACCTCGGTGGCGGCGGATGCCGAATTGCGCGAGGCCGGCCTTGGCTGGAAGGCGCGCAAAAGCAGGGTGGACGCGGTGGCTGCCCAACACATCCTTCAGGATTATTTCGATGCAGCTGCCTGACGCCGAAGGACTTTGTGCGGCGCTTGCCGAACGCCTGCGCCCGGGCCTGCACCCCGACACGGCCCTGGTCGGCATCCATACCGGCGGTGTCTGGGTAGCCGAGCGCCTGCATGCCGCCCTCGGCCTGAAAACAGCCCTCGGCCGCCTCGACGTCTCGTTCTATCGCGATGACTTCAGCCGCAGCGGGCTGCATCCCCAGCTCAAGTCCTCGGACATTCCCTTCGAGGTTGAAGAACGGCCGATCGTCATCGTCGATGACGTGCTCTATACCGGCCGCACCATACGCGCCGCCATGAACGAGATATTCGACTATGGCCGCCCGGCACGGATCGACCTTGCGGTGCTGATCGACCGGGGCGGCCGGGAGCTGCCGGTCTGCCCGCGCTGGACCGGGGAGATACTGCAGGTCGAGCCGGGCAAGAACCTCCAGCTGGAACGCGGAGAGGGGAACAAGCTGACCCTGAGGCTGATCGATGCGTAATCCTCAACTCACGAAAAACGGGGAGCTGCAGCACCTGCTGACCATCGATGGCTTGCCACGCGAGATCCTGACCGCCATCCTCGATACCGCGGCCCCTTTCACCGAAGTGGCCGAGCGCGAGGTGAAGAAGCTGCCGCTCCTGCGCGGCAAGAGCGTGTTCAACCTGTTCTTCGAGAATTCGACGCGCACGCGCACCACCTTCGAGATCGCCGCGAAGCGGCTGTCTGCGGATGTCATCAACCTCAACATCAACACCTCCTCGACCTCCAAGGGAGAGACCCTGCTCGACACGGTGGACAACCTCAGCGCCATGCAGGCCGACATGTTCGTCGTGCGCCATGCCGCGAGCGGCGCGCCTTTTCTGATTGCCCAGCATCTGGCGGCGATGGGCCTCGAACACATCCATGTCATCAACGCCGGCGACGGGCGCCATGCGCATCCGACGCAGGGCCTGCTCGACATGTACACCATCCGCCATTACAAAAGGAATTTCAACGATCTCGTGGTGGCGATTGTCGGCGACGTGCTGCATTCGCGCGTGGCCCGTTCCCAGATCCATGCCTTGACTACGCTGGGCGTGCCGGAGGTCCGGGTGATCGGTCCGAAAACCCTCCTGCCGAGCGAAGTCGAGAAGCTCGGCGTACGGGTATTCCACGACATGCGCGAGGGGCTCAAGGACGTCGACGTAGTGATGATGCTGCGCCTGCAGAACGAGCGCATGAAGGGGGCGTTGCTCCCCAGCCCGCAGGAGTTCTTCAAGTCCTATGGCCTGACGGCGGACAAGCTGCAATGCGCCAAGCCCGATGCCATCGTGATGCATCCGGGACCGATGAATCGCGGCGTGGAAATCGATTCGGCGGTTGCCGACGGTCCGCATGCTGTCATCCTGCCGCAGGTTACGTTCGGCATCGCGGTGCGCATGGCGGTGATGAGCATGCTGGCGGGAGCGTGAGCGGATGAAGATCCATATCAAGAACGGCCGCCTGATCGACCCGGCCGGCGGCATCGATGCGCAAAAGGACGTGTTCATCGCCGCCGGCAGGATTGTGGCGGTCGGTTCGGCGCCCGAAGGCTTCGCTGCCAACCGCATCATTGATGCGACGGGTCTGGTGGTCTGCCCCGGACTGGTCGACTTGTCCGCCCGCCTGCGCGAACCCGGTTTTGAATACAAGGCGACGCTGGAATCCGAAATGGCCGCCGCGGCGGGAGGCGGCGTCACCAGCCTGGCCTGCCCGCCCGACACCGATCCCCCCCTGGACGAGCCGGGCCTGGTCGAAATGCTCAAGCACCGCGCCCGACACCCGGGCTTTGCGCATGTCTATCCGGTCGGCGCCCTCACCATCGGATTGGCCGGCGCGCGGCTGACGGAAATGGCAGAACTGCACGAGGCAGGATGCATTGCCTTCGGCCAGGCACATGCACCGATAGTGGATACCCAAGTGCTGCAGCGCGCCTTGCAATATGCCGCCACTTTCAACTTCCCAGTCTGGCTGCAGGCCCAGGATCCCTTCCTCGGCAAGGACGGCGTGGCACATGACGGCGAGGTGGCGACGCGCCTGGGCCTGCCCGGCATTCCGGCCAGCGCCGAGACCATCGCGATTGCAACCATCCTGCAATTGGCGCGGGATACCGGCGTGCGCATCCACCTCACGCGCATCTCCAGCGCGGCATCGCTCGAGATGATCATTGCGGCGCGACTGAGCGGGATTGCCGCCACCTGCGACGTGTCGATCAACCATCTGCATTTGTCGGATGCCGATATCGCCTACTTCAATCCGCATGCGCATCTCGTGCCCCCGCTGCGTGCCGGCAGCGACCGCGAGGCATTGCGGCGCGGACTCGCCGAGGGCGCGATCAACGCCCTTTGCTCGGACCATACCCCGGTCGACGACGATGCGAAGCAGGTTCCCTTCGGCGAAGCCGAACCGGGCGCCACCGGCCTTGAACTGCTGTTGCCCCTGACCCTGAAATGGGCGGGGGAGATGCAACTGCCCTTGGGCACCGCCCTGGCGCGGATCACCTGCGATGCGGCGCGTGTGCTTGGCATCCCGGCCGGGACCCTCGCCGTGGGGGCGGCCGCCGACGTTTGCCTGTTCGATCCGCATGGCAGCTTCGAGGTGACGCGTGAATCCCTCAAGAGCCAGGGCAAGAACACGCCTTACCTCGGCTTGACCTTGCCCGGCCGCGTACGCTGCACCTTGATCGACGGGCACGTCGCGTTCGAAGGCGGTCGCTAGCCTCCCGCCTTCGTCAGAAACCTTGCGACTGCCTCGGCAGAAGCACCGCTGACCCGCAGCAGCTTTCCCCGCGAGGACGCGCCGCCGACCAGCTCCACCTGTGCCTTCGGCACGCCCAGTTCTCCTGCCAGGAATGCAATCAGTGCCGCATTGGCCTGGCCGTCCACCGGCGGGGCGGCCAGGCGGATCTTCAGGGCTTCGCCATGCAAGCCGACGATTTCGGTTTTCCTGGCGCCCGGCTGGATGTGCAGGCGAAGCGTGAGGCTCCCCGAATCGTCCTGCCGCGCCCAGGCGGCTGTCATGCGATGAACGGAATCAGCAGGACGCGCATCCAGGCGAGCAGCATCAGCACGATCTGCAGGGCCAGCAGGAGCACCAGCGGCGACAGATCCACCTGGGCGATCGGCGGAATCAGGCGCTGGAAAGGCCGCAGGAAGGGGCGCGCCAGGCTGTTGAACAGCGGCGCCATCGGCGCATGCGGGTTGACCCAGGACAGCACGGCGGAGATCAGGACGACGCCGATGAGGAGATAGACCGAAAAACGCAGCAATTCCACGACGGCGATGGCGAAAATGACGGGAACGGCAATGCCGGCATGGGCGCCGAAGGAAAAGCGCTTCAGCCAGAAGGCAATCGTCAGGTAGCCGCTGTGCAGGACGAGCGCGCCGACCAGGCTCGGCATGTCGAGCCCGAGCAGCCCGGGGATGATCCGCCGGGCGGGCTTTACCAGCCAGTCCGTGACGGTGACGACGAAGTGGCCGAGCTGGTTGCGGAAGGATATTCGCAGCCACTGCATGTAGAAGCGGATCAGCAGGAGGAAGACGAAGAAGCCGGTGACGGCCTCGAGGATCAGCAGCAGCAGGTTGGTCAGCACGGTTCAGTCCTTACCCAGCAAATCGCCCAGTTCGCGGCCGCGCGCATCGGCCGCCCTGACGGCCCGCAGGATGGCCGACTTGAAATCGTCCGCATTCAGCGAATTCAGCGCGGCTTCGGTGGTGCCGCCCTTCGAAGTGACGCGCTGCCGGAGCACGGCGACATCCTCCGTACTGTTCGCCGCCAGCGCGGCGGCGCCGACGACGGTTTCGATCGCCAGCAACCGCGACTGCTCCTCCGAAAACCCCAGTGCGCGCGCCGCATCGCGCAACGCCTCGATGAAATAGAAAACGTAGGCCGGACCGCTGGCGGAAACGGCGGTGACGGCGTCCATCAGGGCCTCGTCGGCGATCCAAACTGTTTTGCCGACGGCGCCGAGTATGAGTTCGGCCTGGCGCCGCGCTTCCCCGTCGATGGACGGATCGGCGTAGAGACCCGTGATGCCGGCGCCGATCAGGGCCGGCGTATTCGGCATGGTCCGCACCAGTTTCGAATAACCGCCCAGCCAGCGCGAGAGGTCGCCCAGCCGCATGCCTGCGGCGATGCTGATGACGAGCTGGTTCGTCAGCTTGCCGGCGAGGGGCGCCAGCGCCTCGCGCATCTGTTGCGGCTTGACCGACAGCACCAGCACATTGCTGCCGAGGATCGACGCATCCGCCGCCGGCCGGCAGGCGATGCCGAAAGCATCGGTCAGCCGCTCCCGGTTTTCCGCGAGCGGCTCGACGACCGTGATGTCGGAGGAGGGGAATCCCTGCTTGAGCAGGCCGCCGATGAGGGCGTTGGCCATGTTGCCGCCGCCGATAAAGGTGAGTTTCATGCGTAGTGCCTCTCTCCAAAGATGGCCGAGCCGACCCGCACGATCGTGGCGCCTTCCAGGATGGCGGCCTCCAGATCGTGCGACATGCCCATCGACAGCGTGTCCAGGGCCAGCCCCTCGCGGTTGAGCGCATCGCGCAATGCGCGCAATGCGGCAAAGCGCTGCCGCGCCAGTGCCATGTCGTCGGTCGGTTCCGGAATCGCCATCAGGCCGCGCAGGCGCAGGTTCGGCAATGCGGCCAGGCCATGCGCCAGTGCCGCCGTGTCGCCGGGACTGACTCCGCTCTTGCTGGCTTCGCCGCTGACATTCACCTGGATGCAAACCTGCAGGGCTGGCCGTTCCGCGCCGCGCGCCTCGGCCAGCCGCTCGGCGATCTTCAGCCGGTCGATGCTGTGCACCCAGGCGAAATGCTCGGCGACCTGGCGGGTCTTGTTGCTCTGCAAGGGGCCGATGAAATGCCATTCCAGGCCGAGGTCGCCCAGCGCGTCGATCTTGGCGAGGCCTTCCTGCACGTAGTTCTCGCCGAAAGCGCGCTGTCCTGCCTCCGCGGCCTCGCGCAACCGCTCCGGCGGGAAGGTCTTGCTGACCGCCAGCAGACGTATGTCTTCGACCGCTCGTCCCGCCAATTCCGCCGCTGCGGCGATGCGCGCCCTGACAGCTTGCAAGTTGGCGGAAATTGTTGTCATAATGCCCTGAAAAATCGGGGCAAGTATATCATCGCGCCATCGCCCCATTTTCCGATATTTGGCGCCACGGAACCGCATAATGGACATCACCGAACTGCTGGCCTTCTCCGTCAAGAACAAGGCTTCCGACCTGCACCTTTCCGCGGGCTTGCCGCCCATGATCCGCGTGCATGGCGACGTGCGGCGCATCAACCTGCCGCCGATGGAGCACAAGGACGTGCACAGCATGGTGTACGACATCATGAACGACGGCCAGCGCAAGCACTACGAGGAGAACCTGGAGTGCGACTTCTCCTTTGCCATTCCCAACCTGGCGCGCTTCCGCGTGAACGCCTTCGTCCAGCACCGCGGCGCCGGCGCCGTGTTCCGGACCATTCCCTCCAAGGTGCTGACGCTGGAAGAGCTGAACTGCCCGAAGATCTTCCAGGAGATTTCGGAATACCCGCGCGGCGTGGTGCTGGTCACCGGGCCGACCGGCTCGGGCAAGTCGACCACCTTGGCGGCGATGGTCAACTACATCAACGAGAACGAGCACGGCCACATCCTCACCGTCGAGGACCCGATCGAATTCGTGCACGAATCGAAGAAATGCCTGATCAACCAGCGCGAGGTGGGCCCGCACACCCTGTCCTTCAACAACGCCCTGCGCAGTGCCCTGCGCGAAGACCCGGACGTCATCCTGGTGGGTGAGATGCGCGACCTCGAGACGATTCGTCTGGCGCTGACCGCGGCGGAAACCGGCCACCTGGTGTTCGGCACCCTGCATACCAGTTCGGCCGCCAAGACCATCGACCGCGTCATCGACGTCTTCCCTGCGGCGGAGAAGGAGATGGTGCGGGCGATGCTCTCGGAATCGCTGCGTGCCGTCATATCGCAGACCCTGCTGAAGACCAAGGACGGCTCCGGCCGTGTCGCCGCCCATGAGATCATGATCGGCACGCCGGCCATCCGCAACCTGATTCGCGAGGCCAAGATCGCCCAGATGTATTCGGCCATCCAGACCGGCCAGGCCTTGGGCATGCAGACCCTGGACCAGAACCTGGCCGACCTCGTCCGCCGCAACATCGTGTCCGCCGCCGAGGCGAGGACCAAGGCAGCGAATAAGGATAACTTCGCCGGCTGAGCCGTAGCTCGGGCTTCAGCCCGACTCGGCCGCCAACGTCGGCCTGAAGGCCGACCTACGACAGAGGTGAATTATGGAAAGAGACCAGGCACTCAAATTCATGTACGACCTGCTGCGCCTCATGGCGCAGAAGAAGGGTTCGGATCTTTTCATTACCGCCGGCTTCCCGCCTGCCATCAAGGTCGACGGCAAGATCACGCCGCAATCGAACCAGAGCCTCACGCCGCAGCATACGGCCGAGCTGGCGCGCGCCATCATGAACGACAAGCAGGCGGCCGAGTTCGAATCCACCAAGGAGTGCAACTTCGCCATCAGCCCCGCGGGCATCGGCCGCTTCCGCGTGAACGCCTTCGTGCAGCAGGCGCGCATCGGCGTCGTGCTGCGCACCATCGCCACGACCATACCGACCTTCGAAAGCCTGCAGCTGCCGCCGGTGCTCAAGGACGTTTCCATGACCAAGCGCGGGCTGGTCATCCTTGTCGGCGGCACGGGCACGGGCAAGTCGACCTCGCTTGCGGCGATGGTGGACTACCGCAACGACAACAGCTACGGCCACATCATCACGATCGAGGACCCGATCGAATACGTGCACGATCACAAGAAGTGCATCGTCACGCAGCGCGAAGTCGGCATCGACACCGATTCCTGGGATGCGGCGCTGAAGAACACCCTGCGCCAGGCGCCGGATGTCATCCTGATGGGCGAGATCCGCGATCGGGACACGATGGACCACGCCATTGCCTTCGCCGAAACCGGCCACCTGTGCATGGCCACGTTGCACGCCAACAGCACCAACCAGGCCCTCGACCGCATCATCAACTTCTTTCCCGAGGAGCGCCGCCAGCAGCTGCTGATGGACCTTTCCCTCAACGTGCGCGCCTTCGTATCGCAGCGGTTGATTCCGATGAGGGACGGCAAGGGCCGTGCGGCGGCGTTCGAGATCATGCTCAATTCGCCGCTCATCTCCGACCTCATCTTCAAGGGGGAAGTGCACGAAATCAAGGAGATCATGAAGAAGTCGCGCGAACTGGGCATGCAGACCTTCGACCAGTCCCTCTTCGACCTCTACGAGGCCGGCAAGATCAGCTACGAGGATGCCCTGCGCAACGCGGATTCGGTAAACGATCTGCGCCTGACCATCAAGCTGCACGGCAAGGAAGCGAAGGACCGCGACCTCGCCGCCGGCATCCAGCACCTCGATATCGTCTAGCGCCCGGACGGTTTTTGCTGGCGCATCTGGCCGGCGATGATCTTGTATTCCAGCAGGCGGCATTCCAGCGCGCCGTTGAACAGCGGCGTGCGCTTCGAGGCCTTCAGGCCGATCAGCTTCGGCAACTGCGGATCGGCCGAGATGAAATAGCAGCGCCAGCCGGCGAAACGCTGCTTGAGGGCGTCGCCCAGCTTCGGATAGAACGCCGCCAGCCGTTCCGCCTCCTCCAGGCGTACCCCATAGGGCGGGTTGGCAACGAGCACGCCTTCCGGCGCCGGCGCCGTGCGCACCAGCATGTCGGCGCACTCCAGCCTCACGCATTCATGCATCCCGGCCGCGGCAAGGTTCTGCCGCGCCCGCTCGACCTGGTCCTGGCTGACGTCGCTGCCGAAGATCGGCTGCGGCACGACCGGCTTCTTGCGCCCCTCCGCTTCCGTCAGGAGCTTCTGCCAGAGCGCCGCATCGAAGTTGTCCAGGCGGAAAAAACCGAACTTGCGCGCCAATCCCGGCGCGATGTCGTGGGCCATCAGGGCCGCCTCCAGCAGGAAGGTGCCCGAGCCGCACATCGGATCGAGCAGCG
>PQAF01000029.1 GCA_003105015.1 Rhodocyclales bacterium | reverse complement strand
GGGGTTTTTCTACAGCTTCAACGGGTCGGGTGAGCGCCTCCCCCGTCTCGGCCTGGCTTTGGCACGCAGCATCGTCGAGCGGCATGGCGGCAAGATCAAGCGCGAAGCGTCCGCATCCACTGCCAGCCTGATGATCGAGTTGCCGGTGCGGCTGCCCGACACCCCGGAGCCGGGGCTGGAGCAGGCGCTGCGCTATGCCGAGGAGTTGAAAACACTCATCAAGGAGCGCCAGGCGAATCGCTAGGCGCGCGCAATCGAATCGTTTCTTGCGGGAGGGCAATATCATGAATGGGTATATCGGTCGCGCGGGCAGGGTGCTAGGAATCCTCCTGATGATTTGCATGCAGTTCCTGGCGGGGGCGGCGCGGGCGGACGACCTCGCCGAAATCAGGGCCCGGGGCGAACTGCGCCATCTCGGCATCCGCTACGCCAACTTCGTCACCGGCGCCGGCGACGGCTTCGACGTCGAGCTGGTGCAGGGTTTCGCGCGGCACATCGGCGTGAAATACACGCTGGTCTACTCCGATTTCTACACCATTATCCGCGATCTTCTCGGCAAGACCGTCGTGCGCAAAGGCGACAGCGTCACGCTCGAGGGGGAATTTCCCGTGAAAGGGGACATCATCGCCACCGGCTTCACCGTGCTGCCCTGGCGTGAGAAGGTGTTGTTGTATTCGAAGCCGACCTTTCCCTCTCAGGTGTTGCTGGTGGCGCGGGCGGAATCGAATTACACGCCTATCCGCGGCGGCAACGATATCGCGCAGGACATCGGCGAAACCAGGCGCATCCTCGGCAAAAGAAGCCTGTTGGTGATGGAAAACACCTGCCTCGATCCGGCCGGCTACGGGCTGAAGGGGGTCGGCATCGACCTGCGCATGTACACCCGGAGCACCAACCTGAACGAAATGGCGCCGGCCCTCCTGAACGGCGAGGCGGAATTCACCCTGCTCGACGTGCCGGACGTGCTGCTCGACCTGCAGAAATGGGCCGGCCGCATCAAGGTGATCGGCCCGATCTCGGGCGAGCAGGACATGGCGGCGGCCTTCCGCAAGACCTCCCCGGCGCTGCGGGACGCCTTCGACGACTACCTGCGCAAGGCGCGCGCCGACGGAAGCTACGACCGGCTGGTGCGGAAATACTATCCTGGCATCTACCGCTACTTCCCGGAGTGGTTCGCCAGGAACAAGTAGGGCAGGCAAGCGTAGTGCGTCACACGGCCATCCTCCGCGAGTACGTCCGGCCCCATTGGCAGGCGCTGTTCGCGCTGACCTTCAGCGCGTACTCGATCCTGATGGTCGCTAGCGCCTATGACCTGCGGCAGCAGTTGAAGAACGGGGTGGACGCGCGCCTCGTGGCCGACAGCCGCCGTCGCGCCGCCGCGATCGGCGACCTGGCCGAAAGCCTCCGCGACAGAGCGCAGCGCCATGCCGAGGCGCACGAGATCGGCGCCTACCTCATCAACCGCGACCTGGGCATGTCCATGCGCTACGGCCTCGGGGCGTCGATCGAGGACATCAACAACCGTTTCCGAATGCTCTCGGAGGAATGGGCGCGTCGCTGGGGCGGTGCGCCGCCGCGCATCGCCTATGTCTCGGAGGACGGAGACGTCATCATCGACACCGCGCCGGGCGCGGGCGTCTTCAACCCGATCCCCGAAGCGGGCGACGGCGTGGCGATGGCCATCATCTCCGAGGCCGGCGCGATTGTCCTGAGCGCGCCCGTCACCTACCGCGGCCAGCGGGAGGGCAGGGTGGCCACCGTCGCAAACATCGACATCCTTTACCGCACGCTCCTGTCCTCGAATTCGCGAGGCTATCGCGAGTTCATCGTCGCCATGGACGGCAGAGTCCTGCCCGGTCAGGTTGCAGATGGGGGTGGGCAGGCGCCGGTTTTGCCTCGGGCCTTCGCTCCAATACTGTTCGACAACGTGCTGCCTTTCGATATGCAAGCGGCGCAGGCGCGTTTCGCAGATACGGGATGGCGGGGCAGATTCTTTCCGGGCGAGCGGGTCGCGGTGGCGTCGGCCGTGCCCGGTCTGCCGCTGGCGCTGGTCACCGTCCATACTTCGGAGCAAGTCTATGGCCACCTGATGTCCGTCAAGACCCTCCTGGTGCTTGGACTGGTGCCGGTTCTGCTGATCGGCTTCGCGGCGGTTTTATACAGAAAGCGGCTCGAAGCCGAGAGGCTTCAGGCGGAAGCGGCGGAGTCGGAGCAGTCGCGCCTGCGGGCGGAAATCCGCAGCGAGGAGCTCGCTTCCGAAATCGCCAGGCGCGAGACGCTCCAGGCAGCGCTTGCCGAAAGCGAGGTGCGTTGGCAGTTCGCACTGGAAGGGGCGCGCGATGGCGTGTGGGACTGGAATCCGGTGACCAATTCGCTGTTCGTTTCACGCCAATGGAAGGCGTTGCGCGGGCTGGGCGAAGGCGAGACGGCGGGCCGGCTGGAGGATTGGAGTTCCGGACTGCATCCCGACGACTTCCCGCGCGTCCGTGCCGAGGTCGAGCGTTGCGTGCGCGGCGAGATGCCGTATTACGAAGCGGAATACCGCATCCTCCGCAAGAACGGGACTTGGCTCTGGATTCTCGACCGGGGCAAGGTGGTCGAGCGGAGCGGGGACGGCCAGGCCTTGCGCATGATCGGCACCAACAGCGACATCTCGGCGCGCAAGGCCGCCGAGACGGCGTTCGCCGAGGAGCGGCGGCGCATGGAAATCACCCTGGCCCTGAGCCCGGACGGTTTCGTCTTTGTCGACGAAGGCGGTCAGGTGGCCTATGTCAATCCGGCGGCGGAGGTGCTGTTGTCGACGCCGGCGGAGGACCTGGTCGGAGGGGATTGGCAGTCGCTGTTCGTCCGCCTTCAGAGCAAGTGCGCCTTCGCCGCCCAGTGCCCGCATGAGCTGGACGGGCGTCAATGCGCCCTCTGGCTGCAGGAGCACGGCGATCTGGCTTGCGGCGCGATGGTTTGCGCCGGCCCGACGGGCAACACCGTGCTGCAGTTGAGCCTGGCGGGGTTTGCCGGCCGCTCCCGCGTCCTGTGTCTTCGCGACGTAACTCGGGAGACGGAAGTGGACCGGATGAAGAGCGAGTTCTTGTCGACGGCGGCGCATGAGCTGCGCTCGCCGATGGCGAGCATACTGGGCTTTACCGATCTGCTGCTCAAGCGCGACTACGAGGCGGACAAGCGGCGCGAACTGCTGGGCATCGTGCACCAGCAGGCGGAAGCGCTGACGAAGATGCTCAACGAGCTGCTGGACCTGGCGCGGATCGAAGCGCGCGCCGGCAAGGACTTCAAGTTTGCCGAGCACGACCTGTGCGAGCTGGCGCGGCAGGCGACGAGGGCGCTGCTGGTGCCGGGCGACGCGCGCCGGGTCGAACTGACGCTGCCGGACGGACCGATACGAGTTCGGGCGGACGCGGAAAAGTTCTGCCAGGCGCTGAGCAACGTGCTGGCGAACGCCTACAAGTTCTCTCCGCTGGGCGGGGCGATCGGGCTGGAGGTGCTGCGCGAGGAGCGGGCGGGCGCGGCCTGGGCCGGGGTGCGGGTGACGGACCGCGGCATGGGCATGACGGCGGAGGAGTTGTCGCGCGCCGGGGAGCGCTTTTACCGCGCGGACAGGACGGGCCACATCCCCGGCACGGGGCTGGGGCTGGCGCTGGTCAAGGAGATCGTGCAGATCCACGGCGGCACGGTGAAGATCGACAGCGCGCCCGGCGAGGGCACCCGCGTCGAATTGTGGCTGCCGGAGGCGGCAGCCTAGCCGCCGGGATTCGCGCTCCGCGCGCGATCGGGACCGCGTCGCCTCCCGGCAAAAGTCAGTCCGGGCGGGACGGCGGTTTATTGCCCGTAACTCCCTACGCCAGTTCCGATTCCCCCATCCAGTAGCAGAGCAGCGGCGCCGGAATCCTCAGAATCCTGGTGGCGGCGTCGGGCAGATCGGATATCGCGCCGAAGTCGTCCAGCGATTTGGTCACCACGTAACCGCGGTCGATGGATTTCTGCCGGCACAGGTCGAGCAGGCCCTTGAGATCGCGCAGGCCAGTGTGCTGGGCGCGGTATTTGACCTCGAAGGGAATGATCTGCCCGCCCACCTCGGCGACGAGATCGACTTCGCGATCCTTCTTGCCGCGCCAATAGCTGAAGCGCACGTTCTGCGGGTAGTAGCGCGCGAAGAGGTGCTTGAAGACGGCGGTCTCGGTCGCCACGCCGAGCGCGGCCGGGTCTTCGAGGACCGCCTTGCCCTTGAGCATCACCGCCGGGGCGATGGCGGCATCCGCCAGGTAGATCTTGAAGCGGGCGCGCAGCACGTCCTTGCCGTAGCCGAAGGGCGGCAGGCGGTAGATGAGGTGGGTGGCCTCCAGCAGCTCGATGAAGCTCTGCGCCGTCGGCCGCTTGACCTCCAGGTTGGCGCACAGGTCGGGCATGTCGAGCAGCCCGCCGTCGTGCATGCACAGGTAGAGGAAGGTGTGCTCGAGATCGAGCACGCGGCGCACGCCGAACAGTGCCGTCATGTCGCGCTTGAGCACCTTGTCGATGATGTCCTCGCGCAGCAGGCGCTGGGCCTGGGTGACGCTCTCCATCTGCGCCGTCTGCGGGAAGCCGCCGCGCACCAGGTACTCGTGGAAATGTCCGACGTAGGGCGCTGCCATTTCCGTGACTCGGTAGAAATCCGCCTGCGGCCAGTCGAACAGGTCGCGCAGCGACTTCAGCCGCGGCAGCGCCGGCAGCGACAGGTTCTTGATCTGGAGGTATTCGTAGAACGAGAGCGTGGTCAGGCGGATCGTGTGCCAGCGGCCGACGCCGGATTCCTGCCCGCTCTCCACCAGCGGCATGGCCGAGCCGGTGAAAGCGATGCGACGCTGCTTGGCGAAATCGACCTGGTGCTTGACCCAGGTGCCCACCTCCTCACCATGGTGGCGGATGAACTGCGCCTCGTCGAGGAAGAGGTATTCCGGCCCTTCGGCCCGGGGCTCGCGCTCGCGCCAGGCTTCGAGCACTGCCTCGATGCCGGCGAGCTTGAGGATCGGATGGTCGAAGGTGGCGTAGAGGATGTTGGCAGGCGGCGCCCCGCCGGAGAGCAGTGCATCGGCGGCCTGCAGCATCAGGGTGGTCTTGCCGATCTGGCGCGCGCCGGACAGCAGCACGGCGCGCGGTGCCGGCGGATTGGTCAGCCACGTCTGCAACTCCCGGAAGGCGGCACGGCGCCACTTCGGCAGGTCGGCGATGGCCTCTCCCCGCCACCAGGGGTTGAATTGGGAAAGGACAGCGATGAGCTCTTCTTTGGATACCTTCATGCGCACAAAACTAACAGAATGCAATCATTAATGCAACTACACAATAACTAATTACTAGATATAGGAAATATGACCTTATTCGAGAGTGCGCTATTCGATCCCCCGGTCCGCACCTGCGGGGACTGATCCCCGCCGCCAGCTTCGCCCGGCCCGGGGCGGATCAGCCGCGCTCCGGCGAATCCTGCCCGGCGCTCAGCCAGAGCGTGACGGTCGTGCCGGCGCCGGGCTGCGAGCGGATTTCAAGGCTGCCGCCGAGCAGCTTGAGAATCTCCTTGACGATGGCCAGGCCCAGGCCGGTGCCCGGCGTCTGGCCGGAGGTGTCGGCGCGCCAGAACCGTTCGCCGGCATGGGTGAGTTGCTCCGGGGTCATGCCGATGCCCTGGTCGCTGACGGCGATGCCCGCCCGGCCGGTCGCCTCGACGAGGGCGACGCGAATCTCGCCGCCGTCGGGCGAGTACTTGATGGCATTGCCCAGCACGTTCGTCAACGCTTGGTGCAACTTCGCCTGGTCGGCGCGGATGTGTACTGGCCGTAGCGGCAGGTCCACAACCAGCCGCCATCGCTCGCCGTCCAGTGAGAGGTTGCGCGCGGCGGCAGCCGCGAGCCCGCACAGGTCGACGGGCTCGATCTTCAGGTCGCTGCCGCGCCGCGCCTCGATCCTCGACAGGTCGAGCAGTTCGTTGATGATGACGACCAGCCATTGCGTCTGGCGGTGGATGATCTCGAGCAGCTCCTGTCGCTTCGTCGCGCCAACCTCCCTATGCAGCAGCAACTCGGCGAAGCCGAGGATGCTGGTCATCGGCGTGCGCAGCTCGTGCGCCGCGTGGGAGAGGAACTCGCTCTTCATTCGGTCGATCTCGGCCTCGCGCGTGATCTCGTGAAGGTAGAGGATTCGCGGCATTGATACCGATTCGTTGCGGACGCCGACAACGCTCAGCACTGCATGGCGCGGCGCCTTCAGGACCAGGGTGCCGGGCGGGCGGGGCGGCGCGCCGGTCTCGCCGAAGAACGCAGCGACGCCGGCGAAGGCCTCGGCCGGTTCGCTGCGGCGCCGCAGCTCATCGTCGAGGGTTATCTCGTCCTTGCCGACGACTTCGTCGGGGCGGATGCCGGTCAAGGCCTGGAAAGCCGGATTGACGAACTGGACCTTGCCGTCCGCCGCGAAGGCGACGAATGCGTCCGGGCTCAGGCTGAACAGGGCGTTCAGCTGGACGTTGCGCTCAACGAGAGCGTCGCCCCTGGCCTTCAGTTCCGCCGTCTGCTCGTCGACCTTGCGCTGGACGATCGAGGTGCGGCCGGTGGTGACGAGGATCAGCACCTGTAGCAGCGCGGCCAGCGCCAGGCCGCCGGCGCCGACCAGCATGGCCTGCCAGTTGGGCTGCTGGCGCAGGTAGCCCTCCGTCGGCATGATCCGCAAGGTCCACGTGCGGTCGGCGATGGCGAGCCGCGACTGCCAGTCGTAAGCGCGGTCGCGCGCGGCCGGCGCCTCGCTGGAGCGGTAGAACCGCGCCTTGTCGGCCGGCGCATCGGCGTCGTCGACCTGGAAGACCAGGTCGGTCACGGCTATTTTCCGCGCGGCGATATCGATCATCTGGTCGACCTTGATGACGCCCACCGCGAAGGCGACGAGATTTTGGGCGTTCCCGGCCGCGACGCCCGGGACGCGGTCGCGATAGGCCGGGTGCAGCACGAGCACGCCGGCGCGCTGCCGGTTTTCCTGCACGAGGCGGATCGGCGCGGTCACGGCCGGCATGCCCGTGCGCCGCGCGTTCTGGATGGCGGCATGCCGGATCGGCTCCGAGTTGATGTCGTAGCCGACGGCGGGACGGTTGCCCTCCAGCGGGCTGATGAAGCCGACGGAAACGTATTCCGGGCGCTCCGCCGCGCGCACCAGCTTGCCCTGGCTGTCGCGCTGCGTGATCTCGAAGCGCGGGTGGCCCGTCTTCAGGGCCATGCTGCGCTCGTAGGCCGCACGCTGCGCCAGCGGCACGAGGGGATTGATGCTGAGGGCGAAGATGTCCGGGTTGTCCTTCAGCGTGTTGCGCGTGAAATACTCGAACTGCGCGTAGCTCATCTCCGGCGCGACCTCGATCAGCCGGCGCAGGGCGGAGAGCGCCTCCTGGTGGGCGATGAAGCGCTGTTCGAGCTGCTGCTTCAGCGCCTCGCCATGGTTGCGGATGGCGGTGGCCTGTTGCGTGCGCTCCCAGTGCGAGACGGCAGCGAAGGCGGCCGAGACCGTCATCAGTGCGATCAGCATCGGCGGCAGCAGAGTGGTCAGCCGGGCGCGCCAGGGCGAGTCGGCGCGCAACAGGAAGGTCAGCGTCAGCGGCAGCGTGACGAGCACGCCGAGCGTGTCGCCGCTCCACCAGTTCCACCATGAGTAGAGGAATTCGCCGCCGCTGACGATGCCTGCCAGGTAGAGCGTGGTGACGCCCACGCTCGCCGACAGCACGCAGGCTGACGGCCCCGCCAGCAGCAGCGCGCGCACGATGTCGGGTGCCTGCTCCATGGACTGCCAGCCGCTGCCGACGCTGCGCGCCACCAGGAGGCGGGCGGCGAGCGCCTGCATCGTGGAGCCGAGGGCGATGCCGGTGGCAACGAGCGCCGGCATCCAGCCGAGGTCGCCGCGCAGCCAGACTACGCCCAGGTTGAGGAGGAAAGAGCCCAGCCAGATGGCTGGCCAGACACGGTTGCCCGCCCACAGGAGCATGCCGACAGCGAAGCCGGCTGCCGGAAAGATCGGGCTGGCGTAGCCGGGCGCAATGGCAAAACTCAGACCGAGGGCGCCGAGCAGCAGGTAAATGAACGCGGTGATGCCCAGCAGAGGGATAAGACGCGGGAGTTCGACACCCTTCGCGTCGGGGATGGCACTCATGTATGCAGTCTACACCCGGCTCCGGCCTGCCATGACGCCGTGTCGCAGCGACTGACTTTTTCAGGCGGGATGGCCGGCGGTCTGCGCCCGACGCCCAAATTCATCCATCACTACGCTTCCTGCCTCAGCGGGAAAAACTATTGCTACTCAACACCTGGTCAGGCCTCCATGCAGGTTGGCTCATGGTGCCGGCTTAACGGTGCAACGGCTTTTCGCCCGTCGATTGCGGCGGTGAGCAAAATAGGCTGCATGGTGGACCGAAAGCGGATGTATCCCCTGGAGGGGACCAGTACTGAAGCGCCGCTTTTCGGGTTCCGGCTTTTTCTCTCACGGCTGCGGTGCAGATAGAACACGCCGAACCGCCTGAACTCGGCGCGCCTGCCTGCGGCAAGGCTCTCAGTGATCGCTCCCAGGATCAATTCGACGCAATAAGCCATATCGGCAGCCGTCAATCCTGAGTGTCGAGCGCCCAATAATTTCACCAGATCGGCTTTCTTCATGAACACCCCGCATGAAAACATTGCTATAATTGATAAAAATATCAGAAAACATAAAATATAGTAAAAATAAATAACTGTGAGGGGGCTTGGATTGATAGAGCGTGCGCTGCATTACCTGCAAGCAGTCGATTTCACCCAGATTGAGCGACGACAGTTCCGTGATCTGGTGATGGCAGTACGACATATCGGCGACTCGGACGGCTTCCGTGACTGGATGCGGCATTATGTCCGGCCGCTCTACCCATACGCAGCCGGGGTGGTCGGGATGGGGGAGCTATTGTTCGGACGTATTGATCTCAAGCTGATCCTTGGTGTCGACTGTCCGGAGGAATACCTGAGGGAATTGCACACAGGGGTGGGGCTGAGACAGTGCCCGACCTTCCTGCGCTGGAGCCGGGTGCGGCGCCCCTTGCTGCTGGAGCCGGCTGCTAACAAACCGTATTGCCTGGCGGCAGACGAGTTGCGTCGGGTGGCCCAGTATGGGCTGAAAAACATCGCCGCCCACGGCTTTCTGGATACTGAAAGGCAAAGGGGGAGTTATTTCAATCTGCTCGGCTTGCCCCGGCAGTTCTGTTCGCGCGACAGTGTGTTGTTGGAGCTCTTGGCGCCAGCGCTGCACTTGGCGGCAGAGCGGATGCTGACCTGGCAATCCGCCGCGAGCGCCTGATCGCAATTAATCGATGAAGCAAGACATGAGGAAGTGGCGCGGATTCACCCTGGCCGATTTGATGCTGATTGTCGCAATCATCGGCGTGCTGGTCGCCATCGCCCTCCCCAGCTATCCATGACCCTGCCGAGCAATGCCTGTGCCACGGGACAGTACAGTCAAAATTACTGCACCAATTGCGAGTCGATTACTCCATCGACGCGAGCGTTCTTGCCGAGAATGAGGGTATCGGATGGCTTCTGCTTGGCCAGCACGCTGCCTTTTACCCGGCCGTCGATGTACAAAGTTCCCGAATAACTGATCCGCCCCTCAACGATTGTTCCTTTGGCTAACTTCGAAGTTGCGGTCGAGCGTAGAAATAACTTCAATATGAAACGCATTGAGAAGATGGCGGATCTAAAAAGGAGGCCCGGCCGGCGTGGGGGCGCGACCGGGCCTGTGGAAAAGGGCTGCTACGCAGTGATACTGATCGTAACTCCGGCGACGCTGGCACTCGCGCCAGTGCTGCCGAGGGATTGCATTCCCTTGTAAAGCGATAAGGCAGCGGCAGCGACTAGCGCGTCGGTCATGCCGCTGCCTCCATGGTCCTTCTTGTCCCGGTCCATCAGCTCCAGCAGCAGGGCTGTCGTCATGATGTCGTCGAGTTTTTCGGCGAACTTCATCAAAGGGCTGTCCGCTCCGGTTCGCACGGTCTCCGCCACGCCGGATGCTGCTCCGCTCCCGCCCGCCGCAGCCGCTGGCGCAGGCATGCTTGCCATGATCGCCGTGGTGCCCCCGATCGCGAGCCCTCCTCCCATACCCCCCACTCCTGCAATACCTGTCATTTCATGTCTCCTATGGATGCCCTTTCAGGGCGATAGGCACCTTCTGCGATATGCTAATTATGATGAATATGCTACAATTAGTCAATTATACTGTTTTAGTCATTTATGGCGATTTTGTCCGAAGGGCGTATTGCCTGGTTGTTCAGGCTGGTCCTGGCACCGCTGGCGTGTGCCGGCACCGTTGCATTTCTGTCGTCAGGGGGTGGGTATGCGTCGGTATCGGGGTTGCCTGCATCGGCCGCTTTGCCGCTCAACGCCCACTTTCAAGCCAGAGTCAATCTTCTGGCTTCGTGCCGCCGCGGCCTTGAGGGGGCATTGGCTGAGCATGCGCGGGAGGTGCAGCGCGCGCTCGAAGCGGTCAATGATTTCTTCAACCGTGTGCCGGTGTCGGCCAGGCTGGCGGCTCCGCTTGCGGATGCACGGTGGGCGACGCCGGAGGAGTTCCTGTCCGGCAAGGGCGGTTTGGCAGCTGACTTTGTCATTGCGAAATATTTCGCTTTGCGGGACATCGGCATCCCTGCCAGCCGCCTGCGTGTTTTTGTCGCCGGGAGGAAAGGGTTGTCCCAGCCGCACTTCGTGCTGGCCTACTATCCCGCTCCCGACGCGCAGCCACTGATCCTGGACAATTTCGATCCAGCGGTCCGCAATGCAGCAGCGCGCACCGATCTCGTGCCGGTGTACTCCTTCGATCCGGACGCGGGAGCCGCCAAGGGCGGCCACCGGAAATGGCGCGAGATGGCGAGCCGGATGAAGGGATGAAGCGGAAGCAGGCGATCTACGGCATCTGCCGGCTGGATCATGCGGGTTCCAGCACATTTGGCTGGTTGGCAACCATCCAGCGTCAAGGCGTCATTCACCGCAAGTTTTTTTCCGACGGCAAGCATGGCGGCAAGGCTGCTGCCCTGAAGGCGGCGAAACTGTACCGGGACGAAGTTGTCGCGCGGTTTCCGCCCATGCTCAAGCGCCAGTATGTCGAAATCCTGAAGCCGAACAATCGGTCGGGCGTAACAGGCGTCTGCCGCATCTGCGTTACCGAAAACCGAGGCAGGCCGCAGGCGGTGCGGCGCTGTTACTGGGTGGCTTCCTGGACGCTGCCCAATGGCCGGCCACGGCGCAGGAAATTCTCGGTCTGGGAGCACGGCGAGGCCAGGGCGTTCGAGTTGGCGGTACGGGCGCGCAGGTCCGCCGTGAAGGAAATGCGCGGCAGCTTCGATCCCGGGTCGACGCGCGTGCGCATGGGGAAATCCTGCCTCAGTTAACCGGGCCGTCCCGCTCAAGCGGGCAGCATTGCCGTGACTTCGATCTCGATCTTGGCGCCGTCCTCGACGAAGCCGGCCACCTGCAGGGCGGTCATGGCGGGGAAATGCCGGCCGATCAGCTCGCGGTAGACCGCGCCGATCTCGGCCAGGCGGGCGTTGTATTCGTCCTTGTCGGCGAGGTACCAGTTCATGCGCACGATGTGCTCGGGCTTGGCGCCGGCCTCGGCGAGGATGGCGACGATATTGGTGAGGGCCTGGCGCACCTGGCCGACCAGGTCGTCGGTCTGGAAAGTCTCGCTGCTGTCCCAGCCTACCTGTCCGGCGACGAAGATCATCTGGCCATAGGCGGTGACGCCGTTCGAATAGCCCTTCGGCCGCTGCCACTCCGGCGGGTTGAACATCTGGATCATGAGTCTCTCCTGTGGTTGTTGATGTCGAATTGTCCTTGCTGGAAGGCCAGCATCAGTCCGCGCAGGTCCTCGGGCAAGGGCTGTGCGCGCTGCCGGTCGAGATTCATGGCGACCAGCACGAATTTCGCGCGCAGCCGCTCCTCCTGCGCATGGCGGCAGTCGACGGCGATCTCCATCGAACTCTTGCCCAGCCGCTCCAGCTTCAGGCCGAGGGTGATGACCTCGCCGATCTTCGAGGGCGCGACGAAGTCGCATTCGAGCCTGACGATGGGAAAGCCGAGGCGGTGCTCGGTGATGTAGCGGGCGTAGTTGACGCCCAGGCCCTGGTTGAACCAGTCCTCGACCAGGCCGTTGAACATGATGAAGTACTGCGGGTAGAAGACGATGCCGGCCGGATCGCAGTGCGAGAAGCGCACCAGCATGTCGCTGTGGAAGGTGTCGCCGAGGATGCGGCAGTGGAGTTCGCTCATCTGTTTCCCTGCCGCAGCCTGAAGCGCTGCAGTTTTCCGGTTTCCGTGCGCGGCAGCGCGTCGACGAACTCGACGGCGCGCGGGTACTTGTAGGGGGCGATGCTGCGCTTGACGAAGTCCTGCAGCTCGCGCGCCAGCGCCTCGCCCGGCGTGTGGCCTTCGCGCAGCACGACGACCGCCTTGACGATCTGGCCGCGCTCCTCGTCCGGCACGCCGACCACGCCGCATTCGGCGACGGCGGGATGCTGCAGCAGCGCGCTTTCCACCTCGGGCCCGGCGATGTTGTAGCCGGCCGAGATGATCATGTCGTCGGTGCGCGCCTGGTAGTAGAAGTAGCCATCCTTGTCCATCGAGAAGGCGTCGCCGGTGAGGTTCCAGCCGTGCTGCACGTACTGACTTTGGCGCGGGTCGGCGAGGTAGCGGCAGCCGGTCGGCCCCTGCACGGCGAGCCGGCCCACCGTGCCCGGCGGCAGCGGATTGCCGTCGTCGTCGACGATGAGGGCGTGGTAGCCCGGCACCGCCTGGCCGATGGCGCCGCGGCGGACTTTCTCGGGCGGCGACGAGATGAAGATATGGATCATCTCGGTGGCGCCGATGCCGTCGATGATCTCGATGCCGCTCGCCTGCTTCCACAGCTGACGCGTGGCGTCGGGCAGGGCCTCGCCGGCCGAGACGCATTTCTTCAGGCGGCCGATGCCGTCCTTCTCGGCCAGCGGCGCCATCAGGCGCCAGAAGGTCGGCGCGGTGAAGCAGATGGTCGCCTTGAAATCGCGGATCGTCTGCATCAGCGTGTCGGGCATCAGCTTCTCCACCAGCACCGTGGATGCGCCGAAGCGCAGCGGGAAGCACAGCATGCCGCCGAGGCCGAAGGTGAAGGCGAGCGGCGGCGTGCCGCAGAAGATATCGTCCGGCGCGGGCTTCAGCACCGAGCGCGGGAAGGCGTCGCACATCGCCAGCACGTCGCGGTGGAAATGCATGGTGCCCTTCGGCTGGCCGGTGGTGCCGGAGGTGAAGGCGATCAGCGCGACGTCGTCGGCCGCGGTGTCGACGTTGTCGAAGCTGTCGGGCTTCCCGGCGAGCAGCGGCTCGAGGGAACCGGGCTGGTCGTCGTTGAACGGAACGATGCGCCGAAGCTCGGGGCAGTCGGGCCGCGCCAGTTCCAGCTCGTCCAGCAGGCGCGCGTCGCACAGGGCGAGGCTGCAGCGCGCCTTGACGGCGATCTGCGTCAGTTCCTTGGCGCGCAAGAGCGGCATGGTGGCGACGACGATGCCGCCGGCCTTGACGATGCCGAGCCAGCAGGCGGCCATCATCGGGTTGTTCGGCCCGCGCAGCAGCACGCGGTTGCCCGGCACCAGGCCGAGGTTTTCGCGCAGGGCGCGGGCGATGCGGTTGGCCTGCGCCAGCAGCTGGCGGTAGGTGCAGCGCACCGGCTTGCCGTCCACCGGCGCCCAGATGGCCGGGCGCTCGCCGTGGCCGGCGGCGACCATCTTGTCGAGCAGCTCGGCGGCGCAGTTGAGGCGCTCAGGGTACTGCAGCTCCGGCCGCGTGAACACCAGCTCGGGCCACTGCTCGCGCGGCGGGAGGTTGTCTCTGGCGAACGTGTCGATGTGGGCCGTGTAACTCACTTTGCGGTCTCCTGGCCGGCCCGCTTCAATTCCTCGCGGGCGATGATGAGCTTCTGCACTTCGCTGGCGCCCTCGTAGATGCGCAGCGCGCGGATCTCCCGGTAGAGGCGCTCGACGATCTCGCCGCGCCGCACGCCGCGGCCGCCGAACATCTGCACGGCCGCGTCGATCACCTGCTGCGCCTGCTCGGTGGCGAACAGCTTGGCCATCGCCGCCTCGCGCGTCACCGGCGCGCCGCGGTCGCGGCGCCAGGCGGCGCGGTAGACCAGCAGCGCGGCGGCGTCGAGGGCCAGCGCCATCTCGGCCAGCTTGGCCTGGGTCATCTGGAAGTCGGCGAGGTGCTTGCCGAACATCGCGCGGCTCCGCGCGTGGGCCAGCGCCTCGTCGTAGGCGCGCCGGGCGAAGCCCAGCGCGGCGGCGGCCACCGAGGTGCGGAAGACGTCGAGCGTCTGCATGGCGATGCGGAAGCCTTCGCCCTCTGCGCCGATGCGCGCGGCGGCCGGCACGCGGCAGCCGGAGAATGAAAGGCGCGCCAGCGGATGCGGCGCGACGACCTCGATGCGCTCGGCGATGGCGAGGCCCGGCGCGTCGGCCGGCACGAGGAAGGCCGTCAGCCCGCGCGTCGGGTGGACGTCGGTGCGGGCGAAGACGACGTAGAAGTCGGCGATGCCGCCGTTGGAGATCCAGGTCTTCTCGCCGTCGAGGAGGTAGCCGTCGCCCTCGCGCCGCGCCGCCGTGGCGAGGGCGGCGACGTCGGAGCCGGCCTGCGGCTCGGACAGGGCGAAGGCGGCGATGGCGCTGCCGTCGGCGACACGCGGCAGCCAGGCCGCCTGCTGGCTGGCGGAACCGAACAGCGAGAGCGCGCCGCTGCCGAGGCCCTGCATGGCGAAGGCGAAGTCGGCCAGCCCGTCGTGATAGGCCAGCGTCTCGCGCATCAGGCAGATGCGCCGTGCCGAGAAGACTGACTTTTCCCCGGGCACGCAGTGCTGCAGCCAGCCGGCGGCGCCGAGCCGCTTGACGAGCGACCGGCAGACGGCGTCGGCGTCGTCATGGTCGACGTGGCCGAGTTCGGCGCGGCACCAGGCCTCGGCCGCCGCGGCGAGGCCGCGGTGCTCATCGTCGAGGAAGGGCCAGTCGAGGGCGTCGCGTGCCATCAATTGCCTTCGAAAACCGGTTTCTGCCTGGCGGCGAAGGCTTCGAAGGCGCGGCGGAAGTCCGCCGTCTGCATGCAGATCGCCTGGGCCTGGGCTTCCGCCTCGATGGCTTCATCCACGCCCATCGCCCATTCCTGGTGCAGCATGGTCTTGGTCATGCCGTGGGCGAAGGTCGGCCCGTCGGCGAGTTCCTTCGCCAGCGCCTGCGCCTCGGCCAGCACGGCGTCGGGTTCGCACAGGCGGTTGAAGAAGCCCCAGGCAAGCGCCTCGTCGCCGTTCATGCTGCGGCCGGTGTACAAGAGGTCGGAGGCGTGGCCCTGGCCGATGATCCGCGGCAGGATGGTGCACGCGCCCATGTCGCAGCCGGCCAGGCCGACGCGGGTGAACAGGAAGGCGGTCTTGCTGCGCGCCGTGCCGAGGCGCAGGTCGGAGACCATGGCGACGATGGCGCCGGCGCCGGCGCAGACGCCGTCGACCGCCGCGACGATCGGCTGCGGGCAGGCGCGCATGGCCTTCACCAGGTCGCCGGTCATGCGCGTGAAGGCGAGCAGGCCCGCCATGTCCATCTTCGTCAGCGGGCCGATGATTTCGTGCACGTCGCCGCCGGAGCAGAAGTTGCCGCCGGCGCCGGCCACCACCACCACCTTGATGTCCGTGTCGAGGCGCAGCGCGCGGAACAGGTCGCGCAGCTCGGCGTAGGACTCGAAGGTGAGCGGGTTCTTGCGCTCCGGCCGGTTCAGCGTGATCGTGGCGACCTTGCCCTCGACCCGCCAGAGGAAGTGCCGCGCGGCGTAGGCGGAGAGATTTGCCATCTCAGCCTTCCGTGCCGAGTCCGGCGACATGCTGTTTGAGCTGGGCGAGCAGGGCGTAGAGCTGCTCCTTCTCCTTCTCGCCGAGGCCCTCGAAGAGGCGGATGATCCAGTCCTCGTGCTCGTCGGCCCATTCGCGGAAGACGCGGCGTCCCTCCTTGGTCAGCTTGACGATGTAGGCACGGCGGTCCTTCGGGTTGTCCTCGCGCACGACCAGGCCCTCGGCGACGAGCTGGTCGGTGATGCCGGTGACGTTGCCGCCGGTGACCATCATGCGCTTGGACAGCTCGCCCATCTTGAGGCCGTCCGGATTGCGCTCGAGCTGCGCCATCAGATCGAAGCGCGGCAGCGTGGTCTGGAAATTCACGCGCAGCTGGCTGCGGATGAAGGCCTCGATCAGGTTGGTGCAGGCCAGCATGCGCAGCCACAGGCGCAGCGACTGGTGGTGGTCGTCCGTGACCCGGGTCTCGTGGTCGGATCGCTGGGACGCGGTCTTGCTCGGTTTGCTCATTTCAGTTTCTCCATGGATTGCATAAAAGCGTTCAGGCCCGGATCGCCAGCTGCGCGGCGCGCGCCAGGTTGCGCTCGAGCTGGGCCTTTCCGGTCAGGTACTGCTTCGGCCAGGCGATCTCGCCATGGCCGAGTTGCGCCGCCGCGTGCAGGGTCCAGGCCGGGTCGGCAAGGTGCGGCCGGGCGATGGCGCAGAGGTCGGCGCGCCCGGCGGCGATGATCGAGTTGACGTGGTCCGCCTCGAAGATGTTGCCCACGGCGATGGTGGCGATGCCGGTCTCGTTGCGGATCTGGTCGGAAAACGGCGTCTGGTACATGCGGCCATAGACCGGCTGCGCCTCGCGCGTGGTCTGGCCGGAGGAGACGTCGATCATGTCGGCGCCGGCGGCCTGGAAGGCGCGCGCGATGGCCACGGCGTCCTCGGCGGTGTTGCCGCCGGGCGCCCAGTCGTGCGCCGAGATGCGCACCGTCATCGGCCGATCCTCGGGCCAGGCGGCGCGCAGCGCGCGGAACACCTCGAGCGGGTAGCGCAGACGGTTCTCCAGCGAGCCGCCGTACTCGTCGCTGCGCTTGTTGGTGAGCGGGCAGAGGAAGCTCGACAGCAGGTAGCCGTGGGCGCAGTGCAGTTCGAGGAGATCGAAGCCCGTTGCGGCGCCGCGCTTCGCCGCCGCGACGAACTGCTCGCGCACGGCGTCCATGTCGGCGCGCGTCATCGCCTTCGGCACCTGGTTGCGCGGGCCGTAGGGAATCGCGGAGGCGGCGATCAGCGGCCAGTTGCCCGCCGCCAGCGGTTCGTCGATGTCCTCCCAGCCGAGCTGGGTCGAGCCCTTCGGGCCGGCGTGGCCGAGCTGCAGGCCGATTTTCGCGTCGCTGTTGGCATGCACGAAGTCGACGATGCGCTGCCAGCCCTGCGCCTGCGCCTCGTTCCAAAGGCCGGCGCAGCCCGGCGTGATGCGCGCCTCGGGCGCGACGCAGGTCATCTCGGTCATCACCAGGCCGGCGCCGCCCAGCGCGCGGCCGCCGAGGTGCACCAGCAGGAAGTCGGCGGGCAGGCCGTCGCGGCAGGAATACATCGCCATCGGCGAGACGACGACGCGGTTCTTCAGCTTGAGGCCGCGCAGCGTGAAGGGCGTGAACATCGGCGGCAGCGGCTTCGCCGGCAGGCCGGACTTCTGCGCGAACCAGGCCTCGACGCTGTCCACATACGACTTGTCGCGCAGGCGCAGGTTCTCGTGGCCGATGCGCTGGCTGCCGGTGAGCAGGGTGTAGGCGAACTGCTCGGGCTCGAGGTGGGCGTAGCGCGCCACGTTCTCGAACCACTCCATGCGGTTGCGCGCCGAGCTCTGCAGCTTCAGCGCCTCGATCTCGCGCTCCTCCTGGTAGAGCGCCACGGCGCGCTCGACGTCGCCGGGATGGGCGTTGAGCGTTTTCGACAGGGCGATGGCGTCCTCCATCGCCAGCTTGGTGCCGGAGCCGATGGAGAAGTGCGCGGTGTGCGCCGCGTCGCCGATCAGCACGATGTTCTTGTGGTGCCACTTCTTGCTGAGGACGCGGTTGAAGTTGAGCCAGGCCGAGCCGCGCAGGTGGCGGGCGTTGCTCATCAGCTTGTTGCCTTTCAGGTGCTTCTCGAAGAGCTTCTCGCAGAAGGCGATGGAGCCGGCCTGGTCGAGCTTGTCGAGGCCGGCGGCCTGCCAGGTCTCCTCGCGGCATTCGACGATGAAGGTGCTGGTGTCGCGGTCGAACTGGTAGGCGTGCACCTGGAACCAGCCCCATTCCGAGGGCTCGGTGATGAAGGTGAAGGCGTTGAGCTTGAGGTGGGTGCCGAGCCAGATGTAGCGGCACTTGCGCACGTCGATGTCGGGCTGGAAGTGTTCGGCGTACTTGTTGCGCACCTTGCTGTGCACGCCATCTGAAGCGACGATCAGGTCGGCGTCGGCGAGCTGGCTGTCGTCGTCGATCTCCGTCTCGAAGACCTGTTTCACGCCGAGTGCGGCAGCGCGCGCCTGCAGGATGTTGAGCAGCTTCTGGCGGCCGATGCCGCAGTAGCCGTGGCCGCCGGAGGTGATCTTGCGGCCCTTGAAGAAGACGTCGCAGTCGTCCCAGTGGTGGAAGGCGCGCGTGATCTCCTCGTAGCTCTCCGGGTCGGCCGCCTGGAAATTGCCGAGGGTGGCGTCGGAGAAGACGACGCCCCAGCCGAAGGTGTCGTCGGGGCGGTTGCGCTCGTAGACCGTGATGTCGTGGGACGGGTCCGCCTTCTTCATGAGGATGGCGAGATACAGTCCCGCCGGTCCGCCGCCGATGCACGCAATTCGCATTTCCCGAGCCCCTTTCACATTGGCCTGATGCAGGCCGATTACCGAATTATTTTAAGTTTAAATATTTATGGTGACAAAACGCAATGCGGCACCTGAAAAAATTCACCGGGAATATCAATGAACGATAATATTTAGACGTAAATATATCAGCCTGCCGGGGAGGGGCCCTTGAGCCAAATCAACCGGATTTCAAACCGTTAAGGCCGGCTTAAGCCGTTTGGCCAAGACTCCGTCCGTGTTGCATTAACGGAAAGGAATGGCCATGACTAAAGCAATTCTTCTTGCCCTGCTGATGGCGGGCGGGGCAGCCGCTGCGGCCACCCCGCGGGAAATGATCACTACCTATGCCGCCGAGGCGGCCCGGCAGGCTCCCGGCTTCCAGCCTTCCGCCCGGCGCGGCGCCGAGTTCTACGCCCGGCGCTTCGCCGTGTCGGAGAAGATGCCCGCCTGCGTCTCCTGCCACACGGACAGCCCGGTCCAGGCGGGCCGCCATGTCGTCACCGGCAAGGCCATCAAGCCGCTGGCGCCGCGCGCGGAGGCCGCCCGCTTCAGCGATCCGGCCAAGACGGAGAAGTGGTTCCGCCGCAACTGCACCGAGGTGCTGGGGCGCGAGTGCAGCGCCGCCGAGAAGGCGGATTTCGTCCAGTTCCTGGCGGAGGGCTTATGAGCACCGCGAAACTTTCCCTGCTTGCCGCCGCCCTGATCCTGTCGTCGGCGGCCCGGGCCGACCGCCTGCCCGTGCCGGCCGATGCGCCGCCGTCGTTCAAGGCGGAGTGCGGCGGCTGCCATCTGCCCTTTCCGCCGGCGCTGCTGACGGCGCCGGACTGGAAACGCGTCATGGCGCGCCTGGACAAGCATTACGGCGACAACGCCAGCCTCGACGAGAAGACGCGGCGCGAGCTGGAGGAGTTCCTGGTGCGCAACGCCCCGAACCGCAGCCGCATGGCTGGCGAGGGCGATCCGCCGCGGCTCACCGCCAGCGCCTGGTTCCGGCGCGAGCACCGCCAGGTGCCCGAATCCCTCTGGCGCGATGCGCGCGTGAACAGCGCGTCGAACTGCACGGCCTGCCACAGCCGTGCCGAGCAGGGCAGCTATCGCGGACGCGAAATCGCCCTGCCGGAATTGCGCGAAAAACACTGAGAGGAAATCGTCATGAAAAAGATACTGGTGTGGGACCTGCCGGTGCGCCTCGGCCACTGGCTGATGGCGGGCGGCTTCGCGCTGGCCTGGGTCACCGGCGACAGCGAGTCGTGGCGCCTGGTGCATGTCTTCGCCGGCGGCACGGTGACGGCGGTCGCCCTGTTCCGCCTGCTGTGGGGCATCGTCGGCTCGAAGCATGCGCGCTTCTCGAGCTTCGTGCGCGGGCCGCGGCAGGCCTTCGCCTACCTGAAAAGCCTGCTGTGCTTCTCGCCGCAGCATTACACCGGCCACAATCCGGCCGGCGGCTGGGCCGTCATGCTGCTGCTGTTCCTGGCGCTGGCGAGCGGGGCCAGCGGCTGGCTCACCTACCAGGAACTGGGCGGCGAATGGCTGGAGGAACTGCACGAATTCGCCACCGGGCTGATGCTGGCCGTGGTGGCCGTCCATCTCGCCGGCGTCCTCGTCGGCAGCCTGATGCACGGCGAAAACCTGCCGCGGGCCATGATCACCGGCCGCAAGCAGGGCGAGCCGGGCGAGGCGATTGCCGGCCAGCGCTGGCTGGGCGCCATGCTGCTGCTCGGCTGGGCCGCGGCCGGCGCCTGGTGGCTGGCCAAATGAGAAAGTCAGTCCCGGCGATACGGCGTGCCGATCCGCGTTAACATGCCCGCATGAAAATCCTCCTCGTCGAAGACGACCGCCTGCTCGGCGACGGCATCCGCGCCGGCCTGCAGCAGGCCGGCTTCGCCGTCGACTGGGCGCAGGACGGCCGCGCGGCGGAACTGGCGCTGGCCGATGAAGCCTACGATGCCGTCGTGCTCGACCTGGGGCTGCCCCGCCTGTCGGGCATGGAGGTGCTGGCGCGCGCGCGCGCCGCCCGCAACGCGGTGCCGGTGCTGATCCTGACGGCGCGCGACACCGTGCCCGACCGCATTGCCGGGCTGGATGCCGGTGCCGACGATTATCTGGTCAAGCCCTTCGACCTGGGCGAACTGCAGGCGCGGCTGCGCGCGCTGCTCCGACGCGGCAAGAACCCGGCCGAGCCGGTGCTCGAGCGCGGCGCCCTGCGCCTCGATCCGGCGGCGCGCAGCGTGAGCTGGGCGGGCCGCCCGGTCGAGCTGTCGGCGCGCGAGTATGCCGTGCTGCATGCGCTGCTGCTCAATGCCGGCCGGGTGCTGTCGAAGGCGCAGCTGGAGGAAAAGCTCTACGGCTGGGGCGAGGAGATCGAGAGCAACGCCGTCGAGGTCTTCGTGCACCACCTGCGCCGCAAGCTGGCGCCGGAGTTGATCCGCACCGTGCGCGGCGTCGGCTACATGATTTCCAGGGAACCGGCATGAAGCCCTCGCTGCGCCGCCGCCTGCTGTTCCTGCTCTCCGGCACCGTGCTGGCCGCCTGGCTGGCGACGGCGGTGTTCACCTACTTCGATGCGCGCGAGGAAATCGGCGAGATGCTCGACGCCCACCTCGCCCAGTCGGCCGGGCTGATCGCCGCCCAGCTCGAGCACGAGCTGGACGACGATCGCGAGTCGACGGTGCCGCGCCAGTACAAGCACGAGCGCAAGATCGCCTTCCAGGTCTGGGACAAGAAGGGCAGGCTGCTGCTGCGCTCGTCCAGCGCGCCCGAGACGCGGCTGCAAAGCCGGTCCGAGGGATACGGCGATGCCGAGATCGACGGCAAGCGCTGGCGCATCTTCAGCCGCTGGGACGAGAGCCGCCATTACCTGGTGCAGGTCGGCGAGCGCTACGAATTGCGCAATGAGCTGGCGGAAAGCGTCGCCAGCCACCTCCTGCACCCGCTGTACTTCGCTCTGCCGGCGCTGGCGCTGCTGATCTGGCTGGCGGTCGGCGCCGGACTGGCGCCGCTGGCCGGCATTGCACGCGAGGTGGCGCAGCGCGCGCCGGACAACCTCGCCCATCTCGACGCGGGCAACGCGCCGCGCGAGATCTCCCCGCTGATCGCCGCGCTCAATGCGCTGTTCGACCGCCTGCGCACCTCGCTGGAGCAGGAGCGGCGCTTCACCGCCGACGCCGCGCACGAGCTGCGCACGCCGCTGGCCGCCGTGAAGACCCAGGCGCAGGTCGCGCTCGGCGCGACAGGCGAGGCGGAGCGCGGCCGCGCGCTCGCCAATGTCGTCAGCGGCACCGACCGCGCCGCGCGCCTGGTCGAGCAGCTGCTGGTGCTGGCGCGGCTCGATCCGCAGACGGCCTTGCCGCCCGGACAGCGGGTGGACCTGCAGGCGCTGGCGCAGCAGGGCGTCGCCGAACTCGCGCCGGCGGCCGCCGGCAAGGGCGTCGAGGCGGGCCTGGCGCCCGGTGAAGCGGCGCCGGTCGCCGGCGATGCCGTGCTGCTCGCCGTGCTGCTGCGCAACCTGCTCGACAATGCCGTGCGCTACACGCCGCCCGGCGGCGAGGTGGAGGTTTCGGTGAAGCCTGCGGCCGGGGGCGTCTCGCTGGCCGTCGTTGACAGCGGGCCGGGCATTCCCGAGGCGGAGCGCGGCAAGGTGTTCGACCGCTTCCACCGCGTGCTCGGCACGGGCGAGGAGGGCAGCGGCCTCGGCCTGTCCATCGTGCGGCGCATCGCCGACCTGCACCGCGCGACCGTCGTGCTCGGCGAAGGACCGGGCGGCCGCGGCCTGCGGGTCGAAGTGACATTTCCCGCCGCTTAAGCTTCCTTTAAGGGGCATCCTGGATACTGCAATTGCCAATTCGGGCAATCGATTACTCAGGAGACACCATGAAGGCAATGAAGGGAATCTGGAAACTGCTGACTGCCGCCGGTCTGGCGCTGGGACTGGCCGCGGGCAGTCTGGCCGCTGACGCTCATAAACACGATCACGGCGCGGCGCCGGCCAAGCTGGAACTGAACAACGGCAAGAAGTGGGCAACCGACGCGCCGCTGCGCAAGGGCATGGAGGCCATCCGCAACAGCATCGACGCCGTGCACCACGAGGTCCACGAGAACAAGCTCTCCGCCGCCAAATACGGCGAATTGGCGAAGAAAGTGCATGGCGAGGTGGAGGGCATCATCGCCGGCTGCAAGCTGGATCCGAAGGCCGACGCGCAACTGCACCTGGTCATTGCCGACATCCTCGAAGGCGTCGAGGCGATGGAGGGCAAGACGAAGAAAGTGAAGCGCCAGGCCGGCGCCTTGAAGGTGGGGAGCGCGCTGGAGAAATACGCCGGCCACTTCGACCATCCGGGCTGGCAGCCGCTCAAGCACTGAGCCGCCGCGGGCGCTCCGGCTAGTCGCCCTGCTGGTGTTCCCGCAGGGCCTTGGCGAGCGCCCGTTTTTCTTCCGTGGAAAGCTTGTTGCCGCGGCCGTCGGCAAAGAGCAGCCATAGCAGGCCGCCGTTGATCAGGACCAGGGCGGCTTCGATGTAGAGCAGGGGAGCGACGATCTGCTTCTGGGCCGTGTCGCCGAAGACGAAGTAGAAGCCGTCGAAGGACGGCAGGGCCGTCTTGCTGATGGCCTGGTAGTGCTCGAAGGGCGGGAACAGCAGGATCAGTACAAGGTTGATGGCGACCAGCCACAGCACGGCGCGCTGCCCGCGGCTGAAGCGCCCGCCCGCATTCGGTACCCTCTCCCGCAACAGCAGCCAGGCAATGCCGGCGTCGATCAGGATGACGATTTCCTCGAGGATGAGGAAGTTGTGGTTGAGCAGGCTGTTGGGCGGCGCCGTGCCGACGAAATGGAAGCCGCCGAAGGTGGGCACGTAGCCTTGCGCCAGGGAAATGTAGTCGTAGGGCGGGAAGGCCAGCACCAGCACGAGGTTGGCGGCTGCGACCCACAGGGCGATGGCTTGCTGTCGGTTCATGCAGAACTCCGCCGGCGCGATCGCCGCAGGACATCCTCCCTGTAATGGTTGTTGTGCGGCAAGCGTAGAGGAGTTTGCCGCCCAAATCAATCCGGCGGCGGGCCCTACTGGGCGGCGCGCATCTTGAAGCGGCGATCGCCGCCCTTGCGGCGTTCCGGGCCGCGGTAGCGCGGATCCTGGTACTTGCGCCGGTCCGGACCGGCGCCCAGGTGCGGTGCATGGGGCGTCGGCTCGCCGGCGGGGTGCACGGCCTTGTAGCCGAGGGTCTTCGAGACCTCGGCCAGTTCCGTGGCCGGCAGGCTCTGCGCCAGTTCGAGAATCTTCTCCTTGGCGAACAGCTCGGCGCGCCGCAGGCTGTTGAACAGCAGCCAGACGGTCAGCACGTTCGCGACGACCAGGATGACTTCCATGTAGAGCAGCGGGATGAAGAAGTTGCGGTGGCTCTTGTCGCCCAGCACGAAATAGAAGCCGCCGAAGCTCGGCGGCTCGAACTTCGCCAGCGAGACATAGGATTCGAAGGGCGGAAAGGCGAACAGCACGGCGAGATTGCCGACCAGGAAGAAGCTGATGGCGCGCGTGTAGCGGAACTCGGGGACCTCCCCCTTGGGGCCCTGCCGGTCGAGGAGCAGCCAGGCGAGCAGGCCGTTGATGGCAACGAACAGCACCTGCAGCGTCAGCAGCTCGCTGTGGATGCGCTTCAGGCCGAAGGCGGACCACAAGGGGTAGAAGCCCTCGAAACTGGGCAGCGCGCCGCGGCGGAGCGGATTGTCGAGGAAGGGCGGGAAAAGCAGCATCAGGACGATGTTCACCGCCGCGACGATGAGCACGACTCTCTGGTACTTGTTCATCTCTGTCTGATCCGCCCCGCCACCGTCCTTTGCCGGCAGGGCACGCAAGCCTGTTGATTATTTATGTTTGTGGCCGGATTGTTTCCGGCTGAAATTCCGAGTGGATGTTACTGGATCGCCTGCGGGCCAGCAAGGCAGTATTTCACGTGCATCATCCGATCGCGCCCGCATCCCGCAGCCGCCCCAGTTCCTCGTCCGGCAGCCCCAGCAATTGCTGCAGGATTTCATTCGTATGCTGGCCGAGCAGCGGCGGCGGCGCGGCGTACTCGAGCGGGCTGGCCGAGAGGCGGATCGGGCTGGCCACGAGGGGCACGCTGCCGGCCGACGGGTGCGGCAGGTCGATGCGCATGCCGCGGTGCTGCACCTGGGGATCGGCGAAGACCTCGTTCAACCGGTTGATCGGCCCGCAGGGGACGCCGGCCGCTTCCAGCGCGTCGACCCAGGCCAGCGTCGTGCGGCTTCGCAGCAGCGGTTCGAGCAGCGGGATCAGCGCGTCGCGGTGGGCGACGCGGGCGCGGTTGCTGGCGAAGCGCTCGTCGTCGGCCAGCCCGGCACGGCCGGCCAGTTCGCAGAAGCGGCGGAACTGGGCGTCGTTGCCGACGGCGAGGATGACGTGGCCGTCGGCCGTGGCGAAGGTCTGGTAGGGCACGATGTTGGGATGGGCGTTGCCGCGCCGCGCCGGCGCCTGGCCGGAGGCGAGGAAGTTCATGTTCTGGTTGGCGAGCATCGCCACCTGCGCATCGAGCAGGGACAGGTCGATGCGCTGGCCCTGCCCGGTGCGCTCGCGGAAAGTCAGTGCCGCCAGCACGGCGACCGTGGCGTACATGCCGGTGAACAGGTCCGCCACCGCCACGCCGACCTTCTGCGGCCCGCCGCCGGGCGCGCCGTCCGGCGCGCCGGTGACGCTCATCAGGCCGCCCATGCCCTGCACGATGAAGTCGTAGCCGGCGCGACCGGCGTAGGGCCCGTCCTGGCCGAAGCCGGTGATCGAGCAGTAGACGAGCCGCGGGTTGATCGCGCGCAGGCTGTCCCAGTCGAGGCCGTACTTCGCCAGCCCGCCGACCTTGTAGTTTTCCACCAGCACGTCGCTCTGCCGCGCCAGCTCGCGCACGATGCGCTGGCCCTCGGGCTGCGTGATGTCGAGGGCGATGGATTTCTTGCCGCGGTTGCAGGAGAGGTAATAGGCCGACTCGCCGGTGTCGCGGCCCGCGCCGTCCTTCAGGTAGGGCGGCCCCCAGGCGCGGGTGTCGTCGCCGCTGCCCGGCTTCTCGACCTTGATGACCTCGGCGCCGAGGTCGGCCAGGTTCTGGGTGCACCAGGGGCCCGCCAGCACGCGGGACAGGTCGAGGATGCGAAGGTGGGAGAGGGCGCCGGACATGATGGGTGATGTAAGGGAATCGAGCGTAGTAATATACCAACTTCACCTGAAGGGCCCGATTCCGCATGCTCCCCAAACTGCTTGCCATCACCATTCTCGGCCTGTCCTCGCTTGCGCAGGCGGCCAAGGCGCCGCCGCCGCCGCCCGAGATCGTCTTCCGCCATGCCATGACCGGCGAGGCCGCCGCTGCGCTGGTCGAGTTCGTCGGACGCTTCAACGCCGAAGGCAAGTCCGGCAAGGTGGTCCTGCAGCATGTGGGCATGGCCGGCGATCCCCATCAGCTGCCGCACCTGGCCCTGCTCGAGGACGAGGAATACCAGAAGTTCTTCGACAGCCACCCGCGCATGCTGCCGCTCTACAAGGTGATGGCCGGCGCGAAGGTGAAGTTCGATGCCGCCGCCCTCTTCCCCGTCCTCGCCGACGTCGTCGACGACAACAAGGGCCGCATCCAGGCGCTGCCGCTGGCGCTCTCGGTGCCGGTGCTGTACTACAACAAGGACACCTTCCGCAAGGCGAAGCTCGACCCGGCCAAGCCGCCCCTCACCTGGTGGGAACTGCAGACGGCGGCCGGCAAGGTCTTCGACGTCGACCGACGCTGCCCGTTCACCTCGTCGAATCCGGCCTGGGTGCTGCTGGAGAACGCCGCCACCCAGCACGGCGAACCGATCGTCAGCCCAGAGCAGGGCGGCAAGCCCGCGCTGGCCCTCAACAACCTGGTGCAGGTCAAGCATGTGGCGCTGCTGGCCAGCTGGCACAAGAGCTTCTATTTCCGCACCTTCGGCGCTGGCCGCGAGGCGGACGAGAAATTCATGTCGGGCGAATGCAGCATGCTGACCAGCGACTCTTCCCTGTACCTGCAGCTGCTGCGCCGCAAGCCCTTCGATTTCGGCGTCGCCGCCCTGCCGCACTACGACGACGTGCGCGGCGCGGCGCCCGGCCGCCTGCTGCCGGACGGCGCCGCCCTGTGGGTGCTGGCGGGCAAGAAGAAGCCGGAATATGCGGTCGTGGCGAGCTTCATTGCCTTCATGATGCGGCCGGACGTGCAGCAGCAGTGGGTGCGAAGCACCGGTTACCTGCCGATGACGTCCGTCGCGGTGAGCGGACTGGCGGCGGAGGGTGCGCCGCCCGAACTGCTGCGCAAGGCGGTGGAGCGCCTGTCGGACCGGCGATTCGCCTCCGCGGCCAAGCCGAAGGGGGTGTTCGGCATGAGCCGCGTGCGCGCCATCCTGCACGAGGAACTGGAAGCCGTCTGGGCCAACCTCAAGCCGGCCAAGGAAGCCCTGGATACGGCGGTGAGAAGGGGCAACCCGGTGCTGCAGCCGATGCCGACCGACGGCACGGTGACCCGGTAGCCGCGGGGCGCCGCATGTCCTGGCGCCATCCCCGCCTCATCGCCCATCGCGGCGGCGGCGCGCTGGCGCCGGAAAACACCCTCGCCGGGCTGCGCATCGCCGCCAGCCTCGGCTATCGCGGCGTCGAATTCGACGTCATGCTGTCGGCGGACGGCACGCCCGTCCTCATCCACGACGAAACCCTGGAACGCACGACCGACGGCCGCGGCCGCGTTGCCGACGCGAGCGATGCCGAGCTGGCCCGGCTGGATGCCGGCAGCTGGCACAGTGCGCAGTTCGCCGGCGAGCCGCTGCCCTCGTTCGGCGATGCCGCGGAGTTGTGCCTGGCGCTGGGGCTGTGGGCGAATGTCGAGATCAAGCCGTCGGCGGGGCGCGAGGCGGAAACGGGGCGCAAGGTCGCGCTGGAGGCGCGCGAGCTGTGGGCTGGCGCGCCGCCGCCGCTGCTGTCCTCCTTCTCCCTTGCGGCGCTGGAAGCGGCGCTGGAAGCGGCGCCGGAATTGCCGCGCGGCCTGCTGTTCGAGGCGCCGCCGCCCGACTGGCAGCAGGCCTTTCGCCGCCTGGCGTGTTATTCCCTGCATTGCAGCCGCCATTGCCTGACCCCGCAGCTGTTCGACGAAGCGCGGGCGGCCGGCATTCCCCTGCTCGTCTATACCGTCAACGACCCGGAAGACGCCGGCCTGCTCCTGCGCCAGGGCGTGGCGGCGATCTTCACGGACCGGATCGACCTGCTGATGCCCGCCTGAGCGGCGCGCCAGGCCGCTATTCGGCGAAAGTCAGTGCGCAGCGCACGGCGCGGCGCCATTCCGCCATGCGCGCTGCCGCCGCAGCAGCCGGCAGGACAGGCTCGAAGCTGCGCTCGCGCGCCCACTGCGCGGCGATTTCCTCGCGGCTGTGCCAGACGCCGGCCGCCAGGCCGGCGAGATAGGCGGCGCCCAGCGCCGTCGTCTCCTGGATGCGCGGCCGGATGACCGGCACGCCGAGCAGGTCGGCCTGGAACTGCATGAGCAGCTTGTTCGCGGTGGCGCCGCCATCGACGCGCAGCTCGGCCAGCGGCCGGCCGCAGTCGGCTGCCATCGCCTGCACCAGCTCGGCCGACTGGAAGGCGATGGCCTCCAGCGCGGCGCGGGCGATGTGCGCGGCGCCGGTGCCGCGCGTCAGGCCGGCCAGCGTGCCGCGCACGTGCGGGTTCCAGTGCGGCGCGCCGAGGCCGGCGAAGGCCGGCACGAAGACCACGCCGCCGGCATCCGGCACGCTGGCGGCGAGCGCCTCGATGTCGGACGCCTGGCGGATCAGGCCGAGCCCGTCGCGCAGCCACTGCACGACGGCGCCGGCGATGAAGACGCTGCCTTCCAGCGCATATTCGAGCGCCTCGCCGGTCTGCGCGGCGCAGGTGGCGATCAGGCCGTTGTTCGAGGCGACGGCCCGCCGGCCGGTGTGCATGAGCAGGAAGCAGCCGGTGCCGTAGGTGTTCTTCGCCATGCCTTCGCCGTGGCAGGCCTGGCCGAACAGGGCGGCCTGCTGGTCGCCCGCCATGCCGCCGATGGGGATCGCGGCGCCGAACAGCTCCGGCGCGGTCTCGCCGCACAGCGCGCTGGAGCGCACGACGCGCGGCAGCAGTTCGCGCGGGATGCCGAACAGCGCCAGCAATTCGTCGTCCCAGTCGCCGGCGCGGATGTCGAAGAGCGCCGTGCGCGAGGCGTTCGAGGGATCGGTGACGTGCAGCCGGCCGCCGCTGAGGTTCCAGGCGAGCCAGCTGTCGACGGTGCCGAAGGCCAGCTCGCCGCGCCGCGCGCGGTCGCGCGCGCCGGGCACGCGGTCGAGCAGCCAGGCCAGCTTGGTGGCGGAGAAATACGGGTCGAGCACCAGGCCGGTTTTTGCGCGCACCAGCGCCTCGGCCCCCGCTGCCTTCAGTTTCTCGCAGGCTTCGGCGGTGCGCCGGTCCTGCCAGACGAGGGCGTTGTGCAGGGGGCGGCCGCTGGCGCGCTCCCACAGCACCGTGGTTTCGCGCTGGTTGGCGATGCCGATCGCGGCGATGTCGACTGCGCTCGCGCCGCACTGGCGCAGGGCATCCTGCGCGACGGCGAACTGATCGCGCCAGATCTCGACGGGGTCGTGCTCGACCCAGCCCGGCTGCGGAAAGATCTGGCGCAGTTCCTTCTGGGCGGTCGCCAGCGCGCGGCCGCGGTCGTCGAAGACGATGGCGCGGGAACTGGTGGTGCCCTGGTCGAGTGCGAGCAGGAGGGGCATTTTTCGATGCCGGAGCGTTAAATAATTCCGGATATGGCCGTAAGCGTTATAGTAGCTTAGCAGTGTCAAAGGGGATTCGATGGGTTCAGCAAGAACAACAACACCGGGCCGTAGCGGGACCGTCCATACATGCGCCTGAGGGCCAAGCTGGCGCTCAGCCTGACGGTCATGCTGGCCGTGCTGGCGCTGACTGCGGCCTGACTGTCCTGGCTGGGCGTGCGCGAGGAAATCAAGACCGGCGTTGCCAACCAGTTGCATTCCCTCGTCAGCTATGCCGCGAGAGGCATGGACAACGACCTCGGCATCGCCCTGGAGACGACCCAGGCGGTGGCCCGGGGCGTGCCGTCCGCCGCCATCGCCTCCCGCGAAGCCATCGAGCACTACATGAGCCACTTGCCGATGCCGATGGGCGCCATCGACCGCTGCATCGTCCTGTCGCCCGAGGGGCGGGCGCTGGCCCAGCAGCCGCCCTTGCCGCCGATCGAGGACAGGAATTTTGCCGACCGGGGCTACTTCCGCGAGGTCATGGCAAGACGGGCCGCCGTGATCTCCACACCGATACGGGGGAAGGTCAGCGGCGCGCCGGTGGTGGTCGTTGCCGCCCCCCGCCTGGCTCGCGACGGAAAGATCGACCTGGTCGTGGCCTGCACCCTGAACCTGCTCAACGAGCGCCTGTTCGGCGAGGCACGAACCGCCCTCGTCGGCCGGACCGGCTACCTGTATGTCGCTTCGCGGGACCGCAAGCTGGTGCTCCACCCCGACAAGTCGCGGATACTCGCCGACTCCCCGCCGGTCGGGGCGAACCCGGCCGCGGACAAGGCCGGCGCGGGATTCGAGGGCACCGAGGAGAGCGAGAACAGCAGCGGGCTCCGGGCGCTCATGAGCTTCAAGCAGTTGAAGACGACGAACTGGTTCGTCGCGGGGGTGTATCCGCTGGACGAGGCGTATGCCCCCCTGCATGAAGCGCGCGGCAGGGTGATCGGCATCGCTTTCGCGTCCATGCTGGCCTGCGCGCTGTGCGCCTGGCTGCTGGCCGGCCTGCTGGTGCGTCCGGTCGAGCGATTGACGCGGCATGTCGGCGCACTGCACGATCGTCCGGATGCGGCCGTGCCCCGCTTGTCGATGCGCGAGGACGAGGTCGGAGAACTTGGGCAGGCCTTCTACGGCCTGCTGGCGCAGTTGCGTGAACGCGAGCGCAGCCTGCGCATCTCGGAAGACAAGTTCGCCAAGGCCTTTCAGTCCAATCCGGATTTCATCATGATCAGCCGGATATCCGATGGACGGATCGTCGAGGTGAATCGGGGATTCGAGATATTGACCGGCTATTCCGCCGCCGAGGCGGTAGGCCGCACGACCGCCGATCTCGGATTGTGGGCCGACCGGGCGGAGCGCGAGGAATTGATCGGCCGCCTCCTGGCGCATGGCAACGTGCGGGACTTCGATGCCCGCTTCGTCACCAAGGACGGCAGCATCCGCGACGTGCTGAGCTCCGCGACGATCATCGAGCTCGACGGCGAACCGCACCTCATCGGCACCTCGCGCGACATCACGGACCTGAAGCGCGCCCAGGAGGCGTTGCGGCGCTCCGAGGAGCGCTTCGCCAAGGCCTTCAACGCCAACCCCAACTACGCCACGGTCAGCCGGCTGGAGGATGGCCGGTTCGTCGCGGTGAACAAGGGTTTCGAGCGGCTGACCGGCTGGAAGGCGCAGGAGGCGCTCGGCCGGACGGCGCTGGAGATCGGCCTGTGGGCCGAGCCCGCCGAGCGCGACGAACTGGTGCGCAGGCTGAGGGAAGACGGCGAATGGCACGGCTTCAAGGTGCATTTCCGCAAGAAGAGCGGCGAGGCCATCCTGATCGAGGGTTCCTGCGTGCTCGCCGAGATCGGCGGCGAGCAGCAGATCATCGGCGTCGGCCGCGACATCACCGAAGTGCAGCGCGCCCAGGATGCGCTGCGCCAGTCCGAGGAGAAGTTCGCCAAGGTCTTCCATGCCAGCCCGGACTGGATCGTCATCGTCCGGCTTGAAGACGGCCTGATCCTGGATGCCAACGAGGGCTTCGAGCGCCTGAGCGGCTTTTCGGTCGACGAAGCCGTCGGCCATACCACCCTCGAGCTGGGTCTCTGGGCCTATCCCGAGAAGCGCAGCCGCTTCCTGGCCGATCTCAAGGCCAGGGGGAGCGTCAGCAACGCGGAATTCGAGGTGCGCACCAAGGACGGCACGCTGCGCGACATGCTGACCTCCTCGGTCGCCATCGAGATCGGCGGCACGCCCTGCCTGATTTCCATCGTGCGGGATGTGTCCGACCAGCGGCGCGCCGAGGAGGATATCCGCAACCTCAACGTCGACCTCGAGCACCGGGTGAAGGAGCGCACCGCCGAGCTGGAGGAGGCGATCCGCGAACTGGAGAGCTTCAGCTATTCCGTCTCACACGACCTGCGCTCCCCGCTGCGCGCCATCGCCGGCTACGCCAAGGTGATCGAGGAGGATTACGCGCCCCAGATCGGCGCCGAGGGAAGGGGGCAGCTCGACCGCATCATCTCCAACGCCATCCGCATGGGCGAGTTGATCGACGACATGCTCGACTTTGCCCGCATCGGCCGCGTCGAGCTGAAGCGCGCGCCCCTCGACATGGCCAGCCTGGCGCGCGAGGTGCTGTCCGAACTGCCCGAGGCCGGCGCCGGACGCAGGATCGACGTGCGCATCGGGCCGATGCCGACGGTTCGGGCCGACCGCAGCCTGGTCCGGCAAGTCTGGCTCAATCTGCTGGGCAATGCCCTGAAATTCACGCGCCAGTGCGAGCAGGCCGTGGTCGAAGCGGGCGGCTCGGTCGAGGCGGGCGAAGCGTGCTTCTTCGTGCGCGACAACGGCGCCGGCTTCGACATGGCCTACGCCGGCAAGCTGTTCCACGTCTTCCAGCGCCTGCACCGCGACACCGCCTTCGAGGGCACCGGGGTCGGCCTCGCCATCGTCGCCCGCGTCGTCCAGCGCCACGGCGGGCGGGTCTGGGCGGAGGGCGCGCCGGGACAGGGCGCCACCTTCCATTTCTCCCTCCCCGTCACCGCTCTTTGAAGCCTGCCCCGCCGGGGCGGGGCAGGGGCTTCGATGCTAAAATCCGACCTCTTTGCGCCGCAGGGCGCCTTCCGTACCGACTGCCATGAAAAGCGCTGAAATCCGCCAGAAATTCCTCGACTACTTCGCCTCGAAGGGCCATGCCGTCGTCGCTTCCAGCCCGCTGGTGCCGGGCAACGACCCGACGCTGTTGTTCACCAACGCCGGCATGGTGCAGTTCAAGGATGTCTTCCTCGGCCACGACAAGCGGCCCTACGCGCGCGCCACCACCTCGCAGCGCTGCGTGCGCGCCGGCGGCAAGCACAACGACCTGGAGAACGTCGGCTATACGGCGCGCCACCACACCTTCTTCGAGATGCTCGGCAACTTCAGCTTCGGCGACTACTTCAAGCGCGACGCCATCCGCTTCGCCTGGGAGCTGATCACCGGGGTCTACGGCATCCCGAAGGAGAAGCTGTGGACCACGGTCTACCACGAGGACGACGAGGCGTATGAAATCTGGACGCGCGAGATCGGCGTGCCGGAGGACCGCTGCGTGCGCATCGGCGACAAACCGGGCGCGCCGAAGTTCACCTCGGACAACTTCTGGCAGATGGCCGACACCGGCCCCTGCGGCCCCTGCAGCGAAATCTTCTACGACCACGGCGCGGGGATAGAAGGCGGCCCGCCCGGCTCGCCGGACGCCGACGGCGACCGCTACATCGAGATCTGGAACCTGGTCTTCATGCAGTTCAACCGCGACGAGGCGGGCGTGCTGCACCCGCTGCCCAAGCCCAGCGTCGACACCGGCATGGGCCTCGAGCGCCTCGCCGCCGTGCTGCAGCACGTGCATTCCAACTACGAGATCGACCTGTTCCAGGACCTGATCCGCGCCGCCGCCAGGGAAACCGGCGCCAAGGATTTGTCGAACCCGAGCCTGCGCGTCATCGCCGACCATATCCGCGCCTGTTCCTTCCTCGTCGTCGACGGCGTCATCCCCGGCTCGGACGGCCGCGGCTACGTGCTCCGCCGCATCATCCGACGCGCCATCCGCCACGGCTACAAGCTCGGCCGGAAGCAGCCCTTCTTCCACCGCCTGGTGGCGGACCTCTCGCAGGCCATGGGCAAGGCCTATCCCGAATTGCCGGCGGCGGCGACGCGCGTCGCCGAGGTGCTCAAGGCCGAGGAGGAGCGCTTCGCCGAGACGCTGGAGCACGGCATGGCTCTGCTCGAGGCGGCGCTGGCCTCGCCCTCCAAAACGCTCGACGGCGAGACGGCGTTCAAGCTCTACGACACCTTCGGCTTCCCGCTCGACCTCACCGCGGACATGTGCCGCGAGCGCGGCTTCACGCTCGACCAGGCCGGCTTCGACGCCGCCATGGCGCGCCAGCGCGAGCAGGCGCGCGCCGCCTCGAAGTTCGTCATGAAGGGCGCGCTGGAGTACTCGGGCGTCGCCACCGCCTTCCACGGCTATGACACGCTGGTGCATGAAGGCACGGTTGTCGCCCTCTACAAGGACGGCGCCGAGGTGAACGAACTGACTATGGGTGACAACGGCGTGGTGGTGCTCGACCACACGCCGTTCTATGCCGAATCCGGCGGCCAGGTGGGCGACCGCGGGCTGCTCGAATCCGCCCATGGTGCCTTCGCCGTCGACGACACGCAGAAGATCCAGGCCGACGTCTTCGGCCACCAGGGCACGGTCAAGCTTGGCAAGCTCACCGTCGGCAATACCGTGCAGGCCAAGGTGGACCTGGTCTCGCGCGCCGCCACGGTGCGCAACCATTCCGCCACCCACCTCATGCACAAGGCCCTGCGCGAAGTGCTTGGCAGCCACGTGCAGCAGAAGGGTTCGCTGGTGAATCCGTCGCGCACGCGCTTCGACTTCGCCCACCAGGCGCCGATGACCGACGACGAGATCCGCGCCGTCGAGCGCATCGTCAATCGCGAGATCCTCGCCAACGCGGAAGCCTGCGCGCGCATCATGCCCTTCGACGATGCGGTCAAGTCCGGCGCCATGGCCCTCTTCGGCGAGAAATACGGCGACAGCGTGCGCGTGGTCGACATCGGCAGCTCGCGCGAGCTGTGCGGCGGCACCCACGTCGCGCGCAGCGGCGACATCGGCTTCTTCAAGATACTCTCGGAAGGCGGCGTCGCTGCGGGCATCCGCCGCGTCGAGGCCGTCACCGGCGAGAATGCGCTGGAAGTCGTGCAGCAGCAGGAGCGCGAACTCGCTGAGGTGGCTGCCGCCATCAAGGCGCAGCCGCAGGAAATCGCCGCCCGCGTCGGCCAGGTGCTCGACCACGTCAAGGCACTGGAGAAGGAATTGGCGCGCCTGAAGTCGAAAGCGGCGGCCAGCCAGGGCGACGATCTGGCCGGCCAGGCCGCGGAGGTCAAAGGGATCAAGGTGCTCGCCGCCGCACTGGAAGGCGCCGACGCCAAGGCGTTGCGCGAGACGCTGGACAAGCTGAAGGACAAGCTGAAATCCTGCGTCGTCGTGCTCGGTGCCGCTGCCGACGGCAAGGCGTCGCTCATTGCCGGCGTCAGCCCGGATCTCACCGGCAAGGTGAAGGCCGGCGAGCTGGTGAACTTCGTCGCCCAGCAAGTCGGCGGCAAGGGCGGCGGCCGGCCCGACATGGCGCAGGCCGGCGGCACGCAGCCGGAAAACCTCGGCAAGGCCCTGGCCTCCGTTCACGCCTGGGTCGAGCAGAAGCTCTGATGCGCTTCTGCCCGCGCTGCGCCTCCCTGCTCGCCGAGTGCGGCATTGCGGGGCGCGCGCGGCTGTCCTGCCCGGATGCCGCCTGCGGCTACGTCTTCTGGGACAACCCGCTGCCGGTGCTGGCCGGCCTGGTCGAGCGCGACGGCCTGGTCGTGCTGGCGCGCAACCACGCCTGGCCGGAGAAGATGTTCGGGCTCGTCACCGGCTTCATGGAACGCGACGAGACGCCGGAAGAGGGCGTGGCCCGCGAGGTGCAGGAGGAGCTCGGCCTGACGACGACTTCCGCCAGCCTGATCGGCGTCTATCCCTTCCAGCGCAAGAACGAGATCATCCTCGCCTACCATGTCGTCGCGGAGGGCGAGATCGTGCTCAACGAGGAACTGGCCGAATTCCGCCTGATTCCGCCGGAGAAGCTGCGCCCCTGGGAGTTTGGCACGGGGCTGGCGATTCGCGACTGGCTTGCACGGAGGTGCCCATGATTGCAGACCCAAAACGCTTCGACGCTGCGATTGCGGCCTTCGACGCCGCCAACGCCGAAGACCCGAACCGCGACGAGGGCCGGCCCAAGGAACTGCTCTACGCGCAGCGCATGAGCGCGATGCTGGACCGCTTCGCGCCGGATGCTTCCGAGGCCGTGCGCCTGGCCGTGCGCGCCCAGCACATCCAGCGCTGGAAGACGCCGCGCGCCAGCTATCCGATGGACCGCCAGGGCTATCTGCAGTGGCGCACCGGCCTGTATAAATTCCATGCCGAGACCGCCGGCCGCATCCTGCAGGAGGCCGGCTACGACGCCGGGACGATCGAGCGTGTCCAGGCCGCCGTCGGCAAGAAGGGCCTCAAGGTGAACGCCGAGACGCAGCTGCTGGAGGATGTCACCGACCTGGTCTTCCTCGAGCACTATCTCGCCGGCTTCGCCGCCCAGCACCCGGACTACGACGAGGCGAAGTGGATCGAGATCATCCGCAAGACCTGGCAGAAGATGTCGGCGGAAGCACGGAATTTCGTGCTGGCGGGGAAAGTCAGTCTGCCCGAGGCGCTGACGCCGTTGGTCCTCAAGGCCGTCAGTTAGCGCCTTCCTGGCCGATGCTATTGGCCCAGGCGAGCGCCTGGGCGAGGAGGGCGTTGACGCGTTCGTTGTCGAGCCCCTGCAACTCGGCGGTGAGGGCAAAGCAGGACGCCATGTCGCTTTCCTCCTGCTTTTCCGCCAGCAGCAGCAGTTTCCCGAGTATGTCCGAGCGGCTCTCCAGGGCCTCGCGCACGTCCGGTGCGACATGCAGGCTGGCCATCACCTCGTCGATCGGCACATGCAGCAGCGCCGGCATGAGCGACATGATGCCGGTCATGAAGGCGCGATCCTCGAAATCGGGGCTGGCGCCCATCATGTCGCCCGCCAGCAGCTCCATGAAGCGTCCGCGCGTGGCGGCCACCTGCAGCAGGGGATTGGCGCCGCCGCCGGACGGATTGGTGTAGAGCAGCAGCTGCAGCCAGCGCTGCAGCTGGCGGCGCCCCAGTACGGTGATGGCGTGGCGCAGCGAGGTGATCTTCTGGCGCAGGCCGGAAGCGGCCGAATTGGTCAGTCGCATCAGGTTCAGCGTCAGCCCCGGTTCCTGCTTGAAGATGTCTTCGATCTGCGGCGTTTCGGCATCGTCGAGGATCAGGCTGAGCAGCCGGATCAGCGACAGCTCGGACTGCGACAGCTTCTTGCCGGCGATGATGGTCGGCTTGGCGAAGTAATAACCCTGGAACAGCTCGAAGCCGAGGTCGCTGCACATCTTCACCTGCGCTTCGTCGTCCACCTTCTCGGCCAGCAGCTTGACCTTCCAGGGGCGCAGTGCCTTGACGGTTTTCTCCAGGGCGGCGGCATCCATGCCCATCAGGTCCACCTTGACGATGTCGGCCAGTTCGAGGATCGGTGCGTGCTTCTCCTCGAAGGCGACGAAGTCGTCCAGCGCCAGGGTATAGCCCTTGTCTTTCAACTCGCGGCAGCGCGCGACCACCGCCGGGGTGAGCTCGACGGTTTCCAGCACCTCGAGGACGAATTTTTCCTTGGGCAGCAGCTCGAGCGCATCGCTCGCCAGCATGCGCGCATCGAGGTTGACGAAACCCAGGTAGGGGCCGAGCGCCGTCTCCAGGCCGAGTTCGGAAAACACGTGGCTGAGGACGGTCGCCGTGGCGGCCAGGTCGTCGGTGACCTCGGCGCTGTTCTGCGTGCCGCGGCGGAACAGCAGTTCGTAGGCATACAGCCGCTGGTAGCGGTCGAGGATGGGCTGGCGGCCGATGAAGATTTCCTGGGCGGACATTCCACCCATAACGGCCTGCCGGGACAAACCTTTAGAAGGCCTGCAGCAGGTCGGGCCGCGCCTTTCGCAGGACGCGGCGGAAGTCGGCCTGGATGCGCGCCAGCGCTTGCTCGTCGTCGGCCTCGAAGCGCAGCACCAGCACCGGCGTGGTGTTGGAGGCGCGCATCAGGCCAAAGCCGTCGGCGTACTCGACGCGCAGGCCGTCGAGGGTGATGATCTCCTGCGCCCCCTCGAACTTCGCCGTTTTCTGCAGCTCGGCGATGAGCGCATGCGGCTCGCCTTCCTGCATCTTCAGGTTGAGCTCGGGCGTGGAGACGGCGTCAGGCAGGTGCTTGAGCGGCCAGTTGGCGTCCTTCCAGCGCGAGACGATTTCCAGCAGGCGCGCGCCGGCGTAGAGGCCGTCGTCGAAGCCGTACCAGCGCTCCTTGAAGAAGGTGTGGCCGCTCATCTCGCCGGCGAGCGGGGCGCCGGTCTCCTTCAGCTTGGCCTTGATCAGCGCATGGCCGGTCATCCACATCAGGGGCTTGCCGCCCTGGTGGCGGATGGAGCGGGCCAGGTTGCGCGAGCATTTCACATCGTAAATGATTTGCGCGCCGGGATTGCGCGTCAGCACGTCGGCGGCGAAGAGCATCAGCTGGCGGTCCGGGTAGACGATCTCGCCGTCCTTGGTCACCACGCCGAGGCGGTCGCCGTCGCCGTCGAAGGCGATGCCGAGTTCCGCGTCGGTCTCCTGCAGGGCGCGGATGACGTCCTTCAGGTTGTCCGGCTTGGACGGATCGGGATGGTGGTTGGGGAAATTGCCGTCCACCTCGCAGAAGAGCTCGACCAGTTCGCAACCCATGCGGCGGAAGAGTTCCGGCGCCACGGCGCCGGCGACGCCGTTGCCGCAGTCGACCACGATTTTCATCTTTCGCGACAACTTCACGTCGGAGACGATGCGATCGAGGTAATCCTGGCGCACATCCACCCGGGCGATCTTGCCGCTGCCCGAGGCGAGCCGCCCCTCGACGAGGCGCGTGCGCAGGGCGGTGATGGCCGTGCTGTGCAGGGTGTCGCCGGCCAGCATGATCTTGAAGCCGTTGTAGTCGGGCGGGTTGTGGCTGCCGGTGACCATCACCGCGCTGCCGGTCTTCAGGTGGTGCGCGGCGAAGTAGCCGAGCGGGGTCGGCACCATGCCGATGTCGGCGACGTCGACGCCTGAAGCGCAGATGCCCTGCATCAGCGCCAGCGACAGCTCCGGGCCGGAGAGGCGGCCGTCGCGGCCGACGACGACGGTCTTCACCTTGCGCTCGCGCGCCTCGGAGCCGACGGCGCGGCCGATCGAATAGACGGCGTCGCGCGTCAGCGTCCTGCCGACGATGCCGCGGATGTCGTAGGCCTTGAAGATCTCGGGGGCGGGAATCTGCATGTCGGTACCTCGCTTCGTTCCGTTCATTATCCCATCAACGCCGGCCTTCGAAGTATGCCAGCAGGCGCAGCGGCAACCAGTCGAGGTGACCCGGGAAGGGCCCGGCGACGAAGCCGGCATGGCCGCCGCCGGCCGGGTATTCGAGCGTCACCGCGGCGGCGACGTCCTGCTGCGCCGGCAGCGCCTCGCGCGGCAGGAAGGGATCGTTCAGCGCATTGAGCACCAGCGCCGGCAGGCGGATGCCGCCCAGCCAGGGTTTGCTGCTGGCGCGGCGCCAGTAGTCGCCGGCGTCGCGGAAGCCGTGCAGCGGCGCGGTGACGGCGTCGTCGAACTCGTACAGGTTGCGGGCGGCGCGCATGCGCGCTCCGTCGAACAGGCCGGGGAAGCGTGCCAGCTTGGCGCCGGCATTGACCTTCAGCGTGCCGAGAAAATGCTTCGCATAGACCAGGCTGAAGCCCTGCTGCAGGGCGCGACCGGCGGCGGTGAGGTCGAGCGGCGCGCAGACGCCGGCGACGGCCTGCACGACGTCGCGCGCGGCGCCTTCCTGCTCGCCGGCCCACTTCAGCAGCGCGTTGCCGCCGAGGGAGACGCCTGAAGCGAAGAGCGCCCGCTGCGGGAACAGGGCGCGCATGCGCCGCAGCACCCAGTCGATCTCCGCCGAGTCGCCCGAGTGGTAGGCGCGCGGCAGGTGGTTCGGCTCGCCCGAGCAGCCGCGGAAGTGCGGCACGGCGCCGCCCCAGCCGCGCTGCGCCAGCCTGTGCATGAGCGCGCTGGCGTAATGGCTGGCCGAGCTGCCTTCGAGGCCGTGGAAGAGCACCACCAGCGGGGCCTCCGCTTCATGCGGCGCGTCCAGCCAGTCGACGTCGATGAAGTCGCCGTCTGGCGTGTCCCAGCGCTCGCGCCGGTAGGCGGGCGGCGCGCCCTTGCGCACGATCGGCCAGATGGTCTGGGCGTGGCCGCCGGGCAACCAGGCGGGTGCGCGGTAGGAAGGAAATTCTTTCAATGCAGGGTGGCGGAAATGTCGGCAGCGAGCGGTGCCGGCGCGCTGGAGGCATGGCGCGACAGCAGGTGCCAGCCCTGGGCGCCGCGGACGTAGACATTGCTGGCGATGACCGGCGGGCGCGGCACTTCCTCGCCCGGCACCGAGTAGTGCTCGTGGGCGCTGTGCAGGGCGAGCAGGATGCCCTGGCGGTGCACGGCGTCGGACAAGCGCACGCTGGCGCGCTGGCCGCTGGCGAAGATCTGCCGCCAGCTCTCGCGCACGGCGGCAAAGCCGGCGATGCGCTCGCCTTGGGGATGGGTGCACAGGACTTCCTCGTCCTCCGCCCAGATGGCCATCATGGCCTCGAGGTCGGCGCGCTCCAGTGCGTCATAGAAGGCCGCTTCGGCGTCCTGCGGCGTGGCGAAGAATCGCATGGTCATGGCTGGATTTCCTTGATCTCGCCGAGCACCCGCTCGGGCGTGAGGTCGTTCAGGCACTTGAAATGCCCCAGCGGGCATTCCCGCTTGAAGCAGGGGCTGCATTCGAGGCCGAGGCTGACAAGGCGCGCCCGCCGCGACAGCGGCGGCGTGTAGGCGGTGCTCGACGAGCCGTAGAGCGCCACCAGCGGGCGGTCGAGCGCGGCGGCGACGTGCATCAGGCCGGAGTCGTTGCTCACCACCAGCCGCGCGCAGGAGAGCAGGTCGATGGCCTGGCCGAGGTCGGTGCGGCCGCACAGGTTGCGGGCGGCCCCGCCGGACAATTGCTCGATCTCCGCGCCGATCGGCGCGTCCTTGGCCGAGCCGACGATCCAGACGGGAAAGTCAGTCTGTGCAAGACGGCGGGCGAGTTCGGCGAAATGCCGCGCCGGCCAGCGCTTGGCCGGGCCGTATTCCGCGCCGGGGCAGAAGGCGATCGGCGTCTTCGTCGAGTCGAGGCCGAGCGTCGCCAGGGTGGCGCGCACGGAATCCGGATTCACCTCGAGATGCGGCGCGGCCAGCGGGGCGGGCATTGCGGTGCCGACGTCCTCGGCCAGCAGGGCGTAGCGCTGGGCCAGTTGCGGCAACGCCGCCTCGTCGAGGCGGTGGATGCGGTTGAGCAGCCCGCGGCGCGCTTCGCCCCTGAAGCCGATGCGCTGCGGGATGCCGGCGAAGCAGGGCAGCAGGGCGGACTTCCAGGAATTCGGCAGGACGATCGCCGCGTCGTAGCCCTCGCGCGCGAGTTCGCGCCCGGCGCGCCAGCGGCCGGCGAGGTTGAACTCGCCGTGGGCGAAGGGGTTGGGGATGACGCGGCGGATCTCGCGCATGCGCGAGAGCACCGGCGCCGCCCAGGCCGGCGCGAAGGCGTCGAGGGCGAGGCCTGGATGGCGTGCATGCAGCCGCGCGAAGAGCGGCTGCGCGAGGATGGTGTCGCCGATCCAGGAGGGGGCGACGATGAGGGCTTTCCGCATCACGCGGAGACGTTCAATGGTGCCCCTTGGGCGCCTCGCCGGTGAAGGTGTAGCGCGTGCCGCAATACGGACAGACCGCCTCGCCGCCCTTCAGCGGGTCGAGGAAGACGCGCGGATGGCGCGCCCACAGCGGCGCGTCGGGCCGCGGGCAGTGCAGGGGCAGGTCGTGCGCGGTGACGGCGACGACGCGGGCGGTGTCTTTCACTTCGCTCATGGCAGCTCCTATTTGACCGGCGTCAGCCAGCCCTTGTGGAAGGGCGAGCGGCCGTTCACCACGTCGAAGAACAGGTTCTGGATCTGGTGCGTGATCGGGCCGCGCTTGCCGCTGCCGATCTGCCGGCTGTCGACCTCGCGGATCGGCGTCACCTCGGCGGCGGTGCCGGTGAAGAAGGCCTCGTCGGCGATGTAGAGGTCGTCGCGGGTGAGGCGCTTCGCCTTCACCTCGTAGCCGAGCTCCTTGGCCAGCTGGATGATGGTGGCGCGCGTGATGCCGACCAGCGCCGAGGCGATCTCCGGCTCGTAGATCTGGCCGTCCTTGACGATGAAGAGATTCTCGCCGGCGCCCTCGGCGACGAAACCGTCGACGTCGAGCAGCAGCGCTTCGTCGTAGCCATGCTCGGTGGCCTCCATGTTGGCGAGGATCGAGTTGGCGTAGGTGCCGGAGTACTTGGCGCGGCACATCGAGACGTTCACGTGGTGGCGCGCGTACGAGGAGGTCTTCACGCGGATGCCGTTGGCGAGGCCGTCCTCGCCGAGGTAGGCGCCCCACGGCCAGGCGGCGATGGAGACATGCACCTTGGCGCCTTTCGGCGAGACGCCCATCTTCTCCGAGCCGTAGAAGGCGATCGGCCGCAGGTAGCAGGAGTCGAGCTTGTTGGCGCGCACCACTTCCTTGTGCGCCTCCATCAGGGTTTCCTTGTCATACGGCATCTTCATCATGTAGATGTGCGCCGAGTTGAAGAGCCGGTCGGTGTGCTCCTTGAGGCGGAAGATGGCGGTGCCGTCGACGGTCTTGTAGGCGCGCACGCCCTCGAATACGGCGAGGCCATAGTGCAGGGAGTGGGTGAGCACATGGGTGGTTGCTTCGCGCCAGGGCACGAGCTTGCCGTCGTACCAGATGAAGCCGTCGCGGTCGGCCATGGACATGATGTGTTCTCCAGCTTTGCCTGAAAGCCGAATTTTAGCCGATTTCCGCAGGACGGCGGCGGACGCGCGCCGTCGTCAGCGCCTACAGGGCGACCTGGGCACCGAGCTCGACGACGCGGTTCGGCGGCAGCTTGAAGTAGGTTGCGGCGCTGCCGGCATTGCGGAACATGGTCGCGAAAATCTTCTGGCGCCAGGCGGCCATGGCCGTGCCGAGCGTGGGCAGGAGGGTTTCCCGGCCGAGAAAATAGGAAGTGCGGGCGGGGTCGAGCTGCAGGCCCTGCTCGACGCACCATTCAAGGGCCGCAGGAACGTCGGCTTCCTCCATGAAGCCGAAGAACATGCGGACGCCGTAGAACCGTCCGCTCAGCCGCTCGACCAGCACGCGCTGGGCGTCGCTCACCCGCGGCACCGGCAGCACCGTGACGGTAGCCAGCACGACCTGCTCGTGCAGCACCTGGTTGTGCTTCAGGTTGTGCAGCAGGGCATGCGGCACGTGATCGGGCCGCGGTGTCAGGAAGACCGCGGCGCCGCGTACCGTGGCGACCTCGCCCGTACGCTCGATGGCGGTAACGAACTCGCGCAGGCCTTGTGTCTGCGCATCGAGCCTGGCGGCAAGGATGTCGCGGCCGCGCTTCCATGTGGTGAGCAGGATGAAAACCGCCAGGCCGAACACCAGCGGGAACCAGCCGCCGTCGTGGATCTTCACGGCGTTTGCGGCAAGGAAGGACATGTCTACCAGGAGCAGCAAGCCGAAGACCGCCAGCGCACGGACCGGTCCCCAGCCCCATTCGTGACGCGCTACCAGATAAGCGAACGATGTCGTGATGATCATGGTGCCGGTGACCGCGATGCCGTAGGCGGCGGCCAGGTTGGTGGACGACCGGAAGCCGAGCACCAGGGCGATCACGGCGGCGAGCAGCGTCCAGTTGATGCCCGGCAGGTAGATCTGGCCCATGGTGGCGCTCGAGGTATGGTGGATCTCCATGCGCGGCGAATAGCCGAGCTGGATGGCTTGTTGCGTGATCGAATAGGCGCCCGAGATGACCGCTTGGGAGGCAATGACGGTTGCCGCTGCTGCCAGCACCACGAGGGGATAGAGTCCCCAGTCCGGCGCCAGCCGGTAGAAAGGGTTCTCGATGGCGGTCGGATCGGCCAGCAGCAGCGCGCCCTGGCCGAAGTAGTTGAGTAGCAGCGATGGCAGCACCAGACCGAACCAGACCAGGCGGATGGGCAGCCGGCCGAAGTGCCCCATATCGGCATACAGAGCCTCGGCCCCGGTCACTGCGAGAAACACCGCACCGAGGGAGAAAAAGCCGAGGGTCGGATGCGCGCCGAGGAAGCCGAGGGCGTAGCCCGGCCAGAGGGCGGCGAGCACCGCCGGCTCGCGCAGGATTTCCAGGATGCCGAGCAGGGCGAGGGTGGCGAACCAGAGAGCGGTGATCGGCCCGAAGGCGACGCCGACCCGGGTGGTGCCGTGCCTTTGCACGACGAAGAGACCGACGAGGATGCCGATGGTGATGGGAATGATGTAGGGCTTGAAGGCCGGGGTGGCGACCTCCAGCCCCTCCACCGCGGAGAGGACGGAAATGGCCGGCGTGATGACGCCGTCCCCATAGAACAGCGCCGCGCCGAACAGTCCGAGCAGGACGACGGCTGTCCGTTGACGCGGCGGCAGGTCCTTGCGACCGAGGATCAGCGCCATCAGTGCCATGATGCCGCCCTCGCCCTTGTTGTCGGCGCGCAGGATGAGGGCGACGTACTTGACCGACACCACCACGATCAGCGACCAGAAGATCAGCGACAGGATCCCGAGCACATTGTCCGGCGTGATGGGCACCGGATGGTGGGCGCCGCCGAACACTTCCTTGATGGCGTAGAGCGGGCTGGTGCCGATGTCGCCATAGACCACCCCGAGGGCGGCCACAGAGAGCGCGGCAACGCGTCCCTTGTTCTGCTTGTCGTTCATTATGCGGTCGGTCCTCGCGTAAATGGCTTCAGGGCTGGAAGCGGTAACCGACGCCGGTTTCCGTCAGCAGGTGGCGCGGTTGCGCCGGGTCCGCTTCGAGTTTTTGGCGCAGGTGGCCGACGTAGATGCGCAGGTAGTGGCTGCTGTCGACGTAGGCCGGCCCCCACACCGCTTTCAGCAGTTGGCGGTGGGTCAGCACCTTGCCGGCGTTGGCGAGCAGGAGTGTGAGCAGGCGGTACTCGATGGGCGTGAGGTGGACCGGTTGCCCGCTGCGTTCCACCGCGCGGCGGGCCAGGTCGACACGAACGTCGCCGAAGGCGAATTCCGGCGAACCCTCGCCGGCCGCCTGGCGCCGCAGGAGGGCACGGACGCGGGCGAGCAATTCGCCGACGCCGAACGGCTTCGAGAGGTAGTCATCGGCGCCGGCATCCAGTGCCGCGATCTTGTCGGACTCCTCGGCGCGCGCCGAGAGCACGATCACCGGCACGCCGGACCAGTTCCTCAGGTCGCGGATGAAGTCCACGCCGTCCCGGTCCGGCAGCCCGAGGTCCAGCACCACCAGCGCGGGCTTGCGCGTGCCCGCCTCGGTCAGGCCTTGCGCGGCCGTTTCCGCCTCGAACACGCGGCAGCCGATTTCCTCCAGCGCCGAGCGTACGAAGCGGCGGATCTGCCTTTCGTCCTCCACGACGATGACGACGGGTGCCGGCTCGCTCATGGAAGTTCCCCTTCGAGCCGGGCGATCAGTGCGGCATCGAGCGCCGGGGCTTCTCCGACGGGCAACGTGAAGGCGATGCGCGCGCCGCCGCCGGGGCGGTTCTCGGCGCGGATGCTGCCGCCGTGAGCTTCCACGATGGCGCGGCAGATGGCCAGGCCCAGGCCGACGCCCGACGTGGCCGACTCGGGCTGGCCGCGCACGAACTTTTCGAAGATCGATGATTCGCTGCCCGGCGCCAGGCCGGGCCCGTCATCGCTGACGGAGATTTCCACGCCCGCCTCGCAGCGCCGTGCCTCGATGGCCACCTCGCTGTCGGGCGGCGCGTATTTCACCGCGTTGTCGACGAGGTTGCACAACACCCGCTCGACGAGCACGGCGTCGAATTCCAGCAGCGGCAGGTCGGATTGCAGGGCGGTACGGACGCGGTGCTTCTGCAGGCGCGACTCCATGTGCTTCAGGCTGCTGCCGACGACCTCTTCGACGGGTTGCCATTCCTTGCGCAACCGCACGACGCCGGCCTGCAGCCGCGCCATGTCGAGCAGGTTGCTCACCACGCTGTTCATGCGCAAGGCCTCGTCGCGGATCGCCTCGGCCGTCTCCCGCTTGCTTGCCGGCAGTGCGTCGCCGGTGAGGATCAGGGCGTCCGACAGTCCGACCAGCGCGGTCAGGGGCGTGCGCAGGTCGTGGGAGACCGCCGACAGCAGGGTGTTGCGCAGGCGTTCCGATTCGACGCGCAACAGGGCATCCTGGGCGACGGCAACGAAGTGCAGGCGTTCACTGGCGATGGCGACGAGGGAGGCCACTGCGTCGAGAATCCCGGCCTGTTCGGCGGACAGTTCGTCCGCAGGGTCCGCCAATGCCACGGCCAGCACGCCGCGAACGCGCATCGCCGCCCTGAGCGGCAGGTATAGCACCAGAGGCCCGCTGGCTGCCCTCGACGGGCCGATCGGATCGCCCTGCTCGAACGCCACCCGGGCGAGGGATGCATCGATGGCCGGCGAGCCGCCAGCGGGACCGGCGAGGATATTCAGCACCCCGGCGTCGTCGGGCAGATAGGCCGCCATTCGGGCCGACAGGTTCTCTTCGACGAAGCTCCCGGCGATGGCGACGACCTGTTCGGCAGCGAAGGCGCCGGACAGGTCGCGCGCCATCTCGTAGAGCGCGCGCGTCTGCTGCTCGCGCCGGGCCGCCGTCCTGGCTTCGAGTCCGAGCCGGGCGGTCAGCTGACCGATGACCAGGGCGACGGTGAGCATGACTGCAAAAGTCAGGAGGTACTGGGCGTCGCTGACGGTGAGCGAGAAGCGGGGGGGCACGAAAAAGAAATCGAAGGAAGCCACGCTGAGGAAGGCGGCGAGGACGGCAGGATCGCGTCCGAGGCGAACCGCCACCCATACCACCGTGAGCAGAAACAGCATGACGATGTTGGCGGGATCCAGCAGTTCGTGCAGCGGCGAGGCCAGCAGGGTCGTGCCGAGGCAGGCTGCCGTCGACCAGGCGAAACCCCGCCACCGACCGTGCGGGAGGAGGGGGGCGCTGCGGGCCGACGTTACGGGACGCTCCATGTCTTTGCCTTGCCTGTTCATCGCGCCGCCAAGTTACTCCGGCGGGAATCAAAACTGGAAATAATCTAGCGCTGCCGGCATAAAAATGGCGTAAATGAACCGGGGCCGGCGGGAGCCGGTAAAATCGCGCCATGGACCGCATCTGGAAACCCAACGTCACCGTCGCCTCGGTCATCGAGCGCGAGGGGCGCTTCCTGCTGGTCGAGGAGGAGACCGACGACGGCATCCGCTTCAACCAGCCGGCCGGCCACCTCGACGAGGGCGAGTCGCTCGTCGATGCCGCGGCGCGCGAGGCGCTGGAGGAGACGGCGCACCGCTTCGTGCCGGAATACCTGGTCGGCATCTACCAGTGGCGCCGGCCGGATGGCAAGGCGACCTACCTGCGCTTCGCCTTCGGCGGGCGGCTGCTCGGCGTCGAGGCGGAGCGTGCGCTCGACCACGGCATCCTGCGCGCCCTCTGGCTGACGCCGGAGGAAATCGCGGCGGAGCACGCCCGCCACCGCAGCCCGCTGGTCATGCAGTGCATCCGCGATTACCTCGCCGGCCGCCGTTTCAGCCTCGACCTGATCACACACTACGAAATATGAGCAAAGGCACCGTCGTCGTCGGCATGTCGGGCGGGGTGGATTCCTCCGTTGCGGCGATGCTCCTCAAGCAGCAGGGCTGGAAGGTCGTCGGCCTGTTCATGAAGAACTGGGAGGACGATGACGACGAGGAGTACTGCTCCTCGCGCCAGGACCTCATCGACGTCGCCGCCGTCTGCGACGTCCTCGGCATCGACCTCGAGGTGGTTAACTTCTCGGCGGAGTACAAGGAGCGCGTCTTCAGCGAGTTCCTGCACGAGTACCAGGCCGGAAGGACGCCCAACCCCGACGTGCTGTGCAACGCCGAGATCAAGTTCAAGGCCTTCCTCGACCACGCCCTGGCGCTGGGCGCGGAGAAGATCGCCACCGGCCACTACGCCCAGGTGCGCGAAGTGCCGACCGAGATGGGCGCGGAGTTCCAGCTGCTCAAGGCCGAGGACGGCACCAAGGACCAGAGCTATTTCCTCTACCGCCTCAACCAGGCCCAGCTGGCGAAGACGCTGTTCCCCCTCGGCGAGGTGTACAAGCGCGAGGTGCGGAAGATGGCGGAAGCGGCCGGCCTGCCCAACTTCGCCAAGAAGGACTCGACCGGCATCTGCTTCATCGGCGAGCGGCCGTTCAAGGAGTTCCTGGAGCGCTACATCCCGCGCCGGCCCGGCGAGATCCGCACACTGGACAGCGACAAGCGGGTGGGCGAGCACCACGGCCTGATGTACCACACGCTTGGCCAGCGCAAGGGCCTCGGCATCGGCGGGCAGAAGGATGGCGACGCCGACGCCTGGTACGTTGCCGGCAAGGATATGGAGAAGAACATCCTCTATGTCGTGCAGGGCCACGACCATCCGGCGCTGCTGGCCGACCGCCTGAAGGCCATCGACCTCTCCTGGGTCAACGGCAAGCTGCCGCACACGCACTGGGTCTACACCGCGAAGACGCGCTACCGCCAGCCGGACGCGCCGTGCGAAGTGGAGAACGTCAACGCCGAGCGATGCGAGGTGATCTTCGCCCAGCCGCAATGGGCGGTGACGCCCGGCCAGAGCGTGGTGCTCTACGATTCGAAGGTGTGCCTGGGCGGCGGCATCATCGAGTAGGTCGGGTGTAGGTCGGGCTTCAGCCCGACATCGCCGTCCGACTGCCGCGTCGGCCTGAAGGCCGACCTACATCAGCCCTGCGGGACGGTTTCGGCGAAGGACGGCCGCGCCATCAGTTCGTCGAACAGCCGCGCCAGGTTGGCGTGCCGCTCGCGCCACTTGATGTCGGCCAGGCGGAAATCCAGGTAGCCCAATGCCGCGCCGACGGCGACGTCGGCCAGCGAGAAGGCGTTTCCGTTGCACCAGGGCTGCTCGCCGAGTTCCTCGGACATCATTTCCAGCGAGCGGTCGATCTTCTCGCGCTGGCGCGCGATCCAGCTGGCGCTCTGCTCCTTCTTCGGCCGCTTGGCCTCGAGGAAGGCCGCCACGGCGGCATCCAGCACGCCGTCGGCCAGCGCCTCCCAGCGCTTGGTGCGGATGCGCTCGCGGCCGGCGGCGGGCAACAGACGGTTGTTCGGGGAGACGCCGTCGAGATACTCGACGATGACGCGCGAATCGAACAGCGTGCTGTCGTCGTCGAGCACCAGCACGGGCACCTTGCCCAGCGGATTGAGCCTGGTTACGCCGGTGTCGGCATTCCAGGGATTGTCGAGGACGAAGTCGTACTCGATTTTTTTCTCTGCGAGGACGATGCGCGCCTTGCGCACGTAGGGGCTGGTCAGGGAACCGATCAGTTTCATTGTCGAACTGCTGTTTGAACTCGTTGAAATTATAACATCGCAGCGATGCGCCGCAGCCGTGATCCGCGTCACGCCGGCGTCTCAGGCATTATCCTGCGCATGATAAAATTCGTCTGATATCAAACAGGTTTACGCACATGACCCTGACTCCGTTGACAGCCCTCTCCCCGCTCGACGGCCGCTATGGCGGCAAGGTCGAGGCGCTGCGCGCGCATTTTTCGGAATTCGGCCTGATCCGCAACCGCGTGCGGGTCGAGGTGGCCTGGCTCAAGGCGCTGGCCGCCGAGCCGCATTTCGCCGAGATCCCGGCCTTTTCCGCGGATACGCAGGCCGAGCTCGACGAGGTGGTGACATCGTTCTCCGCCGCCGACGGCGAGGCCATCAAGGCCATCGAGGCGCGCACCAACCACGACGTCAAGGCGATGGAGTACTGGCTGAAGGAGCGCCTGTCCGACAACGCCGAGGTGATGGCGGTGGCGGAATTCATCCACTTCGGCTGCACCTCCGAGGACATCAATAATCTCTCGCACGCGCTGATGCTGAAGGACGCGCGCGAGGCGAACCTGCTGCCGGCGCTGGACGCCGTCGTCGCCCGCCTCGTCGAACTGGCGCACCAGCATGCCGAGCAGCCGATGCTCTCGCGCACCCACGGCCAGCCGGCCAGCCCGACGACGCTGGGCAAGGAGATGGCCAACGTCGCCGCGCGCCTGAAGCGCGCCCGCGCGCGCATCGCCGCCGTCTCGCTGACCGCCAAGTTCAACGGCGCCGTCGGCAACTACAACGCCCACCTGGCGGCCTACCCGGCCTTCGACTGGGAGGGCTTCGCCAGGCGCTTCATCGAATCCTTCGGCCTGGAGTTCAATCCCTACACCATCCAGATCGAGCCGCACGACGCCATGGCCGAGTTGTTCGACGCCGTCGCCCGTGCCAACACCATCCTGCTCGACCTGAACCGCGACGTCTGGATGTACATCTCGCTGGGCTACTTCAAGCAGAAGCTGAAGGCCGGCGAGATCGGCTCCTCCACCATGCCGCACAAGGTGAACCCGATCGACTTCGAGAACTCGGAGGGGAACCTGGGCCTGGCCAACGCCACGCTGCGCCACCTCGCCGACAAGCTGCCGGTCTCGCGCATGCAGCGCGACCTGACCGATTCCACCGTGCTGCGCAACATGGGCGTGGCCTTCGGCTACGCGCTGCTCGCCTACGATTCCTGCCTGAAGGGCCTCGGCAAGCTGGAGGCCGATCCGGCGCGCCTGCGCGCCGACCTTGCCGAGTGCTGGGAGGTGCTGGCCGAGCCGGTGCAGACGGTGATGCGCCGCTACGGCGTCGAGAATCCCTACGAACAGCTGAAGGAACTCACGCGCGGCAAGGGCATCACGCGCGAGGGGCTGCACGCCTTCATCCAGGGGCTGAAGATTCCCGATGCCGAGAAGCAGCGCCTGCTCGCCATGACGCCGTGGAGCTACGTCGGCAAGGCGGCCGAACTGGCGAAGAGGATCTGACATGGCCTTCGCCGACAATCTGAAGAAGATGCCGGGCGTGGCCCACCTCGAGGCGATCCGCCTGCTCGACGGCGAGGAGGAAGTTGCCGTCATCGAGCACAAGCCCGGCCAGGTCGGTTCGCTGGCCCTCTACAACCACCTGGCGCAGACCTACGGCGCCATCACGCCGGAGGCGGCGCGCGCCGGCCTCGAGCTGTACGCCGAGCACACCGAGGACGCCCGCGCCAGCCCGGGCAAGCATCCCAACATCGACCGCCTGCTGGCGTTGGCCGAGGGCGGCCGCACCCTGCGCGTCAAGCACGTCTTTTTCGCCTGAACCGGCCATGAAAAAGGCCCGCCGAAGCGGGCCTTCGCCGTCTTCCGGGGACTGACTTTTATACCACCGCCTCTTCCTTCGGCTTCTGCGGCTTGACGAACTGTTCGCGCGAGACGCCGAGCCACATCACCAGCGGGCTCGCCACCAGCACCGAGGAGTAGATGCCGAAGAGGATGCCGATGGTCAGCGCCAGCGCGAAGTAGTGCAGCACCTCGCCGCCGAAGATCAGCATCGACAGCACGGCGAGCTGCGTGCTGCCGTGGGTGATGATGGTGCGGCTGATGGTGCTGGTGATGGCGTTGTCGATCACCTGCGGCACGCTCGCCTTGCGCATCTTGCGGAAGTTCTCGCGCACGCGGTCGAAGACCACCACCGACTCGTTCACCGAATAGCCCAGCACGGCCAGCACGGCGGCCAGCACCGGCAGCGAGAACTCCCACTGGAAGAAGGCGAAGAAGCCGAGGATGATCACCACGTCGTGCAGGTTGGCGATGATCGCCGAGACGGCGAAACGCCACTCGAAGCGCAGCGCCAGGTACACGATGATGCCGAACACCACCAGCAGCAGGGCGATGGCGCCGTTCTCGGCGAGTTCCCGGCCGACCTGCGGCCCGACGAATTCGACGCGCTTGAGCTCGGCGCCGGCCACATCCTGCTGCAGCGTGCCCATGATGCTGCTGCCCAGCGCGGCCGAATCCTGGCCGGGCCTGAGCGGCATGCGGATCAGGACGTCGCGGCTGCTGCCGAAATTGGCGACCTGGGTATCGGTGTAGCCGGCCTTGGCCAATGATTCGCGGATCTTCTGCGTGTCGGCGGCCTGCGGATAGCTCACCTCGATCAGGGTGCCGCCGGTGAACTCGACGCTGAAGTGCAGCCCGCGCGTGGCGAGGAAGAACACCGCGGCGACGAAGGTGATCAGCGAGATGACGTTGAACACCAGCGCATGGCGCATGAAGGGGATGTCTTTGCGGATCTTGAAGAATTCCATGGCGGTTCCCCTTATTTCTTCCAGGCGACGTTGCCGATCGACAGCCCGGCCAGCTTGCGCCGGCCGCCGTAGACCAGGTTGACGATGCCGCGCGAGACGACGACCGAGCTGAACATCGAGGTCAGGATGCCGAGGCAGTGCACCACGGCGAAACCGCGCACCGGGCCGGAGCCGAAGATCAGCAGCGCCAGGCCGGCGATCAGCGAGGTGACGTTGGAGTCGAGGATGGTGCCGAAGGCGCGCTCGTAGCCGGCGGCGATGGCCGCCTGCGGCGTGACGCCGTTCCTCAGTTCCTCGCGGATGCGCTCGTTGATCAGCACGTTGGCGTCGATGGCCATGCCCAGCGTCAGCGCGATGGCGGCGATGCCCGGCAGGGTCAGCGTCGCCTGCAGCATCGACAGCAGGGCGATCAGCAGCAGCAGGTTGGTCGACAGGGCCACCACGGAGATGAGGCCGAACATCAGGTAGTAGATGACCATGAAGACGGCGATGGCGATGAAGCCGTAGAGCGTCGACTTGAAGCCGCGCTCGATGTTCTCGGCACCCAGGCTCGGGCCGATGGTGCGCTCCTCGACGATCTCCATCGGCGCGGCCAGCGAGCCTGCACGCAGCAGCAGGGCGACGTCGTTGGCCTCCACGGTGCTCATGCGGCCGGAGATCTGCACGCGCCCGCCGCCGATCTCGGTGCGGATCACCGGCGCCGTGATGACCTCGCCCTTGCCCTTCTCGATGAGCAGGATGGCCATGCGCTTGCCGACGTTGTCGCGGGTGACGTCCTTGAAGATGCGCGCGCCCGCCGAGTCGAGGGTCAGGTGCACCGCCGGCTCGTGGGTCTGGCTGTCGAAGCCGGGCTGGGCGTCGGTGAGGCGGTCGCCGGTGAGGACGACCTGCTTCCTCACCAGCAGCGGCGCGCCGCTGCGCTCGACATAGTATTCGGTGCCGACCGGCGGCTGGCCCTTGGCGGCCTCCTCCATCACTACCGGGTTCTGGCTGTTCTCGTCGTCGACCAGACGCACCTCCAGCGTGGCGGTGCGGCCGAGGATGTCCTTCGCCTTGGCCGTGTCCTGTACGCCGGGCAGCTGCACGACGATGCGGTCGGCGCCCTGCTGCTGGATCACCGGCTCGGCTACGCCCAGCTCGTTGATGCGGTTGTGCAGGGTGGTGATGTTCTGCTTGATGGCGAATTCCTGGATGCGCTGCTGCGCCTCCGGCCTGAGGACCGCCGTCAACCTGAAGTCGGCGCCGTCCTGGGCTTCCGTCAGCAGCAGGTCGGGCTGGGCGTTCTCGACGACGGCACGCGCCTTGTTGCGCGTCTCGGCGTCGCGGAAGCGGATGGCGATCTGGTCGCGCTCGCGGGCGATGCCGCCGTGACGCACGCCCTTGTCGCGCATCAGCGAGCGCAGGTCGGCGGCGGTGGCGTCGAGGCGCTTGGTGAGCGCGCCCTTCATGTCCACCTGCAGCAGGAAGTGCACGCCGCCGCGCAGGTCCAGGCCCAGGTACATGGGCAGGGCGCGCAGCGAGGTCAGCCAGGCCGGCGAGCGCGTCAGCAGGTTGAGCGCCACCACGTAGGAGGCGTTCTCGGCGTCCGGATTGAGCGCGCGCTCGATGGTGTCCCTGGCCTTGAGCTGCGTCTCGGTGTCGCCGAAGCGGACGCGCACGCTGTTCTGGTCGGCGAAAAGGCCGTCATGGGCGATGCCCGCCGCCTTCAGGGTCTCCTCGACGCGGCCGAGCAGCTTGACGTCGACCTTGACCGCCGTCTTGATGCTCGAGACCTGCACCGCCGGCGCTTCGCCGTAGAAATTGGGCAGGGTGTACAGCAGGCCGAGGGTCAGCGCGACGGCGATGAGGATGTATTTCCAGAGCGGATAGCGGTTCATGTCCGTGAGGAGTGGGGTGTCAGGAGTGAGGAGAATGTCGGCGCGAGGGCGGCCCCCCGCGCCTCACTCCTCGCCCCTCACAAGGTTTTCAGGGTGCCCTTGGGCAGGATGGCGGTGACGGCGTTCTTCTGGATCGAAATCTCGACGTTCTCCGCGATCTCGAGGCCGACGTAGGTTTCGCCCACCTTGGTGATGCGGCCTGCAATGCCGCCGTTGGTCAGCACCTCGTCGCCCTTCTGCATGGCCTCCACCATGGCCTTGTGCTCCTTGGCGCGCTTCATTTGCGGCCGGATCATGAGGAACCACAGGACGACGAACATCAGGAGGATGGGCAGCATGCCCATCAGGCCGCCGGCCGCGTCGCCGGCAGCAGGCGCAGCTTGCGCCCAGGCATTCGAAATCAGCACGTTTGTCTCCGTGAGAGGTTTGAAAAATCGCGAAAGTATAACAGCCCGGCCGTTCGACCCGGCCTATTTTTGCCGGGCCGAGCGAAAGGCAGCGGCATACTCGCCGAGCCGGCCGGCGGCGATGGCCTCGCGCAGTTCCGCCATCAGCTGCTGGTAGTAGAACAGGTTGTGCAGGGTGTTCAGGCGCGCGCCGAGGATTTCATTGACCCGCTGCAGGTGGTGGAGGTAGGCGCGGGTGAAGTTGCGGCAGGTGTAGCAGGGGCAGGTCTCGTCGAGCGGGCGCGTGTCGGCGGCGTGGGCGGCGTTGCGGATCTTCACCGTGCCGTGGTGGGTGAACAGCCAGCCGTTGCGGGCATTGCGCGTCGGCAGCACGCAATCGAACATGTCGATGCCCTGCGCCACGGCATTCACCAGGTCCTCGGGCGTGCCGACGCCCATAAGGTAGCGCGGCCGCTCCTGCGGCAGCCTTGGCGCGGTGTGGGCGAGGATGCGCTGCATGTCGGCCTTCGGCTCGCCCACCGAGAGGCCGCCGATGGCGTAGCCGTCGAAGCCGATCTGCAGCAGGCCGGCGAGCGATTCGTCGCGCAGGTCCTCGTGCATGCCGCCCTGGACGATGCCGAACAGGGCATTGGGGTTGCCCTCGTGCGCTCGCCTGGAGCGCTCGGCCCAGCGCAGGCTGAGGCGCATCGACTTCGCGGCCTCGGCGTGCGTGGCGGGATAGGGCGTGCATTCGTCGAAGATCATGACGACGTCGGAATTCAGCACGCGCTGGATGCGCATGGACTCTTCCGGCGTCAGGAACAGGCGGTCGCCGTTCACCGGCGAGGCGAACTTGACACCCTCCTCGGAAATCTTGCGCAGGGCGCCGAGGCTGAAGACCTGGAAGCCGCCCGAATCGGTGAGGATCGGCCCGTCCCAGCCCATGAATCGGTGCAGCCCGCCGTGCGCGGCGATCACCTCCAGCCCCGGCCGCAGCCAGAGGTGGAAGGTGTTGCCGAGGACAATTTGCGCGCCGAGGCCCTTGACCTCGTCCGGCGCCATGGCCTTGACCGATCCGTAGGTGCCGACCGGCATGAAGGCGGGCGTGTCGACGATGCCGTGGGCGAGGGTCAGTCGGCCGCGGCGGGCAGCGCCATCCGTGGCGAGCAGTTCGAATTTCATGGCGTGTCGTGGCGGGTGATGAACATGGCGTCGCCGTAGCTGAAGAAGCGGTAGCGTTCGGCCAGCGCATGGGCGTAGGCCCGTCGCAGGTTCTCCAGGCCGCCGAAGGCCGACACCAGCATCAGCAGGGTCGACTTGGGCAGGTGGAAATTGGTGATCAGCGCATCCGCAGTGCGGAAGCGGAAGCCGGGCAGGATGAAGAGTTCCGTTTCCCCCGGGCCGGCGAGGATCTCGCCTTCCTGGGCGGCGGCTTCCAGCGCGCGCAGGCTGGTGGTGCCGACGGCGACGATGCGCCCGCCGCGCGCGCGCGCGGCGGCGAGGGCGTTCGCGGTATCTACGGGAATCACGTAGCGCTCGCGGTGCATGCGGTGATGGGCCAGGTCCTCGACCCGGACCGGCTGGAAAGTGCCGGCGCCGACATGCAGCGTCAGCCAGGCGAAGTCCACTCCCTTGGCACGCAGGGCGTCCAGGAGGGGCGCGTCGAAATGCAGGCCGGCCGTGGGCGCCGCCACCGAGCCGCGATTGCGCGCATACACCGTCTGGTAGCGCGCCTCGTCGGCATCCTCCGACTGGCGCTGGATGTAGGGGGGAAGCGGCAGCTTGCCGTGCCGCTCGAGCAGGTCGACCAGGTCCTCAGGGCCGGGAAAGCGCAGCAGGAAGAAGGCGCCCTCGCGCGCGACCACGCTGACTTCCAGCACGCCCTCGAGGACGAGCCGGCTGCCCGGCCAGGGCGCATGACTGGCGCGGATCTGGGCCAGTGCCTCGTGGCGGCCGACCGGCCGCTCGATCAGCACCTCCACCCGGCCGCCGCTGTCCTTGACGCCGTGCAGGCGGGCGTGGAGGACGCGCGTGTCGTTGAAGACCAGCAGGTCGCCGGCGCGCAGAAGCTGCGCGATCTCGGAAAACCGCCGATCCTCCAGCTTGTCGCCGTCGACGGCCAGCAGTCGGCTGGCGGTGCGCTCGGGCAGCGGAAACTGGGCAATCAGTTCCGGCGGCAGGTCGTAATCGAAATCGGCCAGGGAAAGCGGCATTTAAGTTTGATTCGAGGGTGCCGGATGCGGGATAATGCCGGCTCTTTGCGCGGCCCGTGATTCTACGCGGGTTCGCCTCAAAGCGCCGCAAGGCGCATCCCATGCCGGGATGGCGGAATTGGTAGACGCAGCGGACTCAAAATCCGCCGGTGGCAACACTGTGGGGGTTCGATTCCCCCTCCCGGCACCAGCAGTTCGATTTCGATCAATTTTCCTTCTCGCAATATCCATTTCTTGACCTATGCTGAGAATGGCCTCAGTTTGGCCGCAGACGTGCGTTTAGTTTGATAAAAATCAAGGAAGCAAGGGCCTATTCGGCAGAATCTTCACCCAGCACAAAAACCGTACATTTTTTGGGCTCTTTCCATTTACCTGGTTCTTCGTTGAGGGAGAAAAGTATGAAGAAGCGCAACTCGATTTCCGGTTCCCTGCGTCTGGCGGCGCTGCCTCTGGCGGTGGCCGGCTTGTGCAATGTCGCCTTCGCGCAGCAGGCGCCGGCTGCGGCCCCCACGCTGACGGCCGATGAAAAGGCGGCTGCCAAGAAGATTTACTTCGAGCGCTGCGCCGGCTGCCACGGCGTGCTGCGCAAGGGTGCGACGGGCAAGAACCTCGAGCCCCACTGGAGCAAGAAGCTGCCCGACGGCTCGACTCAGGAAGGCGGCACGCTGAAGCTCGGCCAGAATCGTCTCGAAAAGATCATCGGCTACGGCACCGAAGGCGGCATGGTGAACTTCGACGACATCCTGACCAAGGAAGAGATCGCCCTGATGGCGAAGTACATCCAGACCACCCCGGATGTGCCGCCCGAGTACAGCTTCAAGGAGACCATGGACTCCTGGAAGGTGATCGTGCCGGTCAAGGATCGTCCGACCAAGCAGATGAACAAGTTCAACCTGAAGAACATGTTCTCGGTGACCCTGCGCGATACCGGCGAAGTCGCCCTGATCGACGGCGACACCAAGGATATCCGCAGCATTGTCAAGACCGGCTATGCGGTGCACATTTCCCGCCTGTCGAAGTCCGGCCGCTATGTGTACGTGATCGGCCGCGATGGCCGCCTCAGCCTGATCGACCTGTGGATGGAGAAGCCTGCCGTGGTTGCCGAACTCAAGATCGGCTTCGACGCGCGTTCGGTCGACACCTCCAAGTTCAAGGGCTACGACGACAAGTACGCCATCGCCGGCTCCTACTGGCCGCCCCAGTACGTGATCATGGAAGGCGACACTCTCAAGCCGCTCAAGGTCGTGTCGACCCGTGGCATGACGGTGGACGGCGAGTACCACCCCGAGCCGCGCGTGGCCTCGATCGTCTCGTCCGAGATCAAGCCGGAGTGGGTCGTCAACATCAAGGAAACCGGCCAGATCCTGCTGGTGGACTACAGCGACATCAAGAACCTGAAGACCACCACCATCGAGTCGGCCAAGTTCCTGCATGACGGCGGCTGGGATGCCTCGAAGCGCTACTTCCTGGTGGCGGCCAACGCCTCCAACAAGATCGCCGCGGTGGATACCAAGACCGGCAAGCTGGCCGCGCTGATCGACACCGCCAAGATCCCGCACCCGGGCCGCGGCGCCAACTTCGTGCATCCGAAGTTCGGCCCCGTCTGGGCGACCGGCCACCTCGGCGCCGACGTCGTGACGCTGATCAGCACCCCGTCCGAAAATCCGAAGTACAAGCAGTTCAAGCAGTACAACTGGAAGGTCGTCCAGGAGATGAAGCACGTGCCGGGCAACCTGTTCGTCAAGACCCATCCGAAGTCCAAGCATTTCTGGGCGGACGCGCCGCAGAACCCGGAGAAGGCGCTTGCCGAATCCGTGGCGGTGTGGGACATGGCGGACCTGTCCAAGCCGAAGAAGATCATCAACGTCGCCAAGGATTCCGGCCTGCCGGAAACCAAGGCCATCAAGCGCGCCGTGCATCCCGAGTACAGCGCCGATGGCAGCGAGGTGTGGATCTCCCTCTGGGGCGGCAAGACCGACCAGTCGGCCATCGTGGTGTATGACGACAAGACGCTCGCTGTGAAGAAGGTGATCACCGATCCGAAGATGATCACCCCGACCGGCAAGTTCAACGTCTACAACACGCAGCACGATATCTACTGATCGCAGCAAGCAGCAAGACATACCGGGGGCCCAGCGCCCCCGGGTGTTTGTTGGGACCGAGTCTTTTTGAATTGGACTGATCCATGTCCGACGCGAATTCTTCCAAGGGCGGCCTCTGGCGCCGGCTGCGCCAGCCCACTGCCAAATACTCCCTGCTGACCCTGCTGGTGGTCGGCTTCTTCTCCGGCATCGTCTTCTGGGGCGGTTTCAACACCGCGATGGAGGCGACCAACACGCTGGAGTTCTGCATCTCCTGCCACGAGATGCGCGACACGGTCTACCAGGAGTACAAGAAGACCATCCACTACCAGAACCGCACCGGCGTGCGCGCCATCTGCTCCGACTGCCACGTGCCGAAGGACTGGGTGCACAAGGTGGCGCGCAAGATCCAGGCCACGAAGGAGCTCTACGGCAAGGCGATGGGCACCATCGACACGCCGGAGAAGTTCGAGGCCAAGCGTCTGGAACTGGCGGAGAACGAGTGGCGGCGCATGAAGGCGTCGGACTCGCGCGAGTGCCGCAACTGCCACAGCTTCGATGGCATGAACAGCGAGGTGCAGAAGCCGCGGGCGAGGAAGCAGCACGAACTGGCGCAGCGCGACGGCGAGACCTGCATCGACTGCCACAAGGGCATCGCCCACCAGAAGCCGAAGGGCATGAAGGAAGACGACGAGGAGTAAGGCCTGTCATCTTCCGGGATTTCGATTCGTTTTATACTTGAATAGCCGATTTACCTGTAACCAAGGAGTTGACCATGCAAAAACTGATCACCGCTTCCGCCGTCGGCCTGGTGTTCGCATTGGGTGCGGGCGCCGCGATGGCCGCCCCCGACTGGAGCAAGGCGCCGGGCAAGAAGATCACCATCTTCTATCCGGGCGTCTCCCCGATCGAATGGATCACCAAGGGTACCGAGCATGGCGGCGCCAAGGGTTTGCGCAAGGGCGAGACCTGCGCGGCCTGCCACGACGAGGAAGCCGCCGACATGGGCAAGAAGATGGTCACCGGCCAGAAGATCGAACCGAAGCCGATCAAGGGCAAGGCCGGCTCGATTCCCGTCACGGTGCAGGCCGCGCATGACGGCACTAACCTGTACCTGCGCTTCTCCTGGAAGCAGCCTGCCGGTGGCGGCGAGAAGATGGACAAGGACAACGCGGTCAAGCTGGCGGTGATGTTCGAGGACAACAAGATCGAGCGCGCCAACCTCTCCGGCTGCTGGGAGACCTGCCACCAGGACGCCCGAACCATGCCCGACGGCAAGGACGACAAGAAGACCAAGTACGTCACCGGCGGCGACGTCAAAGGCGGCAAGTTCTACGACCTGATCCAGTGGACCAGCAAGGGCGCCAAGCACGACGGCTACGTCGCCGACAAGCGCGTCATGGACGGCGGCAAGGCCCTGGTCGAGGCCAAGGGCGAGAAGAAGGGCGACGAGTGGGTCGTCACCTTCACCCGCAAGCTTGCCGGCGGCGAGGGCGACATCGCCATGGCGGCGGGCAAGACCTACAACATCGGCTTCGCCATCCATGACGACCACACCAGCGGCCGTTTCCATCATGTCTCGCTCGGCTACACGCTGGGCATCGACGCCAAGGCCGACATCACCGCGGCCAAGCAGTAAACGCATGGCTCCGGGAACTCTCCCGGCGAAAGGCAAACAAACGGGGAGCGGAAGCTCCCCGTTTTTTTTTGACAGGAGGTGCCACATGCGAAAGCCGATCCGCTTGCTCGCCGTCCCCTGCGCACTGACTTTTCTGGCCATGCTGCCCTGGCCGGCATCGGCGCAGACGGCTGAAGTCGGCATCAGGGAGTACAAGTACGATCCCGCGGAACTGAAGGTCAGGGCCGGCACCACGGTGAAGTGGACCAACAACGAAAAGCGCACCAGCCATTCGATCCTGTTCACCGGGCCGGGCGGTTTCGAGTCGGAGCGGATATTCCCCGGCGAATCCTGGCAGCGCGTGTTCGACAAGCCGGGAAGCTATCCCTACACTTGCGGGCCGCACCCCGAAATGAAGGGCAGAGTCGAAGTGACCGAATAACCAACTGCTTCAAACCTGATCAAAAGCCGCGTCTGCGGCTTTTGTTTTTTGCAGGCAATCCCGATACACTCCGCCGGCAATCGGGCTGGAATCCCGGCAACCTGCTGAGGTTATTTTGATCGCGCGGCTGTTCTGCTTGTGTGTTGTGGTGCTGGGCTTTGGCATGGCGCAGGCCGCCGACCTGCCTGCCGTCTATCCGCAGGTGCGCAGCATCTTCCCCGATGCCGAGGCCTACGGCGGATTCGAAGGCACGCCGCCCTCCGCCGCCGTCTACAAGGGCGGCAAGCCGATCGGTTATATCTTTCTCACCGAAGACGTGCTGCGCATTCCGGCCTATTCCGGCAAGCCGATCAACACCATGGTCGGCCTCGATCTCGAGGGGCGCATCGCCGGCCTGGCCATCGTCAATCACGACGAGCCGATCCTCGCCGTCGGCATCACGCCGGAGCGGCTCAACCGCTACGTCGCCCAATACGAGGGCAAGTCCGCCTTCGACAAGGTCATCGTCGGCGCAGGCCGTCCGGGCCACGTCGCCATCGACGGCATCACCGGCGCCACCATCACCGTCATGGTCGAGAATGCCACGGTGATGCGTTCGGCCAGGACGGTGGCCGAGGCGCGCGGCATTCGCCATCCCGGCCTGCCGCCGCCATCCAATGAGGCATCCGCAGCAGCGCCGGCGTCGGCAGCAGCGGTTCCCGCGCGCGGCGTGGCAACCCCGGCTTCTCCTGCGGTCCCGGATGCCGCCCCAGTGCCGGAGGCCCGGCCGAAGGCGGCAACCCCGCCGGCCGCGGCGGCGACTGCGGCCGAGACGCGGACGAAAGCCGCCGGCCAGGAAAGGAAACCGGCTGCGATCCCGCGCCCGGTGCACGGCGCAGTGCCGCTCTCGCCCGAATTTCCCCCGCAGACCATCTCGCCTCCGCCGGCGAAGCCGGGCACGTGGACGCCGCCGCAGGAGGAGCCGGTCTGGATCGCCATCTGGCAGAACCGTTCTTTCGAGATCGGCGTCCTGGTGGTGGGGCTGGCGGTGCTGTTCACCATCCTGATCTTCCAGGATTGGCTGGCGCGTCATCCGAACCTGCTGAACTACGTCCGCAACGCCTTCCACGTCTACACCCTGTTCTTCATCGGCTGGTACGGCCTTGCCCAGCTGTCGGTGATCAACGTGCTGACGTTCACCGGTTCCGTCATGAGCGGCTTCCGCTGGGAGCATTTCCTCATCGATCCGATGCTGTTCATCCTCTGGTCCTTCGTCGCCATGACCCTGCTGCTGTGGGGGCGCGGCGTCTACTGCGGCTGGCTGTGCCCGTTCGGCGCCCTGCAGGAGCTGATCCTGATCGCGGCGCGCAAGCTGAAGCTGCCGGAGATCGAGTTCAGCGACGCCGTCCATGAGCGGCTGGTCGCGCTCAAGTACATCGTCCTGATCCTGCTGTTCGGTGTCTCCCTGCAATCGATCGCCCAGGCCGCCTGGTACGCCGAGATCGAGCCGTTCAAGACGGTCATCGCCATGCGCTTCCAGCGGGAGTGGGAATACGTTCTCTACGCGATCGCACTGATCGGACTGGCGGCGGTGAACCGCAAGTTCTACTGCAAATACCTCTGTCCGCTGGGCGCGGCGCTGGCCATTCCCGGACGCTTCCGGCTGTTCGAATGGTGGCTGCGGCGGCGCAAGGAATGCGGCAAGCCCTGCCAGGTATGCGCCAACCGCTGTTCGGTGCGGGCCGTCCGACCGACCGGCGAGATCAACGCCAACGAATGCCATTACTGCCTGGACTGCCAGGTCATCTACTACAACGACAAGGTCTGCCTGCCTTTGATCGACCGGCGCAAGCGCCGCGAACAGCAGTTGGTGCGTGGCCAGGAAGCGGGGGCCAATAACCCTTTAAGGCCCATGGTTGTCTCTGAAGACAATGCGACCGGCATGGAAGGTGCGAGTAAACCTTGATAAAAGTCATACGCAAATATTGAGAAATATCAAAGAGTTAAACGCACCCATCTTGACCCAAATCAAGGCTCGCATTACCCCCATGAATTTTAATGCTTTGCGAAATTAAGGCTGCTTATTCACGTTAGGGAGAAAGTCGATGCAAAGCCGTAAACTCGTAATGGCCCTGGGAGTTTCCCTGTTGGCCGCTCTGCCCGGGCTCAGCTGGGCGCAGTCGAAAACCGTCCATCCGGGGACGCCCGAGGAGGAACTGCGCTACAAGGGCGCAGCCGTGCCCATCAAGCCGGAAGAAGCCAAGGAAACCCTGTCCCCGAAGGCGCCCCCGGTCAGCCCCGAGGAATTCGCCCGCGCCAAGCAGATCTATTTCGAGCGTTGCGCCGGCTGCCACGGCGTGCTGCGCAAGGGCGCGACCGGCAAGCCGCTCACCCCGGACATCACCCTGCCGAAGGGCACCGAATACCTGAAGGTCTTCATCGCCTACGGCACGCCGGCCGGCATGCCGAACTGGCAGACCTCCGGCGAGCTGTCCGAGAAGGACGTCGACCTGATGGCCCGCTTCCTGCAGCATGAGCCGCCGCAGCCGCCGGAATTCGGCCTCAAGGAAATGAAGGCCGCCTGGAAGGTGCATGTGGCGCCCGAGAAGCGCCCGACCAAGAAGATGAACAACCTCAAGCTGGAGAACCTCTTCTCGGTCACCCTGCGCGATGCCGGCCAGATCGCCCTCGTCGACGGCGACTCCAAGAAGATCGTCAGCGTCATCGACACCGGCTACGCGGTGCACATCTCGCGCATGTCGGCTTCCGGCCGCTACCTGTTCGTCATCGGCCGCGACGCCCGCATCGACATGATCGACCTGTGGATGGAGAAGCCCGCCGTCGTCTCCACGATCAAGGTCGGCCTGGAAGCCCGTTCCGTCGAGACTTCGAAGTACAAGGGCTACGAGGACAAGTACGCCGTCGCCGGCACCTACTGGCCGCCCCAGTTCGTCATCATGAAGGGCGACACGCTGGAGCCGCTGAAGATCGTCGCCACCCGCGGCATGACGGTCGACACCCAGGAGTACCACCCCGAGCCGCGCGTGGCCGCCATCGTGGCGAGCCACCACAAGCCGGAGTTCGTGGTGAACGTCAAGGAGACCGGCAAGGTCATGATGGCCGACTACTCGGACCTCAACAACCTGAAGGTCACCGAGATCGCCACCGCCCGCTTCCTGCATGACGGCGGCTGGGAATCCTCGCAGCGCTACGTCATGATGGCCGCCAACCAGTCGGACAAGATCGTCGTCGTCGATACCGTCAAGAGCAAGCTCGAGGCCATCGTCAACGTCGGCAAGATTCCGCATCCGGGCCGCGGCGCCAACTTCAAGCATCCGAAGTTCGGCCCCGTCTGGGCGACCAGCCACCTCGGCGACGAGACCATCAGCCTGATCGGCACCGATCCGAAGGGCCACAAGGCGAACGCCTGGAAGGTGGTGCAGACGCTGAAGGGCCAGGGCGGCGGCTCGCTGTTCATCAAGACCCATCCGAAGTCGAAGAACCTGTGGGTCGACACCACGCTGAACCCGGATGCCAAGGTCAGCCAGTCGATCGCGGTCTACGACATCAATGCCCTCGACAAGGGCTTCCAGGTCCTGCCGATCGCCGAGTGGGCCGGCCTGGGCGAGGGTGCCAAGCGCGTCGTCCAGCCCGAGTACAACAAGGCCGGCGACGAGGTGTGGTTCTCGGTGTGGAGCGCCAAGAACCAGCAGTCCGCCATCGTGGTGGTCGACGACAAGACGCGCAAGCTGAAGGCCGTGATCAAGGATCCGAAGCTGATCACCCCGACCGGCAAGTTCAACGTCTACAACACCCAGAAGGACGTGTATTGATCTGACCCGGCGCAAGCCGATTCGAACGGGGGCCTGCGGGCCCCCGTTTTTTTTCGGGCTTTGACAAAAATCAACGCATCGCAGGCAGGCGACAGGCATCCTGACAAGCAACCATCACTTGTCCTATCGACATGGCCCGCTTTCCCGACAGGGCGCTTGCCGCCCTGTTTTTATGCCTGCTGGCGCCTGCGGCTGCATCCGCCGCCGACCCGTCGCCCGAACGCATGCGCGAGCTGGTGCGCATGGTGCGGCAGGATTGCGGCTCCTGCCACGGCCTGACCCTCAAGGGCGGCCTCGGTCCGCCGCTGCTGCCCGAGACCCTGCGCGAAAAGCCGGCGGAGTCGCTCCGGTATACTGTGCTCCTTGGCCGACCCGGCACGCCCATGCCGCCGTGGAACGCCTTCATGAACGAGGCCGAGGCCGACTGGATCGTGCGCCAGTTGATCCAGGGCTTTCCCGAAGAGACCCGCTGATGAAATCCCTGCTGACCGTACTTGCCGCCCTCCTGCTGTCCGCCTGCGCCTCGCCCGTCCTGCGCGGCACCGGCGACCTCGGCATCGTCATCGAGCGCGCCACCGGCAGCGTGGCGGTCGTCGATTCCAGCGCAAAGAGCATCCTAGGCCGCGTCGAAGGGCTCGGCGACCTCTCGCATGCTTCCGCCGTGTATTCGCGCGACGGCCGCTATGCCTACGTTTTCGGACGCGACGGCGGCCTGACCAAGGTGGACATCCTCGAGCGGCGCATCGCCAAGCGCATCATCCAGGCCGGCAATTCCATCGGCGGCGCCGTCTCGCAGGACGGCCGCCTGGTGGCGGCGCAGAACTACCAGCCGGGCGGCGTCAAGGTGTTCGATGCGGAGACGCTGGAACTCCTCGCCGACATTCCCGCCGCCTTCGAGGCAGGCAATGGCGTCAGGCAGTTCTCGAAAGTGGTCGGCCTCGCCGACGTGCCGGGCAACAAGTTCGCCTACGCCCTGTTCGATGCGGGCGAGATCTGGATCGCCGACCTGTCGCAGCCGCGCGAACCCAAGGTCACGAAGTTCCGCAACATCGGCAACCAGCCCTACGACGGCCTGGTGACGCCGAACGGCCGCCACTACATTGCCGGCCTCTTCGGCGAGGACGGCCTCGCCCTGGTCGACCTGTGGAAACCGGAGCAGGGTGCGAAGAAGATCCTCGCCAACTACGGCAAGGGCACGGAGAAGCTGCCGGTGTTCAAGATGCCGCACCTGCGCGGCTGGGCGGTCGCCGGCGGGCGCGCCTACCTGCCGGCCATCGGCAAGCACGAGGTGCTGGTGGTGGATACGACCACGTGGCAGGAAGTCGGCCGCATCCCGGTCAAGGGCCAGCCGGTGTTCGTCATGGCGCGGCCGGACGGCCGCCAGGTCTGGGTGAACTTTGCCTTCCCCGACTACGGCCAGGTGCAGGTCATCGACACGCTCGAGCAGAAGGTCGTGCAGACGCTGGCGCCCGGCAAGGCCGTGCTGCACATGGAGTTCACGCCGCGCGGCGAGCACGTCTGGATCTCGGCGCGCGACGACAACCGCGTCGTGGTGTACGACACTGCCAGTTTCGCCAGGCTGGCGGAGCTGCCGGTGCAGAACCCCTCGGGCATCTTCTTCACCAGCCGCGCCGCGCGCATCGGTTTCTAGCGGACCCCATGGATTCCCTCGACTTCCGCCTCATCAACGAATTCCAGCGCGACTTCCCGCTGGAGCCGCAGCCCTTCGCTGAGATCGCCTGGCGCCTGTGCACCGACGAGGAGACCGTGCTGGCCGCCCTGCAGCGCCTGCGCGGCGAGGGCGTGGTGAGCCGCGTCGGCGCCGTCTTTGCGCCGCGTCGCGTCGGCGCCAGCACGCTGGCCGCACTGGCGGCACCGCCGGAACGTCTCGAAGAGATCGCCGCGCGCGTCAGCGCCCGCCCCGAGGTCAACCACAACTACGAGCGCGAGCACCGCTACAACCTGTGGTTCGTCGTCACTGCGCGCGACGAGGCGCACCTCGCCGAGGCGCTGGCCGTCATCGAGCGCGACACCGGCTGCAAGGTCATCTCCCTGCCGCTGGAGCACGAGTTCTACATCGACCTCGGCTTCGACCTCGCCGGCGTCTGCAAGGCGCCGTGCACCACGCGCCGCATCGAGGTCAGCGACTTGCGCGAACTGACTTTGCCCGAGCAGAAGCTGATGGGCGCCCTGCAGCACGGCCTCGAGCTGGTGCCGCAACCCTTCGCCCGGCTCGGCGAAGAGGCCGGCCTCGACGAGCAGGAGGTCATCGCCACCCTCAAGCGCTGGCGCGGCGAGGGGCTGATCAAGCGCTTCGGCGTCGTCGTGCGCCACCACGAGCTCGGCTACACCGCCAACGCCATGGTCGTCTGGGACCTGCCGGACGACGACGTCGAGCGCGTCGGCCGCCTGCTTGCCGCCGAGCCGGAAGTGACGCTGTGCTACCGCCGCCGCCGCCACGCGCCGGAATGGCCCTACAACCTGTTTTGCATGATCCACGGCCGCGCCCGCAGCGAGGTCGAGGCCGCCGCCGCCCGCCTGCGCGAGCGCCTCGGCCTGACGCAGGTGCCCTGCGCCGTGCTCTTCTCGCGCCGTCGCTTCAAGCAGCGCGGCGCCCACTACATCCCGCAGGCCGAAGCCGCCCATGGATGAGCTCGATCGCGCCATCGTCAACGCCCTGCAGGGCGGCTTCCCGATCTGCGACGAGCCCTACCGCGAAACGGCGGAACGGCTCGGCCTGACGGAGGCCGAGCTGATCGCCCGCCTGCAGCGCATGCTGGAGGCGAAGACGCTGACGCGCTTCGGCCCGATGTTCCAGGTCGAGCGCATGGGCGGCGCCTTCGTGCTGGCGGCGCTGGCCGTTCCCGAAGCGGATTACGAGCGCGTGGCGGAGCAGGTGAATGCCCTGCCCGAAGTGGCGCACAACTACCGGCGCGAGCACGCGCTGAACATGTGGTTCGTGCTGGCCACCGAGACGCCTGAGGGCATCGCCGCCGCCATCGAAAAGATCGAACGCGCGACGGGATTGCAGGTCTACGCCTTTCCCAAGCTGAAGGAGTATTTCGTGGAAATGAAGCTGGCGGCATGACGGAATCCATCGCACTCGACGCCGACGACCGCCGCCTGATCGTGGCGACCCAGGGCGGCCTGCCGCTGGTGCCGCGGCCCTACCATGCCCTCGCCGAACAACTCGGCCTGGCGGCGGAGGAGGTGATGGCGCGCCTGCGCCGCCTGCTGGAGAGTGGCGTCATCCGCCGCATCGGCGCCGTGCCCAATCACTACGCCCTCGGCTACACCGCCAACGGCATGAGCGTGTGGGACGTGCCCGACGCGCGCATAGATGCGCTGGGCGAGGCCGTCGGCCGGCTGCCCTTCGTCACCCACTGCTACCACCGCCCGCGCGCCCTGCCGCTGTGGCCCTACAACCTGTTCGCCATGGTGCATGGCAAGAGCCGCGACGAGGTCGAGGCCCAGGTGAGGCAGATCGCCGCGCTGCTCGGCGCCGAGTGCCGCGCCCACGACGTGCTCTACAGCAGCCGCATCCTCAAGAAGGCCGGCCTGCGCATCGGCAGCTAACTATGTTCAGAATCTCGCAGTACATGGAAGAAATCGCCCATCCCACGCCGCTGGGCGAGAAGCGCAATCCTCCGGGGCCGGTGGTGATCTGGAACCTGATCCGCCGCTGCAACCTCACCTGCAAGCACTGCTACTCGATCTCCGCCGACAAGGACTTCCCCGGCGAACTGAGCACGCAGGAGGTCTACGCCGTGATGGATGACCTCAAGCGCTTCCGCGTGCCGGTGCTGATCCTCTCCGGCGGCGAGCCGCTGCTGCGGCCGGACATCTTCGACATCGCGAACCGTGCCAAGGGCCTCGGCTTCTACGTCGGCCTCTCCTCCAACGGCACGCTGATCGACGAATCCAACATCCGCCGTATCGCGGAGACTGACTTTAACTACGTCGGCGTCAGCCTCGACGGCATCCGCGAGACGCATGACAAGTTCCGCCGCATGCAGGGCGCCTTCGAGAAATCGCTGCACGGCATCCGCCTCTGCCGCGACCTCGGCCTCAAGATCGGCGTGCGCTTCACCATGACGCAGGACAACGCCCACGACCTGCCGGGGCTGCTCAAGCTGGTCGAGGACGAGGGCATCGACCGCTTCTACTTCTCGCACCTCAACTACGCCGGCCGCGGCAACAAGAACCGCAAGGACGACGCCCACCACCAGATGACGCGCCAGGCCATGGACCTGCTCTTCGACACCTGCTGGGAGTACCGGCAGCGCGGCCTCAACAAGGAGTTCACCACCGGCAACAACGACGCCGACGGCGTGTACTTCCTGCACTGGGTGGCAAAGCATTTCCCCGACCGCGCGGCGCATGTCCGCGCCAAGCTCGCGCAGTGGGGCGGCAATTCCTCGGGCGTCAACGTCGCCAACATCGACAACCTCGGCAACGTGCACCCCGACACCATGTGGTGGCACCACACCCTCGGCAACGTGCGCGAGCGGCCCTTCTCGGCGATTTGGGTGGACACCTCCGACCCGATCATGGCCGGCCTCAAGGCCAAGCCGCGCAAGGTCGGCGGCCGCTGCGGCGCCTGCCTGCACTTCGACATCTGCGACGGCAACACCCGCGTGCGCGCCCAGCAGCTCACCGGCGACCCCTGGGCGGAAGACCCGGGCTGCTATCTGACTGACGAAGAGATCGGACTGACATGAAGAACCTGTTTCACCACAGAGACACCGAGACACAGAGGACAGCGAAGCGGCTTCTTTTTTCTCTGTGCCTCTGTGCCTCTGTGGTTAATGGTTTTGCAGTTGCCGCCGAGCCGGCGCCCGAGCTCTACCGCAAGCACTGCGCCGAATGCCACGGCGCCGACCGCTTCGGTCTGATGGGCCCGGCGCTGCTGCCGGAGAACCTCTCGCGCCTGCGTAAGGACGCCGCCGCGGCGATGATCCGCGACAGCCGACCGACCGTGCAGATGCCGCCCTTCAAGGATGTGCTCAAGCCCGAGGAGATCAAGGCGCTCGCCGACTACATCTACACGCCGGTGCCGATGCCGCAGTGGGGCGAGGCGGAGATCCGCGCCTCGCGCGTCGTGCATCACGCGACGGGCACGCTGCCCGACAAGCCGCAGTTCGCCGCCGACATGATGAACCTCTTCATCGTGGTCGAAGGCGGCGACCACCACGTCACCCTGCTCGACGGCGACAGGCTCGAACCGATCCACCGCTTTCCCTCGCGCTTCGCCCTGCACGGCGGGCCGAAGTTCACGCCGGACGGGCGCTACGTCTTCTTCGCCTCGCGCGACGGCTGGATCTCCAAGTTCGACATCTGGAACCTGAAAGTGGTGGCCGAGGTGCGCGCCGGCATCAACACGCGCAACGCCGCCGTCTCCGGCGACGGCAAGTACGTCGCCGTGGCCAACTACCTGCCGCACAGCCTGGTCATCCTCGATGCCGACCTCAACCCGCTGAAGATCCACGCCGTGCGCGACAAGGACGGCAAGCAGAGCTCGCGCGTCTCCGCCGTGTACACCGCCGAGCCGCGCCGGAGCTTCGTCGCGGCGCTGAAGGACGTCAAGGAGGCCTGGGAGATCAGCTACGATCCGAAGGCGCCGGAGATTCCCGCCGGCATGATCCACGACTTCCAGTACCGCGAGGGCGCCTTCATCCCCGGCTTCCTCAACCCGAGGCGCTCGATCCTCGACGACTACCTCGACGACTTCTTCTTCACCCAGGACTACAACGAGGTGATGGGCGCCAGCCGCGAGGCGGGCAAGGGCCAGGTGGTGCACCTGGACGTGCGCCGCAGCATCGCCACGCTCGACCTGCCCGGCATGCCGCACCTCGGCTCGGGCATCACCTGGGACTGGCAGGGCCGCCGCGTCATGGCCACGCCCAATCTCAAGGAAGGCGTGGTCAGCATCATCGACATGAAGACCTGGAAGACGATCAAGCAGATCAAGACGCCCGGCCCCGGCTTCTTCATGCGCAGCCACGAGAACTCGCGCTACGCCTGGGTGGACTCCATGATGAGCCGCGAGCACAAGGACACCCTGACGGTGATCGACAAGCAGACGCTGGAAGTCGCCGCGCAACTGAAGCCCGTGCCGGGCAAGACACTGGCGCACATCGAGTTCACCAAGGACGGCAAGTACGCCCTCGCCAGCCTGTGGGAGAACGACGGCGCCCTCATCGTCTTCGACGCCGCCACGCTGCAGGAAGTCAAGCGCATCCCGGCGAAGCGCCCGGTCGGCAAGTACAACGTCTGGAACAAGATCACCCGTTCCGAAGGCACCAGCCACTAAATCCCTCTCTCCCCTACGTGGGGGAGAGGGCCGGGGTGAGGGGGCTGCGCTACCGCGCCGCCGCCCGCGCCCTGGCGATGCGCTCTTCCGTCACCGGGTGGGTGGACAGGAAGCCCGAGGACGGCTCCGCTTCCGATTCCCCCTCGCCGCAGCTGGCGCCGGCGGATGACATCCGCCCCATGATGTCGGCGAAGGCGTTCGGCGAGATGCCCTTCGCCTTCATCAGCCGGAAGCCGTAATCGTCGGCCTCCGTCTCGAAATCCCGCGAATACTTGGTCTGCGCCAGCAGCACCGGGAAGCCGGCCACCGCCGTGCTCATGGTGGCCGCGTCGCCAGCCAGCGTGGCGGCGATGGCGGCCGTGGCCGAGCCCTGCAGCAGCTGGCGCAGGGCATGGCGCCGCTCGACGTGGCCGATCTCGTGCGCCAGCACCGCCAGCACCTCGTCCGGCGTCTGCGACAGCGCCACCAGCTCGTCGGTGAGGACGATGGTGCCGCCGGGCAGGGCGAGGGCGTTCGGGCCGATGCCGGGCGCGGCGCGGAAGGCCAGTTGCATGTGCTGCGCCTGTGGCAGGCCGTGGCGCAGGCGGTCGAAGCCTTCGCGCAGGACCGCCTGCTTCTTGGCCTCGAGCTTGCTCGGCTGCATGAGCTTGTTGTCATCCAGCCATTGCAGGGCGTGGTTGCCGAGGCGCACTTCATAGTCGATCGGCACCCGCTCCGCCACGCTGTCCGCCAGCACCGGCAGGCCGTAGGCGTAGAGCGCGGCGAGGCCGCCGATCAGCGCCACCAGCGCGACCAGCGCCACGCCCCACTTGCGCTCCAGCCAGGCCACCGCGCCTTCCGAGCGGCTCTCCTGCGGCAGGGCGTCGAGCAGCGGACCGTCGGCGCACTGCAGTTGGCCGCCGTCGGGCAGGGCGATGAAGCGGTCGGCCGTGCCCACGCGCGGCGAGACGCGCAGGGCCTTCAGCGCATAGCGTTCCATCACGCTGGCGTTGACCAGCGTCGCCTCGCGCCCGCCCCACAGCAGCGTCGCCGGCGCGCCGAGCGGATGGCGGCCGTCGAAATACGTCACCGTCAGCGTTTGCGTCATAGCGACAGGTCCAGATCGAAGAACTCGCCGACTTCGGCGCCGGTGGCGCGCACGGCGCCGCCGGCGGCGCCCTCGAATTCCCTCAGGTCGCCCTCCGGCAGCACCTTCAGGCAGCTGACGCGGTAGGCCAGCGTGCGCATCACCGCCCAGGGAATGAGCAGCCCGGCCGAGGCGATGATCGCCAGCGCATTCACCACGTACAGCTTCGCCAGCCCGCGCCCGCTCAGCGTGGATTCGAAGCGCAGCGGGCCGAGCCGCGTGCTGTTCCACACCAGGTTGCCGACCTTGGCCTGGGCATAGGCGAAGGCCAGCACGTAGCCGAGGTAGATCGGCAGCAGGAAGGCGACCATCGACAGCATCGGATTCTTGAAGGCCGCCGTGAGGATGCCGCCGAACAGCGCCGTCAGCATGCCGACCCCGGACAGCACCAGGCCGGCAACGAAGTAGATGCGGAAGAACTGCCCGCCCTTCGCCGAGAAGTCGCCGCGGTGGTCGCCGAAGCTCATGTTGCCGACGATGAAGGCCTTGGTGCGCCGCTGCCACCAGGGGAAGATCAGGCCGAAGATGCCGAACATGGCGCCGGCCAGCATGGGGTTGTTGCTGTGCGTGGCGTAGCCCAGCCCCACCGCCGCCGCCACCAGCAGGCCGCTGAAGGTGACCGCCTGGAAGGCCTCGCGATAGCTGCCGTCGAAGCGGAAGGTCATGTTGCGAAAAGCCGAGTAGCGCGCGTTGAAGGCCGCCGAACCGGCCACCACCCACGGCGCCAGCAGCGCGCCGGCGACCAGCACGTAGGGCAGCAGCGCGGTGAAGAAGTGGCTGGTGAAGTAATAAAAGACGAACAGCACGGCGGCGACGACGCGGCCCTTGAGGATGGGGATCGGCTGGCCGAGGTACTGGAAGGGCGTGCCGTCGAGCGTCGTGTGCGAGTAGAAGTAGCGCTTCTTGCGCACCTTCGCCCACGCCGAGAAGATGCCCAGCGTCGCCAGCGTCAGGAACAAATTCACCACCCAGATGCGGAAATACTCGCCCGCCCGGCCGTGAAAGCGCAGGGCCAACTCGGCGGGCGCGGCCGCCGTCTCCATCGTTGCCGGTTCGGGTGCGTTCATGTTCTCGTGCGGTGTGGCTGTGGCGCCGATTGACTCTGGCTTTGTCCGGGCCAGAGGCGAGTATAGCCTATGCCTAATGAATAGAGGTGGGAAGAATTTCCCTCTCACCCGCCCGGGCGGGAGAGGGCCGGGGAGAGGGCGGCGGGCGCCTCGTGATTATTCTAGTGGTATATTGGCTGCGGGAAAACACGAGGGGTCACAGTGTCAGGATATGGATACCCGGCGGTTGTCATAAATAGGCACCTGTATCCAGATATGGATGCTTGTATCCGCTAATGGCAACCTTTTAATGACGGCTACTTCTTATTGGGCCTCGATAAATTCGCTCTGCTAACTTTCAACCGAAGAAGAAATCTGCCATGGCTTATGTCAATCCTTCTACTCAGAGCCTCAAGACCTGCTTTCAGAGCCATTACTCCCTTCCTTACTTTCAACGGGAGTACAAATGGGAATCGCGGCACTTTGCCGAGCTGCTGGAAGACATTCAGGCGGCGTTTCTTCTGAACTACGATCCCGCGCATGGACGAAAGGAAGTGGCTGACTACGCGCCCTACTTTTTGGGATCAATTATCACGTCCGCCGAGCAGGGCGGAAAGAAACCTCTCATCGACGGCCAGCAGCGCCTCACTTCGGCCTTTCTCTTGTTGGCATATCTAGAGCGCTACCGAAAAGATCATGCCATTGCAAATGCGCTTGACCTTTCGACCTACCTCGGAAGCGTGAGCTTCGGCGCGATGGACTACGCGATTGAATTTTCGAACTCCCGCAAGGCGATCTTCGATCGCTACTTGGATACCACCAAGACAGTTGCGCAAGCAATGGACGACGCTGAGGACGTGGCTGATCTTGACGACGGCGATCGGCGTCTTTTGGAAGCCTTGCGTACAACCGACACGCTTCTGAACACAAGCGTAAAAGCAGTCATCGCCTACTTTATTGACTATGTGGTGGAGCGAGTGCTGCTTATTGACATTTCGGTGAATAGTGAATCCGAAGCACATCGAGTTTTTGTCACGATGAACGACAGAGGACTGCGCCTGGGACCGATAGATCTCTTGAAGGGGCAAATCCTTTCGAAAATTCCAAATGCGGCAGATAGCCAGTCTTGCCATGCGAGCTGGGTGCAAACAATCAACAAACTTCGTGCGCTTGGTAACGAAGAAGACTCGCTCTTCTTCCGGAATCTGTTCCGCGCGAAGTGGGCGACAACAATGCGTGGCAAAGCCAAGGGTGATCCTGCCGGCGACTTCGATATCATCGGCGAGGCGTACCACAGGTGGTTTGACGACAATACGGCGAAACTTTCTATTCAAAACGCAGACGACTATGTTCGATTTTCACGTGATGACATTCCACGATATGCAGAGATCTATACCTTCATCAAGGAGGCCGAGGCAGAACTGAAGCCTGGGTTTGAGAGCGTCTATTACAACTCGGTCAGAAAGTTTAGCTTTCAGCCAATGATTCTCTTGTCGGTAGCAACTGTCGCAGACACGACAACCGATTGGCAGAAGAAGATTGCCTTGGCATCTCGCTTCCTGGACCTCATGCTCACCACCCGAACGATCGAGGGCAAGGAGAATAACTACGATAATTTGAAAGACATCTCCTTCGCACTTGCGAAGGAAATACGAAACAAGTCCTCAGCAGAACTATTGACGTACATCCGGACGGAATGGCCGAAGTACGAGCCGATCATCCCAGAACTATCCAAGCTGACATATGCGAAAGCGGACAAGTCCGATCTCCTGTATGTGCTGTCTCGAATCGCTGCCAATCTGGAAGACGCATTTGCGCTAACGAACCGCGTCGGATTTTCTACATACTGGCAACGGGACCGCGGCCGCAAGACCTTCGATATTGAGCACCTTCTAAAGGATGCTTTCGATCCTGCCGCTCTTCCAGCTGCACATGGCTTCGCCGACGCGAAGGACTATGCGGAGCACCGCAACCTAATCGGTGCGCTCGCGCTCTTGCCAAGATCACGAAATCGATCCCTTCAAGATAAGCCCTATCGCGAGAAGCTCGTGGCATACGCGACGGAAAACGTCCTTACACAAACACTGTGCGAGGCTCTCTACGAAAGCAACCCGAACGTTGCCACGTATGTTCAGGACAATCCAGGCGCAGGGTTATCGGCAGTTACTGATTTTGGGAAGAGTCACATCGCTGAGAGAGCAGCAATGTATGTAGCGGTGGCCAAGAAAGTGTGGGCTATACCGTGACCGGTCGGGGAGATAGGTAACAAAAAATCTGTGGACATAGGTAGCAGACCCCGTCCCCGCCGATTTATGAACGCCTCCACAAAACGCCACTCGCGCGCCATCCTCGTCCACGGCATGGGCCGCACGCCGGCGGCCATGCTGGTGCTGGCGGCGCGCCTGCGGGCGGCGGGGCTGCGTCCCGACCTGTTCGCGTATTCGGCGGCGCTGGAGGGGTGGGAGGGCTGCGTCCGGCGGCTCGCGGCCTTTATCGATCGCCGCGCTGCAGGGACTGACTTTGTCCTCGTCGGCCATTCGCTCGGCACCGTCCTGATCCGCGCCGCCCTGCCGCGGCTGGCCCGGCCGCCGCTCGGCTGCTTCCTGCTGGCGCCGCCGACGCGCGCCAGCCTGGCAGCGCGGAAATTCGCGCCCCGGCGCCTGTACAGGCTATTCACGGGCGAGATGGGGCAGAAGCTGGCGTGCCCGGACTTCATGGCGGCCTTGTCGGTGCCGGCGGTGCCGACGCATCTATGCCGGCACGGGCGGCCCGCGCGGCCGTTTGGCGCTCTTCGGCGACGCGCCGAACGATGGCGTGCTGGGACTTGAGGAGACCCGGTTGCCGGGCATACCGCTGCGGACGGTGCCGTCCCTGCATACCTTCATCATGAATTCCCGCGAGGTCGCCGGGGATATTGCGGCGTTCGTGCGCACCGGGCCTCATGGATTCCCGCTTCCGCGGGCATGACGGCGGCCGCATATCCCTTTAGTTAGCAGTGAAATTCCGCGTTTTCCGAGTGTAAGTGCCCGGCCATGGCGTAAAATGTCGCCTTTTCCGCCCGGGGGCCCCCCGGCCGTATTCCAGAGGCTTCAATGAAATGCGTGGATGATTTCCGCCTGCGGCTCGGCGGACGGGAACTGGTGCCGATCATGATCGGCGGCATGGGCGTGGACATCTCCACGGCGGAACTGGCGCTGGAGGCGGCCCGCCTGGGCGGCGTCGGCCACATCTCGGATGCGATGATCAAGACGGTCTCCGATCGCCGCTACGACACCAAGTTCGTCAGCGTCAAGCAGAAGCGCTACAAGCACAACGTCGCCAACGTCGACAAGTCCGAGGTGAAGTTCGACCTCGCCGACGTCGCCGAGGCGACCCGGCTGCACGTGCAGAGCACGATGGAGGCCAAGCGCGGCGACGGGCTGATCTTCATCAACTGCATGGAGAAGCTCACCATGAACGCGCCGAAGGAGACGCTGCGCGTGCGTCTCACGGCGGCCATGGACGCCGGCATCGACGGCATCACGCTCGCCGCCGGCCTGCACCTGGGCTCCTTCGGTCTGATCGAGGACCATCCGCGCTTCAAGGACGTCCAGCTCGGCATCATCGTCTCCTCGCTGCGCGCCCTGCAGTTGTTCCTGCGCAAGAGCGCGCGCACCGGCCGCCTGCCCGACTACGTGGTGGTGGAAGGGCCGCTCGCCGGCGGCCACCTCGGCTTCGGACTCGACGACTGGATGAAGTACGACCTGCGCGTCATCACGACGGAAATCCTCGACTGGCTGCGCCAGGAGAAGCTCGACATCCCGGTGATCCCGGCCGGCGGCATCTTCACCGGCACGGATGCGGTGTCCTACCTGGACACCGGCTCGGCCGCGGTGCAGGTGGCGACGCGCTTCACGGTGGCCAAGGAATGCGGCCTGCCGGCGAAGGTGCAGCAGGAGTACTTCAAGGCCGGCGAGGAGGACATCGAGGTCAACGGCATCTCGCCGACCGGCTATCCGATGCGCATGCTGAAGAGCAGCCCGGCCATCGGCTCGGGCATCCGGCCGAACTGCGAGGCCTACGGCTACCTGCTCGATTCGAGCGGCCACTGCGCCTACATCGACGCCTACTACCGCGAGGTGGCTTTGCATCCCGGGGCCAAGAAGATCGAGGTGTGGGACAAGACCTGCCTGTGCACCCACATGCGCAACTTCGACTGCTGGACCTGCGGCCATTACACCTACCGGCTGAAGGACACCTCGCGCAAGCTGGAGGACGGCAGCTACCAGCTGCTCAGCGCCGAGCACATCTTCCGCGATTACCAGTACAGCAGGGACGGCAAGGTCGCGCTGCCGGAGTGAAGCCCGGCGCGCCAAAAGAAAACGGCCTCTTGCGAGGCCGTTTTTCATTGCAGCGCCGATGTCTCAGGCCTTCGGCTCTTCCGCCGGCACCTGCAGGGCCATCGAGCGTGCCGAGATGGTGAAGGCGTCAGAGAAGCACATGCCTTCCTCGGCGCCCTGGTCCTTCAGCTTCGGGAAGATCGCCTCGACCATCTTCACCGAGCCGCAGGCGTAGATCTCGTTGCCGGCGAGGCTGGGGAAGTCGCGCAGGATGGCTTCATGCACCAGCCCGGTCTGGCCGGTCCAGGCGTCGTCCGGGCCCGGCTCGGAGAGCACCGGGATGAACTTGAAGTTCTCGTGCTCGCGCTGCCACTGTTCGGGCAGGTCGGCGAGGTACATGTCGCGGCGCTGCTTGACGCCCCAGTAGAGGCGGATCGGCCGCTTCAGGCCGCGGTGGAAGGCGTCCTCGACCATGCTCTTCACCGGGGCGAAGCCGGTGGCGCCGGCGACGAAGATGATCGGCCGGGTGGACTCGCGCAGCACGAAGTCGCCGAGCGGGCCCTCGAAGCGGATCGGGTCGCCCACCTTCATCTTCTCGAAGACGTGGGTGGTGAAGCGCCCGCCCGGCACCAGGCGGATCTGCAGCTCGATGTTCCGGGCGTTGTGCGGCGCGCTGGCGAAGGAGAAGGCGCGGCGCTCGCCGTCCTCGAGGATGATGTTGATGTACTGGCCGGCGGCGAAGGCGATGTGCTGGCCTTCGGGCAGCTTGATCGTCACGCCCATGACGTCGTGGGTCAGCTTCTCCATTTTGTCCACCGTGCCGACGTATTCCTTCACCGGGGCGCGTGCCAGGGCGAACTGCGGCTCGTACTCGATCTCGATGTCGGTGAGCGGACTGGCGCAGCACATCAGCACCTTGCCCATGGCGCGCTCGGCCGGGCTGAGCACGCTGGGCTGGTAGATGCCGGGATCGACCTCGCCCTGCAGGACGGAGCACTTGCACATGCCGCAGCCGCCGTTGCGGCATTCGTAGGGCAGGTTGATCTCGCCGCGCAGGCCGGCGTCGAGGATGGTCTCGCCGAAGCGGGCCTTCACCGTCTTGTTGTCGGGATGCACGCTGATGTCCAGCTCGGCCTTGGCGCTGCCGCGCCGCTTCGGGGGCAGCCACGGCGTGAGGTAGAGCAGGCCGGTGACGCCGAACAGCATGCCCCACAGGTATTCCAGCGGCCAGTCGTAGATGAGCGGGTAGATCGCCAGCAGGAACCAGTCGAAGTCGATCTGGCCGACCTCGACGGACAGGTTGGCCGGCCCCTGGCTCACCACCGGCTTGACCAGCGAGAGCACGACGAAAGTGAGCGTGACCCAGATGGCGATCGCATTCGGCGGGTTGATGTGGGCGCGCGGCACGCGCTGCACGTGGATCCACATCAGCATCAGCACCAGCAGCGGGGCGCCGAGGTGGATGAAGGCGATCAGGGTGAACAGGCGGTCGTTGACGTGGCCCTCGAAGATGAAGTTGCGGATCACCACGCCCTTGAACATCGGGAACCAGTCGAGCATCTCGGCGGTGGCGACGGTGACGAACTGCGCCAGCTGGTCCCACACCAGCATGAAGCCGTTGATGCCGGTGATGTACATCAGCCAGATGAGGACGACGCCGGTGATCCAGGAGAACCAGCGGAAGCCGCGGTACTTGTCGAAGGCGAAGTGGCGCACCATGTGCAGCAGCATGGTGAGGATCATGCCGTCGGTGGCGTAGCGGTGCACGCTGCGCATGATGCCGCCGGCCCACCACTGGTCGTGCGTGAGCTCCTGCACCGACTGGTAGGCGTCATTGACGCCGGTGTCGGTGAACACGAAGAGGTAGAGGCCGCTGATGCACACCAGCCAGAACTGCCAGAAGGTGATGGTGCCGAGGTGGTAGAGCGGGTTCAGCTTGTCGCCGAAGGCGATGTTGAAGACGCCTTCGACGCGCATGAAGAACCATTGCAGCGTTCTTTGTATGAGTTTGAGCATTGCTGTCTTCCGGGGGTGGGGCGGCGATAACCTTAAAGAATGTGCGGGAATATAAGGGTTTAATAATTTACCTTCCATGATTTGCATCAAGGCCACTGAAGTATGCGGCAAGGACAATTTCGCCGCCTGACTCATCGATGGCGAATAACCCCAACAGGAGAATAGACATGAACCATCCGCACCTTCATCTGCAAGCCGACCAGCTCTATCCCTTCGACGCGCGCGGCATCGCCAAGCGCTTCCGCCACGCCGCCATCTTCGGCGCGCTCGACGCGCTGTTCGCCGGCGAGACCATGCGCTTCTGCAACGACCACGATCCGCTGCCGCTGCTCGACCAGCTGCGCGCGCGCTACGGCGAGAAAGTCGACATCCAGTACGTGCAGCGCGAGCCGGGCGCCATCGTCATCGATTTCATCAAGAAGCAGGCCTGAGCGGGGCGGCGCCCCGTGCTGCCGTTTCTCGTCGCCGCGGCGGTCGTCGCCTTCGCGACGGCGCTGGCGCTGATCCTCACCGGCGGCGCCAGTCCTGCCGCCGCCGCGCATGTCGCCTTCGCGGCGGGCATCCTGCCGCTGATCTTCGGCGCCATGATGCATTTCGTGCCGGTGCTTACGCGCAGCGGCACGCCGGCAGCGGCGATGCGGCGGCTGCCGCTGGCGTTGCTCGCCGCCGGCGTCCTGGCGGCGCTCGCCTTCGTCCAGCCGGCTTGGTTCAATCCGCTCGTGCATGCCGGCGCCGGGTTGGCGTTTCTCGCCGCGCTCGCCATGGCCGCCTGGATCGTGCGCCGCGGACGCGCCGCGCTGGGCGCGCCGCATGCCGGACTGCACTGGTATCTCGCAGCGGTGCTGTGCCTCGCGCTGGCCCTGGCGGCGGTGCTGGCGATGCCGGCGCTGCCCGCGCAGCGCGCTGCATTGCGCCTGTTCCATCTCCACCTCAACACGCTCGGCTTCATCGGCCTCACTGCGCTCGGCACGCTGGCCGTGCTGCTGCCGACCGCAGCGGGCCGGCCCGATCCGGACGCGGCCGGCTGGCTGCGCCGCATGCTGGCGCCGGCGCTGACCGGCGTGCTGCTGATCGCGGCCGGCGCGGCGTGGTGGCAGCCCGCCGCCTATCTCGGCGCGCTGCTGCTGTTCGTGCCGGTGGCGCTGCTCGGCACGGCTTGGGTGGCGCGCTTCCACGCCGAGATGCTGCGCGTCCACGGCGCCGCGCCGTCCCTCGCGCTGGCGCTGGCCGGCCTGCTGGTATTGCTCTCCTTCGGCGCGCTGCATGCGCAGCGCCGGCTCGACGGCGGCGATGCCGTCTTCGGCTTCTTCCTGGCGTTCCTGCTGCCGCTGGTGACGGGCGCCGTCAGCCAGCTGCTGCCGATCTGGCTGAGGCCCGGTGTGCAGACGGACTGGCATCGCGCCGCGCGCGTGCGGCTGGGCCGCTTCGCCGTGCTGCGGGGACTGACTTTTGTGGTGGCCGGCTGGCTGGTGGCGTTCGGCTGGGCGCCGGGCGCCTGGCTGGCGCTGGTCGGGCTTGCCGCCTTCGTCGCGCAGGCGCTGCCGGTGGCGGCGAAGCGCTAGTCCTTTTTCTCGGCGGCGGCAATCACCGCCGCGACGTCGAGCGTGCGCACCGCCTCGATGGCGACTTCCCACGCGCCCTCGCGGCACAGGCCGCGGATCTGCGCATCCTCGTAGGCTTCGAGCGCGGCGTCGACGCAGGCGCGGCGCACGGCTTCGGCGATGTCGCGCGGATCGGCCATGGCGCTCAATGCCTGGCGCGGCGGATCGCCATCAGCACGACGACGACGAAGACCAGACCGCCGATGATGGCGACGAGGCCGCCCATGCCCATGATGCCCATGGCGACGATCTCGCTGGTGCTTCTCAGCGCCTGCTCGGCGCCGGCCACCTTGCGCTGCACGCCGTAGCCGCCCGACCACATCAGGCCGCCGATGTGCATGGCCTGGCCGACGGCATAGCAGTAGGAGGAGAAGGTTGCCCACTTGCGCGAAGGCATGCCGTAGCCGAGGCGCGGCAGCAGGTGATAGACGAGGCCCATCAGCGCCAGCGTCACGCCGACGATGCAGCCGTGGTAGTGCGCCGGGATCTTGACGTTGCTGCCGGCGATGGTGAAGCCGATGAGGCCGCCGAAGCAGAACAGGGCGATCGAGGAATACAGCGCCGCGCGCAGCGGGCGGGCGTCGTCGGCGATGGGCTGGCCGGGCCGCACCGCCAGCAGCACGGCCAGCGCCACCGGCAGGATCGGCAGGCCGCCGCCCAGGCCCATGGCGAAGGTGAGCAGGTTGCGGTGCTCGACGGCGTGCGCCGGCCACAGCAGGTAGGCGACGGGAATCGCCAGCGCGCACACCGTGGCGAGCGCAAAGCAGAGCACGGCGACGCGCGGGCTCATCGGCACGCGCGCGCCGCAGGCGCTCGCCAGCCACAGCCAGGCGACCAGCATGAACAGCGTCCAGATGAACTGCAGGGCGTGGCCGCCGCCCCAGAAGAGGATCTCGTAATAGGCCTTGCCGTCGAGCCCGCCCGGCATGGTCAGCCAGGACCAGGCGAAGGCGACGATGGCGACGATGGCCGGGACGAGGCCGAGCGTGAGGCCCGCCTGCAGCGCCTCGCCGCCGTTCTCCGGCGCCGACCAGCGCGGCGCGGCGAGCAGGCTGCGCGCCACCAGCAGCACCGAACCGGCACCGAAGATCACCAGGCCCCAGAGGAACACCGGGTCTTCCAGCACGGGAATGTAGTTGGCCATCACCGGGCCACCGCGGCCGACGAAGGGCGAAAGCGTCATGAGCAGCGTGCCGAGTCCGGCGACGGCGAGGGCGGCGCGGTTGAGGCCGAGGGCGCGCGTGCCGCCCGAGAGGGTCCACAGGATGCCGCCGAGGGAGACGAACCACACCAGCACCGAGAGATCGACGTGCACCACCAGGGTGACGCGGAAGAAGTCGCCGGCCGGCAGGAGATTCTGGAACTGCGGCGCGCGCGAGAGGACGAGGACGATTGAGAGGACGCCCGAGCCGATCAGGGCGAGCAGGCCGAGCCAGAGCCAGCCGCGCGCGACGCCGGCCAGTCGCGCGTCGGCCTCAGGCAGGCTGAAATCGGTGGTGGCGGAAGCGGGTTGGGCGAGTGCGGCCAGGCTCATTCAAAGAAGATGCCGCCGCGGTCCTTGCGCAGGTCGATGACGAGGATCTGCGCCGGCTTCAACGTCATTTTTTCCTCGCGCACGTGGTTGAAGTCCGGGATGCGCACGTTGTCGTTCATCTTCACCGAGATCAGGTGCTCGCCGGCCGGCACCTCGAAGCGCTTGTAAATGGTCGAGGCGCCATCCTTGGACAGGCCGGAGGGCTGTGCCACGCCTTCGAACAAGGGCTCGCCGTTCAGGGCGATGTTGACCTTGATCGGGGAACGCTCGCGCGGGCAGATCCTGGCCGTACGCATGTTCGGCGCCAGCTTGGCGAGTTCCTCCGGCGTGCGCTCGCGGCATTCGCCGACCGGCTCGCCCTGGGTGCTGAAGGAGAGCTTGATGAGGGACCGGCCCGGCTCGATGTGGGTGAAGTCGGGCGAAGTGGAGAAGTAGCCGATGATCACGGCGAACAGGCCATAGAACAGGGCCTGGCCGGCGAGAACCAGCGGGTTGGTGGGCGATTTGCTAACCATGTTGGGCGATCCTCCGGGGAGTATAAGCGCGCGGGCGTTTTTCGTCCGCGCTTAAAGTCTGCAAATGTTTGCGGAAATCGTCGAGCGCCGCCTTGAGGTGGCTCATTTCGTGGCCGTCGGCCCAGGCGAGGCGCAGGCGTTCGGACGGCACCGTTGGGCGCAGGTGCGGCTCGCGACGGCCGGCGAGGCGCTCCTCCGTCCATTGCGTGCCGAAGCGGTAGGCGCAGCTGCCTTCGCGGCAGCCGGTGACGAGCACGCCGTCGGCGCCGCCGCGCAGGGCGTATTCGACGAAGCTGGGCGGCAGCAGGCCGGTGCACATCAGGTTCAGGACGGCCGTGTCGGCATTTTCGAGACGGGAGGCCTGGGCGGCGCACTCGCAGCCGAAGACGGCAATCTTCACCGGGCCGCTGAGGGCGGCGATCTTGCGCTCCATCTCCTCGCGCAAGGCGCCGATCGGCTGCTGCGGCATGTCGATGCCGGTGACGAGAGATTCCACGCTGCGGAAGGGCGTCGAGGAGGGACAGGCGCCGGCGCAGATGCCGCAGGAGGCGCACAGATCCGGAATGACCCGCGCCAGCTCGTGGCCGGGCTTGTCCGGGTGCGGCAGCATGGCGACGGCGCCGTAGGGGCAATCGACGAAGCAGCGGCGGCAGCCGTTGCAGTTGGGCGGATTGACGACGGCGACCGGCGCCTGCTTCGGGTGCGGCAGCAGCGGCAGGGCGAGCAGCAGCAGGGTGAGCAGGCCGGCGATGGCCCACAGACCCGCCGGCGAGGTGGCGTACATCAGCGGATGGATGAACAGGTAGTACCAGTCGATGTGGAGCGTGGCGGACGCCATGGACAGGTCGGCCTTGCCGTGCGAGACGGTCGGCTTGACCAGCGCCAGCACGATCAGCATGGCCAGCGTGCCAATCGACAGGGCGCGCGCAGGAAAGACGTCGGACTGCGAGACGCGCTGGATGTGCACCCACAGGGCGAGCAGCAGGGACAGCGGGATGCCGATGTGCAGGAACACCAGCAGCGAAAAGAAGCGGTCGGTGAGCAGGCCCGGCAGGAAGTTGCGCGTGGCCGGCGTGCTGAAGATCGGTAGCCAGTCGAACCACTCGGCGCTGGCGACGGCGGAGAACAGGCCGAGCTGGTCCCACACCAGCCAGTAGCCGCCGATGCCGGAGGCGTAGACCAGCCAGACCGTCGGCACGCCGGTGATCCAGGAATACCAGCGGAAGCCGTAGAAGCGGCCGTAGAGGAATTCGCGCAGGATGTGCAGCAGCATCACCAGCACGAGGCCGTCGGCGGCATAACGGTGCAGGCTGCGGACGATGCCGCCCAGCCACCACTGCTCGTGGGTGTAGTACTCGATCGAGGTGTGGATCTCCTCGATGCCGGTGTCGAGCACGATGAAAAGGTAGATGCCGGTAGCGAGGGCGATCCAGAGGAAATAGAAGCCGAGCGCGCCCAGGTGGCGCCACGGATTGGCGGCGGCGCCGAAGAAGGCATCGAAGAGGCTTTCGATGCGCTGCATCAGGGCGAGGCCGCCCTGGCGGATGGAAGCGGACAAGCTCACGTTGGGGGCCCGCGGACGGGTTTATTAGAGTTTTATGATATTAATTTGAAGCTTTCGGCGACTTGACCGGAGTCAAACGCCCTCGGATTTCTTGCTGCGCAGGCCTTTCCAGATATACCAGCTGATGTAGAGGAAAAAGGTGAGGAAGCCGGCGATCTCGACGATAAGGGCGTAGTCGACCCGATACTGGCCGGTTTTCGGGTCGTAGATCGAGCAGAGGATGCGCACGCGGTCGAGGATGTCGGCAATGGCGCCGGTCTGCGCCACGGGCGCGCCGGTGACGAGCTGCTTGAGCGGCTCGACCAGCAGGTCGGCGCTGGGCGCCTCGCCGTAGATTTGCCGATAGATTTTTCCATTGGCATCGACGATCGTCACCTGGACGATGTGGTCGAAGCCGGCCGGCGTCGGCGCATAGCTGAAGCCGAAGCTTTTCGTCAGGTCGTCGACGATGGCGGGTGCCGGGCTGAGGAACTCCCAGTTCGGGAAGACGATGCCGTTCTGCGCGGCGAACGCCTTCATGGCGGACGGCGAGTCGAAGGGCTGGTTGAAGCCGATGCTGACGACGTTGAAGCGGTCGGCGCCGAGCACGGCGACGGTGTTGGTGACGGCTTTCTGCAGGTTCTTGGTGGTGGTCGGGCAGACATCGAAGCAGCCGGTGTACATGAAGCTGACCAGCAGCGGCTTGCCGCGGTAATTCGCCAGACGGACCGGCTTCTCGCTGCGGTCGAGCAGGGTGAAGTCGCCGACGGGCTGGTTGACGACGGATTGCGACAGCTTGAGCGCCTTCTCCTCGTCGAGCGTCGGGACGTTGGGCGCCGCTTTCGGGTCGAGCGGACGCGAGGCGACCTTGCCGTCATGCTGGGCGGCGAAGAGCGTCGCGGAGCAGAGCAGGAGCAGGGCGGAGCAGAGTCTCCGCGTGGTTCGAAAAGTTTGCATGGCCCGCATGATCTCCGTCGTCCGACCGAGCGTCAAGCGTGCAGATCAAATACGACGCGCGCCGAAAGCCGGAACAAAAAAAGGGCCGCTTGCGCGGCCCTTTTTCGGATCGTTCCGGCCTTGCGGCCGGAACCATCGGTATTACGCCAGACCCCACAGGGAGGACAGGTACTTCCAGTTCACGAAGTAGTACAGGATGAAGGCCGTGAGGAAGATCAGGGCCAGCACCAGCGTGCCCGGGGTGGCGGGCGGATGCGCCGCGCCGCCGGGGGTCGGGGCCGGCAGGGTCAGCGGAATCGGCGTGCTGCGCGTCTCGCCTTCCTCCAGCTTCTTGCCGAAGAGGATGGACAGGACGATCTGCAGGATCCAGCCCGCGCCGCCGACGATGGCGATGCAGCTGAAGATGCCCGTCAGGCCCATCATCAGGTAGGCGGCACCCGGCCACTCGTAGGCCATCGGCGCGCCGGCAAAGGCCATGTCCCAGTGACGGCGGGAGACGCCCAGGGTACCGGCGCCCATCATCACCAGCGCCACGACGTACATCGCGAGGCCGAAGAGATAGGGCTGGATCTTGGCGAAGCCGGGGAACAGGACTTCACGCTTGAACAGCACGGGGACCAGGAAGTAGGTCAGGCCCATGAACGCCAGCGTGGTGCCGATGACGACCGTCGCGTGGAAGTGGCCCGGCACGTAGATGGTGTTGTGGATCAGCATGTTCAGCTGTTCCGCACCCATCATGACGCCGGAGATGCCGCCGAGGAAGCCGAAGCCGATCAGCGAGAGGAACATCGAGGAGAAGGCCGGGTTGCCCCAGGGCGCCTTCCTCAGCCACTCGAAGAGGCCCTTGTTGTAGCCCTTCAGGCGCTGCGCCTGCTCGATGGCGCCCGGCACCGTCATGCCGTGGATCATGGAGGCCAGCACCGCGAAGTACATGAAGTACGAGGTGTTGACCACTTTCCACTCGGAGCCCATTCCCGGGTCGGACAGCAGGTGGTGCGCGCAGGCCAGCTGCAGGAACAGGATGTAGAGGAAGTAGGCCGAGCGGCTCACCTTCTCGCTCATCGGCTTGGCGCCGAAGACGATGGCGGCGATGGCGTACCAGATCGCCACGTGCGCGGAGACGTTGATCTGCTGCGAGCTGTGGCCCATGGCCCACCAGACGACGCGGTACATCAGGGAGTCGATCTCGCGGATGTAGCCGAGCGACCAGAGCAGCGTCGGGATCAGGATGATGGCGCCGCCGGCGATGGTGAAGATGGCGATGATGCAGGCGGTCAGCGCGCCGAAGGTCACCAGCGGGATCGAGCCTTCATAGGTCTTCTCCGCCTTGGCGATCACCAGGGTGCCGAGGAAGATGAAGCAGATGATCAGCGCGCCCACGGCGAAGAGGATCAGGCCGAGATAGAAATGCCACTTGGCCTGCATCGGCACGTAGGAGGTGAACATCACGCTCGACTCGCCCTGGAAGATGGCGACGTTGGTCATGATCGCGCCGATGGCCATCAGGATGGATGCGGCCCAGGCCAGCTTCGGCGTCGCCAATCGGCAATGCAGCAGCGTCGACGAGGCGAAGATCAGCACGGCCATCTCGAAGAAGATGATCCAGAAGATCAGCATGTCGATGCCGTGCGCGGTGAGCACCATGTAGAAGGTGTCGGCGGACAGCAGATGGACGGCCGGCCAGCGCGTCAGGATGACGCCCAGCGCCATGATGCCGCCGACGAGCAGCGAGAGCACGCCGGCGACGGCGTGGAAGCGCATCAGCTTCTCGGCCTCGGTGTCGAATTGCAGCCCGGAACGCGGGCAGATGCGGTAAGTCGTAGCCATTTACGCGCCCCCTTATTTCACGTAGATGCGGCCGACCATCGTGTGATGGCCGATGCCGCAGTATTCGTTGCAGACGATGGAGTAGGTGCCGGCCTGGTTCGGCGTGATCTTGATCACGTGGTCGTAGTTCGGATGCACCTGGATGTTGATGTTCTGCGGCTGCAGCGAGAAGCCGTGCATGTAGTCCATCGCCGAGAGGTGGAGCTTGTAGGTCTTGTCCTTCTCAAGCTCGTAGATCGGCCACCAGTCCCAGAGACGGCCGATCAGGTAGATGTCGGAGCCGGCAGGCGGCTTGACGACGGGAATCTGCTTGTCGGTCTCGGTGCGCACCGTGTATTTGTCGACCACGGCTTGCGTCTTGGCGGCGTACATCTCCTTGGTCGTCTTGTAGGTTTCGTTGGCCAGGTTCTGGTTGCCGTAGATATGCCACCAGATCATCATCACGAACATGGTCAGCGACCAGATCAGCGCGATGGCGATCCAGGTGTATTCCAGCTTGTCGATCGGGTGCTTCCACCAGATCCGGTCTGCGGGCGGCAGGATTGCGCTCATCAATTTCTCCCTGAAAATGAAAGGCTGCCGGTCAGCTGGCGACCGGAATGTTGGCGATTTCCATCACGCCCCACAGGATGTAGAGCACGGTGGGGATGGTGATACCCAGAAACAGCAGCAGGAACGGATTGTCCAGTACCTGCTGCATGACGGGTACGCGTTCTTCTTGATCAGCCATTTAAGCCTCCTTTTTTTGCGCCGCGGACGGCGGTTTTTCGACAAGTTTTCTAAAAGACAAACTACGGGGATTTAACGGGCGATAAGCTACGCCGGAGGTCATATGAATAGTTTGATCTAGGTTAAGAAACGCCCAAATACGCAATCACTTGCATGCGGCAGTGCGGCACGTTGTCGCATATAATTTCGATTCAAATTTCAAGCCGTAAAATCGCAGAAAAACACCGGTTTCCAGAAAAATGAATCCCGCTGCGCGCCGCCAGATCGCGATCTGGCTTTTTCTTTGCTCCGCCATGGTTTTTGCCACCCTGGTCGTCGGTGGCGTGACGCGCCTGACGCACTCCGGACTGTCCATCGTCGAGTGGCAGCCGCTGGTGGGAACCCTGCCGCCCCTGACCCAGGCCGACTGGCTCGAAGTCTTTGAAAAATATAAGCAGACCCCGGAATACCAGCAGGTCAACCACAGCATGTCCCTCGATGAATTCAAGGGCATTTTCTGGTGGGAATATTTCCATCGCGTGCTCGGCCGGACCATTGGCCTGGTTTTCTTTGTGCCCTTCCTCTATTTCTTGCTGCGGCGCAAGATCGATCGCAAGCTGGTGCCGAAGCTGGTAGGCATCTTCTTCCTGGGCGGGCTGCAGGGCGCCATGGGGTGGTACATGGTCAAGAGCGGGCTGGTGGACGATCCGCGCGTCAGCCAGTACCGTCTCACTGCACACCTGTCGCTCGCCTTCATCATTTTCATCGCCATGATGTGGGTGGCGCTGGGACTGATCGAGGAGCGCTCGCATTATTTCGCCCATGAGGGCTACCGCCGGTTGCAGCGCCTCGGCTTCTGGCTGTTCGTGCTGGCCTGCTACATGGTCGTCACCGGCGGCTTCGTCGCCGGCATCCGGGCGGGCAAGGCCTACAACACCTTCCCGCTGATGAACGGCCATTTCGTGCCGCCGGAAATCTTCATGATCGAGCCCTGGTACCTGAACTTCTTCAACAACATGGCCACGGTGCAGTTCGATCACAGGCTCGGCGCCTGGCTGCTGGCCTTCCTCGCACCCTGGTTCTGGATCAGGCTGCGCCAGTTTCCCGACCGCCTGCGGGCGCAACGGGTTGCCACCCTGATGCTGGCAGTGCTGGCCGGGCAGATCACGCTCGGCATCCTGACGGTGCTGCATGCCGTCCCGGTTGCACTGGGCGCGGCGCATCAGGGAGGGTCGATGGTGCTGATGGCGGTCCTCCTCTGGCTCAACCACGAACTCCGGGTGCCGGCCCAATTGCGGTCCTCCTGACCCGGATGGGGTTCGCATCCGATACTTCGCTGCACCTGCGCACCCGGCGCATCCGCGCCCTTGCGGTCTTCACCTGCGCGCTGTCCGTTCTGGTGGTGATGGTCAGCGCCTACCTGCGCCTCTCGGGTGCCGGCCTCGGTTGTGCCGACTGGCCCGCCTGCTATGGCAGCGTCCTGGCCGGTATCCCGCACGCGCCCTGGGTGGGGGCGCGGCTCGCGCATCGCATCGTCGCCACGCTGGCGCTGCTGGCGGGCATCGTGCTGGTGTGGCGCTGCTGGCGGCCGCAGCCCCTGCAGCCGGCTGCCCGCTACGCGACCCTCCTGCTGGCGCTGATGCTGTTCCTGTCGGTCGTCGGCGTCTGGAGTGCGGATCCGCGCATGGCATGGGTGAATTTCATCAACCTGATCGGCGGCCTCGGCCTGGTGACGTTTTCATGGCGGGTGGCGATCACCTCGGAGCCGTCGCAATGGGTCGATCGGGGGCCGGGCGGGCCGTTTTGCCGGCTTGCGTTGGCGGCGCTGACGCTGACGGTGCTGCTCGGCGGCCTCATCGGCGCCCGTTACGCCGCGCCGGCCTGTGGAACGCTGCCCGGCTGCCAGGGTGTCTGGTGGCCAACGGGTGGCTGGTCGGCGCTGCATCCCTTCGTCACGCTGGCAGGGCCGAGCGGGCCGGGCGAGGCCGGCGGGGTCGTGCTGCACCTGTTGCATCGCTACGCTGCCGCGCTGGCGGCCGTGTTGCTTGCGGTCGTGGCCCTGCGCCTGCGTACCGTGCGGCGGGCGCGCAACGCCGCCCTGGCGGTACTGACTTTGCTGCTGCTGGAAGGCCTGCTCGGCGTGCTGACGGTGGCGAGCGGCTTCTCGCTCTGGCTGGCGGTCGCCCACAACGTCGGTGCGGCGCTGCTGCTGGCCGCCGCAGCGAGCCTGATGCACGCAGTAAGGCGATAAAAAAGCCCGCGGGTCGCGCGGGCTTTCACTCCCAAGGGGCCTCGGTCAGGCCAATTGCACGGGAATCTTGTGGCGCTGGTTCATCATGCGATTGCGTGAATCGACGTAAACCAGGTCCGGCTCGAACTTGGCGAGTTCCGCCTCGTCGTACATCGCGTAGGTGGCGATGATGAGCAGGTCGCCGGGGGCGGCCTTGCGGGCCGCCGCGCCGTTCACCGAAATGATGCCGCTGCCGCGCTCGGCGGAAATGGCATAGGTGGTGAAGCGCTCGCCGTTATTGACGTTGTAGATGTCGATCTGCTGGTACTCGCGGATGTCCGCGGCATCGAGCAGATCCTGGTCGATCGCGCAGGAACCTTCGTAGTGCAGTTCCGAATGCGTAACCGTCACGCGGTGCAGCTTGGATTTCAACATCGTCCGTTGCATCGTGGTCGCTCCTTCTCTCAGTCTCAGTAGCTGGCAGGTTGCGGTTTCCTCTCCCGCAAGGTGCGCTGCTGGTGCACCGACGGCCTGAGCGCTAGACGGTACCCTAAACTTCCAGGTTGTCGATCAGGCGCGTGCTCCCCAGGAGTGCCGCGCCCAGCACCACCAACCTAGAATCGTGAGCGGCTGGCAATTGTAGATCAAGTTGTTTTCGCACCGCAACATACTGCGGAATCCAGCCATGGGCGCGGAGTTCCGCCATGGCCCCCTGCTCAAGCCGCGCCAGATCTCGTTCTCCGGCCCGTATGGCCTGCCGAATGGCTTCCAGGGCCCGATTCAGCCGGGGAGCCTCGGCCCGTTCGGCCGCCGACAGGTAGCCGTTGCGCGAGGACAGGGCCAGGCCGTCCTCCGCCCGCACCGTCTCGCCGGGAACGATCTCGATGGGCAGGGCGAACTCGCGCACCATGTTGCGGATGATCATCAGCTGCTGGTAGTCCTTCTTGCCGAAGACCGCCACCTGCGGCTGCACGATGGAGAAGAGCTTCATCACCACGGTGGCGACGCCGCGGAAGAAGCCGGGACGGAATTCGCCTTCGAGGATGTCGGCCTGGGACGGGTCGGGGTGCACGTGATAGGCCTGCGGCGTCGGGTACATCTCGCGCTCGTCGGGCGCAAACAGGTGCGATACGCCGGCCGCCGCCATCTTCTCGCAGTCGGCCTCGAAGGTGCGCGGGTACGTGTCGAAATCCTCCTTCGGGCCGAACTGCAGGCGGTTCACGAAGAGGCTGGAGACGACGCTGTCGCCGAGCGGACCCGCCTGGCGCATGAGGGCGATGTGGCCCTCGTGCAGGTTGCCCATGGTGGGCACGAAGGCGACGCGGCCGGCGCCCTTCAGCGCCGCGCGGAAGCCGGCGATGGTGGTGTGGATCTGCATTTCAGTAGCAGTGTTCGGGGGCGGGGAAGCTGCCGTCCTTGACGGCGGCGACGTAGGCTTTCACCGCATCGTCGATGCTGGCGGCGCCCGCCATGAAGTTCTTCACGAAGCGCGCCTTCTTGCCCGGATAGACGCCGAGCATGTCGTGCAGCACCAGCACCTGGCCGTGGCAGTCGGGGCCGGCGCCGATGCCGATCGTGGCCATCGTCGTCAGCGAACGCGAGATCTCGGCGGCGAGCGGGGCGGGCACCATCTCCAGCACGATCAGGGCCGCGCCGGCGTCCTGCAGCGCCGCGGCATCCTGCTTCATCTGTTGCGCGCCGGCGTCGGTCTTGCCCTGCACGCGGTAGCCGCCGAGCTGGTGCACCGACTGCGGCGTGAGGCCGATGTGGGCGCACACCGGCACGCCGCGCTCGACGAGGAAGCGCACCGTCTCGGCCATGAAGGCGCCGCCCTCCAGTTTGACCATCTGCGCGCCGGCGGCCATCAGCGGCACTGCCGAGCGCATCGCCTGTGCCGGGCTTTCCTGGTACGAGCCGAAGGGCATGTCGGCGACGATGAAGGGGCGCTTTGCCCCGCGCGACACGCAGCCGGTGTGGTAGGCCATCTGCTCCAGCGTCACCGGCAGCGTGGAGGAATGCCCCTGCAGCACGTTGCCGAGGGAATCGCCGACGAGGGCGACGTCCACGCCGCAGCGGTCGACCAGGGCGGCAAAGCTGGAGTCGTAACAGGTCAGTACCGCGATCTTCTCGCCCTCGGCGCGCATGCGCGCGAGTTCGGCGAGGGTCACTGGCTTGGTGTTCTCAAGGTAGCTCATGTCAAAGCCCGTAGAGGGGTCGAGCGCGCATGATAGCCGTTCACCGCCTGCAGAAAAACCCCGCAGGATCATGGCGGGTGCCGCCGGTATGGCAGGCCTGCGTCAGTCCCCCGTCACGGCTTCGAGCCGGGCCAGCACCTGGTCGCGCACGCCTTGCAGCAGCGCGGCGGCCGGCCCGTGGCCGGGTATCGTCGCCTCGGGCGCGATCTCGACGAGCGGCAGCAGGACGAAGGCGCGTTCGTGCATGCGCGGGTGCGGCAGCGTCAGCCGCGCCGTGCTGCGCGTCTCGCTGCCATGGAGAAGGAGGTCGAGATCGAGGGTGCGCGGGGCATGGTGGAACTCCCGCTTGCGCCCGAAGCGCTCCTCGATTGCGAACAATGCGCCGAGCAGGTCTTCGGCGGAGAGTTGCGTATCGAGTGCGGCGACGGCGTTGATGAAGTCCGGCTGGTTCTTCAGGCCGACCGGCGCGGTGCGGTAGAGCGAGGAGGCCGCCACCAGCGTGCTGCCGGGCAGCGCCTTGAGCGCCTGCAGCGCCGCCTGAACGGTTGCCTGCGGGTCGCCGAGGTTGCTGCCCAGGGCCACATACGCCCGTACCGTCATGCGCCTTCTTCCGGACCGGTGCCTGCCCCGCCGCTCTTGCGTCCCCGCCGCCTCCTGCGGGCTGACTTTTTTTCGGGCGTGAGCATGGCCAGCCGCGCATCGGTGTCGGCGTCGAGGAAGGTCCGCCACCAGTCGGCCAGTTCGCGGTCCAGTTCGCCGCTCTCGGCGCGCAGCAGGAGAAAGTCGTAGCCGGCCTTGAAGCGCGGCTGCTCGATCGCCCGCAGCGGACGCCGCCCGCTGCGGTTCTCCAGGCGCGGCTGCAGCGCCCAGATGTCCTTGATGTCGGCGGCGATGCGGCGCGTGATGGCGAGCTTGCCGCCCTGGATGTCGAGCACCTCGTCCATCGCCCCGTGGAGCGCGGGGATCGGCGGCTCGCCGTTCTGCTTGCGCGCTTCCCAGGCTGCAAGCACTTCGTGCCAGAGCAGGGTGGCGAAGAGGAAGCCGGGCGAGGTCGGCTTGCCGGCCTTGACCCGCGCATCGGTGCTGGCCAGCGACAGCCAGACGAAGCGCTCGCCCAGCGGCTGCTCCATGATGACGTCGAGCAGCGGCAGCAGGCCGTGGTGCAGGCCTTCCTCGCGCAACTGCTTGAGGCACTCGACCGAGTGGCCGGAGAGCAGCAGCTTGAGCATCTCGTCGAAGAGGCGCGCCGCCGGCACGTTCTCCAGCAGGTCCGCCATCTCGCGGATCGGCGCACGCGCGGCGGGGTCGATGGCCAGCCCCAGCTTGGCGGCCATGCGCACGGCGCGCAGCATGCGCACGGGGTCCTCGCGGTAGCGCTTGCGCGGGTCGCCGATCATGCGCAGGGTCTTCTGCTTCAGGTCGGCGACGCCGTGGTGGTAGTCGGTGATGGTCTCGTCGCCGGGGTTGTAGTAGAGCGCGTTGACGGTGAAGTCGCGCCGCGCCGCGTCCTCCTCGACGCTGCCGAAGACGTTGTCGCGCAGCACGCGGCCGTGCTCGTCGGTCTCGGAATCGACGTCGTTGCCGGCGCGGAAGGTGGATACCTCCATGGTCTCGCCGCCGGCCATGACATGGACGATGCGGAAGCGGCGGCCGATGATGCGCGAGCGGCGGAAGATGCCGCGCACCTGCTCGGGCGTGGCGTCGGTGGCGATGTCGAAATCCTTCGGCGCGATGCCGGCGAGCAGGTCGCGCACCGCGCCGCCGACGATGAAGGCGGCGTGGCCGTGCTCCTGCAGGCGCGCGACCGTCTGGCGCGCGCCGGGCGAGATCGACTCGCGGCGGATGTGGTGTTTCTCGACGGGGATCAGCGCCGGTTCGTGCGCGGGCGGGGCCTTGCTGAACACGCGGCGCAACAGCTTGCGGATCATGCTACGTCTTGGATGTCGCGAAAGGGCGCAATGATACAGCAGATCAACGCGTTATCTCAGACTGATGATCGGCCAGCCGCGTTCGCGCGCTTGGCGCTCGAGGGTCGGGTCGGGGTCCACCGCCACCGGGTCGGTGACCTTTTCCAGCAGGGGCAGATCGTTGAGCGAGTCGCTGTAGAACCAGCTGCGCGCGAAGCTGCGCCAGTCGTGGCCGAGACCGGCGAGCCAGGCTTCGACGCGCGCGATCTTGCCCTCGCGGAAGCTGGGGATGCCGCTGACGCCGCCGGTGAATTCGCCGTTCGCCTGCTCCGGCTCGGTGGCGACGAGGTGGGCGATGCCGAACTCGCGGGCGATGGGCGCGGTGACGAAGCTGTTGGTGGCGGTGACGATGGCGGTGAGCGCGCCTTCCGCCTGGTGGCGGCGCACCAGCTCGCGGCCCTTGGCGGTGACGATGGGCAGGATGCGCGTGGCCATGAAGTCGGCGTGCCAGGCGTCCAGTTCCGCGCGCGGATGGCGCGACAGCGGCTTCAGCTGGAAATCGAGGAACTCGTGGATGTCGAGCGTGCCGGCCTTGTACTGCTCGTAGAAGTCGAGGTTGCGCGCCTCGTACACCTCGCGGTCGAGCACGCCGCGGGAAATCAGGTATTGCGCCCACTCGAAGTCCGAGTCGCCGGCGAGGAGCGTGTTGTCGAGGTCGAACAAGGCGAGATTCATGAAGACTTGGGATTCCGGTTGAACTTGTTGAGCATTTCCTTGAGCAGCGGCACGGTGACCGGACGCTTGCGCTCGAGCGAGGCGCGGTCGAGGGCATCCAGCACCGCCATCAGCGAGGGCAGGTCGCGCGCGGTGTGGCGCAGCATGTAGCCGAACACCTCGTCCTCGACGCGCAGGCCGCGCTGGCTGGCCTGGCTCTGCAGGGTGGCGGCCTTCTCCTCGTCGCTGAGCGGCTTGACCTGGTAGACGAGGGCCTGGCCGATGCGCGTGCGCAGGTCCTCGCGCAGCTTCAGCTCCAGCGGCGCCGCCGGCCCGGCGATGAGCAGGGCCAGCCCGGCCAGGCGGGCCGAGTTGAAGGCGCGGAAGAGGGCAACCTGGGCGGCGGCGTCGAGGCGGTCGACGTCGTCGACGATGAGCAGGCCGCCGGGCGGGCAGGGCAGCTCGGCGCCTGCCTCCTCGCCGGCGATCAGGACGACGCGGCGCCCGGCCGCCTCGGCGGCGGCCAGTGCGGCCCGCAGCAGGTGCGTGCGGCCGCTGCCCGGCGGCCCCCACAGGTAGACCGCATCGTAGGCCTTCGGCTGGGCCAGGGCGCGCAGGCGCGCCACCAGCTCGGCGTTGGCGCCGGCGATGAAGTTTTCCAGGGTCGGGTGCTGCTCGGGCCGGATGTCGAGCGTCAGCTGCTGGGGCATGGTCGTGATGATTGATGGGGGCGGATACGCTAAAATCCGCCCTTTCCTGCGCGAAGCGCAACTTTATCACGAAGCGGACAGCCCCTTGACCTCCCTCACCTACCGCGATGCCGGCGTCGATATCGATGCCGGCGACTCCCTCGTCGAGCGCATCAAGCCCTTTGCCAAACGCACCCTGCGGCCCGAGGTGATGGCCGGCATCGGCGGCTTCGGCGCCCTCTTCGAGATCTCGAAGAAGTACCGCGAGCCGGTGCTGGTCTCCGGCACCGACGGCGTCGGCACCAAGCTGAAGCTCGCCTTCCAGCTCAACCGCCACGACACCGTCGGCCAGGATCTGGTGGCGATGAGCGTGAACGACATCCTGGTGCAGGGCGCCGAGCCGCTGTTCTTCCTCGACTACTTCGCCTGCGGCCGCCTCGACGTGGACACCGCCGCGAGCGTGATCCAGGGCATCGCCAAAGGCTGCGAGCTGGCCGGCTGCGCGCTGATCGGCGGCGAGACGGCGGAGATGCCGGGCATGTACCCGGACGGCGAGTACGACCTCGCCGGCTTCGCCGTCGGCGCCGTCGAGAAATCGAAGATCATCGACGGCCGCAGCATCGAGCCGGGCGACGTGGTCATCGGACTGGCCTCCAGCGGCGCCCACTCCAACGGCTATTCCCTGGTGCGCAAGATCCTCGAGCGGGCGAAGCCCGACATGAATGCCGATTTCGACGGCGGAGATGGAACGAAAATGCGGCTCGCCGACGCGGTGATGGCGCCGACGCGCATCTACGTCAAGCCGCTGCTCGCCCTGATGGAGGCCTTGCCGGTGAAGGGCCTCGCCCACATCACCGGCGGCGGCCTGCTCGACAACGTGCCGCGCATTCTCGGCGAATCGCTGACGGCGACGCTCGACAGCAAGGCGTGGACGCGGCCGAAGCTGTTCGACTGGCTGCAGGAGCAGGGCCAGGTGGCCGACGCCGAGATGCACCGCGTCTTCAACTGCGGCATCGGCATGGTCGTCGTCGTCTCGCAGGCGCACGAGGAACAGGCCCTCCGGATGCTGCGCGAGGCCGGCGAGACGGCCTGGAGCATCGGCATGATCTGCCGTCGCGGCGCGGACCAGGCGCAGACGATCGTCGCTTGAGTCCGGCCGCCCGTCCGATCGGCGTTTTCGATTCCGGCGTCGGCGGGCTCACCGTCCTGCGCCACATCCGCGCGGCGCTGCCGGCGGAAGACCTGCTCTACGTCGCCGATTCCGCCCACGCGCCCTATGGCGTCAAGTCGCCGCAGTTCATCGAGGCGCGCGCCCTTGCCATCGCCGAATTCCTCGTCGCCCGCGACGCCAAGGCCCTGGTCGTCGCCTGCAACACCGCCACGGCGGCGGCCATTTCCCGTCTGCGCGAGCGTTTCGACCTGCCCATCGTCGGCATGGAGCCGGCCGTCAAGCCGGCCGCCGAGGCGACGCGTGCCGGCGTCATCGGCGTGCTCGCCACCAGCGGCACGCTGGAGAGCGGGAAATTCGCCGAACTGGTCGGCCGCTTCGGCTCGCAGGCGCGCGTCATCGTGCAGCCCTGTCCGGGCCTGGTGGAGCGGATAGAAGCGGGGGATCTGGCGGGGCCGCTGACGCGCCGACTGCTGGAGGGCTTCGTCGCCCCGCTGCTGGAAGCGGGGGCGGACACCCTGGTGCTGGGCTGCACGCATTACCCGTTTCTTGCCCCGCTGCTGCGCGAGCTCGTCGGGCCGCAGGCGGAGATCGTCGAATCGGGCGCCGCCGTCGCGCGCCAGCTTGCCCGCCGTCTTGCGGAGACTGACTTTTTGTCCGGGCAAACCCAGGGGACGGAGCGCTTCTTCAGCAGCGGCGAGCCCGCCCTGCTGGAGGCGCTCCTGCCGCGGCTGTGGGGCACTGCCGCCCCGGTCGAACGGCTTACGGACGGTTGAATTCGGCCAGGCAGTCCTTCAGGGTGCTGCCGATGCTGCCCGGCCGCAGGGTGCAGTCCCCCGCCTTGCCGGGTTGGCCGGCGGCGGCCTGCGCCGGTGCGCCGCGCCCGCCGGCTGCGGGCTGGCGCGTCAGGTCGGCCTGGGCCATCGCCAGGCGATTTTCCAGCGCCACCCGCCTGCTTTGCTCTTCTTCCAGTTTCTTCCTGTTCTGCAGGACCAGCTGGTCGTAGCCGGCCAGCACGCCTTTCAGCCGGGCGACTTCTTCCTGCTGTTCGCCCAGTTCCGCCGTCTGGCGGGCGATGACCTGCGCCGAGAGCCAGTACATTCCGCCGCCGCCGGCACCGGCGCCGGCCAGCAGGACCAGGCCGTAGGGCAGCAGCCGACGCCACGGCGGCGGCGCAGCGGGGACCTCAGTCGCCTCGTCGACTTCCTCGCCGCGTGCGCCGCGGCGGTCAGGCATGGCTTCCGCCGTCTCTTCCTCGGCCTCCGCCTCCGTCTTGGGCTGGCGCAAGCGGCGCAGCAGCAGCAGGGGCGCGGCCAGCAGGCGCTTCAGGCGCAGGACGAGGCTCGGCCGGGGCACCGCTCCTTCTTCCGCGTCATCGACGGTTTCGCTGGCAGTGGACAAGCCGGTCTCCGTTATCTCCCGTAACCAGGGGAATAACGGCGGGCCGGACCGGAACTTAAGCCAGCACCCGCTCGACGGTCCGGGTGACCTGGGCGACGAGATCCGCCGCCAGGCAGTCGAAGGCCTCGACATCCGGCCAGCTGCGCAGCCAGGTCAGCTGGCGCTTGGCCAGCTGGCGCGTGGCGGCGATGCCCTTCTCGCGCAGCGCGGCGCAGTCGATGGTGCCCTCGAGGCAGTCCCACGCCTGTCGGTAGCCGACGCAGCGCATCGACGGCAGGCCGGCGTGCAGGCGGTATTTTTTCCGCAGCGCCTTCACCTCGTCGATCAGCCCGGCTTCCAGCATGGCGTCGAAGCGCCGGGCGATGCGTTCGTGCAGCACGGCGCGGTCCGAGGGCAGCAGGGCGAGCTGGACGAGGCGGAAGGGCAGGGCGTCGGCGGTGCGGCGCGCCAGGCTCTCTGCCAGCGGCGCACCGGTCAGGCGCACCACCTCGAGTGCGCGCTGGATGCGCTGGGCATCGGTCGGCTTGAGGCGCGCTGCCGCTGCCGGGTCGAGCGCCGCCAGTTCGGCGTGCAGCGCCGGCCAGCCGCGTACGCGCGCCTCTGCGTCGATGGCGCGCCGCAGTTCGGCATCGGCCTGCGGCAAATCGGAGAGGCCCTCGCGCAGCGCCTTGAAGTAGAGCATGGTGCCGCCGGCGAGCAGCGGAATTTTTCCGCGCGCCGCGATCTCGCCCATCACGCGCAGCGCGTCGGCGCGGAAGCGCGCGGCGGAATAACTTTCCTCGGGGGAGATCAGGTCGATCAGGTGGTGCGGATACTTCGCCAGCGTGGCGCGATCCGGCTTGGCCGTGCCGATGTCCATGTCGATGAACACCTGCGCCGAATCGACGCTGACGATCTCCACCGGCAGCCGGTCGGCCAGTTCGAACACCACGGCGGTCTTGCCGCTGGCGGTGGGGCCCATGAGGCAGATGGCCGGCGGCAGGGATGTGGGTTTGCTAGCGCCCACGCAGGAACAGCCGGTCGAGGTCGTCCATCGTCAGCTGCGTCCACGTCGGCCGGCCGTGGTTGCACTGGTCGGCGCGCTCGGTCTCCTCCATCTGCCGCAGCAGGGCGTTCATCTCCGGCAGGGTCAGCGCGCGGTGGGCGCGCACCGCGCCGTGGCAGGCCATCGTCGCCAGCAGCTCGTTGCGCTGCTCGGCGGCGACGCGGCTGGCGCCGAACTTCTCCAGGTCGGCGAGCAGCGCCCGCACGAGGTCGGGGATGCGGCCGTTGGCGAGCAGCGCCGGCACGGCGCGCACCACCAGCTCGCGCGGGCCGGCTGCGGCGATTTCGAAGCCGAGGCGCTCGAGCGCCTCGGCGTGTTCCTCGGCGGCGGCGGCTTCTTCGCCGCTGGCCGAGATCACCACCGGCACCAGCAGCGGCTGCACCGCCGGCCGTGCGTCCAGCGCCGTCTTCAACTTCTCGTAGAGGATGCGCTCGTGGGCGGCGTGCATGTCGACCAGCACGAGTCCGGTGGCGTTCTGCGCCAGGATGTAGACGCCGTGCAACTGGGCGACGGCGAAGCCGAGCGGCGGCGGCGCGCCGGCTTCCGCTTCCGGCATCGGCGCGCTCGGGGCCTGGCGCACGAAGTCGTGGTAGGCGGCGACCGGCTGGGCGACGGCGAGCGACTGCTGCTGCTGCGCGGCGGCCGTTGGAAAAGTCAGTCCCGCCGGCACGGCGGCAACCTGTGCCAGCGGCGCCGCCAGCGCCCGCTGCAGGGCGTGGAAGACGAACTGGTGTACGGCGCGGCCGTCGCGGAAGCGCACCTCGGTCTTGGCCGGGTGCACGTTGACATCGACGCCGCGCGGGTCGATCTCGAGGAACAGCGCGTAGGCGGCATGGCGCTGGCCGTGCAGGATGTCGGCGTAGGCTTCGCGTACCGCGTGCGCCAGCAGCTTGTCGCGCACGAAGCGGCCGTTCACGAAGAAATACTGGGCGTCGGCGCGGGCCCGCGAATACGCCGGCAGCGCCGCATGGCCGGCCAGGCGCAGGCCGCCCGCCGCGGCGTCGATGGCGCGCGACTGGGCGGCGAATTCCGCGCCGAGCACGTCGGCCACGCGCCGCGCCGCGTCGCCGGCGGCGAGGTGCAGCGCAGTGCGGCCGTTGTGCTGCAGCTGGAAGGCGACGTCAGGATGGGCCAGCGCGATGCGGCGCAGGGCCTCCTCGCAGTGGGCGAACTCGGTGTGCCCGCTCTTGAGGAACTTGCGTCGTGCCGGCGTGTTGAAGTAGAGGTCGTCGACCTCGATCACCGTGCCGCCGCCCAGCGCCGCGGGAGCCACCTCCTGCCCGGGGCCGATGCGCCAGGCGTGCGGCGCCTCGCCGATGCGGCTGACCAAAGTCAGCCGCGCCACGGCGGCGATGGAGGCGAGCGCCTCGCCGCGGAAGCCGAGCGAGGCGACGCTTTCGAGGTCCTCGAGGGAGGCGATCTTGCTGGTGGCGTGGCGCGCGAGCGCCAGCGGCAGTTCGTCCTTCGGGATGCCGCCGCCGTCGTCGACGATGCGGATCTGCCGCACGCCGCCTTCGAGCAGCTGGACGGAAATGTTGCGCGCGCCGGCGTCGATGCTGTTCTCCAGCAGTTCCTTCACCACCGAGGCGGGCCGCTCGACCACCTCGCCGGCGGCGATCTGGCTGATGAGGAGGTCGGGAAGCGGTTTGATGGCCGGCATGGGAGCGGGATGAATTATACTCTGCGGGCTTTTTTGCCTGCGGAAGCCAATGGAACTCCTCGCCCTCGCCTGGGACATCGCCGTCCACCTCGACAAGCATCTCGCCGCGCTGCTGGCCCAGCATGGGCCCTGGGTGTATGCCATCCTGTTCTTCATCGTCTTCGCCGAGACCGGCTTCGTCGTGACGCCCTTCCTGCCCGGCGATTCGCTGCTCTTCGTCGCCGGCGCGCTGGCGGCCACCGGCGGCATGGACATCTGGGTGCTGAACGGCACGCTGATCGCCGCGGCGGTGCTAGGCAACAGCGTGAACTACTCGATCGGCCGCTACCTCGGCCCGAAGGTGTTCCACTGGGAGAATTCGCGCTTCTTCAACAAGGCGGCACTGATGAAGACCCACGTCTTCTACGAGCAGCACGGCGGCAAGGCGCTGGTCCTCTCGCGCTTCATCCCGATCCTGCGCACCTTCGCCCCCTTCGTCGCCGGCATCGGCGAGATGACCTACGCGCGCTTCCAGGCCTTCAACGTCTCCGGCGCCGTGCTGTGGGTGGCCTCGCTCTCCGTGGCGGGCTATCTCTTCGGCAACCTGCCGATCATCAAGAACAACCTGAGCCTGGTGATCCTCGCCATCATCGTCGTCTCCGTGATGCCGGCGGCGATCGGCTACCTCAAGCACCGCCGCGCCGCGCAATAGGCCTTTGCCGACAGGGGCTTGGCGCGACGCAGGGCCTTTGCGCTATGATGGCGCATGATTTCCCGGTTTATCCCGTTGATTTTCCTGCCCTTGTTGGCCGGTTGCGTGACCACGGGAACGACCCCGCGCAAACCCGTCTCCGGTTTCGATCCGAACCAGATCGCCAAGTCCGACATCGACCGCGTCGCCGAGGCGCATCAGCGCGAAGTGTTCGCCAGCCTCAAGCTGCTCGCCGAGAAACTGTACCGGCGCAATCCGCGCGAGTGGAGGAAGGGCGGCCAGCCCAGCCTCGAGGCGGCGGTGGCGCGCATCTTCGAGGCCAACCATGGCTGGGCGTTCAAGGAGCTGGAGAACAGGCGCGGCACCGACGCCATCCACCTCGCCTTCCGCGAGGACTTCGCCGGCGACCGTGTGCTGGCCTTCGTCGCCGGCCTCGGCGGCATGGTGCAGACCGCCTTCAACGACAAGACCGAGCTGTTCCTGATCGACGACCTCGACCCGCAGGCGCTGTTCAACGCTGCGCGCAACGTCGAGATCGCCGTCTGGAAGCTCTCCAACGCGGCGATGCCGAATGGCGAGCACTACCTGCTCTCCAACGAAGGCGCCGGGCCGGTGAAGAACCTGTCCTTCGAGCGCGAGTTCGGCAAGATCATCGGCAGCCTCGACCTGCTCTCGAAGATCATCGCCGACAAGACCAACCGCATCGTCGCCAAGGTTTTCCAGAATCTCGCCTCGGCCATCTTCCTGCCCGTCAAATTCTGAACATGAAGAATATCGTCATCCTCATCTCCGGCCGCGGCAGCAACATGGAAGCCATGCTCGCGGCGAAGCTGCCCTGCCGCATCGGTGCGGTGATCAGCAACAAGGCCGACGCCAGGGGCCTCGATACCGCCCGCGCCCACGGCATCCCCACCGCCGTCGTTGCGCACGCCGAGCACGCCTCGCGCGAACTGTTCGACGCCGCACTGGCCGCCGAGATCGACCGCCACGCACCCGACCTCGTCGTGCTGGCCGGCTTCATGCGCATCCTCGGCGAGGACTTCGTGCGCCGCTACCACGGCCGCCTGATGAACATCCACCCCTCGCTGCTGCCGGCCTTCCCCGGCCTGCACACGCACCGGCGCGCGCTGGAAGCCGGCTGCCGCGTGCACGGCTGCACGGTGCACTTCGTCACGCCGGCGCTCGACAACGGCCCGGTCGTCATCCAGGCCGCCGTGCCGGTGTACCCCGACGACAGCGAGGACACGCTCGCCGCGCGTGTGCTGGCCCAGGAACACGTCGCCTATCCGCAGGCGGTGCGCTGGTTCGTCGAGGGGCGCCTGAGCCTCGGCGCGGACGGCCGCGTGCGCCTCGCCGGGGAGCGCACGGCCGGCGGCGCCCTGCTGTCGCCACTGCCGGATGAGCATTGACCGTCGCCTCCTGGCCGCACTGCTGCTCTCGCTGCTGGTGCATGTGCTGGCGGTGAGCAGCCCGGGCTGGCGTCTGCCTTTCCTCGACGAGCCCGAGGCGAACGGCATGCTGGAGGCGCGCCTGGCGCCCAAGCCGGCGGCGCGGCTCGAGCCGGCGCCGGTGGCGCCGCCGCCCAGGCCGGCACCGAAGCCGAAGGCCGAACCCCGGCCGCGTCTGCCGCAGCCGGCGCCAGCGGAGCACATGCCGGCCCCGGCGGCGGCCGAGGCGCCTGAGCCCGCAACAGTTCCCGAGCCGGTGCCTGCCGCTGCGGCCGCTCCGGCCAAGGCCGGGATCGACTGGCCGCGCAAGGGCCGCATCCGCTTCGTCGTCACGCGCGGCGAAGGCGAGCAGGGCATGCTGATCGGCGAATCGACGCACACCTGGCGCTATGACGACGGGCGCTACGCCTTGCGGACGGTGACGGAAACGACGGGACTCGTCGCGCTGTTCCGCGAGGTGCGCATCGTGCAGTCGAGCGAAGGCGTGGTCGGGCCCGAGGGACTGGTGCCGCAAACCTTCGAGGTCGAGCGCAAGGGCAAGCCGGCAGAGGGCGTGCGCTTCGACTGGAGCAGCGGCAAGGCGGCGCTGACCGTCGGCGGCCAGCTGCGGCGCGAGGTGGCGCTCACGCCGGGCGCGCAGGACATCCTTTCGCAGATCTACCAGATGGGCCTTGTCGGCGCGGCGGCGCGCCTCGAGATGATGATTGCCACCGGCAAGAACTACGGACGCTATGCCTACGAGGCGGTCGGCGACGAGACGCTCGCCACGCCGTTCGGAGAGCTGCGCACCTGGCATGTCAAGACGCCGGCCCTGCCGGGGGAACAGGCCATGGAACTGTGGCTGGCGTCGGATTACCGCAACCTGCCGGTGCGCATCCGCTTCATCGACCGCAAGGGCGAGGTGTTCGACCAGAACGCGGTCGAACTGGAAATCGACGGCGCGCGGCCCGCCGCACAGGAGAAATAGAAAGTCAGTATGCGCATTACGGCGAAACTCATCGACGCGACGACGACGGCACTCAACCTGCTCCTGAAGTTCGAGCATCCGGCCGATGCCGTGCTGTCGAAGTTCTTTCGCGACAACCGCCTGCTCGGCCAGAACGACCGCGGTTTCATCGCCGAGACCGCCTACGCCGTGCTGCGGCGCCGGCGCCAGCTGGAGCACCTGCTCGGCGCCGAGGCGAATCCGCGCCGGCTGGTGCTGGCGGCGCTGACGCGCCTGTCGGGCATCAGCCAGCGCCAGTTGGAGGGTGCCGTCAGCGAGAAGGAGCTGAAGTGGGTGGCCGAGCTGAAGGGCCGCCAGGCGGGCGAACCCAGCCTCGCCGAACAGGCGGACTTCCCCGACTGGCTGGCCGAGCGGCTGCTGGCGCACATGCAGCCGGAGGAACTGCTCAGGCTGGCGCAGGGGCTCAACCAGGCCGCGCCGCTCGATCTGAGGGTGAACCCGCTCAAGGCCGAGCGCGACGACGTGCTGGTTCGGCTCAACGAGGAGGGCATCGCCGCCGGGGCCGGCGCATTGTCGCCGCTGGCCATCCGCCTCAAGGCCAAGCCGGCGCTGCAGAAGCATTCGCTCTACCTCGACGGCACGATCGAGGTGCAGGACGAAGGCAGCCAGCTGCTGGGCGTCCTGCTCGCGCCGAAGCGCGGCGAGATGGTCGCCGACTTCTGCGCCGGCGCCGGCGGCAAGACGCTGCTGCTGGGCGCGCTGATGCGCTCGACCGGCCGCCTCTACGCCTTCGACGTCTCCGACAAGCGCCTGGCGCGGCTGAAGGACCGCGTGGCGCGCTCGGGCCTGTCCAACGTACATCCGGTGACGATCGCCAACGAGAACGACATCCGCATCAAGCGCCTCGCCGGCAAGGTCGATCGCGTGCTGGTCGACGCGCCCTGCAGCGGGCTGGGCACGCTGCGCCGCAACCCCGACCTGAAGTGGCGGCAGACGCCGGAGGGCGTCGCCGAACTGGCGCGCAAGCAGCACGACATCCTCAAGGGCGCTTCAAGGCTGGTGAAGAAGGGCGGGCGGCTGGTGTACGCCACCTGCAGCATCCTGCCCGAGGAGAACGAAGCCATCGTCGCCGCCTTCCTCGCCGCGCATGCGGACTTCAGGCAGGTCTCTGCGCAGGAGATTCTGGAAAAGCAGGGCATCGCGCTGGAATGCGGCGAGACGCTGCGGCTGGCGCCGCACACGCACGGCACGGATGGGTTCTTTGCCGCGGTGCTGGAACGCAACCAAGTTGAGGAGAAGCCATGAGATACCCCGATTTCTTCGATCAGGCCCCGGGCATCACGGTGTACGACCCGCTCGCCAGGTTCCTCGGCGCGGCGGAGGGCGGCATCTTCGAGTACCGCTACATCGATGCCGTCAAGGCGGCCGGCCATTCCTGCCCGACCGTGGCCTCGGCCTGGCTGATGACGATCAGGGCGCTGGAGGCGCTCTATCCGAAAGACCTGCCCGAACGCGGCGCCATCCGCGTCGACTTCCGCCAGGCGTCGACCAGCGGCGTCACCGGCGTCATCGCCAACATCGTCACGCTGGTGACCGGGGCGACGCACGACACCGGCTTCAAGGGGCTGGCCGGCCGCTTCGACCGGCGCAACCTGCTGTTCTTCAATGCCGCCGTCGGCGGGGAACTCCGCTTCACGCGCAAGGACACCGGCGCCGCGGTGGACGTCGCGGCGCATCTGGAACACGTGCCGAGCGCGCCGCACATGGGCGAGCTGATGGGCGCCTGCATCACCGGCCGCGCCAGCGAGGAGATGCAGCGCGAGTTCGGCCGCCTCTGGCAGGAGCGGGTGCGCGCCATCCTCGTCGACCATGCGCGCGACCCGCAGGTCATCAGCATCCGCCCCGCCGGCGCCGCATGACGGGGACTGACTTTCATCGGCTGCGCGCCGACTTCCCGCTGCTCGCCCGGCCGGTGCGCGGCCGGCGCCTGGCCTACCTCGACAGCGCCGCCACGACGCAGAAACCGGCGGAGGTGATCGAGGCGTTGCGCCGTTATTACCTGGAAGACAACGCCAACACCCATCGCGGCGTGCATTTCCTCAGCGACCGCGCCACCGACCTGTACGAGGCGGCGCGCGAGCGGGTGCGGCGCTTCGTGAATGCCGCCGATGCCGCCGAGATCGTCTTCGTGCGCGGCACCACCGAGGCCATCAACCTGGTCGCCGCCACCTTCGGCCGCGCCTGCCTGCGCGCCGGCGACGAGATCGTGGTTTCGGCGATGGAACACCATTCCAACCTGGTGCCCTGGCAGATGGCCTGCGAACTCGCCGGCGCCGCACTCCGCGTCGTGCCGATCGACGACGACGGCGAATTCGACTACGACGCCTACGAGCAGCTGATCGGGCCGCGCACCCGCCTGGTGGCGGTGACGCACGTCTCCAATGCGCTCGGCACGGTGACGCCGGTGCGGCGCATCGTGGCGCGGGCGCACTCAGCGGGTGTGCCGGTGCTGCTCGACGGCGCCCAGGCCATCGCCCACACGGCGGTCGACGTGCAGGCCATCGGCTGCGACTTCTATGCCTTCTCCGGCCACAAGCTCTACGCGCCGATGGGCATCGGCGTGCTCTACGGAAAATCGGAGTGGCTGGCGAAGCTGCCGCCGTACCAGGGCGGCGGCCACATGGTCCGCGACGTCACCTTCGAGCGCACGACCTACGACGCGCCGCCGCGCAAGTACGAGGCCGGCACGCCGAACGTCGAGGGGGCGGTGGGACTGGCTGCGGCGCTGGACTACCTCGAACGCATCGGCCTGGCGGCCATCGGCGGGCACGAGCGGGCACTGCTCGACTACGCCACGGCGCGGGTGGGCGAGATCGATGGCCTGCGCGTCATCGGCACGGCGCGGGAGAAGGGCGCCATCCTGTCCTTCGTGGTGGACGGCTTCACGGCGCAGGAGGTCGGCACCATCCTCGATCAGCATGGCGTCGCGGTGAGGAGCGGCCACCATTGCGCACTGCCGGCGATGCGCCGTTTCGGCGTCGAGGGCACGGCACGCGCTTCCTTCGCCCTCTACAACAATCGCGAGGATGTCGACCAGCTGGCCGAGGCGCTGCGGGCGGTGCGCCGGTGAGGCAACGCTTTGCCGTATTGGCGGGGCTGGCTTTTCTGCTGGCGCAGCCGGCACCGGCCTTCGATCCGCGCCCGGCCGCCGCGCATGCTGCGCTCGGCACGGTGGAAGCGCTGTTCAGCCCGCACGACGACATCGAGGCGGCCATCCTGCGCACGCTGCGCGCGGCGCGCCACAGCATCCACGTGCAGGCCTATTTGTTCACCAGCCGTTCCTTGGCCGCTGCGCTGATCGAGGCCAAGGCACGCGGCGTCCGCGTCGAAGTGCTGGCCGACCGCGAGCAGACGGCACGGGGGGAAAACAGCCAGATCCCGCAACTGGTCGAGGCCGGCATCCCCGTTGCGCTCGAGGTGCGCTATGCCGCCGCGCACAACAAGGTCATCCTGGTCGACGCGGCCGAGGCCGGCGGCGCGGTCATCACCGGCTCCTACAACTTCACCTGGTCGGCGCGGACGCGCAATGCGGAGAACGTGTTGATCCTGCGCCACAATCCGCCGGTGCTGCGCGCCTACCTCGGCAACTGGAAGCGCCATCGCGCCGAGGCCCTGCCCTACGCCGAAGCACTTCTGCCCGACCGAAAGGTTGAGGAGTAAAGTAATATGGGTTTTCCAGCATATCCGGGCGTTCCGATGCTTTCAGGCTTTTTCGACCTTCCCTGGTGGGGCCATGCCCTCGTTGCCCTGGCGCTCACGCACGTCACCATCGCCGGCGTGACCATCTACCTGCACCGCCACCAGGCGCACCGCGCCCTCGACCTCGGGCCGCTGCCGAGCCATTTCTTCCGCTTCTGGCTGTGGCTGACCACCGGCATGGTGACGAAGGAATGGGCTGCCATCCATCGCAAGCACCATGCCAAGTGCGAGACGGCGGACGACCCGCACAGCCCGCAGGTGCTGGGACTGAACCGCGTGCTGTGGGGCGGCGTCTTTCTCTATGTGAAGGAGTCGCACAACGCGGAGACGATGGCGCGCTACGGCCACGGCACGCCGGACGACTGGCTGGAGCGGCATCTCTATACGCCGGGGCAGAAGCTCGGCATCCTGCTGATGCTGGCCATCGATCTCGCGCTGTTCGGGCTGGTGCCGGGGGCGCTGATCTGGGGCGTGCAGATGCTGTGGATCCCGTTCTGGGCCGCCGGCGTCATCAACGGCGCCGGCCATTTCGTCGGCTATCGCCATTTCGCCTGTGGCGACGCCAGCACCAATCTCCTGCCCTGGGGCATCCTCATCGGCGGCGAGGAACTGCACAACAACCACCATGCCTACCCGACCTCCGCGCGGCTCTCCAACCGCTGGTACGAGTTCGACATCGGCTGGCTCTACATCCGCCTGCTGGAGATGCTCGGCCAGGCCAGGGTGAAGAAGGTTGCGCCGACGCCGCGCCTGGCTGCGGCGCGCCCGGCCGTCGATCTCGACACCCTGCAGGCAATCGTCACGCACCGCTACGACGTCATGGCGAAGTACATGAAGTCGCTGCGGCAGATCTATCGCGAGGAGGCGAAGCAGCTGAAGCCCTCGCTGGATGCCGCCTCGCTCAGGGCGCTCAAGCGTGCGCTGGCGCGCGATGCCGAGGAGCTGCCCGAACCGGAAAGGCAGCGCTGCGTGGCGGCGCTCGGACACAGCCGCCGCCTGTCGTTGGGAGTCGAGATGCGGCGCGAACTCGTCGCGCTCTGGCAGCGCTCGACAGCCACGCGCGAGGAACTGCTCGCGCGGCTGCAGGACTGGTGCCGCCGTGCCGAGGATTCCGGCGTCCGCCAGCTCGAGGAATTCTCCCGGCGGCTGCGCCGCTACGCGATGTGAAGCCGGCCGGCCGGCAATAAAAAACCCGCCGTACGGCGGGTTTTTTATTGAATCGGCGACCAGGCTTACTTCAGCTTGGTTTCCTTGTACGTGACGTGCTTGCGCGCCTTGGGATCGAACTTCTTGATCTCCAGCTTCTCGGGCATGGTGCGCTTGTTCTTGGTCGTCGTGTAGAAGTGGCCGGTACCGGCCGTGCTTTCCAGCTTGATCTTCTCGCGGGGCATGTCGTATCTCCTTAGATGGTGCCCTTGGCGCGCAGCTCGGCCAGGACGACGTCGATGCCCTTCTTGTCGATGGTGCGCAGGCCGGCGTTGGATACGCGCAGGCTCACCCAGCGGTTTTCGGACTCGACCCAGAAGCGGCGGTTCTGCAGGTTCGGCAGAAAGCGGCGCTTGGTCTTGTTGTTGGCATGGGAAACGTGATTTCCCACCATCGGTGCCTTACCGGTCACTTGGCAAACGCGGGCCATGTTGTGCTCCAGAATTCGGATTTAGCAAAGCCGCGCATTATACGCGATCCTTTCCTGGAAAATCAAGCCGATGTTTCTTCTGGGATTTCCCCCTCCGGCAGGCGGGGCGGAGGCCGCCTGAACGGGAGACGACAGGCTTTTAGGAGCGGCGAAGCCGCGATAGAATCCCGTCATAAGCCCGGCGCTTCCGTCAGGGCGTACAAAAAACTGCCGCAAGGGGGAGGGGATGGAAACATTGGGGACGGCCCAGTATGCCTATGCGTTTGCCGTGCTCTCGGCGGCCTATTTCGTGCGCGGCGTCGCCGGTTTCGGTTCCGGCCTCATCGCCATCCCCCTGCTCCTGATGTGGTTCCCCCTGCTGGTGGCGGTTCCGCTGGTGGTGGCATTGGACTATCTGGCTTCCGCCAGCCAGGGCATCCGGGACCGGCAGGCGATCTGCTAGGCCGAGATCTGGCCCATTCTGCCGTTTGCCGTGCTGGGCGTGGCGGCGGCCCTCTACCTGCTGCAAACGGTCGATACACGGCTGCTGCTGAAGGCCCTGGCCGTTTTCATCATCTTCTACGCCATGTATACCCTGTCGGGGAAGGCGCCCGAGGGCGCGCACAGCCGCTGGTGGGCGGTGTCGGCGGGCGGACTGGGCGGGCTGGTCGGCACGGCGTTCGGTACCGGCGGGCCGTTCTATGTGGCCTATCTGCAGATGCGCAAGCTGGACAAGACGCAGTTTCGCGCCACTTTCGCCGCCATCTTCCTTCTCGACGGCGCAAACCGTCTGGCGGGCTATTTCCTGACGGGGATATTGACGCTGGAGTTTCTCAAGATGCTGGCGATGGCGCTGCCGGTGATGCTGGCCGGCATCCATCTCGGCGGCAAGGTGCATGCTTCGATCGGCCAGGAGGCCTTCCGCCGCGGCATCAGTATCCTGCTGCTCTGCAGCGGCGCCGCCCTGCTGGCGAAGTGAGCGCTATTGCTCGGCCTGCCAGCGTACCCGCAACAGCCTGAGCGCGACGAAGGGCAGGGCCAGCAGGCAGAAGGCGGCCAGCAGTTCCAGGGGCGGCAGGTCGGCAAGGCGGGCGGCAAGGCCATGACGCGCGATCAGCCGGTCGGCATGCCAGACCAGCGGAGCGCACAGGACGACCATGAGCAGAAGCGTTGCCGCTGCTCCCGGCGGAAGCCGCGGTTTCCGCAGAATCTGCGCCTGCGCACCCGGGGTTGGACGATCCATGTTTCCACCTTGCCGTGAACCTGGATATCCGGGTTAACGGCGCGGGGGAGGCCGGCTTTAGAGCAATCCGCGCTCGGCGAAGGAGAGCGGTTCGGCGCCGCCGGCGACGATGAAGTGGTCGAGCAGCTTGACGTCGACCAGGGCCAGGGCCTGCTTGAGGGTCTGGGTGAGCGCCTCGTCGGCGCGGCTCGGCTCGGCCACGCCGGAAGGGTGGTTGTGGGCGAGGATGGCGCCGGCGGCATTGTGCGACAGGGCCAGCTTGACCACCTCGCGCGGATGCACGCTGGTCTGCGTCAGCGTGCCGCGGAAAAGCTCCTCCGCGGCGACGAGGCGGTTCTGCGCATCCAGCAGCAGCACCATGAAGACTTCGTGCGGCAACGCGGCGAGCGTCAGGCGCAGCCAGTCGCGCACGGCGCGCGGCGAGGAGAGCGCGTCGCCCGCCGAGATTTCCTCGCGCAGGGCGCGGCGCGCCAGCTCCAGCACCGCCTGCAGCTGGGCGTACTTGGCGCTGCCCATGCCGGGAATCGCGGCAAACTCCGATGCGGTCGCCGCAAATAAACGATTCAGGCTGCCGAAATGGCCGAGCAGGGTGCGCGCCAGGTCGACGGCGCTGGCGCCCTGCACGCCGACGCGCAGGAAGATGGCGAGCAACTCGGCATCGGAGAGCGCGCCGGCGCCGTGCCGCAGGAGCCGCTCGCGCGGGCGTTCGCTTTCCGGCCAGTCCGTGATCGCCATGCTTGGGCCAATCCAGTAGAATCGTTCGTCGGAATTTCGATTCTATCTCAATGTCATGGCTGAACTGAACGGAAAACGGCTGGTGCTGGGCGTCACGGGCGGCATCGCGGCCTACAAGGCGGCGGAACTGGCACGCCTGTTCGTCAAGGATGGCGCGGAAGTGCATGTCGTGCTGACGCATTCCGGCGCGCAGTTCGTCACGCCGGCGACCTTCCAGGCGCTCACCGGCAAGCCGGCGTGGAGCGACCTGTGGGATGCGCGCATGCCGGACAACATGGCGCACATCGATCTCTCGCGCGGCGCCGATGCCATCGTCGTGGCGCCGGCTTCGGCCGATTTCCTCGCCAAGCTGGCGCACGGCCTCGCCGACGACCTGCTGTCGACGCTGTGCCTGGCGCGCGACTGCCCACTGATCGTGGCACCGGCCATGAACCGGCAGATGTGGGAGAGCCCCGCCACGCAGCGCAACAAAAGTCAGTTGCTGCAGGACGGCGTGACCGTCCTCGGTCCGGCCAGCGGCGAGCAGGCCTGCGGCGAGTCCGGCATGGGGCGCATGCTGGAAGCGGCGGACATCCACGACGCGGTGGTCGGCTTCTTCCAGCCCAAGGTGCTGGCGGGCCGGCGCGTCCTGCTCACCGCCGGGCCGACCTTCGAGGCGCTCGACGCGGTGCGCGGCCTGACCAACCTCAGCTCCGGCAAGATGGGCTTCGCCCTGGCGCGCGCGGCGCGCGACGCCGGTGCCGAGGTGACCTTGGTGTGCGGACCGGTGGCGCAGCCGGCACCGGCCGGCGTGGCGCGCGTCGACGTGACGAACGCGCAGGAGATGCACGCCGCGGTGATGCAGCGTGCCGCCGCCTGCGACATCTTCATCGGCGTGGCGGCGGTGGCCGACTTCCGGCCGGCCGAGCCGGTGCAGGAGAAGATCAAGAAGGAAGGCAAGCCGCTGCAGATCACGCTGGCGCCGAATCCCGACATCCTGGCCGAGGTGGCGGCGCGCCCGAAGGCGCCGTTCTGCGTCGGCTTTGCCGCAGAGAGCCGCGACCTGGAGAAGTACGCCGAGGGCAAGCGGCAGAAGAAGAAGCTGGCCCTGGTGGTCGGCAACCTGGTGAAGGACGGTCTCGGCGGCGACAGCAACGCGGTGGTCCTGTTCGACGATCGGGGCCGGCATCCGCTGGGGCCCGCGCCGAAGATCGAAATCGCCCGCGGCATCGTCGCCCACATCGGCGCCATGCTCGCCGGCAACGGCGGAGAGTAGAAAAACATGCATCGCATCGACGTGCGGATCCTCGATCCGCGGCTGAAGGACAATCCGCCCCATTACGCCACGCCGGGTTCGGCCGGCCTCGACCTGCGCGCCTGCGTCGAGGCGCCGGTGAAACTGCACCCCGGCGACACCCAGCTGATTCCCGCCGGCATCGCCATCCACCTCGCCGATCCGGGCCTGGCGGCACTGATCCTGCCGCGCTCGGGGTTGGGCCACAAGCACGGCATCGTGCTCGGCAACCTCACCGGCCTGATCGACTCGGACTACCAGGGCGAGATATTCGTGTCGACCTGGAACCGCGGCCGCGAGACCTTCACCATCAATCCGATGGACCGGCTGGCGCAGATGATCGTCGTGCCGGTGCTGCAGGTGGCGTTCAATATCGTCGACGCATTCGAGGAATCCCACCGCGGCGAGGGCGGCTTCGGCAGCACCGGCAAGCATTAAGGCCCTTATGCGGGCCTAATGCGGTTTTATCCACGGCGGCCCGCCCCTCTGCTAGCATCTTGAGGTTTCAACGATTTCGGAGCCCGACGTGAACAAGACCTTACCCGCTGCCGCCCTCGCGCTTGCACTGCTGACGCCGGCCGCATTTGCCCAGTCAGCCAATTCCCAGCCGCAGGCGGCCAAGGCGCCGGCGACGAATGTCGACCTCAAGCGTGCGCAGGAGATCGTCAGCGGCCGCTGCTCGCTGTGCCATGGCGCCGAAGGCGAGAGCGCTAGCCCCATCTTCCCGCGCTTGGCCGGGCAGCATCCCGAATACATCGCCAAGCAGCTCGCCGACTTCCGGGATGGCCGACGCAAAGGCACCATGAACGACCAGGCGCAGGGGCTGTCGAATGACGAGGTCAAGGCGCTCGGCGCCTATTTCGCCCAGAGGAAACCGAAGGCCTACAACGTGGCGGACCAGGACCTTGCCGCCGTCGGCCGCTACATCTACCACAAGGGAAACAGCTATTCCGGCGTCGCCGCCTGCGCGAGCTGTCACGGCCCGACCGGTGACGGCACGGCCCAGTTGCCGCGCCTCGCCGGCCAGCATGCCGCCTACACGGAATCGCAGCTGAAGGAGTTCAACAAGCGCGAGCGCACCAACGACAACGCCGTCATGCACGCCATCGCCTCCAAGCTCACCGAGCTGGAGATGCGCGCGGTATCGGTCTACCTGAGCGGCAAGCTGTAGCCGAGGCCCTACTTGACCCCGAGGATCTTTGCCAGCTCGTCGTAATCGGAGAGCTTGGCCGGCTCGAAGCCGGGGAAGTTGCTGAAGCGGAGGAACTCCTGGGCGTCCTTGTCCTGCGTCGCCTTGAGCAGGGCCTCGGTGATCGTCCGTCTCTCCGCCTCGGGCAGGTCGCCGCGGACGGCGAAGGTCAGGTGCGGCACGCCCTTTCCGCTGTGGATGAGGTTCATGTTTTCGCCCTTGTTGGTCCACACGTTGAACAAACCCGAGTTTGCCACGCCGACATCGATCAGGTTCATTTGCATGCCGGCCAGCACGCCGTCGGCGTCGTTGTAGTAGGCAATGCTGCTGAAATACTTTTCCGGCTCCTTGACGCCGAGATTCCGCAGTTCGGCGAAGGCCAGCTTGGTGATCATGGCGTCCTTGCCGGTGAAGCCGATGCGCTTGCCCTTCATGTCTTCCGGAAAGGCAATGTTGGTCTTCGCCTGCGCCATGAAGGCCACAGACAGCAGGCCGGGTATCTTGGCGACGGGAAGATAGCCGGCCGACTTGTTGGCTTCAATGGTGGCCGAAGGCGCGGCGAAGATCATGTGGTAGCGCTTGGCCTTGGCGCGCTCGCCGATGGTGGTGAAGTCGCGCGCACCCTCGACGCGCACGGGGCGCTTGAGCGCCTTGCTGAGATAGACCGTCAGGCCCTCGTACTCCGAAGCGATCATCTGGGCGCTCTCGCCGTAGCTGATGACGCCGAGCAGGTAGGCTCTCTCCTGCGCCCGGGCCGGAAGCCAGGACAAGGCGACGACCAGGAGGCTCGCCAGCAGTATGTGCCTTTTCATGTGCTCTCCTTCACTTCATATCCGCTGGGGTGAAAAAAACGGCGGCGTGCCTTGCCGGACGCGCCGCCGTGTCTTGCAGACTGACTATTACAGCAGCGCGTCGGCCCAGATGTTCTTGGCCCAGGCGATGGCGTATTTTGCCTCAGGCTCGTTGCGCGCCGAGGAGACGCCACCCGCACCCTTTGGCACGGCAAACTCCTTGCCATTGAAGACGTAGGGATGGGCGACGTGGATCGCTTCCTTGGCCGAGACAAAACTGTAGCAGGTGTTGGCGATCACCATCGGGTCCGGTGCCGGCAGGCCGCTCATCAGGTCCACGATGGCCGCAGCCGCCACCTTGGCGTGCTGCGTCGTCATGTGGCCGGACTTCGGCATCCCGGCGGTGGCGCTGGTGGCATCGCCGAGCACGTGGACGTTCTTGTGCGCGGTGGATTCCATCGTCTTCCAGTCGACGCCGCACCAGCGCCCGCCCACGTTCGTCAGGCCGGCGGCGCTCGCGATCAGGCCGGCCTTCTGGCCCGGGACGATGTTGAGGACGTCGGCCTTGACCTTGTCGCCGAACTCGAATTCGACGGTCTGGCTGGCGGCATCCAGCTTGGTGATGCTGTGGTTGCCGCGGTATTCCAGGATGCCGCCATACAAATCGGCCCAGGCTTTCTTGAAGAGCGGGCCTTTCGAGGTGACGTCTGCGTTGGCGTCGAGGATCAGCACTTTCGACTTCGGCTTCTTCGCCTTGAGGTAGTGGGCGATCATCGAGGCGCGCTCGTACGGTCCCGGCGGGCAGCGGTAGGGGGCCTTCGGGATGCACAAGGCGTAGGTACCGCCGTCGCGCATCGCCTCCAGCTGCTTGCGCAGGGCGACGGTTTGCGGGCCGGCCTTCCAGGCGTGCAGGATCTTGCCGTCGGACAGCGCCGGGGTGAGTCCTGGTACGCTCTCCCAGATGAAATCGATGCCGGGGGACACCACCAGGCGGTCGTAGCTCAGCGTGCCGCTCTTGGACAGGGTGACCACGCGCTTGGCCGGATCGATGCCGATGGCCGTGTCGTGGACGATCTTCACGCCGTGCTTTTTCAGTCCGTCGTAGCTGGTGGTGATGTCGGCGATGGTCTTCTCGCCAGCCAGCACCAGGTTGGAAATCGGGCAGGAGACGAAAGCCGGATTCGGCTCGACCAGGGTGACGTCGATGCCGCCGTTGGACCACATGCGGATGTACTTGGCGACGGTGGCGCCGCCGTAGCCGCCGCCGATCACCACGACATGGCCGGAGCCCTTGGCGCCGCCGGCGCAGCCGTAAAGAGAACCAATGGCAACCGTAGCGCCGGCCGCCTTGATGAAATCGCGTCTGTTCAGTGTCATGTTCTCCCCCTTATTTCTGCGCCGCGTAGTAATTCGCGATCATCTCGATCTGCTGGTCGGTATAGCCCTTGGCCAGCTGATGCATGACGGTCGCGGGCTTGGCGCCGGAACGGAAGTCCTTGACCTTGCGGATCATTTCGTCCTTCGGCATGCCGGCGAGGGGATCCATGCCGCCGACGCTGTTGCCGTTGGTGCCGTGGCAGCTGGCGCAGGCCGAGGCCATGTTGCGGCTGAGGGTGTGATTGTCCGCGTACGCTGCACTGGCGAGACCCAGCAGCGAAACGGCGAGCGCGATCTTGCGATACTTCATCGGCTTCCTCCTTAGTGAATGATGCTTTGGTAAGCGCTGTTCCCGCTCCCAGGTGCACGAACTGTGCATGGAAGCTTGTTGTTGTCCCTGCAAATCTAAAGGATATTCCCATGGGTAGCAATTAATTTTCTTATTGTGCCAATCACGGAACATATTTGAGCCATGTTCTATTGTTTGCACATATCATTCCATCGGAAATGAGTGCCGCGCGCGATGTCCGCATGCCCAAATACCCGGATTGCTGGGAAACCTGCGGTTCCTGCGCGAGCGGAGACGTCGTGGTCCTCGAGGTTCTGGTCGCGCCCGGCCAGACGGTCGGCTTCGATGACGCCGTCCTGACCCTGGAAACCGGCAAGGTGGCGCTGGACATTCCCAGCCCGCATGCGGGGCGCGTGGTCGAGGTGTTCGTCAGGGCAGGCGACCCTGTCGCCGAAGGCCAGCTCCTGATGACGATCGAGCCTTCCTGAGAGCCTGTTAAAATTCGATTTTTCCTCCGGCAGGCATCCCGAGCATGGCTCAATACGTTTTCACCATGAACCGCGTGGGCAAGATCGTCCCGCCCAAGCGCCACATCCTCAAGGACATCTCGCTTTCCTTCTTCCCCGGCGCCAAGATCGGGGTGCTCGGCCTGAACGGCTCGGGCAAGTCGACGCTGCTGAAGATCATGGCCGGCGTGGACAAGGACATCGAGGGCGAAGCCACGCCGATGCCCAACCTGTCCATCGGCTACCTGCCGCAGGAGCCGCAGCTCGATCCCGAGAAGACCGTGCGCCAGTCCGTCGAGGAAGGCCTCGGCGAGGTGTTCGAGGCGCAGCAGAAACTGGACGCCGTGTACGCCGCCTACGCCGAGCCGGACGCCGACTTCGACGCCCTCGCCGCCGAGCAGGCGCGCCTGGAGGCGATCATCGCCGCCTCCGACGGCCATACGGCCGAACAGCAGCTGGAAGTCGCTGCCGACGCCCTGCGCCTGCCGCCCTGGGAGGCGAAGGTCAGCCACCTTTCCGGCGGCGAGAAGCGCCGCGTCGCGCTGTGCCGCCTGCTGCTGTCGAAGCCGGACATGCTGCTGCTCGACGAACCGACCAACCACCTCGACGCCGAATCGGTGGACTGGCTGGAGCAGTTCCTCACGCGCTTTCCCGGCACCGTGGTGGCGGTGACCCACGACCGCTACTTCCTCGACAACGCCGCCGAATGGATACTCGAACTCGACCGCGGCCACGGCATCCCCTGGAAGGGCAACTACTCCTCGTGGCTGGAGCAGAAGGAGGAGCGCCTCAAGCAGGAGGAGGCGTCCGAATCCGCCCGCCAGAAGGCCATCAAGAAGGAACTCGAGTGGGTGCGGCAGAACCCGAAGGGCCGCCAGGCGAAGAGCAAGGCGCGCCTGGCGCGTTTCGACGAGCTGTCGAGCCAGGAATACCAGAAGCGCAACGAGACGCAGGAAATCTTCATCCCGGTGGCGGAACGCCTCGGCGACAAGGTCATCGAGTTCAAGGGCGTCTCCAAGGGCTACGGCGAGCGCCTGCTCATCGACAACCTGAGCTTCCAGATCCCGCCCGGCGCCATCGTCGGCATCATCGGCCCGAACGGCGCCGGCAAGTCGACGCTGTTTCGCATGTTGAGCGGCAAGGAGCAGCCGGACGCCGGCGAGATCGTCACCGGCCCCACCGTCAAGCTGGTGTCGGTGGATCAGTCGCGCGATGCCTTGCCCAACGACAAGAGCGTGTGGGAAGCCATCTCCGGCGGCGCCGACATCCTCACCGTCGGCAAGTTCGAGACGCCGTCGCGCGCCTACATCGGCCGCTTCAACTTCAAGGGCGCCGACCAGCAGAAGATCGTCGGCAACCTCTCCGGCGGCGAGCGCGGCCGCCTGCACCTGGCCAAGACGCTGATCGCCGGCGGCAACGTGCTGCTGCTCGACGAGCCGTCGAACGACCTCGACGTCGAGACGCTGCGCGCGCTGGAGGATGCGCTGCTCGAGTTCGCCGGCTGCGTGCTGGTGATCTCGCACGACCGCTGGTTCCTCGACCGCATCGCCACGCACATCCTCGCCTGCGAAGGCGAGTCCCAGTGGACCTTCTTCAACGGCAACTACCACGAGTACGAGGCCGACAAGGTCAAGCGCCTGGGCGAGGAGGGCGCCAAGCCGAAGCGCCTGCGCTACAAACCCCTGAAAGGCTGACATGCGCGACAAACTTCTCGCCGTGCTGTACGGACTGACTTTTCCCGCCATGGCATGTGCCTCTGGCGACGCCGGCCTTTCCGCCGTGCGCGACCTTGGCCGGCTGAACGGCCTGACGCTGGCCTGCGGCCAGAAGGAGGCGGCCTCCTGGGTGCGCGTGCTGATGCTCAACCACGCGCCGAAGACCCGGGCCTACGGCGAAGCCTACGAGGAAGGCACGCAGGAATCCTTCCTCGCCCACGGCAAGGGCACGCCCTGTCCCGCTTCCGCCGAGCTGAATGCGCGGCTCGACGAGATCGCCCGGCGGCTGAAAGCCGTGCTGCCGGTTGCCGGCCAGGTGCCGGCGGGGCATAGCGCGGGCGAGTCGGTGCCGAACGCAGTCGTGCCGCGCTATCTTCTGCAGGACCCGAACGGACGGGCGGTGACGAACGAGGACTTCCTCGGACGCTTCCAGCTGATCGCCTTCGGCTACACCTCCTGCCCCGACGTCTGCCCGACGACGCTGCTGGAAATGAAGGAGGTGCTCAAGCGCCTCGGCGACAAGGCGTCGCAGCTGCAGCCCATCTTCATCACGGTCGATCCGGAGCGCGACAGCGCCCAGGTGATGCGCGAGTACACCTCGGCCTTCGATCCGCGCATCCTCGGCCTGCGGGGGTCGGAGGACCTGACGCGCCGCGCCGCCGCAGAGTTCAGGGTGCGCTACGAGAAGGTGCGCGATCCCGCCGCGCCCCCCGGCAGCTATACCGTGGACCACTCCGCCGGCATGATCCTGCTCGGCCCGGACGGGCGCGCCGCGGTCCGCTTCGCCTATGCCACGCCGGCGCAGAAAGTGGCCGAACGGATCGATGCCCTGATGCAGGAACAGGGCCAGCGCATGCCGGCACAGCGCCCGTCGCGCTGAACGCGCAGCGCCTGCCGGCGAAGGTACAATTTCCGCTCTCCATCCTGACCGGGCGAAGGAGTCGATCATGGCCGCACCGAAATCGCAGCGCTGGGCAGTTATCGGTCTCATGGTCGTCGGCATAGTCGTTGCGCTTGTCGCCGGCGGCCTGTATTTCGGCGCCAAGGCGCTGAAAGGCAAGGTGGAGGAAGCGCTTGGGCCCGAGAGCGAAGTTGGCGAAATCCGCCTTGGCCTGACGGCCGTCGAGGTGCTCAAGCTGCGCATTAAGGCGCCCGCCGGCTGGCCGGCGCCCGACACGCTGCGCGCCGAGCGCATCCGCATCGCCCCCGACCTGCTCGCCCTGCTCTCGGCCAAGGTGAGCATTTCCAGCATCGTCGTCGAAGGCGGCTATGTCTCCGCGCTGCGCAGCACCGACGGCAAGCTGCGCGTCGTGCCGAGCCTGCTTGAGAAGAAGGATGAGAAGAAGGATGCGGGGAAGGGTCCCGAGGTGACCATCGGCGCCATCGAACTGCAGGACGGCGTGCTCGAATTCTTCGATGCCACCGTGAAGAGGCCCGCACACAAGGTTCGCCTGGAACAGCTGCAGGCGAAAGTCACCGACCTGCATCTGCCCGGCCTGAAGGCCAGGTCGACGCTGCGCCTCGACGGTGTGCTGAAGGGGGTCAGGAGCAATGGCAAGATCCTCATCGACGGCTGGATGGAGTTCGCCAGCAAGGATTCCGATCTGCGCAACACGCTGCGCGGCGTCGACCTGATCGCCCTGCAGCCCTACCTGCTCAAGGCCTCCGAAGGCGGCATCAGGAAGGGTACGCTCGATCTCGATCTGCAATCCACCATCAAGGCCAACCATCTGCATGCGCCCGGCACGCTGACGCTGAACGGCCTCGAACTCGAGTCCGGCGGCACCTTCATGGGGATGCCGCGCGCTGCGGTCGTCGGCCTCATGAAGGACAAGAACGACAGGATCACCATCAAGTTTACGCTCGACGGCAAGCTCGACGATCCGAATTTCAGGCTGAACGAGGGCTTCTCGACCAAGGTCGCCGCCTCGCTGGGCAATGTGCTGGGCGTCAGCGTGGAAGGACTCGCCAAGGGAGCGGGTGCGATCGGCCAGAAAGGCGTCGAGGCGGCCGGTGGCGCGGCCGAGGGCGTCGGCAAGGCGGTCAAGGGCCTCTTCGGCAAGTAGGCGGAAGAGGAGCTTCGGGCAGCGGGCTGCCCCGGCCGGCGGGTGCGACGATCAGGCGGGCGATGCGACCCCGCGCTGCTTGAGGAACTCGGCCATCGGCCGGTCCGCCGTCTGGATATGCTGCAGCAGCCAGGCTTCCATGTATTCGGCGATCGCCTTGCTGCCCGCGATTTCGTCCTTGCCCATTGCGTCGAGCAGTCCCCCGATCTTGCCTTTGAGATAGTCGTGCTCGGCCTTGTGCCGCTGCAAATCCGGATAGGCGTGGGCGGCCATGAGTTCTTCTTCGACGATGAAATGACGTCCCGTGTAATCGTCGATGGCCTGTATGACTTCGGGCCGGGTGGCGGCGCGATGTTTCAGGCTTTCGATGAAATGAAGAATTTTGTCGTGCTGATAATCAACGACGGGTATGGCCAGCGTCAGATCGGGACTCATCCTACCTCCGGGGGGTCGGCACCCCGCCCAACCTGGCGGGGTTCCCCTTAATTTACGACCAAGGCAGGCGATTCTTGAGCCAGCCACTGCCTGATCCGCTCGTATGCCGGCAGGCTGCCGAGCAGGTCGAAGTGTCCGGTTTCGCAGGCAATCCATTGCCGATCCGGCGGGAACATCAGGTTGCGGTCGTGATCCGCATGGCAACCGAGCGCGCTCGCCAAAGGCACCAGTCCATCGCCGATCAGCCGGTCCCTGAGGTCGCCCGCCTGCTTGCCGGTCGTGGCGGCAATCGCGAAGCACTGCACGCCTTCCGGCAGGGGAACGGCGGCGTGGCGGGCGGCGGAACGGGCGAAGCGGTCGCGGCCGTGCCAGTCCTCGTCCAGCAGAAAGGTGTGGCGCAGGTCCGTGATGCCTGCGCTGCGGATCTTGCCCAGGCGGGACAGGGGCGCGGTATAGGGGCTGATGCCGAGGAGCGTGTCGATCCAGTTGCCGCCGCGTTCCATCGGCGCGCCGTGATGGGGCGTGCCGAGGAAGACGAGCTTCCTGAGCTGTCGCGGCCAGGCGTGGCCGGCTGCCGTGCCGTAATGCCAGGCGCTGCGCGCCAGCAGCCCGCCCATGCTGTGGCCGAGGATTGCCAGTTCCGCGACCGGGACCGGCCAGTTGTGGAGCAGGGTTTCCAGCAGATCGGCCAGCTCGCGACCGTTGGTGGAGATGTGGCGGCCGCTGTTGTAGTGGAGATATATCGGCGTGTAGCCGAGGTCGCGTTGCAGTGCGGCGCCGTGGTCATGGCCCTGGCGCGCCCATTGCAGGTCGTTCATGCACAGGCCGTGCGCAAGCACCAGCAGCTTGCCGCCGGCGTCCGGGATGGCGGCGGCCAGGGCCGCCTTCTCCAGCGACAGCGGGCGGCCGCCGCGGCGCAGGCACATGCGGATGGCCATCGGATTCCCGCTGTCTTCGAGGTAATCGCCCAGGACGCCATTCAGGATCGCCAGAACCGCTTCGCGCTCTGGCGAGGACGTCTTGTCGCCGAAGAACGGCACCAGGCGTCCCAGAACGGCATCGAGCCCGCCGCCCACCAGTCGCGTCACGCCGCGGATGCTGCCGTACACGAACCCGGTGATGCCGCGGGTGTGCCCGGCTGGCGGCTTGCCGAGCAGGGCGGACCTGCTGGCGATGTTGTGATGCATCGCCTCCACCAGATCGGTCAGCCCGACGACGGCATCGATCGTCATCCGGCCGATGCCGTGAAGATCGGAAGAGCGCAGGTGGGATTGCTTGGCCATGGCTTCGATGTGCAGGCGGAGCCCCGAATGGGGGAGCGTTACATTCTATTGCAATTGCTTACAGCAGCGGTCGAACCGGCCGATTAGCATGACGGTGCCGCAAATGAAAACACGAAAGGAGACCCGGATGAAAACGAGGATTCGCGCCGCACTCACTGCTGTCCTGGGCGCCCTGGCGCTGGCGGCGTCGACGGGCGCCCTGGCGCATGATCGCGGAAGGCACGATGGGCATCGCGGCCACGGCTGGGGGCATGCCAAGCACCACTACGCGCATCACCATTACCATCGCCACCAGGTGATTCGCGAGCGGATCATCGTCCGGCCGCCGCCGCCGGTCTATTACGAGCGCCGTGCCTACTATGCACAGCCGGCCATCGTGATCGGCGTCGACATCCCGCCGCTGGTGGTGCCGCTGCGCTAGAAGGAAGTGCGCCGGACAGTCAGGCTTCTCCGGTCCCTTGCAGATGGAGGATGTCGACGGTGTGCTCCGTCACATTGACCTTGGCGTCGAAGCGGAATCCGCCGCCGCAGAAGTTCTTCAGGCAATACAGGCCGGGGCTCGCCAGGTCGAATACGTGGCTGCCGGTGCCTTCGGCGGCCTTTCGCGGCGTGAGCCGCTGGCGCTGGCTGGCTTCATCCGCCCGGTAATAGACCTCGGGCGTTCCAGTGCATTTCCCGCAATCGACCGACCAGAAGTATTCCCGGTTCAGAATGGCCGAGCCGATTTTCACATGATCCGTCATTGCGCCAATCCTGCATTTTTAGTTTTCACCTTCTTCTTCTTTTCGGCAGGCATTATCTCCGGTCCGCCGGCATAGGTGGCGGAAATCCGGTTTTGTTTTGACTAAAGTCAAAGTACAAATCAGGCCGGGAAATTTTCGGGTTCAACAATCCGGCGCCAAGTGTGTATGATTTCCGCGCCGACATTGAGGGAATCTCCGCCATGGCCGACTGTTCCGACCACACTTCTGCCGCTGCGCCTGCGGGCATCGGCATCCCGCGCCAGAATGCCTTCGATCCTGCCGCCTTCGAGCGCGCAGTGGGCGACCTGCTCGCCGCCTGCGGCATCGCGCCGGACATGAAGCACATGGGACGCACCGCCGAGCGGGTGCGCACGCTGTGGCAGAAACGCCTGCTCGGCGGCTATGACATGGACCCGGCCGAGGCGCTGGGCGAAGGTTTCGAGGATGCGCGCCGCGACATGGTGGTGGTGCGCGGCATCGCCGTGCACGGCGTCTGCCCGCATCACCTGGTGCCCTTCCGCGGCGTGGCGCATGTCGCCTACCTGCCGGGCGGCCGGCTGCACGGCTTCGGCCGTATTGCCCGCATGGTGGATGCCATCGGCCACCGCTTCACCTACCAGGAATGGATGACGCGCGACATCGCCGAGGCGCTGGTGGCGCACGGCAAGGCCGCCGGCGGCGCCTGCGTGATCGAGGCCGAGCAGTTGTGCCTGCTGCTCGGCGAGGACCGCCGCGGCGACGAGCGCGTGGTGACGCAGGCCTTCACCGGGGCGTTCGAGCAATCGGATCAGTTGCGCATGGAATTCCTGCGCGCCATCGGCGGCAGGATGCCGTGAAATGAGCGCATCGGCGGCTTCGGCTTCTTCAGGCGAGGTGCGGACGCCTGCGCCGGAACGCGATTAGCCGTTGTCCGAACGCGCCGGCTAGAGCTTCTTGTGCGAGCCGTCGCACAAAGGCTTGTTCGCCGAGTGCTTGCAGCCGCAGAACCACACCTTTTCCGATTTTTCCGACGTGAATTCGACGGGCATGAAGGCCGTGCCCTTGTGCGAGCCGTCGCAGAAGGGCTGACTTTTGCTCCTGCCGCAGGCACACCACCAGTATTTCTTTCCAGCTTCCACCTCCACGGCGTACGGTGCCTTCTGCGGCATGTCGGGGCTGCTCATGTTGGTCTCCTCTTGATGGGGGTATCAGGAAATTGTTTTGACATTGAATAATTCCCGACTAATAATGTCAAGTATAAATAAATACCCCAACCCCAACAGAGAGAAAACATCATGATTACCATCAACGGCAAAGAGATCGAGACCGACGCCGAAGGCTACCTCGCCCAGCTCGACGACTGGTCGGAGGACATCGCCAGCTACCTGGCGCAGCAGGACAACCTGCAGCTCACTGACGACCACTGGAAGCTGCTCAACTGGATCCGCGCCTACTATCTGGAGAATGGCACGGCGCCCAACCTGCGCGTGATGCAGAAGCTGCTCAAGGAAGACCTCGGCGAGGAATGGTCCGACAAGAAGCGCCTGTTCGACCTCTTCCCCTACGGCCCGGCCAAGCAGGGGGCGCGCTACGCCGGCATGCCGAAGCCGACGGGCTGCGTCTGATACCATTCCCGGATGGATTATCTCTGCGACGTCACCGAAGCCGATTTCGAGGAGCGGGTCGTGGCGCGTTCGCATCGGGTGCCGGTGCTGGTGGATATCGGCGCCGGCTGGTGCGGACCCTGCCGCGTGCTGACGCCGCTGCTCGAGCGCCTGGCGAAGGACTACGCCGGCGCCTTCGTGCTGGCGAACGTGGATGCCGACGAGAACATGAAGCTCGCCGGCCGCCACAAGGTGCGCGGCTTCCCGACCGTGATCGCCTACAGCCGCGGCGTGGAGATCGACCGCTTCCACAGCGCGCAGACCGAAGGCTTCCTGCGCCGCTTCATCGAGCGGGCGATCGCCCGGCATGCGTCGGCGGGCGTCGCGGAAGCCCAGGCAAGCCTGCCTACACCCTGAAATTCCCCACCGCCAGTTCCAGGTTCCTGGAGAGCTGCTCGAGTTCGAGCACGGCCTGGCTGCTCTGCCTGGTGGCGTTGCTGTTCTCCTCGACCATCCGCGCGATCTCGTCGATGTTCCTGGCGATGTCGTTGCTGCCCGTGCTTTGCTCGCGGACGGCCGCGGCGATCTCGTCCATGCCGCGGCTGGCGTTGGAGACGGACTCCTTGGCCGTCCGGATGATCTGTTCCAGTTCTTCGAGGTGCCTCTGGCTCGACTCAAGAGAGTGCGTGCCTTCGTTCAGCGACTGCTCCACGACCTCCGACTGACCGCCCAGGGTCCGCGTTACTTCCTCGATGTGAACGGCGGCCTCCGTAGACCGCTCGGCGAGCTTGCGCACCTCGTCCGCCACCACGGCGAAGCCGCGTCCCTGCTCTCCGGCCCGGGCCGCCTCGATCGCCGCGTTCAGCGCGAGCAGGTTGGTCTGATCGGCCAGATCCTTGACCTGCCGGGTCATGTCGTTGATCGAGGCAGTGTTGCGCACGAATTCGCCGACGGAGGAAGTGATGTCCTTGAAGGCGCGTCCGACGCGGGATATCTCATCGAGCAGCTCGATGAGATGATCGCCGCCGGCTTTGGTGTTTTCCAGGCTGGTGCGCGAGGTATCCTTGACGTGCTCGGCGTTCTCGGAAATCGACGAGATGCTGACGGTCATCTCCTCCATCGTGGCCGCGACGGCGGAGGTGGCATCCGCCTGGCGGGTCGACCTCTCGGCAACGACCCGTGCCGTCGCCCCCAGCTCCTGCGAGGCGAGCGACACGGCCCGCGCCTCGCCGAGCACCTGGCGCACCGCCTGCTGGAAGCTTGCGATGAGATCGTTGAAGGCATTGGCCGTTTGCGCGATTTCGTCGCTGCCCTCCAGCCCGACGCGCTTGGTCAGGTCGCCGCCCTTCAATTCCATCGCGGCAGACTTGATGCGCTCGACGGCGGCGATCATGTGGCGGCGCACGAAGAAGCTCACCGTGAGCGCCAGGAAAATCGAAACGGCGGCGACCAGCGCCAGCATGCCCACGACGAACCCCGAGGTTTGCCCGGCCGCGTCATAGGCCGCGTTGCTGAGTTTCTGTTCCAGGTCGAGGAGTGCCCTGAAGCGCTTGTCGAGCGCCTCGAATTCGTTGGCGGTGAGGCTCATGACGCTCGTGGCGCTGGCGTAGTCGACCGCAGCGATGTCCAGGACGTCTGCCGTTGATTTGCGGAAGCCCGCGAACTGCGCTGCGACGGTCGCCAGTTCCGACTTTTCGGACTCGGCAAGATCCGCGCTGCCGGCGACTTCGTCGAGCAGCCGCTCGACGAGCTTCAGCCGGTCCTGGAGATCCTGGACCATGGCCTCGAGGCGCTGGGCGGGAAAGTTGGCGGCGGCGGAAGAGAGCAGCTGGTAGGTGCTGCCATATATTCCCTGCGTGACGCCGGACGCTTCCGAAACCAGGCGGTAGTTCTTGAAGCGTACCTGATAGATGTTGTTCAGGGCCTCCTGCTGTCTTTGGATGCCGTGATAGGCCGTGGCGGCCAGGAGCAGCAGCAGCGCCAGCACGACCATTGGCGCGAGCAGCAGCTTGGCGCCGACGCTGAGTTTGGAGAGGACATTCATCTGGGCCTCCGGGGACGTTCATTGACCGCGGTTCCGGGCGGTCTTGGTTGGGATCCGTTCGCGACGCCGTCCGGTGCGGCCGATGGCCGCCTCGGACGGCGTCGCGAATGCTTCAGCCGTTACGCGGAAGCGGGCTATTTATAGATGCCGACGCCGATGAAGCCTTCGTAGCCGGGGATCCGGACGACATACGAGGATTTCGGTTCGACCTTCTTGGTCTGCGGGTTGGTCCACATATAGTCCACCCAGCTGGTTCCCTTGGTCTTCGCCGCATCGGCCATCGACTTGATGAAGGTCTGTCCGTTGGCATCCTTGAGGTCGAGCATGTTCTTCCCGATCAGGCCCTTGTTGCCGCCGTGCGCGACGGTAACGCCGTCGAACTTGACCACGAAGATGTAAAGGTCCTTTTCCTGCCATTTGCCGTCCTTGGCGGTGAAGTCCTCAAATGCTTTATCCATTCCGATCGATTTGATATGGGCCAGGCCCTTGTCCACGAGCGCCTTGGCCTGATCGGCCGTGCCGCGGTCTTGCGCGAACGCGCTGCCGCAGGCGACAAGAATCAGAAGAACTGCTTTTTTTAGGAAGTTCATGATGTTTGCTCCATGCAATATAGTGTGTGGCTGCCTTGCAGAATGACCTCTCCTTTTATCTAGAACGACAATAAATGGAATTTCTTTAGCGATTAAATGCATGAAATATAAATCAGATGAAGTATGGTGCATGCGAGCGTTGTGCCGACGCAGGAAGGGGTAGTCAGGCGATCAAGCCGCCTACCGGGGGATGCGGTGAAGTTCGTGCGAGCCTTTTAAGGCTGATCTTGAAAAATCAGGCGCGCTGGTACGACAAGTACGGTGCTCACGCCATCCGTAAGCCAGGCCTGTCCGTCCTGGATGGTGCATTGCAGACTCATGCTGCGTCGGGCCAGGCTGGCGAGGGCCTGCGTGGCGTCCGCCGGCAGGTTCAGCACGCTGAGGTTGCCGAGTTTCTCCAACCTGTCGCGGTTCTGGTTCCACCAGAGGTCGGCGGCGCGCCCGCCATAGCACAGCACTGCGACGCGCTGCGCCCGCCCGCAGGCGCGGCGCAGCACGCGCTCGTCGGGCAGGCCGACCTCGATCCACAGTTCGATGGCGCCGGTGAGATCCTTCTGCCAGAGCGCCGGCTCGTCCTCGGCCGACAGGCCGCGGCCGAATTCGAGCCGTTCGTGTGCGAAGAGGGCGAAGGCGAACAGGCGCACCATCATGCGCTCGTCGGTCTCCGAGGGATGGCGCGCCAGCGTGAGGGCGTGCTCCTGATAGTAGTTGCGGTCCATGTCCGCGATCTGCAGGTCCGCCTTGAAGATGGTCGACTTGAGGGCCATGCGGCGCATCTTAACGGATCGGACCGCTGCCGGCCTTGTCCGGGATCGGCACGCCTTAAGAAATATTTAGGTTTTGCTTAAGCAGCATTTAGCAACGTTCCGTCGCTTGCCCCAATAAGCTTCTCCTGCCGAATCGAGACCGATATCAACCAATTCAAGGAGAGCAAAATGATGGAAGCGATGGAACTCGTAGCGCAATCGAACGGCAGTGAAGCCGGCTCCAAGACGGGCCTGCGACGGCATGACATGTACCGCCCGGTGCACAAGGGCTTGCGCAACCTGATGTGCGATGTGCTGGTCCGCGTCGGACGCATGGATGCCGGGGATGACGCGGAAGCGGTCGCCACGGCGGGCTGCTTGCGTGACATGCTGGTCCTTTGCCGCAGCCATCTGCACCATGAGAACCAGTTCATCCATGCGGCGATGGAGTCGCGCCACTACGGTTCCGCGGCAACGACGGCCGGGGACCATCTGCACCACGAGAAAAGCATCGAGGCATTGGAGGTGCGCCTGCGCGTTCTGGAGCATGGCAACCGCGAGGCGCGCCAGGCGGCAGCGCAGGCGATCTATCGCGATCTGGCGCTGTTCGTCGCCGACAATTTCCAGCATATGGATGTCGAGGAAACCGCGAACAACGCGGTGCTCTGGGAAAGCCATACGGACGAGGAGCTCGCCGCGGTCCACGACGCCCTGGTGGCCTCCATACCGCCCGAGAAGATGCTGACCTACCTGCGCTGGATGGTGCCGGCGATGGCGCCTGACGAGCGGGTCGAGCTTTTAACCGGCATCCGGCAAAATCTTCCTGCGGAAGCCTTTGTCGGCGTGCTGGCGGTGACGAAACCCGGCCTTGCCGAGCGCGACTGGCACAAGCTGATGGCAGCGCTGGGCGAGATGCCGCTGGCCGCTTGAGCGTCGTCAGCCCACATCGACCAGGCGGAAGGGGCGTCCGACGTTGAGCCGGAAGCGTCCCCGCCCGGTCTTGTCGATGCGCAGGAAAGCGCAGCGCTCGGACAGCCGGCGTTCGAGCAGGATCAGGCGGGCCTCAAGATTGTCGGAAAGATCCGGCAGGCCGATGGACGGATCGAGGCGCAATTCCCGGTTGGTGAACTCGGTGCGCTGCCCGTCCGTGTAATCGCGCAGCAGCTTGCAGAAAATGGCGCCTGCCACGCCCTTGATCAGGTAATCGTCGTCGATGAAAACGCTATCGTCGGCGGCGTAGTGGCGTACGACCACCGGTGCGCCGGCGGCCGGCATGGCCTGGCCGGCGGCAGGGGGCGTCTCATCGGGAGACTCGGAAAATTGCGCCAGGGTGTTGATGGCCATGCCGAGCTGGGCCGCGACAGCGACAAGGGCGTCCTCGTCGTCGTACCAGAAGCGCTTGTCCTCCGGGCTTTCGACGTAGAGTATCCCGAGAAGCCTGCCGCCCGCGAGAATGGGAGCCGCCATCTGGCTGCGCGAGTCGGGCAGGCCCGGCAGCGGAATGGCCGTTTCCAGGCGACCGCCCAGTCCCTCCCGCTCCACGCTTTCGCGAATGGCGCGGCCGTAGGAGTAGTCGGCGGTCATGTGCATGATGCGTATCGGCGTGCGCTGTTCTGCGGCGACGCCGATGACGCCGCAGCCTATGGCGATCTCCGAACCGACCCCGGATTGCTCATAGCCCCGGCTTGCCACGGTATAGAGCCGTTGGCCGGAGCCGTCGAGCATGAGCACCATGGCATGGTGGATGTCGAACAGGTCGCGCAGGCAGGTGAGCGCGCCGTCGAGCAGCTTCGCCAGGTCGTTGCATTGCGTCAGGCGCTCCGCGCAGACGCGCAGGGCCGAGAGCAGATTGCGCCGTACCGGCGGCAAAGGCAATTCCTGCCCAGGCACTTTTTCGATGCTGCGCACGCAATAGATGTCCGATCCCTGCAGGCGGAATACGCCGCTCATGCCGGTATGCGAGGCGATGCCGGCGAGCTTGGCCTTCATGCTTTCGAACAGCGGCCCCTGGGTTTCCGTATGCAGGTATTCCAGATCCATGCTGTAGCGCGCGCCGGTGACGGGATGGATCACCTGCACCACGGCATGGGGATTCGCCAGCACGTTTTCCCGTGTCTTGTTGAAGAACTGGAAGGACAGCGCAACGTGCGTGCTGTCCACGAAATGCACGTGCGACACGATGCTGATGTTGGGTGTGCCGTCCAGCGAGCAGGTGGCGATGCCGGCGGGTATCGTGCCTTCGAGGCACTCGCGGATGACGTCGAGCGTGATTCGCACGTCAGGCCACCAAGGGCTCGCCGGCCCGCGGCCCCGGCGTCTGGCTGAAAGCCGTGGATATGGAGAACGTTACCGCGACAAAATCGTCCGCCTCGCACGACAACACGGCCCGTACCTGATCGGGGTGATAGCCGAGCGGCGCGAGTTCCTCGCAGAAAGCATGCGTGTAAGCGGCAATCAGGGCATGGTCCCCGTCCTGCAGGGGCGCAGGCGCGGCATCGATCCCCTTGAGCTGGATGGTGCGATGGGTGCTCGGCTGGCTGAAAACCGCGGCGATGGCGCGTGTGTTGCGGATGCCTTCCAGGAAGGCAGCGGCCTGCGAGGAGGAGACCAGGATGGTGACCTGGCGCCGGCTCGGCGAAACGCGGCAGCCTGCGGCGCGGGCAATGACCGGCGAGCGCTTGCCTACCCGGGAGGCGGCGACGATGGAAACCCCTCCCTGCACGAATGCCGCAAGGTCGGCATCGAGGCAGGGCGCTTTGTCATTCGGGGAGGCCATCTGTTTTCGCGTATGACGGTCATGGCATGTCGAATGCGTAAGTCTAGCATTTAGTTGAGGATTGAAACATCCGGGTGGATCTGCCGCTCAGGCGGCGAATGCCGGGACGACGAGCTTCCTGACGGCCTCCACGATCGCGCCCGGCTGCGGGATGAAGGCCTGTTCGAGGACGTAACTGGACGGCGCCGGCGCGTCGGGGCCGGTCAGGCGCAGCACCGGTGCCTTGAGCGCATCGAATGCTTTTTCCGCGACGATGGCCGCCACTTCGGCGCCGACGCCGCACATGCGGCTGGCTTCATGCACCACGAGCACGCGCCCCGTCTTGCGGGCGGAGGCGAGGATGGCCTTTTCGTCGAGCGGCTTGAGCGAGCGCAGGTCGATCACCTCGGCGGAGATGCCGGCTTTGGCGAGATCGTCGGCCGCCTGCAGGCAGTGGTTTACCGTCTTGGCGTAGGAGATGAGCGTGACGTCGCGTCCCGCGCGAAGCGTCGCCGCCTTGCCCAGCGGCACGACATGCTCGCCGTCCGGAACCTCGCCGGGCTCGAAGCCCAGTGCCAGGTCAACGAAGAACAGCACGGGATTGTCGTCGCGGATGGCCGCCTTGAGCAGGCCCTTGAAGTCGGCGGCCGTCGACGGCATGACCACCTTGAGCCCCGGGCTGTGCACGAACCAGGACTCGACGTTGTGGTTGTGCTGGGCGCCGACCGTCCAGCCGCCGCCGGTCATGGCGATGGCGACGAGCGGGAAGGCGAACTGGCCGCCGGACATGTAGCGCAGCTTGCCGGCGCTGTTCACGATCTCGTCCATGGAGAAGCAGAGGAAGGGCGCGAAGAGCAGGTCGACCACCGGCCGCAGGCCGGTGGCGGCCGCGCCGACGGCGGTGCCGGCAATGATGCCCTCGGCGAGCGGGGTGTTGCGCACGCGCTTCTCGCCGAATTCCCGGACCAGCTCGCGCCGCTTGGTGGCGACGCCTTCGCCGAACATGACGACGCGGGGGTCGCGGCGCATTTCCTCCGCCAGGGCCTGGCTGACGGCTTCGTTAACGGTGATTTCGGACATGGTGAGTTCCTCAGGCATAAACGTCAGTAGTGAGTTCGGCGGTATCCGGAAACGGCGAGGCAGCCGCGAAGGCGACGGCCTGCTCGATGGCGGCGGCGACGCGCTGCCGCATTTGCTGCAGCCCGGTCTCGCTCAGGGTGCCGGATGTGAGGAGCTTTGCCCGCAGCCTGTCGATCGGATCCTTGGCGCGCCAGGCGGACAACTCGGCCGGGTCGACATACGACTGGTCGTCCGGCTCGTAGTGTCCGCGCAGCCGGTAGGTGTAGGTCTCCAGCAGGAACGGCTTGCCGGTGCGGCGGATGCTGGCGATCGCCTGGGTCGCAGCGGCATGCACGGCTTCCACGTCGTTGCCATCCACCGTGAGGCCTTCCATTCCGTATTTCGCCGCCCATTCGCTGATGCGGTCGCCGAGCATCGTCTCCTTCCGGTGCACGTAGGCCTGCCACTGGTTGTTCTCGCACACATAAAGAATCGGCAGCTTCCACACGGCGGCGAGATTCAGCGATTCGTGGAAGATGCCCTCGCAGGCGGCGCCGTCGCCGAAGAAGCAGGCGACGATGCCCTGCTCGCCGAGCAGTGCGTGCGACAGCCCGACGCCGGTGGCGAGGGAGAGTTCGCCGCCGACGATGGTCGACGTCAGGACGACGCCCAGCTCCTTGACGGAGACGTGCAGCGATCCGCTCTTGCCCTTGCAGTAGCCATCGCGCTTGCCCATGACCTCGGCCAGGATGCGGCCGGGATCGGCACCGCGCGCGATCAGGTGGCCGGCGCTGCGGTGGTTGGTGAGGATGCGGTCGTCCGGCCCGAGGGCGCGCACGACGCCGACCGCCGAGGCTTCCTGTCCGACGGAGGTGCACGTTCCGGCGGCCTGTCCCGCGGCCTGCATCGCCGCCAGCCGTTCTTCGTAGGCCCGGATCAGCATCATGCATTCGAGCATGGCCTCCGGGCGGGTGTCGCTTGCGATCCGTTCCATGTTGCTTCGCCTCCGTCGTGGTTGATTCGCGGCGAAGTCTACTGCCGCAGGCGGGCGCCGGAGCGCGCGGCAAGCGGGCTTAAGAAACTCTTAGGGTTTCTTGAGCGAAGATTTAGGGATTCGGGGCGAAGACGGCCGGCGTCAGCCGAGCCAGCGCTGCAGCATGGGGATCAGCAGCGGCACCAGCAGCGCGGTGAGGAGGGCGTTGAGGCCCATCGCCAGGCCGGAGAAGGCGCCGGCCTGCTCGCTCACCTGGAAGGCGCGGGCGGTGCCGATGCCGTGCGAGGCGACGCCGATGGCGAAGCCGCGCACGGCGTGGTCGGCGATGCCGAGCGCCTGGTAGATGAAGCGGGCGCTGACCGCGCCGAGGATGCCGGTGGTGATGACCAGCACCGCCGTCAGCGAGGGCAGGCCACCGATGCGCTCGGCGATGCCCATGGCGATCGGCGTGGTGACGGACTTCGGCGCCAGCGAGAGCAGCGAGGCCTCGCTCGCGCCGAACAGCCTGCCGATCGCCACCGCGCTGACGGTGGCGGTAAGCGAGCCGACGACCAGCGCCGCCAGCAGCGGGCCGGCCATCGCGCGCAGTTTCGGCAGCTGCGTGTAGAGCGGAATCGCCAGCGCCACCGTCGCCGGCCCGAGCAGGAAGTGCACGAACTGCGCGCCGTCGAAATACGTCGGGTAGGGCGTGCCGGTGAGGGCGAGCAGCAGCACCAGCGCCACCACGGCAAGCAGCACCGGGTTGGCGAGCGGATGGAAGTTGGCGCGCTTGTAGAGCCAGTAGGCGCCCTGGTAGGCGAGCAGGGTGACCGTCAGCCCCAACAGCGGCGAGGCCGACAGGTAGACCCAGATCTCGGCGAGTTGGGCGGTGGTGCGCACGGCGCTACTTCCCGGCCGTTTCCGCGCGGCGCGAAAGGGCGCGCAGGACGAGGGCGGTGACGGCGATGGTGAGGACGGTGCTGCCGACGAGCGAGGCGGCGAGCGGCAGCCATTCGTCGCCGATCCGGCCGAAATGCAGCATGACGCCGACGCCGGCCGGCACGAACAGCAGCGACAGATGCTGCAGCAGGTTCTGCGCGGTGTCGCGCAGTTCCGCCGACGGTCCGCCGCGCAGCGCCAGCGCGGCGAACAGCAGCGCCATGCCGATCACCGGCCCGGGGACCGGCAGGGCGAACAGCTGGGCGAGGACTTCGCCGATCAGCTGAAACACCAGCAGTATCGTGAGGGCGCCGAGCATGATCGCTTCTCCAAGAAAACACGGCGGCACAACGGCCGCCGTGTTGCAGGGACTGACTTTTCCCGCTTACTCCATTGCCTCGTACAGCGGCAGGGTGAGGAACTCCGGGTAGTCCGGCGACAGGCTCATCTTCTCGAAGATACCGGCGGCCTGGTCGTAGGTCTCGGTCTTCTCGCCGGCGGCGGAGACGGTGGCCTTGACCTTGGCGAGTTCCTCGACGATGAAGCCCTTCACCATCTCGGCGGTGACCTTGCGGCCGTCGTCGAGCTTGCCCTTCGGGCTGACCACCCACTGCCAGATCTGCGAGCGCGAGATCTCGGCGGTGGCGGCGTCCTCCATCAGGTTGTGGATGGGCACGCAGCCGTTGCCGGCGAGCCAGGAGCCGAGGTAATGGATGCCGACGTTGACGTTGTTGCGCACGCCGGTCTCGGTGATCGGCTGCTCGGGCTGGAAGTTGAGCCAGTCCTTCGGGCCGTAGGTGTCGGTGCGCTGCTTGTCCCACTGGTTCGGCTTGTCGCCGAGCACCTTGACGAACTCCTCCATGGCGATGGAGACGAGGCCCGGGTGGGCCACCCAGCCGCCGTCGTAGCCGTCGTTGGCGTCGCGCGTCTTGTCGTGGCGGATGCCGGCGAGCGCCTTCTCGTTGGCGGCCGGATCGTTCTTGATCGGGATGAGGGCCGACATGCCGCCGATGGCCGGCGCGCCGCGCTTGTGGCAGGCCTTCACCAGCGCCAGCGCGTAGCTGCGCATGAAGGGCACTTCCATGGTGATGGCGCCGCGGTTGGCCAGGCAAAAATCCTTGTTCTTCTTGAATTTCTTGATGCAGGAGAAGATGTAGTCCCAGCGCCCGGCATTCAGCCCGGCGGAATGCTCGCGCAGTTCGTAGAGGATCTCTTCCAGCTCGAAGGTGGCGAGGATGGTCTCGACCAGCACGGTGGCCTTGATGCTGCCGCGCGGCAGGCCGATCTCGTCCTGCGCCAGGCAGAAGATGTCGTTCCACAGCCTGGCTTCCAGATGCGACTCCATCTTCGGCAGGTAGTAGAAGGGGCCGGCGCCGCGGGCGATCTGCTCCTTGGCGTTGTGGAAGAACACCAGGCCGAAGTCGAAGATGCCGCCGGAGACGCGCTGGCCGTCGACCAGCACGTGCTTCTCGTCGAGGTGCCAGCCGCGCGGGCGGATCTGCATCACGGCGATCTTGTCGTTGAGCTTGTAGACCTTGCCGGCCTCGTTGGTGAAAGTCAGTTTGCGGCGCACGGCGTCGTAGAGGTTCACCTGGCCCTGCACCTGGTTGAACCAGTTCGGGCTGTTCGAATCCTCGAAGTCGGTCATGTAGGAATCGGCGCCGGAGTTGAAGGCGTTGATGATCATCTTGGCTTCCACCGGGCCGGTGATCTCGACGCGGCGGCACTCCAGCGCCTTCGGCAGCGGCGCGACCTTCCAGTCGCCCTCGCGGATGTGCTTCGTCTCGGGCAGGAAGTCCGGCATCTCGCCGGCGTCGATGCGCGCCTGGCGCTCGACGCGCTTGGCGAGCAGCTCCTTGCGACGCGGCTCGAAGGCGCGGTGCAGCTTGGCGACGAAGGCGAGCGCCTCGGGCGTGAGGATCTCGTCGAAGCGGGGATGCAGGGGGGCGTTGATCTGAACGCCGGCGGGAAGGTTGAGGCTCATGATGGCTCCTTGATTGAATTTTTTGCGAACGCAACCACGTCGGTCAGCAATCGGCCCTGGGCCGCGGGTTGCGCGCCCAGTTCCTCGAGCGGCTGGCCGCTGCGGTTGATCCAGAACGTCGTGTAGCCGAACCAGGCGGCGCCGATGGCGTCCCAGCAGTTCGACGAGACGAAGAGAATCTCCCTCGTGGGGAGCTTGAAGGCATCCGGCCCGAGCTGGTAGGCCTCGGGCGCGGTCTTGTATTTCTTCACCGCCTCGACCGAGAGGATGTGGTCGAAGAGGCCGTTCATGCCGGCGCTCTTCACGGCGATGTCGAGCATCTCGGGCGTGCCGTTGGACAGGATGGCCAGCGGCAGGCCCAGTTTCTTCAATTCCTTCAGCGCGCCGAGGTTCTCCGGGAAGGCGGAGAGGCAGGCGTACTGGCTCATCAGGCGCTTGCGCGCGTCGTCCGTCAGCTCGAGCCCGAGCTTGCGCGCGGAGAAAACCAGCGCGTCTTCGGTCACCTGCCAGAAGTCGGCGTAGCGACCGGAGAGCGTGCGCAGGCGCGTGTAGCCGACCTGGGTGTCGCGCCACAGCATGGCGAGTTCCGCCCCCTTGCCGGGGAAGCGCTGCTCGGCGAGCGCGCCGACGGAGTACACGTCGAACAGCGTGCCGTAGGCGTCGAAGGCGATGGCGCGGATGGAATGGCTCATGATTGGCGTGGCAGCCAGCCGAGGCCGGCCTCCGTGGTGGTCGCGGGCGAGTACTCGCAGCCCACCCATCCTTTATAGCCGATGCGGTCGAGGTGGGCGAAAAGGAAAGCGAAATTGATCTCCCCCGTGCCCGGCTCGTGGCGGCCGGGGTTGTCGGCGATCTGGATGTGCGCGATTTTTTCCAGGTTGGCGGCGAGCGTGTTGGCGAGGTCGCCTTCCATGCGCTGCATGTGATAGACGTCGTACTGGAGATACAGATTGTCGGCGCCGGCCTCGGCGATCAGTTCCAGCGCCTGCCGCGTGCCGTTCACGAAGAAACCGGGGAGGTCGCGCGTGTTGATCGGTTCGATCAGCAGCTTGAGGCCCTGCGCCTTCAGCTTCGTCGCGGCGAAGCGCAGGTTGTCGACCAGCACGCGGTGTGCCGTTTCCGCCGGCACGTTCGCCGGCCGGATGCCGGCGAGGCAGTTCAACTGCGGCGCGCCCAGTGCGGCGGCGTAGGCCAGCGCGGTGTCCACGCCCTTGCGGAATTCCTCGACGCGATCCGGATGGCAGGCAATGCCGCGCTCGCCGGCGGCCCAGTCGCCGGCCGGCAGGTTGTGCAGCACCAGCGTCAGCTTGTTGCGGAACAGCGCCTGCTGCAATTGCTCGGCGGGCGTGTCGTAGGGGAACTGGAGCTCCACCGCCGTGAAGCCGGCGCGCGCGGCGCGCTCGAAGCGCTCCAGCAGCGGCGCTTCAGTGAACAGCATCGACAGGTTGGCGGCGAATTTTGGCACAAGGCGAAGATACCCCGGTTGGTTTGTCAATAAAATACCGTTAAAATCAAATCATTGTTGCTTTTAAAGCAAAAGTGCGATGAGCCGCCTGAAGCAGATCGAAACCTTCGTCTCAGTCGCCAGCCGTGGCAGCCTGACCGCCGCAGCGGTGGCCGAGGGCGTGGCGCCGGGGGTGGTGAGCCGCCGCCTGGATGCGCTGGAGGCGCGGCTCGGCGTCAAGCTGCTGCTGCGCACGACGCGGCGCGTGACGCTGACTTTCGAGGGCAGCGCCTATCTCGAGGACTGCCAGCGCATCCTGCGCGAACTGGGCGATGCCGAGGCCTCGGTGAGCCTCGGCGGCGTCAAGGCGCGCGGCCACCTGCGCGTCTCCGCCCCGGCCGGCTTCGGCCGCCGCCATGTCGCGCCGCTCATCATGCAGTTCCTCGACGCCAATCCCGAGGTGACGGTGAACCTCGATCTCTCCGACCGCCTGGTCGACCTGGTGAACGAGGGCATCGATTGCGCCATCCGCGTCGGCGAGCTGTCCGATTCCAGCCTGGTCAGCATCCGCCTGGCGGAGAACCGGCGCGTGGTGGTGGCGAGCCCGGCCTATCTGGAAAGACACGGTACGCCGCGCGCGTTGTCGGATCTTGCAAGCCATAACTGCCTGTCGCTCGGACAGCAGCGCGGCTGGCTGTTCCGCGACGGCGAAGGGATCGTCAGCATCAAGGTCTCCGGCCAGCTCGAATGCAACGACGGCGCCGTGCTGCACGAGTGGGCGCTGGCGGGGCGGGGGCTGGCCTGGCGCTCGATGTGGGAAGTGGGCGAGGACCTGCAGCGCGGCGCGCTGGTGCCGGTGCTGGATGAATTTGCCGCGCCGCCGACCGGCATCTACGCGGTGTTCCCGCAGCGCAAGTACCTGCCGCTGCGCGTGCGCCTGCTCATCGACCATCTCAAGCACAGCTACGGCAACCCGGATTACTGGGAAACGCCGTCTTACCGGGACTGACTTTTGGCTTTTTCGTAGAGCGGCATCACCTCTGGCAGGCGGCGTTCGATTTCGCCGATGCGGTTCCTGCCGGAAGGGTGCGTCGACAGCCACTGCGGCGGCGCCCCCTTGTTGGCGGCCATCATCTTCCGCCACAGCGAAATGCCGGCGCGCGGGTCGTAGCCGGCACGGGCGGCGAGCTCCAGGCCGACGGTGTCGGCCTCGGTCTCGTCGTCGCGCGAGAACTTCAGGGTCATCAGCTGGCCGCCCGCGCTGAACACCCCGGAATACTTGCCGCCGCCGACGAACTCGCTGAGCAGGCTGGCGCCGAGCCGCGTCAATTCCGTCTTGGCGATGCGCTCGCGCGCGTGCTCGCGCAGTGCGTGGGCGATCTCGTGGCCCATCACCACCGCCGCCTCGTCGTCGGTCAGCTGCAGGCCGAGCAGCAGGCCGCTGAAGACGGCGATCTTGCCGCCCGGCATGCAGAAGGCGTTCACCTGCGGCGCGCCGATCAGGATGACTTCCCACTGCCACTGCTGCGCGCGGGGGTTGAAGCGTGCCGCGTGGGGAATGAGGCGGCCGGCGATCTGGCGCAGGCGCCGCGTCTGCGGATGGTCGTCGGGCGCCAAGGCCTTCTTCGCCGCCGCCTGCTGCTTGAGCTGGGAGAATTCCTGGCCGGCCTGACGCTCGAGGCCCTCGGCCGGCACCAGCTTGCGCACTGCGGAGGGCTGGCCGACGTTCACGCCCTCGCGCGGTTCGGCCGCGGCGAGCGGACCGATGGCGAGGCCGCAAAGAATAAGGGCGATGAAGCTGCGCGCGTTCATCGCCCTATCTTAACGCAAGCGGACAGCGGCTCAGGCGGCGGCCTGGTTCTCCAGCCGGACTTCGCCCTGCGCCGCGGCCTTGGCCGGGCGCTCGATCGGCACCTCAGCCAGGCGACCGGCGATGTGGGCGAGCGCCTCCTCGACCTGGTCGATGAGGATCAGGCACAACTCGCCGGGCAGCAGGCGCGCGAGCGCGGTGTCGATGGCGAGGAATTCGCCGCGGATTTCTTCCACCGCAGTGGCGCGCTTGGCGTGGGCCAGGCCCTCGCGCAGCAGGCCGAGCACCTCGCCGTCGGCGCGGCCGCGTTGGCACTGGTCCTGGTAGAGGATGACTTCGTCGAAAGCGTCGCCGAGGATCTCGGTCTGCTTGCGGATGTCCTCGTCGCGGCGGTCGCCGGCGCCGCTGATGACGATCATGCGCCGCCCGGCCGGCATGGCTTCGACGGCGCGCACCAGCGCCAGGATGGCGTCGGGGTTGTGGCCGTAGTCGGCGATGAGGGTGGCGCCGCGGTAGCCGAAGACGTTGAAGCGGCCCGGCGCCGTATCGGCGTCGCTGGCGAAGGATTTCAGGGCGGCGCGCACGGCGCTCCAGTCGAGGTTCAGCGCCCAGGCGGCGGCGACGGAGGCCATGGCGTTCTCCACCTGGAAGCTGATGGTGCCCTTGCGCGTCAGCGGCACGTTCTCGAGGGGAATCTGCTGCACGACTTCGCCGCCCTCGGCGCAGACGATCGACTGGCCGTCGATGTAGACGACGCGTTTGCCCTGGGCATTGTGCGTGGCCATCACGGGGTTGTGGCGGTCGGCGGCGAAGAAAGTCACCGCACCGGGGCAGTTTTTCGCCATTTTCGCGACGATCGGATCGGCGGCGTTGAGCACGGCCATGCCGTCCGGCGCGACGTTCTGCACGATGACGCGCTTCAGCACGGCGAGGTCTTCCACCGTGGTGATGTAGTTGAGGCCGAGGTGGTCGCCCTCGCCGATGTTGGTGACCACGGCCACATCGCAGCGGTCGAAGGCGAGGCCCTCGCGCAGCAGGCCGCCGCGCGCGGTCTCGAACACCGCGGCATCGACGTCCGGGTGCATCAGGACGTTGCGGGCGCTTTTCGGGCCGCTGCAGTCGCCGGTGTCGAGGCGGCGCTCTCCGACATAGACGCCGTCGGTGCAGGTCATGCCGGTGCGCAGGCCGCTGCCTTCGAGCAGATGGGCGATCAGGCGCACGGTCGTCGTCTTGCCGTTGGTGCCGGTCACCGCCACCACCGGGATGCGGCCGTCCTCGCCTTCCGGGAACATGTCGGAAATCACCGCTTCGCCGACGGCGCGGCCCTTGCCGAAGGAGGGGGCAAGGTGCATGCGCAGGCCGGGCGCGGCGTTGACTTCGACGACGGCACCGGCCTGCTCCTCGAGCGGCTTCTGCATGGTCTCGCAGACGACGTCGACGCCGGCGATGTCGAGGCCGATCATCTGCGCCGCGGCGACGGCGCGCGCTGCGACCTCGGGATGGACCTCGTCGGTGACGTCGGTGGCGGTGCCGCCGGTGGAGAGATTCGCGTTGTTGCGCAGGACGACGCGCGTGCCCTGCGGCGGCACGGACTCGGCGGTGAGGCCCTGCAGGGCGAGGCGGCCTAGGGCGATGTCGTCGAAGCGGATCTTCGTCAGGGAGGTGGCATGGCCGTCGCCGCGGCGCGGGTCGCTGTTCACCTCGTCGACCAGCTGGCGCACGGTGTGCTCGCCGTCGCCGATGACGTGCGGCGGGTCGCGCCGCGCGGCGGCGACCAGCTTGTTGCCGACCACCAGCAGGCGGAAGTCGTGGCCCGGCACGAAGCGCTCGACCATCACGGTCGAGCCGTATTCGGCGGCGGTGGCGAAGGCGGCGCCGAGTTGCTCGCGCGTGGTGACGTTCACCGTGACGCCCTTGCCCTGGTTGCCGTCCTGCGGCTTGACGACGACGGCCGAGCCGATTTCCTGCATGGCGACCCAGGCGTCGTCGGCATCGACGACCGGCCGGCCCTGCGGCACCGGCACGCCGGCGGCTTCGAGCAGGTGCTTGGTGAGCTGCTTGTCCTGGGCGATGGTTTCGGCGATGGCGCCGGTGCGATCCACCTCGGCGGCCTGGATGCGGCGCTGTTTCGAACCCCAGCCGAACTGGACCAGGCTGCCCTGGGTCAGGCGGCGGAAGGGGATGCCGCGCGCGGCGGCGGCATGCACGATCGAGCCGGTGCTCGGGCCGAGGCGCACGTCCTCGTCGAGTTCGCGCAGCTGGGCGAGTGCGGCGGCGAGGTCGAAGGGGGCGTCGTCGATGGCGGCGCGGCAGAGCCGTTCGGCCAGTTCGACGGCGAGGCGGCCGACTTCCTCCTCGGAATATTCGACGACGACCTGGAAGATGCAGCGCTCGATGGTCTGCGTGACGCGGGTGAAGGTGACCGGGCAGCCGGCCTGCGCCTGCAGGCCGAGGGCGGCGAAGGCGAGGGCATGGGCGACGGAGATCTCGCCCTCGTGGCCGATCGGGCGCATCGGCCCGATGTTCGGGAAGCGTGCGCGCAGGCGGTCCTCGAAGTCGGGCAGGGCGCTGATGGCGCATTCGGCGCCGTCGCAACGCACCACCGCCTCGATCGCGGTGTGGCGGCTCCACAGGTTGGGACCGCGCAGGGCTCGGATACGGGAGACTTCCATGATGGATTTCCTGAAGGAGATGTCTTTTACTGGTTCGCCACCCGGCGCGGGCGGCTGCGCGCAGGACGCTTGCGGTCCTGCTCGAAGGTTTCGATGCCGACGCGGATCATCTCGACCGGGATGTCGAGGGCCACGGCGGCGCCCACCGCGGCCAGCAGGCTGGCGGTGCGGCCGGCATCGGTCTCGTCCTTGCCTGCGGCGAGGACGGGCAGTTCGAGGAACGGGCCTTCCACGGCGCCCGTCGCCAGCATGATGCGGTTGTCGCGCAGGAACAGCGCGCGGCCGCCCCGGGCACGGTGCTCGGCGATGGCCGGCAGCTCCGAACCCAGGCCGTAGAAGATCACTTCGCCGTCGCACAGCTCGGCCATGCGCACGACGTGGGGATCGGCGGCGTTCAGCACGGCGGCGCCTTCCGGCAGGACGATGTCCACCTGCGTGCGCAGGACGTGGTAGAGCTGCTCGGCGGTGTGGATGTCGAAGTGGTCGAGCGCTTCCGCGCCATCCGCGTCGGTGACGATGCCGATCTGGCAGCGGTCGTAGGCGATGCCCTCGCCGAGAATCATGGCGGCGCCGTTCTCGAACACGGCGGCGTCGACCGAGCGGTTGATGAGCAGGCGCTGGCCGGCGGCCCAGTTGGCGCTGTCCTTCTTGTCCACCGGCCGCTTGTCGAGGAACAGGCCGTCGCGGCAGGCCAGGCCGACATGCTTGCCGGTGAGCTGGAGCAGCCAGGAGACGAGACGTCCGATCAGGGCCGTGCCCTGGGTGCCGGCGATGCCGACGATGGGGATGCGGCCCTTGTCGCCGGCCGGGAACAGGTTGTCCACGATGGCCTGGCCGACGGGGCGCGGCTTGCCCCCCGCCGGCTTCAGGTGCATCAGCAGGCCGGGACCGGCATTCACTTCGACGATGGCGCCGCGCTGCGCCTCCAGCGGGCGGGAGATGTCCTCGGCGACGATGTCGATGCCGGCGATGTCGAGGCCGACGACGCGCGCGGCGAGCGTGGCGGCTTCCGCCACTTCCGGATGCACTTCGTCGGTGACGTCGTCGGCCAGGTTGCCGTAGCGGATGATCAGCACCTTCTTGCCGGCCGGCGGGATCGATTCGGGACCGAAGCCTTGCCGCTGAAGTTCAAGCTGCACGGCGGGTTCGCGCTCCACGCGCACCGGCTCGAGCGGAAACGACTCGTCCTCGCCGCAGCGCGGGTCGCTGTTGATCTGGGTCTCGATGAGTTGCGCAATGGTCGATTTGCCGTCGCCGACGACCGACGCGGTCTCGCCGCGCGAGGCGGCGACCAGGCGGTTGCCGACGACCAGCAGGCGGTGCTCGACGCCGGGGACGTAGCGCTCGACCATCACTTCGCTGCCTTCCTCCTCGGCCACGCGATAGGCGGCCTCGACCTGCTCGCGCAAAGTCAGTTCCAGCGAGACGCCGCGGGCGTGGTTGGCGTCGGTCGGCTTGACCGCCACCGGCACGCCGATCTCCTCGGCGGCTTCCCAGGCGTCCTCGGGACTCGTGACGATGCGGCCTTCCGGCACCGGCAGGCCGCAGGAGGTGAGCAGGGTCTTGGTGAGGTCCTTGTCGCGCGAGATGCTCTCCGCGATGGCGGAAGTGGAGTCGGTCTCGGCGGTCCAGATGCGGCGCTGGCGGGCGCCGTGGCCGAGCTGCACGAGGTTGCCTTCATTCAGGCGGATGAAGGGGATGCCGCGCTCCACCGCCCCCTCCACGATGCTGCCGGTGCTGGGACCGAGGCAGAGCTTGTCGGCCAGTTCGCGCAGCTTCTCGATTGCGCCCGGCACGTCGTAGTGCGTGTCGTTGATGGCGGCCATGACGAGGTCGCGCCCGGCGGCGAGGCAGGCGCGCGTCACCTGCTCCTGGCGCGATCGGACGACCACCTTGTAGATGCCGTACTGCGAGGTCTGGCGCGCCTTGCCGAAGCCGGTGCGCTGGCCGGCCAGGTTCTGCAGTTCGAGGGTGACGTGTTCGAGGATGTGGGCGGCCCAGGTGCCTTCGCGCAGGCGCTGCAGGAAGCCGCCGCGCTCGCCCTCGCTGCAGCGGTGCTCGATGAGGGAGGGCAGCCAGGCGGAGAGGCGTTCGTAAAAGCCAGGGATCTTGTTGGAGGGGGCTTCCTCCAGTTCGCCGATGTCGACCCAGGCCTCGATGATCGGGCGGTAGGTCCAGATGTTCGGGCCGCGGAGCGGCGTGATGCGCAGGAATTCGATGTCTTTGTATTTCATATAGCCCTGCCGCGAAGCCGGTCGCTCCGGCAGGGTGTGTGTCAAGCTTGGGGTGAATAACGAGGCATTTGGTATTAGGTTTACTTGAGCAATGAAAAATCTTGCTTTCACCCCTGGGGCTTGTATCCCTGGCAGGGGCCGGCTGCGTTACTAGACACAATGGCTTGAGTTGA
>PQAF01000028.1 GCA_003105015.1 Rhodocyclales bacterium | reverse complement strand
CTATAAAATATGAATTTTATCCGCTTTTATCGATTGGAGATTCAACAATGCCGGAAGGACAGGCACGAACGGTCTTCTTCATCTCCGACGGTACTGGTATTACAGCGGAAACGCTGGGGCACAGTCTGCTGACGCAGTTCGAAGGCATCCGCTTCCGCCAGGTGCGGATTCCCTTTGTTTCCTCCCTGGCCCAGGCCCGGGACTGCCTGACACAGATCCAGGAAGCCGCCAGACGCGATGGTATCCGCCCGATCGTCATCACCACGCTGATGGATCCCAATATCGGCAAATTGCTGCAAGGGGCCGATGCGCTTTTCCTCGATTTCTTCGAAACATTCATCGTGCCGCTGGAAGACGAGTTGGGAGCGAAATCCTCGCATACCATCGGCCGTTCGCACGGCCAGGCCAGCAGCCAGGACTACACCAACCGTATCGAGGCGGTGAACTTCACCCTGGCGCACGACGATGGCGCCTCGGACCGGAATCTGGACAAGGCCGAGGTGATCCTGGTCGGCGTCTCGCGCAGTGGAAAGACCCCGACCAGCCTGTATCTGGCAATGCAGTTTGGCATCCGGGCAGCCAATTACCCGTTGATTCCTGAGGATTTCGAGCGGAAGAAACTGCCGGAGGTGCTCTATCGGCATCGCGACAAACTGTATGGCCTGACCATCACGCCGGAACGGCTGCATCAAATCCGCACGGAACGGCGACCCGACAGCAAGTATGCTTCCCTCGCTAACTGCCGGTTTGAAGTCCAGGAGGCACAGAAACTGATGGAGCGGGAAGGCGTGCGCTGGATGGACTCAACCACGAAATCCATCGAGGAAATCGCCGCGACGATCATGCAGGAAGTCAAACTCGATCGTCACGTGTTCTGAGAAGCGCACCCGGCCAGTTTTTGCCGCACTTCTTCGAACAGGCAGATCGAGGCCGCCGCCGCAACGTTGAGCGATTCGGTTTTTCCTGGCATGGGGATGCGGGCGACTTGTCGAGTCAAGGCGGCCGTGTCCGCCGCCAGCCCGCTCCCCTCATTTCCGAAGACCCACGCCACAGGCCCAGCCAAATCGAGTTCGAAGATGGTGGCAGTCGCATCGAGCCGGGTGGACACGCTGATCCCGCTGAAGTTGCGGATCACCTCAGGCAGCGCGGCATGTTCGTGAATTCGCAGTTGGAAATGCGCCCCCATGGCCGCGCGGAGGACCCGGGGCGACCAGACCTGGGCGCAGCCGGGGCCAAGGAAAATGTCCACGACCCCGGCCGCTGCAGAGGAGCGCAGGATCGAGCCCAGGTTGCCGGCATCCTGTATGGCTTCAAGGAGGACGCAGGAGCCCTGTAGCTTTGCCGACGAAGGCGGGTGTGGAATGGAAACCATGGCAAGAATGCCGGTCGGCGTGGTGACGGGACTGACTTCTCTGAACAGGGCATCGCTGAACACCTGCGCCACGGTTTTCGGATGCAACGCAAGGAAATCGCTTATTTCGGCCTGTTGCGCACCGCTTTCGCTGACGGCCACAAGATCAGGCGGGCCATGGCGTTCCACCCAGGCCGAAACCAGGTGAATGCCGTCCAGTACCGTCTTGCCTTGCTTGCGTCTTTCACGCGAAGATTCGGCAAGCAGCCTGAGCTGCCTGAAGGTGGCATTGTCGCGGGAAGTGATTTTCTTCATCGTGGTTCAAAAGTATAGTGACAATCTCATGTCTGCGGCCAAAGTCGTTATTGTCACCCCCGCGCCACCCGGCTCGCGCGCCGGCAACCGCAATACTGCAGTGCGCTGGTCGCGAATCCTGCGCAGTTTCGGCTGTCGTGTCTCGGTCCTGACGCAATGGAGCGGGCAGCCTTGCGATCTGCTGATCGCCCTGCATGCGCGAAAAAGCCATCGTGATTTGCGTGCCTTCTGCAAACATCACCCTGACCGTCCGGCGATACTTGCATTGACCGGTACTGATCTCTACCGGGATATCCTCGAGGATGCGTCAGCCGCGGCATCCTTGGACATGGCAACCCGGTTGGTCGTACTGCAGGAGGATGCGCTTGAAGAATTGACGACGGCGCAGCGACGCAAGACACGCGTTATTTACCAGTCGGCCAAGACTTCCCTCGTACATTCTCCGCCAGTTCGCAAATTCCGCGTTTGTGTCCTGGGCCACTTGCGCGAGGAAAAGGACCCTTTCCGCGCGGCATTGGCGCTACGCCTGCTGTCCGGCGACGACCTTGAAGTGTTGCAGGCAGGTCAGCCGCTTTCGCCGGCGATGGCACGCGAAGCCGAACGGCATATGCGTGGAGACACCCGTTATCGCTGGGTCGGAGAACTGAGTCATTGGGCATCGATGCGCCTGCTGTCCCGCAGTCATGTCATGGTGATCAGCTCGAAAATGGAAGGCGGGGCTCATGTGGTTTCCGAGGCAATCGCCATTGGTGTGCCCGTGATCGCATCGGACATCCCCGGCAATCGCGGACTGCTTGGCGAGGATTACCCGGCCTATTTCCCGGTAGGCGATGATGCTTGTCTTGCCGAAATGCTGGAACGGGTCATGGCCAATCGCGGGTTCCTGCGTCGCCTGGCAACAGCAGTAAAGCGGCGGCGTCCCCTGGTTGCACCCGCACGCGAACGTCGATCCTGGCGGAATCTGATGATGGAATTGGGCTTCAGGTCTGCTTGAGCAGGTTCCGCACAGGGGTAAAGCTGCGGCGGTAGATGTTTTCTAACACCCCATGTTCGCGCAGGGCCGCGAGATGCGCGGCCGTTGGATACCCCTTGTGCCGATCGAGGCCGTACTGGGGATACTGAACATGCAGACGAAGCATTTCGGCATCGCGCGCCGTCTTCGCCAGTATCGAGGCGGCGGAGATGGCGGCCACGGTGCTGTCACCCTTTACCACCGCCCGGACGGGCAGTGCAACTCGCGGGCAATGTGTGCCGTCAACCAGGACTTCCCCGGGCAGCAGTGACAGCGCCTCGATGGCGCGTCGCATGGCCAGCAGCGTCGCCTGCAGGATGTTGAGGGCATCGATTTCCTCGACAGAGGCGCTGGCGACTGCCCAGGACAGGGCGCGCTCGCGGATCAGCGGCGCGAGCCTGTCGCGGGCTTTCTCGGAGAGCTTCTTGGAATCAGCCAGCCCCTCGACGGGATTGGCCGGATCGAGGATGACGGCGGCGGCATAGACCGGGCCGGCCAGCGGTCCCCTGCCCGCCTCGTCGACGCCGCAGATCAGGCCACTTGCGGCGCAGAGGTCCATGCTTCCGTCCTGTTCAAGTAGGGCAGGATCGCATCGGCTGCCCGTTCCGCCGAATTCAATCTCAGCTGTTCGTGCAGCCGGGTGAAGGTTTCGGCGATGCGGCGGCAGGTTTCCTGGTCTTCCACCAGATTCCCCAAGGCCTGCGCCAAGTTGTCCGACGTTGCGTCGTCCTGCAGGAATTCAGGCACGACGAAACGCCCGGACAGGATGTTCGGCAGGCCGACCCATGGCTGATACTTCATGCGGCGCATGAGTCGCCAAGACCACGGCGACATGCGATAGGCGATGACCATCGGTTTTTTCAAGAGGGCTGCTTCGAGCGTGGCCGTCCCGCTGGCCACCAGCACGCCGTCCGCGGCACCCATGGCTTCCTGGGCGTGACCGAACAGGCGCGTGATCGGCAGGTCCTGAGCCGACAGGCGGTAGAGCGCCAGTTCGAACAGGTCCCGCGTTTCGCGCGTGGCCAACGGCACGAGGAAGCGGGCATGCGGAAAGCGCTGGTTCAGGCACTTCGCGGTTTCAATGAAGGTGTCGGCCAGGTACTGCAGTTCCGACTGCCGGCTGCCGGGCAGCAGCGCAAACACGAGCTGATCCTGCGGGATGCCGAGCTTCTCGCGCAAGGCCGGACGATTCACCTCGAGCGGGATGACGTCGGCCAGGGGATGACCGACGTAGCTGACCGGAATATTGTTGCGCCGGTAGATTTCCTCCTCGAAGGGGAATAAGGCCAGCATGTGCGACACGGATTGGGCGATGCCGCGTATGCGGCCGCCGCGCCAGGCCCAGATGGAGGGGCTGACATAGTGGATGGACGGGATGCCGCGCGCCTTCAGCCGTTTCTCGAGGAAAAGATTGAAATCCGGCGCATCGACGCCGATGAAGGCCTGCGGCGGATCGGCAAGCAATCCGGCCAGCAGTTGCCGCCGTATGCCCGTTATCTCGCGGTAATGCCGAAGTACTTCCGCATAGCCGCGCACCGCGAGTTTCTCCGAGGGAAACTGTGCCTGGAATCCGGCTGCCTGCATTTTCGGCCCGCCAATGCCGTAAAAGTCAGCGTCCGGAAGGCGGCGCTTGAGGGCCTGGATGAGGTGGCTGGCCAGCAAGTCGCCGGAGGCTTCCCCTGCGACCATCGCAATCCGGATCTTTCCTGACACGAACGGAACCTATCTGATGATGCCCCGGCCGGGCGTGGCGAGAAAATCGACAAGCAAGTCTAAAGCCGGCTGGGCCTCGGCTTCCCGGGATATCGTCGACCTGGCTTCTTCCAGAGTCGCCCCGGAGCGATAGATAAGCTTATAAGATCGCCTGAGGGCTGCAATGGCGTCACTGCTGAAACCACGACGTTTGAGCCCTTCCGAATTGATGCCGAAGGGCTTGGCTGTATTGCCGGCGGCCGTGACGTATGGCGGCAGATCCTGCAGGAGGATGCTGCCCATCGCCGTCATGCTGTGGGCGCCGATGCGCACGAACTGGTGTACTACGGTAAACCCGCCCAGTATCGCGAAATCGCCGACATGGACGTGGCCGGCCAACTGGGCATTATTGGCGAAGATGGTGTTGTTGCCGATCTGGCAGTCATGGGCCAGATGCACATAGGCCATGATCCAGTTGTCAGATCCAAGCCGGGTTATTCCGACGTCTTGCGCGGTACCGCAGTTGAACGTGCAGAATTCGCGGATGGTATTGCGATCACCAATCTCAAGTTGTGTCGGCTCTCCGGCGTATTTTTTATCCTGGGGCATCTCCCCGATCGAGCAAAACTGAAAAATCCGATTGCCATTCCCGATGCGGGTGTGTCCGTTGAGGACAACATGCGGCCCAATCCAGGTGTCGTCGCCGATCTCGACGTGTTCTCCGATGATCGTATAAGCGCCAACTGCAACATTGCTGCCTAGACGCGCATTCGGATGGACGATGGCCGTCGGATGAATTAGCGGGTTGCTCATTCGATGGTACGCACCGTACACATGAGCTCGGCTTCGGCTGCGACCTGATCCTCGACCTTGGCTTGCGCCGCGAATTTCCAGAGACCGCGCTTGTTGGCCTGGATGGACACTTCCAAAATCAACTGGTCTCCAGGACTCACGGGGCGCTTGAAGCGGGCTCCATCAATGCCGACGAAGTAATACACGGATTTGTCGTCCGGCTTGCCCCCCAGCGTCTTGAAGGAAAGGATGGCGGCGGCCTGTGCCAGCGCCTCGACGATCAGCACGCCCGGCATCACCGGATGGTGTGGATAATGGCCGGGAAAGAACGGCTCGTTGACGCTGACATTCTTCAGGGCGACGATGCGCTCACCGGGTATGACTTCAAGAACCCGGTCGACCAGCAGAATCGGGTACCGATGCGGAAGGTGTTCGAGTATTTCGTGTATATCCATTCGGCTCAAGTTTTTTTCTCCAGTTGTGCCAGCCGCGCTTCAAGTTCGCGGATTCTATCCGCCATCGCATCCAGATGGCGGATATGTGCGGCATTCTTCAGCCAGTCTCGATGCGACTCGAACGGGATGGCCCCCGTATAGGTACCGGCCTTGTTGACCGACCGCGTGACTAACGTAGCTGCAGAAATATTCACGTCGTCGGCTATGGTCAGGTGTCCCAGTATGATCGCACCGCCGCCAATGGTGCAGCGTCGCCCGATACGGGCACTGCCGGCAATGCCGACGCAGCCGGCCATTGCAGAGTGTGCCCCGACGCGAACGTTATGACCGATTTGGATCTGGTTATCGAGCTTGACGCCGTCCTCGATGATCGTGTCGTCTAGCGCACCGCGGTCAATGGTGGTGTTAGCACCGATCTCAACGTCATCGCCGACGATTACGCGGCCAATCTGCGGAATCTTGGTCCAGCTCCCATCGACTTCACGGGCAATCCCAAAGCCATCGGCACCGATCACGGAGCCGGAATGAATGATGGCACGCATGCCGATCTTGCATCCCGGATAGATCGTGACGCTTCCGTAAAGTCGCCCCTGCACACCGATCTCGACGCCGTCACCAAGGATGCAGCTCGGGCCAATGACGCTACCTTCACCAATACGCACATCCTTGCCGACATAGGCCCCCGCTCCGACACATATGCTGGGGTGAAGTGTAGTTTCGACAACCGCAGTGGGATGAATACCCCCCGGAAATTGCTGGGGTGGATTGAGCAACTGGGCTACTCGCGCATAGTAGGCGTAGGGGTTGTCGCTGACGATGCAGGGGAGCGTGCAATCGCGGGCGTTTTCGGAAGAAAGCACGACGGCACCGGCCCGGCAGGCCTGGAGCTGCTTGCGGTACTTTGGATTTGCCAGAAAAGTGATGTCGGCAGGCCCTGCGTTCTCAAGTGTTGCCACCTGAACTACGCGGAGGCTGCCGTCGCCGATCAGCGCACCACCGAAGCGCGAGACGATTTCATCGAGCGCAAAGCCGTCAGCACGCTCGCTCATGCATGTGCTGCTTTACTTGCCGTCAGCCAAGGCCTTGATGACCTTGTCGGTGATGTCGATGCGCGGAGCGGCATACACGGCTTCCTGAAGGATCACATCGAACTTTTCGGCCTCGGCAATCGCCTTGATTGCCTTGTTTGCTCGCTCCAGAACGGCAGCGAGTTCCTCGTTGCGGCGCTGGTTGAGATCCTCGCGGAACTCGCGTTGCTTGCGCTGGAATTCGCGATTCAGTTCATTGAATTCACGTTCGCGGTTACGTTTCTCCGACTCGGACATGGTAACCGAATTTTTTTCCAAGGACTCCTGCGTGGTCTGGAGTTGCTTGGCAAGGCGCTGCATTTCCTGGTCGCGCTTTTCGAATTCCTTCTCGATCTTTTTTTGCGCCCGCACCGCGGGAGCGGCGTCGCGGAAGATCTTCTCCGTATTCACAAAGCCGATTTTGGTCTCTGCGGCAGCGGCTTGATGCACCGGCATGGACATCACCATGAAACCGGTCAAGGCAAGAATAGCGATTTTTTTCAACATGATTCTCCTGCGAATAGATAATCTCAGAACGCCGTACCCATCTGAAACTGGAAGCGCTCGATCTGGTCCCCTGATTTTTTATTAATGGGTTGCGCAATGCTGAACTTGAGTGGCCCGAACGGCGAAGACCAGGCAACGGATACCCCTACACTGTACCGCAAATCGGACAGGCGCATTTTTGCCCCTGTAGCCCAAACCTGTCCGGCATCGATAAATCCGCCGAACCTGAAAGACCTATCCAGTCCAATGCCGGGAATAGGCATCAGGAATTCGGCTGTTGCGACAAGCCGCTTGTTTCCGCCCAGCGCATCCTTGTGGTTCGGGTAGACGTCATGCGGGCCGAGAGTGCCTGACTTGAAGCCCCGGACCGACCCGATGCCTCCGGCATAGAAATGCCGGAAGAACGGCAACGGTTCACCGCCGTAGCCGTCACCGAAACCGTACTCGCCATTCAACATCAGCGTGATGTCCTTTGTGAGCGGGAAGAACTTCTGATGCTGGTAGTTGAGTTTGTAGAACTTCAGATCGCCGCCGGGCAAGCCCACCTCGCCGTAGGCCCGTTGTAACGATCCTTTCGTGGTGTAGATCAGACTGTCCCGCTGGTCGTTTGCCCAGGTGGTATTCAGCAGTAATGTGGTGTTCGTTGAGCCGAACTGATTTACGAAATCGATGTATCGCTGAGGGCTGTTGGAAAAAGTTTTTACCTTGGTGGAATCAAACGACAAACCGACGCCAATGGAATTGTCCTCTGCGATGGGGAATCCGTACCGGACCCCGATTCCATACGATGAAGTCTTGTAGTTGGCAATCGCTGTCGAGGTTGGGTCAGTGTCTCGCCTGTAAAAGTCAAACCCCCTGCTGATACCGTCTACAGTGTGATAAGGGTCCGTGAATGAGACCGAGTAGACCTTGTTGACCTTGCCTGAATTGACGTTAACAGACAGATGTTTGCCGCTGCCGAAAATATTGTTCTGCGATACGGAGCCGGACAGCACAAGTTTTTCGGAACTGGAAAAGCCGGCGCCGAGCATCACATTGCCGGTTGGTTTCTCCTTCACATTCAGGTTGACGTCCACCTGGTCGGTAGTGCCGGGAACAGCCGGTGTTTCGACGTTAACCTCGTCGAAATAACCCAGCTTGTCCACACGAGTCCGGGTCTTGTTGATCTTCTCACCGTCGTACCAGGCCCCTTCCATCTGGCGGGCCTCTCGACGGATGACCTCGTCTCGAGTTCGCGTGTTGCCGGTTACGTGGATCCGCCGCACATAAACACGCCGGCCTGGGTCGATATAGATCGTAAAGGCAACCTGTTTCTTCTCCTTGTCGATCTCCGGCGCCGCATTGACGTTCGAAAACGCGAAGCCGTCGTTGCCAAGCTTTTCGTTGATTTGCTTGGTGGTTTCGGTCAGTTTTTCCCTGGAAAACACCTCACCGGGCTTGATCTTGACCAGTTTGCGCAACTCCTCTTCAGGCAAAGTCAAATCGCCCGCCAGCTTGACGGCGGAAACAGTGTATTTCTCGCCTTCCTTGACGTTGATGGTGATGTAAATGTCTTTTTTGTCGGGGCTGATGGAGACCTGGGTGGATTCGATGTCAAATTCAATGTAGCCGCGGTCGTGATAATACGATTTCAGCGATTCCAGGTCGGCGGACAATTTCTGCTTGGAATACTGGTCGTTCTTCGTGTACCAGCTGATCCAGTTCGGGGTACGCAGAGCGAACAAGTCCAGCAGGTCCTTTTCCTTGAAGGCCTGTGCGCCGACGATATTGATTTGCCGGATCTTGGCCACATCGCCTTCATCAACCGCAAAGTTGATGCCAACCCGGTTTCGTTCGAGGGGCGTTACGGTGGTGGTGATATTGACGGCATAACGGCCACGGCTCAGATATTGCCGCTTAAGCTCCTGTTCGGCTCTTTCAAGCATCGAACGGTCGAAAATGCGTGATTCGGCCAGGCCGATTTCCTTTAGTCCTTTTTTCAGGGCGTCCTTGTCGAACTCCTTGATGCCGACAAAATCGACCTGGGCAATCGCAGGACGCTCCTCCAGGACGATGACGATCACATCGTTTTCGACCTCAATGCGAACATCCTTAAAAAATCCTGTAGCGAAAAGCGCCTTGATGGCCTGGGCCGCCTTCTCGTCGGTCATGGTTTCGCCGACTTTTACCGGAAGATAGCTGAATACCGTGCCAGCTTCGGTACGCTGAATGCCCTCGACTCGAATGTCTTTCACCACGAAAGGCTGAAAGGCAAAGCCGGAAGCGGAAAAAAGCGCGGCAAACAGGCCCGGAAGTATTTTCTTTTTCATTGATTCAGCCGGAAACAAGGCGGTTGATATCGTTATAAAGGGCAAAAGCCATCAGCATGGCCAGCAGCGCCAAGCCGATCTGCTGACCAATCTCCATCACGCGTTCGGAAACCGGACCACCTTTGATTATCTCGACAATATAATACATCAAGTGTCCGCCATCTAATAAGGGTATAGGCAGCAAGTTGAGGACGCCCAGGCTGATGCTGATCAGTGCCAGGAACTTGATGTAATACGCCAGCCCGAGCTTTGCCGATTGTCCTGCATAATCCGCAATCGTTACGGGTCCGCTCAGGTTTTTCCAGGACACCCCTCCCACGATCATCCGGCCCAGCATTGTCAGGCTGAAAACGGAAGTTTCCCAAGTCTGGCCGGCGGCTTTGGCTAGGGATTCGAGCGGCCCGTATCTGACGATGGTCGTCAGCGCCGCGCGGTCGTCCGCCCCCTCCTGTACTCCGATGCCGATGCGACCAATGCGCTTGCCACGATCATCCACTTCGGCCGGCGTTACCGACAGACTGAATGTCTTGCCCTGGCGATCCGCGTCAAGCCGGAGGGACTGCCCCGGTGCTTCGCGGATAATCGTCACCACTTGCGTCCAGCTTGCTATCGACACGCCATCAATGGCCAGGATTCTGTCCCCTTCGCGCAAGCCAGCCAGGTCGGCCACCCCGCCGGGAACAATCTTGCCGACAACCGGCGGCATTTGTGGGCGGAAGAAGCGGAAACCCATTTGCTGCAGGATGTCGCCTTCCAGGTCGGAGGTGTCGATTGAGGTCAGGTCGAGTTTGCGGAAGGATATCTCCTGCTTATTGTTGATCACCTCCAGAGTGACTCCACTCTTGGCCATGGCCAGTTGCAAAAGTTCCCAGCGCAGCTCCTGCCATGAAGCAATTCCTTGGCCATTGATGCTTCGAACCAGTTCCCCCTCCTTGAATCCGGCCAGTTCGACCATCGACTGTGCCGCAGGCTTGCCCAGCACGGGCCTGGGTTCCTCCACGCCATGGACAAAGAGAACCCAGTACATGAAGATCGCCAGCAAGAAGTTGGCCACGGGGCCGGCCAGAACGATGACAAATCGCTTCCACACCGGCTGTCGATTGAATGCGCGCGGCAACTCAGCGGCCTCAACCTCCCCTTCCCGCTCATCAAGCATCTTGACGTATCCACCCAGGGGGAAAGCCGCCAAAGCCAGTTCTGTTTGATCCCGGCCGAAGCGGCACGACAGGAGGGGCTTGCCAAAGCCGACGGAAAAACGAAGCACCTTGACGCCGCACCAGCGGGCAAGCGCAAAATGCCCGGCTTCGTGCACCACGATCAGCAACCCCAAGGCCAGGGCGAATGCCCCCAGATAGAACAGAAAATTGCTCATGCGGGATGGCCGAGACCGGCAACATGAAGTCGCGCCACTTCACGTGCGACGCCATCGGCCGCCAGAACATCCTCCATGCTTCCGACCTCTTTCCATGGGACATCAGCCAGCGTCTGGGCGATCACCCGAGGAATGCGGGTAAATCCAAGGTTCCCACCCAAAAAGGCTTCGACCGCAACCTCGTTCGCAGCGTTGAGGACGGCTGGAGCGTTCCCTCCCTCTGACAATGCCTCGTACGCCAGCCTGAGGCAGGGGAAGCGCTGAAAATCGGGGCGCTCGAAATTCAAGGTTCCGATTCGACAGAGGTCCAAAGGCTCGACGCCCGCCTCAATCCGCTCAGGAAAACCCAGCGCATAGGCGATAGGGGTACGCATGTCCGGGTTGCCGAGTTGGGCAATGACCGAGCCGTCGGCGTATTCGACCATGGAGTGGATAACGCTTTGCGGGTGGATCACCACCTCGATGCGTTCAGGGGGGGCATTGAACAGCCAATGCGCCTCGATCACCTCCAGTCCCTTGTTCATCATGGTCGCCGAATCGACCGATATTTTGCGTCCCATCACCCAGTTCGGATGAGCGCAGGCCTGGTCGGGTGTCACCTGTTCGAGACTCTCCTGAGACATCTGCCGGAACGGCCCGCCGGAGGCTGTAAGCAGTATCCGGCGTACCCCACTAATCTCTAAATTACTTGAATAATCTCTTGGAAGCGATTGATATATCGCATTATGCTCGCTATCAATTGGAAGCAAAATCGATCTATTCCGCTGCACCTCCTTCATGAAGACCGGCCCGGCCATGACCAGCGCTTCCTTGTTGGCGAGTAGGATTTTCTTGCCCGCTCTGGCCGCAGCCAAGGAGGGGCGCAGGCCAGCGGCACCGACGATGGCAGCCATGACAGTGTCAGCCTCGGGCAGACTGGCAATTCTTTCCAGGGCCTCCATCCCAGCCAGAACAACTGTGCCGGTACCGGACGGGCGCAACAGTCCTTCCAAGCTGGCTGCGGCCTCATCTGACCCCACGACTGCATAACGTGGGCGGAATCGGACACACTGCTCGGCCAGCCGATCAACCTTGTTCTGGGCCGAAAGTGCTAGCACCTCGTAGCGATCGGGATGACGCGAGACCACATCCAGGGTATTGACGCCGATGGAGCCGGTCGCGCCCAGCACGACAAGCTTTTGCCTGGGGGGCGTCATGGCAACTGGCCGTCCCAAAACAACACGGCAAGGCCTACCAGCGGCAAGGTGGAGGTCAGGCTGTCGATTCGATCAAGCACCCCGCCATGCCCCGGCAGGGTTGCCCCGCTGTCCTTGACCCCCGCCTGTCGTTTTGCAAGTGACTCGAACAAGTCCCCAAGAATGCTGACGGCCGTTAGCACAACCAGGGACAACGCAAACAGGACCCAGGCACCTGAAGTATTCGGCATCCTGCCGGCGACCCAGGCGACGACCGAACCGTAGATCAGCACCCCGGCAACAGCTCCAATCGCCCCTTCCCAGGTCTTTCCCGGACTGATGGCTGGCGCCAGCTTGTGGCGGCCGAAAGCTCGTCCGCAGATATAGGCAGAAATATCGGCGACCCACACGGACGCCATGGCCGCCAGCAGGAAAAGCGGAGCAAAAACACGTAGCTGCATCAGCGCCAGACACGCTGGAATTAGAACGACACATCCAGCCAGAAGCCCGGAAATCCGAGCGGATGCCGGCCATTTGGCCTTCAACCAAAACGGAACGGCCAGCAGCCAGAATATTGCCGCCAGGATGTAAATCGACGACAGCAATCCCACTTGGCGAATGACCCCCGTGCCGATTTCAAACACCAACCAGCCGAGTCCTGCACACAAAGCCACCGAGGCGAAAGCGTAGCCCCGCCGGTTCGAGGCGTCCAGTTTCATCAAGCCCGCCCACTCCCAGGCGCCAACGCCAGCCACCAAGGCGGCAAACAGCAACCAGCCATAAAACGGAAGCAGAAAAAGCACGGCAAGAAAACCCGCCAGGAGAAGCAATGCGGTGACGACTCGCGCCTTAAGCATTCTCGCTCGCAGCGGAGGAGGATCGGGCCTGATCTTCCGGCCTTGCCGGCATGCCATCCGCCTGAAGCTGCTCGGAAGTGCGGCCGAAGCGGCGCTCCCTTTGCTGGTACGAGGCTATGGCCTGATCGAGTGCGGCCGCATCGAATTCCGGCCAAAGGGTGTCAGTGAAGTAGAACTCGCTGTAGGCCAGTTGCCATAACAGGAAATTGCTGATCCTCTGCTCTCCGCCTGTGCGGATGAACAGATCCGGTTCCGGGCCATAGTTGAGCGCCAGATGGTGGGCCAGATCGGCCTCTGTGAAGCTGCCCCTCTTGTCCGGATTGGCGGCCAGCATCCTCTCCATCGCCTGCAGGATGTCCCATCGACCGCCGTAGTTGGCCGCAATGGTGAGGGTCAGCGCGGAGTTCCCGGCTGTCAGCGCCTCGCTTCGCTTGATGAGCGCGACGATCTGCGGATCAAAACGGGAGAGATCGCCGATGACGCGGAAACGGATGCGATTTTCATGCAACTTGACCACTTCATCTTCCAGTGCTCGCAGAAAAAGCTGCATGAGGAACGACACCTCCTCCTGGGGCCGGCGCCAGTTCTCGGAACTGAAGGCGAACAGGGTCAGATAGGAAACGCCGCGCTGGACACAGGCCTTGATGATTTCGCGCACGGTCTCGACGCCGCGCTTGTGGCCGGCCACGCGCGGCATGAAGCGCTTCTTGGCCCAGCGGCCATTGCCATCCATGATGATGGCGATATGGCGCGGCACGTCGCCGACGGTCGGGATTTCCTGGGTGGAACTGGGGAAAAGGGTCACGGCAGCTTCTCCGTGCGCCGCGTGATGGACCGTCAGACGGCCATCAGGTCGCTTTCCTTCTGGGCAAGCGCCTTGTCGATTTCGGCAATGGTGCGGTCGGTCAGCTTCTGCACATCTTCCTGCGCGCGCCGCTCATCGTCCTCGGAGATGGTCTTGGCCTTCACGGCCTCCTTGAGGGCGTGGTTGGCATCCCGACGCAGGTTGCGTACGGCCACACGGGCGTTTTCCGCCTCGCCACGCACCACCTTGATTAGATCCTTGCGCCGCTCCTCCGTCAGGGCGGGCATGGGCACGCGGACCGTATCGCCCACCGTGGAGGGATTGAGGCCCAGATCGGAATCGCGAATCGCCTTTTCGATGGCCGGCGCCAGCTTTTTTTCCCAAGGCGTCACGCCAATGGTGCGGGCGTCGATCAGGTTGATGTTGGCGACCTGGTTGATCGGCATCATGGAGCCATAGTAGTCCACCTGGACGTGGTCGAGGATGCCGGCGTGGGCCCGTCCGGTGCGCACCTTGCCGAGGTCGTTCTTCAACGCCTCGAGCGATTTCTGCATTTTCTGTTCAGTCGTTTTCTTGAGCTCCGGGATCATCCTGACCTCTTCTCAACAATGCACCATGGTTCCCTCGTCCTCGCCGAGGACGACCGATTTCAGCGCGCCCGACTTGAAGATGCTGAAGACGTTGATCGGCAGCTTCTGGTCCCGGCACAGGGCCAGTGCCGTCGCATCCATCACCTGCAGGTTCTTGCCGATCGCCTCGTCGAAGCTGACGCGATGGTAGCGCTGCGCCGTCGGGTCCTTCTTCGGGTCGGCGGTATAGACGCCGTCCACCTTGGTCGCCTTGATGACGATCTCGGCGCCGATTTCCGAGCCGCGCAGCGCGGCTGCCGTATCGGTGGTAAAGAACGGGTTGCCGGTTCCGGCGGCGAAGACGACGATCTTGCCCTCTTCCAGGTAGCGGATCGCCTTGCCGCGGATGTAGGGCTCGACCACCTGCTCGATGTTCAGCGCCGACTGGACGCGCCCGTTGAGGCCCGCCTGGCGCATGGCATCGGCCAGGGCCATGGCATTCATCACCGTGGCCAGCATGCCCATGTAGTCGGCCGTGGCGCGGTCCATGCCCGAGGCGCTGCCGGCCAGGCCGCGAAAGATGTTGCCGCCGCCGATGACCACGCCGATCTCGACCCCCAGATCGGCGACCGACTTGATCTCGGCGACGATGCCCGCCAGCGTCTCCCGGTTGATGCCGTAGGCGTCGCTGCCCATGAGGGCCTCGCCCGACAGCTTGAGCAGGATGCGCTTGTAGGCGGGTGTGCCCATGCGCTTAGCGGGCGGCAGCCGCGGCGGCCTGGGCGGCCACCTCGGCGGCGAAGTCGTTGGAACGCTTCTCCAAGCCCTCGCCCACCACGTAGAGCTGGAAGCCGGCGATGGAGGCGCCCTTGACCTTCAGCAACTGCTCGATGGTCTGCTTGCCGTCCTCGGCCTTGACAAAGACCTGGCCAAGCAGGGTTACTTCCTTGAGGTACTTCTGCACCGTGCCCTCGGCGATCTTCTCCAGCATGGCCTCCGGCTTGCCGGCCTCGCGCGCCTTCTCGACGGCAATGCGGCGCTCGGTATCCAGCAGGTCGGTCGGTACGCCCGAGGCGTCCAACGCCTTCGGCTTGGAGGCGGCGATGTGCATGGCGACGTCCTTGGCGAGGGCGTCGTCACCCGTCATGTCCACCAGCACGCCGATCTTGGCGCCGCCGTGGATGTAGCTGGTCAGCTTGCCCTTGGCTTCGAAGCGAGCGAAGCGGCGGATCGACATGTTCTCGCCGATCTTGCCCACCAGCGCCGTGCGGGTGGCTTCCACCGTGGCGCCGTTCAAAGTCAGTCCCGAAAGGACGGCGACATCGGCGGGGTTCTGCTTCGCCACCAGTTCCGCCAGGGCCTTGGTGAAGGCCTGGAAGTCGTCGTTCTTGGCGACGAAGTCGGTCTCGCAATTGACCTCGACGATCGCGCCCAGCTTGGCGTCCGGGGCGATGAAGACGCCGACCATGCCCTCGGCCGCGACGCGGGAGGCGGCCTTGCTGGCCTTGTTGCCGAGCTTGACGCGCAGGATTTCCTCGGCCTTGGCCATGTCGCCGCCGGCCTCGGTCAGCGCCTTCTTGCATTCCATCATCGGCGCGTCGGTCTTCTCGCGCAGCTCTTTAACCATCGAAGCGGTGATTTCCGCCATGCTTGCTCCTGAATTCATGCTGTTCATGCACAACGGGGCGGCCATGCCGCCCCGCGGGGTTATTCCTGTCCGGCGCTCAGGCCGCTGCGCCTTCGCCGCCCTCGTCGACCTCGACGAAGTCGTCGGAAACCGCGGCGACGACTTCCTGCACCGACTGGCTGCGGCCTTCCAGCACCGCATCGGCCGCGCCGCGCGCATACAGGCGGATGGCCCGGCTGGAATCGTCGTTGCCCGGAATGACGTAGGAGACGCCTTCGGGGGTGTGGTTGGTATCGACCACGGCAACCACCGGGATGCCCAGCTTGCCGGCTTCGGTGATGGCAATCTTGTGATAGCCGACGTCGATGACGAAGATCGCGTCCGGCAGGCCGTTCATGTCCTTGATGCCGCCGATGCTTTTCTCCAGCTTGACCATCTCACGCTGCAGCATCAGGGCTTCCTTCTTGCCGAGGCGCTCGAAGGTGCCGTCCTGCGACATCGTCTCGAGTTCCTTCAGGCGCTTGATCGACTGCTTGACCGTCTTGAAGTTGGTCAGCATGCCGCCCAGCCAGCGCTCATCGACGAAGGGCACGCCGGCGCGCAGGGCTTCCTCGCGCACGATCTCGCGCGCCTGGCGCTTGGTACCGACGAAGAGCACGGTGCCCTTGTTGGACGACATCTTGCGCAGGAAATTCATCGCCTCCTGGTATTTGACCAGAGTCTTTTCCAGGTTGATGATGTGAATCTTGTTGCGATGGCCGAAGATGAAGGGGGCCATCTTGGGGTTCCAGAAGCGGGTCTGGTGGCCGAAATGGACACCCGCCTCCAGCATTTGACGCATGGTCGTAGACATCAGATTCTCCGATAAGGGTTGGCCTCCGCCCGGCCGTGCTGCGTTGTTACAGGCACCCTTTCGGCGCCGGGCGTGTGAATTTTGCCCGCCCGAAGGCAAGCAAGTCGCGCATTATAGCGGTTTTTCCCCTGTGTTTTCAAGCATAATTCTTCTTTAAACAGCCTATGTACCGCACCCCCAGAGACATGAGCATCGTCATCAAGACCCCCGAACAAATCGAAAAGATGCGGGTCGCCGGCCGCCTGGCCTCCGAAGTCCTCGATTACATCGAGCCCCACGTCAAGCCGGGCATCACCACCGCCGAGCTCGACCGCCTGTGCCACGACTACATGGTGAATGTCCAGGGCACCATCCCGGCCCCGCTGAACTATGCGCCGCCCGGCTACAAACCCTATCCGAAATCCATCTGCACCTCGATCAACCATCAGGTCTGTCATGGGGTGCCCAGCGACAAGGTCTTGAAAAAAGGAGACATTGTCAATCTCGACATTACCGTCATCAAGGATGGCTGGCATGGCGACACCTCGCGCATGTTCATTGTCGGCAAGGAAGCCAGCATCCTGGCCAAGCGGCTGTGCGCGGTGACCTACGAGTGTCTCTGGCTGGGCATCGGGCAGGTGCGGCCGGGCGCCCACCTGGGCGACATCGGCCACGTCATCCAGCGCCACGCCGAGTCGAACGGCTTTTCCGTTGTGCGAGAGTTCTGCGGCCATGGCATCGGCAGCCAGTTCCACGAAGAGCCCCAGGTGCTGCATTACGGCCGGCCCGACAGCGGTCCTGAGCTGCGCGCAGGCATGATTTTCACCATCGAGCCGATGATCAATGCCGGCAAGGCCGCCATCTCGGAACTGCCCGACGGCTGGACCATCGTCACCAAGGACCGCAGCCTGTCTGCCCAGTGGGAACACACCGTGCTGGTGACCGAATCCGGTGCCGAAGTGCTGACCCTGTCCGCCGGTTCGCCGCACAAGCCGGAACTCAGGGGCTGAGCATGCAGCCTGTGCCGACCGGGGAAAGCGTCTCCCTGCGGCAGAGTACCGGCCGTCTCAGGAATGAACTGGCCAGCGGCCAGTCTGTCCTCCGCCAGGCATACGAAGCCAAGGGCGATGCGCTCCGGCTGTTGCGTGGCCGCTGCCAGTTGGTCGACGACGTTCTCAGAGCGCTCTGGCAGGAGGCCCGTCTGCCGCTGGGACTGTCCCTGGTCGCGGTCGGCGGCTATGGCAGGCGCGAGCTTTTCCCAGCTTCCGATGTCGACCTCCTCTTCCTCCTCCCGGACAACGTCGCCCGCGAAACCGAGCGTCAGCTCGAGGAGCTGATCGGGCTGCTGTGGGACATCGGCCTGGACATCGGCCATAGCGTCCGCACGGTCTGGCAATGCGTCGACGAGGCGGCGCGCGACATCACCGTGCAGACCAACCTCCTGGAGGCCCGCCTGATCTGCGGCAGCCGCAGCCTGTTCGCCGACTTCGCCGGGAAAATACGCGCCCAGCTCGACCCCAAGGCCTTCTTCAAGGGCAAGCGCCTGGAACAGGACGAACGCTACGTGCGACACCAGGAAACACCCTACGCTCTGGAGCCCAACTGCAAGGAGAGCCCCGGCGGCCTGCGCGACCTCCAGGTCATCCTGTGGATCAGCCGTGCGGCCGGTCTGGGCGAATCCTGGAACGACCTGGCCCGCCGCGGCTACATCACCCGCGGCGAGGCACTGCAGTTGAAGGGCCTCGAAACCTTCCTCCGGCATGCCCGCATCCGCCTGCACTACCTCACCGGACGGCGCGAGGACCGGCTCCTCTTCGACCACCAGGAAGCCATCGCCAACCGGTTTGGCATCGCCGCCGGCAGGACCCGGCGCGCATCCGAACTGCTGATGCAGCGGTATTACAGGACGGCGAAATCCGTCACCCAGCTCAACACCATTCTTCTGCAGAACCTCGGCGCGGAGATCTTTCCCGAGCCGAACAAGGTGCCGATCGTCATCAATGCCCGTTTTCAGATGGATCACGAACTGCTGGATGTGCGCAACGAGGACGTCTTCGAGAAGACCCCCTCGGCCATCCTTGAAAGCTTCCTGATCATGCAACAGCGGGCCGAGCTGAAAGGCATGACGGCGCGCACCCTGCGCGCGCTGTGGCGGGCGCGCCGTCTCGTGGGACCTGACTTTCGCCGGGACCCGCACAACCGGGCGGCCTTCCTGCAACTGTTCCAGCAGAAGCGCGGCCTGGTCCATGAACTGCGGCGCATGAACCAGTACGGCGTCCTCGGGCGCTACCTGCCGGCCTTCCGCCGCATCGTCTGCCAGATGCAGCACGACCTGTTCCACGTCTACACGGTGGACCAGCACATCCTCATGGTGGTGCGCAACCTGCGCCGCTTCACCATGCCGGAGTTCGCCCACGAGTACCCCTTCTGCAGCCGCCTCATCGCCGGCTTCGACAAGCACTGGCTGCTCTACCTCGCCGCCCTCTTCCACGACATCGCCAAGGGGCGCGGCGGCGACCATTCCAAACTCGGCATGCCCGACGCGCGCCGCTTCTGCCGAGAGCACGGCCTGGACGAAGAGGACACCGCGCTGGTCGTCTGGCTGGTCCAGCACCACTTGTCGATGTCGAACGTCGCGCAGAAGCAGGACCTGGCCGACCCGGCCGTGGTGCGCGCCTTCGCCGACCTCGTCGGCGACGAACGCCGCCTGACGGCGCTCTACCTGCTCACCGTGGCCGACATCCGCGGCACCAGCCCCAAGGTCTGGAACGGCTGGAAGGGCAAGCTGCTGGAGGACCTCTACAACGCCAGCCTGCGCCTGCTGCGCGGCGCCTCTCCGCAACAGGCCATGGGCATCGCGGAACGGCAGGAGGAGGCGCGCCGCCTGTTGCGCTATTTCGGCCTGAGGCAGGGCGTCGAGGATGCCTTCTGGAAGGAACTCGATACGGTGTATTTCCTGCGCCACGACGCGGAGGAGATCGCCTGGCACACGCGTACCCTCTATCACCGGCCCGCGCCGGACCAGCCCGTGGTGAAGGCACGCCTGCCCCACATCGGCGAGGAAGGCCTGCAGGTGATGGTCTATGCACCGGACCAGCCCCATCTCTTCGCCCGCCTGTGCGGCTTCTTCAGCCGGCTCGGTTACAGCATCGTCGAGGCGAAGATCCACACCACGCGGCATGGCTACGCGCTGGACAGCTTCATGCTGCTCGATCCGGACGGCGCCCTGGCCTACCGCGACATGATCAGCCTCATCGAGCATGACCTGGCCGCCCGGCTGGCGGCGCCGGCGGAGGCGGAAGGCGCGGCGCGCGGCCGCATTTCGCGCCAAGTGCGCAATTTCCCCATTACACCGGAAGTGCGGATCCGTTCGACGGAAAAGGCCGGACAATGCCTGCTGTCGATCATCGCGGCCGACCGGCCGGGCCTGCTATTCACCGTGGCCAGCACACTGGACGAACACAACATCAACGTGCACACCGCCAAGATCGCCACGCTCGGCGAGCGCGTCGAGGACACCTTCCTCATCAGCGGCGCGGAACTGGCCAAGACGGCCACGCTGCTGCGTCTGGAGACAGAGTTGCTGGAGAGGCTTCAGGTCTGAGCCAGCGGCCAGCGGCCGATGATGCGGTAGTGCGCGCCCTCCGGCTTCAGTTCGGATTCCGCCAGGACGAAATCCCGCACCGGCCAGTCGATGTGCAGGCTGTCGTCGGTCTTTCCTGCCGCGCAATCCGCGTTGCGCAACAGCGTGACGTGGGCGGCAAACGGCCGCTCTTCCGTACGGAAACCGGCGGCCTTGAGTTGTGCATTGAGGTTCGCGGCCAGATCCCGCAGTTCTGCGGGCAGCACGCCGGCGGAGGCCCAGGCGATCTTCTTGCGCGGCAGACACTGCAGCCGGTCGAACAGCAGATCGAAAGGCGACAGGCGGATCGCTGATGCGATGTCCTCAAGCTGCGCCAACCGTTCGGGCGCGATGCTGCCGATGAACGCCAGGGTCAGATGCAGCGTCTCTCGCCGCATGCGGCGGCCCTTCAGCGATCGGTGCGCCCTGCTCCCCTCCTCGTCGAACAGGCGGGCGATGCCGTCATCCGGCCAGAGCGCGAAAAAGACTCGCCGGCTATCCGGCACGTTCGATCAGGGCGACCGCCTGGGCGGCGATGCCCTCCCCGCGGCCGGTGAAGCCGAGGCCTTCCGTGGTCTTCGCCTTGATGTTGACATCTCCCGGCGCGATGCCGAGGTCCGCCGCGATGTTCGCCGCCATGGCCGCCACGTGCGGCGCCATTCGCGGCGCACGGGCGATCACCGTGGCATCCACGTTGACCACGCGGTAGCCGGCATGCCCGATCAATCGCGCTGTCTCGCGCAGCAGCTTGCGGCTGTCGGCGTCCTTGAAGCGCGCATCGCTGTCGGGGAAATGCCGCCCGATGTCGCCGAGGCCGGCGGCGCCGAGCAGCGCGTCCGTCACCGCATGCAGCAGCACGTCGGCATCGGAGTGGCCGAGCAGGCCGCGCTCGAAAGGGATGTCCACCCCGCCGACGATCAGTTTCCTGCCCGGCACCAGGGCATGTACGTCGAAGCCTTGGCCGATGCGCATCACGTTCCTCTCCTTTCCAGCAAGATTTTTTCCGCAAGGGCCAGGTCGGCCGGATAGGTCACCTTCAGGTTGCTGGCGTCTGACGCCACCAGCAGCGGGCGGTGTCCCTGTGCCTCCAGCGCGCCGGCCTCGTCGGTGACGATCCGGCTGCGGGACAGCGCCTCGTGCAGATGGCCGTAGCGGAACATCTGCGGCGTTTGCGCCTGCCACAGGTGCTCGCGCGACACCGTCGTCTCGATGCGGCCATCTGGCCCGGCCCGCTTCAGCGTATCGGCCACCGGCACGGCAAGAATGCCGCCAATATCGTCATTGCCGACGCGTTCGATCAAGCGATCGAGCTGTTCCGCAGACAGACAGGGCCGCGCCGCATCGTGCACCAGCACCCAATCGTCCGGCTTCACCACGGCCGAGATGGCCGTCAGGCCGTTCAGCACGCTGTCCGCCCGCGTCGGCCCACCGCAGCGCAGGAGCGATAGCTTGACGCCCAGTTCCGACCAGTCGAAGCGCTCCCAGAGATCGTCCTGCTCGGCCAGGACGACGAACACCCGCTGGATGCGGGGCGAGGCGCACAGCGCATCGAGGGCGTGCCGGATCATGGGCCGCCCGGCGAGCAGATGGTATTGCTTGGGCTGTTCGTCGCCCATGCGGGTACCCGTTCCGGCGGCGGGCACCAAGGCAAAATTACGCGTCATGATGCGATTGTAATCGCATTGGAATCCGCCGTAATGGCGGCGGGGCACAAGGCCGTTCCTTGCCCTATAAGCCGATAAACGCCTTCACTTGGGGCGGGGCCGCACCGCAGGTACAATACGCCCGCCTTTCCTTTCCCGGTTTTCGATTCGTCATGACATCCTCGATTTTTGCAGCGGTGGAACTGGCCCCCCGCGACCCCATCCTCGGCCTGAACGAAGCCTTCAACGCCGACACGCGCACCACCAAGGTCAACCTCGGCGTCGGCGTCTATTGCGACGACAACGGCAAGATTCCCCTGCTCGCCGCCGTGCGTGCGGCGGAAAAGGCCCGTCTCGAAGCCATGCCGGCGCGCGGCTACCAGCCGATCGAAGGACCGGCCAGCTACAACCAGGCCGTGCAGAACCTGCTGTTCGGCGCCGACTCCGCCCTCATCAAGGACGGCCGCGTCGTCACCATCGAGGCGCTCGGCGGCACCGGTGCCCTCAAGGTCGGCGCAGACTACCTGAAGCGCCTGCTGCCCGCGGCGAAGGTGGTTATCAGCGATCCGAGCTGGGAAAATCACCGCGCCCTCTTCGAGTCGGCCGGCTTCACGGTCGAGAACTATCCCTACTACGACGCCGTATCCAAGGGCGTGGATTTCGCCGGCATGAAGGCCTGCCTGGCAGGATTGCCGGCCGGCTCCGTCATTGTCCTGCACGCCTGCTGCCACAACCCGACCGGCGCCGACCTCAGCGAACCGCAATGGAAGGAAGTGGTCGAGACGATTCGCGCGCGCGGCCTGGTCGCCTTCATCGACATGGCCTACCAGGGCTTCGCCGACGGCATCGAACCCGACGCGCTGGCCCTCAAGCTTTTCGCCGCCTCAGGCCTGCAATTCTTCGTCTCCAGTTCCTTCTCGAAGTCCTTCTCGCTCTACGGCGAGCGCGTCGGCGCGCTGTCCATCGTCACCGCGAGCAAGGACGAATCGGCGCGCGTGATGTCGCAGGTGAAGCGCGTCGTGCGCACCAACTACTCCAACCCGCCGACCCACGGCGGCGCGGTCGTCGCGGCAGTGCTCTCCAGCCCCGAGCTGCGCAAGCAATGGGAAGAGGAACTGGCCGGCATGCGCGACCGCATCCGCGCCATGCGCACCGGGCTGGTCGACAAGCTCAAGGCCCGCGGTGTCGCGCAGGACTTCTCCTTCGTCGCCAGGCAGCGCGGCATGTTCTCCTACACCGGCCTGACTGCCGAGCAGGTGGAGCGCCTGAAGACCGAGTTCGGCATCTATGCCGTCAGCACCGGGCGCATCTGCCTTGCCGCCCTGAACACGCGCAACCTCGACTACGTCGCCGACGCAATCGCCGCCGTCATCAAGAAATAGCGCGCGCAAGCGCCGAAAGCAAACGGGCGCCTCGGGCGCCCGTTTCAGCCTGCAAGACTGCGAGGATTATCGGCGACTCGGCGTCAGCATTGGATCCTTCGTCGTGCCGCCGACGGTCAGCGGCACTCTAAGCGTTGCAGCCGAGCTCTTCAGTTCGACGTTCATGGCACCGCTCAACGAACCGCTGCGGGCGATGCCGACACTGCCCCCGGCCGTCAGCAGGCCGGATGCCAGGCGCAGATTGCCCAGGCGACAGTCCTTCGGATCGATATCGACGGTTCCCGACAATTGTTCGAATTTCGTCTCGCCGCCCCGTGTCGGTCCCCGCCCGGTGTTGCGCACGGCCTCACCCAGGTCGAAGCCCCTGGCCGTGCCGCGCTTCATTTCGAAGGTTCCATCGACATGCAGCGCTTCGGCCAGCTTGCCAAGACTGTCCGCCCTGGCCGCAAGTTTCAGGCGGGCGCTCAGCTCGCCCTCGGCGGTAAGCGCCGATCCGAGTGCGGTCAGCAGCTTGTCCGCACTCAGTCGCTTGAGTTCCAGGTCGCTGCTGAGCGTCGCGCCGCCGGCCCAGCCCAACAAGGCCTTTCCCTCGACCAATCCCTCGTAGGCCCTGCCGTCGATCTTGCTCAGCGCCAGACTGGCAGGACGCAACTCGCCCTGCACCTCCAGCCACTGGAATGTCAGTTTCGGAGTGAAAGGAGATTTCCAGTTGTTCCCGGTGGCCGAAAACCGATAAGCCTCGCCCTGGGGCTGCAGGTCGACCTTGAACGACGCGTCCGAATTGTTCAACTGGACGGTCTCCATCGTGCCCGAAGCAGTCATCTTGATCTCGCCGCTGAGACCGCCCAGGCTGGCATCGCCCGCCGTCAGGCTCACCTCGTTCAACGTGATATGACGGATTTCCGCAGGCGGGCTGCCGGCGGCGGCCAAGGCCAGCTTCCCCAGACCGGCATCCTTTACGGCGACCTTGCTGAAGGTCAGATCGTGGAAAACCTTTCTCTCGCCCAGCAATGAGAAGAAATCCGGCACCGCTCGCACCGAGGCGATGCTGAGGGGAGCCTCATCCTGGCCGACCGTGATATTGCGCAACGCGATATGCGGTCGCGGCAGGAATGAAAAGCCGATATCTCCGACCTTCACGGGGGCTTGCAGGTAGGCCGAGGCATTTCGCTCGATGGCCGGGAGATGGCGACCATAAGGATACAGCAGCAAAACCAGCACCAGCAGGACGGGAATGCCGACGACGACGGACAAGGCCAGAACAGGCCAGCTGAAATTGAATTTCCGGCCGCGCCGGATCGGCTCCAGATCGGCGCCGCCGATCTGCTCCTCCTCATACTCGTCCTCCTGTCGCTCCGCTTTCTTCTTCTCCTTTTCCGGTTGAGGCCGGGCTGACGGCTTTTTCGGCTTGGCTAAGAGAGCCTTGATCCTGTCCATCCAGCCTGCGCCGGCTGCTGCCTGCACTGGCTGGGGCCGCGGCGCCGGCCGAGCAGGCGGCGGCAGGGATTCATACTCGGGGGCAGTCAGCTCGATTTCCTCGATCACCGGCGGGAGCGGCGGCTCAGCCGCAGGTGGCGGCGCGGACGGTGGATCCTGGGCGGGCGGCAGCGCAATCTGGCTCGTCAGTTCAGGGACGTCCTCGGCCGGTTCCTTCTTGACTTCGGGAGGCTGCGCCTTGGTGAAATCCAACTGGTCCAACTGCTCGGCGATGAATCCGCCAGCCAGCAGTTCGGCAAGAGCGGCTTCTGCGGCATTCTTGTCGCCGAACCGCTTGGACAACTCCGCCACCGTGGTCTGACCGTCGACCATGATGAGAATGCTGCGCAGGTTGCGCTGGACGAGGCGGGTGCGTTGGCGCATCGCCTCCTCCCCCTCCTTGGTTTTGACGAAAACCGTTTTCTTGTCCATTTTTATGCGAACCAGGTAATTGCGGCGATTCTACACATTATTCGGAAGCAAACGGCTTGACGCACTGCGGCGAAATGTCTAACATTCGCGCCTCGGCAATTCCCCGATAGCTCAGTCGGTAGAGCAACGGACTGTTAATCCGTGTGTCCCTGGTTCGAGCCCAGGTCGGGGAGCCAAAGCCCCATTCCGCAGTACCCCTCCAAGCAGCAAGCCACCCCCTCTGGCGCAACTATTCTAGACGCCAAATCGAACGGCGGCGAGTGTCGTCGCGCGACGACGGAATCTGGCCGGGTTAACGGGAAATCGTGGAACAGGAAGAACCGCTGCAGCCGCTGCCGGCAGTGCAGCTGCCGCAAGCCTTTTCCTCGCGGAACGGGCCGAGCTCCGGATGGCGTTTAGCGAAGCGCCGGTAGAGGTTCTGCACGGCAATGCCGCCCGCAAGGAGGGCGAATATCAGCCCGATGGTGAGCAAGTAGGTCGTCATCAACCGCCCAGCCCGGCAAAGCCCATGAAGGCCATCGACAGCAGCCCCGCCAGCATCAGCGACAGGGCCGTGCCCTGGGCGACGCCGGGCACGCTGGAGAGCTGCAGACGCTCGCGCACGCTGGCCATCAGCACCAGCGCCAGGGTGAAGCCGGCGCCGCCGCCGAAGCTGAACACCATGGCCTGGGCGAAGCTGTACTCGCGCGCCGTCTGGAACAGCGCCACGCCGAGCACCGCGCAGTTGGTGGTGATGAGCGGCAGGTAGATGCCCAGCGCGCGGAAAAGGGCCGGGCTGGTCTTCTTGAGGAACATCTCGACCAGCTGCACCGCCGAGGCGATGACCACGATGTAGGAGATCAGGCGCAGGAACTCCAGCTGGAACATCGTCAGCAGCAGGTTCAGGCCGAAGGCACAGAGCGAGGCTACCAGCATGACGAAGGTCGTCGCGATGCCCATCGGGAAAGCCGTGTCGAGACGCGCCGAGACGCCGAGGAAGGGGCACAGGCCGAGGAACATCGCCAGCACGAAGTTGTTGGCGAGCACCGCGGCGAGGAAGATCTGGCCGAGGGATTCAGGCGCCATGGCCGCCTCCCTGCGCCGCCAGGCGCACCTCCTTGCGGCGCTTCAGCGCCGAGAACAGCAGCAGCCAGCCGCCGAGCACGATGAAGCCTCCAGGCGGCAGCACCATCACCACCCAGGGCTGGAAGTTCGGCCCGAACAGCGAAAAGCCGAACAGCGTGCCGGCGCCGAGCACCTCGCGCACCGCGCCGAGGGCGAACAGGCCGATGACGAAGCCGATGCTCATGCCCATCGCGTTCACCATCGCCGTCAGCGGCGGATGCTTCGAGGCATGCGCCTCGGCGCGGCCGAGGATGATGCAGTTCACCACGATCAGCTGGATGAAGGCGCCGAGCGCCTCGTAGATCTCGAGGCTCACCGCCTGGATGACGTAGTCGACCACCGTGACGAAGGTGGCGATGATGACGATGTAGGTGGCGATGCGCACTTCCTTCGGCACGATTTTGCGGATCAGCGACACCAGGCCGCAGGAACACACCAGGACGAACATCGTCGCCAGGCCCATCGACAGGGCGTTCACAGCCGAAACCGACACCGCCAGAACCGGGCACATGCCCAGCACCATGACGAACACCGGGTTCTGGCGCCAAATGCCCTCCATGAATTCGTCGAAGGTCCTGGCCTGCGCGATTTCGCTCATGATTCCTTCTTCCGCAGTTTTTCGATTTCCGGCACCAGCCTCGGCAGCAGCCGCTGCGCGCTGTCGTTGATGGCCTTGCCTACCGCGCGCGAGGTCACCGTGGCACCGGCGATGGCGTCGATCTCCCAAGGATTCGCCTTGCTGCCGTGCTTGACCGCCCTCACCTCGTTGGCCAGCGCGGACAATTCTGCATTCAGCTTGACATCGAGCGCCGCGAAGTTGGCGAGGAAAGCCTTGTCGGTGACGATCTTGTCGCCGATGCCCGGCGTCTCCTTCGACGACACCAGGCCGAAGCCGGTGATGCACTGGCAGGCGGGCGAATAGCCGTAGAGGATGCGCACGGTGTCGGCGTAGCCCTTGGCCGCGCCCTCGGCGGCGATGCCGGCCAGATCGCCCGCCGCATCGTAGGCGACGTAGAACTTCACCGCGCCCGCCACGGCCTCGCCGCCGGCCGGCCGGATGCCCTGCGGCGTCGCCTGCCACTCGGTCATCGACTTCGCCGCCGGAACGACCTTGAACACCGTCCGCTCCAGCGCCAGGCGGCGGTTCGCCGCGGCGGCATCGTAGGTGCCCTGGTAGGCGCCGACGATGATCAGGCCGCAGACCGTCGACACGAGACCGAGCGTCTTCAGCAGCGAAGTCGCCGGCGTGGCCTGGGGCGGGATCGGGGCGATGGGCGTGCTCATTGTTTCGGCTTGTTCTTGAAGAAGCGCTTCTTCGGCGTCTTCGCGCCGGCCTCCTCGCGCGAGATGTAGTCGGGGTGCAGCGTGTACGAGGCCGACTTGCGCGCCCGGATCGAAGCACCCTTGCCGAACGGCGTCGGCTGGGTGATGCGCTCGATCAGCGGCGTCGCCGCGTTGCCGATGAGGATGGCGTACATGACGCCTTCCGGCAGGCCGCTGTAGTAGCGGATCACCACCGTCAGCACGCCGATCAGGCCGCCATACACCCACATGCCGCGCGGCGTCACCGGCGAGGTGGCCATGTCGGTCGCCATGTACACCGCGCCGAGGATGAGGCCACCGGAGAACAGCATGAAGAAGGGATCGGGATATTTCGTGCCGCCGACGGCGAAGATCAGCCAGGCGGTCAGCCCGGCGCTGCCGAGCACCGCGGCCGGGATGCGCCAGTCCATGAAGCGGCGCAGGGCGAGGTAGGCGCCGCAGACGAGGATCAGCACCGGCGACGGCCCCACCGCCATGTGGCCGGCGAGCGAGGTCAGCAGGTCGCCGGCGGCGGTCAGCGTACCCTCGAACTTCCACTTGGCGAGCGGCGTCGCGCTGGCCAGCGCGTCGAAATGCATGGCCTTCAGCCAGGCCGCGGTGTCGGCCGGCGCCATCAGCGGCCAGGCCAGCGAGGACGGGATGAATTGCGTGAAGCGCCCGGGCAGGAAGGACGGCGTGTAGGTGGCGATCGCCGCAGGGAAGGCCGCCTGCACGAAGGCGCGGCCGACCAGCGCCGGGTTGAAGACGTTGAAGCCGATGCCGCCGAAGAGGGCCTTGCCCAGTGCGATGGCGGAAAAGCCGGCGACCACCCCCATCCACAGAGGGAAACCGGGCGGCAGGGTCAGCGCCAGCAGCAGGCCGGTGATGGTGGCGGAGAAGTCCGACAGGCTGCCGGCCTGGGTGCCGGTGCGCACGAAGGCCCGCTCGGCGAGCAGGCAGGACGCAGTGACGACGAGGATCGAGGCCGCCGCCGAGATGCCGTACTGGTAGACGAAGAAGGCGCAGACCGGCAGCAGCGAATACACCACGTTCGCCATGATCTGCTCGACGCTGCGCGGCCCCTTGATGTGCGGGGCGCTGCGGATTTCGGTCTGAACAGTCACGCCGCCGCCTTCTCCCGCAGGATCTGCTTGGCGACGCGGAACTGCTGCACCAGCGGAATGTTGGACGGGCAGGTGTACGTGCAGCAGCCGCACTCGAAGCAGTCGCCGAGGTGGTACTGCTCGCCCATCGCGTCGTATTCGCGCCGCGCGGCAAGCATGCCCAGCATGGAGGGATTCAGGCCCATCGGGCAGGACTCGACGCATTCGCCGCACTTGATGCAGGGATAGCTGCGGCGCCCTTCCCGGCCCGCCATGTCCTCGCCGCGGAACACCAGCACGCCGGAGACGCCCTTGGTCACCGGCACGTCGAGCGACGCCACCGACTGGCCCATCATCGGCCCGCCGAGGATCACCTGTCGCGCCTGAGCGGGTGCACCGGCATAGTCGAGCACGAAGGAGATCGGCGTGCCGAGCGGCACGCGGTAGTCGCCCGGCCGCGCCACGCCGGGCCCGGTGACGGTGACGACGCGCTCGATCAGGCCCTGCCCCGCCGGCAGCAGCCTGCCCAGCGCCGCCAGCGTGCCGACGTTGTTCACCACCATGCCGAGCGACAGCGGCAGCTTGCCGGAAGGCACCTCGACGCCGAACAGCGCCGTGATGAGCATCTTCTCCGAGCCCTGCGGGTACTTGGTCGGTACCTCCTCGACGAAGATCTCGCTTCCCGGCGGCAGCGCCCGGCGCATCGCCTCGGCCGCCGCCGGCTTGTTGTCCTCGACGCCGATGATGGCGCGGCGCGCGCCGGTGGCGCGCATGGCGTGGCGGATGCCGGTCATCAGGTCGTTTGCGTGCTCGACCATCAGGCGGTGGTCGCAGGTGAGGTACGGCTCGCACTCGCAGCCGTTCACCACCAGCGTCTCGACGCGGGCACCTTCCGGCACCGTCAGCTTGGCGTGGCTGGGGAAGGCGGCGCCGCCGAGGCCGACCATGCCGGTGCGCTGCACGGCGAGTACGATGTCCTGCGGCGGGAAGGCGTCCAGATCCTGCGGCGTGCCCCACAGCACCTCCTGCGTCGAAGCCTCATAGACGCGGATGACGATGCATTCCGTCCACGGCCCGCGCGCGCTCGGCCGCAGCTCGATGGCTTCCACCACGCCGGTGGCCGGCGCGTGCTGCGGCACCGACAGCCAGCCGTCGGCTTCGGCGATCGGCTGGCCGCGCAGCACCTCCTCGCCGACACGCACGATCGGCCGCGACGGCTTGCCGATGTGCTGCGACAGCGGCACGACCAGCCGCGGCGCGAACGGCAGCCGGCGGATCGGCGTGTCGGCGGTGTGCTTGCAGCCCGGCGGATGCACGCCGCGCTGGAAGGCCTCGCCGCGGAAGTAGGAAAGCAGTTTCACGTCAGTAAGAACCCCTCACCACAGAGACACAGAGGCACAGAGAAAAGCAAAGAATTCCATGCTGGTTCTCTCTGTGTCTCTGTGCCTCTGTGGTTAATGGTTTTAGTTGTATTTGGCCGCCCGCTGCATCAGCTTTTCGATGCCCGGCTCGCTCATGTTCCACGGCGTGCCGGGATGCAGGCAGCCGGCGGTGCACTTCTCCGCCGCCTTGACGATGTCGGCGTACTTGGCGCCCTTCGGGTTCACCACGATGGCCTGCTTCTGGTCGTTGTAGACGAAGACCTTCGGCGCGATGCTGGTGCACTCGTCGCAGGCGGTGCACTCGGGTGACTCGACCCACACTGGCTCGTAACCGTCGGCCGCCGGGGCGGAAGACTGTGCCGCCAGCGGCAGCGGCGCATTGGCCGCCGGCATGTCCACGCCGCCCACGCCCAGGCTGGCGGTGATCTTCGCCAGCAGTTCGGCGCGCACCTGGTCGGCCAGCATCTCGGTGTCCACCTCGGCCCGGTTGAGGCCGGCGACGTCCTTCAGCTGCTTCCAGAAGTTGAGGCGCTCCTCGCAGGCGCGCACCAGGTCCTCGGTCACCAGCAGGCGCGTCAGGCGGTTCTTCTGGTCGGTCGCCCAGATGAAGGGGAACTTGCCCTCGCGCTCGTCCTTGCCGAGTTGGAGGAAGTCGGCGATGGCCACCATGTCGTCGTTCCAGGTCTCCGGCGGCGCCTTCTTGAACTGCTTGCCGAAGCGGCCTTCCGTCGCCGCGAAGTCGGCGAAGGTCATCGGCAGCTCCATCTTCTGCTCGGTGCCCTGCTCGTCGACGTACTTCAACGTGTAGGTCGGCCAGTCCTGCTCGAGCGCCGGGTTGCCCTCGAGGCTGACGCACTCCGAGAAGGTGGTGCCGGCGTCCGGGTTGAAGCGGAACAGCGGATAGGCGCGCCCTTCCACCGCCAGCTTGCTCTGGTCCACGCTCTTGTCGTCGCCGATGCCGTGCTCCGGCGGGCAGACGGCGTAGATGTTGAACAGCGCCGGCCGGCGCGAATTGAGGCCGTCGATGTAGCTCTCGATCAGGTGGTTGGTGTGGGCGATGGTGCCCGACATCACGTAGGACGTGCGGTGCGCCATGCCGATCAGGCTGATCTCCTTGCGCGTCTCCTGCTTGCCGCGCTGGGCGGCGCCGAACGGCGCCATGTCGGAGATCTGGCTGATGAAGCCCGAAGTGCAGGCCTGGCCGCCGGTGTTCGAATACACCTGCGTGTCCACCACCAGCACCTTGATCGGCATGCCCGACATCAGGGCGCGCGACAGGTTCTGGAAGCCGATGTCGTACATGGCGCCGTCGCCGCCGAGCGAGACCACCGGCGGGCTGAGCAGCCACTCCTCCTCGGAGAACTGCTGCCAGTTGAAGCGGCGGAAGAAGTCCTCGTGCTTCTCGGCGCTGTACTCGCCGGCGAGCTCCAGCTCGGCCATGCGCACCGCCTTGAAGCCCTCCGCCATCTTCGCCATGTGGCCCTCGAAGATGCCCATCGCCACCGAGGGGCTGTCCTGGAACAGGTGGCTGGTCCAGGGGAAGGGATACGGGTGGAAGGGATAGGTCGAGCCCCACACCGAGGTGCAGCCGGTGGAGTTCACGATGCCCATCGCCGCGCGGCCGCGCTTGGCCGGACCCTCGGCGTAGCGCCACTTCAGGTCCTTCAGCTTCTCGATGAGCTGCGTCGCCCACTTCACCCAAGCCGGGTCGAGCGGCCGCGACGGCTTGTTCTCCATGATCTTCGCCGCCAGGCTGGCCAGCGTCAGGTCCTGGTCCTTGGCGGCGTTCACCGCCTGCAGCACCGCACCGGTGTCGGAGAGGTCCACCGACTCGGTCAGCTTCATGCGGATGTGCTTCTCCAGGCGCCCGATCAGCTCGTCGAGGTGGGCGACGTGCTTCTCCACGCGCGGCTGCATCAGCGCCGTCACCGTGCCGGTGAACAGGTGGATGGCGGTCTTCTCGCCGCAGCCGAGGCAGGCGCCGTCGCCGCAGGGCATCGAGCCGTAGTTCTGCTTGTCGAGCAGCAGCGTCTCCAGCGCGCCGATCTTCTCGTCGAGGCTGTCGATGCGGCTGTACTCCTTCGGCGTCGACGGCAGGTCGAGCCAGAAATTCCAGTCGCGGCGCAGGCGCTCGGTGGATTCTTCGGTCTGCGTCACCATGCGCAGGGCATCGTCCTCGCAGACCTTCACGCACAGCGCGCAGGCCTTGCAGGTGTACGGGTTGATGGTGATGGAGAACAGGCCGCCGCTGCCCTTGCCCTTCTTCTCCTTCTGCGTCCAGTAGGGCTTGGTGGTGCCGAACTGGAAGTCGCCAAGCGATTCGCGGAACAGGCGGAACTCCTCGGCGAGGCCCGCGCGTTCGACTTCCGGCGCCTCGGCAACGGTGGCGTTGATGGCATCGTCGATGAGCGGGCGGATGCTGACGCCGTCGCCCTCGATCATGCCGCGCAGCTTCTTCTCCAGCGTGCGCACGGCGCGGCGGAGATAACGCGTCGGCCGGCCGCCGCGCTCGACGCGCGTCACCGCCGTGTTGAAGACGTCGGCCACCGTGCTGACCAGGCCGGGGATGGCGCTGTCCGGGCACTCCGTGTAGCAGTTGCCGCAGGCCGTGCAGTTCTCGGCGATCCACTCCGGGTACTCGAAGCGGATCTGCGTCATGTCGCGGAAGACGCCCGTGGCCGCCGGCACCAGCGAGGCGCCGATGAAGGGGTCGACCAGGTTGTCGGAGCCCTTGCCGGAGGCGTAGAAGCTGCCGGTCTGCTCCCAGAAGCGGTGGATGTCGGCCACGCGGCCGTCACCCTCGGGCAGTTGCTTGAGCATCACCGGCAGGCCGGCGGCCTTGTCGCGCAGGTTGCGCCGTGTCGCGCCGACTGACTTTTCCGTGATCTCCTTCAGCTCGCTGAAGCCGCGGCGCACCACGCGCAGGTTGTCGTCCACCACACGCTTGCCCTTGCCGCCGAACTTCGCCTGCAGCTGGTCCTCGATGGCCTTGAACAGCTTCTCCTCGGTGAGGCCGGCGTTCTTCATCACCGGGCTGGCGGCGAAGAAGGCGCCCTGGAAGGCGATGCCCTGCATGCGCAGCTGCAGGTCGGCCGATCCGGCCTCCTCGCGGGCGATCTGGAAGGCATCGAGGTAGAAGACGCGGATGTCGTTGTCGACGATCTGCTTCTGCATCCACAGCGGGAAGCTCGCCCAGAGATCCTCGGCGGAGCGGTTGCTCTGCACGATGAAGACGCCGCCCTTCTTCAGGCCGGCCACCGGGTTGGAATGCTCATGCACGTTGGGGTCGGGCGAGAGCACGACGTCGACGTACACGTACTCGCAGTTCACGCGGATCGGCTCCGGCGCCGCCGACAGGTAGTAGGTGGTCGGCTGGCCCTTCTTCTCCGAGCCGTACTTCGGGTTGGCCTTGATGTCCCAGCCGAGCAGCTCGTACAGCGTCATCGCCAGGTTCTTGCCGGTGGTGATGGCGCCCCAGCCGCCGACCGAGTGCATGCGCACGGTGATCGAATCCTTCGGCAGCAGGTTCGGGTTCTCGCTGCCGCGCACCGCCAGCTCGCGGATGCGCGGGTAGGCCTCGAGGATGTTCTGGTTGTGGATCTCGTCTTTCGGGTTGGCCGGCGTGTCGCGCACGAAATCCACCGAGAGGTAGAAGAACTTCTTCTGGTCTGCGCCGGGCAGCATGTTCTCGACGGCGCCGATCAGCGCCTCCGGCTGCATGTCGCGGCTGCCCAGGCCGTAGCAGCCCGAGTACAGGCGCGGCATGTCCTTGGCGGAAGCGTAGGCGGCGTAGCCCTCGTAGGGCAGCTTGCCCTCGGCGGCGCCGTTCTCCAGGCACTTGGTGACCGTGGCGCGCACCTCGCGCATCAGCGGCAGGTCCTCGGCCAGCGGCTGGTCGGTGCGCTCCAGCACCGCCACGCCCTTCTTGCCCTTGAGGATCGAACCGAGCAGGTCGCCCGGGAAGGGACGGAACAGGGTCAGGTCGACCACGCCGACCTTCAGCTTGCGGTTTTCGCGCAGCCAGTCGGCGACGGCCTCGGCCTGCACGATCATGCTGCCCATGCCGAGGATCAGGTACTCGGCGTCCTCGCAGCGGTAGGTGGCGACGCGCTTGTACTGGCGGCCGGTCAGCTCGGCGTACTCGGCCATGCAGCGGTCGGTGATCGCCTCGATGTGGTCGAAGAAGTACGGCCGCTGGCCGGCCACCGCCTGCATGTAGGCGTCCTGGTTCTGCACCGAGCCGGAGAGCAGCGGGGTGTCCACGTCCCAGATCGCCGGCACGCGGCGGCGCTTCGGGCCGTAGAGCATGGCCTGGGCGGGCGTCGGCGTGTCGATGAGGTCGTCCGGCTTGCCGAGGTATTCGGCCACCAGCTCGCGCTCGGGCAGGCGCACCGACTCGATCAGGTGGGTGGTGAGGAAGCCGTCCTGGCCGACGATGGCCGGCGTCAGCGACAGCTCGGCGGCCTTGCGCGCGATGAGGTTGAGGTCGGCGGCGCCCTGGGCGTCCTTCGCCATCACCTGGATGAAGCCGGTGTCGTCGACGCAGTGGTAGTCGTCGTGGCCGCAGTGCACGTTGAGGCTGGCCTTGGTGATGGCGCGGCAGCCCATGTTGAGCACGTAGGGCAGCCGCTTGCCGACGGCGGCGTAGAGCGACTCGTGCATGAAGGCGACGCCCTGCGCCGACGAGAAGTTGGTGGCGCGCAGGCCGGTCATCGACATGCCGGCGGTGACGCCGGCGGCGGCGTGCTCGGACTCCGGCTCGATGAAGATCAGCGGGCGGTCGGAGATGTTGAGGTGGCCCTGGGCGACGGCCTCGGCCCAGTATTCGCCCATCTGCGTCGAGGGCGTGATGGGATAGGCGCCGGCGGCGTCGGACGCCTCGCGCTCGACGTGGATCACGGCGGTGTTGCCGTCGACCGCGTCGCGCACGCCCGGGTATTTCACCTTGGCCTTCTCCTTGCCGGCGCCGGGGGCGGTCTCGAACAGCTTGTATTCCTTGAGCTTCTTCAGCATGGCATCACCTCACGCACTGATCAGGGGTAATTCGTTCTGGCGCAGGATCTTTTTCGATTCCGCGCCCTTGATGGAAAAATTCGGATTGTCGAACCAGACGATGGCGCCGGTCGGGCAGCGCTCGATGGCCTGCTTCGCCGCCCGCGCGTTCTGCGCGTAGTCGATCACCGCCAGGTTGTTCTCCAGCTTCATCACGCCGGGGGCGGAATCGACGACGCATTTGCCGCAAGCGGTGCACGCCACCTCGCAGGAGGCCTCGGCGGTGTCGCCGTCGGCGAGGTTCTTGCAGGCCACCCACAGCTTGCGCGAGACGGGTTCGAGCGAGAACAGGCCCTTCGGGCAGACCTCGACGCAGTCGTTGCAGGCGGTGCACTTGTCGGCGTCCACCACCGGCAGGCCGTGGGTGTCCATGTGGATGGCGTCGAAGTCGCAGACCTCGGCACAGTCGGCCAGCCCGAGGCAGCCCCAGGCGCAGTCCTTGCCGCCGCCGCTGACCACCGCCGCCGCCCGGCAGGAGGTGTGGCCGGCATAGCGCGCGCGCAGGTAGGCAACGTGGCGGCCGCCGGCACAGGCCAGCCGCGCCACGCGCTTCTCTACCGAGCCGGCATCGACGCCGAGCAGGTCGGCAATCACCGTGTTCTGCGCCGGCGCGTTCACGGTGCACTGCGCGGGCAGGATCTCGCCGGCGACAACCTTCTCGGCGAAGTTGCGGCAGCCGGCCGTGCCGCAGGCGCCGCAGTTGGATTTCGGCAGCAGTTCCTCGACCTGGTCGATGCGCGGATCTTCATAGACATAGAGCCGCCGATTGGCGAAGGCGATCACGCCCGCGAGGGCAACGCCGAGCAGCGCCATGAAGGCACCGGCATAAGCGAGATTCGTCATCGATCCCATGCTGCGAGTCAAAAACCTTTAAGGTTCAAATAACCATGACTACACCAGGGTCTGAAAGCCATGCGAAAACGCCGAGCGCTTCCCGGGCAAAAACAGACGCTGGAACCTGGCGGATGACGGGCCTTGCCTTGCGGGCGCGGCGGCGGCAGCCACTCACGGTGCAGCCGGAGATCGAATCCGGCTTACTGGACAGCCTGGCGTGGTGCGCCAGGCCGGGTGACACGCAAACAGTGCGGTTGCGCTGCTTACGCTCGTGTTGCAAGGAGTATAGGAATTTCGCGGCGTCGCAACAACAAAGTCTTATATATGATTACCCAAAGTTTTTCTTATACGTGACGGGTAGTTGGCTTTGTTTTTCGTATAGTAAAACAGGATTTCTCAAGCCGGGAAACTTTCGATGCTGCGCCGCAAAACAGCGATAAGCGCCCTCGGTCAGGCTTCCTATAATTAAAGGAGAGGCTTGATTCCCCCAACAACCGCCCAACCTGAGATGGCAATGAACCCTTCTCTGCACATCCGTCCGCCCGCCGTCGCCGGCATGTTCTATCCGGCCGAGGCGGACGAACTCGCCCGGGACATACAGTCTTACCTGGCGGCCGTGCCGCCCGCGACACATGGGGCGCCGAAGGCGCTCATCGTCCCCCACGCCGGCTACGTCTATTCCGGCGCCGTCGCCGCCCGTGCCTACGCCCTGCTCGCCCCGGCGCGCAGCACCATCCGTCGTGTCGTGCTGCTCGGCCCGGCGCACCGCGTGCCGATCCGCGGCCTCGCTCTGCCGGTGGCCGAAGCCTTCGCCACGCCGCTGGGCGGCGTGCGCATCGATACCGAAGGGGCTGCCGCCGCGCTCAAGCTGCCGCAGGTCTCGGCCAGCGACGTGGCGCACAACCTGGAGCACTCGCTGGAGGTGCAACTGCCTTTCCTGCAGACGGTGCTCGACGATTTCACCCTGCTGCCCTTCGCCGTCGGCGCAGCCACGCCGGCCCAAGTGGCCGAGGTGCTCGATCTCCTCTGGGGCGGACCGGAAACGCTCATCCTCATCAGCTCCGACCTTTCGCATTTCCATGCCTACGCCACGGCGCAGGGCATCGACAAGAGCACGGTCGGCGCGATCCTCGACTTCGAGCCGTCCATCGAGCACGAACAGGCCTGCGGTGCGACGCCGATCAACGGCCTGCTGCTCTGCGCCAAGCGGCGCGGCATGCAGATCGAACTGCTCGACCTGCGCAACTCCGGCGACACCGCCGGCGACCGCTCGCGCGTCGTCGGCTATGCCTCCTTCGCCCTCACAGAGCAGCCCCATGCCCGACACTGAACTCGGCGCCACCCTCCTTCGCCTGGCGCGCGCCGCCATCGGCGAGAAGCTCGGCCAGCCGGCCACACCCGACGCCGGCCACGCACGCCTGCAACAGCCGGGGGCCACCTTCGTCACGCTCACCCAACAAGGGCAACTGCGCGGCTGCATCGGCTCACTCGAGGCGCACCGTCCGCTCGCGCAGGACGTGCGCGAGAACGCCCTCGCCGCCGCCTTCCGCGACCCGCGCTTCTCGCCGCTGGCCGTCGGGGAATTCGAATTTACCTCGGTCGAGGTGTCGCTGCTGACGCCTGCCGTACCGCTGGATTTCCGCAACGAAGCCGACTTCATGGCCCAGCTGCGTCCCGGCGTCGACGGCATCGTCTTCCGGTACGGCCGCCACCGCAGCACCTTCCTGCCGCAGGTGTGGGAAAGCCTGCCCGAGCCGAACCAGTTCATGCAGCAGCTCAAGCGCAAGGCCGGCCTGCCGCCGAATTTCTGGCACGAGGAAGTGAGCATCTCGCGCTACGAGGTAACCAAGTGGAAGGAAGGCCGGTAATGGAGCAGTACCCCGGCCGCTGGTGGCACGTCCTCGACGACGGCCGCATCCAGTGCGACCTCTGCCCGCGCGACTGCAAGCTGCGCGACGGGCAGCGCGGCGCCTGCTTCGTGCGCCAGCGCGCAGGCAGCAGCATGGTCCTCACCACCTACGGCCGCAGCTCCGGCTTCTGCATCGACCCGATCGAGAAGAAACCGCTCAACCACTTCTACCCCGGCAGCAGCGTCTTCTCCTTCGGCACCGCCGGCTGCAACCTGGCCTGCAAGTTCTGCCAGAACTGGGACATCTCCAAGTCGCAGGACATGGACCGCCTGATGGACCAGGCCTCGCCCGAGGAGATCGCCCGCGTCGCCGCCGAGGGCGGCAGCAGGAGCGTGGCCTTCACCTACAACGACCCGGTCATCTTCGCCGAGTACGCCATGGACGTCGCCGACGCCTGCCACGACCGCGGCGTGCAGACCGTCGCCGTCACTGCCGGCTACATCGGCGAGGCGGCGCGGCGCGAATTCTTCGCGAAAATGGACGCCGCCAACGTCGACCTGAAGGCCTTCACAGAGGATTTCTACTTCAAGCTCACCGGCGCCCACCTGCAGCCGGTGCTCGACACGCTGGTCTATCTCAAGCACGAGACCGACTGCTGGTTCGAACTGACCACGCTCCTCATCCCCGGCAGGAACGACTCCGCCGCCGAGATCGAGGCCATGTCGAAGTGGATCGTCAGGGAACTCGGCCGCGACGTGCCCATCCATTTCACCGCCTTCCACCCCGACTACAAGCTCGACGACCTGCCGCCGACGCCTGCCGCCACGCTGCAGCGCGCGCGCAGCATCGCGCTCGCCGAGGGCATCCGCTACGTCTACACCGGCAACGTGCACGACACCGAGGGCGGCACCACCTCCTGCCCCGGCTGCGGCAAGGGCGTCATCGTGCGCGACTGGCACCGGATCCTCGCCTACGACCTCACCGAGGAAGGCCACTGCGAGCACTGCGGCACCCCCATCGCCGGCCGCTTCGGCAAATACGAAGGCCAGTTCGGCCGCCGCCGCATTCCCGTCCGCGTGCGCATGGGCGCCTGATGGAAGTCCTCATCCCCGCCGGCAAAGTCAGTCTCCCCGGCACGGCGACCATTCCCGAGGGCGCCGTCGGCATCGTCGCCTTCGCCCACGGCAGCGGCAGCAGCCGCCACAGCCCGCGCAACCAGTACGTCGCCGGCGTCCTGCACGAACACCGCATCGCCACCCTGCTCTTCGACCTGCTCACCCCGCAAGAGGATCAGACCTACGCCACGCGCTTCGACATCGACCTGCTCACCGAACGCCTGCTCGCCGCCGTCGCCTGGCTGGAGGGCAACAAGGACACGAAGGGCATGAAGCTCGGTTGCTTCGGCGCCAGCACCGGCGCCGCCGCGGCCCTGCAGGCGGCGGCGAAGCACCCCGGCATCGCCGCGGTGGTCTCGCGTGGAGGCCGACCCGACCTCGCCGGCCCGCAGGCGCTGACTTTGGTCCGCGCGCCGACCCTGCTCATCGTCGGCGGCCGGGACGACGGCGTGATCGACCTCAACCGGCAGGCCTACGATCTGCTGCGCTGCGAGAAACAGCTCGAGATCGTGCCAGGCGCCACCCACCTCTTCGAGGAGCCGGGCACGCTGGAACTGGCGGCGGAGCATGCAGCGCGATGGTTCGAGCAGCATCTCCGGACGGCCAAGGCATGAGCCCGCCCTGCAAACCGGATTGCCTCCCCGTGCGGGCCCGGTGTAGTCTGCTGCCGACCTCCTCCACCCGGCGAACCCGCATGATCCCGCACCCCATCCGCCTCGCCCTCGCGTTCATGGCGATCCTCTCCGCATCGCCGGTTTTCGCACAGGGACAGTTCCACAAGTGCGTGGATGCCAAGGGCAAGGTCACCTATCAGGATTTCCCCTGCGGCCAGGCGCCGACCGTCGGCACGCCGGAGGCGCCCCGCAGCGGCGCGGCGAGCCCGGCGCCGGCAGACAGCGCCTCCTCTCCGGTCATGCGCCAGCTCGATGCCGCGGTCAAGGCGGCCATCGCCGGCCGCGATCTGCCGCGCGCCAGGGGGCTGGCCGTCACCGCGCAGCATTGGGAGTGGATAGCGGAAGCCGAGCAAAACCAGCAGGCGCAGCCCGTCACGGGCCGCACCCAGGCCGATCTTCGCGCCGAGAAGGGCGCCAGCCAGGAATGCCGCGATGCGCGCCGCAACTACGAGATGGAGACCCGCTCCCCCGAGGCCATCGAGAAGATGAAGCAACTGATGTACGAAGCCTGCGGCATGGACCCGCCCGCCGACGCGGGCGCCGGCACCGGCCAGACCGTGATCCTCACCCGGCCGCGCGCCGCCCCGCACAGGCCGCCGCCGATCAGGCCCGAACAGCCGACGGTCAGGCAGCCAAGAACGCTGGAACCCGCGAGGCCGATTAGGCGCAAGGACGATTAAGCGGCACGGCGATTGCGCTAACATCGGCATCGGTTTCGTTTTTGATGACGATTTCCGGCCGGCTACCCTTGCAGCCCCCCCGACGAACCCGATCAGGACACGACCATGACCACCGCTCCGCCCTGCCCCCAATGCGCCATGGAGAACGTCTATCAGGACGGCGCCAACCATGTCTGTGCCGATTGCGGTCACGAGTGGCCGATGGCTGCGGCGGGCGCGGATGAGGACGCGAGGGCGGTGGTGCGCGACGCCAACGGCAACGTGCTGGCCGACGGCGATGCCGTGGTGCTGATCAAGGACCTCAAGGTGAAGGGCTCGTCGATCACGCTGAAGATGGGCACCAAAGTGAAGAGCATCCGCCTGGTCGGCAGCGGCGACCACGAGGTGGACTGCAGGATGGACGCCGGCAGCTTCATGCTGAAGGCTTGCTTTCTGAAGAAGGCCTGAGCTTCCCCCCTTCTCTGCCACGGCCCTCTCCCCGGCGGAAAGAGGGGAAAAACCCGCCGTATCGCGGAGACTGACTTTCAGTCCGCCCGCACCCAGGTCTGGGTGCGGCCGATAAAGAGGACGGAGCCGCGCATCTCGAGTTTCCTGCCGCCCTCGATGACGGTCACCTTGGCGTTGTAGGTCTTGCCGTTGGCGGGATCGAGGATGGTGCCGCCGGCGTAGACGTTGTCGCCGTCCTGCTTCAGGCCGGTGAGGATGGTCATGCCGATCACCGGCTTGCCCTTGCGCGGATCGTCGCCGGCGCATTCGTCGCACTTCGAATTCTGCTTGGCCGGGTCGAAGATCTTCTCGACCATGCCGGAATAGACGCCGTCCTTTTCCACGATGCGGACGACGGATTTCGGCTTCTTGGTCTCGTCGTCGATGGTGGTCCAGGCGCCGACGGGCGAGAAGACTTCGGCCTGCGCGACAGCCGGGAGGCCGGCGGCGAGGAGTGCAAGGCAGAGGCGGCGGATCAGCATGGTCATGGTGGTCCTCCCGAGGCATGGACAGGAGGATTGTAATGCCAACCGGACGCCATGCCAGTCCCTCCGCCAGCCCTGCGCCGCATCGCCGGGGCTGACTTTATGGCCCCGAAAGGGCTATGATCTCTTACGATCCGCATTTGCAGGATCGCCTTCTACGCACACCCAGGAGACAAAGCATGGCCAAAAAAGCTTCCAAAAAATCCGCGGACGCCGTCTATAAGATCGTCGAAGTGGTCGGCTCGAGCCCGAAATCGTGGGAGGACGCCGCCCGCGCCGCGGTCGAGGCGGCCGCCAAGACCCTGCGCGACCTGCGCGTCGCCGAAATCACCAAGCTCGACATGAAGATCGACAAGTCCGGCAAGGTGGTCGCCTACCGTGCGCGCGTGTCGATGTCGTTCAAGTACGAAGCCTGATCGGAACACCGGGAAAGACCAGGGCATAGATGTCTGAAACAGCCTATTGCTATCACTGCGGCATCCACCACCCGCGGGCGGAGATGCGGCAGATCGAAACCAAATCCGGCAAGCGCTGGCGTTGCATCAAGAGCATCGAGGCAACGAAGCGGAGCACGGCCGAGCGCGACGGCTTCGGCAGGCGCGTCAGCGCCGAGAACAAGGCGGGCGCGCAGAGCAAAGCGAGGCTGATGCAGAATTCCAACCGATGAGCGGCCTGCCCCTGCTGGAGCTGGTCGGCCTGCTGTTCGTGGCCGGCGGCATCTGGCTGTGGCTGGACAGCCTCAAGGCCAGGGATATCGGCATCGCCGCCGCACGGTCGGCCTGCCAGGCGGAAGGCCTGCAGCTGCTCGACGACACGGTCGCCATCGCCGGCCTGAAGCCGGCACGCAACGAGGACGGCCGCCTCCGGCTGCAGCGGGCCTATGCCTTCGAGTACAGCGACACCGGCGACAACCGCCGCCGCGGCAGCGTGGTCCTGCTCGGCCACCGCTTGGTCGTCCTCAACGTCGGCCTGCGTCTGGCGCCGGCGGAACCGATGCTGCATTGACCGGCGCACGCACCGATCCACGGCCCATCCGCGACGCTAGTCCCGGTCCCAGTAGGGATCGGGACCGAAGCGCTCCAGCAGGAAATCGATGAAGGCGCGCACCTTGGCCGGCAGGTGCCGGGTCGGCAGATAGAGCGCATACACGTGCCGTTCCACCGGGATGTACTCGGACAGCGCGGCGCGCAGGCGCCCGGCCTGCAGGTCCTTGCCGATGATGAACGTCGGCAGCAGCGCCAGGCCCAGCCCGCCCAGCACCGCCTGCGAGAGGGCTTCGTCATCGTTGATGCGCAGCCGGCCGGAGACCGGCACGGCGATGTCGCCTTCCGGTCCGGTGAAGCGCCACAGCCCCTGCTCGCCCGAGTGCGTGTAGTCCAGGCAATTGTGGCGCGCCAGGTCCTGCGGGATGCGCGGCACGCCATGCTTCCCGAAATACGCCGGCGTCGCGCACAGCTTGCGGCGCACCGGCGCCAGGCGGCGCGCCACCAGGTTGGGCGGCAGGTCGCGCGCGACGCGCACGACGACGTCGCAGCCCTCCTCCGCCATGTCGATGGCGCGGTCGGTGATGGTCATGTCGATGTCCAGTTCGGGATAGCGGCCGAGGAAGTCCGCCAGCGCGGGCGCGACATGCAGCGTGCCGAACGCCACCGAGGCCGCCACCTTGAGCACGCCGCGCGGCTGCGCATGCAGGTGGTCGACCACCTGCTCGGCGCGGACGGCCTCGTCGAGGATGCGGCTACAATGCTCGACGTAGGCCGCTCCCACCTCGGTCATGCTCAGGTGCCGGGTGCTGCGGTTGAGCAGGCGCGCCCCCAGTTCCTTCTCCAGCTTGGCCACGGCCTTGCTCACCGCCGAGCGCGACATGCCCAGGCGGCGGGCGGCAGCCGAGAAGCTGCCGGTCTCCGCCACGTGGGCAAAAACAGCCATGAGGTTCAGATCGCGCATGCCGGTATTGTATCCCCCATGGAAACAGTAATGTTCGTTTGAGGAGGCTTATCCGGCACCGCCGCCCTGCGTATGATGACTCCCGTGCCCCACCCAAGCGGCGGGGCTTTTTCTTTTTGGAACGGGATGTTAGCCATGAAAGCCGAAGACCTGATGATTGCCGACCTGGATTATGCCCGCCTGCGCACCCTGGCCGCCGGCGGAAACCTGGCCGAGGAGCTGAGCCGGGCCACTGTCGTCCCGAAAGAACAGATGCCGGAGAATGTCGTTCGGATGCACTCGCGCGTGATTTACCTGGACGAGAGCTCGGGCGAACGGCGCGAGGTGGAACTGGTGTTCCCCGATGAGGCGGACATGGCCAGCGGAAAGATCTCGGTGCTTGCCCCGGTCGGCTCCGCCCTGCTCGGACTGGCGGAAGGCCAGGCCATCGACTGGCCGTTTCCGGACGGACGCAGCCGGCAGCTTCGCGTCGAGCGCACGGTAGCCCCCCTGGAGTGAGCATGCCGCACGCGATCCGACTCACCCGGCCCGATGCCGAACGCCTCGCCCACATGGCGGACGCGCTGAAATCGCAATCGCGACGCATCCAGAAGCAGCTGCATGCCCTGGACGAATTGATGCGGATGGCCCGCCTGATGGAATCGTCCGACACGCCGGGCAACGTGGTCACCCTGGACTCGCGCATCCGCATCGAGGATATCCACTCGGGCACCTCGAAGGAGATCGAGTTGGTCTTCCCGGAAGAGGCCGACCCGCCCGCCGGAAGGCTGTCGGTGCTGTCCGCCATCGGCTGCGCCGTGCTGGGGCGCGCGGTGGGCGACGCCGTGGTGGTGGAGACGGAACGGGGCAACCTGCAGTTGCGCATCGCCGCGCTGGTCTACCAGCCCGAGGCCTCGCTCTCATAGGCGGACGCATGGAACATTCCGAATTTCCCATCGAGCAACTGGTGCAGCTCACCTCGAGCCCGTTCCAGATAGGTTTCGCCCGCCAGGTCATGCGCGTGCTGCATCCCTCCGACCTGATCGCCTTCGAGGCCACCCTGGAAGGACTGCTGATGCGCGCGCAGAACGAAGACGCCCTGGCCCAGCCGATGGCCATGCTCTGCGACATCTACGGCGACGATCTGAAGCTGCTGCCGCCCAGGGTCCGCTACATGAGCCTCGGCAACCGGGTGTACGAGCCGATCATGCTCCTGCGCGTGCGTACCGCCCCCCGCCACCTGGATGCCGTGCGCAACGACCTCGCCAGCCGCAAGCTGAAAATCCTCGAGGAACATGAGCATCCCAGCGTCTGCGTGCTGCGCGCCGAGGGACCGCTGCGCAACCTGCTCGGCTACGGCGAGTCGCTGGCGAAGCTGACCGGGGACAAGGCACTCCACTGGATCTGGCTGGACCGCTACGTCCCGCAGGACGAACCGCCCGGCGACCGCGCGGCCTGAACGCGGCTCGCGCCCGATTCAGTTTCGCTCTGCCGGACCTGCCGCGCGGCTGTTCCGGCGCCGATGCAGCAGGTGGCCGGCGGCGACGATCAGGACGATGGCCACCAGCAAAGCCCACGGCGCCAGGCGGTCGAAGGTCGCCGCCCAGGCGCTCAACTCGTTCAGCAGCAGGGCCCACAGGCTGATGGCCACGTAGGTGGTCGTCAGCACGATGGCGAGGTTCACCCACGGGCGCAGGCCGATCAGGAAGCCGATGATCGAGCCGACCACCGGCCCGGTCATCCAGAACGGCACGAAGACGAAGACGACCAGGCCGGCCATGCCGAACTTGCGCACCATGCCGCCGCGCATCTCGGCCGCCTCGTGCATGCGGGCGACGAAGGACTTCAGCGCCGGCAGGTCGAGCAGGTGCCGCCAGCCAAGGACGAACAGCGGATAGAAGACGAGTACGTGCAGGGTCTCGACCAGCATGTTGAGCGGCACCACCTGCAGGTGGCTCATCCCGCTGGCGTAGCCGAAGCTCATGCCCGCCCCCGGGCCGATCAGCAGGTTCAGCCCGGTCATGGCCGCGTACTGGAGGATGTTCTCGGGAAACAGCGTCCAGCCGATGCCGAGGCCGAGCAGCAGCAGGACGGCCAGGGCCAGGCCGGCGATCAGCATGCGGCCTTCCGCACTTTCCAGGATTGCCCTCTTCAGCATGTCGTCAGGATTCTACAGACCGGCAGGTGCGCCCGGCGCCCCGCGCAGACCGATTTTTCAGGACGGACCGGAATTCGGCTATGCTGCCGCGTCCGCAACTACCTGGATGTCCAAATGACCATCGCAATGTTCGTGTTCGGCCTGGCCATGCTGGTCGCCGGCGCCCAGCTCCTGGTGCGCGGCGCGTCGAAGCTGGCGCTGTCGTTCGGCATTTCGCCGCTGGTGGTGGGGCTCACCGTGGTCGCCTTCGGCACCAGCGCGCCGGAGATGGCCGTGTCGGTGCGCTCTTCCTGGGGCGGCCAGGTGGATATCGCGCTGGGCAACGTGGTCGGCAGCAACATCTTCAACGTGCTCTTCATCCTCGGCCTCTCGGCGCTGGTGGCGCCCCTGCTGGTGGCACCGCAGCTGATCCGCCAGGAGGTGCCGCTGATGATCGGCGCCTCGCTGCTGGTGTTCGGAGTGGCCCTCGACGGCGGCCTCGGCCGCGGCGACGGCGCCCTGCTGTTCGGCCTGCTCGTCGCCTACACGGTTTTCCTCATCCGGCAGAGCCGGCGGGAGAGCCGGGAGACGCAGGACGAATACGCGCAGGAACTCGCCGCGCCGGCCGCCGGCGCCTGGGATCGCCACTGGGCGGTGCAACTGGCGCTGATCGGCGGCGGACTGGCGCTGCTGGTGCTCGGCGCCAACTGGCTGGTCGATGCGGCGGTGAGCTTCGCCCGCGCGCTGGGCCTCTCCGAGATGGTGATCGGCCTGACCATCGTCGCCGCCGGCACTTCGATGCCCGAGGTGGCCACCTCGCTCGTCGCCACGCTGCGCGGGGAGCGCGACATCGCCGTCGGCAACGTCATCGGCAGCAACACCTTCAACCTGCTCGGCGTGCTCGGCCTCTCCAGTCTGGTGGCGCCGCACGCCCTGCCGGTGCCGCCGGCGATGCTCAACTTCGACCTTCTCGTGATGATCGGCGTCGCGCTGGCCTGCCTGCCGATCTTCTTCACGGGGCACGTCATCGCACGCTGGGAAGGCGCGCTGTTCCTTGCCTATTTCTTCGCCTACACGGCCTACCTGCTGCTGGCATCGCAGCAGCACGACCTGCTCGACACCTTCGGCACGGCGATGACAACCGTAGTCATCCCCCTCACCGCCGTCACGCTGGCGGTGTTCGCAGCGCGCCACTGGCGCGAGCGGCATCAGGGCTGATCCAGAAGCTCGGTGTCCTCATGCCGGTAGGCCGGGCTGCAGCAGCAGAGGATGTGCAGCGGTCCGGCGCCGGTGGCCTCGATGCAGTGCGGCGTCCCCGGCGGGATCAGCGCCGTGTCGCCGGGACTGACTTTTATCTTTTCCCCGCCGAGCGTAAGCAGGCCCTCGCCCGAGGTGACGTGGTAGAGCTCCTCGGTCTCGCGGTGGCGGTGCAGCCGCGTGCGCGCGCCGGCCGGCACCACGGCCTCGGCCAGGCTCTGGGCGCGGTTGCCGTGATGATCCGGATGCATCAGTTCGCGGATCTCCGAGCCGTCCTTGGTGATGTAGGGCGCGATGTCGGCGAGGCGGGTCTTCATGGTCAGGCTTTCTTGTAGAGCGCCAGGGCGCGTTGGCGCTGCACGGCGTGGTCGACGGCGGGGGCCGGGTAGTCGCGGCCGATGATACAGCCGCAGACGGCCTGCGTGGGCGGGGGCATCATCCACGGCGCATGGATGCATTTCGCCGGCACGCTCGCCAGCTCCGGCACCCAGCGGCGGATGAATTCCCCCTGCGCGTCGAACTTCTGCGACTGCGCGACGGGGTTGAAGATGCGGAACCACGGCTGCGCATCGCAGCCGGTCGACGCCGCCCACTGCCAGTTGCCATTGTTGGCGGCGAGGTCGAAGTCGTTCAGTTTCGCCGCGAAGTACTGTTCGCCCCGGCGCCAGTCGACGAGCAGATCCTTGACCAGAAACGAGGCGACCACCATGCGCAGGCGGTTGTGCATGTTTCCCGTGGCGTTCAGCTGCCGCATGGCGGCGTCGACGAGCGGGTAGCCGGTGCGCCCCTCGCGCCAGGCCGCGAAGAGCCGCGCGTCGTTCGGCCACTCGATGCGGGCGAACTGCGGCCGGAAGGCTTCCTGCGCCGCGCGCGGGTGGTGGTGCAGCACCTGGAAGAAGAAGTCGCGCCAGATCAGCTCCGCCAGCCAGGAGTCAGCCCCCGCGGTACGGCGCTCGCGCGCCGCACGCACCAGACAGCGGATGGAGATCGTGCCGAAGCGGTTGTGGATGGCCAGCCCGGAGGTCGCGTCGAGCGACGGGTAGTCGCGCTGCTCGTGGTAGCGGTCGATGCGGCCGAGGAAATCCTCCAAGGTCTGCCGTGCGCCTGACTCGCCTGATCGGATGCCGGCAGCGGCAAGATCGGTCGGCTCGAAGCCCAGTTCGCGCAGTTCCTGCAGGCGCGTCGCCATCGGCGGCTTGGCCAGGCGCTTCAGGTCCCGCTCCGCCAGGCGCGGCGCCAGCTCCGCCTCGCCGGCCAGCTTCAGCCAGGCATTCTTGTAGGGCGTGAAGACGGTGAACGGACGCCCGGCCTGCGTGAGCAATTCGCTCCCGGCGAAGACAACGGTATCTTTGACGGCGGCGAAAGCGATGCCGAGGTCACGCAAGCTTTCGGCAACCGCGCGGTCGCGATCCACCGCCGCCGGCTCATAATCCTCTGCCACGACCACCGTGTCCACGCCGAGCGCAGCGGCCAGGCGCGGCACCTCCTCGCGCGCGCGGCCGTGCAGGGCGATCAGCTCGCCGCCCGCCAAGCGCAGCCGCTCGCGCAGTTCGCGCACCGACTGCCAGATGAAGTCCACGCGCCGCTCGGTGCGGCTCTCCAGCGCGTCGAGGATTTCCGTGTCGAAGACGAAGGCGCAGAAGACGCGTCCGTGCTTCGACAGCGCGTGTCCGAGCGCGGCATTGTCGTCCAGGCGCAGGTCGCGGCGCAGCCAGGCCAGCGCGCCGCCTTGGCGCGGGGCCATGCTCAGTCCGCCGGCATGTCGCTGCGCCAGTCCGCCAGCGCTTGCATCGCCTGCGCCAGATCGGTGATGAGCCGCACGCCGTCCGGCGCGCCGAGGCGCTCGACGCCGGCGCCGCCGGCCCAGATCTCCATGGCGGCCGGCAGCATCTCGCGCAGCTTGGCGAGCAGCGGCAGCACCTGCCGCTGCGGAAACGCCGCCGAGAACGACAGGGCGACGATGTCGGCGCGGTGCGCCAGCGCCGCCTGGCGGATGTCGGCGAGCGGCGTCTGCGTGCCGAGCGACACGCAGGACGCACCCTCCAGCGTGAGCAGCGCCTCGGTCATCAGGATGCCGAGCACGTGCTGCTCCTCGGGCACCGTGGTGAGCAGGACGCGCGGACGCCCCGTGCCCGGCGGCAGCGAGGCGATGGCCTGGCGCAGCAGGGCCTGCATCTGTTCCGTATACAGGTGTTCTTCGAAGACCTGTATCTCGCCGCGCATCCAGGCTTCGCCCACGGCGCGGTTGAGCGCGCTGACCGACTCGAGAACGAACTGCTGCAACCCCTGGCGATGCAGGGCCTGCCGCAGCGCGCTGGCCAAGGCCGGGGTGTCGTGGCTGCGGATCAGTTCGACCACACCGGCCGCCAGGGCGCCCTTGTCCTCCGCGGCGACGGGCGTCTCGGCCGGTCCGGCCAGACTGGCAAGATCCTCATCGGGCGTCGCCATCAGCCTTCCGGGACGCCAGCCCTGCCCCATCAGGCGCTTGATCAGACGCAGTTTCTCCACCTGTTCAAGAGGATAGGCGCGCTCGCCGTGCTGGTCGCGCTCGGGCCGGGGAAAGCCGTAGCGGCGCTCCCAGACGCGCAAGGTGTCCTTGCCCAGCCCGGTTTCGCGCTCCACGGCCGCAATGCTCAGCAAAGTTTTGTTCATATTTGTCCTGGACAATTACTTGACAGATGAAGTTCTGATGCTTATATTAGCGACACGCACATGTTTTGTCCAGGACATTATATGAAAACCGTACATTCCATTCTCTTTGTCAGCGCGCTCTTTGCGACCTTCATGGCCGCAGGCATGGAAAACGTACCGACGGAACGACAGGCTACCCATCCAAAGGATTGCGTCTTTGTCCAGGACAGCGAAAGCCTCCGTCTGATGCTGCTCTATCACAACCCCGTTCGGGGCCCGGCACCGGCGCCCTGCGGCCATACGCAACCGCGCCCGGTCACCGTGGCCGGCTGAACCCATGATTTCGACGACCCAACCGCAATGGAGACAAGCATGAACGCACCCGAAAGAATCTTCCTGCCCGACATCCAGGCCAGCGCCGACCATCGCCAGCAGGCGATCGACAAGGTCGGCGTCAAGGGCCTGCGCTATCCCCTCGCCCTGTTCGACGGACAGGGCCAGGTGCAGCACACCGTGGCCGAAGTCAACATGGCCGTCGGCCTGCCGCCCGAGGTCAAGGGCACCCATATGTCGCGCTTCGTCGAGTTGCTGGAAAAGAAGCGCCCGGCCCTGACCATGGAGCGCCTGCTGCGCATGCTCGACGAGATGCTGCGCCGCCTCGAGGCCGACAGTGGCGAGATCGAGCTGGCCTTCCCCTACTTCGTCTCCAAGGAGGCGCCGGTCTCCGGCGTCGAGAGCCTGCTCGACTACGACGTCCGCCTGCGCGCGGAAAAGCGCCCGGGCTGCGCCGCCGAGCTGCACATGGAAGTTGTGGCGCCGGTGACGAGCCTGTGCCCCTGCTCGAAGAAGATCTCCGACTATGGCGCCCACAACCAGCGCTCGCACATCACGCTGGCCGTGCGCCTGCGCGAGCCGATGACGCCCGACGAGCTGCTGCGCTTGGCCGAGGAGGAGGCCTCCTGCGAGGTGTTCGGCCTCCTCAAGCGCCCGGACGAGAAATGGGTCACCGAGCGCGCCTACGACAACCCGAAGTTCGTCGAGGACCTGGTGCGCGACATCGCCCTGCGCCTGAAGCGCGAGCCGCGCATCGCCGCATGGACGGTGAAATCGGAGAACTTCGAGTCCATCCACAACCACTCGGCCTATGCCGAGATCAGCGGCAGCAACGGGGAGGCGGCATGATCGCCCGGCGCAAGCGCATCGCCGTCGTCGGCTCGGGCATCTCGGGCCTCTCCGCCGCATGGCTGCTGGCGCAGCGGCACGCCGTCACCCTCTACGAGGCGGCGCCGCGCCTGGGCGGCCACACGAACACCGTTGACGTCACGCTCGACGGCGTCTCCCATCCCGTCGACACCGGCTTCCTCGTCTTCAACCACAAGACCTACCCCAACCTCACGGCGCTGTTCGCGCATCTCGGCGTGGACAGCATCGAGAGCGAGATGTCCTTCGCCGTCAGCCTCGAGGCGCCGCGACTCGAATGGGCCGGCTCCAGCCTGGCCACGGTGTTCGGCCAGAAGCGCAACCTGGTGCGGCCGGAGTTCTGGCGCATGCTGTCCGACATCCTGCGCTTCAACCGCGAGAGCGTGGCCTGGCTGCAGCGCGAGGCCGACGAGTCGATGACCCTGCGCGCCTATCTCGACGCCGGCGGCTACTCGCGCGCCTTCCGCGACTGGTACCTGCTGCCGATGGCGGCGGCGATCTGGTCCTGCCCGGCCGGCCGCATGCTCGACTACCCGCTCGCCACCTTCGTGCGCTTCAGCCACAACCACGGCCTGCTGCAGGTCTTCGACCGGCCGCTGTGGCGCACCGTGCAGGGCGGCGCGCGCGAATACGTGCACAAGCTCGCCGCGGACATCGAGGATATCCGCCTCGGCACGCCGGTGCGGCGCGTCTTCCGCACGCCGCGCGGCATGCTGCTGGCACACGACCGCGAGGTGGAGGAATTCGACCACGTCGTGCTCGCCTGCCACAGCGACCAGGCGCTCTCCATCCTCGACGAGGACGCCAGCCCGGCCGAGCGGCGCGTGCTCTCCGCCATCCGCTACCAGCCCAACCACGCCGTGCTGCACACCGACGCCGCGCTGCTGCCGCGCGACCGCGGCCTCTGGTCGGCCTGGAACTACCTGTCGCGCCGCGAAGGCGCCGAGGCCGGCCCGGTGTCGGTGTCCTACCTCATCAACCGCCTGCAGCCGCTGCCCTTCCGCCAGCCGGTGGTGGTGACGCTCAATCCGCAACAGGCGCCGGCACAGGAAAAGACGCTCGCCTCATTCACCTACGCGCACCCGATCTTCGACGGCCCGGCCATTGCCGCCCAGCGCGAGCTGCCCGCCCTCTCTGGGCGCGACCGCGTCTGGTTCTGCGGCGCCTGGAGCGGCTACGGCTTCCACGAGGACGGCCTGCGCTCCGGGCTCGCCGTGGCCGGCGCCTTCGGCTGCCGCGCGCCCTGGCACGGCAAGTTGGGCAAGGCGGCATGAGCGCCATCCGCCGGGCCGCCCCAAGGATGGCGCAGCCACCACATGGAGCCGCGCAGCGGCGAACCATCGTCACCCCCTTCCATGGGGAGGGGGTTGGGGGGGAGGGTAGTCCAGTGATCGGCGCCCGCATCCTCTTCGGCACGGTGATGCACCGCCGGCTGCGGCCGGCGCAGCACCGCTTCGTCTATCCGGTGTTCGGCCTGCTGCTGCCGCTCGATCGGCTGGACGAGGCGGACGCGCCGTTTTTCTCGGTAAACCGGCCTAACCTGTTCTCCTTCCGCTACGCCGACCACGGCGCGCGCGACGGTTCGCACCCGCTGCCCTGGATCCGTGCGCTGCTGGCGCGCGAGGGCGCCGATGCCGACGGCGAAGTCTGGCTGCAGTGCTTCCCGCGCATGCTGGGCTACGTCTTCAACCCGGTCAGCTTCTGGTACTGCCACGACCGCGGCGGGGCGCTGGTTGCCGTGCTGGCCGAGGTGAACAACACCTTCGGCGAGCGCCACAACTACCTCGTCGCCCATGCCGACGGTCGGCCGATCGGCGAGAACGAGACGCTGGCGGCGCGCAAGGTCTTCCACGTCTCGCCCTTCATGGCGCTCGACGGCACCTACCGCTTCCGCTTCCGCGCCCGCCTCGACGACCCGCGCCGCCTGGCACGCGTGGACCTCGCCGACGCCGACGGCGACCTGCTGCACACGTCCATTTCCGGCCGCGCCGCGCCGCTCACCGGCGCCCGGCTCCTGCGCGCCTTCTTCGGCTATCCGTGGATGACGCTGGGCGTGATGGCGCGCATCCACTGGCAGGCGCTGCGGCTGTGGCTGAAGCGCGTGCCCTTCTTCCGCAAACCCGAACCCCCGCTCGAGGAGACGACGCGATGAACGAAACCCTGACGCTCGACCTGCCGAACACCGTGCTGCCGCGCCGCGCGCGGGCGGCGCTGCGCCTGCTCGATGGCCTGCGCGGCGGCGCGCTGGAACTGACTTTGCCCGGCGGGCAGCGTCAGCGCTTCGGCGACGGGCCGCGCCAGGCATCGATGGACGTCGCCGACTGGGGCGTCTTCGACGCCGTGCTGGCGCGCGGCGACATCGGCCTGGCCGAGGCCTGGATCGACGGCCGCTGCGACTCGCCCGACCCGGCCGCCCTGCTGACCCTGCTGGCGGAGAACCGCGACGTTCTCGCGCGCGCCCTCTACGGCAGCACCTGGGCGCTCCTCGGCGCACGGCTGCGCCACGCCTTCAACGCCAACTCGCGCGCCGGATCGAAGCGCAACATCCTCGCCCACTACGACCTCGGCAACGACTTCTACCGCCTCTGGCTCGACCCGACCATGAGCTACTCCTCGGCGCTCTACGCGGGCGAGGCGGACCGCCCCCTGGCGACGGCGCAGGAGGCGAAAAACCGCCGCATCCTGGCCAAGCTGCAGGCGCGGCCCGGGGAGCGCGTGCTCGAGATCGGCTGCGGCTGGGGCGGCTTCGCCGAGCTGGCCGCGCGCGAAGGGCTCGAGGTGCACGGCATCACGCTCTCGCCCGCGCAGCTCGCCTACGCACAGGCGCGCATGGCGCGCGCCGGCCTCGGCGACCGCGTCCGGCTCTCGCTCACCGACTACCGCGACCTCGCCGGCCGCTACGACCACATCGTCTCGGTGGAAATGTTCGAGGCGGTGGGCGAGCGCTGGTGGCCGGCCTGGTTCGCCGCCGTGGCGCGCAACCTGGCGCCGGGCGGGCGCGCCGTGGCGCAGGTCATCACCATCCGCGACGACCTCTTCGCGCGCTACCGCAAGGGCACCGACTTCATCCAGCAGATGGTCTTCCCCGGCGGCATGCTGCCGTCCGCCGCCGCCTTCACGAAGCAGGCGCACAAGGCCGGGCTGGAAGTGCGCGAGGCCTTCGCCTTCGGCCGCGACTATGCGCGCACCCTGGCCGAGTGGACGCGCAGCTTCGAGGCGGCCTGGCCGCAGATCGCCCGCCTCGGCTTCGACGAGCGCTTCCGCCGCCTGTGGCGCTTCTACCTCGCCTACTGCGAGGCCGGCTTCGCCGCCGGCTCCACCGACGTCGTGCAGTTCGAGCTGGCGCACGCGCGATGAGGCCCTGGCTGCTCCTGCTGATGCTGCTCGCCGCGCCGGCGCAGGCGCTGCCCGAGGCGGCGCGCGGCGAGGCCGACTGGCGGCGCTGGGGCAGCGGCGAGATGAGCTGGCTCGGCTTCAAGCTCTACCGCGCCACGCTGTGGGTGGCGGGCGAGGCGCCGGCGGAACCGAAGCCGCCCCTGGCCTTGGTGCTCGAATACCGCCGCGCCATTCCCGGCGAGCGCATCGCACTGGCCAGCGAGGAGGAGATGCGCCGCCTCGGCGCGGACGAGGCGGCGCTGGCGCGCTGGAGCGGGGCGATGCGCGCGCTGTTCCCCGACGTCGCGCCGGGCGACACGCTCACCGGCATCCACCTGCCCTCGGGCGGCGCGCGTTTCTACTTCCGCGAGCGGCACCTCGGCGATATCGCCGACGCCGAATTCGCGCGCCGCTTCTTCGCCATCTGGCTCGACCCGCGCACGCGCGCGCCGCAGTTGCGCGGCGCCTTGCTGCAGCTGCCGCCCGGATGACGGCCGCGCTCGCCCCCCGCCACTGGCTCGCCTACGGCGCGCTCGGCCTGCCGCTGGCAATGGCGGCGCTGCCGGTGTACGTGCATGTGCCGCGCTTCTACGCCGAGACGGTGGGCATCGACCTGGCCCTGCTCGGCGCCGTCCTGCTTGCCGCGCGCCTGCTCGACGCCGGCCTCGATCCGCTCATCGGCTGGTGGGGCGACCATCGCCGCGCGCGGCGCGGCATGATCCTGCTGGCATTGCCCTGCCTGGCGCTGGGCATGCTGGCGCTGCTGCATCCGCCGGCGGCGCACACGCTGCCCTGGCTCGCCGGGGCGCTTGCCCTGACCTACTTCGGCTACAGCCTCGCCACCATCGCCCTGCAGGCCTGGGGCGCCGAGCTCGGCCGCGACGCGCGCGAGCGTACCCTGCTCACCGCCAGCCGCGAGGGCTTCGGCCTGCTCGGCGTGGTCGCCGCCGCGGTCCTGCCCGGCCTGCTCGCCGCCGATGCCGCCACCGGGCTGTCGCGCCTGGCCTGGGTCTTCGTCGCCACGCTCGCCGTGCTGGCGGGACTGACTTTGCTCGGCGCGCCGCGCCCGCCGCTGGTCGATGCCCGGGCACAGGTCGCCGCGCCGCCGCTCGCCGCGCTCGGCGACGCCGCCTTCCGGCGCCTGCTCGCTGTGTACCTCGCCAGCGGCATCGCCGCCGCGCTGCCGGCCACCCTGGTGCTGTTCTTCGTCGCCGACGTGCTGCAGGCGGAGCGCTGGGGCGGCGCCTTCCTCGCCCTCTACTTCATCGCCGGCGCCACCGGCCTTGCCGCCTGGGTGAAGCTGGCGCGGCGAATCGGCCGCGTGCGCGCCTGGATCGCCGGCATGGCGCTGTCCTCGCTCGCCTTCGTCTGGGCCTATGCGCTGGGCGCCGGCGACGTCGCCGCCTTCGCCGCCATCTGCCTCATCTCCGGCCTCGCCCTCGGCGCCGACCTCGCCTTCCCGCCGGCGCTGCTCGCCGACCTCGCCGAGCGCGAGCGCGCCAGCGTGCGCGCCGGCGGCTACTTCGGCTGGTGGGGGCTGGCCACCAAGCTGAACCTCGCGCTGGCCGCCGGCATCAGCCTGCCGCTGCTCGCCTGGCTCGGCTACCGCCCCGGCGAGGCCGGCGGCGCGGCGGCGCTGGCCGCCGTGTATTGCCTGCTGCCGGTTGGCTTCAAATTGATCTCCGCCGCGCTCGCCTGGCGCTGGCGCCACACCCTGGAGGAATCGCCATGAAGACCCTGTACGCCCTCGCCTTCGCCCTCGGCCTCACCGGCTGCGCCGGCGTGCCGGTGGAGAAATACCGCGCCGAGCAGCCGACGCTCGACCTCGCCAATTACTTCAACGGCACGCTCGACGGCTGGGGCATGTTCCAGGACCGCTCGGGCGAGGTGGTGAAGCGCTTCCACGTCGTCATCGAGGCGAGCTGGCAGGGCGACACCGGCACGCTCGACGAAAAATTCGCCTGGTCCGACGGCAGCACCTCGCGGCGCGTGTGGACCATCGTGCGCGAGGGCGAGGGGCGCTACAGCGGGCGTGCCGACGACGTCGTCGGCACGGCCGTCGGCGAAGCCGCCGGCAACGCCCTGCGCTGGCGCTACGTGCTGGCGCTGCCGGTGGACGGCAGAACCTGGCATGTCGATTTCGACGACTGGATGTTCCTCATGGACGAGCAGGTGATGCTCAACCGTTCCGTCATGTCGAAGTGGGGCGTCCGCCTCGGCGAAGTGACGCTCTCCTTCCGCAAGCGATGAACGCGCCGATCCGCGACTGGCAAGGCCAACGCGTCTGGCTGATGGGCGCCTCGAGCGGCATCGGCGAGGCGCTGGCGCGGGCGCTCGCCGCCGCCGGCGCAAGCGTGGCGCTCTCGGCGCGGCGCGCCGAGCGCATCGCCGCGCTCGCCGGCGAACTGCCGCTGGCCCTGGCGCTGCCCTGCGATGCCACCGACGGGGAGGCGATGGCCCGCGTGCGCGACCGGCTCGCCGCCGATTGGGGCGGTGTCGATGTCGCGATCTACCTGGCGGGCGATTACGTGCCGATGCGCGCCTGGGACTACGCGCCGAAGGCGGCGGCGCACATGGTCGCGGTGAACTTCGCCGGCGCCATGGCCTTCGCCGCGGCGCTGGCGCCGCTGCTGCTCAAGCAGGGCAAAGGGCAACTCGCCTTCGTTTCCAGCGTCGCCGGCTATCGCGGCCTGCCCAAGGCCCTGGTCTATGGCCCGACCAAGGCGGCGCTGATCAACTTCGCCGAGACGCTCTGGCTCGACCTCGCCCCGCGCGGCGTCGGCGTGCGCGTGATCAACCCCGGCTTCGTCGCCACGCCGCTCACCGCGCAGAACGACTTCACCATGCCGGCGCTGATCACCCCGCACGAGGCGGCGGGCGAAATCCTGCGCGGCTTCGCCACGGATGCCTTCGAAATCCATTTCCCGAAGCGCTTCACGCGCCTGCTCAAGCTGCTGCGCCTGCTGCCGCACCGGATGTACTTTCCCCTGATCCGCCGCCTCACCGGAGCCTGAAATGCAGAACAACCTCGATGCGCTGGTCGCCTTCTACGAGAACCTCGGCGTCGCCGATGTCGAACGCTTCGGCGCGTTCTACGCCGAGGACGCGAGCTTCAAGGACCCCTTCAACGAGGTGCGCGGCCTGCCGGCGATCCAGCGCATCTTCGCGCACATGTTCCGCCAGGTGGAGGCGCCGCGCTTCCGCGTCGAGGAGCGCATCGTCGCCGACAACAGCGCCGTGCTGGTGTGGACCTTCCATTTCCGCAGCCGGCGCCTGGCCGGCGGCGGCGATCAGGTCATGCGCGGCGTCAGCCACCTGCGCTTCGACGCCGTCGGCAAGGTGATTTACCACCGCGATTACTGGGACGCCGCCGAGGAGCTCTACATGAAGCTGCCCGCCGTCGGCTGCCTGATGCGCGGCCTGCGGCGGATGATCGCGGCCTAGCGCTGGAAATAGCGCGCCAGCTCGACGACGATCACCGCCAGCCAGGCGAACATCGCGATGCCGACCGCAGCGGCGGCCATGTCCTTGATGACCTTGATCTTCTCGTTGTGGCGCTCCTCGACGAAATCGCACAGGGCCTCGATGGCGCTGTTGACGATCTCGGCGAAGACGACGAAGGCCGTGGCGACGAGGATGAGCAGGAAATCGACCCAGGCGCGCAAGGCGAAGGCGCCGGCGAGAATAAAGGCCGACAGCACCAGCTTGTAGGTGACCGACCAGTCGTAGAGCACGGCGTAGCGCAGGCCGGAAACGACGGTGCGCAGCTTGCGGACCGGGTGGTAGCCCGGCTCGCCGATGCCGAGGAACTTGTGCCTCATGGTTGAGCCCTCTTGCGGAGGAACAGGCTGCGCAACGCCAGCGCCCAGCAGGCGCCCGCCGCGGCGCCGAAGACGACGTCGCTGGGGAAATGCACCTGCAGGTGGATGCGCGAGAGGGAAACCAGCAGCACCAGACCGGCGGCAGCGAGAATCGCGCCAATGCCCGGATTGGCACCCGGCCGACACAGCCAGGCGACGACGAAAGCCGCCGCCTGCATGGCATGGGCGCTTGGAAAGCTGGCGTCGGCCGGCATGTCGACCAGAGCGGGATAGAGTTCGGGGCGCGGCCGCACGACGATCAGCTTGGCGAGCTGCGCCAGGGCGGCGGCGCCGGCCACCGCCAGCGGCAGGTAGGCGCGCCAGGGCGCCCGCATCCGCCAGAAGAGCAGCAGCGACAGCGGGATCAAGACATACAGCGAACCCAGCCAGGTGAGCGCGGCAAAGCCGGCGTCGAGCCAACTTGCCTGCCAGCCTTGCGCCAGCATGAGGGCGGCCTCGTCGAAGGCGAGCGTGCGGCATTCTCCGGCGGGGCAAACCAGGAGGGCACCGGCGGCGAGGCTGGCCACCGCGGCCGCGACCCAGGCAATGCCGCCGATCATGTTGGGATCCTTGCGTGAGGCACGCCGGTTTGATGGCACAGCGGACGATTGGTTCCGGGTTTGCGCCACCCGGGCATCAGCGCGCGTCGGCGCCTTCGCGCTTCTGTTCCGCCTGCCTGAACGATTCGTCGAGCTTGCCCTGCACCTGGGCGGGCGCAGTCTTCGCCTGCTCGGCTTCTTTCGCCTTGGCGGCGCCGGCGGTAGCGGCGACGCTGGCGGTTTCTGAGACGCCGCAGCCGGCCAGCGCGGCGGCGAGCAGCACGGTCAATGTCCTCATGGCTTCTTCCTTTCAGACAGCAGGGCAATCACTTCGTCGTCCTCGACCTGGCCGAAGTCGGCGTAGAACTGGCCGACCGCCTGGAAATTCTCCGGAGCGTACAGGCAGACCACCTCGTCGGCGTGTTCGCGCACCTTCTCGACGGTGTCGGGCGGCGCCACCGGCACGGCGCAGACCAGCTTCTGCGGCGCGCGCTGGCGCAGCGCGTGCAGGGCGGCAATCATGGTGGCACCGGTGGCGAGGCCGTCGTCGACGACGATGACGATGCGGCCCTTCGGATCGATCGACGGGTGCAGCGGCGAATACTGGGCGCGGCGCTTGCGGATGGTTTCCAGCTCGCGCGCCTTGGCGCGCTCGATGTAGCCGGAATCGGCGCCGGCCATGGCGGCATAGGGGCCGAGGTAGGCCCAGCCGGTCTCGTCGACGGCGCCGATGGCGAATTCCGGGTTGCCCGGCGCGCCGAGCTTCCTCACCAGCACCACGTCGAATTCGCCGCCGAGCGCCTCGGCGACGATCTTCGCCATCGGCACGGCGCCGCGCGGGATGGCGAGGATCAGCGGGTTCTGCCCCTTGTAGGCGACGAGTTTTTCGGCGAGAAGCCCGGCGGCCCGTTCGCGGTTGCTGAAAATCATGTCTTGCCCTCTCCCCCTGCCCCCGCTCCGCGCCCCACGGACGGCTTAGCACAGCCGTCCGGCTCAGGCGGCGCGAAGCATGCTTCGGGAAACCCCGCCTTCGCCCCGCAAGCGGGAGAGGGGAGTAGCTACCCTAGCGCGCTCCTGCGGGCCTGTCCAGACCGGTATAATTCGCTCTTTGAAAAGCAGCCTCCCGCACGCCTTCCCATCCTTCCAGAATGACCGCCGTATCCCCTGCGCTCCTGCCGCAGCTGCCCGCTTTGCCCAAGCCCGGCGCGCGCCTCGACCTGCCCGCGCTGGCGGGTTCGGCCGACGCCCTGGCGCTGGCGCAGCTCGCCGGCGGCGGCCGCATGCTGGCGGTGATCACGGCGAACCCGCTCGACGCGCAGCGCCTGCAGGAGGAGATCGCCTGGTTCGCGCCGCAGATGCGCGTGCACCTGCTGCCCGACTGGGAGACCCTGCCTTACGACACGCTCTCGCCGCACCACGACCTGATTTCCGAGCGTCTGGCGACGCTCTACGAGATCAGCCGCGGCGCCTGCGACATCGCGCTGATCCCGGCCACCACCGCGCTCACCCGCCTGCCGCCGGCCGAGTACCTTGCCGCGCACACCTTCTTCCTCAAGCAGGGCGCGCGCCTCGACGTCGACGCCCTGCGCGCCCAGCTCACGCTGGCCGGCTACCAGCACGTCACCCAGGTCGTCTCGCCGGGCGAGTACAGCGTGCGCGGCGGCCTCATCGACCTCTTCCCGATGGGCTCGACCCTGCCCTTCCGCATCGAGCTGTTCGACGACGAGGTCGAGACCCTGCGCAGCTTCGATGTCGACTCGCAGCGCACCGTCTATCCCGTGCCGGAGGTGCGCCTGCTGCCGGCGCGCGAGTTCCCGCTCGACGAAGCCGGCCGCACGCGCTTCCGCGGCCGCTACCGCGAGACCTTCGAGGGCGACCCCTCGCGCTCCCCGATCTACAAGGACGTCTCCAACGGCATCGCGCCGGCCGGCATCGAGTACTACCTGCCGCTGTTCTTCGAGAAAACCGCGCTGGTCTTCGACTACCTGCCGAAGGACACGGTGCTGTGCCTGCACCGCGACGTGCCCGCCGCCATCCGAGAATTCTGGGCCGACACGGCGTCGCGCTACAAGCTGCTCGGCGGCGACCGCAGCCGGCCGCTGCTGCCGCCCAATGAACTGTTTCTCAGCGAGGAGCAGTTCTTCGTCGCCGCCGCCGTGCTGGGGAGACTGACTTTCTCCTCGGGCAGCGCGGAAGCCGGCGCGCCGGCCGCGCCGCTGCCCGACCTCGCCGTCGAGCGCCGCGCCGACGATCCGCTGCACAAGCTGAAGGCCTTCGCCGCCGGCTTCGACGGCCGCATCCTGCTGCTGGCCGAATCGCCGGGCCGGCGCGAGACCCTGCTGCAGTACCTCGCCGAGTACGGCCTCCATCCGGCGCCCTGCGCCGACTTCGCCGCCTGCGCGGCGGCGACGGAAAAGCTTTCCCTGAGCGTGGCGCCGCTCTCCAACGGGTTCCTGCTGCCGCAAGCCGGGCTCGCCATCGTCACGGAAAACGAGCTCTACGCCGCCACGGCCCGCCCGCGCGGCCGCAGGAGCGACGCCCGCCGCGCCAGCCTCGAAGGCTGGCTGCGCGACCTCACCGAACTGAAGATCGGCGACCCGGTGGTGCACGAGAGCCACGGCATCGGCCGCTACCAGGGCCTGGTGCACCTCGACCTCGGCGAGGGCGAGACGGAATTCCTCCACCTCGAATACGCCGGCGGCGACAAGCTCTACGTGCCGGTGGCGCAGCTGCACCTCATCTCGCGCTACAGCGCCTCGGAGCCGGAGCTGGTCGAGCTGCACAAGCTCGGCACCGACCGCTGGGACCGCGCCAAGCGCAAGGCCGCACAGCAGGTGCGTGACACCGCCGCCGAACTGCTCGCCCTGTATGCCCGGCGCGCCGCGCGAGAAGGCCACGCCTTCAGCTTCAAGGAGCACGACCTCGAGGCCTTCGCCGACGGATTCGGCTTCGAGGAGACGCCCGACCAGGCCGCCGCCATCGCGGCGGTCATGACCGACATGAAGGCGGGCAAGCCGATGGACCGCCTGGTCTGCGGCGACGTCGGCTTCGGCAAGACCGAGGTGGCGCTGCGCGCCGCCTTCGCCGCCGTCATGGACGGCAAGCAGGTGGCGGTGCTGGCGCCGACCACGCTGCTCGCCGAGCAGCACTTCAACACCTTCTCCGACCGCTTCGCCGACTGGCCGGTGAAGATCGTCGAGCTGTCGCGCTTCAGGAGCGCCAAGGAACAGACAGCCGCCCTGCAGCAGCTGGCGGAAGGCAAGGTCGACATCGCCATCGGCACGCATCGCCTGCTGCAGAAGGACGTCAGGTTTTCCCGGCTCGGCCTCGTCGTCATCGACGAGGAGCATCGCTTCGGCGTGCGCCAGAAGGAGGCGCTGAAAGCCCTGCGCGCCGAGGTGGACGTGCTGACGCTCACCGCCACGCCGATCCCGCGCACCCTCGGCCTGTCGCTGGAGGGTCTGCGCGAGTTCTCCGTCATCGCCACCGCGCCGCAGAAGCGCCTGGCCATCAAGACCTTCGTCGTGCCCCACTCCGACGGCATCGTGCGCGAGGCGGTGCTGCGCGAGTTCAAGCGCGGCGGCCAGGTGTACTTCCTGCACAACGAGGTGGACACCATCGAGACGGTGCGCGAGCGCCTGGCGAAACTGCTACCCGAGGCGCGCATCGTCGTCGGCCACGGCCAGCTGCCCGAGCGCGAGCTGGAGCGCGTCATGAAGGAGTTCACCCAGCAGCGCCACAACCTGCTGCTGTGCACGACCATCATCGAGACCGGCATCGACAACCCGCACGCCAACACCATCCTCATCAACCGCGCCGACAAGTTCGGCCTGGCCCAGCTGCACCAGCTGCGCGGCCGCGTCGGCCGCTCGCATCACCAGGCCTACGCCTATCTGCTCACCGACCGCAATGCGAAACCGAGCGCCCAGGCGCAGCGCCGGCTGGAGGCGATCCAGGCCATGGAGGAGCTCGGCTCCGGCTTCTTCCTCGCCATGCACGACCTGGAAATCCGCGGCGCCGGCGAGGTGCTCGGCGAATCGCAGAGCGGCGAGATCCAGGAGGTCGGCTTCAACCTGTACACCTCGATGCTGAACGCCGCCGTGCGCGCGCTGAAGGACGGCAAGGAGCCCGACCTCTCGCAGCCGCTCGGCGTCACCTCGGAGATCAACCTGCGCGCCCCGGCCCTGCTGCCCAGCGACTACTGCAGCGACGTGCACGAGCGCCTGACGCTCTACAAGCGCCTCGCCAACTGCGAGGACGAAGAAGAACTGCTGCGCCTGCAGGAAGAGCTGATCGACCGCTTCGGCGAGCTGCCGGCCCAGGCGCGCACCCTGATCGAGACGCACCGCCTGCGCATCCTGGCCCGGCCCGTGGGGCTGGCCAAGATCGATGCCACCGAGGCCGTCGTCAAGCTGCAGTTCATCCCCAACCCGCCCATCGACCCGGCCCGCATCATCCAGCTGGTCCAACAGGACCGCCGCTGGAAGCTGGCCGGACCGGACAAGCTCAGCGTCGCCCGGGAAACCGCCACCCTGCCCGAGCGTGCGGCGGCGATCCGTGAGATCATTTCGCTCTTGAAAAACCCCGTTTCAACCACGAAGAAGCAGTCATGACACAGCAAGCCCTGGAAAACGTCCGCATCGGCGCCTTCGACCTGATGCCCTCCCCCGAGGAAATCCACGCCCGCGTGCCGCTCTCCGAAAAGGCCTCGGACACCGTCTTCGCCAGCCGCGAGGCCATCAAGGCCATCCTCGACCGCAAGGACCCGCGCATCTTCATCGTCGTCGGCCCCTGCTCCATCCACGACCCGGTCGCCGGCTACGACTACGCGCAACGCTTGAAGAAACTGGCCGACGAGGTGAGCGACACCCTCTACCTCGTCATGCGCGTGTATTTCGAGAAGCCGCGCACCTCGACCGGCTGGAAGGGCTTCATCAACGATCCGCACATGGACGACTCCTTCCACATCGAGGAAGGCATGGAGCGGGCGCGCGAGTTCCTGCTCAAGGTGACCGAGCTCGGCCTGCCGACGGCGACCGAGGCGCTCGATCCGATCGCGCCGCAATACCTCGGCGACCTGATTTCCTGGACGGCGATCGGCGCGCGCACCTCGGAATCGCAGACGCACCGCGAAATGTCCTCCGGCCTGTCCACCCCGGTCGGCTTCAAGAACGCCACCGACGGCGACATCCAGCCCGCCATCAACGCCATCAAGTCCGCTTCCAGCGCGCACAGCTTCCTCGGCATCAACATGCAGGGCCGCTCGGCCATCGTGCGCACGCAGGGCAACCCCTACGGCCACGTCGTGCTGCGCGGCGGCGACGGCCGCTCGAACTTCGACACCGTCAGCGTCTGCATGGTCGAACGGGCGCTCGCCAAGGCGAAGATCGCGCCGAACATCGTCATCGACTGCTCGCACGCCAATTCGCTGAAAGACCCGGCGCTGCAGCCGCTGGTGATGTCGGACTGCGTGCATCAGATCCGCGAGGGCAACCAGTCCATCGTCGGCCTGATGATCGAGAGCAACATCGAAGGCGGCAACCAGCCGATCCCCGAGGACCTCAGCAAGCTCAAGTACGGCTGTTCCGTCACCGACGCCTGCGTCGACTGGCCCACCACCGAAACCATGATCCGCAAGGCCCGCGAGGTGCTGAAGGACATCCTGCCGAACCGCAACGCCTAACCAGAAGAAGCAACATGTCCCTGATCAAACCCTTTCGCGGCCTGCGCCCCGCGCCCGGCCGCGCCGCCGAAATCGCCGCGCCGCCCTACGACGTCCTCTCCGCCGAGGAGGCACGGGTGCGTGCCGCCGGCAAGCCGAACAGCTTCCTGCACATCTCCAAGGCCGAGATCGACCTGCCGCCGGAGATCGACCACTACTCGCCTCAGGTCTACGCCAAGTCGCGCGAGAACTTCGACCGCATGATCAAGGAAGCCGTGCTGAAGCAGGACGAGGCGCCCTGCTACTACGCCTACCGCCTGGTGATGGGCGATCACAGCCAGACCGGCCTGGTCGCCGCCGCCTCGGTGGCCGACTACGACACCAACCGCATCCGCAAGCACGAATTCACGCGACCGGACAAGGAAGACGACCGCGTGCGCCAGATCGAGGCGCTCAACGCACAGACCGGCCCGGTACTGCTGGCGCATCCCGAGGCGCCGGAGGTCGACGCCATCCTGGCGCAGGCCTCGGCCGGCGAACCCGACGCCGACGTCACCGCCGACGACGGCATCCGCCACACCCTCTGGGCGATCCGCGATCCCGCCGTCCTGCAGCGACTGACTTTGGCCTTCGATGCCATGCGTGCGCTCTACATCGCCGACGGCCACCACCGCTCCGCCGCCGCCTCGCGCGTCGCCGCCGCGCGCCACGCGAAGAACTCGCACCACACGGGAGAAGAGGACTACAACTACTTCCTCGCCGTGATCTTCCCGCACCACCAGATGCGCATCATGGATTACAACCGCGTCGTGAAGGACCTGAACGGCCTCAGCCGCGACGGCTTTCTCGCGCGCCTGACCGAGCGCTTCGTCGTCTCGATGTGCGCGCCGCGCACGAAGCCGTCGCAGCGCGGCGAGTTCAGCCTCTACCTGCCCGGCCAGTGGTACCGCCTGACGATCAATCCCCACCACATCCCGAGCGAAGACCCGGTGGCGCGGCTCGACGTCAGCCTGCTCTCCGAGCACCTGCTCGGCCCGGTGCTCGGCATCAAGGACCTGCGCCGCGACAAGCGCATCGACTTCGTCGGCGGCATCCGCGGGCTGGAGGAACTGGAGCGGCGCGTCGACAGCGGCGAGATGGCGGCGGCCTTCGCCCTGCACGCGACGGACATGGAAGACCTGATGTCGGTCGCCGACGCCGGCGAGGTGATGCCGCCGAAGTCGACCTGGTTCGAGCCGAAGCTGGCCGACGGGCTGGTGTCGCACGTGCTGGATTGATCCGTTCGAGGCAATGAAAAAGGCCGCCCGCGGGCGGCCTTTTTTTGGCACAGCGTTTCAGTGCAGGTCGACGGCGTAGCGCTTCAGCGCTTCCAGCGGGATCAGGTCCAGCGTCGCCTCGTTGGTGGCGTTGAGCACCACCTGCGGCGCCATGCCGGCGTGGTAGGCTTCGACCCAGCGCGCGGCGCACAGGCACCAGCGCTGGCCGGGCTGCACGCCGGGGAAGTCGTACTCCGGCATCGGCGTGGACAGGTCGTTGCCGCGCGCCTTCGAGAAGGCGAGGAACGCCTCGGTGGCGACGATGCAGACGGTGTGGCGGCCGACGTCCTGCGGGCCGGTATCGCAGCAGCCGGTGCGGAAGAAGCCGGTCACCGGCGCCTCGCTGCAGACGCCGAGCGGGCCGCCGAGCACGTTGCGCTGCAGTCCGCCTTCGTCGCGGTTCATTCCTTTTCCTCGATCCAGGCAGCCTGGATGGCTTCGAGAATTTTTTCGCCGCAGTGGCTCGGGTCGTCGTTGAAGCCCGGCAGCGCGCGCACCCAGTTCATCAGGTCGACGAAATTGATCTTCATCGGGTCGACGTCCGGGTGGGCATCGGCCAGCTCGATGGCGATGTCGTTGATGTCGGTCCACTTCATTTCTTGTGGCCCTCCGAAACCATGTTGATGGTGTATTTCGGGATTTCCACGACCAGCGGCGTCTGCGTCACCAGCGCCTGGCAGGACAGGCGCGAGTGCGGCTCCAGGCCCCAGGCCTTGTCGAGCAGGTCCTCTTCCTTTTCCTCCGCCTCGGCCAGCCCGTCGAAGCCCTCGCGGACGACGACGTGGCAGGTGGTGCAGGCGCAGGACTTCTCGCAGGCGTGCTCGATCTCGATGCCGTTCTGCAGGAGGCCGTCGCAGATGGAGGTGCCGGGGGGAACGTCGAGCACCGCCCCATCCGGGCACAGTTCGACATGCGGGAGAACGATGATCTGGGTCATAGCTTGAACTCGACTATCTTCTGGCCGGTGAGCGCGCGCTTGATGCCCTGGTCCATGCGGCGGGCGGCGAAATCCTGCGTGGCGGCATTCAGCGAGTCGATGCCGGCCTTGATGGCGCGGTGGTCGGTGCCGGCGATGCGCTTCTTCAGCGAGGCGATCTCCTCGTCGATGTCGGCGCGCTCCCCGGCGCGCAGCAGGCGGCCGTCGGCGGCCAGCGCCGCCTCGACCGCTTCGATCAGGCGCTCGGCCTCGACCTGCTGCTCGCGCAGGTTGCGCGCCTGCACGTCGTCCCCGACATGGTCGATCGACTCCTTCAGCATGCCGGCGATCTCGTCGTCGGTAAGGCCGTAGGACGGCTTGACCGTGATGGAAGCCTCCACGCCCGAGGTCATCTCGCGTGCAGAGACCGAGAGCAGGCCGTCGGCATCGACCTGGAAAGTGACGCGGATGCGCGCCGCCCCCGCCACCATCGGCGGAATGCCGCGCAGCTCGAACTTGGCCAGCGAACGGCAGTCGGAAACCAGTTCGCGCTCGCCCTGCACGACGTGGAAGCTCATCGCCGTCTGGCCGTCCTTGAAGGTGGTGAACTCCTGCGCCTTGGCGATCGGGATGGTCGAGTTGCGCGGAATCACCTTCTCGGTGAGGCCGCCCATGGTTTCCAGGCCGAGCGAGAGCGGGATGACGTCGAGCAGCAGCCAGTCGTCGGCGCCGGCGCGGTTGCCGGCCAGCACGTTGGCCTGCATGGCGGCGCCCAGCGCCACCACCTTCTCCGGGTCGAGGTTGGTCAGCGGCTCCTGCCTGAAGTACTCGGCGACGGCGCGCTGCACCTGCGGCATGCGCGTGGCGCCGCCGACCATCACCACGCCCTTGACGTCGTCCACCGTCAGGCCGGCGTCGCGCAGGGCCTTGCGCGTCGGCCCGAGGGTCTTCGAGATGAGGGTCTTGGTGATGTCGGCGAAGGTGTCGATGTTCAGCGTCAGGTCGACCTTTTCGCCGGTGGACAGCTCGGCGTGGATCGGCGCCACGTCATGGCCGGTCAGCATCTCCTTGGCCTCGCGCGCCTTGAGCAGCAGGCTGCGCGTGTCCTCGATGCTGGGAAAGCGGATCTTGGCGTCGTCGAGGATCCAGCAGTACACGCGCTGGTCGAAGTCGTCGCCGCCGAGCGCCGCGTCGCCGTTGGTGGCCAGCACCTCGAAGACGCCGCGCGAAAGTTTCAGGATGGAGATGTCGAAGGTGCCGCCGCCCAGGTCGAACACGGCATAGACGCCCTCCGAGGCGTTGTCGAGACCGTAGGCGATGGCGGCCGCCGTCGGCTCGTTGAGCAGGCGCAGCACGTTCAGCCCCGCCAGCTTGGCCGCGTCCTTGGTGGCCTGGCGCTGGGCGTCGTCGAAATAGGCCGGCACGGTGATGACGGCGCCGACCAGTTCGCCGCCGAGGCTCGCCTCGGCCCGGATGCGCAGCGACTTGAGGATTTCCGCCGAGACCTCGACCGGGCTCTTCACCCCGGCGACGGTGCGCAGGCGCACCATGCCCTCGGCATCGAGGAAGTCGTAGGGCATCGACTCGATGTGGGAAACGTCCTTCAGGCCGCGTCCCATGAAGCGCTTGGCGGAGACGATGGTGTTGCGCGGGTCGCTGGCCTGGGTGCCCTGCGCGGCGTAGCCGACATCGACGCCGCCGTCGGCCTTGTAGCGCACGATGGAGGGCAGCAGGCTGCGGCCGTTCTCGTCGTTGAGCACGACGGCGATGCCGTTGCGCACGGTGGCGACGAGGGAGTTGGTGGTGCCCAGGTCGATGCCGACCGCCAGCCGGTGCTGGTGCGGCGCGGCGGACATGCCGGGCTCGGAAATTTGCAGAAGAGCCATGTCGTTTTTCTAGTTTTCCAGCGCTTCGAGCGCGTCTTCTATTTCGTGTTCCAGTTTCTCGATGAACATCAGGCGTCGCACCGCGTCGGCGGCGGCCGCGTAATCCTTCTTCGCGTCGATGTCGCGCTCGATCTCGCCGAGGAGGCCGTCGGCGGTCTTCTCGAGGCGCTGCATCAGCTTCTCCAGCTCGTGGTGGTCGCCCGCCGCGCGCGCCTCGGCCACCGCCTCGCGCCACTCCATCTGCTCCATGAGGAACTCCGGCGGCATGGCCGTGTTGCTCTCATGCTCGGTGTCGGTGCCGGCCAGCCGCAGCAGATAGTGCGCGCGCAGCAGGGGTTTCTTCAGCGTGCGGTAGGCCTCGTTGACCTGGGTTGCCCATTGCATGGACAGGCGCCGCTCGGTCTCCGGCAGGTGGGCATGCCGGTCCGGGTGCACCCTGCCCTGCATCGCGTGGTAGGCCTGGTCGAGCTGCGCCGCGTCGATGCGGTAGGCGCGTCTGAGGCCGAACAGCGCGAAGTAATCCTGGCTGAAGTCAGGAACCACGGTCAGACGTTGAAGCTTTCCCCGCAGCCGCACTGGTCCTTGACGTTGGGGTTGTTGAACTTGAACCCCTCGTTGAGGCCCTCGCGCGCATAGTCCAGTTCCGTGCCATCCACATAGGGCAGGCTCTTCGGGTCGACCAGCACCTTGACGCCGTGGCTCTCGAAGACGATGTCCTCCGCTGCCGCCTCGTCGGCGAACTCCAGCTTGTAGGACATGCCGGAGCAGCCCGAAGTCTTCACGCCGATGCGCACGCCGACGCCCTTGCCGCGCTTGGCGATGAAGTTGGAGACGTGCTTTGCCGCCCTTTCGCTCAATGTAACTGACATGTCCTCACCTTTACGCGTCGTGCTTCTTCTTGTAATCGGCCACGGCCGCCTTGATGGCGTCCTCGGCCAGGATCGAGCAGTGGATTTTAACCGGCGGCAGGGCCAATTCCTCGGCGATCTGCGTATTCTTGATCTCCAGCGCCTGGTCCACCGTCTTGCCCTTCACCCATTCGGTGACGAGCGAACTGGAGGCGATGGCCGAGCCGCAGCCGTAGGTCTTGAACTTGGCGTCCTCGATGACGCCCTCCTTGTTCACCTTGATCTGCAGCTTCATCACGTCGCCGCAGGCCGGTGCGCCGACCATGCCGGTGCCGACGCCTTCATCTTCCTTGTCGAAGGCGCCGACGTTGCGGGGGTGTTCGTAGTGGTCGAGAACCTTTTCGCTGTATGACATTTTCGCTGCTCCTTCAAAAACTCAGTGCGCCGCCCACTGGACGGTGTTGAGATCGATGCCTTCCTTGTACATGTCCCACAGCGGCGACATCTCGCGCAGCTTGCCGATCTGCCGGTGCAGGAGCTGGATCGTGTAGTCGATTTCCTCGACCGTCGTGAAGCGGCCGATGGTGAAGCGGATCGAGCTGTGCGCCAGCTCGTCCTGGCGGCCCAGCGCGCGCAGCACGTAGGACGGCTCCAGGCTGGCCGAGGTGCAGGCCGAGCCCGACGACACCGCCACGTCCTTGATCGCCATCATCAGCGACTCGCCTTCGACGAAGGCGAAGCTGACGTTGAGGTTGTGCGGCACGCGCTGCTCGAGGTCGCCGTTGAGGAAGACCTGCTCGATGTCGGAGAGTCCCTTCCACAAGCGGTCGCGCAGCATGCGGATGCGCTCGTTCTCGCTCGCCATCTCCTCGCGCGCGAAGCGGAAGGCCTCGCCCATGCCGACGATCTGGTGCGTCGCCAGCGTGCCGGAGCGCAGGCCGCGCTCATGGCCGCCGCCGTGCATCTGCGCTTCCAGCCGGATGCGCGGCTTGCGCCGCACGTAGAGGGCGCCGATGCCCTTCGGGCCGTAGGTCTTGTGCGCCGAGAAGGACATCAGGTCGACCTTCAGTTTCGACAGGTCGATCGCCACCTTGCCGGTCGCCTGGGCGGCGTCGACGTGGAGGAGGACGCCCTTGCCGCGACAGATATCGCCCATCTGCTCGATCGGCTGGATGACGCCGATCTCGTTGTTCACGTACATCACCGAGGCGAGGATGGTGTCGGGGCGCAGCGCCGCCTTGAACTGCTCCAGGTCGACCAGGCCGTTCTCCTGCGGATCGAGGTAGGTCACCTCGAAGCCCTGGCGCTCCAGCTCGCGCATGGTGTCGAGCACCGCCTTGTGCTCGGTCTTCACCGTGACGAGGTGCTTGCCCTTGCCCTGGTAGAAGAAGGCGGCGCCCTTGATGGCGAGGTTGTTCGATTCGGTGGCGCCGGAGGTCCACACGATTTCCTTCGGGTCGGCGCCGACCAGCGCGGCGACGTTCTCGCGCGCCTCTTCGACGGCCTTCTCCGCCTCCCAGCCGTAGGCATGCGAGCGCGAGGCCGGGTTGCCGAACTTTTCGACCAGCCAGGGAATCATCTGCTCGGCGACGCGCGGATCGACCGGAGTCGTCGCGGAATAGTCGAGATAGATGGGGAATTTCAGCATTTTCGTCTCCAGAGCCTTCAGGCGGCCACCGCGGCCAGCCCTTTCAGTTTTCTCGTCGTTTCGCCGAGCGCCTGCAGGAAGCGCGCGACGTCATCTTCGGTGTTGGCGCGGCCGAGCGAGAGGCGCAGCGCACCCTTCGCCATGTCCCCCTCGACGCCCATCGCCAGCAGGGTGTGCGAGGGCTCGGGCGAGACGCTCGAGCAGGCCGAGCCGCTCGCCACGGCGAAGCCGGCACGGTCGAGCTGCGCCACCAGCGTCTCGCCGTCGATGCCGGCCAGCGCAAAAAACGTGGTGTTCGGCAGGCGCGGCGCATTGCGGCTGAACACCGTCGCGCCGAAGGCAGTCAGGCCTTCTTCCAGTTGGCCGCGCAATTCGTTCAATCGCGCCGCATCGGCTTCCAGCCGCGCCACCGCCAGCTCGCAGGCCGCGCCGAAGCCGACGATGGCCGCGACGTTCTCCGTGCCCGAGCGCAGGTTGCGTTCCTGGCCGCCGCCGGAAACCAGCGGCTTCAGTTCGATGCGCTTGTCCAGCACCAGCGCCGCGGCGCCCTTCGGGCCGTGGATCTTGTGCGACGAAATGGTCAGTGCATTCACCCCGGCGGCATTCAGCGCGCGGAAGTCGATCGCCACCTTGCCCAGCGCCTGCACCGCGTCGGTGTGGAACCAGGCTTTCGCTGTTCTCGCCTGCGAAGCCAGCGCGGGAACGTCCTGCAGCACGCCGGTCTCGTTGTTGGCCAGCATCACCGACACCAGCGCCGGCCTCTTCGCCAGCGCCGCGGAAAAGTCAGTCTCCGCGACACGGCCCTCGGCATCCACGGCGATCTCGTGCACGCTCCAGCCGAGGCGCTTCAGGTCGTTGGCCGGCTCGCGCACGCAGGGGTGCTCGATGGCCGATACCGCCACGGTGCCCGGCTTCAGGCAGGCCGCCGCGCCCTTGATGAACAGGTTGTTCGCCTCCGAGCCGCCGCTGGCGAACACCACCTCGGTCGGGTGCGCCCCCACCGCCGCCGCGACCTGCTGCCGCGCCGCATCGATGGCGGCACGCGCCGCGCGGCCGTACTCGTGGCGGCTGGACGGATTGCCGTAGCGTTCCTTCAGGAACGGCAGCATCGCCTCCAGCACGCCCGCGTCGAGCGGCGTCGTGGCGTTGTGGTCGAGGTAGGCCGGGGCGAACACGGGGAAGCGTTCCTCAGGCGGACACCGCCACGTTGCCGTGCCGGGCGCCGCGCAGGCGGTCGTCGATCGCCACCGTGGACGCAATGGCCTTGGCCTTCGGCTGGTTCACCAGGTCGAACAGCGACACCGAGGCGAGGTACTCGTGCATGCGCTTGTTGAGGTTGGTCCACAGGTCGTGGGTCATGCAGCGCTGCTCGTCCTGGCAGTTCTCGCGGCCGCCGCAGTTGGTGGCATCCAGCGGCTCGTCCACCGCCGCGATGATGTCGGCGACGGAGACTTCATTCATGCCGCGCGCCAGGCGGTAGCCGCCGCCGGGGCCGCGCACGCTCGCCACGATATGGTGGCGGCGCAGCTTGCCGAACAGCTGCTCCAGGTAGGACAGGGAAATCTTCTGGCGCTCGCTGATGCCCGCCAGCGTCACCGGTCCGTTGCTCTGGCGCTGGGCCAGGTCGATCATCGCCGTCACCGCAAAGCGGCCTTTCGTCGTCAGTCTCATGGTTGTATCCTCTCCAAAAAGACGCTTGCGCGCCTAATACTTGAACATTTAAGTCGACTATACAAAGACCGATTAGTTCGGTCAACTATTTAGTCCACTATTTTGCTCAAGTACTGCGGGTCGAACTTGTCGGCCGTGGCCAACTCGTCCGCCTTGCAGACTCCGGTTTGCTCCAGGCATTTCAACAACATATCCAGGCGCCGGTCGGTTTCGACGGCATGGTCCAGCAGGCCGTGGATGGCCTGCGACAGCGGATCGTCCTCGTTGCGCGTCACCGCATAGGCCGAGAACCCCATCTGGCCGGCCTTGATTTCCCGGGCGATCTCGCTGCGGTCCTCGACGATGCGCGCCGGGATGCCGACGGCGGTCGCCCGCGCCGGCACGTCGCGCACCACCACGGCATTCGAGCCGACCTTGGACTCCTCGCCGAGCGTGATGGGGCCGAGCACCTTGGCGCCGGCGCCGATCACCACGCCGCGCTCCAGCGTCGGATGGCGCTTGCCCTTGTTCCAGGAGGTGCCGCCGAGGGTGACGCCGTGGTACAGCGTGCAGTCGTCGCCGATCACGGCCGTCTCGCCGATCACCACGCCCATGCCGTGGTCGATGAAGAAACGGCGGCCGATCGTCGCGCCGGGGTGTATCTCGATGCCGGTGATCCAGCGCGCGAAATGCGAATTCAGGCGCGCCAGCCACTTCAGGCCATGACCCCACAGCCAGTGCGAGAATCGATGGAAGATCAGTGCGTGCAGGCCCGGGTAGCAGGTCAACACCTCCCAAGTGGTACGGGCGGCGGGATCGCGGTCGAAAACGCAGGCGATGTCTTCACGCAGGCGGCTGAACATCATCACTCCATCAGAAATTGCTTAAATGTTACAAAAAACCCTCGGTTTTAGTCAACTTTATTCCCCGTTTTCATGAAGGTTTTCAGCATGCCGCGCAACAGGCTGACCTCGTCGCGCTCGAGGTCGATGCGGTCGAACAGGCGGCGCAGGCGCGGCATCAGGCGCTTCGGGTGCGCCGGGTCGAGGAAACCGCTCTGCGTGACGGCGGCTTCGAGGTGCTCGTAGAAATGGCGGATCTCTTCGGCCGTCGCCGGCGGATTCTCCGGCGCCGGCGGCCTGCCGGGGTCGAGCGCCGCCAGGCGCAACTCGTAGCACATCACCTGCACGGCGGCGCCGAGGTTGAGCGAGGAATACGCCGGGTTGGTCGGGATCATCACCGGCAGGCGGCACAGCGCCACCTCCTCGTTGGAGAGCCCCGCCGTCTCGTTGCCGAACACCAGCGCCACCGGGCCGTGCGCGGCTGCGGCCACCATCTGCGGCGCGGCCGCGCGCGCCCACTGCGGCGGCGGCGCCAGTTCGCGCATGCGTGCCGTCATCGCCGCGGCAAGCACCGTGCCTTCGAGCGCCTCCTCCAGCGAGGCGCAGACGACGGCGCCCTCCAGCACGTCGCGCGCATTCGAGGAGCGGGCGCGTCCCACGCCGTCGGGATCGGCGCAGGGATTCACCAGGTAGAGCTGCGTCAGGCCCATCGTCTTCATGGCGCGCGCGGCGGCGCCGATGTTGCCCGGGTGGCTGGTATGGGAGAGGACGATGCGGATGCGGTCCAACGGGTTGTTCATATACAATGCCGCCTTCTTCGCCGCAGCCGACGCGGCACGCTCATTAACGGACGCCCATGCACCCGACACTCAACATCGCCGTCAAGGCCGCGCGACGCGCCGGCGGCATCATCAACCGCGCCTCGCGCGACGTCGAACAGATCAAGGTGAGCGCCAAGCGCGACAAGGATTTCGTCACCGAGGTCGACAAGGCCGCCGAAGCGGCCATCATCGAGGTGCTGAAAGAGGCGTATCCGGACCACGCGATTCTAGCAGAGGAGTCAGGCGCCTCCGGCGACTCCGAGCACGTCTGGATCATCGATCCGCTCGACGGCACCACCAACTTCATCCACGGCTTCCCGCAGTACGCCATCTCCATCGCCCAGCAGCACAAGGGCGTGCTGCAGCACGCCGTGGTCTACGACCCGAACCGCAACGAGCTGTTCACCGCCAGCAAGGGCGCCGGCGCCTACCTCAATGAGCGGCGCATCCGCGTCACCAAGCGCACCAAGCTGAACGAGGTGCTGATCGGCACCGGCTTCCCCTTCCGCTACTTCGAGCACGTCGACGCCTACATGGGCATGATGCGAGACATCATGCACAAGACCGCCGGCATCCGCCGCCCCGGCGCGGCGGCGCTCGACCTCGCCTGGGTGGCGGCCGGCCGCATCGACGGCTTCTGGGAACTCGGCCTCTCGCCCTGGGACATGGCGGCCGGCGCGCTGCTCATCACCGAGGCCGGCGGCCTCGTCGGCGACCTATCCGGCGAAGCCAACTATCTCGAGACCGGCAACATCGTCGGCGGCAACCCGAAGGTCTTCGTGCAGCTGCTGCAGATCATCGCGCCGCACCTCAACGCCAAGCTCAAGGCTTGACCCCGTCACTCCCGCGCAGGCGGGAGTCCAGGTTTTCATGCTGCTGGATCCCCGCCTTCGCGGGGATGACGGGGTTTGCTATAGTCCGGCCACTTTGCTTCATCCGAGATAAGTCATGCCAACTGCGCCAAAACATCCGAAGCGGTCTCCCAGCGTCGATAAATCGACTCGATCGAAGAAAAATGCGAACCCGCCCATCGAGCTAGTCGCTATTGCACGGCTTCAGACTTTCGACCGGAAGAATGCCATCCCACACGCAGAGATGGTCCAACGTTTCGGCAAATAAACAACTATGGACCCGCTAACCCACGGCCTGCTCGGCGCCGTCGCCGCCAAGGCCGTGCTCGGCCGGCGGCTTGGCCACGCCGGCTGGATGATCGGCGCCGCCGCCGGCATGCTGCCGGACGTCGACTTCTTCATCCGCAGCGACGCCGACCCGCTGCTCAACATCGAGTACCACCGCCAGTTCACGCATTCCCTCGCCTTCGCCCCGATCGGCGGCATAATCGCCGCCCTGCCGTGGCTGACTTTGCGGAAATTCCGCATCGAATGGCGGTCCGTGCTGACGGCGGGCCTCGTCGGCTACGCCACCCACGGCGTGCTCGACGCCTGCACCACCTACGGCACGCACCTCGCGTGGCCCTTCTCGCCCGAGCGCGCCTCGTGGAACCTGATGACCACCATCGGGCCGCTGTTCACCCTGTTCCTGCTGCTGGGTCTGGTCTTCGCCGCGCTGCGCCGCTCGCGCGCGCCGGCCATCCTGGCACTGACGCTGTGCCTCGCCTACGTCGGCACGGCGGCCTGGCAGCGTGACAAGGCCGAAGCGGCGCTCGAACGCATCGCCGCCGGCCGCGGCCACGCCGTCGCGCGCGCCGAGATCTTCCCCACCGTCGGCAACCCCCTCGTCTGGCGCACGCTCTACCGCAACGGCGACGCGCTGCACGCCGACCGCGTGCGCGTGCCGCTCGCCGGCGACGCGCAATGGAAGGCCGGCCCGCGCATGGCGCAGATGGACGAGCGCGACCTCACCGCCGCCGAGTGCGCCGACCCGCGCGTGCGCCGCGACTTCCAGCGCTTCAGCTATTTCTCCGCCGGCTGGGTGACGCGCGCGCCGCGCGACGCCAGCGTGATCGCCGACGCCCGCTACTCGCTCGCCACCGACGACTTCGAGCCGATCTGGGGCGTGCGCTTCAAGCCCGCCCAGCCCGTACCCACCGAATGGGTCGCCCGCGACCGCGAACGCAAGATCCCCCTCGGCGAACTCTGGCGGGAAATCACCGGCCGCGCCGAAGGCTATCGCCCCCTGCCGCCGGCGCGGCTCGAAGTCGCCCGCAACGACCCGCCGCCACAGCACCTTACCGCCGACGCCGCGTCCTGCACGCCGTCCTCCGGCGGCTGACTTTTCCCGGCAGCTTCCCCTTCATCCGGCAACCAGGCCGGGGTGCTGCTATAACGACCTCATGGGTCGGCGCACCTCCCCACGGTAACGCGATCCCGGCTTGAACGCTTCCATGGAGGACTCATCATGGCCGACAAGCAAGTCTCCGATGCCTGGGAGCGCGGCAGTCCCTACGAGCGGTACGTCGGCCGCTGGAGCCGGAAAGTCGCGCCGCCGTTTCTTGCGTGGCTGGGCGTGCCGGCCGGCCGGACATGGCTCGATGTGGGCTGCGGCACCGGCGCGCTGAGCGCGGCGATACTGGACCGCTGCGCGCCCGCCTCGGTGGCCGGAGTCGAGCCTTCGGAGGGATTCCTCAAGACCGCGCAGGAAAATCTCGGCGACCGCGCGACGCTGAGCCCGGGCAGCGCGACGGCGATCCCGTTCAACGACGCGGCGGTCGATGCGGCGGTCTCCGGGCTGGTCCTCAACTTCATCCCGGATCAGCGCGCCGCGCTGGCCGAGATGGCGCGGGTGACGGACCAGGGAGGGGCCATCGCCGCCTACGTCTGGGATTACGCCGGCAGGATGGAACTCATGCGGGCCTTCTGGGATGCGGCCGTCGAACTCGATGCGGACGCCGCGAAGCTGGACGAAGGCATCCGTTTTCCGCTGTGCCGCCCGGAGGCGCTCGAGATGCTCTTTGCTGACGCCGGGTTGCAGGACATCGAGGTCAGGGCCATCGACATTCCGACGCCGTTCGAGAATTTCGACGACTACTGGCAGCCCTTCCTCGGCGGCCAGGGGCCCGCGCCCGCCTACGCCATGTCGCTCGACGAAGCGGCTAGAGCGCGGCTGCGCGACCGCATACGCAGCCGGCTGCCGTTCGCAGCAGACGGCTCGATCCCGATGACCGCCCGCGCCTGGGCGATTCGTGCCACCGTTGATTGAGAGCAGAAAACCGACGCAACAACTCCTCACCCCGAAGCCGCGTCCAGATCGCCGTCCCACGACGGCTGATTTTTCCCGGCAGCGTCCTCCCCGCCCCCGATTCATTCCGGCCGCGGCCGACCGGGTGTATATTTGCGCAAAAATAAATCCGCCCGCCCCACCAGCACATACTCGGCGTTCTCTCAGGGAGGAGAAGAAGAAATGCGCCTAAATATGGACACCTGCCGGTTGCCATATATGGACACTTGTATCCATATGTGGATGCTTGTATCCACTAATGGCAACCTTTTGATGACGTCTGCATCTAGTTAGGGCTCTCATATGCCGCGACTTTGCAAGACGTGTGGTGAGAATGATCGATGGTTGCCGGTTCCCGTGGACACCCACCGAGCGTTTCTTGGGAAACTCATTGTTCCGACTGCCTCCGTCCCACATGCGGATGGTTTGAAGAGCAATCTTGCCTACAACCTTCAATATCTCGAATACATTGACTTCACCCTACAAGATCTTCGCCTAACGTCGGTGCTATGGACAATCTCCGTAAAGAACTTCTTGATCGTCGGCACATCAGTCATTGAAGCCCTTCTGTACTACGTCCTCCGCGCAAAAGGCCTTCACCGAGAAAACCATTGGCAGCTTCTCCGAAAGGTGGTGACCAACGAATTTGCGGTCAACACAGATACCTGCAAGATCGAAAATCACTTTTTTCAAAAGCTTCCTGAGCCGATCGAGGAAGAAATGAACTTCGACTCTATGCTGAAGAAGGTCGAAACAAAGAAGCTCCTTGGTAATGATGAGCCTCTATACAAGAAGCTGAACTACCTGCGGAAACTTCGGAACCGAGTGCATCTTCAACTTCTGGAAAAGAACCTCGATACCGATTGGCACAACTTCAACCATAAGGAATTGCAGCTGATGAAGCATGCGCTTTACGCTGTATTTTCGAGCGCACTCTTTAGCCCGACCGTCGATGAACTGCGTCCTCTTGGCTTTCTAAATGTCCCCGAGCCCTAACCTCTCGGTTAGCACGGACCGCCTGCAAGCTGCGCTTGCAGATTCCCGCCGCGGCTTCGCCGATCCGGCGGCCGGGTACCTCAAACTCGTTATGCGTCTCGGGACCAATCGTCCCGCTAGTACATATGCCTAAGAAGAAGACCCTCAAGCAACCGGTTCCGTACTCAGGCTTCGTTCTCACCTTCGAGCCTGAAAGAACGGAGTGGCTTGCCGCACGGCTTTACTCTGGTCGTGAGTTAACCGATTCATTCTCCGCTCTTGACTGGGAATTTGAGCGAAGAGAACTTGTGTTGCTTGTGCTGAGCAAAGAGCCGCTCGCTATTTCAGCGATGGCCATGATGGAGCGAATGCATGGAAGCGGTGGGTCTGGAAAGTTAAAGATGCGAATGTCGAACATCATCACGTTCGACCCGCCAATTGCAAATAGCGATCTGCTCATTTCCGACTTGGAGAGTGTCGTATGTACTCCTGAGACTCTGAGCCGCACCGACAACACAACGTGGGACGGTCTACTTGTTGAACTGCGACAATTGCGTCCCGAAGCGTCCGACGCGATTGACCATCTAATTGGGTTGCGACGTGAGGAGCGTCGCCTGTTTGGCGAGTCCACTCGTGTCGAGCGGCTTAACGAGCAGCGCGACGGCGTCGGCCTCAGCCTTGAGATTGCCGAACTGGACAGAGCGCAAGTGCTCAAGAGCCTAAAGGCCGAACAGGTTGATGCTGCCTCCTCGATACTTGATCTTCTCGACGGACAGCCAATTCAGGAAAGAACGCTGCTGGAACACGATGCACGAATCTTTCGTATCTTACTGGGCGATGTTCCCAGCAAGTCCGCCATGTTTTCGGATGGCCGCGAAAAAAATGTACGCGTCCATGTGGTCGATCAAACACCGATTGAAACCGCCTTGGGAATTGATCTGATCATTTACAGCACCTGCTACGACAGCTTCTTACTTCTTCAGTACAAGAAGATGGACAGAGATGGAACAAGCTGGTCTTACCATGTTTCCCCATCGTCCAATATTCATCAGCAGTTGCACCGGATGAACGCCTTCCGCTCTGCCGCCGCAACAGTTACGCCCGTGCCCGCCACTCTCTGGAGTTATCGTCTAAACGATGGTCCTTTCTACTTCAAGTTTTGCGAGCAATTTCGTCCCGATGCTCGTGACGAAAGTCTGGTTCCCGGAATCACTATGTCGGAAGCCCATCTGCGCGAGTTTCTGGCACTCCCGGAGGCTAAAGGACTAAGCGGCGGTATGTTTGTTGGCTATGGGAATTGCCCACGTTACTTGAACAACACTGAGTTCATTCAGTTGGCGCGTGTAGGCTGGATTGGGGCGGGGCCACAGTCTATATCGCTTCTGAAGCAGGTTCTCGAAGCCAATGCTAAAGGTGGTCGATCTGCAATGCTCGCCGTCATTGATACACCAAAGAAGAAGTCTGCATCAGGCCGCGGTCGGAAGGTCAAGTGAACTCTAGCCGCACGTCGACGCATAACGACGAATTCGAAGAACTTCGATTCCGATTGCTTGAGAGGAAGACACATGGATCTTGATCGAAAGGCATTTCACAAGGCCGAGTATCTGGCCTACTCGCTCGATCAACTCGAAGTACTTACAGATCAGATGGTTTCAGAACCGACGAGGTTTACACCAGAAGCACGCGAAGCCTGGAAAGAAGTACTCACGGAGCAACGCCTCGATGCTGACGTCCTTCTGAGGAATCTTCGGGCGAGTCAAATCAAGGATCGTCAAGTCTCCCAAGCAAAGGTGCAGAAAAGCGCCGCGCGTTCAAAGAAGCTTACGCGGCGAGTAGGTCGGTTGATCGGATTCCTCGGGATCCCATTGAGCATCATGGTTGGTGGGCTCTCCGCTGTCCAGATGCATGTCGGCGGTCTCGTAGGATCGGTCGCCTGGTTAGGTTGTTCTTTTTGGCTGGCTTTCTATTACCAGGGGGATTAGTGCGCTCCAACATCTCGTTCCAGGGGTCCGCCGGCAAGCTGCGCTTACCGGTTTCCTCCGCGCTTCGCGCTCCGGCGGCCCCTGAATTCAAACGTAAGCCCCACCTGATATCAGATCTGCAACCAACCCCAACAGCCAAACCATGACCACAGCCCTCATCCTCATCGACCTGCAAAACGACTACTTCCCCGGCGGCACGATGGAACTGGTGGGCGCGGAGGCCGCGGTCGCGCAGGCGGCGCGGCTGCTGCATTCCTTCCGGCAGCGCGGGCTGCCGGTGTTCCATGTGCAGCACATCGCCACGCGCCCCGGCGCGACCTTCTTCCTGCCCGGCACGCCGGGCGCCGAGATTCACAGCGCGGTGAAGCCGAACGGGAGCGAGCCGGTGGTGGTGAAGCACTTCCCGAACAGCTTCCGCGAGACGGCGCTGCTCGAATCGCTGCGCGCAGCCGGGGCGACGAAGCTGGTGTTCGCCGGCATGATGACGCACATGTGCATCGACTCCACGGTGCGCGCGGCCGCCGACCTGGGCTTCCAGTGCTCGCTGGCAGGAGATGCCTGCGCCACGCGCGACCTGCAGTTCGGCGGCCAGCGCATCGAGGCCGCCAGTGTGCACCTCGCCTACCTCGCCGGGCTGAACGGCCTGTTCGCCCGCGTGCGGACGGCCGACGAACTGCGCGCCGAGCTGTGAGACTGCGGGACGGCACGCCGTCCCGCAGCGACTGACTTTTCCCGGCCGCCCTGCCCGCGTCAGAGGCGCGCTTCGAGGATCAGGTTGAAGGGCGTTTCGGCGGCGCGCCGGAAGTGCGTGAAGCCGGCCTTGCGGAACACCTCGGCGAGGCGCGCCTCCCCGGCCTGCGCGCCGAGGACGTGATGCCCGCCCTCCGAGATCGCGTGGGCGCAGCAGATCGTGGTCGAGGCGGCGTAGTAGAGCCGGGCGACCGGCGAGAGGTTGTCCTCGACGCGGTCGTTGGCGAAGGGCTCGACCAGCATGACCGTGCCGCCGGGGGCCAGGGTCTCGGCGGCGTGCCGCGCCGCGGCGACCGGATCGCCCATGTCGTGCAGGCAGTCGAAGAAGCAGATGAGGCCGTAGTTTTTGCCGGGATAGTCCGCCGCCCGCGCGATCGCGAAGTCCACCCGTTCGGCCACGCCCGCGTCTTCCGCATTCAGCCTGGCCTCGTCGATCGAGTCCGCGTGCACGTCGAAGCCGTGGAAGCGCGACTTCGGGAAGGCCTCGGCCATCAGGATGCTCGAGTGGCCGTGGCCGCAGCCGACGTCGGCGACGCGGATGCCGGCCTTGAGCTGGTCCACGACGCCGTCGAGGGCGGGCAGCCACTGCGGCACCAGGCTGCCGCGGTAGGCGTTGCGGTAGAAGGCCGCCACGCCGCAGAAGAGCCGGCCGTTGTGGTCGCCCCACGCCACGCCCTTGCCGGTGCGGAAGGCATCGAGGGCCTTGTCCTCGTCGAACCACATCGAGGCCGGGGTGTTCCATGCGTTGGGGATGTACACCGGGCTGTCCTCGTCGGCGAGCACGATCGCCTGCTCGGGCGAGAGCTCGTAGGTGTCGCTCACGGCGTGGTAGTTGACGTAGCCGCCGGCGGCCTGCGAGTTCAGCCATTCGCGGACGTAGCGCTCGGCGCAGCCGGTGCGCGCGGCGAGCTCCTTGGCGCTGATCGGCCCGGCGCCGGCCATGGCCTTGTAGAGGCCGAGCTTGCCGCCCAGGCTGACCATCACGCCGCCGTAGCCGGCGGAGAGGTCGCCGACGGCGCGCATGATGAAGGATTCGAGTTTCGCTTGATCGATGACGGGTGCGTCCATGATTGCGGTTCCTTTCCGTTGGGTTCAAAGGGTATTGACTGCGCGTCTATAATCGCAACGCAGCCAGTCCGGCGGGAGAGCCGGAATCGCCCCATTTCGGTTCATTCGTGCCACATCGGAGACGCACCATGGCCAAGCCGCCCTCGCAGCCCGGTTCGCATCCCTGCCACGTCAGCCTGGTGGCGCTGCCCGATGCGGTGGTGTCCACGCTGTTCGGCATCTACGACGTCATGCATGCGTCGGTGCCCGCGGGCATGCCGAGCACCGCTGCGGTTGCGCCGGCGCCGTTTCGCGTCGAGATCGTGGGCGAGTCGGCAGGGCCCCTGGAGCTGGCGAGCCGGGTGCCGGTCAGCGTGCAGCGGTCGATCGACGCCATCGATGCGACCGACATCGTGATCGTCCCGTCCGTGCTGCTGCGGCCGGAAGGCTGGATAAAGGGCCGCTATCCGCGCCTGGTCGAGTGGCTCGCCAGGATGCACGCGCGCGGCGCCGTGCTCTGCTCGGCCTGCTCGGGAATTTTTCTGCTGGCGGAGACCGGCGCCTTCGACGGCAAGGACGCCACGGTGCACTTCGGCTACGCCCGCACCTTCGCCGCCACCTATCCGGCGGTCCCGATCCATCCCGAGCGCGTGCTGATGATCTCCGGCCTGCGCGAGGAGCTGGTGAGCTCGGGCGCCTCGACGACCTGGCACGACATGGTGCTCTACCTCATCGCACGCTATGCCGGCGCGACCACCGCGCAGGAGATCGCGCGCCTGTTCGCGCTGCAGTGGCACCAGGACGGGCTCGCGCCGTACATGATCTTCGAGGGCAGGACCGACCACGGCGACGGCGACATCCAGAGCGCGCAGCAATGGCTGGGCAAGCATTTCTCGGTCGCCAACCCCGTCGAGGAGATGATCAAGCGCTCGCGGCTCGCCGAGCGCACCTTCAAGCGGCGCTTCACGAGCGCCACCGGGCTCACGCCGATCGCCTACGTGCAGCGCCTGCGCATCGAGGACGCCAAGCGCCGGCTCGAGCGGACCGACGCCCCGGTCGACGAGATCGGCTGGCGCGTCGGTTACGAGGACGCGGCCTTCTTCCGGCGCCTGTTCAAGCGCACCACCGGCCTCGCCCCGGGCGCCTATCGCAAGCGCTTCCGCATCCCCGACTTCGCCCGCCCGTAGAAGAACCCTTGATGATGTACTCTTCCTCCCATAAAGAAAGGAAAAACCAATGAAAGCTTTTCGCTCCCTGCTCGGAATGGCCGCGGTCCTGTTGGGCGCATCCAGCGCGAGTGCGCTTGCCCAGTACGGGACGCCGGAAACGCTCAAGACCGAACTGAAGCAGGGAGACGATCTCTCCTTCCCGGCAGAGGCAACGGAGCTGGGAACGTTCACCAACCTGTCGAACGCTTTGCTCACGCCGGGCAGGAAGGATCCCGGTAAGCTGCCCGCGCTCGTCGTCTTCCACACCTGCGGCGGCGTCAAGCAGCACATCCGCCATTGGGCGGAAGCGGCGCTGAAGGAGGGCTATGTCGTCCTGGTGCCGGACGCCATGCGCGGCCTCAGGAACGATTGCGGCTCGCCGCCGCAGATCGCGAATGCGCGCCTGATCAAGGACGCGCTCGACGCCGTTGCCCATCTCGCCACGCTGCCCTACGTGGACGCCAAGCGCATTTCCATCCTGGGCTTCTCGAAGGGTGCGCTTGTCGCCACCTGGGCGGCCAGTTCCAGCGTTGCGAACGCGCTGCGGCCGGGCGCGCCGCCGATCGCCTCGGCCATTTCCGTGTATGGATTTTGCGCCCTGGCGCCCACGCGCAACCGGCCGCAAGGGGTGCAGATCCTGCAGCCCGACACCGACCGCCCTCTGCTGATGCTCATGGGCGGCAAGGACAACGAAACGCCCCCGGCCTCATGCCTCGAGCGGTTGCCCAGGCTCAAGGAAGCCGGCGCGCCGGTCGAATGGCACTTGTACCCGGATGCCACCCATTCCTGGGACCAGTCCGAGCTTCACGGCTTCACCAAGACTGCCTACAACGGCGAACGCGTGACCTACCTGTACGACCAGGCCGTGACCGAAGATACGCGGAAGCGGATCTTTGATTTCCTGGCCAGGCGCATGACCCGGCCCGAAAAATGATCGGCCCCTGCACCGAAGCGCTATATTGTGCGGAGCGTGTCCCCCGGGACGCATGCCCCCAATGAATCGTTTGCTGACAACCCTTCTCGTCGCCACGATGCTGGCGCCGCTCGCAGTGGGCATTGTCGCCGTGGCAGCGGGTTTCGGCGATCCGTGGGGCATGGGCGCGCAGAGCTTCTGGGGCGTCTTCATGACGGCCGTATTGCCCGTCTTCCCGCCCGGCTTTTATCAGGTCGTCGCGTGGCCGGCGACATTCGGCGTCGCTTTTCTGCTTTCGCCGATCCTGCTTTTCGGCCGGCCGCGCCATTACGTGATCGCGGCCATGAGCTATCTTGCCGCGATTTCCATCGGCTGGGTGCTGGCCTGGAAATTCAACCCGGACATCCTGAACGGGATGTTCGACACCCAGACGTTCGTGCCCGGCCGGCTGAATTCGAACGTATGGAAATTCGGCGTCATCCTGCTTACCGATGCGGCGCTGCTGGCGCTCGCATTGCTGAAGTGGTACCGGCGCGAAAGCGCGGCGAATCCGTCCTGAATGCCATGGCCTACGACGAAGGACTGGCCGAGCGGCTGCGCGAACTTCTCCCCGACCGCCCCGGCATCACCGAAAAGAAGATGTTCGGCGGGCTGTGCCTGCTCTCGCGCGGCCACATGTTCGTCGGCATCGTCGGCGAGGCGCTGATGGCGCGCGTGGGGCCTGCGGCCTACGAGAAGGCGCTGCGCCGGCCGCATGCGCGGATGATGGATTTCACCGGCCGGCCGATGAAGGGCTACGTTTTCGTCGATCCGCCGGGCTACGAGGAGGATCGGGATTTGAAGCGGTGGGTGGAGGAAAGTTTGAAATTTGTGTCGACGCTGCCGGACAAATGATCGCCCCCTGCACAGAAACCCATATTCCCGCCATGTTCGCCGTCATCAACGACGCGGCGCGGGCCTATCGCGGGCACGTGCCGGAGGACTGCCTGCACGAGCCGTACATGCCGGAGGATGAATTGCGCGGCGAGATCGCCGCCGGCGTGCGCTTCTTCGGCTGGTTCGAGGGCGGCGAACTGCTCGGCGTGATGGGCATCCAGGACGTGCAGGACGTGACGCTGATCCGCCACGCCTACGTCGCCACGCGCGCGCGGCGCGGCGGCATCGGCGGCAAATTGCTCAAGCACCTGCTGACGCTCACCGGCCGCCCGGTGCTGGTCGGCACCTGGCGCGCCGCCGCCTGGGCCATCGACTTCTACGTGCGCCACGGCTTCCGCCTCGTCGGCGAGACGGAGAAGACCGCCCTGCTGAAGAAATACTGGACGATCTCCGAGCGGCAGAACGAGACTTCGGTGGTGCTGGCTCAGGACACGCTGCCGAAGCTCGTGTCCGTGGCGAGATAGGGCGCCTTCAGGCCGGCGATGCGGCAACCCTGGGCGATCGGCCCGCCCGGAAACATCAGGTAGAGCGCCTTGATCCCGCCGCGCGCGTGGAAGCGCTCGTCGAGGGCGTCGTGCAGTTCGCGCATGTTGATGCTCGGCGCGCCCTCGTGCCGGGCGAAGTATTCCTGCAAGCCGCGCACGGCTTCCCAGTGATCGTCGCTGAGTTCGATTCCTTCCGCGCGGGCCATCTCCTCGGCAATGGCCGGCGTCCAGTCTTCCGGCGCATGGGGAAAGACCCTGCTGGCGGCGATGCCTTGCCGTGTTTCATGGTTCTCTGCTGTCGGGTTCATCATCGCGATCTCCTTGCCTGCCATTCCGACTCGACTCGGATACTTCACATGTAGGAGACACCGCCCACGCTGTCAAGCGCGCCGATGGGTTAGGATGCGGCCATGCTCGGTTTTCCGGACAAGCTCCCGCCCTCGACCCTGATGCTCTGGGGCCTCACCGCACTGGTCGCGCTGGTGGCGATGGCGCTGATCGTCGCCTACGAGGGCCGCCACTTCCGCAAGCTCGGGCTGGGTTCGCCCTGGCTGAAGCTGCGCGTCGCCACGCTGCCGATCATGGCGCTGACGATTGCCGCGATGTACGGCACTTTCGTCGCCACGGGGGTCCGCGGCATGGAGGGGCTGGCCGTCGCCTACCTCGTGCTGCTCACCGTCGGACCGCTGGTGTACTTCGGCCTGCACTGGCTGGTCGGGCGCATGGCGGGTCTGTCGCGCGGCGTCTCGGCCTGGATCGCCTTCAGCGGCCTGCTGATCGCCGGCATGCCGCCGGCCATCGGCGGCGTGCTGATGCAAACCCTCGGCGCGCACCTGCACGCGATGCGCAACCGGCCGCCGCCCGACACGACGCCGGAGGCGCCCTCGCCCTATACGCAGGCCGCCGCCCGCCGCCTGGTGCTGCCGGACAAATTCGAATTGTGGGCGGTGCACTGGCAGGCGCCCGCCGGCATCCGGGTCAGCCGGGTGGCGCTCGAGACCCAGGGCGTGCGCGTCGAGGATGTCTCGCGCGGCGACTTCTCGACGCTGTGCGTGCATGGCGGCGACGTGCACCTCCTGTGGCCGGCCGAGCGGCCCGTCCCGACGCTGCAGGTTTACTGGAAGGATGCTTCGGGCACGGAACGCCGCTCGACCTGGACGGTGCGCGCGCCGGCGGCCGCCGTCGAGACGTTCGAGCCCGCGTGGCGCGAGACGGAAGTGGTCCTGCCGGTCGCCGTTCCGAAGGGCGTGCTGGGGCTGTCGTGGGCAAGGCCCGGCGGCGGCTCGCCCATCGGCGACACGGTGCAACAGAGCGAGCCCGGCAGCACTTGCGCGCCGCAACGGATCGCGCTGAAGGAAAAGCACAACTTCGGCCTGCCCTATGAGCTGAAGATGCGCGTCGACCATGCCATGCCCATCGCGCCGAACTTCGTCAGCTTCGAGCGGCCCGGAGCCGCCGGGCAATAACCGCCTCAGCGCTTGACGATCACCCCGCAGGCCATGCGCGCGCCGGAATTGCCGGTGGGTTGGGTCTTGAAGTCGTCGGGCGCGGCGTGGACGATGACGCCCTTGCCGACGATGCCGTTGGCGCCCGCCAAAGTCAGTCCCGGCAGCACGGCGACGAGCCGCGCGTTGCCGTAGCCGTCGGTTTCCAGCATCGGCATGTCGCCGGCGTGGTGCGGCCCCTTGTGCGGGTGGCCGTGCGGCTGGCCGCCCGGGTTGAAGTGGCCGCCGGCGCTCATGCCGTCGGGCGCGCTGCAGTCGCCCTTCTCGTGGATGTGGAAGCCATGCGCGCCGGGCGTGAGGCCGGCGACGTGGGCCGTCACCTCGATGTCGTTGCCCTTCTGCATGAAGATGACGGTGCCGGTGGTGGTGTGGCCCTGCGTAGGGGCCAGCTTGGCCTCGGCGGAAGCATTGCTGCGCGAGCTGCCGGCGCAGGCGGACAGCAGGATGGCCGCGGAGGCGGCCAGGATCAGGTTGGTTTTCATTTTGTGTCTCCTCTGTCGGGGTTGGGGTGCAGCTCTCTGTTCTAGAAGATCATGGTGCGCCATTCCGGGTCGAGGGTGCGCGCGACGAAGGCCGCGGCGCCCGCCGCGCCTGAATACTCGGGGATGAGGGGCTGGTCGACCAGGCCGTGGGTGCGCAGCGCCATCTGGCAGCCGTAGAAAGCGGCGCCCTGCTCCGCCGCATCGCGCATGAAGTCGTAGATGGAGCGCTCGCGGCCGGCGGAAGGATGCATGCCCTCCGCCACGCCGGGCGCGAGCAGCTTCACCGCGGTGCCGGCGAAATGGATCTCCACCTCGCAGTCCATGGCGCAGGCGGTGGCGGCGTACACGAAGGGCGAGGCGGCGAGTTCGGGCCGTTCGGGCGAGAGCGACCAGACGAGGATGGCGAGCTTGCTGATCACGTCAGGATCTCCGCCGCCGGCTCGATGGTACGGATGTGTTCGATGTAGGCGGCGGCATCGACGAGGCGCGCGGCGTCGGCGTCCCAGTCGAGCGGCGCGCCGCGCGCCATCCAGCCGGCGCCGTAGGGATCGCGGTTGATGAGGTCGGGCCGCTCCTCGGCGGCTTCGTTGGGCGTATCGAGGCGGAAGGCCACCGGCGAATGCACGGCGAGCACGGTCTTCGCCGACTCGACGGTGCCGAGGCCGCGCCCGGCCGCCACCTCGGCGCCCTTCGGCTTGGCCGTGAAGGCGATCACCTCGCCGGCAAGATGCAGGCCGAAGCCGGTGGCGCCGATCACCACGTCGCCGCCCTCGCGGCGCACCCACATGTCGTGTCGGGTGTCGTAGAGGCGGTCGGCGGGGACGTTGCCTTTGAAGGTTTCAGTGGCCATGGTGTTCATTGCCGCTGATGAAATCCCCCCTGGCCCCCCTTTTCCAAAGGGGGGAACACGTAGAAGCCCCCCTTTGCAAAAGGGGGGTGGGGGGGATTTTATTTGGCGGAAGAGAGTGGGAGTCGAACCCACCAGGGACCGCTTGGCGACCCCTCCTGGTTTTGAAGACCAAGCGCCCCACCGGGGTGCGATCTCTTCCGTTGTTCATAGGACCCATTGTCGTTCGCCTTCGCCGCCGCGCAGGGCGTGCTCGTCGCGCACGCGTCGAGTGTACCCGACGCGGTCGAAGAATTCGAGGATGTGGATGGCGACTTTTCGGCCGCCGCCGATCTCGTCGCGCAACGCCGCGGCACGGGCGGTGCCGTCGCGCGCGCACAGGCGGGCGACGCGGCCGGCGAGGTCGGCCACCGACTCCGCGGCGAAGTAGTGGTCGTGCGCCACCGGGTAGGCCTGGCCGACGCGGGCGACGCGCTTCAGCAGGCCGCGCACGGTTTCCTCGGCAATGCCGGTGGCGCGGGCGATGTCGCGCACGCGCGGCGGATTCCAGGGCGCCGCTTCCAGCAGCGGCTTCAGCGTGCGCCAGAGATCAGCATCGGTGGCGGCGAGCGCGGCACGGTGCTCGGGCAGGTGCAGCCAGCTGCCGCTCTGCGCCAGTTCGTTCGAGGCCAGCAACTCAAAAGTCAGTCTGTCGAACACGGCGCGGGAGAGCGTCGGCAGCGTGAGGCGCCGCAGGCGGTCGCGCTCGACGCCGATCATGTCGGGCGCGCGTTCGTGTTCGGTCCGCGCCGCCTCGAGCAGACGCGCGCGCAGGGCTGCCCAGTGCTCCGGCGAGAAGCCCTTGCGGCCATCGGCCTCCTCGACGACGACGAGACCCATGCCACGCCACAGCGCCTGCGCCTCTTCCGCCGCGAGGTTGCGGTTGAGCGCGTAGCGGTCGAGGTGGGTTCCGGCCGGCTGGCGCGCCAGCGCATGCTCCAGGGCCGGCCGCGGATCGTCCTGCTCGAGCAGGCGCAGGAAGTCGAGACGCTCCGGCGCACGCTTGTGGCGCGTGGGCGGGAAGATGTCCAGCACGCGGCCGCCGCCGAGGGTGCGCGTCGCCGACTGGTCGCGCAGGATGAGGTGGTCGCCCCACAAGGCGCCCGTCGGCTTGTCGAGGATGATCTCCGCCAGCATGGCTTCGCCCGGCGCGAGCTGTTCGCCCTCGAGCAGGGCGACGCGGCCGAGAACATCTGAGGCACCGAGGTGCACGTGCACCGGCATCCAGTGCCGGATCGGCGCCTCGCTGGAGGCCGGCACGCGCAGGCGCGCGTGGAAGCGCGCGACCGGGACATGCAGGGCCGGATCGACGACCCACATGCCGCGCGCGATGTCCTCCTTGCCGAAGTCGCCGGCGAGGTTGAGCGCCAGGCGCTCCCCCGCCCCGCCCGACTGGGCGCTGCGGTCCTGGGCGTGGAGGCCGCGCACGCGGGCGCTGAAGCCCGGCGGCGTGATGGTCACCGCGTCGCCGACCGACACGCGGCCGGAGAAGGCGGTGCCGGTCACCACCAGGCCGACGCCCTGCAGGGTGAAGCAGCGGTCGATGGCGTGGCGGAAGCCGCCCGCCGTCGTGTGCGCGGCGAGCCGGCCGGCTTCGGCCAGCAGATGCTCGTGGAGCGCCGCGACGCCCTCCCCTTGCGTGGCGGAGACCTCGAACACCGGCGCGCCTTCCAGCGCGGTGCCGGCCAGCAGCGCGGCGACCTCGGTCCGCGCCACCGCGCGCCGCTCGGACGCGACGGCGTCGACCTTGGTCAGCGCCACGGCGCCGCGCTTGAGGTCGAGCAGATCGACGATGGCGAGGTGCTCGCCCGTCTGCGGCATCGGCCCGTCGTCGGCCGCCACCACCAGCAGCACGAAATCGATGCCGGTGGCGCCGGCCAGCATGTTGTGCACCAGCCGTTCGTGGCCGGGCACGTCGACGAAGCCGAGGCGCCCCGCGTCGGCATAGGCGTAGCCGAGGTCGAGCGTGATGCCGCGCGCCTTCTCTTCCTTCAGGCGGTCGCAGTCCACGCCGGTCAATGCCTTGACCAGCGTGGTCTTGCCGTGGTCGATGTGCCCTGCCGTGCCGACGATCATGCGGCAGTGATCTCCTTCGAAGTGATGCGGTAGCGGAAATTGTCCGGGTCGAGGCTGTCGAGGCGTCCTGCCGACGTTTCCCCCTGCGGGTACATGAGGAAGGGAATCTTCGGCCCGCGCGCGCCCGGCAGGACAACGTCGTGGGCGAAGTTGTAACCGAGCCAGTTCATCTCCCAGGCGCCGAAGAGTTTTTCCCGCACCTGCACGACGAGTTCGTCCTGCAGCGTCAGGCCGGGTTTCTCCTCCAGCACGACCTTGCGCACGTCTGCCGGATCGACCGGCACCCAGCCGAAGCCGGACAGCCACACTTCGGCGCGGCAGTGCTGCGCCTTGGTGATGTCGCCGCTCTTGCCGAGGCTCTTGTAGCCGAAGCGCGAGTCGGCGACGCGGATGCCGTACACGTCGCGCGCCGGCAGCCCGACCGAGCGGGCCAGGCCGACATAGAGGGCGTTAAGGTCAGCGCACTTGCCGGACAGGTTGCCGGTCAGCAGCATGGCGCTGATGTCGCCGGTGCCGCAGCCTTGCACTTTCGGGTCGCGGAAGGTGTTATCGCAGATCCAGTCGTAGATGAGGCGGGCCTTGTCGATGTCGGCCTTGGCGCCCCTGGTGATCTCCTGCGCGGTCTGGCGCACGAGGCCGTCGGTGGGCAGGAGTTCGGTGGCGCGGGTGTACAGCACGCGCGTCGCCCGGTCGAGCGGCGCCGGCTTGCCGGGCGTGGAAAGATCATAGGCGCGGTCGCGCGTGGCGAAGCGGCTGACCGCCTCGACCACGGGCGCCGGCTGGCCGGCCTCCCATTCCGCCTGCAGCATGAGCGCGCCGTAGACCGGGTCGCGCACGATGCGCATGGATGTCGCGTTGCCCTGCCACAGGTTGCCCATCGGGCGGATCCAGGCACCCTCCTCGATCGAGGGCAGCGGCAGCCAGGCGCGGGTGGTGCCCGCCGGCTTGAGGATTTCCGCGCGGGTGGTCACCTCGAAGACGCGCCAGCCGTGCTCGGCGGAAGGCCTGAAGGCCTGGTTGGCCGCGGCGATGCGCGGCGCGGCGGCCGACGCGGCGAGCGCCCCGGCCGCCATGAGGAATCGTCGTCTTGTCACTTCATTCGGTGCTTGCATGGTCATTCTCCCGTTTTGCTGATCCACCGCGGAGCGGAAGCCGCCGCGGCTTACGATGTCCCCGAGGGGACGTGCCTACGCACCCAGTCCGCTCGTGGCGGAAAGCTGGGCAGCGAATTCGGTTTCCCCGTCCGGCGGCAGGCAGCGCAGGTCGAGGCGCAGGGCGTCGTCCGCGATGTGGCCGATGACGGGGGTGGGCAGGCGCCGCAGCGCCTCCTCCAATTTGTGCAGCACCCCGGCGCGCTTGCCGCGCGGGCGCGCCACCAGGGCGAAGCTCGGCAGGCGGTCGACCGGCAGCGAGCCGGAACCGATCTGCGAGAGCGTCGGCGCGATCGTGGCGTCGAGCGGCCAGCCCGCCAGCGCCGCCTGCCAGACCGGCAGCAGGCGCTCGGCCTGGGCGCGGATCTCGGCCTCGGCGCGCGTCAGCAGACGCAGCGATTCGAGGCGCTGCGGCAGGCGCTCGGGGTCGCGGTAGAGGGCGAGCGTGGCTTCCAGCGCGGCGAGCGTGAGCTTGCCGACGCGGAGCGCCCGCTTGAGAGGGTTCTTCTTGATCTTCGCGATCAGCTCGCGGCGGCCGACCAGCAGGCCGGCCTGCGGGCCGCCGAGCAGCTTGTCGCCGGAGAAGGTGACGAGGTCGGCGTCGGCTTCGATGGACTCGCGCGGCGTCGGCTCGTGCGGCAGGCCCCACTGCTCCAGGTTCACCAGCGTGCCGCTGCCGAGGTCGACGACGAAGGGCACGCCGCGCGCGTGGGCGAGCTGCGCCAGCTCGGCTTCCGGCACGGCGGCGGTGAAGCCCTGCACGGCGTAGTTGCTGGTGTGCACCTTCATCACCAGGCCGGTCTTCGCATTCACGGCCTCGTCGAAGTCGCGCAGGTGGCTGCGGTTGGTGGTGCCGACCTCGATGAGCTTCGCGCCGGCGCGGCGCATGATGTCGGGCACGCGGAAAGCGCCGCCGATCTCGACCAGCTCGCCGCGCGAGACGACGACCGCCTTCTTCTGCGCCAGGGTGTTGAGCAGCAGGAACACCGCGGCGGCGTTGTTGTTCACCACCGTGGCGGCCTCCGCCCCGGTCAGCTCGCGCAGCAAGCCGTCGACGACGTCGTCGCGGTCGCCGCGTCCGCCGCTCTCCAGGTCGTACTCGAGGGCGCAGGGCGCGCGCGCGGCGCGGGCGATGGCCTCGACGACGGACTCGGGCAGCACGGCGCGGCCGAGGTTGGTGTGCAGCACCGTGCCGGTGAGGTTGAACACCGGCTGCAGGCGCGGGCGGATGTGCGCGGCGACGCGCCGTTCGACGGAGGCGACGATCGTGGCGTTCGACGGCAGCGCGGCGCCGGTTCTCACCGCCTCGCGCACGAAAGTCAGTTCGGCGCGCACGGCGTCGGTGACGACAGTACGGCCGTGTTCGGCGACGAGGGATTGCAGGGCCGCCTCGGACAGGAGGCGGTCGACGGACGGAAGGTTCTTGAGTTCGTTCATGCTTTCACCCGGACCGGGCAGAAAGTGGAAAAAGGATTTTAGCCCCCGCCGGGCACCAGCAGGAGGTTGGGCCCGCTGCGCGAGAAGCCGGATTCGTCGACCAGGATGTCGAGGGCCAGGGTGGCGAGGTCATCGGCCACCGGATCGGCGCTGGCGTCCTTGTCGCGGCGCACGAGTTTGAGATACGACTTGCAGACGTCGCAGGTCTCGGCCTGGACGAGGCCCTTGTCGCCCTCGATGTGCTGGTAGGCGACGGCGCTCTCGCCGGCGTCGCAGGCGGTGCACTGGGCGCGCGTCATGTGCCATTCGCTGTTGCACAGCGAGCAGTGCAGGTAGCGCAGGCCGGGCACCTCGGGGCTGGCGCCGATGACGCTCACCGCGGGCAGCGCGCCGCAGCAGGGGCAGACGCCGGGCACGTCGAGCGGCTGCAGCGCGGCGCTGCCGAGCTGCGCGGCCAGCTTGGTCCAGTAGACCTGCAGGGCGGCGGCGACGAAGGTCAGCTTGTCGGCCTGTTCGCCGTAGAGTTCGGTGCGCAGGACGCGCTCGGCGAGACCGTCGAGGGCCGCGTCTTCGAGGGTGCCGATGGCCTTCAACGTCGCGGCGGCCGTCTCGCTCGCTGCCGGGCCAACCTCGGCGAGGATGGTGCGCAGTGCCGTGCGCCAGGCCGGATCGCGCTTCCAGGACTGCGCCGGCACCAGCGGCATGCCGTGCTGGCGGGACTGACTTCTGGCCGCGTCGTCGGGCACCGGCACGGCGGGCATGGCGTCGAGCGCCTTCTGCTGGGCCTGCGCGAGGCGGCCCATGAAGCGCAGATAGTCGCCGAGGGGATGACCGTCCGCCAGCTGCGCGAAGCGGCGCGCGCGGTGGGCGAAGACGTCCTGGGCGTCGGGCGCCAGGACGCGCGGCGCATCGCCGCTGGCCTGGGGAATCTGTCCGGGTTCGAGTAGTGTGGTCATTTTCAAGTAATCGAAAAAGCATGCTCCCCCCTTTGCAAAGGGGGGCCAGGGGGGATTTCACTGCATTTCAGATGTCACCGCAGCAAAATCCCCCTCATTCCCCCTTTTCCAAAGGGGGAGGCCGTGCAATTACTTCCCGGTCATCTCGCGGTACCAGGCGCGGTGATGCTGCTTGGCCCAGGCGCGGGTCACCGTGCCGTACCACATGGCGCGGATGGTGCCCTTCACCCAGATGGCGGCATACACGTGGATCATGATCAGGGCGATCATGGCCGCGCCGGCCACCGCATGCACCACGGCGCCGAAACGGACGAGCTCGAGCGGCGGCGAGAACTGCGCGCGCCAGATCAGCACGCCCGAGACGACGAGCAGCACCATGCAGACCACCGACGCCCAGAACATCGCCTTCTGGCCGCCGTTGTACTTGCCCTGCTCGGGCATGTTGTGGTCGTCGCCGTCCACCATCTCGCCGATGCGCGAGAGCCACTCCTTGTCGGTCTTCGTCATGGCGTTGAGCTTCCTGAAGCGCAGGAACATCAGCACGAAGAAGAAGGCCATGAAGACGCCGATGTAGGGGTGCAGGATGCGCGCCCAGGTGCCGCCGCCGAAGAGGTACGTCAGCGGGTAGAACGCCGGGTGGAAGAAGGCCAGGCCGGAGAGGGCGAGGAGGATGAAGCTGATCCCCACCACCCAGTGGTTGGCCCGCTCCTGCGGGGTGTAGCGCTGCAGGTCCTTCGGATCGCGGATCATTGGCTTCCCTCCTTCTCGACTTCCTTCTCGGTCTCTTTCGAGACCTCGTTGGGGCCCTTCATGACGTAGTGGAACAGGCTGCCCAGCGCCACTGCGCCCAATGCCAGCGAAGCGAGCGGCTTGGCCATGCCCTTCCACAGCGACACCAGCGGGCTGATGCCCGGGTCCGCCGGCAGGCCGTTGTAGAGCTGCGGCCGGTCGGCGTGGTGCAGCACGTACAGGACGTGGGTGCCGCCCACGCCGGCGGGATCGTAGAGGCCGGCCTTGTCGAAGCCGCGCTCCTTGAGGTCGCCGATGCGCTTGGCAGCGTAGTCCTTCATGTCCTCCTTGGAGCCGAACTGGATGGCGCCCGTCGGACAGGCCTTGGCGCAGGCCGGCGCCTGGCCCACCGCGACCCGGTCGGAGCACAGCGTGCACTTGTAGGCCTTGCTGTCCTCTTTCGAGATGCGCGGGATGTTGAAGGGGCAGCCGGTGACGCAATAGCCGCAGCCGATGCAGTTCTCCTCGTGGAAGTCGACGATGCCGTTGGCGTACTGGACGATGGCGCCGGGCGCCGGGCAGGCCTTGAGGCAGCCCGGGTCGCCGCAGTGCATGCAGCCGTCCTTGCGGATCAGCCACTCCAGCCGGCCCTTCTCTTCCACTTCGGCGAAGCGCATCACGGTCCACGACTTGGCCGTCAGGTCGACGGGGTTGTCGTACACCCCGTAGTTGATGCCGACCTCGTCGCGGATGTCGTTCCACTCCATGCAGGCCGCCTGGCAGGCCTTGCAGCCGATGCAGGCGGATACGTCGATCAGCTTCGCCACCTCCGCGGTCTTGCGCACCGAGGGTGCCGGAGTGGTGGTCGCCGAGCGCTGCTTGATGTCTAGCGATTGCAGTGCCATGGTTCCTCCCTCAGGCCTTCTCGATGTTGACCAGGAACGCCTTGTATTCCGGCGTCTGCGAGTTGGCGTCGCCCACGTATGGCGTCAGGGTGTTGGTGATGAAGCCGGGCTTGGTCACCCCCTTGAAGCCGAAGTGCAGCGGTATGCCGATGGTGTGCACCTTCCTGCCGTCGACGTCGAGCGTGCGGATGCGCTTGGTCACCACCGCGACGGCCTTGATGTAGCCGCGGTTGCTGCGCACCTTCACCTTGTCGCCGGCCTGGATGCCCTTCTCCTTCGCCAGCGCCTCGCCGATCTCGACGAAGTGCTCCGGCTGCAGCACGGCGTTGATGTGCGCGTGCTTGGTCCAGAAGTGGAAGTGCTCGACCAGGCGGTAGGTGGTCGCCACGTACGGGAAGTCCTTGGCCGTGCCGAAGCTGTCCATGTCGCCCTTGAACACCCGCGCCGCCGGATTGCTCTTCGCCTTGGCGTTGCCCGGGTGGAAGGGGTTGTTGTCCAGCGGCGACTCGAAGGGCTCGTAGTGCTCGGGGAACGGCCCGTCGGCCATGATCGGCGAGAAGAGCCGCGCCACGCCTTCCGGCGCCATGATGAACGGCATGACGTGCTCCTCCGGCGCAGCGTTCGGCCGCATATCGGGGATGTCGTTGCCGCCCCAGGCCGTGCCCGTCCATTTCATCACCGTGCGTTTCGGATCCCACGGCTTGCCGGCGAGGTCGGCCGAGGCGCGGTTGTAGAGGATGCGCCGGTTGGCCGGCCAGGCGAAGCCCCAGTTGAGCGTCTGGCCCAGGCCGGACGGGTCGGAGGCGTCGCGCCGCGCGGTGAGGTTGCCGGCTTGCGACCAGCAGCCGCCGTAGATCCAGTTGCCGCAGGAGGTGGAACCGTCGTCGCGCAGCAGGGCGAAGCCGGGCACCTGGTCGCCGGCCTTGACCAGCACCTTGGTCTTGTCGGCCGGATCGGTGACGTCGGCCAGCGCCTTGCCGGAGATCTCCATGAGGAGTTCCTCGGGTGCGGGCTTGGACGGCTGCCGGTAGGGCCAGGCGAGGTTGAGGATGGCGTCGGGGAACTTGCCGCCGTCCTTGGCGTACATCTCCTTCAGCTTGAGGAACAGCGCCGCCAGGATTTCCGAGTCGCCCTTCGATTCGCCCGGACCGTCGGCCGCCTTCCAGTGCCACTGGACGACGCGGCCGGAGTTGGTGAAGGTGCCCGCCTCCTCGGCGAACAGGTTCGCCGGCAGGCGGAACACCTCGGTCTGGATCTGCGCGGAGTCGACCTGGTTGAACTCGCCGTAGTTCTTCCAGAACTCCGAGGTGTCGGTCGCCAGCGGATCGATGATGACCAGGTACTTCAGCTTGGCCAGCGCGTCGCCGATCTTGCGCTTGTTGGCCATCGACGCCAGCGGGTTGAAGCCCTGGCAGGCGAAGCCGGTCATCTTGCCCTGGTGCATGCGCTCGAAGATCGCCATGGCGTCGTAGGCGCCGTCCTTCTTCGGCACCCAGTCGTAGCAGAAGCCGTTTTCCTTGGTGGCGGCGTTGCCGTAGAAGGCCTTCATCAGGCTGTTGAACCACTTCGGGAAGTTCTGCGGGAAGTTCATCTGGCCGGGCCGCAGAGCCTTGGGCGTGCGCTTGGCGAGATACTCCTCGTGCGTCTTGTCGGCGTCGGTCGGCGCCGACAGGTAGCCCGGCAGCACCTCGGAGTAGAGGCACATGTCGGTGATGCCCTGCACGTTGGCGTGGCCACGCAGCGCATTGATGCCGCCGCCCGCCATGCCCATGTTGCCGAGCAGCAGCTGGATCATGGCCATGGTGCGGATGTTCTGCGAACCCACGGTGTGCTCGGTCCAGCCCAGCGCGTAGAGCACCGTCATGGTCTTGTTCGGCGCCGCCGTCTCCGCGATCATGCCGCAGATCCTGAGGAAGTCCTCCTTCGGCGTGCCGGTGACCTTGCTCACCAGTTCCGGCGTGTAGCGCGAGTAGTGCTTCTTCATCAGCTGGAAGACGCACTGCGGGTCCTGCAGGGTCTCGTCGACCTTGGCATAGCCGTCCTTGTCCTTCTGGTAGGACCAGGTGGACTTGTCGTAGCTGCGCTTCTCGGCGTTGTAGCCCGAGAACAGGCCGTCGTCGAACTTGAAGCCCTCGTCGATGAGGAAGGCCGCGTTGGTGTAGTTCTTGACGTAGTCGCGGTGGATCTTGTCGTTCGTCAGCAGGTAGTTGATGACCCCGCCGAGGAAGGCGATGTCGCTGCCGGCGCGGATCGGGGCGTAGAAGTCCGCCACCGACGCCGAGCGGGTGAAGCGCGGATCGACGACGACCAGCTTGGCCTTGCGCTCCTTCTTGGCCTCGATCACCCACTTGAAGCCGCAGGGGTGGGCCTCGGCGGCATTGCCGCCCATGATGATGGCGAGATCGGTGTTCTTGATGTCAACCCAATGGTTGGTCATCGCGCCACGCCCGAATGTCGGACCCAGACTGGATACCGTGGGGGCGTGTCAGATGCGTGCTTGCGTGTCGAGCGCTACGACTCCCAGGCCGCGCAGGATTTTCGACGTCAGGTAACCGGGCTCGTTGGCCGCCGCGGAGCTCGCCAGGAAACCGAAGGTGTTCCAGCGGTTGACCGTGGTGCCTTCCGCGTTCTTCTCGATGAAGTTCGCGTCGCGGTCCGCCTTCATGTGCTTGGCGATGCGCGTGATGGCCTCGTCCCAGGAGATGCGCTTCCACTCGCTGCTGCCGGCTTCGCGCACTTCCGGATGCTTCAGCCGGTTCGGGCTGTGCACCATGTCGAGCAGCCCCGCGCCCTTCGGGCACAGCGTGCCGCGGTTGACGGGGTTGTCCGGATCGCCCTCGATGTGGATGATCTCGGCCTTGGCATTCTTCGACTTGTCGCCGATCGAATAGGCCAATACGCCGCAGCTCACCGAGCAGTACGGACACATGTTCCGCGTTTCGGTGGCGCGGGCCAGCTTGAATTCTCTGACTTCCGCCAGGGCTGCCGTGGGGGAGTAGCCCAGCATGGCGATGCTGGAGCCCCCTAGCCCGGCGGAGCAGATCTTGAAGAACTGCCGCCTGGTGACTTGCACGTCGTTCCCTCCTCTTGTGGTGGCCTCGCGGGCCGGTTTGGTGAATCGGGTGACTCTTTTGCAATATCCATGCCGAAACAAAGGCTCTTTATATTTCAATTAGTTATGGATAAGCCACGGAGATTATCCGTGGCGATTGAGACATTTTGTCCCGCACTCCCGGGACACTTTGTCTTCTTTATAGCTTTCACAGCATCCGGAGGCAAAGTCAGTCGCTCCGACACGGCGTGCCATGTCCCTGTAAAGGAAAGGGTTTCGTTTTTGATGCAGCCCCTTGCATATAGTCATGAATTGTCGGAAAGTTGAAATGTCGAATGTGAAACAGCCATGCGCAACGAATCCCTGAATCCCGAATCGGTTCCGTCCGGCCTCGAGCAGTTCGTGCCGCCGACGACCCCGGCCACCTCCAGCCATGCGGACGGCACGCTGGTGGACAAGTACGGCCGCCACATCACCTACATCCGCCTGTCGATCACCGACCGCTGCGACTTCCGCTGCTTCTATTGCATGGCGGAGGAGATGGAGTTTCTGCCGCGCGACCACCTGCTCAGCCTGGAGGAGTGCCTGCGCGTCATCCGCAGCTTCGTCGGCATGGGCGTCACCAAGGTACGCATCACCGGCGGCGAGCCGCTGGTGCGGCGCAACGCCCTCTGGCTGATGCGCGAGGCGGGAAAGCTGGATGGCCTGAAGGAACTGGTGGTCACCACCAACGGCTCGCAGCTCGAGCGCTACGCCGCCGAAATGCGCGAGGCCGGCGTCAAGCGCGTGAACATCAGCCTGGACACGCTGCGGGCGGACCGCTTCAAGTCGATCACCCGCGTCGGCGAGATCGACAAGGTGCTGCGCGGCATCGATGCGGCGATCGCCGCCGGCTTCGACGGCATCAAGCTCAACACGGTGATGATGCGCGGCGTAAACGACGACGAGTTCGTCGACCTGGCGCGCTTCGCCGTGGGCAAGGGCATCGACCTGTCCTTCATCGAGGAGATGCCGCTCGGCACGGTGGACCATCCGCGTGCCGACACCTACTTCAGCTCGGACGACGCCCTGGCGCTGCTGCGGCCGCATTTCGAGCTGGTCAGCTCGGCCGAGACCACCGGCGGACCGGCGCGCTACTGGCGCATCCCCGGCACGCGGACCAAGGTCGGCTTCATCTCGCCCCACTCGCACAATTTCTGCGACAGCTGCAACCGCGTGCGCATCACCTGCAAGGGCGAGCTGTATCCCTGCCTCGGCCAGAACGACGCCCTGCCCCTGATGCCGGTGCTGCGCGCCCATCCCGGCGACGACGCGCCGCTGCGCCAGGCCATCGTCGATTCGATGGGCATCAAGCCGAAGGGCCACGACTTCAACGAGCAGATGCAGGATCCGAAGGTCGTCCGCTTCATGTCGATGACCGGGGGCTGATCCGTAGGTCGGCCTTCAGGCCGACGCCGGCCGTTGCCGTCGGGCTGAAGCCCGACCTACCATGCACACATGCCTTATCGCCCTGTCCTGACCAGCGCTGCCCGCCCGGCCACCGTCACCATCGCCGCCGTCAACGAGCATGGCGAAGTGGTGCCGACGCCCATCGCCGGCGAGCATCCCCTGACGCTCTACCTCGACAAGCGCGAGATCGTCACACTGATGACGCTCGGCGGCGCACCGGAGGCGCTGGCCATCGGCTACCTGCGCAACCAGCGCCTGATCGAGCGCCTGGAGGACATCGCCGCCGTGCAGGTCGACTGGGAAACGGATTCGGTGGCGGTCACGACGACCCGCTCCGCCGTCGACCTCGATGCACGCATGGGCAAGCGCACCGTCACCACCGGCTGCGGCCAGGGCACGGTGTTCGGCGATCTGATGGAGGAACTCGGGCAGATCTCGCTCCCGGCTGGCGCGCGCCTCGACGAGGCCACCCTCTACGGCCTGCTCGACGCGGTGCGCCACCACGAATCGATCTACAAGCAGGCCGGTGCGGTGCACGGCTGCGCGCTGGCCCGCGGCAGCGAGATCCTGATGTTCGTCGAGGACGTCGGCCGCCACAACGCGGTGGACGCCATCGCCGGGCAGATGTGGCTGGACGGCCTCGACGGCGGCGACAAGGTCTTCTACACCACCGGCCGGCTCACCTCGGAAATGGTCATCAAGACGGCGCAGATGGGCATCCCCTTCCTCGTCTCGCGCTCGGGCCTGACGCAGATGGGCTACGATCTGGCGAGCCGGCTCGGCCTGACCATGATCGGGCGCGCCCAGGGCAAGCATTACCTCCTGTTCACCGGCGCGCAGCACTTCCACAAATCCGCCGCGACTCACGCATGAAGACCACCGGCCTCATCCTCGCCGGCGGACTCGGCCGCCGCATGGGCGGGCGCGACAAGGGCCTGCAGCCCTTCCGCGGCAAGCCGATGGCGGCCTGGGCCATCGAACGCCTGGCGCCGCAGGTCGATGCCCTGCTCATCAACGCCAACCAGAACCTGGAGGCCTACGCCGCCTTCGGCTATCCGGTGATCCCCGATCGCATCGCCGGCTTCGCCGGCCCGCTGGCCGGCCTGCACACGGGACTGCTCGCCTGCGAGACGCCGCTGCTGGTCACCGCCCCCTGCGACTCGCCCTTCCTGCCCGAGGACCTTGTCGGCAAACTGCGCGCCGCGCTGGAGGCGGCCGGCGCCGACCTGGCCGTGGCGAAAACCGGCACGCAGCCGCATCCGGTATTCTCCCTGGTGCGCCGCGAGGTGCTGGACGGCCTGACGTCCTTCCTCGGGGCCGGCGGCCGCAAGGTCGACGCCTGGTACGCCGCGCTCAAGACGGTCGAGGTGCCCTTCGCCGACGAGCGCGCCTTCGCCAACATCAACACGCTGGAAGAATTGAACGAACTGGAACCATGACCTCGCTTCTGAAGACCCTCTCCTGCGCGGACGGCTACGATCCGGAATCCCTCTCCGTCGAGCAGGCCCGCAAGCTGATCCTCGGCCTCGTCGAACCGGTCGCCGGCACCGAGCGCCTCTTCGTTCGCAATGCATTGGGCCGGGTGCTGGCCGAGGACGTCCTGGCGACCGCCAACGTGCCCGGCCACGACAATTCGGCCATGGACGGCTATGCCGTGCGCTTCGCCGACCTCGCCGCCGAGGGCGACACCGTGCTCCGCCTCGCCGGCACGGCCTTTGCCGGGCGCGCCTTCGAAGGCCGCGTCGAGGCGGGCCAGTGCGTGCGCATCATGACCGGCGGCGTGATCCCCGAGGGCGCCGATACAGTGGTGATCCAGGAAGTGGTGCGCGCCGAGAACGATCGCATCGTCGTCCCGCCGAAACAGCGCCAGGGACAGCACATCCGCCGCGCCGGCGAGGACCTGCGCGCCGGCACGCCGGCGATCCGCGCCGGCAAGCTCATCCGCCCGGCGGAGCTCGGCCTGATCGCTTCGCTCGGCGTCGCCGAAGTGAACGTGAGGCGCCGGCTGCGTGTCGCCTTCTTCTCCACCGGCGACGAACTGTGCTCGGTCGGCACGCCGCTCAAGGAGGGCGAGGTGTACGACAGCAACCGCTATACCCTCTTCGGCATGCTGACGCGCCTGGGTTGCGAAGCGATCGACCTCGGCGTGGTGCGCGACGAGCCGGCCGCGCTGGAAGCGGCCTTCCGCCGGGCGGCCGCCCAGGCCGACGCGATCCTCACCAGCGGCGGCGTGTCGGTCGGCGAGGCGGACTTCATCCGCGGCATGATGGGCAAGCTGGGCGAAGTGGCCTTCTGGAAGATCGCCATGCGGCCCGGCCGGCCGATGGCTTTCGGCAAGATCAATGATGCCTGGCTGTTCGGCCTGCCGGGCAACCCCGTCGCCGTGATGGTGACCTTCTACGAGTTCGTGCGCGAGGCGCTGCTGAAGATGATGGGGGTGTCGCCCATCGAGCCGCTGCCGCAGTTCCGCGTGCCCTGCGTCACGCCGCTGAAGAAGCGGCCCGGCCGCAGCGAGTTCCAGCGCGGCATCCTGTTCCGGGAAAACGGCGAATGGAAGGTGCGCGTCACCGGCACGCAGGGCTCGGGGGTGCTGCGCTCGATGTCCGAAGCCAACTGCATCATCGTCGTCGAGCACGAGCGCGGCAACGTCGAGCCGGGCGAGCTCGTCGGCGTGCAGCCCTTCGAGGGATTGGTCTAACTGAAGAAGAACGGCCGGCCGACGGCGTGGCCCTGGGCGTAGTCGACGCCCATCTCGCGCAGGCGGTTGAGCGCCCCCTCGGTCTCGACGAATTCGGCGATGGTCTTCATGCCGAGCGAGTGGGCGATGTTGTTGATGGCGGAAACCACCTCGATGTTCATCGGCTCGGCGAACATGTCGCGCACGAAGGCGCCGTCGATCTTGACGTAGTCCACCGGCAGGTGCTTGAGGTAGGCGAAGGAGCACATGCCGGCGCCGAAGTCGTCCAGCGCGAAGCGCAGCCCCAGTTCCTTCAGCTCGCGGATCAGTTCGGCCGCCTTGGTCAGGTTGGCCACCGCCAGCGTTTCGGTGATCTCGAAGCAGATGGCCGCGGCCGGCACCTTGTGCAGGGCGATCTGCTCGCGCACGAAAGCGGGGAAGCGGCTGTCGTTGATGCTCTCGGCGGACAGGTTGATGTCGAACACCGGCAGGCTGTCCGGCGTGGCCTCGCATTCGCGGCGGATCGCCGGCAGCGCGTTGGCAAGCACCCAGCGGTCGATGGCCTGCATCATGTTGTGCCGCTCGGCGGCCGGGATGAACACCATCGGCGGCACGATCTTGCCGTCGCGGTCGATCATGCGCAGCAGCAGCTCGAAGTGCCGCACCTTGGCGCTCGCCTCGTCGAGACCGGCGATGCGCTGGCGGAACAGCCGGAAGCCGTTGCGCTCGATGGCATCGTGAATCGTCTCGACGATGTTCATGTCGGCGCGCGGCTGATGGCTGGCGGCCTTGGCGTGATAGACGCGGATCTGGTCGCGGCCGGCCTCCTTCGCCGTATAGCAGGCGGCATCGGCCTGTTCCATCACCTCCTCCGCGCTGGCGGTCGGATCGGACAGCACCACCAGGCCGATGCTGGCACCGACGTGGAATACCTTCTCGCGCCAGACGAAGCGAAAATTGGAGACGTCCATGCGGATGGCGTTGGCGATGCGCAGCGCCTGCTCGACCGGACAGGCGTGCAGCAGCACGGCGAACTCGTCGCCGCCCATGCGCGCCAGCACGTCGGTGGTGCGCACGCGGTGGCGCAGCACGGTGGCGATCTGGCGCAGGAACTCGTCGCCGGCGGCATGCCCGCCGCTGTCGTTGATCAGCTTGAAGCGGTCGAGGTCGATGAAGAGCAGCGTATGCTGCTTGTCCGGTTCGCCGCCGACGGCAATCGCCTTGCGCAGCTGGTCCTCGAAGCCGCGGCGGTTCACCAGTCCGGTCAGGGCATCGTGGTTCGCCTGCCAGAACAGCTCGAGGGAGATGCCGTGCGGCACGGAGACGTCTTCCATGGCGAGGAAACTGACCTGGCTGCGGCCGCTGTCCTCGCAGGCGCAGCTGATGTCGAGCACGTGCTCGTTGTCGGCGGCGTCGCGCAGCACGGCACGCACGGCAGATGCCTCCTCGCCGCAGGCCGCCTGCAGCTGCGCCAGTTCGACCGGCGACCCGTCCGCGGCGCTGCGCAGCGGAAAGGCCTCGGCGAAGGCGCGGCCGGTCAGCGCCATTTGCTCGACGTCCGCCAGCTTGGCCGCGGCGGCATTGGCAAAGAAGATGTTGCCGCGGTCGTCGAGGCCGACGACGGCGACGTCCACGCAGCGGAAGGCGGTATCGATCAGGTTGAGCTGGTCGCGCAGCCGGCCGGACGAGGCGATGGAATTCCAGGCCAGCCAGCCGCCGAAGGCGCTCATCCCGCCCAGTCCGGCAAACCAGAAAATGTTGATTCCATGCTCTCCGTCGGCGGGGCCGAACGCAAGGGCCGCGCCGCAGGAGCCGAGGAAGGCGATCGCCACCAGGGCGCGCCAGGCGAATTGCAGGCGGTGTTTCATGCGACTCATTCCTCGCCCGCCTTGCGCAGCGGCACGGCGGCGATCGCCGGCGGCGCATCGAGGCCGTCCAACTCGACGCCCTCGATGCGGGCAAACTGGCCGCTGATCTTGCGGCTGCTGATCTGCACGTCCTGCACGTCCTTCTGCGCCTGGTCGATGTGCGCCGCCAGCTTTTGCATGCGCTCGTCGAAGCGGGCAAAGTCCTTCGACAGCTTGCCGAGGGCGTCCTTGATGATGTGGATCTGGTGGCGCGTCTCGACGTCCTTCAGCACGGCGCGCGCGGTGTTGAGCACGGCCATCAGCGTCGTCGGCGAAACGATCCAGACGCGCTTGTGCATGGCGTAGCCGACCGTCTCCGGGTGGTAGGCGTGGATCTCGGCGAACACCGCCTCGGCCGGCACGAACATCACGGCGCCGTCGGAGGTCTCGTTGGGCAGGATATACTTCGAGGCGATGGCGTCGATGTGCTTCTTCAGGTCGGCGCGAAAGTCAGTCTGCGCGGCACGGCGCTCGAACTCCGAGGCCTCCGGCGCGAACATGCGGTGGTAGTTCTCCAGCGGGAATTTGGAATCCACCGCCACCAGGCCGGTCGGCTCGGGCAGCTTCAGCACGCAGTCGGCGCGCGTGCCGCTGGAGAGGGTGTACTGGAACTCGAAGCTGCCCGGCGGCAGAACGTTGCGCACCAGGGCCTCGAGCTGCACCTCGCCGAAGGCGCCGCGCGCCTTCTTGTCGCCGAGCAGCTCCTGCAGGCTGACGACGTTGGTGGTGAGGCCGTCGATCTTCTTCTGCGCCTCGTCGATGGTGGCCAGCCGCGCCATCACGTTGGCGAAGGTTTCGTTGGTCTTCTTGAAGCCCTCGTCGAGCCGCTCGCTGACGCGTCCGCTGATCTGCTCGAGGCGCTCGTTGATGCTGCGGGTGAGGCTTTCCATGCTGGCGGACAGCTGGGACGTGGCCTGCGCCAGCCCCGATTGCAGCAGCTCGCGGTCGGCACGCGCCTGCTCCGCCAGCTTCAGCATGATCTGTTCGAGGACTTCGGCGCGCAGCTGGTCCTGCTTCGCCTGGAAGGAGGCATTCAGCTCCGCCAGCGTCTTCTGCAGGCGCTCGCCGGATTCGGCGCTCTGCGACAGCAGGCGGTCGCCCTGGCGGTTGAGGCCGTCGTGCAGGTCGGACAGCATGGCGCGATGGTTCTCGGCCAGTGCCGATTCGATGCGGGATGGGAGATCCTTCGTCGCCGCGTGAAGCGCGGCGATTCGCCAGAGGATGAAGCTTACCGCCGCAACTGCCAGGAGCAGTACGGCCGCCGTCCAGAAATCGGGCATGACCCCCTCATATCCCCCCATGGAGCCCAGGCACGGAAAAACCACGCCATCACAGAGGTTTACATTATATTTTTAATGCCGAGTATAGCAGCGGGATATTCGATTGCCTATCCCTTTCGTGATATTTATCACGAAAATCAGGCCAGCGCACGCAGGCTCTGCAACGCCGGTGCGCGCAGGGTGCGCGCGGTGCCGGCCAGTCCGGCCAGGGTGATGCCGAGAATGCCGCCCAGGACGCCCGCCGGCAGCACCAGCCAAGCCGGCTCATAGGGCATCTGAAAGACGAAACGTCCCAGCAGCCAGCTGATGATGGCGGACCCGACGCCCGCCACCACGCCGGCAATGGCGCCCAGCGCCGCGAACTCGGCCGCCAGCGCGGCACGCAGCTGGCGGTTGCGCGCGCCGAGCGTGCGCAGCACGGCGATCTCGTATTCGCGCTCGTCGTGCGTGGATTCCAGCGCGGCATACAACACCGCCAGGCCGGCGATCAGGGAAAACGCAAAGACGAACTGAACCGCCTGCGCCAATTGGTCCATCACCGACTGGAACTGGCGCAGGATGGAGGCGACGTCGATCACCGTCAGGTTGGGATGCGCCGCCACCAGCTCGCCGACGAAACCGGCCTTTTCCTGCGGCAGATGGAAGCTGGTGATGTAGCTGGTCGGGAACGGTTCCAGCACGCCGGGCGGCGTGACGACGAAGAAATTCACCCGCATCGAATCCCAGTCGAGCTTGCGCAGCGAGGTGATTTTCGCCTCCAGCCGCCGGCCGGCGATCTCGTAGGTCAGCACGTCGTTCATTTTGAGCTTGAGCGTGTCGGCCAGCCCCTGCTCCACCGAGAATTGCGGACCGCCGGCAGCCTCCGGCCCGAACCAGCGGCCCGCCGTGAGCGAATTGCCTTCCGGCAGCTCGGCCATCCAGGACAGGTTGAACTCGCGCTCGACCAGGCGCTGGGCGCGCTCCTCGGCGTAGTCGGCCGCAGCGACCGGCCGGCCGTTCACCGCCACCAGGCGGCCGCGCACCATCGGCAGCAGTTCGGGCTTTTCCAGCCCCTTGGCGGCGAACAGCGCGCGCACCGGCTCGCGCTGTTCCGGCTGGATGTTGATGATGAAGCGGTTGGGCGCATCCGGCGGCATGCTGCGCTTCCAGGAGGCCAGCAGGTCGTCGCGCGCCAGCGTGAGCAGGAGCAGCGCCGTCATGCCGAGGCCGAGGGCCACCGCCTGGATCAGGCTGGTGCCGAGGCGACGGGCGAGCGAGGCGATGCCGTAGCGCCAGCCGGCGCCCGCCGCACCGCGCAGGCGCCCGGCCGCAGCCAGCGCCAGGCGCGCCACGACGGCGTAGAGGGCGACGGCGAGCGAGAACAGGCCGAGCACCCACAGCCCGAGCTTGAGGTCGGCCGCCATCCACAGCATGAGGACCGCCAGCACTGCGGCGCCGAAGGCGTAGCCGCTCCATGCCAGCGGTTCGGCGTCGGCCCACTCGCGCCGCAGCACGCGTACCGTCGGCACATTGCGCAGACGCATCAGCTGCGGCAGGGCGAAGCCGGCCAGCAGCGCCAGTCCGAGCGCGAAACCATAGACGAGCGGCAGCGGCGAAGGCGCCGGCAAGGCGGTCGTCAGCAGGTTCGCCAGCAGGCGCTCCAGCGCATACTGGGCGCCGAAGCCGGCCAGGCAGCCGAGGGCCGAGACGAGGGCGCCGAAGAGCAGGAATTCGCCGAGGTAGATGCGCAGCAGCTGGCTCTCGCGCGCACCGAGGCAGCGCATCACGGCGCAGCCGTCGAGGTGCCGCTGCATGAAGCGGCGCGACGCCAGGCCGACGGCGACCGCCGCCAGCACCGCCGCCAGCAGCGCTGCCAGGCGCAGGAATTTCTCGGCGCGGTCGAGGGCGTTGCGCACCTCGGGCCGCGCGTTGTCGAGGCTTTCGATGCGCTCGCCGCGGCCGAGGCGAGCTTCTGCCCATTTCTGGTAGGAAGCGACGGTCTTCGCCTCCCCTGCCAGGTGCAGGCGCCAGGTGACGCGGCTGCCGACCTGGATCAGCTGGGTGACCGGCAGGTCGTCGGCGTGCATCATCAGCCGCGGCGCGATGTTGAAGAAATTCACGCCGCGGTCGGGCTCCAAAGTCAGTACCGCCGACACGGCGAGTTCGGCGTTGCCGAGCCGCACCACGTCGCCCACCCTGGCCTCAAGCGACGCCATCAGCCGCTCGTCCAGCCAGACGGTGCCCGGTTCCGGCGTCCCGCGCGCCTCGGCATCGGGCACGTTCAGCGCCGGCGCAGTGCGCAGGCTGCCGCGCAAGGGGTAACCCGGCTCGACCGCCTTGATGTCGGCCAGCTGGCTGGCTCCGTTGGCCGTGGTCATGCTCGGGAAGCCGACGCTGCCCGTCACGCGAAGGCCGAGACGTTCCGCTTCCGTGCGGTAGGCCGCGTTCCAGGGATGATCGGCCAGCAGCAGCAGGTCGCCACCGAGCAGCTGGTGCGCCTCGCGCGCCAGGGCGCGCGAGAGGCGGTCCGAGAAGAAACTGACGCTGGAGAGGCTGGCCACGGCAATCAACAGCGCGAGCCCGAGCAGGCGCAACTCGCCGGCGCGGAAATCGCGCTTCAGCATCTGCCAGGCCGGATGCCAGTTGCTCACTGCAATTCCCGCATCTTGTCCACCGCCTGTTCGACACGCTCCAGGGCTATGACCTCGATGCCCCGGATTGGTTGCTTCGGTGCGTTGGCTTTCGGAATGAGGGCATGCGTGAAGCCGAGCTTGGCGGCTTCCTTGAGGCGCTCCTGGCCGCGCGGCGCGGGCCGGATCTCGCCGGCCAGGCCGACCTCGCCGAAGGCGATCAGCTTCTGCGGCAGCGGTCGGTTGCGCAGGCTGGAAACGATGGCCAGCAGCACGGCCAGGTCGGCCGCCGGTTCGGCGATCCTGACGCCGCCGACGGCATTGACGAAGACGTCCTGGTCGAAGCAGGCGATGCCGGCGTGACGGTGCAGCACCGCCAGCAGCATGGCCAGCCGGTTCTGCTCGAGGCCGACCGAGAGCCGGCGCGGGCTGGGCGAATGCGCTTCGTCGACCAGCGCCTGGATCTCCACCAGCAGCGGGCGCGTGCCCTCCTGCGTCACCAGCACGCAGGAGCCGGCCACCTGCTGCTCGTGGTGCGAGAGGAACAGCGCGGACGGATTGGACACGCCGCGCAGCCCCTTGTCGGTCATGGCGAAGACGCCCAGCTCGTTCACCGCGCCGAAGCGGTTCTTCACGGCGCGCACCAGCCGGAAGCTGGAATTCGGATCGCCCTCGAAATACAGCACGGTGTCGACGATGTGTTCGAGCACGCGCGGCCCGGCCAGCGCACCCTCCTTCGTGACGTGGCCGACGAAGACGATGCAGGTACCGGCCTGCTTGGCGTAGCGCGTCAGCTGCGCCGCGCATTCGCGCACCTGGGCCACCGAGCCGGGCGCCGACTGCAGCGCGTCGGAATACAGGGTCTGGATCGAGTCGATCACGGCGATGCGCGGCTTGTGCTCCGCCAGCGCGGCGAGGATCTTCTCCAGGTGGATTTCCGTCAGCAGCTGCAGGCCGCCGACCTCCAGTTGCAGGCGCCGGGCGCGCAGGGCCACCTGCTCGCCGGACTCCTCGCCGGAGACGTACAGCGCCGACTGGCGGCCGGCGAGCTGGGCCAGCGCCTGCAGCAGCAGGGTCGACTTGCCGATGCCGGGGTCGCCGCCGATCAGCACGACGCCGCCGGCCACCAGCCCGCCGCCGAGCACGCGGTCGAACTCCTCGATGCCGGTGGCGACGCGCGACTCCTCGCGCGGGTTGATCTCGGCCAGGCGCTGCAGCCGGCCGCTGCCGGCGATGGCGGAAAAGCGGTTGGTCGGCGCGGCCTCGGCCAGGGTTTCGACAAGGGTGTTCCAGGCGGAACAGTGCGGGCACTGGCCCTGCCATTTCGGCGAGCTGCCGCCGCATTCGGTGCAGGAGTAGACGGTTTTTTGTTTGGCCATGCGGGGATACTACCGGCAGGCGGGCTCGCTGCGTGAGCCCGGCTATGCTTTTTCGATCACGGGAACCCGTTGGGCCAGCGCGCAGAGCAACTCATAGCTGACGGTGCCGGCGGCGGTGGCGACGTCGTCGACCGGCAGTCCCTCGCCCCACAGCACGACCGGCGAGCCGATGCCGGCGTCGGGAATGCCCTCGAGGTCGACCATGATCATGTCCATCGAGACGCGGCCGACGGTGCGCGTGCGCCGGCCCTCGACGAGGATCGGCGTGCCGGTCGGGGCGTGGCGCGGATAGCCGTCGGCATAGCCGCAGGCGACGACGCCGATGCGCATCGACCGCTCGGCGGTGAAGATGCCGCCATAGCCTACGCGCTCGCCAGCCGCCAGTTCCTGCACCGCGACGAGCCGGCTGGAGAGCGTCATGACCGGGCGCAGGCCGAGCGCCTCCGCGCTCTCGTCCTGCGGAAAGGGGGAGGAACCGTAGAGCATGATGCCCGTCCGCGCCCAGCCGCGTCGCGCCGCCGGATAGCGCAGCAGCGCGGCCGAGTTGGCCAGGCTGACCGGGTGGTCGCAACCCTGGACAGCCTCCTCGAAGCGCGCCATCTGCCAGGCGATGCCGCGCTCCAGGTCGGCATCGGCGAAATGCGTCATCAGGGTGATGCCGGAAACGTTGCGCGAAGTCTCCAGCGCAGTCAGCGCGGCATGGAACTCCTCGGCGGACAGGCCGAGCCGGTTCATGCCGGAGTTGAGCTTGAGGTACACCGGCAGACGGGCCGGCAGGGCTGCGCCCGTCAGCATCTCGATCTGCTCGAGGGTGTGCACGACCGGCGTCAGGCCGTACTCCGCCAGGAGTGGCAACTCGTCGGCCTCGAAAAAGCCTTCCAGCAGGAGGATGGGCTGGCGGAAACCGGCTTCGCGCAGGGCAACGGCGTCGTCGAGGTCGAGCAAGGCGAATCCGTCGGCAAGATCGTCGAGTGCCTCGGCCGTGCGCATCAATCCATGGCCATAGGCATTGGCCTTGATGACGGCCCACAGGGCGGCACCCTCCGCACGCTGCCGGGCAATGGCAAAGTTTCCGCGCAGGGCGGAAAGATCGATGGTGGCGCGGATCGGGCGGGTCAAATCAACCCTGCTTGGCCGCGAACTGCTTCAGCTTGGCGGTGGCGAATTCGACGAAGGTGTTGACCAGCCTGGAGCGGAATTTTTCCTTCGGATAGACCATCGACAGCGTGCGTGTCAGGCGCGGCTTGAGCGGGATGGCGAGCAGATCGCCGAGCCGCTTCTCCTTGGCCACCGAGGCGCGCGAGACGATGGCGAAGCCGATGCCGGTTTCGACCACGCCCTTGATCGCCTCCGGGCTGCCCAGTTCGATGACGATGTTCAGGCTCTCCGGCGGCACGCCGGCGCTGCGGAAGTAATTGTCCGTCACTTCGCGCGTGCCGGAACCCGGCTCGCGGCTGACGAAGGGATGCGTCGCCAGCAGCTGCGGCGTGAGCTCCTTGTTCTTGGCCAGCGGGGAGCCCGGTGCGCAGACGACCAGCAATTCGTCGTCGCAGCAAATTTCACACTGCAGGTTGCCCTGGTGCGACGGCGCCTCGATCAGGCCGATGTCCAGCGTATGCTCGGCCACGCGCGTCTCGATCGATTCCGAGTTGGCGACGATCAGGCGCGGCTTGACATTGGGATACTGGGACTTGAATTCGCCGAGGATGCGCGGCAGCATGAATTCGGCGATGCTCGTGCTGGCACCGACCAGCAGCGGCCCGCCGATCTGCCCCGTCATTTCCGCCAGGCGCACATCCAGCTCCGAAGACAAGCCGAGAATGCGCTCGGCGTACTCCAGCACCGTCTCGCCGGCCGGCGTCAGCGAAATCTTGCCGTGGCCGCGGTCAAACAGCCGGGTGTTGAAATGTTCTTCCAACTGCTTTATCTGGAAGGTCACGGCGGGTTGCGTCATGAACAGCACTTCCGCCGCCTTGGTAAACGACAGCTGCTTCGCAACTGCGTGGAAGACCTGCAATCTCCGATCGGCCATAATCGGCTCCCCTCATAATTCTTATAAGCTGTTATTCAAGCACAAATTAGCAGCATAAGGTAGCCTGATTCACCAGTTTTGCTTCAGTTGCCGACTGAATCCATTACGAAATTCCGTCGCGGCCGAAGGGTTCTGACACGCTTTCCGCTTCATGGTATAAAGCCGCCACCCCAGTCCCATAAGAAAAGATGCCGGCCGTCCACACCGCTCTGCGGCATATCGCTGAATGAATCTCGGCTTCTACATCATCATGGCGGCGCAGTTCTTCTCTGCGCTGGCGGACAACGCCCTGCTGATCGCCGCCATCGCCATGCTGCGGGACATCCATTCGCCGGCCCAGTACGAGCCGCTGCTGAAACTGTTTTTCACCGTCTCCTACGTCGCCCTGGCGGCCTTCGTCGGCGCCTTCGCCGACTCGATGGCCAAGGGCCGCGTCATGTTGATCAGCAACACCATCAAGATCGCCGGCTGCTTCCTGCTGCTGGTGTCGACGGTGCCGAATCTGGACCTTCTCGGCATCCCGATTCACTACTACGTGCTGCTCTCGTATGCCATCGTCGGCCTCGGCGCAGCCGCCTACTCGCCGGCGAAATACGGCATCCTCACCGAGTACCTGCCGCACGACAAGCTGGTCGTCGCCAACGGCTGGATCGAGGGCCTGACGGTGGCCGCCATCATCCTCGGCACGGTGCTGGGCGGCGTGCTGATCAACCCGACGGTGAGCGGCTATCTCCTGACCATCGACCTGCCGGGCATCGAAACCCCGGTCGACACGCCCGCTGAAGTGGCGATGCTGGTGATCTCCCTGCTCTATCTGATCGCCGCCGTCTTCAATTTCTACATCCCGGATACCGGCGTCGACCACAAGCCGCTGCACAGGAACCCGATGTACCTCATGCGCGAGTTCTGGCACTGCGTACGCCTGCTCTGGCGCGACAAGCTGGGCCAGATCTCGCTCGCCGTCACCACCCTGTTCTGGGGCGCCGGCGCCACCCTGCAGTTCATCGTGCTGAAGTGGGCCGACAAGGCGCTCGGCCTGCCGCTCGACAAGGCCACCGTCCTCCAGGGCGTGGTGGCGCTCGGCATCGCCGCCGGCGCGGTCATCGCCGCAAAGGCCGTTTCACTGGACAAGTCGGTGAAGGTATTGCCGGTCGGCATCGCCATGGGCATCGTCGTGATGGGCATGGTCTTCGTCACCGGCCTGCCGGTGGCGCTGGTGATGATGGTGGCGGTCGGCGCCATGGCCGGATTCTTCGTCGTGCCGATGAATGCCCTGCTGCAGCATCGCGGCCACATCCTGATGGGCGCCGGCCATTCCATCGCCGTGCAGAACTTCAACGAGAACACCAGCATCCTCGTCATGCTCGGCCTGTACGCCCTGCTGGTCTATCTGGACCTGTCGATCTACGTGGTGATCATCCTGTTCGGCGTCTTCGTCAGCCTGACCATGCTGCTGGTCGGCTTCTGGCATCGCCGCAACATGCGCGAGCACGGCGAGGAACTGCAGCAGCTCCTCGCTGCCGCAAAAAACGTCAACGCGCACCACTGATCAGAGAATCGCCGGCCGGTCGGGCAGTTCGTTCGGGTTGGCCCCGAGCGGCGGGAAGTGCCGCGCCAGGCGGACACCGATTTCCTCGATGGCGGCAATCGTCCCCTGCTCGAAATCCCCCTTGCGGTAGCTCTCCTCGAGGCGGCGGCAGACGGCGTCCCACTCGGCCTGCGGCACCAGGGCGCTGATGCCGCGATCGGCGAGGATTTCCACCTTGCGGTCGACCAGCTGAACATAGATCAGGACGCCGCTGTTGTTCTCGGTGTCCCACACGCGCAGCCGGGAAAACGCCTCGACGGCACGCAGCCGGGCCGTCTCTCCATGCAATAGCGAGGCGAGCGGCAGGCCGGCCTCGACGGCGAAGCGGATCTCGCCGGCATGGCGCGTTTCGGAGGCGGCGATGGACGCCTCCACCGCCTGCATGACCCGCGCAGGAAAGCACTGGCGCACCCGCCAGTCCGGCGTCAGCAGATGCCGCAGCAGGCGTGAAAGGCTCACCATCGTCCCGATGCCCCGCCGCCGCCGAATCCGCCCCCGCCCCCGGAGAAGCCGCCGCCGGACCCGCCCCGCCCTCCGTAACCGCGCAGGCCGCGCGCACCGGCGATGCCCGACAGCGTCAGAAAGAACACGACCAGGGCAATCACCAGCGCGACCGATGCGCTGCCGAGCAGCAGCCAGCCGCCGAGGAAGGCCACGCCGCCCGCCAGCGCGCCGCCGAGCAGCCTGCCGAAGAGGGCTCGCAGGAGGCCGCCGCCGACGAACACGAACAGCATCGCCAGCGGCAGGAGGTCCTCCCAGGAACCGGCGGCAGCACCCTGCGCGCGTCTCCGGGGCGGCGGCAGCGGCTCGCCGGCGATGGTGGCCTTGATCTGCGACACGCCGTCCTGCAAGCCGCCGAAATAATCGCCAGCCCTGAAGCGCGGCAGCATGGTTTCCTCGATGATGCGCTTCGCCAAGGCATCGGGCAGCGCCCCCTCCAGGCCCCGGCCGACTTCGATGCGCAGGGCGCGGTCGTCGCGGGCGACGAGCACGATGACGCCGTCGTCGACGCCCTGCCGCCCGATCTTCCAGGCATCGGCGACGCGAATGCCGTAGGCTTCGATGGATTCCGGCTTCGTGGAGGGAAGCAGCAGGATGGCGATCTGGCTGCCGCGGCTTTTCTCGAACTGGGCCAGGTCGGCTTCCAGCGCCGCTACCTGGTCGCTGCTCAAGGTGCCGGCAAGGTCGGTGACCCGCGCCTTGAGCGGCGGCACGGCAACGAGGTCATCCGCCGCCAGGGCGCCGGCGAACGGCAGCCAGAGCGCAAGCAGCAGCCGCGCGGCGAAACCCATGCAGGCTCAATAGCCGGCCGAAAGGGCGCTGCCTGCCGGCTTGCCGGCAGCCGCACCCGGCTTGGCGCCGCCGTCGAACTTGATGGCAGGCGGCGTCGACAGCGCCTTCTCGTCCTCGACCGTGAAGTTGGCCTTGGTCTTGTAGCCGAACAGCATGGCGGTCAGGTTGCTGGGAAAGACGCGCACCGTGGTGTTGTACTCCTGCACCGCCTTGATGTAGCGGTTGCGGGCGACGGTAATGCGGTTCTCCGTCCCTTCCACCTGCGCCTGCAGGTCGCGGAAGCTGGCATCGGCCTTCAGGTTCGGATAATTCTCCACCACCACCAGCAGGCGCGACAGCGCGCCGGAGAGCTGGGCCTGGGCAGCCTGGAATTGGGCGAAGGCCTGGGGATCGTTGACCAGCTCCGGCGTCGCCTTGATGCCGGCCACCTGCGCGCGCGCCTCGGTGACCCGGGTCAGCACCTCCTTCTCGTGCGCGGCATAGCCCTGCACGATCTGCACCAGGTTGGGGATCAGATCGGCGCGGCGCTTGTACTGGTTGAGCACCTCGGACCAGGCGGCCGTGACCTGCTCGTCGGTCGTCTGGATCTGGTTGTAGCCGCAGCCGGACAGCAGGCTGGCGGCCAGGGCCAGCAGGGCAAGTAGCTTGAGGCGCATCGCGGTCTCCTTCGGTTGTGGTGCGGGTTTAAGTTGAGGGCTGCGGCGCCGGTTTCAAGGCGCTCAACGGACGTCCGGTTCGAAGAATACCCATTTCGCCGCGGGGAAGCGCTCCTGCATGCGCGCCTCGACGGCATTGATGCGACCGACCAGCTGCGCGCCGCTGATGCGCTCCGCCTCCGCCATGCGCGCCTTGACGGCGATCACCACCTTGTCGCCCCAGGCCAGCGTGATGACGTTGAGCACCTCGGCCACCTCGGGCTGCGCGGCAACGAAGCGCTGGATATCCGCGCGCAGTTCGGGCGAGGCGGACTCGCCGACGATGAGCCCCTTCACCTCGACCATCACCAGCACGGCGATGACCATCAGCACCACGCCGACGCCGATCGTGCCGAGCGCATCCCACAGCGGGTTGCCGGTGGCCAGCGCGGCGGCGACGGCGCAAAAGGCCAAAGTCAGTCCCGCCAGGGCGGCGATATCCTCGCCCGCCACCACCATCAGCTCGGATTCGCGCGTCTCGCGGAACCAGCGCAGGAAGGGCTTGCCGCGCGCCACCTTGCGGATTTCGCGCATGGCGCCGGCCAGCGAAAAGGCCTCCAGCACGACGGCGACGCCGAGCACGAGCAGCGCCACCAGTCCGTTTTCCAGCGGGTGCGGATGGCGCAGCCGCTCGACGCCCTCGTAGACCGAGAAGGCGCCGCCCATGAAGAACAGCAGCAGCGCGACGATCATCGACCAGAAATAGGTGACGCGATGATGACCCAGGGGATGGTCGATGCTTTCGGGCCGCGTCGCCTCCTTCATGCCGAGCAGCAGCAGGATCTGGTTCACGCAATCGGCCGTCGAGTGGATCGCCTCGGCCAGCATCGAGCCGGAGTTCGTCCACCAGGCGGCGCCGAACTTGGATACGGCGATGCCGAAGTTGGCGCCGAGGGCGTAGAGGATGGCGCGCACCGAGCCTTCCTTACCCGCCGACATCGTCCAGTCCCTTCATGGTGCGCCGCGCGAAGCAGAGATCCTCCCAGGCCTTCGCCTTGTCCGTCAGGTTGCGCAGCAGGTAGGCCGGGTGGTAGGTGACGATGAGCGGGATGCCGCGGTAGTCGAACAGCCGGCCGCGCGCGGCACCGACCTTGACCTCGGCGTTGAGCAGCGTCTCCGCCGCCGGCTTGCCGAGTGCGACGATCAGCTTCGGCCGGATCAGCGCGATCTGCCGCTGCAGGTAGGGGAAGCAGGCGGCCGTCTCCTCCGCCTCGGGCGTGCGGTTGCCGGGCGGGCGGCATTTCACTGCATTGCCGATGTACACCTTGCGGCCGCGCTGCAGGCCGATCGCCGCCAGCATGGCGTCGAGCAGCTTGCCGGCCTGGCCGACGAAGGGCTCGCCCTTCTCGTCCTCCTCTGCGCCCGGACCCTCGCCGACGAAGAGCCAGTCGGCGTCGACGTCGCCGACGCCGAGCACCGCCTGCTTGCGCCGCTCGCACAGGCGGCAGTCGCGGCAGCCGGCTACCGCGTCCTTCAGTTCGTCCCAGCCCATGGCGGCAATGCGCAGTGTCCGCTCGTCCCCCGCCGAAGCGGCGGCCGGCGCGGTTTCCGCCGGCATTTCCGCCTCTGCGGCGGGCTTGTCCCGCAGCCGCCACAGCGGCGCAAGGCCCATTTCCCTCAGGATGCTCTCCCGCCTGCTCATAAAGTCAGTGCCATCACCACGGCGTCCTCCCGTCCTTCCCCGGCCGGATAGTAGCCGCGCCGCCGGCCGATCGTCTCGAATCCCAGGCTGTTGTACAGGCCCTGCCCGGACACGTTGGAGGGCCGCACCTCGAGGAACATGCGTTTGGCCCCGTGCGTGCGCGCCAGGCCGAAGAGGTGATGCATGATGAGCAGGCCATAGCCGTGCCGCTGCCAGTCGGGCGCCACCGTGATGTTGAGAAGGTGCGCCTCGTCGAGCACCAGCATCATGACCGCATAGCCGACCAGCTCGCCTTCGATCCGGCAGCACCAGGCGCTGTAGCCGGATGTCAGGGAGTCGGCGAAATTGGCGCGCGACCACGGGAAGGGATAGGCACTCTGCTCGACGGCCAGCACGGCACCGATGTCCTCCGGCTGCATCGGCTCGAAATTCGGCACGCTTCTCAAGACGGCGCTCACGCCTTACCCCCCGCGGCGAGACGCTCGACGGTCGTCTGCGCCACCTTGTCGCGCACGTACAAGGGCGCGGCCAGCGCGGCATCGGCGCCTTCGCCCCGCGCGAATCGCGGCGCGGCCAGCCGCAGCAGGTCGCCGGCGCGCGGACGCGCCAGGCCGTCCACGCGAACCATCGACAGGCCCAGCCGCGCGGCGAGCGCCGCGCCATAGGCGGCAAAACCGCTGCCGCAGCCGAGCCAGCCCTCTCCCGGCGGCAGCGGCGCCTGCGACGGCGCGGTCACCACAGGCGCCACGACCGTCTCGATGGACGCTCCGCAAACCCGGTAGGCGGCGCTGTAGACCTCGTTCATGCGTGCATCGACGCTGGCATACACCAGGCCATCGCCCGCGCCCAGCGCCAGGGCTTCAAGGCTGGCGATGCCGAGGACGGGCAGGCCGGCGCCAACGGCCAGTCCCTGCGCCATGCTGCAGGCGAGCCGCAGGCCGGTGAACGCCCCTGGCCCGGCACCGAAGGCGATGCCGTCCAGCTCGGCCAGTGCCGTACCCTGGCCGTCCAGCAGGGCCTGCACCAGCGGCAGGGCGATTTCCGAATGCGGAAGCCCGCGCGCGCCTTCCCGCTCGACGACGCGGCCGTCGAGGAAAAGCGCAGCGGTGAAAAGATCGGTGGAGGATTCGAGGGCGAGGAGCTTCACGTGCGGGATTTTACCCGACGCCGTCAGGCTCCACAGGGGAATTACCTGACGCGCCGCGCCGCATACTCATCCTCGACGTTGTGGCTCCGGCCGCGATTTCGGCGCTTAACATCGGCTGCGCCGATGTTAGCCTGCGCCGCAACGTCGAACGCGTCCGATGGCGCCCGAATCAAGGACAAGCCTGCTACTTCACGCGCCGCGCCGCATACTCATCCTCGACGTTGTCGCGGAAATAGCTCCACATCGACCCCGAGGTGCTCAGGCGCCGCCAGGTTTCCTGCGGCACGCCGGCATACTCGACCAGCTTGCGGTCGTCGAACTCGACGCGCAGGATGCGGCCGTTGGCATCGTAGCCGATGGCGCGCAGCTTGCCGGCGTTGACCTGCTTCATGTCCATGGCGTCTCCCCCGACGAATTGCGCGTCCTGCTTCCCGGCCCTGGCCCTGACGTCAGCCCTTCCCGGCCTGGATCGCCTGGCGGTCCTTGTCCCGCAGATCCTTCATCTGTTTCCGTTCCTGCGCATGGCAGACGGCCATGGCCGCCATGTCGGATGCGGCACGGACGCACGACCGCGCCTTTTGCAGGATTTTGATCTTGGCATCGATGTGCTCCAGCACGCGCTCCTTCATTTTCTGTTGCGATCCCGGGCCTTTCTCGGCGCCGGCCTGGGGCGGGGCGCCATCCCTGGGTGTCCCGGCGGCCAGGGAAGAAGGCGGCATGGATAGGACTGCAAGCAATGAGATATACATCAGGCGGACGGCGGCTTTCATGGCAATCCTCTAGAAACGTTTCGGGCGGTCCCGATAGACATCCCGTCCATGCTCGCGGATATCCCGGCGCAATTGTAGGCGTTCTTCCGGCGTGAGGCGTCCGGCGCGGCCCTGCTCGCCCGACATGCGCTCCTGCTGTCGGCGCTGCCTGTCCTCATCCGGACGGTAGTCGCGCTGCTGCGGCCGCTCGGCGCCCCAGGCGCGCTCGCGGCCGCCCGGCTGGGCCAGGGCCGGCACGCTCGCCGCCAGCGCCACGAAAACTCCCGCGATCAAAACCAGTTGCTTCACGCACTCATCCTTTCATCGCAGGCATGCACAGCATGTTTCGCCTGCCGTTGCCGGTTCTCATGCCGTTCATTCTAAATGTGCCGGCCCGGCCTGTTAAGGCTGCGGTCGGGGGCGCCGATCGACGAGGGTTGGCTTCCGGTCTCCCCGTCCCGCTCCCGGCACCCGATCGCACGGGCACTGGAGGCATCGTAGGCGGCTCCTGTAAGCCGCCTGTGATCGATTCCCCGCAGTTTGTAAAATTTTGTTTCATGCCTGCCTGACCGCAACACGTTCTTACCAAGTCGATCGCTCCGACTGGAAAGGCAGGGACACTGACGGTAGGATTCGCCCATGCCTGAAAACAGACAGAAGATTCTCGTCGTGGACGACGACCAGCGGCTGCGGAACCTGCTCCAGCGCTACCTCGACGAGCAGGGCTTCGCCGTGAAGGGCGTGGATGGCGCCGCCGCCATGGACAAGGCGCTGGCGCGCGAACGCCATGACCTGATCGTGCTCGACCTGATGATGCCCGGCGAGGACGGTCTATCGGTCTGCCGCCGCCTGCGCGGAAGCAAGGACGAAACGCCCATCATCATGCTTACCGCCAAGGGCGACGACGTCGACCGCATCGTCGGCCTGGAAATGGGTGCCGACGACTACCTGCCGAAACCCTTCAATCCGCGCGAGCTGGTGGCGCGCATCCATGCCGTTCTGCGCCGGCGCGCCGCGCCGCTGCCCGCCGGCGCACCCGCGACCGAGGAAGGCGAAGTCAGCTTCGGCTCGGTCAGCGTCAACCTCGCCACGCGGATCCTGACGCGCAAGGGCAAGGAACACGCCCTGACCACCGGCGAGTTCGCCGTGCTCAAGGTGTTGCTGCAGCACCCGCGCCAGCCGCTTTCGCGCGACAAGCTGATGGAACTGGCGCGCGGCCGCGAATACGAGGTCTTCGACCGCGCCATCGACGTGCAGGTCTCGCGCCTGCGCAAGCTGGTCGAGGACGACCCCGCCAAGCCGCGCTACATCCAGACCGTCTGGGGATACGGCTACGTGTTCGTCCCCGACGGCAAGCAGCAATGAAATTGCTGCCGCAGACCCTCCTCTGGCGCACCTTCCTCCTGCTTGCCGCGCTCATGATCCTGGCCGTGGCGGCCTGGGCGGCGATCTTCAACAGCCTTGAACGCGAGCCGCGCGCGCGGCAACTCGCCCAGATGGTGGTCAGCGTCGTCAACCTCACGCGCAGCGCCCTCGTCACCGCGCAGCCCGACAAGCGGCGCGAACTGCTGCTGGAACTGTCGGACCGCGAGGGCATCCGCATCTACCCGGTCGAGGACAACGAGGTGGTCGCGCCGCTGCCGGAGCGCTCGCAGTTCCTCCAGCTGGTCGCCACCGAGGTGCGCCGGCAGTTGGGCGCCGACACGCGCATGACGCGCAACCGCGACGGCAAGGCCGGCTTCTGGGTCAGTTTCCGCATCGATGGCGGCGACGAGTACTGGCTGATGCTGCCGCGCGAGCGCGTCGAGCGCAACGTTCCCCTGCAATGGCTGGGCTGGGGCGCGGCCGCCCTCCTGCTGGCCCTGGCCGGCGCCTACCTCATCATGTTCCGGGTCACGCGGCCGCTCAAGGCGCTGGCCGGCGCCGCGCACGACATCGGCCTCGGCCGCCGCCCCGCCCCGCTGGCCGAAACCGGCCCCGACGAGATCCGCAGCGTGACGCACGCCTTCAACCGGATGTCGAGCGACCTTACCCGGCTGGACGAGGACCGCGCGCTCATCCTCGCCGGCATCTCTCACGACCTGCGCACCCCGCTCACCCGGCTGCGCCTGGCTGCCGAGATGGCCGCCGACGAAACCGCGCGGGAAGGCATCGCTGCCGACATCGACGAAATGGACCAGATCATCGGCCAGTTCCTCGACTACGCCCGCGACACGGAGGGCGAGCCGGCGGAGCCGACGGACCTGAATGCCGTGATCGTCCATGTCGTCGCACCGCTGCAGCGGCGGGGCGCCCGCATCGACCTGCGATTGGCCGAACTGCCTCCGTTCATGCTGCGCCCGCTGGCCCTGCTCCGCCTTGCCGGCAACCTGATCAACAATGCCCTGCACCATGGCGGCGAGGCCAGCGCGGTCGAGGTCGCGACGCGGCGCGAGGGGGCGAGTGTCGTGCTGGACGTCATGGACCGCGGACCCGGCATTCCGCAAGAGGAAATCGAACGCCTCAAGCAGCCCTTTACGCGCCTCGATGCGGCCAGAACCGGCGCATCCGGGGCCGGCCTCGGCCTGGCCATCGTCGATCGCGTCGCAAAGGGCCATGGCGGCCGCTTCGACCTGCTGCCGCGAGAGGGCGGCGGACTGATCGCACGCGTCACCCTGCCGGCACGGACAGCCTGAGACTTTCGGAATTGCGGCGATGCCCCCTTGCAAACCCAGCATGAGGGAAGCGATCGAACGGCGCATGAAGGACGATGCGCTGCGCGCGAAGCGCCATGAGGCTTCGGCCGGCCGCGCCGACCGCATGCGCAATCAGGCCTGAAGGTCCGCCGCCGCCTGCTGCGCCTTGAGCCGCCTGGCGTAGGCATGACGCGCCTGCAGGCGCGGATCGGTGACGATCATGCCGACCGTCTCGCCCACCACCATGGCGATGCCGAGCAGGGGCAGCACCAGCATGAGGCCGGCCACGCCGGCCACCGCGCCGCCGACGAAAATCATCAGCACCGTAAGCAGGGGATGCATGCGCAGGCTGCGTCCAATGGTGAGCGGCATGAAGACGAAGTCGTCGAGCAGCCGCACCAGGATGAAGACGACGATGGCGCCGTAGGCCATCCCCGGATCGAGCGGAAAGTCCGTCGCCGCCACCAGCACCACCAGCAGGCAGCCGAGGATGGAGCCGACATAGGGGATCCAGGCCAGCACGGCGCAGACCAGGCCGAGCATCAGCGGTCCCGACAGGCCGATCGCCCACAGGCCGATGGCGAGCGCGATGGTGTCGAGGATGGTCAGGCTGATCAGGCCCTGGAAATAGGCGCGCGCCGTCTTGTCCATCTCGTGCATCAGGTAGAGCGTGCGCTCGAAGAAGGCGTTGGGCACGGCGTTGGCGATGAACCGGGTGAAGCGGCGCCCGTCGCGCAGGAAGAAAAAGGCGAGGAAGGGCGCCAGCAGCAGCGCGGGCAGCCAGGCGGCCAGCGTGACGACGAAGTCGGCCAGATAGCGCTGGGCAAAGGTTTCGGTGAAGGCGGCGATCTGCTCGCTGACGTTGCGGCTCAGGCTGGCCCGCTCGAGAAAATCGAACTGCGCCTCCAGTCCGTCCATGGTCTTCTGCAGCAGCAGGCTGCCGCCCTCGACGTAGCGCGCCAGGGAGGCCTGCCAACTGACGGCGTGCGAACTGACCCAGGGAAACAGCAGGGCGGCGCAGACCAGCAGCAGCACGATGAAGCCGCCGCCGGTGATGGCGGCAGCGGTCTTGCGATGGAAGCCGTTGAGCACCAGGCGGTGCGTCGCCGGCTGCAGGAAATAGTAGATGATCAGCGCCAGCAGGAAGGGCACCACCAGCCAGAGGATCTTCTTGAAGAGGAGCAGCAGCAGGCAGGTCGACGCGATGATGCCGATCCAGACGACCGGCCCCGAACTGCGGTTCATTCCGACTGGCTCCCCGGGGCGGTGACGGTCTCGCGCAGGCGCTGGCCGATGTGGCGCGCCAACTGCAGGGAGATCTTCGAGGCAATGACGGCGTGGGTCTCCAGCAGGCCGAGGAAGTCGGCGCGGAACAGCACCGCCAGGGTGCAATTCTCCGCGGCGCGGGCCTGCGCGGCGCGCGGCGAATTGTCGAGCAGCGCCAGTTCGCCGAAGAGGCGTCCCTCGCCCAGTTCGGCGATCTTGCCGCCCGTTGCCTGGCCCTGCCGGCAGATCAGCACCTTGCCGGACTCGATGATGTAGAGCGCCTGCCCCTCTTCGCCCTGGTCGAAGATCACCTCGTCCTTGAGAAAGCTGCGCTCGTGCAGCAAGCCATCGACCGTCTTCAGTTCGCGCGGGCTCAGGGTTGAAAACAGCGACAATGTCCGCAACTGCTTGATGCGGGGTGAATCTTCGTCTTTGCTGAAAAGAAACATGGCTGCTTTTTGCCCTCGGACGCCTCTGGCTGCCGCCTGCCGGCTTGTCGCCATGAGGACGGATTTGTGACAAACTGAAAACGTTGCATTCAGTCGTTCGGAATAAGTCTAGCATCTTCAAGGGAGTACCTACATGGCCACCACCTGGATTCTTGTCGCCAACGCCAGCCAAGCCAAGCTCTATGCCAATACCGGCCCCAAGAAGGGGCTCGTCCTCGTCAAGGACATGAAACACCCGGAGAGCCGCGAGAAAGCCTCCGACCTCGTCAGCGACCGGCCCGGCCAGATGCACAGCCCGGGCAACGGCCATCGTGCCAGCCAGCCGAAGACCGACCCGAAGACCAACGAGGCCCGCCACTTCGCCCAGGAACTGGCGCGCGAACTGAACCATGGCCGCAGCAGCGGCCAGGTCGAGCGCCTGATCCTGGTCGCCCCCCCGGCCTTCATGGGGATGCTCAACGAGAAACTCGACGGACCGACTGCCAATCTCGTCTCGGATCGTTTCGAGAAGGACTACACCAAGTCCACCGACAAGGAACTTGCCGGACACCTCGAGTCCTGCATCTTCCTCTGACCCGCGGGACGGACATGGGCACCTGGGTCAAGGAGGCCTTCACCTTTCAGGATCTGCAGCGGATCATGTCCAGGCTGATCGACCGCGTGCCGGTCTTTGCCGAACTCAGCCAGCAGGAGCTGATCGACCTCCTCGCCAACGCCGAAAAGTGCACCTTCGCCCCGGGCGACGCCATCCTCAACGAGGGCAGTACCGGCCATTTCATGTACGTCATGATGGAGGGTGCCGCGACGGTCGCCAAGAAGGGCCGCGGCGGGCAAGCCAGCGAACTGGCGGCGCTCGGCTCGGGAGACAGCTTCGGCGAAATGTCGCTGGTGGACAAGGATCCGCGCTCGGCTTCCGTCACCGCCACCGCGGATTGCGTGCTGATCCGCATCCCGGAAAGCGCCTGCTGGAAGAACCCGGTGGTGAGCGCCAAGATCTTCCGCAACATCTCGCGCATCCTCTCGCGCCGGCTGCGCGAGGCGGACCGCACCCTTCTGCAGCAAGCCTGATCAGTCTTCCGGGATGTCGGCGTCCGGGAAGAGGACGTCGGTGTAGCCGAACCGCGTGAAATCGCGAATGCGCATCGGGTAGAGGATGCCGTCCAGGTGGTCGCACTCGTGCTGCACGACGCGGGCATGAAAGCCCGCCGCCTCGCGCGCAATCGGCCCGCCATCGGCATCGAAGCCGCTGTAGCGCAGGCGTGTCCAGCGCGGCACCATGCCGCGCAGTCCCGGCACCGACAGACAGCCCTCCCAGCCCTCCTCGAGTTCGTCGGAGAGCGGCGTCAGCACGGGATTGACGAGAACGGTAAACGGTACCGGCTCGGCTTGCGGATAACGCGGGTTCAACTCGAAGCCGAAGATCACCACGCGCAGGTCGACGCCGATCTGCGGCGCCGCCAGCCCGGCGCCATTGGCGGCGCGCATGGTGTCCTGCATGTCGGCGACCAGCGCGCGCAATTCCGGCGTGCCGAAGAACTCCACCGGACGCGCCTTTTCCAACAGGCGCGGGTCGCCCATGCGAAGAATGTCCCGGATCATCGCGCCTCGATGCAGATCATCTCGATGATGCGGCGCACCCGTTCCATCGATTCCCGCAGGATGTCCTCCAGGGCGGCGAACTGGATGCCCAGCTTGCTGTCGCCGCGCCCGGCGGCGTGGTTGGACACCACGGTGATGGCGGCATAAGGCAGCTCGAGTTCGCGCGCCAGGGCGGCCTCCGGCATGCCGGTCATGCCGACGATGTCGGCGCCGTCCCGTTCCAGGCGATCGATCTCCGCCGCCGTCTCCAGGCGCGGACCCTGCATTGCCGCGTAGACGCTGCCGTCGGTCACCGTCTGGCCGGCGTCGCGCGCCGCTTCCAGCAGCACCTGGCGGAGTTCCGGATCGTAGGGCTGGGTGAAGTCGATATGCACCACCGGCGTGTCGCCGCCTTCGTGAAAGGTGGCCTTGCGGCCCCAGGTGTAGTCGATGATCTGGTGAGGAATGACGATGTTGCCGGGGCCGAGGTCGGCGCGAATGCTACCCACCGAGGCGATCGAAACGATGCTGGTGGCACCCGCCTGCTTCAGCGCCCACAGGTTGGCGCAATAATTCACCTCATGCGGCGGGATGGTATGGCCATAACCATGGCGGGCGATGAACACGGCCGGCCTGTCGCAGAGCCGTCCGAAGGTGAGCGGGCCGGACGGCTCACCGTAGGGGGTGCGCACAACTTCGCGCCTTTCGACGGCCAAATTCGCCAGTTGGGTCAGTCCACTGCCTCCGATGATTGCAAGCATTTGTTTTAAATGTATTTATCAAAATGGCGATTGTGGATAATTCTAGCATGGGGCTTAGCCGGGATGCGCTAAGGTGTTATACTGCCGGACTTTTTTATTGCCGCACCGCACAATGACACGCGCCATTCGCAACATCGCCATCATCGCCCACGTCGACCACGGCAAGACCACCCTCGTCGACCAGCTCCTCAAGCAGTCCGGCACCTTCGCCGCCCACCAGCAGGTGGCGGAACGGGTCATGGATTCCAACGACCTGGAAAAGGAGCGCGGCATCACCATCCTGGCGAAGAACTGCGCCATCGAGTTCGAAGGCACCCACATCAACATCGTCGACACCCCGGGCCACGCCGACTTCGGCGGCGAAGTCGAGCGCGTGCTGTCGATGGTCGACGGCGTGCTGCTGCTGGTGGACGCCGTCGAGGGCCCGATGCCGCAGACGCGCTTCGTCACGCGCAAGGCGCTGGCACTGGGCCTGAAGCCCATCGTCGTCATCAACAAGATCGACCGTCCCGGCGCGCGCCCGGACTGGGTCATCAACCACACCTTCGACCTCTTCGACAAGCTCGGCGCCACCGAGGAGCAGCTCGACTTCCCGGTGGTCTTCGCCTCTGCCCTGAACGGCTACGCCATGCTGGAAGCGGACAAGCCCGGCACCGACATGCGCCCGCTCTTCGAGGCCATCCTCAGGCACGTGCCGCAGCCGAAGGTGGATGCCGAGGGTCCGCTGCAGCTGCGCATCTGCTCGCTCGACTATTCCAGCTACGTCGGCCGCATCGGCATCGGCCGCATCACGCGCGGCCGCCTCGGCCCGCTGCAGAACGTGCTGCTGATGAACGGCCCCGAGGACGATGAGCCCATCAAGGCGCGCGTCAACCAGGTGCAGGTGTTCCGCGGCCTCGAGCGCGTGCTGACCGACGTCGCCGAGGCCGGCGACATCGTGCTCATCAACGGCATCGAGGAAGTCGGCATCGGCGTGACGATCTGCGATCCGGAGCAGCCCGAGGCCCTGCCGCTGCTGACGGTGGACGAGCCGACGCTGACCATGAACTTCCAGGTCAACACCTCGCCCTTCGCCGGCAAGGAAGGCAAGTTCGTCACCAGTCGCCAGCTGCGCGAGCGCCTCGCCCGCGAGCTGCTGAGCAACGTCGCCCTGCGCGTCGAGGACACGCCGGACGCCGACATCTTCCTCGTCTCCGGCCGCGGCGAGCTGCATCTCACCATCCTGCTCGAGAACATGCGCCGCGAGGGCTACGAGCTGGCCGTCTCGCGCCCGCGCGTGGTGCTGAAGGAGATCGACGGCGAGAAGTGCGAGCCCTACGAGATGCTGACGGTCGACTGCGAGGAATCCCACCAGGGTGCCGTCATGCAGGCGCTCGGCGAGCGCCGCGGCGACCTGCAGGACATGCAGCCGGACGGCAAGGGCCGCGTGCGCCTCGAGTACCGCATCCCGGCGCGCGGCCTGATCGGCTTCCAGTCGGAATTCCTCACCATGACGCGCGGCACCGGCATCATGAGCCACGTCTTCGACGACTACGCGCCGGTGAAGGGCGACATCGCCGAGCGCAGGAACGGCGTGCTGATCTCCGCCGAACAGGGCGAGGCCGTCGCCTACGCCCTGTGGAAGCTGCAGGAGCGCGGCCGCATGTTCGTCACCCCCGGCGAGCCGGTGTACGAGGGCATGATCATCGGCATCAACAGCCGCGACAACGATCTGGTGGTGAACCCCGTCAAGACCAAGCAGCTCACCAACGTGCGCGCCTCCGGCAAGGACGAGGCCATCATGCTGGTGCCGCCGATCCAGATCACCCTGGAGTCCGCCGTCGAGTTCATCGCCGACGACGAACTGGTCGAGATCACGCCGAAGTCAATCCGCCTGCGCAAGCGCCACCTGAAGGAACACGAGCGCCGCCGCGCCGGCCGCGAGGCCGCCTGACCCCCCCATCCCCCAACCCCTTCCCCGCGGGAAGGGGTGACGGTGGTTCAGCCGCTGCGCGGCCTCCGTGTCACAGACCCTTCACCGCATACACCGCCGGCAGGTTGCGCCAGGCGCCCTTGACGTCCATGCCGAAGCCGAAGACGTAGCGATTCGGCAGGCGTACGCCGACGAAGTCCGCCGCCACCGGCTTGTCGCGGCCGAGTTCCTTGTCGGCGAAGACGGCGATGCGGCAGTCCTTCGCGCCCTGCTCGAGCAGGCGCCGCTTCACCGCCGCCAGCGTGATGCCTTCATCGAGAATGTCGTCCACCACCAGCACCGTGCGGCCGGCAATCGCTGCGCGCGGCGCAACGATCCAGGACAGCTCGCCGCCGGTGGTGGTGTCGCCGTAGCGGGTCACGTGCAGGTAGTCGAATTCCAGCGGGAAATCCAGCAGCGGCAGCAGCTGGCCGGTGAAGATCACCGCGCCGCCCATCACCGACAGGACGAGCGGATGACTGCTCTGCATTACCGCGGCGATTTCGCCGGCGACGCGGCGCACCGCCGCCGCCGCGTCCTGCTCGGAGACGACCAGCTCGGCTTCGTCGAAAATCCGCTGCGCCTCCTCCGCGGAAAGCATCAGGCGCGCCCCCCGACGTTCAGGCTGGCAAGGTACTCGGTAAAGGCCTGGCCGACTTCAGGATGCTTGCGGCCATAGGCGATGGTCGCCTTGAGGTAGCCCAGCTTGGAGCCGCAGTCGTAGCGGACGCCATGGAAGGGGAAGGCCAGCACGGGCTCCTCCTCGATCAGCGCAGCGATGGCATCGGTCAACTGGATCTCTCCGCCCGCGCCGGCCTGCACCTGGCGCAAATGATGGAAGATGCGCGGCGTCAGGACATAGCGGCCGATCACGGCTAGATTCGACGGGGCCTTCTCCGGCGCCGGCTTCTCGACGATGGCCGCCACGTTCTGCAGGCCGTGCCGATCCGGCTCGACGCTGACGATGCCATAGGCGCCGGTATCGCTGAAGGGCACGTTCTGCACGCCGAGGAGGGAGCTTTCATGCTTGCCGAACGCCTCCACCATCTGCCGCAGCACCGGCGGATCGGCATCGATCAGGTCGTCGGCCAGCAGCACGGCAAAGGGCTCGTCGCCCACCACCGGGGCGGCACACAGTACGGCATGCCCCAGGCCGAGCGGCTCGGCCTGGCGGATGTAGATGCAGTTGATGTGGGACGGGACGGTGTCCTGCACCAGCCGCAGCAGCTCGTGCTTGCCCCGCGCCTCGAGTTCGCTCTCCATCTCGTAGGCCTTGTCGAAGTGGTCCTCGATGGCGCGCTTGTTGCGGCCGGTGATGAAGACCATGTCGGTGATGCCGGCGGCCACCGCCTCCTCCACTGCGTACTGGATGAGCGGCTTGTCGACGACCGGCATCATCTCCTTCGGGCTGGCCTTGGTGGCGGGCAGGAAGCGGCTGCCCATGCCGGCGACGGGGAAAACGGCCTTGGTGATCTTTTTCATGCTTTGGCTTCTCCTGTAGGGCGGGCTTCAGCCCGACAACTGCCGTCGGCCTGAAGGCCGACCTACGATTCCAGCAACTGCCGCAGTCCGTCCTCGTCGATGACGGGAACGCCCAGCGTGCGAGCCTTGTCCAGCTTCGAGCCGGCTTCCTCGCCGGCGACGACATAATCGGTCTTCTTGGAAACGGAACCGCTGACCTTGCCGCCTGCCGCCTCGATCAGCGCGCCGGCCTCCTCGCGCGTCAGTTGCGGCAGCGTGCCGGTCAGGACGAAAGTCAGTCCCTGCAGCACGGCGCGCGGCGCCGCCGACCGCGCCTCCGCCTTGCCGTGCACGCCGGCCTGCTGCAGGCGGGCGATGACCTCGCGGTTGTGCGACTCGGCGAAGAAGCCGGCGATGCTCTCGGCCACCACCGGGCCGACATCGGGCACGCGCTGCAGTTCCTCGACGCCGGCGCCCATCAGCGCTTCGATGCTGCCGAAATGCCGCGCCAGATCCTTGGCGGTCGCTTCGCCGACGTTGCGGATGCCTAGGGCGTAGATCAGCCGCGCCAGGGTGGTGTCCTTCGAGCGCTCGACGGCCTCGACGACATTCTGCGCCGATTTCCCGCCCATGCGCTCCAGTCCCGAGAGCGCCTCGGCATTGATGCGCAGCGGATCGTATAAATCCGCGACGGTTTCCACCATTTGCCGTTCGACAAGCTGGTCGACCAGTTTTTCTCCCAGCCCCTCGATGTCGAGCGCACGGCGCGAGGCGAAATGGAGGACGGCCTGCTTGCGCTGGGCTGGGCAGTAGAGGCCGCCGGTGCAGCGCGCCACGGCCTCGTCGGGCAGGCGCTGGATGACCGAGCCGCACACCGGACAGGTCGTCGGCATGACGAAGGGAACCTCGCTGCCGCTACGCTTCTCCTTCACGACGGCGACCACTTCCGGAATCACGTCGCCGGCGCGGCGCACGATCGCGGTATCGCCGATGCGCACGTCCTTGCGCCGCACCTCGTCCTCGTTGTGGAGCGTGGCATTTGTGACGGTGACGCCGCCGACGAACACCGGCGCCAGGCGCGCCACCGGGGTGATCGCGCCGGTGCGGCCGACCTGCACCTCGATGCCCAGCACCTGCGTCATCTCCTCCTGCGCCGGGTACTTGTGGGCCACCGCCCAGCGCGGCTCGCGGCTGACGAAGCCGAGCCGCTCCTGCAGGACCAGGGCATTCACCTTGTACACCACGCCGTCGATGTCGAAAGGCAGGGTGTCGCGCAGGGCAAGGATGCACGCGTGAAAGCCGATCAGCTCCTCCGCGCCGTGCGCCACGACGCGGTGCTCGCACACCGGGATGCCGAAGGCCTCCAGCGCATCGAGCACCCCGCCATGGCTGGCCGGCAGCTGCCAGCCGCGCGTCTCCCCCACGCCGTAGGCGTAAAAGGACAGGGGCCGCTCGGCGGCCATCTTCGGGTCGAGCTGGCGGATGCTGCCGGCGGCGCCGTTGCGCGGATTCACCAGCGTTGGCTTGCCGAGTGCGCGCTGGCGCGCGTTGTAGCGTTCGAAGTCGGGCCGGCTCATGAAGACCTCGCCGCGCACCTCCAGCACGGACGGTACCGCGCCGCGCAGACGCAGCGGAATGCGGCGGATGGTGCGCACATTCTGGGTCACATCCTCGCCCGTCTCGCCATCGCCGCGCGTCGCCGCCCGCACCAGCACACCGTCCTCATAGCGCAGGCTGACGGCGAGACCGTCGAATTTCAGCTCGGCAGCGTATTCCACCGGCGGGGCGCCCTCTTCAAGCCCGAGGACGCGCCGCACGCGGGCATCGAAGCTTCGCGCCCCTTCCGGCCCCGTATCCGTCTCCGTCTTGATGGAGAGCATCGGCACGGCATGGCGCACCGGGGCAAACTCCGGCAGCGGACGGCCACCGACGCGCAGGGTCGGCGAATCGGACGTTTGCAATTCCGGGTATTGCGCTTCCAGCGCCTGCAGCTCGCGGAACAGGCGGTCGTACTCGGCGTCCGGCACGGTCGGCGCATCGAGCACGTAGTAGGCGTAATTGTGCCGCTCGATCTCGGCGCGCAGCGCCTCGGCCCTCTCGGCGGCTTCGCGCGTCGCCGGCATGGCGGTCAGGAGAAGAGGCGCAGCGCCTGCGTTCCGCCGGCGGTCAGGCCCTGCCCTGCCATGCGCTGCTCGATCTCGACGATCTTGTCGTGGATGAGGGCCAGCGCGCTGTCGGGCAGGGGCGCGCGGTTGTCGTCGACCAGCGTGCCGCCCAGGCTGATGGCGAACTGCTTGGCCAGCACGATCATGCGGTCGTAGACCCGCGGGCCGCCGAGGACGCGCGGCACGTCCAGGGTGAGCGTGATGCCGTGGGTGGCGAACGACTTCAGTTCCTCGGCGGCAAACGGCGCCGCCTCGAGGTTGGAGAGGGTGTAGAGCGTGGTGCCGTTGTCGTCGTCGGCGTGGAACATGCCGTCCTCGCGCAGGACCATGCCCGCCGCCTCGGCGAGCCCGCGCAGCTTGGTGCCGGCGAACGGCGCGCTGCTGGCGACGACATTGACGCCGATCTGGATGTCGACGCCGGCGCAGAAGCGATCGATCTCGGCCGCGCGCGCCAGCACGTCGTTGCGAACCGGCAGGTCGGCCACGGCAAGGAATTCGTCGGCGAGCCGCTGCACGCCGTTGAAGAAAACGGTCAGCTCGGAATCCGTCAACGGGCCGCGGCGGTCGGCCAATTGCAGCGCCGCACGCAAGCGGCGGTAATCGCCGGCGCCATTGGCGGTCAGCCGCTCCCAGGTGCCGGTGCGCTCGTTGAGTCCGCACCAGGTGAGCGGCCGGGTCAGTTTGCCCATGGCCTGGTGCTGGGCCTGCCACAGATAGGGCCCGCCGATCGGTTCGGCCGACTCGAAGCGGACGATGCAATCGATGGCCGGATCGGCCAGATCCTCCGGCGGCTCCGCCGCAACCTGCATGCCTTGCAGCTCGGCCGGCGCTTCGCTGCCGGGCGCTGCGCCCATCGGCCCGCCCATCTCGCCCTGTGCCGGCTGGATGCCGGGTTCGAGGCGTTCCACGGCCGCCTCGTCGGACCCGGGAGGCTCGGCCTGCTTCCGGCCGAGCAGGACATCGGGATGGTCGCCGCGGAAAACCCGGTCGGCCAGCATGCGGTGCTTGCGCTCCTGCCATTTGTTGTAGGCGAAGACGCCGCCCACCAGGACGACGCCCAGGCCGATGAGTGAGAGTTGCAGGTCGCTCATGTCTGTACCCCCGCTCAGGCCGGCACGGCTTCGTCGCTCATGCGCAGCGCTTCCTCGATGTCCACCTCGACGACGCGCGAGACGCCCTGCTCCTGCATCGTGACGCCGACCAGCTGGCGCGCCATCTCCATGGTGATCTTGTTGTGCGTGATGAAGAGGAACTGCGTCTGCGCCGACATGCGCTTGACCATCTCGCAGAAGCGCTCGGTGTTGCTGTCGTCGAGCGGCGCATCGACCTCGTCGAGCATGCAGAACGGCGCCGGATTGAGCTGGAACATCGAGAACACCAGGGCGATCGCGGTCAGCGCCTTCTCGCCGCCGGAAAGCAGGTGGATGGTGCTGTTCTTCTTGCCGGGCGGCTGCGCCATGACCTGGATGCCGGAGTCGAGGATCTCTTCGCCGGTCAGGATCAGCCTGGCCTCGCCGCCGCCGAAGAGCTGCGGGAAGAGGATGCCGAACTGGCGGTTCACGTTGTTGTAGGTGTCCTGCAGCTGCTCGCGCGTCTCGCGGTCGATGCGGCGGATGGCGTCTTCCAGCGTGTTGATGGCCTGGGTCAGGTCCTCGGACTGGCTGTCGAGGAAGCCCTTGCGTTCGCGCGAGGTGTTCAGTTCGTCGAGGGCGGCGAGGTTCACCGGGCCGAGCGTCTCGATCTCGGCGCCGAGGCGCGCGATGTCGCCGGCCAGCAGCGGCTCCTTCACCTCGCGCGTCAGCTCCGGCGCCAGTTCCTCCTCGTTGGCGTTGGCCTCGGCGAGACGGGCCGCATACTGCTCCTCGTTCAGCTGGGCAGCCTGCTCCTTCAGGCGCAGGTCGCCGATGCGGTCGCGCAGCGGGTTCAGGCCCTGCTCGGTCTTCAGGCGCGCTTCCTCGAGCTGGCGCAGCTCGGCGGCGGCGCCTTCCAGCGCGTCGCGGTGGCTCGCCAGCGTGCTCTCGCGCCCCTGGCGCGCGGCCAGCGCCTCCTGCAGCTGCCGCTCGGTCGCGCCCTCGCTGATGGATTCGCTCTCCTGGCGGCGTGCCGCCGTCTCGCTGGCGATGCGCTCGACCTGCTCCCGCGCGACTTCGCGCGAGCGGCCGATCTCCTCCAGTTTTCCGGCGCACTCGCGCTCGGCAAAGCGCGACTCCTGCAGTTCGCGCGAAAGCGCCTGTTCGACGGTGCGCTGTTCGCGCAGGGCGGCATCGCGCTTGTGGCTTTCCTCGATTGCCGCCTCCAGCCTGGCGCGCAGTTCCAGCACGACGGAAGTCAGTCGCGCCACCTCGCCGTCGGCCAGCTGGCGACGGCTGCGCTCGGTTTCCTCGCCGGTGTTGATTTCATTCAGGTCGGCATCGATCTGCGCAATGCGGGCCTCGTAGCGCTGCACCGCCTCGCCCAGCTTGACCGCTTCGACCTGGGCGGCATGCGCCGACTGCTGCAGCTCCTGCGCCTCGCGCTGCGCTTCGGCAAGGTGGCCGCGATGTTCGGCCAGGCCGGACTCGGCCGCCGTCAGCGTCGCCGCGGCAATTTGCGCCTCGTCCTCGAGTCCGATGCATTCGGCGTCCAGCTGCTCGATCTCGCGCTGGCGCTCGATGACGCCATGGGTGCGCGCCTCGGGGACATAGAGCACGAAGCTGTGGCGCGAGACGACGTGGCCGGCCTGGCTCACCCACAGGCGGCCGCCGGGCAGGCTGGCGCGGCGTGCCGCCAATCCGGCCAGGTCGTTCGCCACATAGACGCCGGCCAGCCACTCGGTCAGGGCGGCCTCCCAGCGCGGGTCGCTGCAGCGGACCTTGTCGCGCAGCGGCGTGTCGGCATCGAGGCCGGCGGTCTCGCCGGCCGTGGCGACGTCGCCGGCGAAGACCAGCGCCAGGGTCGCCGGCGGCGGATCGGCCAGCACGCGCTCCGCGGTCGGCTGGTCGACGCCGGCGAGCGCGCCGAGGCGTTCGCGCAGCACAGCCTCCAGCGCCGTTTCCCAGCCGGGCTCGACCTTCAGGCTGGACCAGATCGGCTCGGCGGAATCGAGGCCGTGGCGCTTCAGCCAGTCGCCCAGCTTGCCTTCCTGCTGGACACGGCTCTGCAGCTGCCTGAGGGCGTCGCGGCGGGCGCGCGCCTCGGTCAGGCGCTTTTGCGCGCTGGTCTGGGTTTCGGCCGCCTCGCGGCGCTGCGCCTCGTGCTCGGGCAGGCGCCGCTGCAGTTCCTCGACGCGGCTGCGCCTGGCCTCGACTTGCGTGTTGAGTTCGGCGACGCGGGCCTGCAGGGCAGCCAGCGCCGCCTTGTCGGGCTGCTCGATCTGGCCGCGCTCGGCTTCCAGCCGGCCGCGGCGCTGGCCCAGCGCGTCGAGCGTCTTGTCGGCGTGGCTCTTGTGCGCTTCCTCGACGCGCAGGCCCTGCTCGGCCTGGGCGAGTTCCCGGCGCAGGGCCTGGGCCGTTTCCTCGGCCGCCTTGAGGGCGCTCTCCGCCTCGGGCAGGCGGGCCGCGGCCTCGGCGTGGCGCACCGCGGCACCCTGCACGCGCTGCGCGGCATTTTCCAGAAGCTCCTTCCAGCGCGCTTCGTCGCGGTCGAGCGTTTCCGACTGGCCGCGCCAGTGGCTGTCCTCGGATTCGAGCTGGGCGAGGCGCGACTCGACCTTCTGGCGCAGGTCGCGCAGGTGGTTGAGTTCGGATTCCAGCCGCGCCACCTCGGCATTGGCGGCGAACATCTCGCTTTGCGCGCCATGCAGCGCATCGCTGGCCGCATAGTGGGCGCTGCGCGCCGTCTCGACGCGGGCTTCCAGGTCGCGCAGGCTGGCCGTCTCGGCCTCCAGCCTGGTGACGGACTGCTCGACGTTGCGCGCCAGCTTCTCGCGCTGGTCGCGCGCTTCGTTGCGCTTGTAGAGCCAGAGCAGGTTCTGCCGGCGCGTCAGCTGCTCATGCAGTTCGCGGTACTGCCTGGCCACCTCGGCCTGTCCCTCCAGCTTGACGATCTGGTTGCCCAGCTCGTTGCGGATGTCCTCGACCCGGGCGAGGTTCTCGCGGGCGTCGGAGAGGCGGTTCTCCGTCTCGCGGCGGCGCTCCTTGTACTTGGTGACCCCGGCCGCCTCCTCGAGGAAGAAGCGCAGCTCCTCCGGCTTGGCCTCGATGATGCGCGAGATCATGCCCTGCTCGATGATGGCGTAGGCGCGCGGACCCAGGCCTGTGCCCATGAAAAGGTCGATCACGTCGCGCCGGCGCACGTGCATATTGTTGATGTAGTAGGACGACTCGCCGTCGCGGTCGAGCACGCGCTTGACGGCGATCTCGGCATACTGCGACCACTGGCCGCTGGCGCGGCCCTGGGAATTGTCGAAATGCAGCTCGACGCTGGCGCGGCCGACGGGCTTGCGCTGTCCGGAGCCGTTGAAGATGACGTCCTGCATGGACTCGCCGCGCAGGGCGGTGGCCTTGGACTCGCCGAGCACCCAGCGCACGGCGTCGATCACGTTGGATTTGCCGCAGCCGTTGGGGCCGACCACGCCCACGAGTTGGCCCGGCGTCAGGACGGAGGTCGGGTCGACGAAGGTCTTGAACCCGGCAAGTTTCAGCTTGGTTAAACGCACGTCTTCAGAAGGCTCTGTTTTTGTTGGGGAACGTCGCGAAATGGATGCCGCGCCGCAGGGGTTTGGGTGCTTATAATACCATCTTCGCCACTCACTCCGAACCCACCGGCATGCCTTCCAAACCTTCGAAAAGCCTTGAAACCTTCCCCAATCCTGAGCCGGCGCGGGACTACCTGATTCACATGGAAATTCCGGAATTCACCTGTCTCTGCCCGAAGACCGGGCAACCGGATTTCGCCACCCTGGTGCTCGATTACATCCCGGACCGGACCTGCGTCGAACTGAAGAGCCTGAAGCTCTACGTCTGGTCGTTCCGCAACGAGGGTGCCTTCCACGAGGCCGTCACCAACCGCATCCTCGACGACCTGGCCAGGGCGACCCGGCCGCGCTACATGCGCCTGACGGCAAGGTTCTACGTGCGCGGGGGGATTTTCACCACGGTGGTGGCGGAGCACCGCAAGAAAGGCTGGAAACCGCAGCCGAAGATCGACCTCGACGCCTTTCCGGCGCAGTCGAATACCCGATAGCCGCTAATCGGGAAGCAGTTCGCGCACCTTGTCCAGGCGCGTGAAGTGGCAGCCGTTGGCATCGATCGTCAGCCAGCCATCCTTCTTCCAGCCGCTCAGGATGCGCGCCACGGTCTCCAGGCGGACACCGACGATCTCGCTGATCTGCTCCAGGGTCAGGGTGATCGGCAGGCGCGCCTTGCTGCCCTTCTTGTCCACGCCGTAGCGGTCGATCAGCATGGTCATCAGCACCGCCAGGCGCTGCGGCACGGTGCCGGCGCTGACGATCTCGATCTTGCGGATGAATGCCTCGGTAAAGTGCCCGATCTCGATGCGCAGCGGCCCGGCCAGGCGCGGGTATTTCTCGGCGAACTTCAGCATCGCGTCCGTGTCGATGAAAATCCCCGTCATGCCGTCGTTCATGGCGACCGCATCGGTCGGGTACTTCATGCCCGCCCAGATGGCGAAAATGCCCATCGAGTCGCCCGGGCCGTAAAGGCCGTAGGTGCGGCTGACCCCCTCGCGGTTGCGGCGCGCCGCCTTGACGAAACCCTGCTCGATGAACAGCACGCGCCGATCCGCCTCGTTGTGGTGCCAGATGTATTCGCCGGCGCGGAAGGCCTGAACCTTCGCAGCAGACACCAGTTCGGCGAGGACACGCGCCGGAAGCTTGGAGAACAGGTCGAAACGCTGCAACTTCTTCGTCAGCTCTTCCTTGCTTGGCTGGCCGGACGGCAGCGGCGCATGCCGCTTTATGCGGCGAAAAACGCGACGCGGCAGGTCAACGGCAAAATCCTTGTCGCCGCCAGACTCCTGGCTTTTCCGGTGATTCATCAACATCGCTCCTCCGACTGGATACCCTTCGAATGTTTCAGGCTTTATTAATTCATTGTTGACAAACATCAATTTGTCGAAGCTTATCATCTTCCCCTGGGCGAAGTTGTGACTTTGTCCTCATTCCCGCAACAAGCGGGTAAAGACAAAAGGGCTCGCTGCCGCGCCGTACTGGCGGGACTGACTTTTCCAAGCAGGGTCCCGGTTGCCTCAGGCCGGACGGGAATGGGGCAAATCCGATCGGGGGCTCGATTGGGGCTTTCCGGAATCCAGCGTGAAATGGAATGTGGCGCCCTCCCCCAATTCGGATTCCGCCCAGACGCGGCCGCCATGCAGGGTAACGATGCGCCGGACCATTGCAAGGCCGATGCCGGTCCCCTCGAATTCCTGCGGCCCGTGCAGCCGCTGGAAGGGGCCGAACAGCTTGTCGACGTACTTCATGTCGAAGCCGGCGCCGTTGTCGCGCACGAAAAATACGCGTTCGCCGCGCTCATCGCGGCAGCCGACCGCGATGTGCGCCATGTCGCGCTTCGCCGTGAACTTCCAGGCGTTGCCGAGCAGGTTTTCCAGGACATCCTGCAAGAGCGTCGCATCGCCATCCGCCAGCAGACCGTTCTCAATGGAGACCTGCACTTGCCGGGCCGGCTGCGCGTGCGCCAGTGCATCGAGAATCGAACGCGCCACCATGCCCAGGTCGAGCCGTTCGCGGCGGATTTCCCTGCGCACCACACGGGAGAGGTCGAGCAGATCGTCGATCAGGTTGCCCATGCGCAGGGTCGCGCTGCGGATGCGGGCCAGATGGTCGAGGGATTCCGTTTTGGAGCAACCCGCGCAGTTATCCGCCACCAGGCTGGCAAAGCCGTTGATGCCGCGCAGCGGCGCACGCAGGTCGTGGGCGACGGAATAACTGAAGGCTTCAAGCTCCCGGTTCGATTCGCTGAGCTGCCGCGTGCGCTCGGCCACCCGGTACTCCAATACGGCGTTCTGCCTGACAATCTCCGCTTCGGCCTGCTTGCGCTCGGTGACATCCTTGTTGACGCCGACGAAATGGGTGATCCTGCCTTGTTCGTCCTGAAGGGGGGAGATGCTGACGCTCTCCCAGAACGGCTCGCCACCCTTTTTCCGGCTCAACAGTTCGCCGCGCCATTGCCGGCCGGATCGGAGAGTGCGCCAAATCTCGTCGAAAACCACCTCCGGCTCCTGGCCGGACCTCAGGATGGCGGGTGGGCGGCCGATGACCTCTTCCCGCGCGTAGCCGGTGGTTTCCGAAAATTTCGCATTGACGTATTCGATATTGCCCTCCGCATCGGCGATTATCACCGACACCGGGCTATGCTCGACTGCCAGGGAAAATTTGCGCAACACCTCCTCGCGCTTCCGGAGTTCCTGCGCATCGGCGGCCATTTGGCGAAAGTCGAGCGCAATCTGGTCTGCCATGCCGTCGAAGGCCGAGGCGAGCTGGCCGATCTCGTCGAGCGAGCGAAAGCCGCTGCGCGTGTCGCGCTGCCCGCCGGCAAAAGACGCGCTGGCCGACGCCAACTGCCGCAACGGGCCGACGATCCGCAGGCGTATGGCCAGCAGGACCGTAATCAGCAACAACAGGTCCAGCAAGCCGAGCTTGACAAGATTTTCCCTGGCTTGCTGCTCTGCCTTGTCGGATTCCAATGTAAGGGATGCGGCAATCGCGTCCGCCCGCTCCAGAATCGACGTTCCGGCCCGGTACAGCTCGTTCAGCAGCGTCCTGGCATCCTTGCCGCCCTTCTCCTCGGACAGCGTCTGGTCGGTCAGCCTGCGCAGGCGGGCGGCGGTCTGGCCGATCAGGGCGATATCCGCCGCCAGGGCATCGGGCAGGGCTGCGATCTCGACGCCCTGCGCCCTGCCGCCATATTCCAGGGAGTGAATCGCTTCGTCCAGCCGGCCCAGATAGGCGTCGATGGGCCCGCGATCCCGCGTGTCCCCATGAACAAACCGCGCCGTCTCGGCATGGATGCGCTGACTCAGCCAGCGCAGGCTGCCGGTCACGTTTATCACGGCGGCGATGCCCCGCGTGTTCGACATGGCCGTGTCGACGAGATGCCAGTTGGCCAGGCCGGTCAACGCCAGGAAGGCAAAGATCAGGAAGAATTTCTTGCCGAGCGTCGGCCGCAAAAGTCGACACAGCAAAACCCGGCTCAGGCCTTGCCCGGACAAAGCCGAGCAGTCTTGCACCAATAGGCTCACGGAGCGCCTCCCTCGCGAACAGTCGCATGGAACAGCGGTATGGCCTGCTGGTTCTGGGCAGGGAAATGTACCGAATCGACAAGACGATATGCGGTCGCGATCCGCGCGCGGGAACCGGGGCTACGCTTGAGCGACGGCGTCAGAGCAAAGCGGCTTGTCTTGTTATTGCCGCACTGCAAGGCGATCATAATCCTTATACCGTATGGATTCAATCGCTTGCCATAGAAGTCTTCGCGTTGCCACCGCTTTCAGGCGAAACGAACGATCTCGCCGGAGATCTGGCCGAGGGCCAGGCTGCGGTCGGCCGCGCCGAGCTTGACCGCCTCTTTCGGCATGCCGTAGACGACGCTGCTCGCCTCGTCCTGCGCCACGGTGTAGGCACCGGCATCGTGCATTTCCTTCAGGCCGCGCGCACCGTCGTCGCCCATGCCGGTCATGATGACGCCCATGGCGTTCTTGCCGGCGAACTTCGCCACCGAGCGGAACAGCACGTCCACCGAAGGCCGGTGGCGATTGACCAGCGGGCCGTCGACCACCTCGACGTAGTACTGCGCGCCGCTGCGCTTGAGCAGCATGTGGCGGCCGCCCGGGGCGATCAGCGCCCGTCCGGGGACGACGCGGTCGTTGTTCTGCGCCTCGCGCACTTCCATCTGCGACAGGGAATTCAGGCGTGCGGCAAAGGAAGCGGTGAATTTTTCCGGCATGTGCTGGACGACGACGATGCCGGGCGCCGTGCGCGGCAGGCCGGTCAGCACCACCTCCAGCGCCTGCGTGCCGCCGGTCGATGTGCCGATGGCGATGATGCGTTCGGTCGTCTGTTTCAGCGCATGCTCCGCCTTGGGCAGAATCGCGTCCGCATTGAGCTTTGGCGCAACCGGGGCGGCGGCGGGCGTGCCGCCGTTGCTCCGCCTGACCCGGGCGCTGGCGGCTGCCTTGACGGCATGCACCAGCTCGGCGGCCGAATCCTCCATCAGGAAGCGCCGCACGCCGATGCCCGGCTTGGTCACCACGCCGATGGCGCCGGCGGCCAGCGCCTCCATGGTCGTCTCGGCGCCCTTCTCGGTGAGCGAAGAGCAGATCACCACCGGCGTCGGGCGCTCGGCCATGATCTTCTTCAGGAAGGTGATGCCGTCCATGCGCGGCATTTCGATGTCGAGGACGATCACGTCCGGCCAGCGCTTGTTCATCTTGTCGAGGGCGAAGATCGGATCCGAGGCGACGCCGACGATCTCCATGCCGGGATCGCCGCCGAGCACCTCGGAGACGACCTGGCGCACCACCGCCGAATCGTCGACGATGAAGACGCCTACCTTGGAACCGACCTTAAGCATTCACCGCTCCCCGCACAGCTTCGCCCCGGCCGGGATCGAAGCATGCATCGCGAATTTCGCAGTCCGTGCACGCCGCAGCCACGTTCTGCGTAAACTTCTTCACCCAGACATGCCCGCTCCAGAGGTCGAAGACCACCGTGCGATGGCCGATGCCGCCCAGGTCGGACGCTTTCGCCCGCACGCCGTGGCTCTGCAGCAGCTGCCTGCCGAAGGCGGCGTTCTTCTGGCCGATGTGGTCCTGCCGGCAGCGTTTCTGGGACGGGAACATGTTGCCGCCGCCGAACATCTTCACCTCGTATTCATGCAGCGCCGTGCCGCTTTTCTCGATTTCGCGCAGCAGCAGCCAGAAAGCCTCGTCGGCGTATTTTCCGTCCGGGCCGGACTGGCGGCGGGCGGCGCGTTCCGGCAGCATGTAATGGCACATGCCGCCGATCAGCAGATCCGGATGCCACAGCGTGATCGAGACGCAGGAGCCGAGCAGCGTGCGCATGCGCGTCTGCCGGTCGCCGAAGTACCACTCGCCCGGCTGCAGGAACACCTCGATGACATGGGACGGCTTTCTCATGGCTTGCGGTAGATGGAAGGCGCCACCACTTGCAGTTCGTCGTTCACCCCGTTCAGGCTTTCGGAATGGCCGATCAGGAGGTGGCCGCCCGGCTTGATCGCCGCCATCAGGCGCTGCACCACCTTGCGCTTGGTCTCGACGTCGAAATAGATCATCACGTTGCGCAGGAAGACCACGTCGAACTCGCCCAGCCGGGGCAGCTGCTCGTTCAGGTTGACCTGCCTGAAGTCGATCTTGCTCCGCAACCGCTTGTCGATCATGAAGGTGCCCTCCTGGCGTCCGACGCCTTTCAGACAAAAGGTGCGGAGATACTCCTGCGGAATGTGCTCGGCCCGCTCCATCGCGTAATGCCCGTTCCGGGCCCGCTCCAGGACGCGCGTGCTGATGTCCGACGCGACGATCTCCCAGGGCGCTTCGCGCAGGCAATCGGCCAGCAGCATGGCGATGCTGTAGGGCTCCTCGCCGCTCGAGCAGGCCGCACTCCAGACGCGGAAGGCGCTGCCGGGCCGCCGCGCCGGCAGGATGCGCGAGCGCAGGAACTCGAAATGCTTCGGCTCGCGGAAAAAATAGGTTTCGTTGGTGGTGAGCAGGTCGATGGCGATCTGCAGCTCCTGCGGCTCGCGGCCGCTGGTGAGCAGCTGGAAATAGTCGCCGTAGCTGTCGAGCCGGTGGTGCTTGATGCGCTTGGCCAGCCGGCCGCAGACCAGGGCCTTCTTGGCCGGCGACAGGCTGATGCCGGCCAGGCGGTACAACAGGCCCTGGAACTGGGTGAACTCGCTGTCGAGGAGGCGGTAGCCCGCCTCCTGCCGCTCCGCTGCAGCCGTCGTCATCGTCCGCCCTCGTCCATCCGCATGCTCAGGCGGCCGCCGTCAGGGCGTCCATCGATTCCTGCCCGGCCATCTGGCCGAGCAGCGCCAGGTCGTCGAGCGACAACACCTTGTTGACGTTCAGGATGATGACGAACTTGCCGTCGAGCTTGCCCATGCCGTGGATGAAGTCGGTGCGGATGCGGGCGCCGAACGCAGGCGCCGGCTCGATCTGGCTGCCCTGGATTTCCAGCACCTCGCTCACCGCATCGACGATCACGCCGATGTCCTGCCGTTCGCCCTCGCCTTCCACCTCCACGATGACGATGCAGGTGCGGCGGGTGAGATCCGTCGATCGCCGGCCGAAGCGGCAGGCCAGGTCGACCACCGGCACCACTGCGCCGCGCAGGTTGATGACCCCGCGAATGCACTCCGGCATCATCGGCACCACCGTGAGGTCGCCGTATTCGATGATCTCCTTCACGCAGAGAATGCCGATGGCGAACATCTCGCCGCCCAGCACGAAGGTCAGGTACTGCTGTTGCTCGGCAGCTGCCTGCTGCTCCTCAGGCAGCTGCTGTCCGGCCTTGACCAAAGCACCCATGGCCGTCTCCTAGAACTTGACGAACTCGGCTTCGCCGGGAACCGGCTCGGCCAGGCTGGAGGCGAGTCGCGCGCCGCTGTCCTTGATATGGGCGATCTTGGACTTCAGCTTGCCGCCCTCCTTGCGCGCCGCCACGGCGCGGCCGGCCGGCGCGTTGCCCGTCTTGAAGAAGGACATCGTCTGCTGCAGCTGCTCGGCCTGGCTGCTCATCTCCTCGGCCGTCGCCGCGAGCTCCTCCGAGGCGGAGGCGTTCTGCTGCGTGGTCTGGTTGAGCTGGCTCATGGCGGTGTTGATCTGGCCGACGCCGGCGGACTGCTCCTCGGAGGCGGCGGTGATCTCCTGCACCAGGTCGGAGGTCTTGCGGATCGACGGCACGATCTCGTCGAGCAGCTTGCCGGCCTTCTCGGCCAGGGCGACGCTGCCCTTGGCGACCTCGCCGATTTCCTGGGCGGCGACCTGGCTGCGCTCGGCGAGCTTCCTCACCTCGGCCGCCACGACGGCGAAGCCCTTGCCATGCTCGCCGGCACGCGCCGCCTCGATGGCGGCATTCAGCGCCAGCAGGTTGGTCTGGTAGGCGATGTCGTCGATGATGCCGATCTTCTCGGCGATGCTCTTCATCGCCGTGACGGTCTGGCCGACCGCTTCGCCGCCCTCGCCGGCCTCCTTGGCGGCCTTCGAGGCCATGCCGTCGGTGACCTTGGCATTCTCGGTGTTCTGGCTGATCGAGGCGCTCATCTGCTCGATCGAGGCGCTGGTCTCCTCGACGCTGGCGGCCTGCTCGCTCGAGCCCTGGCTGAGCGATTGCGCCGTCGCGCTGACCTCTTCCGAGGCGCTCGACAGGTTGTCCGCCGCGCTGCGCACCTCGGTGATGATCTGCGAGAGCTTCTCGACCATGTTCTTCATCGCCTCCAGCAGCTTGCCGGTCTCGTCGCGCGAGGTGACTTCGATGCGAACCGCCATGTCGCCCTCGGCCAACCGGTTGGCGACGGCCACGGCCTCGTTCAGCGGACGGGTGATGCTGCGCACGATCCAGAAGGCGATGCCGAAGGCAAACAGGAAGGCGGCGATGGCCATCGACATGGTCAGCGTGCGCGCCTGCTGGTATTCCGCCGAAGCAGCTTCGCCGAGTTCGGTCATCAGATCGCCCTGGAACTTGACGAGGTCGTTGACCCGCAGGCGGTACTCGGTCGCCGCCGGGCGGAAGCCGGAATCCAGGAAGGCGCGGCCTTCCTCGACCTTGCCGTCCTCGACGAACTTGATGATCTGGTTCTGCGTGCCGATGTAGCGCTCGCGTGCCTGCAGGATCTGCTCGAACATCTCCTTGCCCTTGGGCTGGTTGAGGGTCGGCTTGAGCGTATCCCAGGCCTTGGCGATGCTGACGCGCGCCGCGAGGATGCGCTCCTTGGCGCGCTGCTGGCCGCCCTTGTCCTCGGCCAGCAGCATGTCGCGCGCGCTCAGCCCGATTTCATTGACGCCGGCCAGGCCATCCTGCAGCAGCAGCACCTTCGGCCACATGTTCTTCGTGATGTTCTCCATCGAGGCGTTGAGATTGGCCAAGCGCGTCACGCCGATCACGGCGATGGCGACGAGGAGGGCCACCACGATGCCGAAGCCCAGCGCAAGTCGCACTCCTATCTTCATGTTGCTAAACATAACGGTACCTCCTTACAAGATTGCAGTTGGGGCCATTCCTGGCCGGACGGATTGCATGACGCTGGCGGTTTGTTCGTTTTCCCGGCTCGCCGCCTGCTGAACGAGTGCCGGCACATCCAGAATCAATGCCACTTCGCCGCTGCCCAGGATCGTCGATCCCGAGATGCCGCGCAGGTGGCGGAAAACCTGCCCCAGCGGCTTGATCACCGTCTGGAACTCCCCGAGCAGCTGGTCGACCACCAGGCCGGCCTTCTGGCCGCCGAACTGGACGACGACGACGTTCTCCCGCCGCGCCGGCTCGCCCTCGATCGCCAGCAGTTCGCGCAGGCGGATGAACGGCAGCACATCGCCGCGCAGGTTCAGGTAGCGGCGCGTCTCCGCGGATTGCTTGTCCGCGTCGGACAGTTCGAGGCACTCGACCACCATGTCGAGCGGGACGACGAGGGAGGATTCGCCGACCTCGATCAGGAAGCCGTCGATGATGGCCAGCGTCAGCGGTAGGCGGATGCGGAAGGTGGTGCCCTCGCCGGGGCGGCTGTCGAGGTCGATGCTGCCGCGCAGGGCCTCGATGTTGCGGCGGACGACATCCATGCCGACGCCGCGGCCGGACAGGTTGGTCACCTGGTCGGCGGTCGAGAAGCCGGGTTCGAAGACCAGGTTGTAGATCTCCTGGTCGGCCAGTGCCTGCGTCGGGGCGACGATTCCCTTCTCGATCGCCTTGCTGAGGATCTTGTCGCGGTTCAGCCCGCCGCCGTCGTCGGCCACCTCGATGACGATGGTGCCCGACTCGTGGTACGCGTTGAGGCGGATGATGCCGTTGGCCGGCTTGCCGCGCGCCAGGCGAACCTCCGCCGGCTCGATGCCGTGGTCGATCGAATTGCGCACGAGATGCGTGAGCGGATCGGTGATCTTCTCGACGACGGTCTTGTCCAGTTCGGTCTCGCCGCCGCTGATCTCAAGCGCGATCTCCTTGCCCAGCTCCCGGCTGACGTCGCGCACGACCCGCTGGAAGCGGTTGAAGGTCTCGCCGATCTCCACCATGCGCAGGCTGAGCGCGCAGTCGCGGATCTCCTCGACCAGACGCCCCATCAGTGACATGGCCTCGTGCAGGGCGCCGTCGGCGGTACGCCGGGCGAGCAGCGTCGCCGAGGCGCCGGCGATCACCATCTCGCCGACCTGGTTGATCAGCTCTTCCAGCTTGGCGGCGTCGACCCGGACGAAGCGGTTCTCGGTGGCGCGCTTGTCCTTGATCTGCTTCTGCTTGTCGAGCGCCGCCTGGACCACGGCCTCCTGCACGACGTTCTCCTCGACGAGGATCTCGCCGACGCGCGGCTTGCCGCCGCCCGCCTCCTGCTGCTCCGCCAGCGCATGCGCCAGTTCGGCCTGCGTCACGGCGCCGCTGGCCACCAGGATTTCGCCGATGCGGTCATTGTCCTCCGGCAGGGCGGCGATCAGCTGGACGAACTCCCCGATCCGGCTGTTCGGCGGCAGGATGCGGATCTGGCAATCCTCACGCACGAATTCGAAGGCGCCTTCGATCGTCTCCTTGCCGGCTTCGCTCCTGAGGTCGATCTCGAAACCGAGGTAGCAGGATTCCGGGTCCATTTCGGCGGCCGCGGGCATGGCATCGCACAGGGTCGTCGTGCTGACGACGTCGCCGAGCGTGCTCAGGTAGCGCAGGAACGAGGCCGGGTCCATGCCGTTGCGCAGGACGTCGCGGCCGAAGCGCAGGGAAATGTGCCAGGCGCCGTTGCCGACCGGCTCGCTCCCGTCGCGGGCCAGGCTGGCCTCCTGCTCGACCGGCGCCTCGACGGCCTGCGCGACCTCGGGAACGCCGGCCGGGGAGAACTTGCCGAGACGCTCGAGCAGGGCCGCCTGACGCGCTTCCATCGCCGCCGGGTCGGCCGGCTGGTCGCCTGCGGCGGTGCCGACCAGATGGCCGATGTGGTCGCCGCACTCGAGCATCAGCGCGGTCAGGGTGTCGTTCACCGGCACTTCATTGTTGCGGGCGCGGTCGAGCAGGCTTTCAACGACGTGGGTGAAGCGGACGATGTCGTCGAGGCCGAACAGCCCGGCCGAACCCTTGATGGTATGGATGGCGCGGAAGGTGGCGTTCATCGCGTCGGCGTCGTCGGGCTGCCGCTCCAGCTCCAGCAGGGAATCCTCCATGCTCAGGAGCAGCTCGCGGCTTTCGACGATGAAGGTCTGCAGTGCGGCTTCGAGATTCATGCCTTGCCTCCGTTCGCGTTGCGGCCCGGCTCCTGCGCCGGGATCACCACCGGATCGCCGAACAGGGCCGCCATGTCATACAGTTCGATCAGTTCCATCACGGGCCGGCTGTGGCCGACAAGCTGCAGTGTCTTGTTTGCGGCGGCGGCGTGGCGCTTGGCCAGCACCAGCACCTGCAGGCCGGCCGTGTCGATGTCCGATACGGCCGAAAGGTTGATCTCCATTTCGGCGCATTCGCCGACGGCGCCGATCAGGCCTTCCTTCAGTTCGGCGGCAGCGTAGATCGTGAGTTCGCCGCCGAGCGCCACCGCGCACCGGCCGTTCGTGTTCTGTACGTTGATCTCCATGTGCCGTCCTCCGCAGACTGACTGTTGAACTCCTAACACAATGAAATGCGTGTGCGGCTATGGCGTTTGGGTGCAGCGCTAGGCGCGGCCGCGCAGGCAGTGGTCATTCCACGACAAGCGGCCGTAACGACGCGATGCGCCCAAACGCCGACGCCCCGAAGGGTTGTGCTTGGATGGCGCGTCTGCGGCGTTGCGGCGCTTGCCCGCAGAATGACTGCGGGCGGCGCGCCGCGCCTAGCATCCATCGCCATCCAAGCACAACGCATCACGCATTTCATTGTGTTAGGAGTTCTCAAGGCATCACCAGCTTGGAAACGGCGGTCAGCATCTGCGCCGGCTGGAACGGCTTGACCACCCAGGCCTTGGCGCCGGCGGCCTGCCCTTCCTGTTTCTTGGCTTCCTGCGATTCGGTCGTCAGCATGATGATCGGCACGAACTTGTGCTCGGCGATCTTCTTCACCTCCTTGACGAAGGTGATGCCGTCCATGTTCGGCATGTTCACGTCGCTGATGATGAGGTGCACTTTCTGCCCGGCGATCTTGCCGAGCGCGTCCTTGCCGTCGCAGGCCTCGATCACGTCGTAGCCCGCCCCCTTCAGGGCGATGCCCACGACCTGGCGCAGCGAACTGGAGTCGTCCACCACGAGAATCGTCTTTGCCATGCTTGCTCTCCTGTCAGAAGAAGGTGATTTCGGATTCCTGCGGCCGCGCATCCTGGCCGCCGGCATGGACGGCGTGCTGCTCGACCATGGTGTAGGTGTTCGCCAGCTGGTTCAGCCAGCCTTCGACATCGAAGGCCGCGTTCCCGCCGCTCGATGCGGCAACCTGCTGGCCGAGCTTTTCCAGGTCGTTCTGGATGTGCACGAGCATCTGGCTGACGCGGTCCTGGAACTGCAGCGAAACGAGCACGTCGGTCACCTCGCCGCGGATGCCGGTGCTTTCGCGCTGCAGGATCTGCGACGACGTTCCCAGCGCATCCGCCGCCGTGGAGAACCGCCCGAGGATTCCCGCCACCGCTGCATCGGCGCCCTGGATGGTCGTCTCGTCGAGCTTCGCCGTCTGGTCCGCCGCCTCCAGCGTGGCCGCGATCGCGGCATTGACGGCATCGACCTTTTCGGTGATCCGCTTGCCGGTCTCGCCGGATTGGGTCGACAGCTTGCGCACGGCGTCGGCAACCACGGCAAAGCCGCGCCCGGCCTCGCCCGCCCTTGCCGCCTCGATGGCGGCATTCAGCGCCAGCAGGTTGGTCTGGCCGGCGATGCTGCCGACGTCGGCCGCCATTTGCTTCAGCTCGCCGGTGAACCCCGCCAGGCAGGCGATCTCGCGCAGCATCTCCCGCTTGTTCTCGAGGGCCTTGTGCAGTGAGCGCTTGATGGCCTCCAGTTCGGTCCGGCTGGCCTCCAGCGTCGCCACCATGCCGCCGCTGCCCATGCCGCCGGCGGCATCGCGCGAGGCCGCCTCGGCCGCCTCGAGCTTCTCGGCGATGCCGGCAAAGCGGCCGGACAGCGACGTGATCGCATCCTCGGTCTGCCGGCGCGCGGCATCGATCTGCCGCGCCCAGACGGGCAGGACGCCTCGGCACAGCGCATCCAGTCCGTCTTCGCGGCGTTCGGCCGCCCTGGCGGCCGCCTCGGCCTGGCGCGCCGCTTCCGCCTGCGCCAGGATTTGTTGGATATGCCGCCGGCAGGCAGCCAGGGACAAGCGGCCCGCCACCACGCCGGCCACCGCCAGCAGCGTCGCCAGCGCAACGCGGATGCCGCCGCCATCCCCCGCGACGAGCAGCAGGATCCCGCCCAGCACCGCGACGGCAGGCGCATGCAGCCACGGCAGGCCCGCCTCGCCCATTGCCGGAACATTCTTGTCCGTCATGCCTCCACCTCCGCCAATCGCCTGACGGTCGCCGTCAGGCTTTCCAGGTCCATCGGTTTGTCGAAGAAGTAATCCGCCCCGCCCGCCACGCAGCGCTTGCGATACAGCGCGTAGTTGCTGAACATCAGCACGCGGGTCGCCGGCCGCTCGTGCTTGATCGTCTCCAGCAGGTCCAGTCCGCTGCCATCCGGCAGCTGGACGTCGAGGATCACCATTTCCGGCTTCAGCTCGCGGAAGCGCTCGGTGCCCTGGCGCAAATCGCCCGCCACCTCGGCCTGCACGCCGGGCAGGCTCGCCATGATGGCGCGCAGCCGCTCGCTCACCGGCCGCGAATCCTCGACTATCAGCAATCTCATCGTCACGTGTTCCGTCCTGTTAGACGGAGTAACGACGCCAGCCCCGGGGTTCAGGAGTCGGAAATGCCGGATATTGCTTTAGGCATTAACCGTCCTTGCCGTCGGAATACGCCTACGGCATGTCAGACAAACACCTACAAGGAGGAAAAGGGGGAAAGGCGCTATTCCTGCGCCAGGCCATGCCGGATGGCATAGCGGATGAGGTCGGCATTGTTGTCCACGCCGAGCTTCTGCATCAGCCGCATCTTGTGCGTGCTGATGGTCTTCGCGCTCAGGTTGAGCGAGGCGCCGATCTCGCCGATGGCCTCGCCGCCGACGATCTTCTGCAGCACCTGGAACTCGCGGTCGGAGAGGCATTCGTGCGGCGCCTTGTCGCTGTCGCCGACCTCGAACACGATGGCGTCGACCAGGGCCGGGTCGATGAATCGGCCGCCGGCCGCCACCTTCCGGATGGCGGAGAGCAGGATGGCCGGATCGCTGTCCTTGGTGACGTAGCCGGCGGCGCCGGCGCGCAAGGCCCGAGACACCACCTGCCCTTCGTTGTGCATGCTCAGCACGAGGATCGGCAGGTCCGGCTTGTCGCCGCGCACCCGGCGCACCAGGTCGACCCCGCTCAGGCCGGGCATCGTCATGTCCAGCAGCAGCAGGTCGAGGTCGGCCTGCCGGACCTTGTCGATCACCTCGGCGCCATGGGTGGCCTCGCCGGCCGCAACGATATCCGTCGTGGTCGCGATGATCTGCTTCAGGCCGCCGCGCACGATGGCATGGTCGTCGGCAATCAGTATCCGGATCATGTCTGTCCTTCCGAAATGCGGGGGATGTGAATCGAGACGACGGTTCCGCGTCCGGCGCCGCTGTCGATGGTGAGCGCGCCGCCCAGCACCCGTACCCGCTCGCGGATGCCCAGCAGGCCGAAGGAAGGGCCGTGGCTTGCCGCCTCGTAGTCGAAGCCGCGGCCGTCGTCCTTGACCTCCAGGAACAGCGCCTCCCCGTCGCGCCTCAGGGACACCGCGACCGAGGCGGCGTCGGCGTGGCGCATCACGTTGGTGAGCGACTCCTGCACGATGCGGAATACGGCCGTTGCCCGCGTGTCGTCCAGGTCGATCTCGCCGCCGGAGAGGTTCAGCTCGTAGGCGATGCCCGTGCGCTGGCCGAAATCCTCGACCAGCCACTCCAGCGCCGGCCCGATGCCCAGGTTGAGCGCCGCCGGCCGCAGGTTGCTCGCCACCTGGCGCACCACGCGGATGGTCTTTTCCACCAGCTCGCGCATGTCGCCCGTGCGCCGGCCGACCTCCGGATCGGCCCCGGACTGCATGCGCAGCAGGGAGATGTCCATTTTCAGGGCGGTCAGGAGCTGCCCGAGCTCGTCGTGGATCTCCAGGGCGATGCGCTTGCGCTCCTCTTCGCGGACGGCATCGTGGTGGGCCGCCAGCTCGCGCAGGCGCGTGCGCGACTCGATCAGTTCCTGCTCCATCGTCTTGCGCGAGGTGATGTCGAGGACCTGCCCGATGAAGTACAGCGGCGCCTGCTCCCGGTCCAGCACGAGGGCGACGGACAGCACGCTCCAGACGACATGTCCCTGCCGATGGTATAGGCGCAACTCGATCCCGTAGTGCTTGAGCTGCCCCGCCAGCACCTGGCGCTCGAATTCGGCGGCCTTGGCCAGATCGTCCGGATGGGTGATCTCCTTCAGGCGCTTGTGCAGCAATTCCTCCTCGCTGTAGCCGAGCGTCTCGCACAAGGCGCTGTTGGCCAGCAGGAAGCGCCCGGTCAGGTCGTACAGCGTAATGCCCACCGCCGCCGAATCGAAGGTGGTCTGGAACAGTTCCTTGCTGACGCGAAGCTCCTCGGCCGCCCGCTGCCGCTCGGTGATGTCCTCGTTGACGACGATGGCGCCCTCGATCTCGCCCTGCGGCCCCACCAGCGGCGCCGCCGAATTCAGCACGGTCTTGAAGCTGCCGTCGAAGCACTGGATGTTGATCGCTTCGCCGATCGAGGTTTCCCCCCGGGAGATGGCGCGCTCCAGCGCCCATTCCCCGCGTTCGATGCGCTTGCCGCTGTCCGCCCACCAGCCCTTGTATTTTCCCCGGCCCTGCACTGCGGACCGTTCCGCCCCGGCCCAGATGCGCTGGCCGGCCGGATTCTCCACGATGACCCGTCCGCCGCCATCGGTCACCCAGACGCCGACCGGCAGGGTGTCCAGCACCTTGCGCAGGAGCGCCTGCGATTTCTCGAGTTCGATCACATTGCCGGCGATCCGGCTCATGTCGCGCTGGATGTCGCCGGCCATGCGGTCGAAAGTGCGCGCCAGGTCGCCGATCTCGTCCGCCGAGTCGAGCTTCGTGCGGATGGCGTAGTCCCCCTTGGCGAAGCGCTGGCTGGCCAGCGTCAGCTTCTGCAGCGGCTGCACGATCTGGACGCGGATGGCCAGCAGGGCGGCCGCGAGGATGGCCAGGTCGAGGATGGCCAGGAGATACAAGCCGAAGGCGGCCTGGTTTTCGATCTCCACGATCTGCCGGCTCAGCGCGGCCGCCAGGGCATCGGCGTGGCTCAGCATTTCGTTGCCATGCCCGAACAACATCTCCAGTTCGACGGCCGGATCGCGCCCGTCCCGGATGGCGTCGAGCGCCGCGTGCGCGTCGACGCGGTAGTCGTGCAATATCTGCCGCAGCGGCTCGATGGACGGGCGCAGGGCAGGCGGCGGCTCGCGCACCTCGAAGCCGAGCACGCTGCCGCCCGCCGACAGGGTGCGGATCACCTCGTCGAGCCGGTCCAGCAGCGCTTCGACGGCGGCACGGCTCGTCCGCCCCTGGGCGACCCGGGCGGTATCCAGCTGGATGCGCTGGCTGGTCCAGCGAATGCTGCCGATGACATTGACCAGGGTCGTCGCGCCCCGGAGCTGAGACAGGGTCGAATCGATGACGACCCAGTTGGAAATGCCGACGAATGCCAGGGCGGCAAACACGACAAGAAATTTCCGGCTGATGGTCAGACGCAGAAAACGCCGGCGCGCCGGCGCCTCGACCGGAACAACTCCATGAATTGTCTGCTCTTTCGCCTGCATGGTCATATGGAATCCACCGGCGCGGAACTTCGGTTCGCGCCGGGTCGTATGCCTGCGGGGGCGGGGCAGGTCGGGAAAAAATCGGGCTGCCTGGCCCTGGAGCGGCCCCAGCGGAAAAGTCAGTCGCTGGAATACGCCGTCCCTGGCCGGCCTGCATCAACGTCAGCCGGGATTGACCAGGCGGCATCATAAGCCACCGGATCGCCGTCTTCAATCAAGAAGCTTATCGGCGCCTGAACGATTTTCTTGAATGTCCACAAGGCCTTCCGGGTTGTTGGCGGGCGCGGCAGGCGTCCGCGCGGCCGCCGGGCGCATTCTCGGCTAAGATACGCGCCTCCCCGCTCCGTCTGCCATGAACGCCCAGACCGACCTGCCCCAGCACACCCCGATGATGCAGCAGTATGACTCGGGAATGCGCCCAACTTCTTGAAGTGCTTAAGAGAACCGGTGGGCGCTGTCTAATACTTTTTCTGCGGGAGGGCGCTCAACGATGCCAGAGAAAGACCGAGCATTTCCGGTAGTTTTAGACAGCTTTTCCCCCTGGCAGCACTCCCTGAACATCCTGCTCTACCCGCCGAAGCGAAAGCGGGATTCCACCCTGCCCGACGAAGAAGCGGCCGCCAAGCGGCCGCGCAAACCGACGCAGCGGGAGGTCGCGCGGTACGACCCACCCACTCCGATGAACCCGCCGCCGCCTCGGATCTTGCCGCCGCCCAGGCGCTGAAAATTCTTCTTGCATTGCTCCGCGACTGGTACTAGGATTAGTATCATCATGAAGACACAGAAAATCGAGGAATACAGCGGCAGGCTGGTGCTGCGGATGCCGCAGAGCCTGCACGCCAAGCTCGCCCAGGCGGCCGAAGCCGAGGGCGTGAGCCTGAACACGTACATGCTCTATCTGCTGACTGAACGGAACGCAGCAAGGAAGAAAACCGCGCCGGCCGGACGCCGGTAAAGGCGAAGGCCAGGGAGCGGCAACTCCCCGGCCCTCTGAGCACGATGAACCTGAATAGGAGGTAACACCATGCCTGCAGAACAGTTTAAGCCAGAAGTTGCCGAGCAAGTTGCCAACGAGATCGAGGAAGCCATCAACGTGCTGGTCGCGCTTCGCAACGTGGCTTATCGGTACAAGAACAGCGTCACAGGCGAAACGCTCGCCAATCTCATCCTGAGCACTACGCAGAACGAAGCGCACCGCCTCACCGCCTGCGTTAAGGCACTACGCCCTGGCGACGACGAGCTTAATCCCCTGCCGCACGCGTTGGAGGTTACGGCATGAGCTCAAACAACGGCAATTCCGCGCTCAAGCGCCGCATGGGCGCCCGCGCCGCCGTGGCGGCGCTGTCCAAGATCGAGAACGCCGTCGACAGTTTCGACGGAGACACTTTTTGGGCGCTGGACCCCGCCGAAGCGGCGCGGATCGTAATCGAAGGCGCGGGCGTGAAGCTCGGGCCGCACCTGGAAGGTTATTTGGCTGCCCTGGGCGAATTCATTCACCTCTGCATGGAGGGCGGCGTGCCATACACGCAGGAATTCCGCCCTCTTGCTGTCCAGACCGCCGAGGAAGTCGAAGCGACGCGGGCATTCTGGGCGCGGGATTTGCTGGCCGGCGGGGGTTGAAGATCAGAACGAAGGGCAGCGCAACCGGAATTAAGGGGGGGCATGACAAAAAAACCTAAGCCGGCCGCGGGCGACACCAGGACCAGGGCGCAAAAGCTCATGGCCGCAGTCAAACGCGGCCAGGAGCGGCGGTGGCAAACCGCCATACACGAAGCGGGGCACGCTTTGGCGAGGGTGAGGTTTAATCTTTACATCGGCAATACGACCATCGTTCAAGACGGCAATATTCTTGGCGCATCCAGTGGCGAAGAAAGTTGGGGCACTCGAAAATGCGGGGAAATTGAAGTGCTTGTGTTTTGCGCCGGGTATGCTGCGGTAGTGGCGTCGGGAATAGCGACAACAAAAGCTATTGAAGGGTGTTGGCAAGACTTCGATGAAGCCGTGCGCATTATCGAATACTGGGGGCTCGACCCGCTTGCTGCCTGGCAGCAACGCGCGGTAAAGATGATGCAGCAACCAGAGAATATTCGAGCTGTGGAATTGATCGCCAGCAAGCTGACCGAGCATCAAATGATCGGCCCTGATTACCTAGCGTGTCTTGTGGCTCTGTCAGATGGAGAAGTAAGTGAAAAAGATTTTTCGGAGTATTTGGCCAGAGCAAAATCGGAGTACGGACGCGAACCGCACTTAATTTAGTCCCCTCTCTCCCCTCAAAACCCCGGCCATGAGCCGGGGTTTTTCTTTATGGATCGGCAGTTTTGCATAAGAAAGTTTTTTAAATCGTACGCTAAAGGGTATGGTCGCGCTTAGTTGCTCACCTAATCTCGCAACAACAAACAAAGATTGGCAAAGGAGCGACAAATGACCGACAAGCTGAACTTTGAGACGGACCGTCTCACCAGAAAACAGGCGGCTGAATACTTGGGGCTGAAGGAGAGCACGCTCTGCTTCGATGCCTCGACGCATCGTCTCGCGATTCCCTACTACAAGATCGGCGCGCGTGTATTTTATCGGCGCAGCGAGCTAGATACGTGGATTGCCGAGCGGCGCATAGCCAAGCGCCGGCCGCGCTCGACGCTCACGGCGAAGGCGGCATGAGCAAGCGCAAGCGCAAGCCGCAGGAGGCCGTCTCCGGCAGCTACACGCCTATCCCACACGACCTGCTGGATAGTGCCGCTTTCCTCGGCGCCAGTGACCGCGCGAAGGCGCTACTGCTCGAGTTGATCCGGCAGCACACCGGTAGCAACAACGGGCAGCTACACCTTGCAACTGATTGGCTCAAGCGGCGCGGCTGGTGTAGCCATGACGCGATCCAGAAGGGCAAAGCCGAGCTGCAGGAACGCGGATTGATCGTGAAGACCCGCAATGGCGGCCTGCGCATGGGGCCCGATCGCTTCGCACTGACTTGGCTGAACGTGTCGAACTTTACCGGGCTCGACATCAAGTCATTCCAGCCGGGCGATTGGCGTTTTCTTGATCCGTTGCCGACCGTGAAAAAACGCAACGACCATCCCGCCACACGGGACAGGCTTGTCCCGCCCCACGGGACAGAGACCCCCGCCCCTGTCCCGGCACACGGGACAGTAAAGGGCGATTTCAAGGCTTTCCCTGTCCCGCCCCACGGGAACAATGAATGTTACCAGTTGCACCCGCTTGAAAAAGCCAAAGCAGCGCGCGCCGCTGGCTTTTGGGTTACCGCCGAGCTTGCCCGACTTGCTGACGCTGGCTTGGCCGGGCGCCAATGTTTCGCAATTCCTCCTGGGAGAACTCTTCAATGATGACGAACATTCCTGCCCTCGCCTTCAAGATCGAGGGCGACATGATCAGCCTGGAACAGAAAGACGGCAGCGGCAAAGTCGATACCATCGCCCTGCATCGCCTGCACCTTCGCCACCTGGCCGAGCTTCTAGACAGCGCGCGCTACTGCCCGGAATACCGCGTCGATCGTGCCCTGCTGCGCCTGTGGGGCAAGCTCTCCCTGCTGACGGCCGACTGCTACCTCGACGAGATAGTCGGGCGCTGTGGTGATGGGCTGACCTACCAGGCGCACGCCCTCGATGCCCGCAACATCCTGTCCGACATCCTCGAAGACCTCAGGATCGCAGAGCCCAGCTTCGAAGACGAAGAAGCAGCGCGCGCCCCGAGTAACGAAAAATCATGTAACGCAATTTCACCGAGTAACGAAAAATCCGGCGATGCGGGAATTTCCGTTACGCAGCCGGGGCGCGGCAGACCTGCGACCGGCACAGCCATGACGAACGCCGAGCGCCAGGCGCGCCACCGGGCGAAGCAAGCGGACTTGCTGGCGTCGGAGACCGCCTGATGCGTTTGGAGAAGACCTTGTTGTCGCGCATCGAAACGTTGGCCGGGCGGGCGGGCAACGCAGCTTTCAGGCAGAAAAAGCACGACCTGATCGCCGAATGCCTGCGCCTGCAGGGGGCCGGCGGAAACGTCGAGCGCTACCTGGCGCATGAGGAACTGAGCGCATTGTCGTCGCATTTCGGGCAGGAACCTGCTCTTAACTGCCGAACGGCGCAGGGTAAGGGGTCGAAATGAGCAAGCGGGGCGGCGAGTTGGAGGTTACCCCTCCCCCCCTGAATGGGCGGGTTGCCCGCCTCGATTCCGCTGCCGGCGTGCTGCGCGAGATGGCACGCATTTACCGCGCTGCGCGAACCGGCCGCATTCCGATGGCCGACGCCAGCCGCCTGACCTTCATGTTGTCGAGCATGGGCCGGCTGTACGAGACCGTCGAACTTGAACGCCGCGTCGCGGCATTGGAAAACCGGAGGTAGCGCCATGAGTCTTGATAGCAGATTGAACCGCTTGGAGCAGCGCGATATGGGGCCGCAGCTTGCCATCGTCGAGCAGCAGGCGAACGAAACCGCCGCCGAGGCGCGGCAGCGTGCCGAGACGCTGCGCGCAAGGTGTGCGGGCCCGTTGAACGTCTTGCTGATCCTTCACCGTGTTGCGGAGGTGGCCCGTGTCTTCGCTTGAACACCGCCTGAAAAAACTCGAGGAAGCCGCAGGCCCGTCCATGCCTATCGTGAAGACTTTCATCTGCGATGGCGAAACCCCGGAGGCCGTCATCCGGCGCGCCGGTCATGACCCCGAAGACCCGGGGTACATGTTCCTCGCCATCTGCATCGTTGATCCGCCGTCCCCGCTGCACTGACTTTTCTGGAAAGGAGTTATCCATGCCCCGCAAGCCAATCGACACCCCGCCGACCATCGAGCAAGTCACCGCTGCGCGTGAGACACAGACCGCCGCCAACCTGGCCGCAACGGCGGCCAATCGGGCGGGCCGCCACGAGCTGCGCAAGCAGGCGCCCGACTGGAAGCTGCAGCGCGCCAACTTTCCCAAAGATAAACGTTAAATCCTGAAAGGAACTTCAATGCTTGAACGCTTGAAACTGATTTTCTCGCGCGATGCGAAGGAGCCCGAAACCCTCGACGCCCTTCTGTACGCCCGCCGCGAGCTGGAGCAGGAGGCCGAGGCGGCGCACCAGCGCCTCGCCGCCCTGCAGGTGGAATCCAACGAGGCGATGTTGAACGCCGTCGCCAGGGACGACGGCAAGCGGCGCGAAGCCATCCGCAAGAAGCTCGACGCTGCCGAGGCCGAAGTACGCGACCTCGCCCACGCCGCCGCCGGACTGGAGCTGCGCATCGAGGCGGCCACGGCCCGGGCCTTCGAGGAACATGAGCATGCCGAGCGCGCCGAGCGCCGCGCCCTCGCGCAGCAGCGCGAGGCGCTGGCGGCCGAGATGCAGCGCCACCTGGAAGCCTTCGCGGGCGCCTTCAGGCAGTTTCAGGCCGTCGGCCAGCAGATCGAGGGCAAGCTCACGCGCCGCCACATTGAGGGCCGCGGCGAGAGCGACTTCGACCTGCGCGAGGCGATCAATCAGCAGTTGGTTTGCCGCACCGACAAGCTGCTCGGCGATGCGAACACTTTGCGGCTTTTCACGGTGGGGGAATTCGTGCAGCGCGACCTGCTGCGCGACCTGCAGACCCACGCCCGCCGACAGAACGACCGCCTGCGCCTGACCGAGGCCGCGGGCGAACCCAAAGCCGCTTGAGCTTAAAGGAGACACCATGCACGAACCCGCCGAAGACATCATCGACGTGAGCGGCCGCCCGGCCGCCCCAGCCCCGCAGCCGGCGGCACCGGATCCGGCCGCCGCGGCGGCCGAGAGCGAGCGCCGGGCCGAGGAACAGGCCGCCGACGACGCCACCTTCGCCGCACCGAAGACGCCCGCGGAATATCAGATTCCCTACGGCACCACCTTTGCCGAGCGCGACATGAGCGCCCAGGACCTGCAGACCGACGCCACCTTGCGCGGCTGGCTGCATGATGCTCAGCTGCCGGCCTACATCGGCAACGACATCGCCGAACAGGCCGACCTCGCGCAGCGCGAGGCGCCCAGCATGACCGATGCCGAAGCCGAGCTCGCCATGCGCCGCTGCGAGACGGACCTGCGCGGCCTGTGGGGCCGGGAGCTGGCCGACAAGCGCATGGACCTCGCCCGCCGCCTGGTGCGCGAGATCGACGCCAAGCGCCCCGGCCTGGTCGCCTTCCTTGAAGACCACCCGGCCATTGCCAACCACCCGCGCGTCGTCATGCAGCTGGCGCTGCACGCCGAACGGATCTACGCCCGCAAGGGCGCAAAGTAAGGGAGAAACCAGATGGCCGTTCGCATTCCGCGCTACCAGCAGCAAATCGGCGCGCAGGCCGGCGCCACGCCGACCGTGCGCGGCCTGGCCAAGCCATACGATCCGACCGGCGCAGCCATGGCCGGAATGGGCGAAACAATGGGCCGGGTGGCCGATCGCGCGCAGCTTGAGGAAGAACGCCGGCGTGAGGCGCAGGACCGCCTCGACCGCGAGGATGCCAAGGGCGAGGCGGCGAAGCTGCTGTCCGACGCCCGCCTGAAATGGACCGAGCACGCCCTCGCCGCCAAGGAGAAGGCCGCGCCCGGGGCGCTCGACTTCACGCCGACCCTGCTCAAGCAGTTCGACGAATACAGCACGCAGACGCTGGCCGGGGCGCGCAACAAGCATGTGCGCGAACTGGTGGGCGCCGGACTGACCGGCCTGCGCACCGATCTCGGGCGCGATGCGTTGAGTTTCGAGGCGAGCGCGCGCGCGGGAATGCGCGTCGCCGAGCAGGAAGCGGCCATCGGCCGCAATGCACAGGCCGTGCTGGCGAACCCGGCCCAGGCCGGCGCCGTGCTGGGCGAGCAGCTGGCCCTGATCGACATCACCGACCTGGCGCCCGACAAGAAGGTGCGCCTCAAGGAACAGGCGCAGCAGGCCATCGTCGGCGCCGCGCTCAATGGCGAGATCAACAAGGCGCGCGACAACCCGGCCGCCCTCGATGCCGTGCTGGAGGGCATGGGCCGCGGCCGCTATGCCGGCGTGCCGGCGCAGAGCCTCGCCGTCGCCGAGAACCGCATCCTCGGCTACAAGGCGCGCATCGAGGCGCAGCAGGAAACCGCCCGCCGCCGCGCCGAGGCCGCCGTCGAGCGCCACCAGCGCGAGGCGGAGAAAGCCTTCGGCGCCGCCGCCGAAGTGGTGCAGGCCGGCAAGCAGCTCTCCCCGGACTACATCGACCAGCTGTCTCAGCAGCTCGCCGGCACGCCCTACGCCGCCGCCTTCAAGGAGATGGCCGCCGGCAGCGGCCAGGCCGTCGCCTTCGTCTCGCAGCCGCTCGCCGTGCAGCAGGTCGAACTGCAGCGCCTGGCCGCGCAGGGCAACGACCCGACCAAGGGCTGGCGCCCCACCGACAAGAAGACCTACGAAGCCCTGGAGCGCGCCCACAAGGCCGCCCTGAACGACCTGCAGGCCAATGCCTTGAATGCGGCGCTGGAGCGCGGTGTGGTGGCCACGCTGCCGCAGGTCGACGCCAGCAGCCCGCAGGCGCTGGCCAAGACCCTGCCCGCCCGCCTGGAGGCGGCGCGCGCGGTGGATCAATGGGCCGGCCGCGAAGTCTCGCCGCTGCAGCCCGAGGAAGCCCGCCAGCTGGCCGCCTCGCTGGAAGCCCTGCCCGCCAACCAGCGCGCCGACGCGCTGGCCGCCATCGGCCGCAGCGTGCAGTCGCCCGGTCGCCTGCGCGCCCTGGCCGTGCAGATGGGCGACAAGTCGGCCTCCCTCGCCACCGCCGCGATGCTCTCCGCGCGCGACCTGGAAACCAGCAAGGGCCGGCGCGTCGCCGAGATTTTTATCAAGGGCGACGATGCCCTGCGCGAGAAGCGCGTGAGCTTCGACGAGCTGCAGCAGACCAAGGTGCGCGCCGAGATCCGCCAGCAGCTGGAGGGCGTCTATGCCAGCGAGACCGCCACCCGGGCGGCGGCCGACGCGGTGTTCACCGTCTACGCCGGACTCAAGGCCGAGGGCAACAGCGGCGACGTCAAGCAGGCCATCAACCTGGCCACCGGCGGCGTCATGGACCTGAACGGCGGGCGCATCCCCAAGCCCTACGGCTGGAGCGATGCCCAGGTGCGCGACACCCTGCGCGCCTTCACGCCGGATCGCCTGCGCCAGCTGGCCGGCGAGGAGCTGCGCCTCGGCGACGAGCGTCTGAGCCCGGAAGCCTTCGCGCAAGCCTTGCCGCGGGCGCGCCTGCTCGCCTCGCCGCTGCCGGGCAGCTACGCCGTGACGGTGGGCGGGCGCATGGTCACGCGCGCCGACGGCCGCCGCTTCTACCTGCCCCTGGAGAGCCGCTGATGTACGACGCCCTTTATGCCGACGAAGCCGAGCGCGTGCTCGACGGCTACGCTCGCCGCCCCGACCTGGTGCCCAAGCCCAAGATCGGCATGTTTGCCGGCTTCGGCGAAGCCCTGCGCGCGGCACTACCCGCCGCCGCCACCGAGACGGCGCGGGTTTTCTCGCCGCTGCTCGACGCCTACGGCAAGGCCGCCGCTTTCCGCGAGGGCGCGGCGCAGGAAGACTCCATCGAGCGGATGGGCGAGAACGATCTGTCGCCGCTGCTCGGCCGCGAACTGAAGCGCATCACGCCCGACCCGCACACCACCGGCACCGCCTCGCAGATCGTCTTCGGCGCCGGCAAGCTGCTCGGCAAGGCCGCCGGCTATGGCGCCGTTGGCGGGCCGTGGGGCGCGGCCATTGGCACCGGCCTGGACGAAGGCGCCAGCGAAATGTTGAAGCTCACCGACAAGGGCGTCGACACGGCCACCGCCATCAAGGCCGGCGCGGTGCACGGCGCGGCGACGGCGGCGAGCATCGCCCTGCCGGCGGCCGGCAAGACGCTGACGCAGACGCTGGGCCTGGCGCTCGCCGGCGGCCCGGCCTCCTTCATCGGCGAGAATGCCGCGATCCAGTCCATCCTCGAGCGCGCCGACTTCGCCGAGGTGGCGAGGGAGTACGACCCTTTCGACCCGGTGGGGCTCTCCGTGTCCACCATCGTGCCGCTGGTGTTCGGCGCCGCCGCGCACGGCATGCGCGGCTTGCCGCGCAACGCCGCGCCGGATGCCCGCCCCGCTGCCGACCTGCCGCGGCTCTCGCCCGAGGAGGAGGCCGCCGCGCGCACCCTGCTGCTGGCGCGCCAGGCCGACGAGGCGAGCCTCGCCCCGCGCCAGGACATCGCCGCGCGCAATGCCCACGCCGACCTGATGGAGGCCGCCGCGCGCCGCCTCGATGACGGCCAGCCGGTCGAGCTGCCGGTGCATGCCGCCGTCGACGAGGCGCGCATCACTGAGGCATCCGCCCGCATGAGCGACGCCGCCGAGCTGCTGGCCAGGCGCGCCTCGGCCGAACTGCCGCAGGATGCCCCGGCGCCGCTGCGCCGGGGCGCGGAGACTGACTTTGACGCAGAGGCGGCAACTACTAATCGAGTGTCAACCGATGGCGAAATTAGTACACGCGCCGAGCCGCTCGACGTGCAGCTGGCGCGGCGCATCGCCGAGGAGAGTCCCGACCGCATCGTTTATGGCGACGAACTCGACGCCCAGGGCAACCCGGTGGCCAAGCGCGCCGCCGACCTGTGGGCCGAGATCGAGACCGACATCGAGGTGGCGAAGCGCGAAGCGCGCATGTTCGCCGCCGCCGTTGAATGCCACTTGAGGAACCCCGACTGATGAAACAGAAATGCATCGAAGCCGTTGCCCGCGCCATCGGCCGGGAAATCACCAAGGCCGAGGCCGAGGCCATCGAGCGGCGCCTCGGCAAGGCGCTGCAGGCCGTCGCCCGGCAGGACCCGCAAGCCTGGCAGGCCATGCCGGTGGCCGAGCGCTTCGAGCGCGCCGCCAAGCTGGCCGGTGAAGACCTGGTGCACGAGGCTGGCACCCGCAAGCTACGCGCGGCGCTGCAGATCCGCGCCCAGGATGCCAGCCTCGCCACGATGGCCGAGAGCATGCAGGCCGGCAAGGGCGCCTTTCAGGCCGTCGAGCAGCAGCTCGACCGCGTCGACATCCTGAGGAAGGGCGTCGAGCGGCAATACTTTTCCCGCCTGATGGACACCATCGAGGCGAGCGCCCCGCGCCTGCTCGGCGCCATCGAGAACCCGAAGGCCATGCGTGACCTGGTGTTCGAGATCTGGGGCCGCGACACCGGCAACGCTGCGGCCAAGGCCGGCGCGAAAGCCTGGCGCGAGACGATGGAGGCCATGCGCAGCCGCTTCAACCGCTCCGGCGGCGACATCGGCAAGCTGGGTTACGGCTACATCCCGCAGCCGCATGACGCGGCGCGCATCCGCGCGGCGACGGCCGACGCCTACGCCACGCACGTGCTGCCCCTGCTCGACCGCTCGCGCTATCTCGACGACTTCGGCCGCCCGCTCTCCGACGAGTCGATGCTCGACATCCTGCGCGGCATCCGCAACACCCTCGCCACCGAGGGACTGACCAAGCTGGAAGCCGGCGAATTCCGCGGCGAGCCGGCACAGGCGAAGCATTTTTCTCAGCACCGGGAGATCCACTTCAAGGGGCCGGAAGCCTATCTCAGCTACATGAGCGAGTACGGCCGCGGCACCGTGTTCCTGTCGATGCAGCACCACGTCGGCCGCCTCGCCCGCGACATCGCCCTGGTCGAGTCGATGGGGCCGAATGCGAACGCCACCTTCCGCCTGCTGTGGGACACCGCGCTGAAGACCGGCGCTTCCGATCGCGTCGGGCCGTTCCTGGTCTCGACCAAGGACATGTTCGCCACCCTCACCGGCCACACCGCCGGCACCTATGACGGCGGGCCGTTCTACCAGCGCCTGGCCGACGTGGCGCAGGGCGTGCGCAACGTGGAAACCTTCGGCAAGCTGCAGGGCGCCATGCTCTCGAGCGTGACCGACCTCCCGACCTACTTCCTGACGACGCACTTCAACCGCCTGCCCGTCTGGCAGGCGGCGCTGAACCTGGTGCGCGCGAGCGGCAAGGAATCGCGCCAATGGGCGAACCGCGCCGGCCTGATCGCCGAGAGCGTGATTTCCGACATGAACCGCTGGGGCGAGAACAACGTCGGCCAGGGCTGGAGCGGGCGCGTCGCCAACCTCACCATGAAAGCCTCGCTGCTCACCGGCTGGACCGACGCGCTGCGCCGCGCCTTCAGCGTCACCATGATGCAGGGCTTGGGGCGCCTCTCGCGTCTGGAATGGGGCGCCCTCGATCCTTCGGACCATGCCCGGCTGGCCGCCAAGGGCGTGACCGAGGCCGACTTCCGCATCTGGAAGCTGGCGCAGCCGGAAGACTGGCGGGGCGAGGCCATGCTCACCCCGGAAGCTCTCGGCCGCGTGAGCCTGTCGCAGATCGAGGCGGCCGGCATCGCGCCCTTGAGCGAGAGCAGCACCGCGGCATTGAAGGCGCGCGACCTCGCCATCTCGCGCCTGCTCGGCGTCATCACCGACGAGGCGGAATATGCCAGCGTCGGGCCGGATCTGCATACCCGCGCCGCCATCGAGCGCGGCACGCAGAAGGGCACCATCACCGGAGAGCTGCTGCGCTCGGTGGCGCTGTTCAAGTCCTTCCCCTTCGCCATGATCAGCCGCCATTGGCGGCGCGCCTTCGACCAGCCCACGGCAGGCGGGCGGCTCGCCTATGGGGCCAGCCTGATGACCGGCCTGACCGTCTTCGGCGCCCTTGCCCTGCAGCTGAAGGACATGGCGAACGGCAAGGACCCGCGCGACATGAGCACCCCGAAATTCTGGGGCGCCGCCTTCGCCCAGGGCGGCGGCGCCGGCATCTTCGGAGATTTTCTTTATACGGGCATGGGCGGGCAGAACCGCGCCGGCCTGCCGAACTGGACCACGCTGGCCGGGCCGGTGCTCGGCTCCGGCCTGGAGCTGGTCGACCTCACCGCCGGCAACATCGCCGAGGCGGCGCGCGGAGAGGACACTCACGCCGGCGCCGAGGCCCTGCGCTTCGCCCGCTCGCATGCGCCCTTGGTGAACCTCTGGTATGCCAGGGGCGCCATCGACCGTGCCGTGCTGCACGACCTGCAGGAACAGCTCTCGCCCGGCTATCTGGCGCGCATGGAAGCGCGCGCCCAGCGCGACTGGAACCAGCATTACTGGTGGCGCCCCGGCGAGATCGAGCCGGACCGGGCGCCGGAGTTTTCCGGGGCGGTGGGGGAATAAGCCTTGATCCTGTCCAAGGCCGAAATCGCGGAACTGACCGGGAAGGTTCGCCTTTCCGCGCAGGCCCGCGTGCTCGACGCCTTGGGCATCCCCTACCGCCGCCGCCCTGACGGTACAATCGTCGTATTCCGCGAATCGGTGAGCCATGCGCCCGCGAAAGAAAGACAAACACATCCCCGCCTGCGTCTACCGGAAACACGGGGCGTACTGGCTCGTTAAAGGCGGGCGCTGGGTTCGGCTGGGGGCCGACCTCAAGTCGGCCCTGGCCGAGTACGCGCGCTTGCGGGAAGGCCCCAAAGGCGGCATGCAGGCGCTGATCCGCGAGGCGCTGCCGCACATCACGAAGCAGGTTTCCGCCGCCACCAAAGCGCAGTACGAAGGCGCGGCGCGCCGTCTCGAGGAAATCTTCGCGGAGTTTTCCCCGCATGAAGTGAAGCCCAGGGACGTGGCCCAGCTGCGCCGAGGAATGGCCGACACGCCGAACATGGCCAACCGCCTGCTGACCGTGCTGCGTCTGGTGTTCCATTACGCCGTCGAGGAGCAACTGGTCGACATGAACCCTTGCATCGGCATTCGCCGACTGGAGGAAGGAAAGCGCCAGCGCCTCGTCACCGAGACCGAATTCGAGGCCATCTACGAACGGGCGGCGCCGCGCCTGCAGGTGATCATGGACCTGCTGCGCCTGACAGGCCAGCGCGTCACCGACGTGCTGCGGATCCGCCGCGCCGATCTGGTCGAGGAAGGCATTTTCTTCCGGCAGCAGAAAACCGGGGCGCAATTGATCGTGCGCTGGTCGCCCGAGCTGCGCCAGGTGGTCGAGCGGGCGAAGATCCTCGACGACAACCTGCGCGCCCTGACCCTGCTGCACGGCCGCGGCGGCAAGCCGGTGGATTACCGCACGGTGCACGACCAATGGGCCGCGGCCTGCAAGGCTGCCGGCGTCGAGGATGCCGACCTGCGCGATCTACGCGCCGTGAGCGGCACCGAGGCCAAGCGGCAGGGCAAAGATCCGACGAAGCTGCTCGGCCATACCTCGCCGACCATGACGCAGCGTTACTTGCGAGACCGCGAAATTCCCGTGGTGGAAGGCCCGAGTTTTAGACGTGTCCAAAAAGGCACGGTGTAAGTCATTGAATCAGCAGCACACTCCGATGATGCAGCAGTACCTGCGCCTGAAGGCGCAGTACCCGGACCTGCTGCTGTTCTATCGGATGGGGGACTTCTACGAACTGTTCTACGAGGACGCCGAGAAGGCCGCCCGCCTGCTCGACATCACCCTGACCACGCGCGGCCAGTCGGCCGGCCGGCCGATCCGCATGGCCGGCGTGCCCTTCCATGCCGTCGAGCAGTACCTGGCGCGGCTGGTGAAGCTGGGCGAATCGGTGGTGATCTGCGAACAGATCGGCGACCCGGCCACCTCCAAGGGCCCGGTCGAGCGCGCCGTCACGCGCATCGTCACCCCCGGCACGCTGACCGACTCGGCCCTGCTCGACGACAAATCCGATTCCTTGCTGCTGGCCCTCGCCCCGCAGAAGAACCTGATGGGGCTCGCCTGGCTCAACCTCGCCAACGGCGACTTCCGCCTGCTGGAGGTCGGCCCCGGCGCGCTGGCCGCGCAGCTCGAGCGCCTGCGCCCGGCGGAAATCCTCGTGCCGGACGGCACGCCGCCGGACTTCCCGGAAAACGCCGCCGCCCCGATCCGGCGCCTGCCCGACTGGCACTTCGACCGCGACGCCGCCTCGCGCGGACTGACTTTGCATTTCGGCACGCGCGACCTCGCCGCCTTCCTGCCGGAGTCCGGCCCTGAATCACCCAACGACGCGCCCACCGCCGCGCTGGCCGCCGCCGGCGCCCTCTTCCAGTACGCCAGGACGACGCAGAACCAGGCGCTGGCCCACATCACCACGCTCACCCTCGAGCGCGAGAGCGAATGGCTGCGCCTCGACGCCGCCACCCGGCGCAATCTGGAGCTGACCGAGACCCTGCGCGGCGAGCCGGCGCCGACCCTGCTCTCCCTGCTCGACGACTGCAGAACCTCGATGGGCTCGCGCTGGCTGCGCCACTGCCTGCACCATCCCCTCGCCGACCGCGCTGCCGCGGCGGCGCGCCACGCGGCGGTGGCGGAACTCGCCGGCGAGGCCGGCAACGGCCCCTTCGCCGCGCTGCAGTCATCGCTGCGGGGCTTCGCCGACGTCGAGCGCATCACGGCGCGCATCGCCCTGCGCAGCGCGCGACCGCGCGACTTGTCCGCGCTGCGCGAGAGCCTGGTGAACCTGGATGCCTTGCGCACACCGCTGGCGACGGCACAGGCCGACCTCTTGCGCGCCCTGTGCGCCGACCTCGCCACGCCCGCCGACTGCCTCGGCCTGCTCGCGCGTGCCATCGCGCCGGAGCCGGCCGCCGTGCTGCGCGACGGCGGCGTCATTGCCGAAGGCTACGACGGCGAGCTGGACGAGCTGCGCGCCATCCAGCAGAACTGCGGCGCCTTCCTGCTGGAACTGGAGGCGCGTGAACGGACGCGCACCGGCATCGCCAACCTGCGCGTCGAGTACAACCGCGTGCATGGCTTCTACATCGAGGTCAGCCACGCCAACGCCGGCAAGGTGCCGGACGACTACCGCCGCCGCCAGACGCTGAAGAACGCCGAGCGCTACATCACGCCCGAGCTGAAGGCCTTCGAGGACAAGGCGCTCTCGGCGCAGGAGCGGGCGCTGGCGCGCGAGAAGCTGCTCTATGAGGAATTGCTGGCGCGGCTCGCCGAGGACATCCCGGCGCTGCAGCGCATCGCCCGCGCCGTGGCGCTGCTCGACGGCCTCGCCGCCTTCGCCGCGATCTCGGTGCGCGCCAACTGGTGCCGGCCGCAGTTCGCCGAAACGTTCTCGCTGGAGATCGAGGCCGGCCGCCATCCGGTGGTCGAGGCGCAGGTCGACAGCTTCATCGCCAACGACTGCCGCTTCGATGCCACGCGGCGCATGCTGCTCGTCACCGGCCCCAACATGGGCGGCAAGTCGACCTACATGCGCCAGGTGGCGCTGATCGTGCTGCTCGCCCATTGCGGCGCCTTCGTGCCGGCCGGCGCGGCGCGCATCGGCCCGGTGGATGCCATCTACACCCGCATCGGCGCCTCCGACGACCTCGCCTCGGGCCGCTCCACCTTCATGGTCGAGATGACCGAGGCGGCATCGATCCTGCACGGCGCCACCGAGCACAGCCTGGTGCTGATGGACGAGGTCGGCCGCGGCACCTCCACCTTCGACGGCATGGCGCTCGCCTTCGCCATCGCCCGCCACCTGCTCGAGAAGAACCGCGGCTACGCCCTGTTCTCGACGCACTACTTCGAGCTGACGCGGCTGGCCGAGGACTACGCCGAGTGCGCCAACGTGCATCTCGATGCCGTCGAGCACGGCCACAGCATCGTCTTCCTGCACGCGGTCGAGGAAGGCCCGGCCAGCCAGAGCTACGGCATCCAGGTGGCGGCGCTGGCCGGCATCCCCGGCAGCGTCATCCGCGACGCCAAGCGCCGCCTGCGCCAGCTGGAAAACCGCGAGGTCGACGCCGGGCCGCAGGGCGACCTCTTCGCCGCCGCGCCGGAGCCGGTCGAGGCGGAACCCCATCCGGCGCTCGACGCCCTGCGCGCGCTCGAACCGGACAACCTCAGTCCGCGCGAGGCGCTGGAGAGGCTCTACGAGCTGAAGCGACTGGCCAAATGAGCCCGGGCCGGCCGCGAACGCCTGCACGGCACGCGCACTGTATTGACGTGGCGTTAAATACTTCACGCCGTCCGTCCATTCCTGGGGGTTTTTCAGCTATCTCCCCATTCACGTGATTTCCTTCACGGCATCGGCGAACGATGCCACCGATAATGCGTGCCTGTCGTCAATCGCTCCCGCACGCATGAAACTGCCGACCACCTCCACGCCCCTGCTCGGCGCCGTGCTTGCCTTCGTCGCCACGCTGGCGATGGGTGTCCTGCTGGGCACCTATCCGGCTCAGAGCCTGCAGATTGGGCAATCGGAGATCGCCCGCGAATCCGCCTCCGGCACGCTCACCTCCGCCGAGGGTCAAAGTGCTTCCGTCGATCGCCGCGTCGTCGAGTCAGGCGAAACGGTTCGGCCCGCCCAGTCATGGCTCAGGCCGTCCCTGCTGGCCCTCGCAGCCGCTTTGATGGCCGTCATCGCCTACTCCATCCTGCGCCAGCCGCTGCTGCTCAGGCGCGAGGTCGAGGCGCGCACGGCCGAACTGCGGCAGGCGAACACGGCACTGGCACGCAGCTCCACGCTCCTTCGTTCCGCCTCGATCAACGGGCGCGTATTTCCATGGGAATGGGACGTGGTGAACGACACGCTGCACTGGGGCGTGCCCCCAGAGGAAATTCTCGGGCCGCACACCAAGAGCCGCCCGCAGCAGCGTGACTTCCGCGACATGGTTCACCCGGACGATCGGGAGGGCTATCTCGAGACGGGCCGCAGGACGGTGAGGGACGGCAGTCCCTATTATTGCGAATTTCGCCTGGTCGGCGCGGACAATGTGGTCCGCTGGATCGCCGCGCGCGGGGAAGCCGTGCGCGACGCCTCCGGCAGCGTGGTGCGCATGGTGGGCGCCTCGCTCGACATCACCGAGCGGAAGCAGGCCGAGGAAAGCCTGCGCCAGTTTTCCCGGGCGACCGAACAAATCAACCAGGGCGTGATGATCACCGACGCCAGCGGCAACATCGAATATGTCAATCCGCACTTTTGCCAGAGCACCGGCTACCGGCGCGAGGAGATCATCGGCCGCAACCCGCGCTTACTCGCCTCGGGCGAGACCGCGCCCGAGGTCTATCGCCACCTGTGGGTCACCCTGCTGCGCGGTGAAACCTGGCGGGGAGAGCTGGTGAACCGCCGCCGGGACGGGTCTTTCTACTGGGAATCCAATGTCATCTCCCCCGTGCGCAACGACGCTGGCGAAATCTCCCATTTCGTTGCAGTCAAGGAGGACATCTCGGCGCGCAAGGAAGCCGAGGAGGAAGTGCAGCAGTTGACGGAAGAACTGGCCGAGAAGAACCGGGAACTGGAAACCTTCAGCTACACGGTATCGCACGACCTGCGCGCGCCGCTGCGCGCCGTCGACGGTTTCGTCTCCCTTGCATTGGAGAACGGGGGCGTCGGCCTGGGACCGGAGGCACGCGGCTACCTGGAGCGCGCCAAGGCGAACGCATCACGGATGGGTCGCCTGATCGAGGATCTGCTCGAGCTGGCCCGGCTGTCGCGCCACGAGATTCGCCGCCAGAAGGTGGACCTGAGCCGCCTGGCCGGCGAAATCGTCGCGGACCTCCGCCAGCTGGAGCCGGAGCGTCGCATCGAGGTGGTCATCGAGGACGGCCTGGCGGCCTGCGCGGACCCGGTGCTGATGCGCAATGTCTTGCAGAATCTCCTCGGCAACGCCTGGAAATTCACGCGCAAAGTGCCCGTCGCACGCATCGAATTCGGGGTGCGCTCGCTGGACGGCGCACGGCGCTACCACGTGAAGGACAACGGCGCCGGGTTCGACATGAAGTTCGCGGACAGGCTCTTCGGCGCATTCCAGCGCCTGCACAGCCAGTCCGAGTTCGAGGGAACCGGCATCGGACTGGCCTCGGTCGCCCGCATCCTGAAGCGGCACGGGGGCGGCATTGCAGCGCAGGCAGCTCCCGGACAGGGGGCCACCTTCGAGTTCACGCTGGAATAGTGCGCCGCGCCAGACCGGGGCGGTCAGTTTGTCGATGCCCCTCTGGGACGCCAGCATGCCGTGGGCGATCCCCGTTGCCAGCGTCGTGACATGAAGCGCCTCTCGTAATAGACCCACCTGCGGCAGTCAATTGTGGGTTTCCGACATTCGGAAACTCCGTATCGATTGCCGACACTGCAGCGACTATTCTTGCCGCGCTCGCCATAGAAAAAATACCGCGCGCTCCACGAGAGCCCAGCGACGGCGGGCGGACCACCCGTCATCGGCTCAAAGGAGGAACGTCATGCCACTTCATTCGCTGCGGCTATGCCTCGCCGCGCTTTCCCTTGCCATCCTGAATCCACTGGCAGCCGCCGCGACGCTCGTCGTCGGCCAGGTGGCGCCCTACAGCGGGCCGCTGGCGCCCACCGGCAGCCATGTCGGCGCCGGCGCCCAGCTCTACTTCGACCGCGTCAATGCCGCCGGCGGCATCCACGGCGCCAGGATCCGCCTCGTCACGAAGGACGACGGCTACAAGGTTCCGGAAACGGTCAGGCTCACCCGCGAACTGGTGAAGGAGGCCGCCCCCGTCGCGCTGGTCGGCCTGGTCGGCACCGGCAACGTCGAGGCCCTGGTCAAGCAAGGCGTCCTCGCCGACGCCGACATTCCCGTCGTCGGCATCCGCTCCGGCGCCCTCTCGCTGGCCACCCCGGTCGTGCCGCAGCTGTTCCATACCCGCGCCAGCTATGCGGCGGAGGTGGACAAGATCGTCCGGCAACTCGCCACCACCGGCATCCGGCGCGTCGCCGTGCTCTACCAGGACGACCCCTTCGGGCTCGACGGCCTGGCCGGCGCCGAGAAATCGCTCAGGCAGCACGATCTGCAGCTCCTCGTGAAGGCCGCCTACGAGAAGAACACGACCAAGGTCGAGAAGGCCGTGGCGGAAATCGCAGCCGCCAGGCCGCAGGCCGTGATCATGGTGTCCAACACCGCTGCCAGCGCGGAATTCGTCAGGCAATCCCGCGCCGCCGGCAACGATGCCCAGCTGCTGGCGATCTCCGTCACGGATGGGCCGCAGGTGGTGAAGCGCATCGGCAAGGAAACCGCGCACGGCCTGGGCATCGTCCAGGTCGTGCCGGATCCCGCCAGCCGCGCGCTGGCCATCACCCGCGAGCTGCAGGACGATTTCAGGCGATTTGCGCCGAAGGGGATCGAGCTGAACCACACCCTGCTGGAAGGCTATCTGTCGGCCAAGGTGCTGGTGGAAGGATTGCGGCGCGCCGGGCCGAATCCGACGCGGAAGAAGCTGCGCGAAACGCTGGAGGCGATGCGCGACTACGATGCCGGCGGCCTGTTCATCCGCTTCTCGCCGTCGAGCCATTCCGGCTCGGAATTCCTCGACATCACGATCCTGAACCGCGATGGCAAGGTGCTGAGGTAAAAAAAGTCAGTCGCCGCACTGCGGCGACTCTTCAGTGGTGGTGATGCCCCTCGGGGCCGTGCACGTGGCCGTGCTCCAGTTCCTCGGCGGTCGCCGCACGGATGTCGGAGACGGTGCAGTTGAAGACCAGCGCGGTGCCGGCCAGGGGATGGTTGCCGTCGACCACCACCTTGTCGCCCTCGATGTCGGTGATGGTGTAGACCATGTCGTCGTCGCCGTCGTCGGTGGCGCGCTCGAACTGCATGCCGACCTGGATGCCCTCGGGGAACATGGCCAGCTGCTCGACGCGCACCAGCTCGGCATCGTATTCGCCGAAGGCGTCCTCCGGCTGCAGCTTGACCTCCAGCTGCTCGCCGACCGTCTTGCCGTGCAGCGCCTCCTCGATGCGGGAGAAGATGCCGTCGTAACCGCCGTGGAGGTAGACCAGCGGGCGCTGGCCGTCGTCGATGAGGTTGCCGTCCGGATCGGTGACGCGGTAATTGAGTGTGACGACGGTGTCCTTGGCGATCTGCATGGCGGTTCCTTTTTGCCTTTAGTCCAGCTGCTTGACCAGCGCCAGGACCTCCAGCGCATGGCCTTTCGGGTTGACGCCATACAATGCGTGACGCAATACGCCTTTCTTGTCGATGATGAAGGTCGAGCGCACGATGCCCGGCTTCTTCACGCCGTCCTTCTCCTTCATCTGCCAGACGCCGTAGCGCTTGCACACCTCGCCCTCGGGATCCGCCAGCAGGCGCACCGAGAGGCCGTGCTTGTCGCGGAACTCGGCGTGGCTGATGCAGTCGTCGCGCGACACGCCGATGACGACGCAGCCGTGCCGCGCGAACTCGTCCTCGTGGTCGGAGAAATCGATCGCCTCCATGGTGCAGCCGGGCGTGTCGTCCTTCGGATAGAAATAGAGGACGGCGTGGTTCTTGCCGCGCAGCTCCGCCAGGTCGAACGACTCCATGTCGGCGTCGGGCAACTCGACGGCGGGCGCGGCTTGTCCGGCTTGCAGCATGCAGTCTCCTGCGAACGATTGAACGGGAGCAAGTTTAACACCGGATTCCGGGACGAAATCAAGACAAGAATCGATTGCCTCGCTAAGATCGCATCATGGCTGTGCGCTGGGAACATTTCCGTCATGAAGCCGACATCGGCGTGCGCGGCCTGGGGCCCACGCGCGAGGCCGCCTTCGAGCAGGCGGCGCTCGCCCTGACCGCCGTGATCGCCGATCCGGAGCGCGTCGCGCCGCAACGCGCCGTGCGCATCGCCTGCAGCGCGCCCGACGATGCATTATTGTTCTGCGACTGGCTCAACGCACTGATCTACGAGATGGCGACGCGGCACATGCTGTTCGCCCGTTTCGAGGTGCGCATCGGCGATGGGCGGCTCGACGCCGACGCGTGGGGCGAACCGGTGGATGTTCGAAAGCACCGTCCCGCCGTCGAAATCAAGGGCGCCACCTATGCCGAACTCGACGTGCGCCGGCTGCCCGACGGCAGCTGGCTGGCGCAATGCGTGGTGGACGTCTGAGGGATCGCGATGGATCTTTCCGTTTTCGAACGTCGCTCGGATCACGAATGGGTCTCCCCGGCGCGCGGCCGCATGCGCGTGCCGGTCGTCATCTACGCCTCGCGCGAGCTGATGCAGGCGATGGATGCCAAGGTGCTCGAACAGGCGGCCAACGTCGCCGCCCTGCCCGGCATCGTGCAGGCCTCGTATGCCATGCCCGACGCGCACTGGGGCTACGGCTTTCCCATCGGCGGCGTCGCCGCCTTCGATCCGGACGAGGGCGTCGTCTCGGCCGGCGGCGTCGGCTTCGACATCTCCTGCGGCGTGCGCACCCTGCTCACCGGCCTGCGGCGGGAAGACATCGTCCGCGTCCAGGCGCGCCTGGCCGACACGCTCTACGCGCGCATTCCGGCCGGCGTCGGCAGCACCGGCGAGCTGCGCCTGTCGGCGGCGGAGATGGACGCCATGCTCAAGGGCGGCGCGCACTGGGCCGTCGGGCGCGGCTACGGGGATGAAGCCGACCTGGCCCGCACCGAGGAGCGCGGCACCATGCGCGGCGCCGACCCGAAGGCCGTCTCGGAACAGGCGCGCAAACGCCAGCGCGACGAGATGGGCACGCTCGGCTCGGGCAATCATTATCTGGAAGTGCAGCACGTCGCCGAGGTGTTCGACGCCAGGATCGCCGCCGACTACGGCATCGCCGCCGGCGACGTGGTGGTCAGCATCCACTGCGGCTCGCGCGGCCTCGGCCACCAGATCGGCACGGAATTCCTCAAGGAAATGGCCATCGCCGCGCGCGCGGCCGGCATCGACCTGCCGGACCGCGAGCTGGCCTGCGCCCCGCTCGCCTCGGCCCTCGGCCGGCGCTACCTCGGCGCCATGCGCGCCGCCATCAACTGCGCGCTGGCCAACCGGCAGATCCTCACCCACCTCACGCGCGCCGCCTTCCGCGAGGTGCTGCCGGAGGCGCGCCTGCCGCTGCTCTACGACGTCTCGCACAACACCTGCAAGGAGGAGACGCACGAGGTGGCGGGACGCCGGCGGCGGCTCTTCGTGCACCGCAAGGGCGCCACCCGCGCCTTCGGCCCGGGCCATGCGGAGTTGCCGCCGGAATTCCGCGAGGCCGGCCAGCCGGTGCTGATCGGCGGCAGCATGGGCACCGGCTCCTACATCCTTGCCGGCCTGGCGACGGGGATGGAACGCGCCTTCGGCTCGGCCTGCCACGGCGCCGGCCGCGCCATGAGCCGCCACGAGGCCACCCGGCGCTGGCAGGGCCGCGCCATCGTCGACGAGCTGGCCAGTCGCGGCATCCTCGTCCGCAGCCCGAGCCTGCGCGGCGTCGCCGAGGAGGCGCCGCTCGCCTACAAGGACGTCTCGGCGGTGGTCGACGCCGCCGACGCCGCCGGCCTGGCGCGCAAGGTGGCGCGGCTGGAACCGCTGGTCTGCGTGAAGGGTTGATTGGCTCTATACTCAAACATTCGCATTCACGAAGCCGACGATGATGAAATCCAGCCTGGCCGCCGTCCTCTTCCTGCTGACTTTCAATGCCTTCGCCCAGGCGCTCGAGCGCTGGGACGTCCCCCTCGATCCGCGCGACTGGAAACTCGCCGCGGAACACCGCGAGGGCCGCCTCACCGAGCGCGTCTATGTCGCGCCCGGCGAGAGCGAATACTTCTGGAACGAAAAACTCGTCGTCGGCCACCAGCGCCTCGCCTTCTCGCCGGATGACTACCTCCCCGCCTTCCTGGAGTTCCTCAACGAGCATTGCCGGCCATACAAGGTCAAGCCGCTGCAGCAAGAGCAGCAGTCGGTCCTGCTGCAGTGGGAAGGCGACTGCCGCATCACCGGAAGCCAGTTCGAGTACCGCCGCGTCATCGTCGCCAAGGACGGCGTGCACGTCCTCGCCTACGCCGCCAAGCTCAACCGCCTCTCCGAACCGAAGCGCGAGGCCTGGCTGGCCATCCTGCGCGACGCCAAGCTGAAGTAGCCATGCCAGGACGCCTCGAGGTCGCCACCGGCGACATCACCCGCCTCGCCGTCGACGCCATCGTGAATGCCGCCAACGAATCCCTGCTCGGCGGCGGCGGCGTGGATGGCGCCATCCACCGCGCGGCGGGGCCGGAACTGCTGGCGCATTGCCGCACGCTGGGCGGTTGCCCGACCGGGGAAGCGAAGATCACCCCCGGCTTCCGCCTGCCGGCGAAGCACGTCATCCACACCGTCGGGCCGGTCTGGCACGGCGGCGGCCGCGGCGAGCCGGAACGGCTGGCTTCCTGCTACCGCAACTGCTTCCGCCTGGCGCAGGCGCATGGCCTGCGCAGCCTCGCCTTCCCGGCCATCAGCTGCGGCGTCTATGGCTATCCGCCGGCAGCAGCCGCCCGCATCGCCGTGGCCGAATGCCGCCAGGCGCTGGCAGACAACCCCGGCCTCGAGCAGGTGCTGCTGGTGGCCTTCGACGAAACCATGGCGAGCCTGCTCAGGCAGGCGACCGCCGCATCCTGAAGACTGACTTTTTACTCAAGAGACCAACCACATGAAACTCGAAACCCTCGCCGTCCATGCCGGCTTCAGCCCCGACCCGACCACCAAGGCCGTGGCGGTGCCGATCTACCAGACCACCTCCTACGCCTTCGACAACACCCAGCACGGCGCGGACCTGTTCGACCTCAAGGTGGCGGGCAACATCTACACCCGCATCATGAACCCGACGCAGGACGTGCTGGAGAAGCGCGTCGCGGCGATGGAAGGCGGCATCGCCGGCCTGGCGCTGGCCTCCGGCATGGCGGCGATCACCTACGCCATCCAGACCATCGCCGAGGCCGGCGACAACATCGTCTCGGCCAGCACGCTCTACGGCGGCACCTACAACCTGTTCGCCCACACCCTGCCGCAGTACGGCATCGACGTGCGCTTCGCCGACTACCGCGAGCCGCATGCCTTCGAAATGCACATCGACGGGCGCACCAAGGCGATCTTCTGCGAATCCGTCGGCAATCCGCTCGGCAACATCACCGACTTCGAGAAGCTGGCCGAAATCGCGCATCGCCACGGCATCCCGCTGATCGTCGACAACACCGTGCCTTCGCCCTACCTCTGCCGGCCGTTCGAGCACGGCGCCGACATCGTCGTGCATGCGCTGACGAAATACCTCGGCGGCCACGGCAATTCCATCGGCGGCATGATCGTCGATTCCGGAAAGTTCCCCTGGGCCGAGCACAAGGCCAAGTTCAAGCGCCTCAACGAGCCGGACGTCTCCTACCACGGCGTGGTGTACACCGAGGCGCTCGGCCCGGCCGCCTACATCGGCCGCGCCCGCGTCGTGCCGTTGCGCAACATGGGCGCGGCGATCTCGCCCTTCAACGCCTTCCTCATCCTGCAGGGGGTCGAGACCCTGGCCCTGCGCATGGACCGCATCTGCGAGAACGCCGTGAAGATCGCCGAGTTCCTCAAGTCGCATTCCAAGGTGAGCTGGGTGAATTACGCCGGCCTCAAGGACCACCAGGACTACGCGCTGGTGCAGAAGTACATGTCTGGCCGTGCCTCCGGCATCCTCAACTTCGGCGTGAAGGGCGGGCGCGCCGCCGGCGGGAAGTTCCAGGACGCGCTCGCCCTCGTCACGCGGCTGGTCAACATCGGCGACTGCAAGACGCTGGCCTGCCACCCGGCGACGACCACACACCGCCAGCTGGGCGCGGACGAAATGGCCAAGGCCGGCGTGTCGGAAGACATGATCCGCCTGTCGATCGGCATCGAGCACATCGACGACCTGATCGCCGACCTCGACCAGGCGCTGAAGGCGGCCTAGAGCGTTTTTTTCAGGAGTGCGGGGAACGCGTCGGCCGGCACCGGCGGAGAGAAGTAGAAGCCCTGCACCTCCTGGCAGCCCATCTGCCGCAGGGTGTCGAGCTGCTCCCGCGTCTCGACGCCCTCGGCGATCACGGTCAGGCCGAGCAGGTGGCCCAGCTTGACGATCGTCTCGGCGATGGTCGAGCCGGAGCTGCCGGGCGACAGGTCGGCAACGAAGGCGCGGTCGATCTTCAGGCGGTCGAGCGGCAGGCGCTGCAAATGCCCCAGCGAGGAGAAGCCGCTGCCGAAATCGTCGACGGCGATGCTGACGCCGAAGCGCTTCATCCGGCGCAGCGTCTCCACCACCGTCTCGGTCTCGGTCAGCGCCATGCTCTCGGTGATCTCCAGCTCGATGCGCCCCGGGTCGATGCCCGTGCCGACAATGCAGCGGCGCGCCATGCCGATGAAGTCGGGGTCGCGGAACTGCGCCGGCGAGACGTTGACCGACATGCGCAGCCCCGGCAGGCCGGCGCGGTCCCAGTCGCGCAGCTGCTCGCAGGCGGTACGCAGCACCCATTCCCCCAGTTCGATGATGAGGTGGGAGTATTCCGCCACCGGAATGAAGCGGTACGGCGGAATGTCCTCGCCGCGGTCGTTCTGCCAGCGCATCAGAGCCTCGGCGCCGACCACCTTGCCGGAAGCGATGTCCACCTGCGGCTGGAAATGCAGGGACAGGCCGCGCTTGGCCTCGGCGGCATGCCGCAGGTCGTGCAGCAGGCCGAGGCGCTGCTGCGCGGCGACCTGCATGTCGCGCGTGAAATACTGCCAGTGCTCGCGCCGCTCGTTCTTGGCGCGCGAAAGCGCGATGGTGGCGTTCTTGAACACGTCGGTGCCGCTGCCCTCGGCCTCGCTCAGCCGCTCCAGCCCGATGTAGGGCTGGATCATCAGCGACTGGCCATCCACCACGCTCGGCTCCTCGAACACGGCGAGCACCTGCGCCGGCTCCAGCATGCCGTCGGGCCCGAGCAGGCCGAAGGTGCCGCCGGAAACCCGCGCCAGGGTCACCTCGTCCGGAAAGCCGGCGCGCAGGCGCTTGGCGACGGCCTTCAGCAGCAGGTCGCCCGTCAGGTGCCCCAGCGCCGCATTGATGTCGGAAAAGTGGTCGACCTCGACCACCGCCACCGTCCAGTCCTGTTCGCCGCGCCGGAGGCACTCGTCGATCCTGGAAACGAAGTTCGCCCGGTTCGGCAGCCTGCTGAGCGGATCGAAATAGGCGAAGAAATCCAGCTTCTGGAACAGCGCCACGTTCTCCAGGCCGGTGGCGATGCTGACGGAGAGGACTTCCGCCAGCCGGCGCCCCAGATCGTTCAGCGGCCGGCCGGTGCGCAAATACAGCAGCGCCCGCGTCTCGCCGCTGCCCACGCACAAGGCGATGCCGTTGCTCTCGTGCAGGCGGCCGCCGGACATGCCGCAGCGCTCCAGCGCCTCGAACAGGCCGGGATCGCTGATCGCGACCACGTCCTGTCCGCCGAACGGGGCGAACGCGCCGATGGCGGCGGCGATGAAGAGCTGGTCCTCCCCGTTCGCGTCGCCGTTCGGCAGCCGCCGCGTGCAGAACACGCCGTCGGCCCCCGCGTCGCCGAGCAGGTCGGCCATCAGCCCGAGCGCCTTTTCGGCGAAATCCCCGATGTTCCGCTGGGCCAGCAGCACCGGCGCCGAGCGCACGATCCGGTCCATGCCCCGCTCGCTCTCGAGGACCAGGCGGATCTGCTCGTAGGAACGGATCGCCGTCGTCAGCGAGGTGATCAGGCGCGTGCGGGTCAGTTCCGACTTGGTCTTGTAGTCGTTGATGTCGTAGTCGCGGATGACCTCGAGCTCGGGCGCATAGCCCGGCTGGCCGGTGCGCAGGATGATGCGGGTGTCGGCGCAGCCGAGCTCGTCGCGGATGACGCGCACCAGCTGCAGGCCGGCATCGTCTTTCTCCATGACCACGTCGAGCAGCACGACGGCGATGCCCGGCATCCTTTCCATGACGCTGCGCGCCTCGTCGGCCGAATAGGCATGCAGGAATTCCAGCGGCCGGCCGGCGACGATGAGGTCCTTGAGGGCGAACAGGGTCGCCGCATGCACCTCCCGCTCGTCGTCGACGATCAGGATCCGCCATGCCGGGACCGCCCCGGCCGGCGCGGGACGGTCCGCCCCCGTGTCGTCGACGATGTCGACGAAGTCGTCCTTGGCCGCCTTGCGTCCGCCCCGGCTCATGGTTCCCGCCCGGCCTGGTCGGGCGCCTTCATGGGCAGGCTGACCTGGAAACGGGTGCCGCTGCCGGTCTGGCTGCTTGCCTCGATGCGGCCGCCCAGCACCCGCGTCACCAGGTTGTAGACGATGTGCAGCCCCAGGCCGCTGCCGCCGCGGCCGAGCTTGGTCGTGAAGAAAGGATCGAAGACCCGCTTCATGTCGTCTTCCGGAATGCCCACGCCGTCGTCCGTAAACACCAGCTCCACCCCGTGCAGGCCGCGCCGCCGGGTCTTGAGGCGCATGCTGCCCGCCTCGCGGCCCTCGAAGGCATGGGCCAGCGAATTGGTCACCAGGTTCGTTATCACCTGGCCGATCGAACCCGGATAACTGTCCATAACGACGTTATCGGCCAGTTCCAGTTCGAGCTTGAATGGGGTTTTCTTGAGCATCGGCGCCAGGGTGGTCGCCACCTCCTCGACAACCAGCCGGAGGTCGAAGCGGCGCCGCTGGGCGCTGGCCTGGTCGACCGCCACCTGCTTGAAGCTGCCGACCAGGTCGTTCGCCTGGGACAGGCTGCGCAGCAGCAGGTCGCTGGCGGTGCGCGCATCCTCCAGGTAGGTGTCCAGGGTCGATCGCTTCAGCCTGCCCGCCGCGACCGCCCTGGCGAACTCCTGCGTCTTGTCCTGCAGGGTGCTGGCGACGGTCACGCTGTTGCCGATCGGGGTGTTCAGCTCGTGGGCGACGCCCGCCACCAGCGATCCGAGCGCGGCGAGCTTCTCCGCGCGGACCAGTTCATGCTGGGCCAGCTTGAGCGATTCCAGGGCTTCCGCCAGTTCGGCGTTGGCGCTGGCCAGCCTGGCGGTCCGCTCGAAGACGCGGGCCTCCAGCCGCATGTTGAGCTCCTCGATCTCGCGCTGGGTGCGGCGATGCTCGGTCACGTCATGCGCGCCCCACAGCAGCACCTTCCGGCCGTTCAGCTCGAAGACCTGTCCCGACAGCTCGCACAGCATCTCCGCCCCGTCGCCGCGGCGGAAGCGCACCTCGCGGTTGAGCACCTGCGGATGCGCATCGAGGTCGGCGAACAGCTGGCGCCTTTCCCTCGGGTCCAGCCAGAGCCCGATATCCAGGCTGGTCTTGCCGAGCATGCGCTCGCGCGGATAGCCGAACTGCCTTTCCCAGGTTTCGTTCACGTCGAGGTAGACCCCTTCCGGGATCGAAGTCACGCCGAGCGCCACCGGCGAGCGATGGAAGATCGTCGAGAACTTCTCCTCGGAGACGCGCAACAGGGCCTCCGCCTGCCGCTTTTCGGTGATGTCATGCACGTCCCACAGCACGTAGCGCGTGCCGTTGAGCTCGAAGACCTTGGCCGAGATGTCGGCCAGGATGGGCGTGCCGTCCTTGGCCCTGTACCAGACTTCCCGCCCCTCGATCTCGCCGGTCCTGCCGAGGGTCTCGATCACCTGTCGCCGCTCCTCGAAGTCCACCCAGAAATCCAGTTCCTGGGGGGTTTTTCCGACCACCTCCTCGCGCCGGTAGCCGAACTTGTCCAGCCAGGCCTCGTTGATGTCAATATAGACCGCGTCCTCGTAGCGCACCACGGCCATCGGCTCGGGACCGAGCGCGAAGAACTTCTGGAATTTTTCCTCGCTCTCGCGCAGGCCCGCCTCGGCCGCCGCCCGCGCCCGCTCCAGCGCCTTCTGTGCCGTCACGTCGCGCGTCACCAGCAGCAGCAGGCGCTGGCCCTGCCAGTCGAAGATGCTGCCGGAGGCCTCGCAGATCATCTCGCGGCCGCCCTTGCGGCGGATGGCAATTTCCCGGCTGCGCACCATGCCGTCGCGCAGCACGTCCTCGACCAGCCGCTGGCGCTGCTCCGGGTGCACCCAGATGCCGAGCTCGGCCGTCGGCCTGCCGACCGCCTCCTCGCGGCTGTAGCCCATCATGGTTTCCCACTGATGGTTCATGTCCACGAAACGGCCCTCGTCGAGGCTGCTGATCGTCACCAGGTCGGGCAGCAGGTAGAACACCCGCGACACCCGTTCCTCGCTCTCCTGCAGCGCCTTCTCCATGCGCCGCCGCTCGGTCACGTCGTGGGTGCCCCACAGGATGTACCGGGCCTGACCGACCGTCACGACCCGCGCCGAGATCTGCACGACGATGAAATCGCCGTTCTTGCGCCGCAGCCGGATCTCGCCGCTGCGGGCCTGGTTGCGGCGCAGGATGTCCTCGTACATCCGGCTGCGGTCCTCGGGGTTTTCCCACAGGCCGAGGTCGAGCGCGCTGCGCCCGACCACTTCGCCCTGGCTGAAGCCGAAGGTGCGCTCCCAGGCCTCGTTGACCTGGAGGTATTCCCCGCCCGGGTAGCGGGCGACGGCAAACGGCTCGGGCGACAGCGCGAAGAAGCTGGAGAAGCGCTCCTCGCTCTCGCGCAGCGCCTGCTCAGACTGTTTGCGTGCATTGACGTCCTCGACGGTGCCGACGAAGCCGAGCAGGCTGTCCCCCTCGACGATGGGCGCGACGTGGACGCGCGCCCAGGACAGGTTGCCGTCCCGCCGCACGTAGCGGCGCTCGCTGACGAAGGGCTTGCGTTCCGCCAGGGCCATCCGCCACTGCTGCCTGTGCTGCTCGCGGTCCTCCGGGTGCACGTACTCCGCCCAGCGGCCGCTCAGGGCGTCGGCTTCGGTGATGCCGGTGATTTCCATGGCCCGCCGCGAGAAATAGGTGACCGCCGCCTCCGCGTCGGTGGCGAACACCCCGAGCATGGAACCTTCGCTGATGGCGCGGAAGCGCTGCTCGGCGGCGTGCAGCGTCTGCTCGACCCGCCTGCGCGCGGTGATGTCGTGGGCCTCGGACACCAGGTAGACCACCTGGCCTGCGGCGTCGCGTATGGGCGTCAGGAAGAAGTTGAAATAGCTGAGTTCCCCGCCGGCCGCGGGATGCGTCGCTTCGAAGCGGTCGTGGCCGCCCGCCGACACCCGCCGGATGGCCTGCCGCAGCCGCTGCCGCTGCTCGTCGTCGTGCGCCCACCACGGCGTATCCCAGAACGGCCTGCCGACCGCATCCTGGCGGCGGATGCCGGCCCGTTCCAGCGCCGTGCGGTTGACGTCGATCAGCGTGCCGTCGGGCGTCAGCAGCCCGATCAGGCTGCGCGTGGTATCGACGATGGCGCGGTAGCGCTGCTCGCTCTGGATGCCCACATCCTCGGCGGCGCGGCGCCCTTCCGCCTCGCGCAGCAGGGCGGCCGTCAGCTTCTCCGCCTCCAGGTGCTGCTTGCGCTGCGTGACCACCAGCAGCACCATGCCGATCGCCAGGTTGATGATCGGTCCGAAGACATAGGAACGCGGATCCCCGGATGCCGCCGCCAGCTCGGAAAAGACGAGCACATAGCCGCCATAGAGGGCGAACAGGAAGCCGACGATGCTGTAGCCGACGCCCGGAAACTCCCGCCCGCGCCGCAGCATCGCCAGGCCGGCGAAGAAGAAGACCGCCCCGGCAATCAGGTAGGGGACGATGAGGGGCAGATGGCCCGCTGCGGCCAGGCCCGATATCGTGCCCATCGCCGCCGCGGCCAGCAGCCCGGTCCGCCAGGGCGCCGCGAAGGTGCCGCCGATGAAGACGCGCGCCCCCATTCCCAGCAGGACGACCACCGCCGTGCCGAACAGCGCCTCGCCGTAGATCGCGGCCGGATAGCCCGCCAGGCCGATCATGCGGAAGACGACGCGGCAGGCGCTGGCCGCGTAGGCGGCGGCCCAGTAGCCGAGCGCCTTCTCGCGCCGGTCCGCCCGCCACAGGTAAAGGAAGATCCCCGCCAGGACGGCGTTGCCGATGATGGAATTGACGATCGCAGTCTGGACCGGAATGCTGAACATGGTCGATTTGCCCGGCGGCGAAGGCCGCCCCGATGCCGCCTATCTTAGTCTCGCGCCTCTGGCGGGAATGTGCGAAATCTCACGGCCGCTGACGCGGCGGAACGACTCGCATACAATCCCGGAACCCTTCCGAAATCCGGACGACACCGATGAGCGACATCCTGATCCGCCGCAGCCACACCATGACCGCCAAGGCGGCCCGCCAGGCCGCCGAGAAGATCGCCCGCCAGCTCGACGAAGAGTTCGACCTGGCCTACGAGTGGGACGACAACGTCCTCACCTTCAAGCGCAGCGGCGTCAGCGGGGAACTGGTCGTGGAAAAGAAGGAAGTGCACATCCGTGTCCAGCTCGGCTTCCTCCTCTTCGCGATCAAGCCGCGCGTCGAGGAGGAGATCCACCGCTTCTTCGACGAGAACTTCGGGCCGGATGCCGGCCCGAAGGTGTAGGTCGGGCTTCAGCCCGACGGCAGCGGTCGATCGACCGCCCGGGTCGGCCCGAAGGCCGACCTACGCCTTCAGGGATTCGATCAGGGCGATGTAGCGCTGCATCGCATCGTCCTTGCCGGTGCCCTTGATCGCCGCCCAGGCATCGAACTTGGCGCGCCCGATCATGTCGCTGAAGCCGGGGCGCTTGCCCTCGACGTCGCCGGCCGTCGCCTGCTTGTACAGGGCGTACAACTGCAACAGCGTCTGGTTGTCCGGCCGTTCGCTCAGCGTTTTCGACGCCGCCACCGCCGCCTCGAAGCTTGCCTGCAGGTCTGCCATAATTTCCTCCCGGATTGTGCGCGGCGGCCGAGCCCGTGCCGTCGCCCTCCGGTATTATAAGCGAACCGTCCACCCCCTTCCGGACCCGTATCCCGATGAGCAAGCGCGAGCGCATCTCCCCGGTCGACACCGCCTGGCTGCGCATGGACCGGCCGACCAACCTGATGATGATCGTCGGCATCATGATGTTCGACGGCGCCATGGACTACGGCCGGCTGCGGCGCACGCTCGAAGCGCGCCTGCTGCCCTACCGCCGCTTCCGCCAGAAGGTCGTGCACGACGCCACCGGCGCCTGGTGGGAGGACGATGCCGATTTCGACCTCGACGGCCACCTGCACCACGCCGCCCTGCCGGCCGGCGACCACAAGGTCGAATTGCAGAAGATGGCGGCCGAGCTGATGTCCACGCCGCTCGATCCGAACCGCCCGCTGTGGAGTTTCCATCTCGTCGACCGCTACGACGGCGGCTCGGCGCTGGTCGTGCGCATCCACCACTGCATCGCCGACGGCATCGCCCTGATCGGCGTCATGCTCTCGCTCACCGACCTCTCGCCCGACGCCCCCGACCGGCCCGGCCCGCCGCTGGAAATGGCCAGGGAGGACGGCCCCGACAGCTTCTTCTGGAACCGCGTCTTCGAGCCGGTCACCCAGGGCATGATCACCGCCATCAACTTCAGCACCCAGGCCTGGCTCAAGTATTTCGAGCTGATGACCCATCCCGGCCAGCTGCTCGACTACAGCCGGCAGGGCGCCGGCATGGCGGCGGAACTCGCCAACCTGCTCATCATGCCGGCCGACTCGCCGACCCGCTTCAAGGGCAAGCCCGGCGGCACCAAGGCCGTCGCCTGGTCCGAGCCGATGCCGCTCGACGAGATCAAGGCCGTCGGCCGCGCCCTCGGCTGCTCGGTGAACGACCTGCTGCTCTCCTCGGTGGCCGGGGCGATGCGTGTCTACCTTGAGGAACGCGGCGACGCCCTCGACGGCGTCGAGGTGCGCGCCATGGTGCCGGTCAACATGCGTTCGAAGGCCGACGAGGGCAAGCTCGGCAACCGCTTCGGCCTCGTCACCCTGCTCCTGCCCGTCTACATGGAGAACCCCTTCGAGCGGGTATTCGAGGTGCGGCGGCGCATGGAGGAGCTGAAGGGCTCCTACCAGCCCGTCGTCGCCCTCGGCGTGCTTGCCGCCACCGGCATGGCGCCGAAATTCGTGCAGGACATCGCTCTCGACATCCTCGCCAACAAGGCCTCCGCGGTGATGACCAACGTGCCGGGGCCGCAGCAGCCGCTCTACCTGGCCGGCACGCGCCTCGCGCAGCAGATGTTCTGGGTGCCGCAGAGCGGCGACATCGGCGTCGGCGTGTCGATCCTCAGCTACGACGGCCGCGTGCAGTTCGGCCTCGTCACCGACCGCCACTTCGTCACCGACCCGGAGAACATCGTCTCGCGCTTCCAGCCGGAATTCGAGAAGCTGCTGTACGCCCTGCTGCTGGAGCCCTGGGAGGAACTGCGCTCGCCGGAGGAAATCGAGCTGGGCCTGAAGGCGGAACTGCCGTCCGCGCCGCGCCAGGCCGAGAGGAAGCCGCGCAAGCCGCGGAAAAAGCCTGCCGCCGCCCCGGCGCAGGCGGAGGCAGCCCCTCCGCCGTCCTCCACGGACTGACTTTTTCCAGCCCTCCGCCGGGCCGCCCCAAGGAGGGCTGAAGTCTACGACCCGGAAGCCGCGCAGCGGCTGAACCCTCGTCACCCCTTTCCGCGGGAAAGGGGATGGGGGATAGGTCGTTACTCCTCCAGCTCCGCCTTCGCCAATTCGACGTCGAGCCGCTCCATGGCATCCGCCGGCTTGCAGGCGGCGGCCTCGTGGTAGAGCTTCTCGGCCTGCTTCATCTTCGACTCGCCGAACAGCATCACCAGGCCGTTGGCGTACTCGATGCGCGCGATGGCCGAATCCGGATTCAGCTTGAGCGCCTTCTCGTAGTGCTCGACGGCCGCGTCCTTCTTGGCGCCGTAGGTCAGGCCGCCGACCATGGCGCCGACCTTGTTGATCACCTCGGCATGGAAGGCGCCCAGCGCGATGTGCGCGTCGGCGTGGTCGGGATTCAGCTTCAGCGCCGCGGTCAGCGCGTCGCGCACCCTGGTGCCGAGGCCCTGCGCCAGCGCCTTCGCCACCGAGATGCCCTGGCTGTAGCGGCCGAGGGCCAGGGCGTAAAAATAGAAGGCATTCGGATACTTCGGCATCTTCGCCATCTGCGCCTCGCCGCGCGCGGCAGCCTCCTCGAACAGCGCCAGCTTCTTCTTCTCGTTGTCCTCGAGGTAGGTGGCGTAGATGGTCGCCGCCTTGTTGGCGACGGCGTAGCCGGGCAGGCCGAGCGAGAGGCCCAGCTCGCAGGCCGGCTGGAACTCGCCCTGGTGGTAGAGCCGCCAGGCTTCCTGCACCTGCTCGTCGGCGGGGAACGGCTCGCGGTCGCCGCGATGCAGGCGCTCCCAGTTCTTCTTCAGCGCCGCCCCGGCGTAAACATAAGCCTTGTCCGCATGGGGGAACTTCTTCCAGTTGCCTTTGGCCATCGTGCCTCCTCGTTCTATTGTTCGACGTACTCTTTCGAAAGCTGCTGCAGGTGCAGGCGCGAGGCGCCCTGCAGGAAGGGCGCCATCATCGACATCGCCTGGTACACGCCGCGGCCGAGGCCGCTGCCGGCGTCGCGCCGGCGCGGGTCGCGGGCATATTCAAAGGGCAGCCAGTAGGTGGCGATCACCGCCATGTTGGTCGCCAGCGCCTGGATCTCGCCGGGGGTGGCCTTCATCTCGCCGGTCGCCACCAGGCCCTCGCACAGGGCGGTTGCCGTCTTCACCTTGTGCGCCAGGATCTGCTTGAAATGCACCTCGAGCAGCCGGTTGCGCGACAGCAGGTCGTCGAGGTCGCGGTAAAGGAAGCGGTATTTCCAGATGCCCTCGAAGAGCAGATGCAGGAACAGCCACATGTCCTCGACGTTGGGCGCGCGGCGGGCCGGCGCCGTCAGGGTTTCGAGGATCTCCCGCTCGAACTCGGCGAACAGGGCGTTGACGATCTCGTCCTTGCTGTGGAAATGGTAGTAGAGATTGCCGGGGCTGATGTTCAGCTCGTCGGCGATCACCGTGGTGGTGACGTTGGGCTCGCCGAAGTCGTTGAAGAGACGCAGGCCGGCTTCGAGGATGCGCTCGCGGGTGCGCCGTTTCGGTTTTCTTTCCATGTCCTGCAAAGCATAGCACCCCGCTGCGCGAGGCAAAACCGGAAACGTCAGGCCGCCTTGCGCCCCGCCTCCGCCCGCCGTTTCAGCCAGCGCTCCAGCTCCTCGAGGGAATCCCCCAGCCGGTGGCTGGCGGCCAGGAGGGTGTCCTCCTTCTCGGCATGGCCGGCGACGTCGTGGTGGATGAGGGAGCGCTTCTCCTTGAGCGCCTCCAGGCGGATGCGGATGCCGTGCTTCGCCAGGATCGGCCCCAGCTCGTGGCGGCGCCGGTAGAGCTCGATGCGCGTCTTCTGGTAGGCGTGCTCGCACAGGCGGCGGCGGCTGGCGTAGCTGAACATGTTGGTGAAGAACATCTCGGCATCGTCGCTGTTCGGCTCGAACAGCACCACGTCGGCGTTGCGGTAGTCGGTCTTGTACTTGGACAGCCCGACCTGCATGCGCGAGTGGATGATGGAACGGAAGGTCTGCGCCAGCACCACCGGCAGGCCGCCCTCCACCAGCTTGTGGCGCTTGCCGGTGCCGCGCTTGCCGGCCAGTTCGGAATCGAAGGGCACCAGCGGGTTCACGCACAACACCAGATTGGCGCCCTCCTTGAGGGCCACCGAGGCGTGCAGGGTCTTCTTCAGGGCGCCGTCGACGTAATGCCGGCCGTCGATCTCCACCGGCGGGAACAGCCCCGGCAGCGCCGCGCTGGCCTGCACCGCCGTGGAAATCGGCACGTGCTCGCGGCCGGGCGCGCCGAACACCACCGACTCGCCCGAATCGAGGTCGGTCGCGACGAGGAACAGGCGGCGCTTCAACAGGCGGAAATCGTTGCTGCGGCCGGGCGCGTTGAAGATGCGGCCGAGGAACTGGTGGATGCCGGCGCTGTTGAAGATGCCGGTCGGGATGGCCTGCGACAGGCGCTGGAAAGACTCGAAGAAGTTCTGGCTCCAGGGATTGGCCAGGTAGTTCCAGATCGAGGCCAGCAGGAGCGGCGGCACCGACAGCGCGCGCAGGGCATATTCGCGGAAGGCCGGCTTGAGCAGGAACTCCGGCTCGAAGGGCTCCTCCGACGTGTCGCTCTCGATGAACATGTGGCGCATGCGCTCGGGCGTCAGCCCGTTCGCCAGGCCGGCGGCAAGGAAGCCGCCGGAACTCACGCCGACATAGACGTCGAGCGCATTGAAGTCGACGCCCTCGAGCGACTCGGACAGCGCCAGCAGCGCGCCGAGCTCGTAAATCCCGCCGAGGGGGCCGCCCCCTGCGAGGGCCAGCCCCACGCGCGAAGGAACGGCCTTGCGCCCCTTCACGCGCGCCGCGCGCGCCTGCACCATGATCCGCCCCTCGAGCCGGAGGGACGCTTACTTCTTCGCGGCGCGGCGGCGCGGAGCCGGCTTCTCTCCGCTCAGGGTCTGCACGACCTCGGTCAGTTCGGCAACGCGCTTGGAGAGGGTCTCGATGTCCTTCTTGGTCGGCACGCCGAGGCTCGACAGCGAGCGGGCGACGCGATCCTCGAAGACCTGCTCCAGCTTGTCCCAGGTGCCGGAGGCCTTGGCGGCCGCCTCGGCCATCTTCTTGCCCGTCACCTTGCGCACGAACGACTGGCGGGCCTCGCCTTCCTTCACCAACGCCTCGAACATCTTCATGCCCTCCGCCTGGAATTTCGAACCGCTGGCCTGGGCCTTGGCAAACGCGCCCAGCCCCGCCAACCAGATTTGCTGCGCCGACTCGCGCACCGTCTGCGCAAATTCGCTGTCCGCCGACGCGCCGCCTGCCAATGCCTTGAGTTTCTTGACCATGATGCTGCCTCCTGTGCGAAGTTGTAATGCGAACCTTCCGGACTGCCGTCCTGCATCGACAATCTAGCGGGAATAATTAGGCAAGGCACACTAAAAAGCTGGGGTGTTCACTCTAGAAATGCCTCTGTCCGGGCCTGCTCGGCCGCAGGGTTCCCATGTATGATATTTCCTCTTCAAGAGGAGGCTCGCATGGACTATTTCGTCACCGGTGCGACCGGTTTCATCGGCAAGCGTCTCGTCAAAAAGCTGCTCGCCCGCCCCGGCAGCACGGTGCATTTCCTCACCCGCGCCAGCGACCCGGAAAGGCTCGAGGCCCTCTACGCCTTCTGGGGCGTCGACCGGGACCGGGCGATTCCCGTCGTCGGCGACCTCAAGGAAAGGCAGCTCGGCGTCTCCCGGGCCGAGCAGAAGAAGCTGAAGGGCAGGATCGACCACTTCTTCCACCTGGCCGCCCTCTACGACCTCGCCGCCTCCGCCGAGGAGGACGAGGCCGTCAACATCGCCGGCACCCGCAACACCCTCGCCCTGGCCGAGGCCATCGAGGCGCGCTGCTTCCACCACATGAGCTCGATCGCCGCCGCCGGCATGTTCGAGGGCATCTTCCGCGAGGACATGTTCGAGGAGGCGGAGAACCTCGAGCACCCCTACTTCCGCACCAAGCACGAGGCCGAGGGCATCGTGCGCAAGGAGTGCAAGGTGCCCTGGCGCATCTACCGTCCCAGCTCGGTGGTCGGCGACTCGCGCACCGGCGAGATGGACAAGATCGACGGCCCCTACTACTTCTTCAAGATCATCCAGAAGCTGCGCAGGATCCTGCCGCCGTGGATGCCGACCATCGGCCTCGAGGGCGGCCGCATCAACATCGTGCCGGTGGACTTCGTCGTCGCCGCCATGGACCACATCGCCCACCTGGAGGGCCTGGACGGCAAGTGCTTCCACCTCACCGACCCGCACCCGCACCGCGTCGGCGACGTGCTGCAGATCCTCGCCCGCGCCGCCCACGCGCCGGACATGGGCATGCGCATAAACGCCGCCCTGCTCGGCTTCATCCCGCGCGGCGTCAAGAAGAGCCTGATGGCCCTCACCCCGGTGCGGCGCATCCGCAACGCCCTCATGAAGGACCTCGGCCTGCCCGACGACATCCTCGACTTCGTGAACTACCCGACGCGCTTCGACTGCCGCGAGACGGAGAAGGCGCTGGCCGGCACCGGCATCGCCGTGCCGCCGCTGGAGGACTACGCCTGGCGGCTGTGGGACTACTGGGAACGCCACCTCGACCCCGACCTCTTCATCGACCGCACCCTGAAGGGCCAGGTCAAGGGCAAGGTGGTGCTGGTCACCGGCGGCTCCTCCGGCATCGGCAAGGCCACCGCGCGCAAGCTGGCCGAGGCCGGCGCCATCACCGTCATCGTCGCCCGCGACGAGGAGAAGCTGGCCGAGGCCAAGCGCGAGTTCGCGGCCGACGGCCTGGAACTCGTCGCCTACTCCGCCGACATCTCCGACTACGCGCAATGCGACGACTTCGTCCGCCAGGTCAACGAGGAATACGGCGGCGTGGACATCCTCATCAACAACGCCGGCCGCTCGATCCGCCGCGCCATCGAGAATTCCTTCGACCGCTTCCACGACTTCGAGCGCTGCATGCAGCTCAACTACTTCGCCGCGGTGCGCCTGACCATGGGCTTCCTGCCGAAGATGATCGAGAAGAAGAAGGGCCACATCGTCAACATCTCCTCCATCGGCGTGCTCACCAACGCGCCGCGCTTCTCCGCCTACGTCGCCTCGAAATCGGCGCTGGAGGCCTATTCGCGCTGCGCCGCCTCGGAGTTCGCCGACCGCGGCATCGACTTCACGTCGATCAACATGCCGCTGGTGAGGACGCCGATGATCGCGCCGACCAAGCTCTACCAGAACGTGCCGACGCTGACGCCCGAGGAGGCCGCCGACCTGGTGGTGGAGGCCATCGTGCACAAGCCGGTGCGCATCGCCACCCGCCTCGGCGTCTTCGGCCAGGTGGTGCACGCCTTCTCGCCGAAGGTGGCGCAGATCATCATGAACACCAGCTTCCGCATGTTCCCCGACTCGTCCGCGGCCACCGGCAGGAAGGAAGGCGATGCGCAGCAGACCGCCGACCAGGTCGCCTTCAGCCAGCTGATGCGCGGAATACACTTTTGAAAGCATTTACCACGGCGACACGGCGGGCACGGCGAAAGCGCTTCTTCTCGAAATGTTTCGCTTTTCGCCGTGTACGCCGTGCCCGCCGTGGTGAATGCCTTACCCCGACAGGAGACTAACCATGAGACCGAAACCCGGCGACCCCGCCCCCGACTTTTCCTGCCACGCCACCGACGGCAGCACCATCAAGCTGTCGGATTTCCGCGGCAAGAAGCTGGTGCTGTATTTCTATCCGATGGACGACACGCCGGGCTGCACGGCCCAGGCCTGCTCGCTGCGCGACTTCAACCGCGACATCGCGGCGAAAGGCGCGGCGATCCTCGGCGTCTCCGCGCAGGACGAGGCCTCGCACAAGAAGTTCACATCGAAATACAAGCTGAACTTCCCGCTGCTTGCCGACACCGACCGCAGCATGGCCAAGGCCTACGGCGTCGCCGGCTCGGGACTGTTCGGGGTGGCGCGGGCGCTGACGGGAATGAACCAGCGGGTGACCTTCATCATCGACGAGAAGGGCAGGATCGCCCACGTCCTCGACGACCCCAACTGCCCCAACCACGGGGAGGAAGTGCTGAAGTTTCTGTAGGTCGGGCTTCAGCCCGACAGCAGCGTTTGAACAGCGTCCCTAGTCGGCCTGAAGGCCGACCTACGTCGCACTCAATTCCGCCAGCAGCACCCGCTCGACCTCCGGCGAGAAGGCCATCTCGAGGTGGCCGAGGCCGGCCAGCGGCACCACCTTCGCCCCTTCCAGCAGCGAGCTGTCCTGCGGCATGACGTAGTTGTCCTGGCAGCTGTAGATCGACACCGTCGCGGCGGGCAGCGGCACGGCGCCCGGCGCGTTGAGGCCGGCCAGCCAGTCGCTGCCGGGAATCATCTGGCGCGCGTTGCGGCCCGGCCCCATCACCGCCAGCCGGCTGCCGTGGTGCGGCGAGCCGAGTGTCACCAGCTTCGCCACCTTCGCATTGCCATGCGCGCGCAGGTAGGCGCGCGACACCAGCCCGCCCATGCTGTGGCCGACCAGGATCAGCCGCTCCGTGCCGGCGGCGGCGCAGACCTCGTCGATGCGGCGCGCGAGCAGCTCGACGTAGGCGTCGATGTCGTTGAACACCGGGGCGAGGCTGATCGTGCCGACCTGCCAGCCGGCGCGCGCGATGCGGCCGCGCAGTTCGAACCAGAAGCCGCGGTTGCACTGGTAGCCGTGCACCAGCAGCACCGGCAGGCGCCCGCCCTCGGCGCGGCCGACGCGGTCGGCCGCCATGAAGAAGCGCTCGAAGGGCATCACCACCGAGAACAGCAGGCAGAAGGCGGCCAGCTCGCGCAGCGCCATGACGATGCCGCGGCCGGCGCCGATGGCCAAGCCCGCCGGCGGGGCCGCCGCGTAGGCGCGCGAGAAGGCGAAGGTGGTGGCGATGATGAGCGTGCGCCCGAGGACGGCGAGGAGCATCGCCAGGCCGACGGCCTGCTGCACGGCCCAGCCGAAGCGGCCGACCAGCAGCGCGCCCAGCAGCAGGTACAGCACGGCTTCGCCGGCCAGCATCAAACGGTGAAGTGTCGCAGCCGCCATATCTCCCCCTCTCCCCAGCCCTCTCCCCCGCTTGCGGGGGAGAGGGAGTTCATATCAGGCCAGCGCCGGCGCCGGCTGTTTCGTCAATTCTTCCGCCAGCCGGCTGGCGTTGCGCGCCGCCAGGCCGTACACCGACTGCTGCGGGTTGGCGCCGATGCTGGTCGGGAACAGCGAGCCGTCGCACACCGTCAGGTTGGCCAGCCCGCGGTAGCGCCCCCAGGCATCGGTGGCGCCGCGCTTCTCGTCGGCCGCCATGCCGCAGCCGCCCATGACGTGCGCGCTGACGACGCGCGCCAGCTGATTCTTCAGCGGCAGCTGCGCGATGCCGGCCTTCGCCTCGTCGAGGCTGGCGTAGCCCTCGCACTGCTCGTGCACGACATAGACGCGCTTCGCGCCGGCGGCGAACTGCAGCTCGGCCATCGCCAGCCAGGAGCGGCGCACGCCGTCCCAGACGAAATCCGTAATCGGGTAGTCGAGCACCGGCGCGCCGTTGTCGCCCAGCTGCACGCTGCCGCCGGGGCTGTCGGGATGGAAGCCGTCGCGCAGCAGCGCCAGCATGGCGTGGGCATTGGCGAACTCGCCCATCAGCCGCGCGTGCGCCTCGCCGTAGCCCTGCAGGGTGGTGGAGAACAGCACCGGATGCATCGGCGGCACTTCCAGCTTGTAGCCCATCGGTCCGTCGACGGCGACGTTGTCCAGGTAGTGGTCGGAATAGATCGTCTGCGGCGCGCCGGCGTAGCCCCTTACCTCGTGGTCCATGAGCGCGGACGACACCGTCGTCGGGTGCAGGAAGGTGCGCCGCCCGAGCAGGCGGCTCGGGTCCGGCGCGCCGCTGCGCAACAGCAGGGCCGGCGAGCCGATGGCGCCGGCCGCCAGCACGAAATGCTTCGCGCGGACCTGCACGCGGTACGGCAGCGCATGGATGCCGGCCGGCTGCATCGCCACGCACTCCAGCGCCTCGACACGGTCCCCCTGCAGGAGGAGGCGTTCGGCGCGCAGGTGGTGCGCCAGCACGCCGCCGGCGCCGAGCGCGGCCGGAATCGTCGTCACCAGCATCGACTGCTTGGCGTTGGTCGGGCAGCCCATGCCGCAGTAGCCGAGGTTCCAGCAGCCCTTGACGTTGCGCCGCATCGGCGCCACCGAGACGCCCTGCTTCCAGGCCGCCTCGCGCAGCAGCTTGTTGTTCTCGTTCGGGCTGATGTCCCAGTAGCGGATGTTCAGCCGCCGGTCGACGGCGTCGAACCAGGGAGACAGGCCTTCGACGGTCAGGTCCTTCAGGCCGAACTCGCGCTGCCAGTGCGCCAGCGTCGTCGCCGGCGTGCGGAAGCTGCTCGTCCAGTTCACCGTCGTCGAGCCGCCGACGCAGCGGCCCTGCAGGATGTTGATGGCCTTGTCCTTGGTCTTGCGCGCCGCCGACTCCTGGTAGAGCTGCGGATAGGCGTCGGCCTCGCGCATCCTGAAATCGGTCGAGGTCTTCAGCGGCCCCTCTTCGACGATCGCCACCTTGAGGCCGGCCTTCGCGAGGATTTCCGCGGCGATGCCGCCGCCGGCACCGCTGCCGACGATGGCGACATCGACTTCCAGCATGCGGTCGGCGACCAGCGCCGAGGCGTCGATCACCTGCCAGCCGCTGCCCATGCCTTCGAGGAAAGGGTCTCTCACAGGATCTCCGGCGGTCCGGGATAGCCGATGGCCGGCCAGGCCTCGGGCGTGCCGTACCAGGCGCCGAGGACGAGGTCGTGCAGGGCGGCATAGGCGCTGCGCAGCAGCCCGAGTCGGCTGAGGCGCCAGCTCTGCAGGAAATCCGCGATCTGCGCGGGCGTGGCCTCTTCCCAACTCGGCCACAGCCCCGCCAGCAGCACGCGCGCCGGCGCGAAGCCGAGCAGCGCGAAGAGCTCGGCGAGTTCCTTCTGCGCCGCGGCAGACAGTCCTGAGACGGCGACGCCGACGCCGTCCACCGTCCGTGCGACGGCCTGCTTGCGCGCCTCGCCGGATGCCGGCAGCGCGCCGGCCAGCACCACCGGCACGATGGCGGCGACGATGGCCCGCCCCGGCAAAGTCAGTCCCTGCGGCACGGCGCCCGCAGGCGCCTCCTTCAGGCTGCGTGAATAGAACAGGCCCGCCGCCGCCAGCGCGGCGCCGCCGACGATCCCGGCCTTGATGAACTGACGCCGCGTGATCATGGCAGCGTCATCCCCGCGAAAGCGGGGATCCATGGCCTTGGCGGCACCCTGTGGATTCCCGCTTCCGCGGGAATGACGGCGGTGTTCGCGATCTTCATCAACGGAGCAGGAACTTCACCATGCGCTCGAACAACCGGCCGTAGGGCGGCTTGAACAGCCCCATGCCGTTCAGGCGCGACTGGAAGAACACCGCCTTCTTCTTCGAGAAGGCCTCGAAGCCCTCGAAGCCGTGGTAGTGGCCCTTGCCGCTCTCGCCGACGCCGCCGAAGGGCAGGCTGTCCTGGGCGATGTGCAGGATGGTGTCGTTGATGGTGACGCCGCCGGACAGCGTCTTTTCCAGCACGCGGTCGATGCGGCTGCGGTCCTCGTCGAAGTAGTACAGCGCCAGCGGGTTCGGCCGCGCGTTCACGTAGGCGATCGCCTCGTCGAGGTCGCGGTAGGGCACCACCGGCAGCAGCGGGCCGAAGATCTCCTCCTGCATCACCTGCATGCCCGGCGTGACGTTGCGCAGCGCCACCGGCGGGATGCGCCGCGTCGCCGCGTCCGGCTCCGCCGTGGCGGACAGCGGCACCACTTCGGCGCCCTGCCCGCGCGCATCCTCGACCAGCCCGAGCAGCCGACGGTAATGCCGCTCGCTGACGATCGAGGAATAGTCCGGCGTGCGCAGGATGTCCGGGTAGCAGGCGTTCACCGCCTTCTGCGCCGCGGCGATGAAGGCATGCTCCTGCCCGGCCGGCACCAGCACGTAGTCGGGCGCGATGCAGGTCTGGCCGGCGTTCATGGTCTTGCCGACGACGACGCGCTCGGCGAATTTTTCGAGGGGATAGTCCGGCCCGAGGATGGCCGGCGACTTGCCGCCCAACTCCAGCGTCACCGGCGTCAGGTTCTCGGCTGCGGCGCGCATCACGCTGTAGCCCACCTTGGTCGAGCCGGTAAACAGCAGGTGGCCGAAGGGCAGCTTGGCGAAGGCCTGCGCCACCTCGGCGTCGCCCTGCACCACCACCACCGCGTCGTCGGCGAAGTATTTCGCGACGAGGCGGGCGAACAGCTCGGAGGTGGCCGGCGTGTACTCCGACATCTTCACCATGGCGCGGTTGCCGGCGGCGAGCGCGGCGGTGAGCGGCCCCACGGCGAGGTAGAGCGGATAGTTCCACGGCACGATGATGCCGACCACGCCGAGCGGCTGGTGCAGCACGCGGGCGCGGCCCGGCAGGAACCATAGCGAGACGTGCCGGCGCTCCGGCCGCATCCAGGACTTCAGGTGGCGCCGCGTGTAGCGGATGCCTTCGAGGGAGGGAAAGATTTCGAGCAGCTGCGTCTCGTGCAGCGAGCGGTTGCCGAAGTCGCTGCGGATCGCCTCGGCGATGGCCGGCGCGTTCTCGCGCACCAGGCGCTCCAGCGCCGCCAGCTGCCCGTCGCGGCTGCGCCAGGAGGGATGGGGGTCGCGCGCTGCCGCTTCGCGCATTCTTGCGTGGAGCGGCGCCAGGCCGGCAGTCGCATCGCTATCGCCCATCGCCCCTCCTCGTTCTTGGTGACGGCCCAGTGTAGCCGAGCGTATTCCGGACGGGTTAGGCAATTGATTCTAAACGGTCCCGGCGCGCCGCCGCGCAGGGGATAATGCCCGCATGGGGAGCGAAGGGAAGGAACACTGGATCGCCGAACTGCGCCGCCACCTCGCCGCGGCCAAGGCGCTGCGCGCCGAGGCCAACGCCGACCCGCGCATGGCGCAGGATCGCCTGCGCCTGCGCGGCTGGCAGGCCGACCGCCTCGCCGCCACCTACCGCGACCTGCTCGACTCGGAGCGCTACCGCGCCGCCGCGCGCTTCTTCCTCACCGACCTCTACGGCCCCAAGGATTTCAGCGAGCGCGACCACGAGGTCGAGCGCGTCCTGCCGACCATGTCCGCCACCCTGCCCGCCGCCGGCATCCGCACCATCGCGCTGGCCATCGAGGTCGACGCCCTCTCCGAAGAACTCGACGCCGCCATGGTGGCCGAGCTGCGCCGCGCCCGCGCCATGGCGAAGATCACCGGCAAGGCCTACGCCGAGGCCTACCGCCGCTGCGGCCGGCGCGACCACCGCGAGTTGCAGCTAAGGCTGATCGGCGAGATCGGCGAAGCCCTCGCCGCCCTGGTGCGCAAGCCCCTCGTCCACGCCGCCCTGCGCCTCATGCGCGGCCCGGCGAAGCTCGCCGGCCTGGCCGAGCTGCACGCCTTCCTCGAGGACGGCTACAACGCCTTCCACACGATGGGGGATTCGACGGAATTCCTCGCCGCCATCACCACGCGCGAGGCAATTGTCCTGCAGCAGCTCTTCGACGGCGCGGCGCGGCCGTTCGACATCCCCGGCGAGGACTGAGTCGCCGTATTGCGGGGACTGACTTTCAGGCCGGCGGCCTTTTGCCACGCCTTCCGCCCGAAGTGGCTGGGGCATTGACATGCGCTCGTAGATGCGTATAGTTAATGCGCATTGACCTGTTGGAGTCCGCCATGCAACCCGCCTACAACGCCCGCGCCCAGAAGAAGGCAACCAACCTCAGCATCAACGAAGACCTACTGGCCAGGGCCCGCGAGCTGAACATCAATCTCTCGGCAACCCTGGAACAGGCCCTCGACGAAGCCCTCAGGAAGAAGCTGCGGGAGCAATGGCTGTCCGAAAACAAGGCGGCCATGGAAGCCTACAACGCCCACGTCGAGCAGCATGGCGTGTTCAGCGACGGGCTGCGGAGCTTCTGATGGCCCAGTTCGGCGTTCACCGCAACCCCAATCCGCAGACGAAGGCCCTCATGCCTTACTTGCTGGACGTGCAAAGTGACCTGCTGTCCGACCTCGGCACGCGTGTGGTCGTGCCGCTCTGCCCCGCCTCGGCGATGAAGGGAAAACTCATCAGAACCCTCATGCCGGTTCTCAAGATCGACAACAAATCCTACGCAATGCTCACGCCGCAACTTGCCGGGATCGAAAGCAAACGGATCGGCCCAGAAGTCATCAATGCTTCCTCATACCGCAACGAAATCATCGCCGCCCTTGATCTGCTGCTGACAGGAATCTAGCCCGGGTTGATCGCGGAATTGCAGCGCGCAGGGCTTGCAACGGATAAACCACGGTCGTCGCTTTTCGGCCAATCCGGACCTTAGGACGATTCAAGCTCTACGTCAGCAACATGGCAGATTGCTGCCGTTGGACAACGCTGAATTGTGACCGGTAGAGGTCAGCACTGCACACTTTTTTAGGCCATTAATGAATACTGCATACGCCAATTGCGCCACGCCTCTGTCAATGCGGGATTCGTACATTGACTCAAAGCACCCTGCATTTCAGGCACCCACTGGCGGCGACGTGCAGCATCCGCTGCGACAATCAGCATCAGGTTTCTGTAGCCTTCTGACATGTCGGTGTCCAAGAGGCGAGCAAACGACCTGCGAGGCAAATCAACTTCGACGAATGCATCCAGAGCCTTGGTAATTTTCGCCAACGTTGCATCAAATGCTGCCTTGGGCAGAGCAATACTGTCGTTGTTGTTTATCGCTTCTGCTCTCTCCCTAACAGAGAATCTACCGCTGACTCCGTCATACAGCTCGTAAGCGTGAAGGCTGTCGCTAAAGTGCGAATAGTTTCCAACCTCCAGCCCCAGCCAGCCCGCCATGACTTCCTGGAGAGTCGTGAATTGGACAAAGTTGTACGGCGTACCAAGGAATAGATCATTGCTACGCATCACCTGGGTCCATTCCAAGCGCCCGTTGCGCACCTTCAGAAGCGAGCAGATATTGCAGGGAATATCGCGCGACACTGGTGAGCCATCGGACGCGGGGAAGTCAGAATTCGCATCCCAAATCGAAAGCACCACCTGTCTACTATCGCTGCACGCACTGAGCGCGGAATAAGCCCGTTCGAGCTGGTCATGGCCGAAGTGATGCCGAAGGCGGCGGCCGTATGCGCCATGGTAGTGGTCACCATTGCCTGCATATTGCGGATACCTCTTATTCCAGTAGTTGATAAACCTAGCATCGTCCCTTCCCGCGAGTATCCAGATCGCCTCCGCTATCGCAAAAGCGGGATTAATGCCTGGCTGCCGGGAAAGAACCCATCTGTTTCGTGGGTTCTTGATGTGAAAGACCGCATGCAGGACCTCCCGGGTGGTTCCATGCTGACTGTCCTGCTGAACCGCATCAGCACTGGACAATACTGTTCGTGCTCCCTGGCACCACGCCTCATCGGCCGTTTGTCCTTCAAAACAGTGCAGCATTGAGCACCTATTTTTTCTGAATCAAATCGTTGATCTTCCATTTCGGCGGATACCAAAGCGAAATAGGCTTAGGCGTTATCCTAAAGTTCTGCTTAATGCGAGTCCGCAGCGAAATCCCCGTAACGTCTGGATGCTTCACTCTTGCGTACTTATCGACCTCACAAAAGAGATTCTGACAATCAATAAGCTGTAGAGGTCGTCCCCACAGCGAGCGAAAATTGATACCCAGCCGTTCAAATTCCTTTGCTTGGCGATCAGCCACGACCTTGATGATGTCCGTCTCATTCAGGCCACCGAGGGAAGAGAAGCATTTCCGAATGCCATCAAGCGCACCAGGTCCGGGAACCACAAATTGCATTTCGTCAAAATCACACAATTTGCTGTAGTTGAGGTCCGTGGAAAATTGATAGGCAAGGAAGTCCCCGATGAGCGGGTATGAACGTAACAGCCGGAAGACCTCCCTCATGGATCTTGCATCGGAGACTCGCTTTGGAACCTCGTCCTCCATCATTCGCGTCAGCAGAGCCAAATGCGCCCTGTGCTTCCGATCAGTCTGGAAGATACGACTTCCCGATGGCATTATATAGGCGGCCGAATATATGCGAACACCATTTGCCATCGCACGAGTCAGAACATCATCGTAGGCGGCAAAAGAGAAATCTTCATAGGAGATATCTCCGACGCTAGACCTGAGCAATTCCCAAGTCTCTATCTTGTTGAAGAGCTTGAACAGGATTGTTCGGAAGAAAAGGTCTTCGGGTGTCTGGCTACCCCCGTATATAACGTTCCTGATTAGGTACTGACTAACTCTGTCCGAAGCTCGGTACGCGTTTGTAAACTTGTACGTCTGGAGAATGGGGTCGTCTGTCCATGGCGGGGGCGCTCCTTCAAATCGCCTAAAGAAGACATCTTGTCGAGCCGCGGCGAACCGCCAATATGTGTCGAAGACAATGCTTGGCTTAGCGGGGGACAGCGAAGAAAAGACGAGGGGTGCCTGGCGATCCATTTTAGCCGCAGTGGGCATAACGGCTTTCGATTTTTCTCGCCTGACGGAAGGAACTGCTCGCAAGATTTGGTCTAGCGCGCCTTCTATTTTGGTGTCGTTGTCCACGACGCAGACCGGGTATGAAAGAGCTTCGACCCTGCTCAGTTCGCCATATGAATCGCGCCAGCGGCGCCAATCGCTCAAGGGCTCCGCGCGAAGCGGAACAGTACGCCGAATCAGAAACGCCGTTGTCGGCCTGATCCCCTTCCAAGCAGCAAGCTCCGCTTCAATGAGCTTTTCAATGACTGATTCATTAGCTCCGCCAACCGCGCCATACACCTTCGTGGACCACCAGTACCTGTCAAGTATGACGGTAACTCCAGCCGCGAGCGCGGGGATTATCTTCTTCTCAATGGCGTCAATGTGCGCTGCGACGTGAGCCGCTTGAAGAGCTGAGGCGCTAACCTCGTTTACGCCGACCCTTGTCGAACCGTGGTGTAACGCATAGACCAGTTGCCCAAGCGTTCCTGGTTCCCGACCAGGAAAGGTCAGAAGTTCGCATGGCCGCGACTTCTTTAGAAACTCATAAAACTGCTTGGCTAGTTCTGACTTACCAACTCCATCCGGCCCTTCAAAGATGAATAGCGAGCCTAACCCACTGCGCTTAGCACTCATCTTTCCGCCGCCGCCTCAATTCGGTATTGGCGCAGACGCTGTTCAAATCCGCGCAGCGCAGACTTGGGTTGGTTGCCCAGAGTTAGTGCTGAAGCGACGCAAGTCATCTTGACCAAAGTCCGCTGCATTTGATGAGCCATGAATCGTCCCAAGCGACACAGCCCGAGATAGTTTCCATATGCCTTTTCAAACATATATTGGAGAGGATAGAAGCCAGTAATTGATAGCCCGTCAGATCCAACCGGGGCGAACGCAACTTGCTGAAGGCAGGGGAATCCGAGAATGCGGTTATGGACGTGATCGCGGGTAGGATCAAATATGGCCGCCTGCAGCGCGCTCCGCCTGTGGTTCCCGCGTAGGAACGTGTCTATTATGTGCTGCAGTTGATTAACAGGCAGACCATTGGCTCCATCCGGCTTGTAAGCTGTTAGCCGGCGGAAGTAGTTGCCCTTGCTGTTCGCACGATCTCGGTGCTTGATGGCAGGCCAAATGCGCTCATACCGGGAAAACAGCTGTGCGGCGTTGTCCTCAATATTTGGGTTCCACATCGAGTTTGGGAAGATGGTACTCGCAACATCTTCACAACTGCGTTGCTTCAACCGGCTCATCTCATCGTCGAGTAATTGGCGAATATTGAAGTCCTCTACCGCAACGCCGCGGTCGAAATCGGTCACTACGATAATGGCCGGTGAAAGTTCAGAAATCCCCGGATCGTTCAGACGGAGGAACGTATCCGCCCACGCTGTGGAAAGGTTACGCGCAGGCGGAAAGTAGGCTTCACTCGACATCGTCGTTTACCTCCTCCTCAAAACGGTACTTGCCAAGCCCGCAGTATTCCTGGCGCATTACACGCACATATGCGGCCCACTTGCCCCCAGGAGACACCACCCGCCCGATACCGGGCTGTATCGCCTGAACCATAGTTGCTGTTGATGTCTGATCAATTACTGCAATAGCGCGTCCTTCGACGCTAGTGCTTGCCGGTAGTAGGATCAATTCAGTCACTTGCAAGTCAATGGCCCTTCCAGTCCAATTCTGGTCAGCCATTATCAGATTGCCTCGGCATTCGCGTCCGAGCAGGCGGGATCGTAGCAACTGCGGGGTATGTCCGAGTAGGTCTTCGGCACGCGACGGACTGAGCATTCTCAGACCGTACCGCATGTGGCTAATCAGAGTTTGATAACCAACGCCGAGGTAAGTTGAAATCGCATAGACATCCTCCGGCTTGCAGTTGTGTGGCGAGATGGCTCTGACTGCAAATGAGTGATCTATGGCCAGCTTTGGCATGAGCAGCGCGCCAGCGAAGCAGTCGGCCATGAATTCATTTGGTTCGGAATGCTCGTCGTCCTGACGACCATGAACCAGGTCGTCATACTGATCGCCGTGACCGAAGACATGATGGCCCAGCTCGTGTGCCGCCGTAAAAGCCTGGCGGCCAGGGGGCCGGAGGGACGATACGATAATACTCGCACGCCCCGACAGGCAATAAGCTCCCTCCATTGACGGAATGTCGATGAACCGAACGTCAACTCCTAGGCGTTCGGCAATGTCATAGACGCAAACGGCTTCCCAAAGCGAAGCTCCCGTCCGCTTTCGTAGCTGGAGCGCCTTAGCCATCGCCGTACGGGCCAGACGCTGACGATCAAATTGCATCATTTCGCCTTTGGCTTCTTAAGCATGGTTACGAGCTTCATAAGCCGGTTCAGATCGTCGCCACTCATCTTGCTTAGCTGACGCGCCGCTAGAAGAATCTTGTCCTCGCTTGGATCGCTCTCCTGTTCCGAGAGAATCCAGTCCGTTTCGACGCCATATAGTTCAGCGAATTGAGTAAGTTCATCAGCCGACACACGCCGACGCCCGGCCTCGATCTCTGAGATCGTCGGCCGGTGAAAACCCATGAGCTTCGCAACCTGTCCCTGACTTAGGCCGGCAGATTCTCTTGCCATTCTGAGCCGATCCGCTATTGACGAGCGCTGTTCACGCGATTGCGTTGTCACTTTGCTTTCCTTGGTTGGTTCAAAAGCTCTTGAATACGGTCGGCAACTTCCCCGATACTGAGTGCCCGATGACCCGCATCGTCTACAAGTAAGTTATCGACCTCGAAGTCATAACCCAGTCGGGACGATAATTCGAGCGTGACTTCGATACCGTTGAGGCTATCAAACCCCGGAAGTTGACCAATCGGGCAGGTACTACCTGACATTGAGATCACCTCACGCCCACTTATCGTTTGTATCTCGCTCAGGACATCGATAATCGTTTGCAGAATCCGCGCAGTCGTCATTGCAGACCTCCATTCTTACCATGTGGTAAGATAATCTTACCACCATTTTTGACAATGTCAAGGGTAGGATTGCTCGTTGCGATCCAATCTTCAGAGATAGGGGAAACAACAGTTCGCGGGTTCAGCCTCGCCAATGGCAGCAATCTGCCATGTTACTGACGTAGAGCTTGAGGCGACCAAGGGTCCGGATTGGCCGAAAAGCTGACTACCCATACCCATCGCCGTACTGCCGGGACTGACTTTCATTCAGTCCGAAGACCGCCTTAGCGGGCGCCGAGGGTCGGCACCCGGGTCTGAGCCGGCGTCAGCTTCCGGCTTGCCAGAGGTACATGCTGGATTTCTTGTTCAGGATCCGCAATTCGAACGATTTCAGGCAGGCCGTTGCGGCATACCCGTAGCAAACGTGGAGCGGCAGCAAGTGCTCCTCCCGGGGATGGCAATGGCGCGCGAAAGGCGCGTCCTCCCAATCGACGAGCCTTTGCGTCCGCTCCGCCTCCCCCATGTCCGGGTTGCAACAGGTATCGAGCAGCCAGGTTTCAAACCCTTCATTCATCGCCCTGCTGCTGTCCGTCTCCGGCGCGAAGAATGCCCGCATGTTGTGGAACGAGAAGCCGGAGCCGATGACGAGCAGCGATGCATCGCCCGGGCCTTGCAGGGCCCGCCCCATCCTGATGTGTTCGGCCGCGTCGAGGCTTTTCAGCAGGGACAGCTGGACGCAGGGAATGTCCGCGCCCGGATACATGATTTTCAGAGGGACGAACAGGCCGTGATCGAATCCCCTTTCGCCGTCCAGATCGGCATGAATGCCCGCCGCGGCCAGCTGCCCGGCGATCCGTGCCGCCAGCGCGGGCGCGCCCGCGCAGGGGTATTCGATCTCGTAGGATTCCTGCGGAAAGCCGTGATAGTCGTATATCAGCGGCGGATTCGCAGCCGATGTCAGGGTGGCGCGGCCTGCTTCCCAATGCGCGCTGACGACGACGATTGCCGACGGCTTGCCCACCGTCGCCGCGATTTGCTTCAGGCAGCGGACCATCTCCTCGTGGGACGCGTCTCCCAGAAGCGGCAAGGGTCCTGCGCCGTGAGACAAAAAGAGCGCCTGGCGTTGCGTCGTCACGAGTCTCTCCTGGCCGAAAAGCCGAAAGCCGATAGCCATCGCCGTACCGCAGCGACTGACTTTTCAATGCCGGAAATCATAGCCCTCGGCGGGATGCAGCTGCCACTCCCCTTCCCCGCACAGTTCCAGCACCTGCCGGTGGTACTTGAGGATGCTCGCGCGATGGGCGACGCTGACCAGCGTCGTCTGCGTCGCGGCGAGCTGGCGGTAGAGGCTTTCCTCGTTGGCGGCGTCGAGCGCGCTGGTGGCCTCGTCGAGCATGGCGTAGCGCGGCCGCGTGAGCAGCACGCGGGCGAAGGCAAGGCGCTGCTGCTCGCCGATGGAGAGCACCTTCTCCCAGTCGCGCTCGGCATCGAGGCCGCCGAAGCGTTCGGCGACGTCGGGCAGGTTCACGCGCTCGAGCAGGCGCAGCAGATCGGCATCGGGCACCGCGCGTTCCTGGTGGGGATAGAGCAGCTGGCTGCGCAGCGTGCCGAGGATCATGTAGGGCTGCTGCGGCAGGAACAGGATGTCCTCGGGTCCCGGTCGCACGATGCGGCCGCTGCCGCAGTACCACAGGCCGGCGACGGCGCGCAGCAGCGAGCTCTTGCCGCTGCCGCTCTCGCCGACGATGAGCATCCCCTCGCCGGGGTTGATGTCCACCGAGAGGTTCTTCACCAGGGTGCGCTCGCCGCCCGGCGTCAGCAGCGTGACGTGCTCCAGGGTGAGATGATCGCCCTGCGCCGATTCGATCAGGCTCGGGCTGCGCGCGCGGCAGGCCGGTTCGGCGGCCAGCACGCGCGAGAAGGTGTTGAGGCGGTCGATGCCGGCGGCGAAGCGGCTGAGGCCCTCGAAGTTCTCGATCACCACCGAGATGGCGGAGAGCACGGCGGCGAAGGCACCGGCGGCCTGCACGGCGGCGCCGACCTCCAGCTCGCCGGAGAGCACGTCGCCGGCGATGATGGCGCTGGGCAGGACGATGGTGAGCAGGCCGTAGGCGTACTGGAACAGGTTGAGGAAGAGCTGGCTGCGGATCAGCCGGTTGTAGTTGTCGAAGGCGGCGGCGAAGCGGCGGCGCACCTGCCGCGATTCCTGCGCCTCGCCGCGGTAGAAGGCGATCGACTCGGCGTTCTCGCGGATGCGCACCATGCCGAAGCGGAAGTCGGCCTCGCGCTTCAACTGCATGAAGTTGAGGCCGAGCAGCGGCTTGCCGAACACCGCCAGCGTGACGGTGGTGCCGAAGATGGCGTAGACGACGAGGAAGTACACCAGCACCCGCGAGATCTCCCACAGCACGAGGCTGAAGGCGAAGAGCTGCAGCACGGCGCCGATGAGGATCAGCAGGAAGTACAGCGTGCGCTGGGTGAAGGTGTTGATGTCCTCGGCGATGCGCTGGTCGGGGTTGTCGATGGCGGCGTTGGCGTTCAGCTCGTAGTAGTGCCGCTGCGCGAAGTAGCTGTCGAGGAAGCGGCCGGTCAGCCAGCGCCGCCAGAGGATGCCGAGCTTGTCGCGCACGAAGTAGTAGAAGGCGTACACCGGCACGGCGAAGAGCAGCAGGCCGAGGCAGTAACGGATGGCGGCCCAGAAGCGCTCCTCCTCGCGCGCCGCCAGGGCCGAGGTGAATTCGCCGGTCTGCTCGTTGAACAGCACGGCGAAGCGCGTCTGGCCGAGCAGCAGCAGCACCAGCAGCGCCAGCAGGCCCCAGGCCCTGAGCTTTTCCTCGTGGCGCCAGTAGGGGGCGGCGATGGCCCAGAAGCGCTGCAGGTGGTGGCGGTCGACGGTTTTCATCGTGTCGGCGGGGTCATGTAGGCGCCATTCTAATCGGCTACACTCTCCCGCATGAAGCTACTCGTTCCCGCCCTCATTCCCGCTGTCATTGCCGCCGGCCTCGCCGGCGCCGTCCACGCCCAGCCGGATGGCGATGCCGCCGCGCTGGGCCGCCTGCTGTTCTTCGATGCCAGCCTGTCCGAGCCGGCCGGCCAATCCTGCGCCAGCTGCCACGATCCGGCGCGCGCCTTCACCGATCCGGACACCTCGCGGCCGACCTCGAAGGGCGTCGATACGCGGCGCTTCGGCAGCCGCAACGCGCCCTCGGCGATGTACATGGCCTTCTCCCCCGCCTTCCACTTCGACCCGAAGGAGGAACACTACGTCGGCGGCCAGTTCTGGGACGGCCGCGCGGCGACCCTGGAGGAACAGGCCAAGGGCCCCTTCCTCAATCCGCTGGAGATGGCCAACCCGGACAAGCGCGCCGTGGTGGAAAAGGTCCGGCGCGCCGCCTACGCCGGCCTGTTCGACAGGCTCTACGGCAAGGAGGCGCTGAAAGATGTCGACCCGGCCTACGAGCGCATCGCCGCCGCCATCGCCGCCTACGAGCGCGGGCCGGAGTTCCGCCCCTTCAGTTCGAAATACGACGCCTGGCTGGCGGGCAAGGCGAAATTGACCAAACAGGAGCTGCGCGGGCTGAAGCTCTACGAGGACGAGAAGAAGGGCAACTGCGCCGCCTGCCACCCGAGCCGGCGCGGCCCCAAGGGCGAGCCGCCGCTGTTCACCGACTTCACCTATGACAACCTCGGCGTGCCGCGCAACCCGGCCAATCCCTTCTACGGCCAGGACAAGGCGCACAACCCGGACGGGGCGCGCTTCGTCGACCGCGGCCTCGGCGCCGCCGTGAAGAAGGCCGAAGAGGACGGCAAGTTCAAGGTGCCGACGCTGCGCAACATCGCACGCACCGCGCCCTACATGCACAACGGCTATTTCACCACCCTGCGCGGGGCCGTCGCCTTCTACAACGACCGCGACGTGCGCAAGCGCTGCCCGCAGGACATGTCCGAGGCCGAAGCGAACAGGCGCAAGTGCTGGCCGGCGCCGGAAGTCGCCGCCAACGTGAACACGGAAGAGCTCGGCCGCCTCGGCCTCGGCGAGCGCGAGGTGGACGACATCGTCGCCTTCCTGCGCACCCTCGACGACGGCTATGTGAAATAGCCCTCAGGCGAACATCCACAGCGCGACGGACATGCCCGTCGTCGCCCAGAACACCACGAAATCGGGATTCATGATCGACCTCCTTTCCATGTGGCACAGGATAGGAGGCGGCAGGCTCAGGGCGTGAGCCCCTCACCCTGACCCTCTCCCCGCTTGCGGGGAGAGGGGAAAGCTTGGTCAGTACCGGTCGAGCGCCGCCTTGAGCTGCGCCGCCACGTCCTTGCGCAGCGCGGCGGGCGCCAGCACTTCCGCTCCGGCGCCCTGCTTGAGGATGTCCATGACGAGCTCGCGGCTGTCCGAGTAGGGGATCTCCAGCAGGTAGCTGCCGTCCTTCTCGAAGCGCGCCTTCTGCTTCGGGTGCCACTGCTCCATCGACACCCAGCGCGCCCGCTCCGGCGTGAAGCGCAGCTTGGCCCACTGCACCTTGCGGCCGGAGAAGATGCCGTAGCCGGCGCCGAGCACGGAGTCGAGGGTCTTCTCCGGCACGTTGCGCGCCGGCTGCTCGATGATCTCGGCGCGGCGGATGGCGTCGACGGCGAAGCTGCGCAGGTCGTTCCTCAGGTGGCACCAGGCGTCGAGGTACCAGTTGTCGCGGTAGTACACCAGCCGCTGCGGCGACACCTCGCGCTCGACGGTCTCGTCGCGCGCCCGCACGTAATGGGCGATGAGCAGGCGTTTGCGCCGCAGCAGGGCCGAACCGACCACGGCGAAGTGGTCGAGCGCCAGGCGGCGCGAGGCCATGCCGAGGATGCGGATGCGCTTGTGGATCTCTTCCGTGGTGTCGTCGGCGGTGCCGAGCAGCGCGCGCAGGCGCGCCAGCAGCGGCGCGATGTGCGGCCCGAGCAGCCCGCCGGTATCGAGGTTCATGAGCAGGTGCTGCATGGTGAGCAGCGCATGCACCTCCTGCGCCGAGAACCACAGGCCGGGCAGCTCGTACTGCGCCGCGCCGCCCTCGCGCCCGGCGAAGCGGTAGCCGCCCGCCTCGCGGTCCCAGACGATGGGGGCGTTGAGGCGGTTGCGCATGTACTCGAGGTCGCGCTTGATGGTCGCGCGCGAGACCTCCAGCTTCTCTTCGAGGACCGAGAAGGGGACGATCTTCTTTTCGTTGAGCAGCTGGTCGATGCGGTAGAAGCGCTCGGTGCGGTCCATCGAGAAGGCTCCGGTGGCTCACAGGATGAGCCTCATTATGCCTGAAGCCTGCCCGGCTGTTCAAAACCGCATGGCATCGCGGATAATGCTCGCACCTGTCGACCGGGAGAAAACCGGAACATGAATACCCGCAGAACCCTGCTCAAGGCCATGTCGCTGGCCCCTGCCGTGCTGGCCGCGCGCCCCTTCTCCGCTCTTGCCGCCAGCGACCCCTCGCGCATCGCGCTGGTCATCGGCAACAATGCCTACGCCGCCGCGCCGCTCGCCAACGCCGCCAACGACGCGCGCGCCATGGCCGACGTGCTGCGCCAGGCCAACTTCGGCGTGGACCTGCAGGTGGACGCCTCGCGCGCAACGCTCGCCGGCGCCATCGACGCGTTCGGCAAGGCCGTCGCCGGCAGCGACGTCAAGCTGGCGCTGTTCTACTACGCCGGCCACGGCGTGCAGGTCGACTGGCGCAACTACCTGCTTCCGGTCGACGTCAGCGTCGCCTCCACCGAGGACATCAAGAGCCGCTGCATCGACCTCGGCCACCTGCTCGGCCACCTTTCCAAGACGAAGGACAAGGCCTTCGTCGTCATCCTCGACGCCTGCCGCGACAATCCCTTCGGCGCGACCTACAAGCCGTCGCAGCAGGGCCTCAGCCAGTTCGACGCCCCGCCGGGCAGCCTGCTCGCCTACGCCACCTCGCCGGGCAACGTCGCCGCCGACGGCAACGGCGGCAAGCACGGGCTGTACACGGAAAACCTGCTGCGCGAGTTCTCGGTGCGGGAGACGCGCATCGAGGACGCCTTCAAGCGGGTGCGCCTGAACGTCCGCCTCGCCTCGCGCGGCCAGCAGATCCCCTGGGAGTCGACCTCGCTGGAGAACGACATCTTCCTCTTCCCCGGCGCGCGCAAGCTGGGCGAGGAGGAGCTGGAGAAGCAGTTCGAAGCCGAGCTCGCCGCCTGGGCCCGCATCAAGAATTCGAAGAACGCCGAGGACTGGGTCGCCTACCTGCGCGAATACCCGAACGGCAAGTTCAGCGAGATCGCCCAGGTGCGGCTCGGCCGCCTGCTCGCCGGCGTCGAGCGGCGTCCGCCGCCGGCGCCCAAGGCCGACGCGGCCAAGCTTTCCGCGGCGGCGCAGGCCGAGACGAGCCGGGCCGATGCGTCGAAGATGATGGCCGCGCCGGCGCCGCGGCCGGCGCCTTCCGCCAACCCCTATTCGGCCGGCACCCATCCGCTCGGCCGCAAATACACGGTCGGCGACGAAGCCAGCTTCCTGGAATCCGACTACCTCACGGGCGCCGAGGTCAGGCGATACGCCAACCGCGTCACGCGCGTCGACGAGGACGCCGACCGGGTCGAACTCAATGACGGCGCCATCGTCACCGACACCATGGGCAATTCGCTGAAGTCGGGACAGATCGAGTTCGATGCGCCCCTGCAGTTCCTGCCGGCCGAGCTGCAGCTCGGCAAGAAATGGACGGCCAGCTTCAAGCGGATGGACAGGGGCCAGGTCACCTATGCCTATTACGAACTGCACATCGTCAGCCGCGAGAAGGTCAAGGTGCCGGCCGGCGAATTCGACGCCTTCAGGATCGAGGGGCGCGGCTGGAACCGCAGCATCGGCTCGCAGCTCGAGGTCAACCTGTGGGTCGTGCCCGGCCTGAATTTCCACGTCAAATGGGAATGGGTGGTGCGCAACCGCGGCCGATTCATCATCACCCAGCGCCACGAGCTGGTCGCCTACAGGCAGCAGGGCTAGCGGGTTTCACGGGCGTTCCGCGTGTTCCCCGCCCGCCTGCTGGTCATCGTTGTCGCCGTCGCCTTCCTGGTCGCCTTCGTCCAGCTCGGCGTCCTCCAGCTGGCCTTCCACAAGCTGGGGCTGTCGGCGGATTCGGCGGCGCTGCTGCTGATGGTCACGCTGTTCGGCAGCCTGCTCAACCTGCCGCTGTTCACCGTGCCCACCGATCCCGCCGAGCAGGAAAGGCGGCTGCGCGACATCCCGCCCGCGCTGCTCGCGCGCATCAAGGTCATCCCGGGCAGGACCGTCATCGCCGTGAATGTCGGCGGCTGCGTCGTGCCGCTGGCGTTTTCCCTCTATCTGTTCAACCTCAGCCAGCCGGACGTGCTGCATGCGGTCACCGCCGTCGCGACGGTGGCGATGGTGTCCTACGGCATCAGCTTTTCCATCCCGCGCGTCGGCATCGCCATGCCGGTGCTGGTCGCCCCGCTGACGGCGGCGGTCGCGGCGCTGATGCTCGACCCGGAGCAGGCGCCGGCGCTGGCCTACATCGGCGGCACGCTGGGCGTGCTGATCGGCGCCGACATCCTGCGGCTGAAGGACATCGGCAAGCTGGGCGAGCCGATGGCGTCGATCGGCGGCGCCGGCAGCTTCGACGGGATATTCGTGACGGGAATCGTGGCGGTGCTGCTGGCGTGAGGACTACCTGGCCGCCTCGGCCTGGGCTTCCTGCTTGAACTTGGCGACGGCCTCGTGCAGTTCCTTGCGCAGCTCGGCGGCGGAGCGCTTCTTCCCCTTCCTGCCCTTTTCCTTCTGCATGCGCTCGAGGATGCCGGAGATTTCCGACGGCCCGCCGGTGCTGCCGGCCACTTCCGCCGGCGTCGTGACGGCGGCGCCGGCCTTGATGGCTTCGTAGAGCAGTTCGGCGCGCTCGCGCCCGGCCTGCTTGCGCTCGGCGGTGATCACCAGCACCTCGGGCTTGCCGCCCTTGCCCTTTTTCGTCTTCAGGATCTGCACCTCGCTGTCGTGGCGGTGCAGCGCGATGGCGGCATGCAGCGCCTTGCGCAGTTCGCCGGTCGGCTTGCCCGCCGCCTGCGCCTGGCGCATCTTCTCGACGATCTCGCCGATCTCGGGCGGCGCGAGGACGGACTTCTTCGCCTCGCCGAAGGCCTCCGGCCGCTTCGCCGCCTGCGCGAACTCCTCGGCGCTGGACACCATTTTGGCGATGCCGTAATTCCGGTTGCGCATGGCGAAGGCGAGCGCGTTGTCGCCCCACTCGTTGACCGGCTGCGTGTCGGCGCCGGCCTCGAGCAGCGCGCGGGCAAGGTCGGCCTGGCCTTCCCGCGCCGCCAGCATCAGCGCCGTCGAGTCGTTCGGCGTGCGGGCGTTGACGTCGGCGCCCCGCGCCATCAGCAGGCGGGCGATCTCGTCGCGGCCGGCAAAGACGGCATAGTGCAGGGCCCCCCAGCGCTTGCCGTCGCGGTTCACAACGGCACCGCGCTCGAGCAGCAGGCGCACGGCGTCGGCGTGGCCGCGCCAGGCCGCCAGCTGCAGGGCCTGCTCGTCGAACGGATTGACGAGATGGACGTCGGCGCCGCGGTCGAGGAACAGGCGCATCAGTTCGAGGTTGCCGTTCCAGGCCGCGATCATCAGCCCGCTGCCGATGCGGTCGGCCAGGTAGTCGGGCGGCAGGCCCGCGTCCAGCCACTTCTTCACGGCCAGGCTGTTGCCGGCCTCGACGGCGACGCCGTATTCGAGGGGCGTGGGCGGCGCGGGCGGCGCTGCCCAGGCCGGGCGCAGCAGGCAGGCGAAGGCGGCCAGCAGGCATAACGCGTATCTCATGGGGCATTTATAGCAAAATAAGGCTTTCGGGGTCTTGATCCGGATTTGGAAACCTTGCCTTCCCGCCGCTTTCTGCTCGCCCTGGCGGCCTCCCTGGCCCTGCACCTCGCCCTGCTCGGCCTCGGCCTGCCGTCGGGAAAAGTCAGTCCCCGCAACACGGCGATCAGCGCGCGCCTGCTTCCGCCCGCAACGGTGCGACCGCCGGAGCCGCTGCTGAAGAACACGCTGGCGGAACCGGCGTCGGCCAGGGAAGTGCCGGCGCCGCCGAAGTCCGTCGACGCGAAAAGCCGCCGCCCGGCGCCGCGTTCGCCGGAAGAGGCGGCCCAGCAAAAGCTGTCGGAAGTGCTGTTCTATCCGCCCGAGGCGGTGGCGCGCGGCCTCGAGGGCGAGGTGCGCCTGCTGCTGACGCTGGACGGCGACGGCGCGATCCGCGACGTCCAGGTCGCGGCCAGCAGCGGCCACAGGATTCTCGACGATGCCGCGATCAAGGCCGTCCACCTCATCGGCAGCCTGCCCGAAGCGGACGTGCGCGAACTGATCCTGCCGGTGGTGTTCAGGCTGCGCTAGCGGCGCCCGCCTGCTCCTTCTCCTGCAGTGCCCGCCACATGATCTTGCCGGTGGCGGATTTCGGCAGGGCGTCGACGATCTCGACGATGCGCGGCGCCTTGTAGGCGGCCATGTTGGCGCGCGCCCAGTCGACGATGTCCTGCCCGCCCACCTTGCCGCGCTGGACCTCCTTGATCACCACGATGGCCTTCACCGTCTCGCCGCGGTGGGCGTCCTTCGCACCGATGACGCAGGCTTCCTGGATGGCCGGGTGGCCGTACAGCAGGGCCTCGACCTCGGCCGGCCAGACCTTGAAGCCGGAGGCGTTGATCATGCGTTTGAGGCGATCGACCATGAAGAAGTAGCCGTCATCGTCGATGCGGCCGATGTCGCCGGTGCGGAAGAAGCGCTTGCCGTCGATGTCCACGAAGGCCGCCGCGGTGGCCTGCGGGTTGTTCCAGTAGCCGAGGAAGACCTGCGGCCCGCAGGTGACGATCTCGCCCGCCTCGCCCGGCGGCAGCTCGCGAAAGTCAGCGTCCACGACACGGCTGTCGACGTCGTAGATGGGGATGCCGAGACACTGCTTCTTCGCCCGCTCGGGCGGGTTGATGTGCGTCGGCGCCATGGTCTCGGTGAGGCCGTAGCCCTCGGCGAAGGTGACGCCGAGGGTGTCGATGAGCTTCTGCGCCACCGCTTCCGGCATCGCCGCGCCGCCGCCGCTCATGCGCTGGATGCTGGACAGGTCGTGCTCGCCCAGGCGCGGGTTGGCGAGGAAATCCACCACCATGGTCGGGATGGAGGTCCATGCGCCGACCTTGTAGCGCGCGATCAGCCGGGCGGCGGCCTCGCGGTCCCAGCGCGGCAGCAGCACCACGGTGGCGCCGGTGAACAGCGGCCCGCTCATGCTGTTCTGCATGCCGGTGACGTGGAAGAAGGGCAGCACCGCCAGGCGCACGAGGTCCGGCTTCGAGGAAAACCAGTACTCGCCGGCGATCAGGGTGTGCATCACCGTGCGGTGGCTGTGCATGCAGCCCTTCGGCTGGCCGGTGGTGCCGGAGGTGTACGGCATGACGCAGAGGTCGTCGGGGCCGGCCGTCGACGGGCCGGGGCGCAGGCCGCGCGCGAGGGCGTCGCGCCACAGCGTCACGCCGGCATCCCGGATGTCCCGGCGCGGGGCGGCGACGAATTCCGGCACCGCGAGGTCGGTGGGCCGCTTCAGGTAGTCGGAGTAGGCGGCAACCAGGATGTGCTGCAGCCCTTCGCCGAGCAGCGGCGCCATCTGCGCATACAGATCCTGCGCGACGAGGGCCACCGCGGCGCCGCTGTCCTGCACGTAGTGGCGCAGCTCGTTGGTCAGGTTCATCGGGTTCACCGGCACCACCACGGCGTCGGCGCGCAGGATGCCGTAGTAGCCGACGACGTACTGCGGGCTGTTCTGCATGAAGAGCAGCACGCGGTCGCCCTTCTTCACCCCGCATTCCTTCTGCAGCCAGCCGGCGAGGCACTCGGCCTCGTCGCGGAATTCGGCGAAGCCGAGCGGCGTGTCGTAGAAGATCAGGTAGGGCTTGTCGGGATAGCGCGCCGCCGAGACCTCGGCGTTGTAGAACACCGAGGTGGCCGGCACGCTCATGCTGCGCGGATGGCCCTTCGGCCAGAAGGCGAAGTGCCGGTCGGACATGCCAGACCTACCCCCTCTCCCCGTCTGCGGGGAGAGGGCCGGGGTGAGGGGGGAAGTCATCGCGCATCCTGGCGCCCCTACTTCTCTTCCAGGTACCGACCAAGCTCGTACTTGGCGATCTGGTTGCGGTGCACCTCGTCCGGGCCGTCGGCGAAGCGCAGCGTGCGGGCGTGGGCGTAGGCGTGCGCCAGCGGGAAGTCGTCGGAGACGCCGCCGCCGCCGTGCACCTGGATGGCCCAGTCGATGACCTGGCAGGCCATGTTCGGCGCGACCACCTTGATCATGGCGATCTCCTTCTTCGCCACCTTGTTGCCGGCGACGTCCATCATCCAGGCGGCGTTCAGCGTGAGGAAGCGCGCCTGGTCGATCAGCATGCGCGCGTTGGCGATGCGTTCGCGCGTGACGCCCTGGTCGGCCACCGGACGGTGGAAGGCTACACGCTTGAGCGCCCGCTTGCACATCAGCTCGAGCGAACGCTCGGCCAGGCCGATCAGGCGCATGCAGTGGTGGATGCGGCCGGGGCCAAGGCGGCCCTGGGCGATCTCGAAGCCGCGGCCCTCGCCGAGCAGGATGTTGGAGACCGGCACGCGCACGTCCTTGAAGTCCACCTCGCCGTGGCCGTGCGGGGCGTGGTCGTAGCCGAACACCGTCAGCGCGCGCACCATCGTCACGCCCGGCGTGTCCATCGGCACCAGGATCATCGACTGCCGCTGGTGGCGGTTGACGTTGTCCGGACTGGTCTTGCCCATGAAGATGAGGATCTTGCAGCGCGGATCGGGCGCCCCGGAGGTCCACCACTTGCGCGCGTTGATGACGTACTCGTTGCCCTCGCGCCGGATGCTGGCCTCGATGTTGGTGGCGTCGCTGGAGGCCACCGCCGGCTCGGTCATGGCGAAGCCGGAACGGATCGTGCCGTCGAGCAGGGGCAGCAGCCACTGCTGCTGGTGCTCCGGCGCGCCGTAGCGCACCAGCACCTCCATGTTGCCGGTGTCGGGCGCCGAGCAGTTGAAGACTTCCGGCGCGATGGGCGAGCGGCCCATGATCTCGCACAGCGGCGCGTACTCGAGGTTGGTCAGCCCGGCGCCGAACTTCGACTCGGGCAGGAACAGGTTCCACAGGCCCTCGGCCCTGGCCTTCTCCTTGAGCTCGTCGATGATCTTCGTCGGCTGCCAGACGTTGCCCTTTTTGCGGTTCTCCTCGACCTCGGCGTCGAAGGCGGCTTCGTTCGGGTAGATGTGCCTGTCCATGAAGGCGTTCAGCCGCTGCTGCAGCGCCCTGACTTTTTCCGAATGTGCGAAATCCATGGTGATCCTCTAGTGAAAATCGTGTGAGCTGGCGCGCTTTAAATCCCCCCACCCCCCCCTTTTCCAAAGGGGGGCCAGGGGGGATTTCAGCGGCCGTCAAAAACAAAACGCCGTCCTTCATATTTTCCCTGCAATGATCTTCTCCACCTGGCGCCAGGCCTCCTCGGCGAGCGGGCGGGCGCGCTTGCCGGTCTCGACGGCCTCCTGGCTGGAGGCGTTGCCCTGCAGGGCGCGCGCCATGATCCCCTGCAGGATGGCGGTGAGGCGGAACATGTTGAAGGCGAGGTAGTACTCGAACTCGGCGGCCGGGATCGAGGCGCGCCCGGTGCGCTGGCAGTAGCGGGCGACGTATTCCTGCTCGCTCGGGATGCCGAGCGCCTTCAGATCGTAGCCGACGAGGCCGCGGAACTGGCCGGGCGACAGGCGCCAGGTCATGCAGTGGTAGGCGAAGTCGGCGAGCGGGTGGCCGAGGGTGGACAGCTCCCAGTCGAGCACGGCGAGGATGCGCGGCTCGGTGGGGTGGAAGATCACGTTGTCGAGGCGGTAGTCGCCGTGCACGATGCGCGTCTCGTCGCCGGCCGGGATGTTGGCCGGCAGCCAGGCCATCAGGTTGTCCATGGCCTCGATCTTCTCCGTCTCGGAAGCGCGGTACTGCTTGCTCCAGCGGTCGATCTGGCGCATGAAGTAGCTGCCCGGCTTGCCGTAGTCGGCCAGTCCCACCGCGGCGTAGTCCACGCTGTGCAGGGCGGCGATGACGCGGTTCATCTCGTCGAAGATGGCCGTGCGCTCGGAAGGCTGAAGGCCCGGCAGCGCCGGGTCCCACAGGATGCGGCCCTCGACGTAGTCCATGACGTAGAAGGCGGTGCCGATGACGGCGGCGTCCTCGCACAGCGCGTAGCTCCGCGCCACCGGCACGTCGGTCTTCGCCAGCGCGGAGATCACCCGGTACTCGCGGTCGACGGCATGCGCCGAGGGCAGCAGCTTGCCGGGCGGCTTGCGCCGCATGACGTACTTCTTGTTGCCCGCGCTGAGCAGGAAGGTCGGGTTCGACTGGCCGCCCTTGAACTGCTCGACCGTCAGCTCGCCGGCAAAGCCCTCGACATGGGCACGCAGCCAGTCGGCGAGTCGGCCGCTGTCGAAGGCGTGCTGGGGCGAGACGGGACGGGTTCCTACGAATTTGTCACTCATGGAACAAAACCTGTTTCACCACAGAGACACAGAGGCACAGAGAAATACAGAAAAAGTTTCTCTCTGTGTCTCTGTGCCTCTGTGGTTAATGGTTTGCTCATATCAACTTCACCAGCTGCTTGCCCAGGTTGGCACCCTTGAGCAGGCCCATGAAGGCCTGCGGCGCGTTCTCCAGCCCCTGGGCGACGGTTTCGCGGTACTTGATCTTGCCCGTCGCGACGCCCTGCCCGAGCTCGGCGAGCGCCGTCGGCCAGCGCTCCATGTGCTCGGAGACGATGAAGCCCTGCATCCTGATCCTGTTGATGAGCACGGAGCCGATGTTCTTCATCGGCCAGGGTTCGCTGTTGTACTGCGCGATGAGGCCGCACAGGGCGATGCGCGAGAAGGCATTCATGCGCCCGAGCAGGGTGTCGAAGATCTCGCCGCCGACGTTCTCGAACAGGCAGTCGATGCCGTCCGGCGTCGCCGCCTTGATGTCCTTCCACAGATTGCCGGCCTTGTAGTCGACGCAGGCGTCGAAGCCGAGCTCGTCGACGACGTAGCGGCATTTCTCCGCCCCGCCGGCGATGCCGATCGCGCGGCAGCCCTTCATCTTCGCCAGCTGGCCGACGACGCTGCCCACCGCGCCCGAGGCCGCGGTGACCACCACCGTCTCGCCCGGTTTCGGCTGGCAGATGTCCATCAGGCCGTACCAGGCGGTGACGCCGGGCATACCCACCGTGCCGAGATAGGCGGAGAGCGGGATGTGGCGGTCGTCCACCTTCATCAGCTGGGTGCCGTCGCTGACGCCGTAGAGCTGCCAGCCCAGCATGCCCACCACCTTGTCGCCGACGGCGAACTTCGGGTGCTTCGAAGCCACCACCTCGCCCGCCGTGCCGCCGATCATCACGTCGCCGAGCTTCACCGGCGCGGCATAGGACTTGGTGTCGTTCATGCGGCCGCGCATGTAGGGGTCGAGCGAGAGGAAATGGTTGCGCACCAGCACCTGGCCGTCGGCGATGGCCGGCACCGGGGTCTCGACCAGCTTGAAATTCGACTCTTCGACCCAGCCGGTCGGCCGGCTGGCGAGGAGGATCTGCCTGTTGGTTTCGCTCATGGTTGTTTTCCTTTTTAAATCGCCGTCCCGCCGGGACTGACTTTGCGCTTCACCTTGAACGAGGCCATCGCCTTCGCCACCAGCTCGCCGGCCTCGTCGCGCATCTCGCCTTCGCAGAAGACGATCGAGCCGCCGCTGCGCAGCACGCGCGCCTCCACCGTCAGGCGGCCCTGGCCGGCGGAAACGAAGCTCACGCTCATGTCCACCGTCACCACGCCGGCGGCGTGCGGCACGCTGCTGCGCGCCGCCGAGCCCATGGTGACGTCGAGCAGCGCCATCACCACGCCGCCATGGGCGTACTGCCAGCTGTTGTGCAGTTCCGGGCGGATCACGATGGAAGACACCGCCCGCCCCTTCTCCCAGTGCTCGGCCTTCGCCTGCAGCAGGTCGATGAAGGGAATGTCCAGCCCAAAGAATTTCTCTTTCGCTTTCACAAAGTCACTTCGAGATGCAGGCGCCGCCGTCCACCGCGATGTACTGGCCGGTGATGTGGCGCGAGGCCTCCGAGGCGAGGAATACCACCGTGCCCATCAGGTCCTCGTCGCCGCCGAGGCGGCCGAGCGGCGTCACGGCAACGATGCGGTCGCCGATCTGGTCGAGCAGGCCCTGCGACATCTTCGACGGGAAGAAGCCCGGGCAGACGGCGTTCACGTTGATGTTGTAGCGCCCCCACTCCGCCGCCAGGGTGCGGGTGAAGTTCACCGCCGCGCCCTTGCTGGTGTTGTAGGCGATGGTGTACATCCCCTGCGGGCTGCCGGAGAGGCCGGCCACCGAGGCGATGTTGATGATCTTGCCGGACTTCTTCGGAATGAAGCAGCGCTTGCCCACCTCTCGGCTGAGGAAGAACATGGCATTGATGTTGAGGTTCATCACCTTGTTCCAGGCCTCGTCCGGATACGACTCGGCCGGCGCGCCCCAGGTGGCGCCGGCATTGTTCACCAGGATGTCGATCGTGCCGTACTTCGCCAGCACGGCGTCCACCATGCCGGGGATCTGCTCGAACTTGGAGAGGTCGTTGGTGACGGTGAGCACCTCGATGCCCTTGCTCTTCAGGTGTGCCTCGGCCGCCTTCAGTTCGTCGGCCTTGCGCGCGGTGATCGCCACCTTGGCGCCCATCTCGCCCAGCGCTTCGGCCATCTGCAGGCCGAGGCCGCGCGAGCCGCCGGTGATGAGGGCGACCTTGCCCTTCAGCTCGAATAGTTGCTTGACGCTCATGAAAATCCTTTCTAAACCATTAACCACAGAGACACAGAGGCACAGAGAAAAACAAAAAATATGATTTCACTTTGCAGTTCTCTGTGTCTCTGTGCCTCTGTGGTGAAATAGGTTTTGCCTTTAGCAAACCTCGAACAACCCCGCCGCGCCCTGGCCGCCGCCGATGCACATGGTGACGACGACGTATTTCACGCCGCGGCGCTTGCCTTCGATCAGCGCGTGACCGACCAGGCGGGCGCCGGAGACGCCGTAGGGATGGCCCACCGCGATGGCGCCGCCGTTCACGTTGAGGTTCTCATCCGGGATGCCCAGCTTGTCGCGGCAGTAGATGACCTGCACGGCGAAGGCCTCGTTCAGCTCCCACAGGCCGACGTCGGCCAGCTTCACGCCGGTACGCTCGAGCAGGCGCGGGATGGCGAAGACCGGGCCGATGCCCATCTCGTCCGGCTCGCAGCCGGCGACGGCGAAGCCGCGGAAGATGCCGAGCGGCTTGAGGTTGCGCTTCTCGGCGAGCTTGGCGTCCATCACCACGCAGGCAGAGGCGCCGTCGGAGAACTGGCTGGCGTTGCCGGCGGCGATCACCCCGCCGGGAATCGCCGGCTTGATTTTGGCGACGCCCTCGTAGGTGGTGTCGGCGCGGATGCCCTCGTCGGCCGAGACCGTCACTTCCTTGGTGAACAGGCGGCCCGTCGCCTTGTCGGCGATGCCGGCGGTGACGGTAATCGGCACGATCTCGTCGTTGAACTTGCCGGCGGCCTGGGCGGCGGCGGCGCGCTGCTGGCTGCGCGCGCCGTACTGGTCCTGCAGCTCGCGCGGAATGTTGTAGCGCTTGGCCACTGTCTCGGCGGTCTGCAGCATCGGCCAGTACACCTCCGGCTTGTTCTGCTTCAGCCAGGCCTCCATGATCATGTGGCGGTTGGCCTCGTTCTGCACGCAGGAGATGGACTCGACGCCGCCGGCCACCATCACCGGCACCTTGTCGACGATCACTCTTTGCGCCGCCATGGCGATGGTCTGCAGGCCGGAGGAACAGAAGCGGTTCACCGTGACGCCGGCGGCGGTGACGGGCAGGCCGGCGCGCAGGGCGATCTGCCGTGCGATGTTGGAGCCGGTGGCGCCCTCGGGCGTGGCGCAGCCCATGATGACGTCTTCGACCTCGGCCGGATCGATGCCGGCGCGCTCGACGGCGGCCTTGACGACGTGGCCGCCGAGCGTGGCGCCGTGGGTCATGTTGAAGCTGCCGCGCCAGGACTTGGCGAGGCCGGTGCGGGCGGTGGAAACGATTACGGCTTCGGTCATGTTCGACTCCAGTAAAAGGCAATTACCACGGCGGACACGGCGACACGGCGAAAATACGATTTTTCATTTGAATTTCGCCGTGTCGCCGTGCCCGCCGTGGTTAAGGATTTTCAATTAAACGTTTTCCCTTCGGCGGCGAGCTTCGCCAGCAGCGGCGCCGGCTGCCAGAACTTGTCGCCCGATTCGGCGGCGAAGCGCTGCGCGGCGCGCACGACGTTGTAGAGGCCGACCTGGTCGGCGTAGAGCATCGGGCCGCCGCGATGCAGCGGGAAGCCGTAGCCGGTGAGGTACACCATGTCGACGTCCGAGGCGCGCTGGGCGATGCCCTCCTCGAGCAGGCGCGCCGCCTCGTTCACCAGGGCGAAGACGCAGCGCTCGACGATCTCCTCGTCGGAGATCTTGCGCGGCGCGATGCCCTGCTCCTTGCGGTAGTCCTCGATCAGCTTCTCCACCACCGGGTCGGGGATGGCGTCGCGCTTGCCGGCTTCGTAGCGGTACCAGCCCATGCCGGTCTTCTGGCCGAAGCGGCCCAGCTCGCACAGTTTGTCGGCGATCTTCGCGTACTTCACGTCGGGCTTCTCGACGTAGCGACGCTTGCGGATGGCCCAGCCGATGTCGTTGCCGGCGAGGTCGCCCATGCGGAACGGGCCCATCGCCATGCCCCATTTCTCGAGGGCCTTGTCCACCTGCCAGGGCGTGGCGCCCTCCTCGACGAGGAAGCCGGCGACGCGGCCGTAGTGCTCGATCATGCGGTTGCCGATGAAGCCGTCGCAGACGCCGGAGACCACCGCCGTCTTCCTGATCTTCTTGGCGAGCTGCAAGACGGTGGCCAGCACGTCCTTGGCGGTGGCGGCGCCGCGCACCACTTCCAGCAGCTTCATGACGTTGGCCGGGCTGAAGAAGTGCATGCCGATCACGTCCTGCGGCCGCTTGGTGAAGCCGGCGATCTTGTTAACGTCCAGCGTCGAGGTGTTGCTGGCGAGGATCGCGCCCGGCTTGGCGACCTCGTCGAGCTTCTTGAACACCTGCTCCTTGACGCCGATCTCCTCGAACACCGCCTCGATGATCAGGTCGGCGTCCTTCAGGTCGTCGTAGGACAGCGTCGGTTTGAGCAGGCCCATGCGCTGGTCGAGCTTCTCCTGCGTCAGCTTGCCCTTCTTGAGCGAGTTCTCGTAGTTCTTGCGGATGATGCCGACGCCCTTCTCCAGCGCCTCCTGCTTGGTCTCGAGGATGACGACCGGGATGCCGGCGTTGAGGAAGTTCATGGCGATGCCGCCGCCCATGGTGCCGGCGCCGATGACGCCGACCCGCTCGATCTCGCGCGTCGGCGTGTCCTCCGGCACGTCGCCGATCTTCGAGGCGGCGCGCTCGCCGAAGAAGGCGTGGCGCAGGGCCTTCGACTCCGGCGTCTGCACGAGGTGCACGAAGGACTCGCGTTCGATCCGCATGCCCTCGTCGAAGGGCTTGGTGACGGCGGCGGCAACGGCGTCGACGCACTTCAGCGGCGCCGGGAAGTTCTTCGCGATGGCGCCGACGGTGTTGCGGGCGAACTGGAAGAAGGCTTCCGCGTTCGGGTAGTCGATCCTCAGGTCGCGCACGCGCTTCAACGGCCGCTTCTCCTTCACCACCTTTTCGGCGAAGGCCAGCGCGCCGGCCTGCAGGTCGCCCTCGACGAACTCGTCGAAGAGCGGCGTGCCCTTCAGCTGTTCGGAGGGGACGATGGCCCCGGAGACGATCATGTTGAGCGCCGCCTCCGGCCCGAGCAGGCGCGGCAGGCGCTGCGTGCCGCCGGCGCCGGGCAGGATGCCGAGCTTCACTTCCGGCAGCGCGATCTGCGCGCCGGCCACGGCGACGCGGTAGTGGCAGCCGAGCGCCAGCTCGAGGCCGCCGCCCATGCAGGCGCCGCCGATGGCGGCGACGACCGGCTTGGCGGACGCCTCGACGATGCGGATCACGGTGTTGAGGTTCGGTTCGGCCAGCGCCTTGGGCGAATTGAACTCGCGGATATCGGCGCCGCCGGAGAAGGCCTTGGCGCTGCCGATCAGCACGACGGCCTGTACGGCAGGGTCGGCCATCGCTTTGTCGAGGCCGGCGACGATGCCGCTGCGCAGCTCGTAGCCGAGGCCGTTGACCGGCGGGTTGTTCATGGAAATCAAGGCGATGGCGCCGTGGAGCGAATAGGCGGCTTGGGTCATATGTGCATGTCCTTGCTTGTGCTGATGACGTGGAGTTTCGCTGTGCGGAATCGTATTTCGCTTTATTCGAAAGCATGGTATCGTTCGATTCGTATTTTGTAAACAACACGACGGACTCCCCCATGGAAAACAGAGACAAGCTGTATATCGACGGCCGCTGGACGGCCGCATCCGGCAAGAAAACCATCGACGTCATCAGCGCCTCCACCGAAGAGGTGATGGGCCGCATCCCGGAAGGCGACTATGCCGACGTGCAGGCCGCCGTCACCGCCGCGCGCCGCGCCTTCGACGGCTGGGCCGCCACGCCGGCCGTCGAGCGCGCCGCCTTTCTCAAGAAAATCCAGGAGGGCCTCAAGGCCCGCGCCGACGACATCGCCCGCACCATCGCCGGCGAAGTCGGCATGCCGCTGAAGCTCTCGGCCATGATCCAGGCCGGCTCGCCCATCGGCACCTTCGGCATGTATGCGCGCATGCTCGGCGACTTTTCCTTCGAGGAGAAAGTCGGCCACTCGCTGGTGCTGCGCGAGCCGATCGGCGTCGTCGCCGCCATCACGCCGTGGAACTATCCGCTGCACCAGATCGCCGCCAAGGTCGCCCCAGCGCTGGCCGCCGGCTGCACGGTTGTGCTGAAGCCCTCGGAAGTCGCCCCGCTCAACGCCTTCATCCTCGCCGACGCGATCGACGCGGCCGGCCTGCCGGCGGGCGTCTTCAACCTCGTCACCGGCACCGGCCCGGTGGTCGGCGAAGCGATGGTCACCCACCCCGAGGTGGACATGGTCTCCTTCACCGGCTCGACCCGCGCCGGCAAGCGCGTCGCGGAACTCGCCTCGCAGACCGTCAAGCGCGTCGCCCTCGAACTGGGCGGCAAGTCGGCCGCGGTGATCCTCGACGACGCCGACTTCGCCGCCGCCGTGCGCGGCACGGTGAACGCCTGCTTCCTCAACTCCGGCCAGACCTGCACGGCGCACACGCGCATGCTGGTGCCCGAGTCGCGCTACGCCGAAGTCGCCAAGCTCGCCGCCGAAGCCGCCGCCAAGTTCACCGTCGGCGATCCCTTCGCCGAGACGAGCAAGCTGGGGCCCCTGATCTCCGCCGCCCAGCGCGACCGCGTGCAGGACTTCATCCGCAAGGGCATCGCCGAAGGCGCCGAGCTGCTCTGCGGCGGCCCCGACGCGCCGGCCGGCCTCGCGAAGGGCTACTACGTGCAGCCGACGGTGTTCGGCCGCGTCAAGCCGGGCAGCACCATCGAGCAGGAGGAGATCTTCGGCCCGGTGCTGTCGATCGTCACCTACAAGGACGAGGACGAGGCCGCGCGCATCGCCAACGGCACGCCCTACGGCCTCGCCGGCGCGGTGTGGGCCGGCAGCGACGAGCGTGCCATCGCCTTCGCCCGCCGCATGCGCACCGGCCAGGTGGACATCAACGGCGGCGCCTTCAACGCGCTGGCGCCCTTCGGCGGCTACAAGCAGTCCGGCAACGGCCGCGAGCTGGGCAAGTACGGCCTCGAGGAGTTCCTCGAGTACAAGGCGCTGCAGTTCAAGCCGGCGCCGAAGGCATAAGACACAAAGGAGAACAGCATGCTCAAGCTCTGCGGCTTCGCCGTCAGCAACTACTACAACAAGGTCAAGCTGTCCCTGCTCGAGAAGGGCGTGCCCTTCGAGGAGGAACTGGCCTATCCCTCGCAGAAGGAGGAGTTCCGCAAGGATTCGCCGATGGGCAAGGTGCCCTTCCTGCGCACCGAGCGCGGCGTGCTCACCGAGTCGCAGGTGCTCACCGAGTACATCGAGGACGTCTACCCCGAGCCGGCGCTCTACCCGAAGGACGCCTTCGAGCGCGCCCGCATCCGCGAGCTGATCGAGCACATCGAGCTGCACCTAGAACTGCCGGCGCGCCGCCTCTACTACGAGGTGTTCTTCGGCGGCAGCGTCTCCGACGAGACCAGGAAGGAAGTCGAGCAGCAACTGGAGAAGGGCGTGCGCAGCCTGACCCACCTGGCGCGCTTCGAGCCGTTCATCGGCGGCAAGGACTTCACCCACGCCGACTGCGCCGCCTTCGTGCACCTGCCGCTCATGTCGATGGCGACGAAGAAGGCCTACGGCCGCGACTTCATCGACGAGTTCCTGCCCGAGGCCAAGGCCTACCTGAAGATGGTCGGCGAGCGGCCCCACGCGCAGAAGGTGAACGCCGACCGCAAGGCGGCCCAGGACGCCTACGCCGCCGCCAAGGCCGCCAAGAAATAAGCAACCCGAAACGGAACGAACGCATGGACTTGAACTACACCCCCGAAGAACAGGCCTTCCGCGCCGAGGTGCGCACCCTCGTCGCCGCCAGCCTGCCGGCCGACATCGGCGCCAAGGTGAAGGGCGGCAAGCGCCTCGCCAAGGACGACTTCGTGCGCTGGCAGAAGGCGCTGCACGCCAAGGGCTGGGGCGCCACGATGTGGCCGCAGAAGTTCGGCGGCACCGGCTGGTCGGCCGTGCAGCAGCACATCTTCGAGGAGGAATGCGCCGAGGCCGGCGCGCCGCTGCAGCTGCCCTTCGGCCTGAAGATGGTGGCTCCGGTGATCATGGCCTTCGGCAACCAGGCGCAGAAGGACCATTTCCTGCCGCGCATCGTCGACGGCAGCGACTGGTGGTGCCAGGGCTACTCCGAGCCGGGCTCCGGCTCCGACCTCGCCTCGCTGAAGACGAAGGCGGAAAACAAGGGCGACCATTACGTGGTGAACGGCCAGAAGACCTGGAATACCCTCGGCCAGTACGCCGACTGGATCTTCTGCCTGGTGCGCACCAGCTCGGAAGGCCGCCCGCAGGAGGGCATCTCCTTCCTGCTCATCGACATGAAGACGCCGGGCATCACGGTGCGGCCGATCATCATGAACGACGGCGAGCACGAGATCAACGAAGTCTGGTTCGAGGACGTCAAGGTGCCCGCGCAGAACCTCGTCGGCGAGGAGAACAAGGGCTGGACCTACGCCAAGTTCCTGCTCGGCCACGAGCGCACCGGCATCGCCGGCGTCGGCCGCTCCAAGGCGGCGTTGAAGCACCTGAAGGACATCGCCCGCAAGGAAACCTCCGCCGGCCGGCCGATGATCGAGGACACGCGTTTCCGCGACCGCATCGCCCAGGTCGAGCTGGAGTTGATGGCGCTGGAGATCACCAACATGCGCGTGCTCTCCGCCGAGAAGGAGAAGAAGGCGCCGGGACCCGAGGCCTCGATCCTCAAGATCAAGGGTTCGGAGATCCAGCAGACCATCGCCGAGCTGCAGATGCACGCCCTCGGCCACTACGCCCTGCCCTGGCTGCCCGAGGCGCTCGACCCGGCCTGGCAGGGCGAGCCGGTCGGCGCCGACTACGCCGCGCCGCTCTCCGGCCACTACTTCAACTACCGCAAGACGACGATCTACGGCGGTTCCAACGAGATTCAAAAGAACATCATCGCCCAGATGATCCTCGGCCTGTGAGATAAGCAAATGGACTTCAACTACACCGACGAACAGAACGCCCTGCGCGACACGCTCTCCCGCTACATCGCCAAGGACTACCCGTTCGAAGCGCGCCGCGCGCTGGCGAAATCCGCCGAGGGCTTCAGCCGTGCGCACTGGAAGCAGTTCGCCGACCTCGGCCTGCTGGCCCTGCCCTTCCCCGAGGACTTCGGCGGACTGAACGGCAACGCCGTCGACACGATGCTGACGATGGAAGCCTTCGGCCGCGGCCTCGTGCTCGAGCCTTATCTCGCCACGGTGGTCGTCGCAGGCCACCTCATCCGCGACGCCGGCAGCGCCGCGCAGAAGGAAGCCATCCTCCCCGCCATCGCCGGCGGCGAGCGGATGCTGGCCCTGGCCCACTACGAACGCGGCGCCCGCTACGAAGTCAGTCGCGTGGACACGGCGGCCAAGGCCGACGGCGCCGGCTGGAAGATTTCCGGCGCCAAGGCCGTGGTGCTCGGCGGCAATGCCGCCGACACCCTGATCGTCTCGGCGAACACCGGAAAAGGTATCTCGCTGTTCCTGGTGGACAGCAAGGCGGCGGGCGTGACCGTGCGCAGCACCATGACCCAGGACGGCGGCCGCGCCGCCGAGGTGCGCCTCGACAACGTCGCCGTCGGCCAGGACGCCCTGGTCGGCGCACAGGACGGCGCCCTGCCGGCCATCGAACGCGCGCTCGACTACGGCATCGCCGCGCTATGCGCCGAGGCCGTCGGCATCATGGCCGCACTGGACGAGGCGACGCTGGAATACCTGAAGACGCGCAAGCAGTTCGGCCAGCCGATCGGCCGCTTCCAGGCGCTGCAGCACCGCATGGTGGACATGGTCATCGCCACCGAGCAGTCGCGCTCGATGGCCATGATGGCCGCGGTGAAAGCCGACTCGTCCGACGCCGCCGAGCGCCGCCGCGCGGTCTCCGCCGCCAAGGCCTACATCGGCCAGCAGGCGCGCTTCGTCGGCCAGCAGGCGGTGCAGCTGCACGGCGGCATGGGCGTGGTGGACGAGCTCAACGTCAGCCACTACTTCAAGCGCCTGACCATGATCGAGCTCACCTTCGGCAACACCGACCACCACCTCGGGTTGTTCAGCGACACCTTGTTGGCCGCGTGATGCGAATCGATTTCTCCAATGCCATATTCCCCCCTTTGCAAAAGGGGGGCCAGGGGGGATTTCAGCAGCCGTCCATCAACCACCGCCCAAAAATCCCCCTCCCGTCCCCCTTTTCCAAAGGGGGAGGCTGGCCGGCATGAGCGCCCGCATCGTCAACCGCCGCGACCTGGAGTTCGTCCTCTTCGAGCTCCTCGACGCCGAGTCGCTGACGGCGCGGCCGCGCTTCGCCGACCACTCGCGCGAGACCTTCCTCGCCGCGCTGGACACCGCCGAGGTCATCGCCGCGGAGAAGTTCGCCACGCATAACCGCAAGGCCGACGAGCACGAGCCGCAGTTCGACGGCCAGCGCGTCAGCATGATCCCGGAGGTGAAGGAAGCGCTGCAGGCCTTCATCGACGCCGGCTTCATGGCCGCCGCCCACGACTACGAACTGGGCGGCATGCAGCTGCCGGTGACCATGACGCAGGCCTGCTTCTCGCTGTTCAAGGGCGCCAACGTCTCCACTTCGGGCTATCCCTTCCTCACCATCGGCAACGCCAACGTGATCCGCCGCTTCGGCACGCCGGCGCAGCAGGAGAAGTACCTGAAGCCGCTGCTCGCCGGGCGCTTCTTCGGCACCATGGCGCTGACCGAGCCGCAGGCCGGCTCCAGCCTGTCCGACATCACGACGCGCGCCGAGCCGAACCCGGACGGCAGCTATTCCATCGTCGGCAACAAGATATTCATTTCCGCCGGCGACCACGAGCTGTCGGAAAACATCGTCCATCTCGTGCTGGCGAAGATCCCCGGCGGCCCGCCCGGCGTGAAGGGCATCTCGCTGTTCATCGTGCCGAAGTTCCGCGTGAACGACGACGGCTCGCTCGGCGCACGCAACGACGTGGCGCTGGCCGGCCTCATCCACAAGATGGGCTACCGCGGCACGACGTCCACCATGCTGTCGTTCGGCGAAAAAGGCCAGTGCCGCGGCGAGCTGGTCGGCGAGCCGCACAAGGGCCTCACCTACATGTTTCACATGATGAACGAGGCGCGCATCGGCGTCGGCATGGGCGCGGTCATGCTCGGCTACCGCGGCTATCTTGCCGCGCTCGACTACGCCCGCGAGCGGCCGCAGGGCCGGCATCCGGCCTCGAAGAACCCGCAGGCGCCGCAGCTGAAGCTCGTCGAGCACGCCGACGTGCGCCGCATGCTGCTGGCGCAAAAGGCCTACGTCGAGGGCGGCTACGCCCTGTGCCTGACCTGCGCGCGCCTGGTCGACGAGCAGAACAGCGCGCCGAACGAAGCCGCCCGCCGCGAGGCCGGCCTGCTGCTCGACCTGCTCACGCCGATCGCCAAGTCCTGGCCCTCGCAGTGGTGCCTGGAGGCCAACAGCCTGGCCATCCAGGTGCACGGCGGCTACGGCTACACGCGCGAGTACCCGGTCGAGCAGTACTACCGCGACAACCGCCTCAACCCGATCCACGAGGGCACGCACGGCATCCAGGGCCTCGACCTGCTCGGCCGCAAGGTGATGATGGACGGCGGCGCGGCGCTCAAGCTCTTCGGCCGCGAGGTGCAGAAGACCGTGCAGGAAGCCGGCGCGATTCCCGAGCTGCAGGCGCACGCGCTGGCGCTCGGTGCCGCCATCACCGAGGTCGGCATCACCACGCGACTGCTCGCCGAAGCGCTCGGCCGCGACACGGATGCCGCGCTGGCGAACTCCAGCGTGTATCTGGAGATGTTCGGCCACACGGTGCTCGCCTGGATCTGGCTCAGGCAGGCCATCGCCGCATCCCGGGGACTGACTTTGGGGAACAAGGCCGACGAGGATTTCTACCGCGGCAAGCTCGCCGCCTGCCGCTACTTCTTCAACTGGGAGCTGCCCAAGACCCAGCCGCAGCACGCCCTGCTGCGCGCGCTGGAGCCGACCTGCCGGGAAATGAGGGACGAATGGTTTTGAACTTCCCCCCCTCACCCCGACCCTCTCCCCCTGCGGGGGCGAGGGAGCAGAAATCCCCCTCTCCCCCGGACTCGGGGGAGAGGGCCGGGGTGAGGGGACATTTGGAGATCTGACATGAGCGAGAACATCGTCACCGAACTGAAGGACGGCGTCCTGCGCATCGAGATGCGCCGGCCGGAGAAGAAGAACGCCCTCACCGGCCCGATGTACGCCGCCATGGCCGACGCGCTCGAGCGCGCGGCGCGCGAGGACGCCGTCCGCGTCGTGCTGATCCACGGCCAGCCCGAGGTGTTCACCGCCGGCAACGACCTCGCCGACTTCCTCAACGGCCCGGCCGACGATCCGGACCGCCCGGTGTTCCGCTTCCTGCGCAACATCGCCGCCGCGCCGAAACCGCTGATTGCCGCCGTCACCGGCAACGCCGTCGGCGTCGGCACCACCCTGCTGCTGCACTGCGACCTGGTCTATGCCGGCGAGAACGCCCGCTTCCAGCTGCCTTTCGTGAACCTGGCGCTGTGCCCCGAGGCCGCCTCCAGTCTGCTGCTGCCGCGCCTGGTCGGCCACCCGCGCGCCGCCGAGCTGCTGTTCTTCGGCGAGCCCTTCGGCGCCGCGAAGGCGTACGAGATGGGCCTGGCCAACGCCGTGCTGCCCGACGCCGGGGTGTTCGCCCACGCGCGGGAGCGCGCGCAGAAGCTCGCCACCCTGCCCGCCGCCTCGCTGCGCGAGACCAAGCGCCTGCTCAAGCAGTCCGTCGCCGCCCTCGTGCCGCAGGCGATGCAGGACGAGGGCGAAATCTTCAAGCGCCAGCTCGCCTCGCCGGCGGCGAAGGAGGCCTTCAGCGCCTTCCTCGAGAAGCGCAAGCCGGATTTCTCGAAGTTCAGCTAGGAGAATGCGCGATATGCACGCAACGGTGTTCCCCCTCTCCCGCTGGCGGGAGAGGGCCGGGGAGAGGGGACAAATGCGTTCAACCCTACGCGTAGCCTACCCATGAGCGAGAACATCCCCGAGGGCTTCAAGGCCATCGAGCACACCGGGCCCTTCCTCGGCCAGAACGGCCCGCTCTACTGCAAGAAGGCGGACGGCAAGCCGGTCCTCGGCATTCGCATCGAGGAGCGCCACACCAACATGCGCGGCATCGTGCACGGCGGCATGCTCGTCACCATCGCCGACAGCGCGCTGGGCACCGTGCTCTACAGCGCGCGCAAGCCGCCGCAGCCGATGGTGACGGTGAGCCTGACCACCGAATTCATCGAAAGCGCCTATCCGGGCGACTGGGTCGAGGCGCATGTCGACGTCCTGCGCATCGGCAACCGCCTCGCCTACGCCAACTGCTACCTGCAGGTCGGCGAGCGCCGCATCCTGCGCGCCAGCGCCGTCTTCGCCGTGGTGCCGGAAATCAAACCGAAAGAAGAGTCAGAGGGTTAAGCATGAGCAAGCAATTCAAGTACTACTGGGAGGACTTCCCCGTCGGCAAGGTCATCGAGTTCGGCGGCTACACGCTGACGCAGGACGAGATCGTCCGCTTCGCGAAGGAGTTCGACCCGCAGCCCTTCCACATCGACGAGGAGGCGGCGAAGCACTCGATGTTCGGCGGCATCATCGCCAGCGGCTGGCACACCTGCGCCCTGTGCATGCGCATGACCTGCGACGCCTACCTGCTGGAGACGGCCAGCCTCGGCTCGCCCGGTCTGGAGAACCTGCGTTGGCTGAAGCCGGTGCGCCCCGGCGACACCCTGCGCGTGCGCTGCGTCACGCTGGAGGCGCGGCCGATGGAGAGCAAGCCGCACATCGGCCTGGTGCGCAACCGCTGGGAGGTGCTCAACCAGCACAACGAGGAAGTCATGCAGATGGAAGGCTACGGCATGCTCCGGCGGCGCAGCCACTGATGGCGAAGATCCACGTCCTGCTGAAGAAGGAAGAGCTCGACGCCCAGCGCCTGCCGGGCAAGACGGTGGTCGTGCTCGACATCCTCTTCGCCACTTCCAGCATCGTCGCCGCGCTGGCGCACGGCGCTGCCGAGGTGATCCCGACGCTCGACGGCGCGGCGGCGCAGGCCGAGGCGGCGCGCCATCCTGCAGAGCGCTGCGTGCTCTCCGGCGAGCTCAACGCCGACACCCTGCCCGGCTTCGTGCACCCGACGCCGCTGGCCCTGCTCAAGGAAGCGCTCGCCGGCAAGACGCTGGTGTACTCCACCACCAACGGCACGGTGGCGGTCGCCAAGTCGCGCGAGGCCGACCACGTCTACGCCGCGGCACTCCTCAACGGCGAGGCGGTGGTGAAGCACATCGCCGCGCACCACGCCGACGAGACGGTGCTCATCGTCTGCTCCGGCTCGGCCGACAATTTCAACCTGGAAGACTTCTACGGCGCCGGCTACCTGGTCTCGCTGTTCGCGCAGCTGCCGCAGGAACACGAGTTCACCGACGCTGCCCTCGCCGCCATGCTGCTGCACGCGAAGTGCGAGGCCGGCGAGTGCCTGCGCCGCGCCCGCGTCGGCCGCATGATGCTCGAGCGCCGCCTCGACCGCGAGGTCGACTTCGCCGCGCAGAAGAGCCTCTACGCGGTCGTGCCGAAGCTGGACGGAAATAAATTGGTGGCTGCGTGAATCTGCAACATCATTATGTGGATTTCGACGACGTGCGCCTGCACTACGTCAACGCCGGCGACGGCCCGCTCATGCTTTTCGTGCACGGCTTTCCCGAGTTCTGGCACGCCTGGCAGGCGCAGCTGGCGGAATTCTCGCGCGACCACCACGCCGTGGCGCCCGACCTGCGCGGCCACAACCTCTCCGGCAAGCCGACCGACGTCAAGGCCTACCGCCCGAAGCACCTCGTCGCCGACCTGCGCCGGCTGATCGACCACCTTGGCGGCCGGCCCTCCATCGTCGTGGCCCACGACTGGGGCGGCGCCGCGGCCTGGAACCTCGCCGCCGCGCATCCGGAGTACATCGAGAAGCTGGTCATCATCAACTCGCCGCACCCGGTGGCCTTCGCCCGCGCGCTGCGCGACAGCCCGGCGCAGCAGCAGGCGAGCGCCTACATGAACTGGCTGCGCCGGCCCGGCGCGGCGGAGAAGCTGCTGGAGGACGACTGCGCCCGGCTCGCCGCCATGCTCTCGCAGTCGACTGCCGACCCGCGCTGGCTGACGCCCGAACTGCTGGCGCGCTACCGCGAGGCATGGACACAACCCGGCGCGATGGACGCCAGCCTCAACTTCTACCGCGCCTCGCCGCTGCACCCGGCCACGCCGGAGGAGCCCGGCGCCGCCGCCCTCGACCTCAGGCCCGAGGACTTCGCCGTGCGCGTGCCGACCCTGGCGATCTGGGGCGAGCGCGACACGGCACTGCTGCCGGGGTTGCTCGACGGCCTCGAGGCGCTGGTGCCGCAGCTCACGCTGAAGCGCATCCCCGACGCCTCGCACTGGGTCGTCCACGAGCGGCCGGAGGAAGTAAACCGTATGATCCGGGAATTCATCGAGAACTGAGCATGCCCAAGATCACCATCGGGAACCTGGACGAACTCAAGCAATGGGTCGGCAAGGAAGTCGCGACGAGCGACTGGCTGAGCGTCGACCAGGACCGCATCGACCGCTTCGCCGACGCCACCGGCGACCACCAGTGGATCCACGTCGACCCGGTGCGCGCCAAGGCCGAATCGCCCTTCGGCGCGACCATCGCCCACGGCTACCTGACGCTGTCGCTGATCCCGCACCTGATGCTGGAGACGCTCGACGTGCAGGGCGGCCGCATGAGCATCAACTACGGCCTCAACCGCGTGCGCTTCTCCGCCCCCGTGCGCTCTGGCGATCGCATCCGCGCGCGCTTCACCCTGGCCAGCCTGGAAGACATCCCCGGCGGCATCCAGTACGCCTGGCACGTCCTCGTCGAGATCGAGGGCCAGCACAAGCCCGCCTGCGCCGCCGAGATGATCGCGCGGCGCTACGTCTGACCCATCCGGGCGGCCTCAGGCGGCCGGGGTCTGGCCGATGAAGCGCTCGAGCTGCTCCTTCTTCTGTTCCATGTCCTGATCCGAGTCGGCATGGCGCGCCGCGATGGCGCGGAATTCGTCCTGCAGGGCGAGGAAGGCGTCGAGGATGTCCGGATCGAAGTGACTGCCCTTTCCCTCGGCCATGATCTCCACGGCCTTGGCGTGCGGGAAGGGTTCCTTGTAGACGCGCCGGCTGATCAGCGCATCGTAGACGTCGGCCACCGCCATCAGCCTGGCCGAGACAGGAATGGCGTCGCCGGCGCTGCCCTCGGGATAGCCCGAGCCGTCCCACTTCTCCTGGTGGCCGTAGGCAATCTCCTTGGCGAGCGTGAGGAACTCGACGCGCATGCCAAGCCGGTCCTCGGCGGCCTGGATGGCGTCGCGCCCCAGCGTGGTGTGCGTCTTCATGATCTCGAATTCCTCCGGCGTCAGGCGACCCGGCTTGAGCAGGATGCGGTCCGGGATGCCGACCTTGCCGATGTCGTGCAGCGGCGCCGACTTGAAGAGCAGGTTGATGTAGACCGGGCTCAGGGTCGCCGCGAAGCGCGGATGCTGGCAGAGCCGCTCGGCGAGCACCTTGATGTAGAACTGCGTGCGGCGGATGTGGTTGCCCGTCTCCGAATCGCGCGTCTCGGCCATCGAGGCCATGGTGAAGATGGTCACGTCCTGGATCGCCGCCACCTCGCGCGTGCGACGGGCCACCTCGGTTTCCAGGAACTCGCTCTTGCTGCGCAGGAAGTCGGCGTGCGCCTTCAGCGCCAGGTGGTTCTTCACGCGGGCCAGCACGATCGGCGGGCTGACCGGCTTGGTGATGTAGTCCACGGCGCCCATTTCCAGCCCGGCCCGCTCGTCCTCGACCTCGGCCTTGGCGGTGAGGAAGATGATGGGGATGTCGCGCGCCGCCGGATCGGCGGTCAGGCGCTCGCACACCTCGTAACCGGTCATGCCGGGCATCAGGATGTCGAGCAGGATCAGGTCGGGCGGGCTGTCCGACAGCGCGATCTTCAAGGCCTTCTCGCCGCTGTTGGCGACCTTGACCTTGTAGTGGTCCTTGAGCAGCCCGCTCATCAGCGCGAGATTGTCCGGCGCATCGTCCACCACCAGCACCGTGGGCTTTGCGACGAAGTCGAGATCGCTTTCCATGTTCCTCCCTTGCGGCCCTGCCGTGGTCAGTGCGTGATCATGCCTCCAGGCCGGCGGCGTCGGCGGCCTGCCTCAGCGCGGCCAGCGCCGCCTCGAAATCGAATTTGCCGAGGCCGGCGGCGATCGTCTGCCAGTGGCCGGGGAAGGCCGCCTTGAAGGCGTCCTGCCTTGCCTCCCACAGGTCGACGGCCTCGGTGTCGCTCTCGGCCAGCAACTGCATGAGCTGCCTGACCTGCGGCAGGAGCGACTCCGGCGTGACGGCCGCCGCCGGTCCCGCGGCGGGCGCCGTCTCGTCGAGGCTGACTTTGCCGAGGCCTTCGACGACCGGATCGAGCGCGCGCGCCACCTTGTCCAGCAGCGCCGCGACGCGCTCCTCCGGGGCCCCCACCGAGCAGGCATGCTCCAGTTCGGCAGCCGCCGCCTGCACGCCCTTCGCCCCGATGTTGCCGGCCACGCCCTTCAGGGTGTGGGCGCAGCGCGTGGCCGCCGCCGGATCGGCGTCGACGCGCGCCGCGGCGAACTGCGCCGCGAAATCGCGCTGGCTGTCGCGGAACTTGAGCAGCAGCCTCGTGTAGAGCCTGCGGTTGTTCATGGTGGTGGCGAGGCCGGCCTTGACGTCGATGCCCGGCAGCGCGGGCAGGTCGGCGGGAGCCGCTTCCGGCGCCGGCAGCGCCGTCCCGCCGGGACTGACTTTCACGCCGGACGGTTTGACCCACTTCGCGATGGTGGCGAACATCTCGCCGACGTTGAGCGGCTTGGCGATGTGGTCGTTCATGCCGGCCTCCAGCACCTTCTCGCGGTCGCCGGCCATGGCATTCGCCGTCATGGCGACGATCGGCATGCCGCGCAACGCCGGGTTGCGGCGGATTTCGCGGGCGGCGGTGTAGCCGTCCATCACCGGCATCTGGCAATCCATCAGCACGCCGTCGAAACCGGCGTCCCGGGCCAGCATGTCGAGGGCCTCCCGGCCGTTGCCGGCCACCGCCACCTCCATGCCGGCCTGCTTCAGGAGCTCGAGTGCCAGCTCCTGGTTCATCTCGTTGTCCTCGACCAGCAGCACGCGCGCGCCCCGCAGCCTTTCCATGGCCGCGGCGTGGTCGTCCACCCGCTCGCCGGCGCGCGTCTCGACGACGACGCCCCGGCCCAGCGCCTCGCCGATGGCCTCGAGCAGGGCGGACGGCGTCACCGGCTTGGGCAGCACGGATTTGAGCACCACCCCGCGCCGTTCGGCGGCGCCGGTCGCCTCCTCGCGCCCGTAGGCCGTCACCATGATCACGGCCGGCGTCCGCATCACGTAGTCCTCCTGCAGGCGCTGGACGGTCTCCACGCCGTCCATCGCCGGCATCTTCCAGTCCATCAGCACCAGGTCGTAGGGCAATGCCTTCCTGTCCGCCTCGGCGATCATCTGCAGCGCCTGGCGACCGTCGGAGGCGACCTCCACGTCGAGGCCGAAGTTGCGCGCCATCCCGGAGAGGATCTCCCGCGCCGAGGCGTTGTCGTCGACCACCAGCACGCGCACGCCCGCCAGCTCGTCGGCACGGAAGATGCGGCGCGGCTTCGGATCGGCCTGCAGGCCGAAGCGGGCGCGGAAGTGGAAGGTGGAGCCCTTGCCGGGCTGGCTCTCGACCCAGATGCTTCCCCCCATCAGCTCGACCAGGCTTTTCGAGATGGCGAGGCCGAGCCCGGTGCCGCCGAACTTGCGCGTGGTCGATGCGTCGGCCTGGCTGAAGGACTGGAACAGCTTGCCGCACTGCTCCGGCGTCATGCCGATGCCGGTGTCGCGCACCCAGAAATGCAGCTCGGCCTCGTCCCCGGACTGCTCCGCCGGCTCGGCGCCGACGACGATCTCGCCGGCATCGGTGAATTTCACGGCGTTGTTGCCGAGGTTGGTGAGGATCTGGCCGAGGCGCAGCGGATCGCCCACCAGCGCGGTGGGCAAGTCCGGCGCCGTCTGGAACAGCAGCTCCAGCCCCTTGTCCTCGGCCTTGAAGCCGACCAGGTTGGCGAGGTTGTCCATGACGTCCTCGAGCCGGAAGTCGGTCCGCTCCATGGTCAGCTTGCCGGCCTCGATCTTCGAGAAGTCGAGGATGTCGTTGATGATGCCGAGCAGGTTCTCGCCGGCGCGGTGCACCTTCTCGACGTAGTTGCGCTGCTTCTTGTCGAGATCGGTCTGCAGCGCCAGGTAGGACATGCCGATGATGGCGTTCATCGGCGTGCGGATCTCGTGGCTCATGTTGGCGAGGAAGTCGCTCTTCACCCGCGTCAGCCGCTCGGCCTCCTCCTTGGCCGCCGCCAGCTGCGCCGTGCGCTCGTCCACGATGCGCTCGAGGTTGGCGCGCTCGTCCTCGAGTTCCTTCGCCGTCTGCTTCAGGTCCCGCGTGCGCTGCTCGACCTTCCAGCGCAGCAGCAGGCTGATGCCGCCCAGCAGCGCCAGCCCGGCGCCCAGCCCGCCGAAGATCCAGCGCACCCAGTACGGCACCAGCACCTCCGGCGGCGCCGCCAGGGCGCGGTGCAGGGCGTCGAAATAGACCGAGTCGGCGTCGATGCGCCAGGCGATCAGGTTGGCGTCGATGCGGTCGAGCAGTTCGGCGTTTCGCCCCTTGGCGGCGACGAAATACAGCGTCGAGGGCAGGAAGACGATCGGCGTCTCGACAAGGTGATACTTGTGGCCGTTGTGCGCGGCGAAGAAGCTGTTGGTCACCACCACGTCCGCCTTGCGGTCGACCACCGCCCGGTAGCCCTCGTCGAGCGAGGCCACCGGCACCGCCTCGTAGGGGATCTTGCTGCCGCCGACGAGCTGCTCCAGGAAGCCCTGCTGGATGCCGCCTTCCAGCACCGCCACGCGCATGCCGGCGAGGTCGGCGAGTTCCTGAATGAGGAGGTCGGGGTGCGAGTACATCTGCGACCAGCTGTTGGCCACCGAGACGCGGTGGAAGCTGAAGCGCTTGGCGCGCTCCGACGAAAACGCCACGTCGGGCATCAGGTCGAGCTGTCCCTCCTCCAGCCGCTGCAGGCACGCCGCCCAGTCGCAGCGGTCGTAGCGCAGGCGCCAGCCCTCCTTCTTCGCCACCGCCTCGATCAGCTCGACGAAGAGGCCGGCCGGCTTGCCGTTGGCGGCCGTGTAGATTTTCGGGGCGTTCTCGTACAGCCCGATCGTCACCGTGCGCTGCTGGGCATGCGCCGGGCTCGCGGCGAGCCACGCCCCGGCCATGGCGAACAGCCAGGCGGAAAGGGCAAGCGGCATCAGGAGGCGTGGCAGCTTCATGGCGGATCGAGGGCGCTTGTCGGCTACCCCGGAATATAGCCTCATTTGATGACGAAGGCGTAGTTGAGTATGAGGTGATGCTCGGTGGTGACCGTGCTCGCGCCCCCCAGCCTCTGCTCGAAGCGCGCCGTCCGCGCGCGCAGCCACAGCGGCTTCGCCCACTGCGGCCAGCCGTCGGCGGTGAAACGGTAGTCCACCGAGAGGTCGTATTCCGTGTTGCGCGACAGCGCGGCGCCGGTGGCGGCGTCGATGGCATTGCGGCCGACCGTCGCCGAGGCGTAGAGGCCCAGCCCCGGCGCCCCCAGGCGGGCGAAGTCGACGGCGGCGTCGACGGCCCACACCTCCTCCCCGGCGCGGTTGAAGTTGTTGATGATGCGGCTGGTGTAGCCGGCCCAGGAACCGTAGGGCATGCGGTAGGCGGCGCCGCGGCCGGTCTTCATGGCGATGCCCGAGAGCGCCAGCGGGCCGTGGATCAGGTCGGCCTTGAGGCCGGCGATCCAGGTGTCGAAGGCGGCGCCCGTCAGCAGCCGCTGGCCGGTGCTGCCCTGGCGGAAGGCCTGCCCGCCCAGGCGCAGCCGGGTGTCGGCGCCGACGGGGACGGTCCACGCCGCATCGGCATAGGTCGACGCCAGGATGTCGCGCACGTGGTAGCGGGCGAAGCCGAGGCTCAGGTTCTCGCCCGGCGCGCCGCGTGCGCTGACCAGCCACATCGGCCTGTGCGTCCCCGCCGGCGCGCCGGCGACATCGGCGACGTTCTCGAAGTAATCCCAGTTGCGCGCCTTCATCCTGTCGAGGCGGGCGACGTAGTATTCGACGCCGCCCGCCTTGCCGGCGAGCGAGAGCCCCTGGAAGGTGCGCGGCGTCATGCGGGTGTCCTGCGGGTTGACCTCGAACTGGTTGACCAGGAAGCGCCCCGCCGTCAGCGTGTGGCCGTCGTGCCGCACTGCGCCGAAGGCCTCGCCCGCCACCGTGTAGCTGCGCTGGCCGGCCAGCAGCAGCGCGGCGCCGTCCTGGTCCGACGGGCCGTGCAGCTTCCGCGAGGTATGCACCGTCACGCCGAGGCGCAGCGCATCGGCCAGCCAGCCGGAACGGTAGCCCAGCCAGCCGCCCGCCGCCCAAGCCAGGCTGTCGTTGCCGGGCGTGCGGTTGCGGTCGAGGTAATGCGAACGGAAGTGCAGCGTGACTTCGCTGTCGCGCACCAGCGCATCGGAAAGGCCGCCGGCCCGGGCGGAGCCGAGCGCAAGGAACAGCAGCCAGGCCGCGCGGCGGGCCGCCCTGATCCCCCTCGTTCGCCTCGACATGTCGCCCCCGCCGCGGACCGATGATGCCGGAATCATACCTGCCCGGCCGGGCAGGCGCATCAGGACAGCGTGAAATAGAACGTCGCGCCGGCGCCGGGCGCCGCTTCGGCCCAGATGCGGCCGCCATGGCGCGCCACCACGCGGGCGACGGTGGCGAGGCCGACGCCGGTGCCGTCGAACTGCTCGCGCGGATGCAGTCGCTGGAAAGGTTCGAACAGGCGCCCGGCGAACTGCATGTCGAAGCCGGCGCCGTTGTCGCGCACCAGGAACACCGGCAGTCCGTCCGACTGTGCGCGGCCGAACTCGATGCGGGCACGCGGCTGGTGCGAGGTGTACTTCAGCGCGTTGTCGAGCAGGTTGCGCAGCGCCACGCGCAACAGGCGGGCATCGCCGGTCGCCGTGCAGCCCGGCGCAACGCGGATATCCAGCTCGCGCTGCGCGACGCCCTGGGTCAGCTCGCCGATCAGCTCCTGCGCCATCCCGCTCAGGTCGACCGTGCCCGGCTGCATTTCCTGGCGGCCGGCCATCGACAGGTTGAGCAGGTCGTCGATCAGTTCGCCCATGTGCTGGGCGGCGCGGCGGACGCGCTCGATATGGCTGCGTCCCGTCTCGTCGAGCCTGTCGCCGTAGTCCTCCTGCAGGATGCGGCTGAAGCCGTCGATGCCGCGCAGCGGGGCGCGCAGGTCGTGCGAAGCCGAGTAGGCGAAGGCCTCCAGCTCCTTGTTGGCCGCGGCCAGCTCGGCGGTGCGCGCCGCCACGCGCGCCTCCAGCTCGACGTTGGCGAGGCGCAGCTCCTCCTCCGTCTCGCGGCGCAGGCTTTCCTTCTCGAAATTCTCGAGGGCGAAGGACACGTCCTGCGCCATCTCGCAGACCAGGTCCGTCAGCTTGTCGTCGAAGAAATTCCGCTCGCCGGCGAACAGGCTGAGCGCGCCGACGACATGCCCGCCCAGGCTCAGCGGCAGCGACGCCGCAGCCCGCAGGCCCGCCTGTTCGAGCGCATCGCGGATCGCCGCGTACTCGGGTGCCGCGGCCAGGTCGTTGCAGAAATACATGCGCCCGTCGCCGACGGCGTGTTCGACCGGCACCCGGCGCGCACCGCGAACCGTGAAAGGCTGCAGCCGCGCGAACCAGTCCTCGCTGCCGCCGTTGGAGGCGACGGGAACGATCTCTCCGCTGCGCGCATCGAGCAGCCCGATCCAGGCCAGCACGAAGCCGCCGCGCGTGACGGCAATCCGGCAGACCTTGTCGAACAGCGCCTCGCGCTCGGCGGTCTGCACGATGGCATGGTTGGTTTCGCTGAGCGCCATGTAGAGGCGGTTGAGGCGCTGGATCTGCGCCTGCGAGGCCGCCAGCTCGGCGACGCGCTGCTCGAGCTGCAGGGTCCGCTTCTCCAGCTTCCTCACCAGCACCGCGTTGTACAGCTTGAGCGTCGCCTCCCCGTCCTGCGCCGGCGCGTGCGCCGGCAGGGCGCCCTCCCGAGCCTGGGACAGCACCGCTTCCAGGCGCCGGACGAAGTCCTCCGGCTCGGCCGGCTTGACGATGAAGGCGTCGGCGCCGAGATCGCGCGCCAGCTTCTCGTCGTCCGATTCGGTGTACGTCGAGGTGTAGACGATGAAGGGGATGCGGGCGAGCGCCGCATCGCCCCGCCATTCGCGCAGCAGGGTGTAGCCGTCCATCACCGGCATCAGCAGGTCGCTGACGACGATGTCCGGCAGCTGCTGGCGCGCCTTGGCCAGCGCCGCGGCGCCATGCTCGGCCTCCGCCACGTCGTAGCCGCGGCCCTTCAGCAGGGTGCGCAGCAGGTAGCGGTTTTCCGGCCGGTCGTCGACGATCAGCGCGCGCGTCATGCAGGCGTCTCCAGAACTTGCCTGACTGCATCATACCGTCATCGCGTCCGGCAGGTCACGGCCCGGACGGCTTCATGGCGGCGATAGGGGGCAGTACAGGAGAGCCGCCCGCGGCACCGGCGCGCCGTGCCGCGGGGACTGACTTTGGGCCGGCAGGCCCGCCGGCTAGAACTTCATGCTGACGCCGGCATAGGCCGAGCGGCCCATGCCGGGCACGGCGATGCCCCAGGGGATGCCGTTCATGCTCATGGTCGTGCCCTGGGCGGTATAGGCGCCGCCGAGCGGAAGGTCATAAGACTTGTCGAACAGGTTCTCGATGCCGAAGTCCACGCGCGCCCGCTTCCATGCGTAGCTGGCGCGCAGGTTGACCAGGCTGTAGCCCGAGGTCTTGATTTCGTTGCGCACGTCGGAGACGCCGTTCTTCGCCTTCACCATCACGAGCTCGATGCCGTTGTCCCAGCCGCCGAGCTGCTGCGTGAGGGTGATGCGGGCATTCATCGGCATGATGTTGTAGAGGCCGTCGCCGGTGTCGCGGTTGCGCCCGTTGGCGTAGTTGAGCAGTCCCTTCAGGCCCCATTCCCCCCAGCCCGTCTTCCCCAGCGGCATATGGCCCGAGAGGTCCAGCCCGTAGAGGCGCGCCGACTGGTTGGCGTAGCGCAGCTGCACGAACTGGTTGGTCGCCGCATTCACGGCCGGGCAGGACGAGCCGGGCAGGAGCGCCGTCGTGCAGCGCACCGCATCGACGTAGTCGGTGACGCGCGTGTAGTACGGCGTCGCCTTGAATTCCCAACTGCGGTCGGCCGCATGCCAGTCGAAAGTGGCGCTCAGGGTGTGCGCCTTCTCCGGCTTGAGGTCGGGATTGCCGATGTAGCCGTTGCCGTCGCCGACGAAATTGTTCATCGTTGCCGCCATCGGCCAGGTGGACCAGGTGTGGCGCTCGTACAGGTTCGGCGAGCGCACCTTGCGGGCCAGGCCGAACTCGATGTCCAGCGACGCGTCCGCCGTGTAGCGGGCCAGCGCGGTCCAGTCCCAGTTGCCGTCGCTGCGTCCATGGTCGCGCGCGTTGAAGCGCGCGGCATCGGCGATCTGGCTGCCCGGCGCGCCGGCCGTCGTGCGGTAGCCGCGCACGTCGCCGGCATCCGAGCGCACCCGCTCGTAGCGCAGGCCGAGCAGCGTCATCCACTGCGTGTCCGGGCGCGCCTCCCATTCGCCGAACAGCGCCGTGCGGTCGCGTTCGCCGTCGTTGATGTTCCAGAAGGTGCCGGGGCCCATGCCGCCGCCGGAGGCCGGCCACCAGTCGTCGAGCCGGTAGCGCTGCAGCTCGCCGCCGACGCGCAGCAGATCGCGCTGCGAGAGGGCGATGTCCGCCTTGAGCGAGGCGCCGGTGGTCCTGCTTTCCGTGTGCATCGGCATGCCGGCGGCGCAGGTGCCGGCCGGATCGCCGGCGAAGCGGATCGGCGCGCACGGCGTGCCGGCGCCGGAGAGCGAGCCGTACCAGTAGCGCTTGTCGTCGCCGAAATCCATGAAGTGGTCGACCTTCTCGTGGTAGGCGCGCGCCTCCAGGCCGCCCCAGTCGAACCGGCCGAGGTAGCGCAGGTTCAGGCGGTGCTGGGTGTTCTCGAGCATGTCCATGCGCTGGTTCGGGTAGAGCTGGTAGGGCATGTCCTGATAGCCCAGCTTCGCCTCGACCAGATGGTTGGCGTGCTTCAACGCGACGCCCAGCGTGTGGTTGGCGGTCTTGTAGGCCGTCGAGCCGACCTCGTCGCGCGACAGCGTGTGGCCGGGGCGGCCGGTCGCCGTCGTCGTGCGGAAGTTGCCGCCGGCGGTGTAGTTGCCGGATTCGCTCAGCGCGCCCGAATACGTGATGTTGAGGTTTTCCGTGGCGACGGTGGCCGTGACGTTGCCGCCGCGCGCGTTGCCGTTGCTGCGGTAGAACGCACCCACCTGACCCTTGACCAGGCTGCCCTGCCCCGGCGCGGCGAATTGCGGCGCCGGCGTCTCGGCGACGATGGTGCCGCCGAGGCTGTCCCCGCCCAGGCTCACCGGCGTGATGCCGGCATACACCTTCAGCGTACCGACGTTGGTCGGATCGATGTACGACAGCGCCGAGTTCATGTGGTTGGGGCAGGAGGCGATCAGATCCATGCCGTCGACCTTGATGCGCAGGCGGTCGTCGGCAAGGCCGTGGATCGCCGGCAGGCTGGAGACGCCGCCGGCGCCGTAGAGGCTGACGCCCGGCGTGTTGCGCAGCAGGCTGGCGGTGTCGCTGGTGGCCGGACGCAGCGACTGCAGCTCGGCGGCGCCGACGCCCGCGGCGTTCAGGGGCACCGCGATCTTCGGCTCGGCCACCACGATCTCGCCCAGGCGGCTCTCCTGCGCATGCGCCGCGAACGGCAGGAGGGCGATGAGGAACGGTAGCGGCTTCTTGGCGAGGCGGGACAGGCTGTGCATGATTGTTTTCCGCAGTGAATGTGTGAGCCGGCGCATTCTATTTCGCGCCGGCCGCCACGCCCTGCGACCTGGCGTCGCATGCGACGATTTGTCGCCGTGCTGCGGGGACTGACTTTTTCCGCCACCGTGCGGGCGGGCCGGGCCACTATAATCGGCGCTTTGCCAAAACCGATCAGTCCCATGACCATCCAGTGGTTCCCCGGCCACATGACCTCGGCGCGCAAGGAAGCCGCCAAGACCCTGGCGCTGACCGACGTGGTGATCGAGGTCTGCGACGCGCGCCTGCCGGAGGCGAGCAGCAACCCGATGATCCGCGAGCTGCGCCTGCACCGCCAGCGCCCCTGCCTCAAGCTGCTCAACAAGGCCGACCTCGCCGACCCGGACGTGACGAAAGCCTGGCTGGATTTCTACAACAGGCAGCCCGGCGTCAAGGCGGTGGCGATCTCCTGCAAGCAGCCGGGCGAGGCCGCGCGCGTGCCGGCCCTGTGCAAGACGCTGGCGCCGCACCGCAAGGACACCTTCAAGCCGCTGCGCATGCTCATCATGGGCATCCCCAACGTCGGCAAGTCGACCCTGATGAACGCGCTGCTCAAGCGCCGCGTCGCCGCCGTCGGCGACGAGCCGGCGGTGACCGTGACGCAGCAGCGCGCCGACCTCGGCCCGACGATGACGATCACCGACACGCCGGGCCTGATGTGGCCGAAGATCGAGCACGACAGCGACGGCTTCATGCTCGCCGCCAGCCACGCCATCGGCCGCAACGCCGTCATCGATTCCGAAGTGGGGATCTTCCTGGCCGGGCTGCTGCTGCAGCGCTACCCGGCCCTGCTCGCCGCGCGCTACGGCATCGAGGTCGACGGCATGGACGGCGTCGCCGCCGTCGAGGCCATCGCGAAGAAGCGCGGCTGCATCGTCAAGGGCCGCCACGCCGGCGAACTCGACCTGGAAAAGGCGGCGATGATCCTGCTCACCGACTATCGCAGCGGCAAGCTGGGAAGGGTCAGCCTGGAGACGCCGGAGAGCCGCGCGGCGATGCTGGCGGCGGCGGAGTAGCAGCCGCCCCGCCGTACTACGGGGACTGACTTTCGGGGCGGCGCGCGCGGCGGGACGGTCTCTATTCTTCCCTGCGGCATCCGTCCAGGACGTCCAGCTCCGGCTTGTACGCGCTCGTCCTGATTTCCAGGAAGCCGAGGACGGTGTGGAACAGATGGTCGTGGGTGAAGCGCTGCCCGCGCTTGCGCATCAGCGCCTCCCGGTCGAGCCCGTCGACACCGCTGCCGAACCAGAGGATGGCCGGCACGTGCAGCTGGCTGTCGGGCGCGAGGGGGCGCGGCAGGCCATGCAGGTAGAGCCCGCCCTCGCCGAGGGATTCGCCGTGGTCGCTCAGGTAGAACAGCGCGGTCTCGAATTTCGCGTCGTTCCGCTTCAGCAGCGCGATCGCCTTGCCGAGGAAATGGTCGGTGTAGAGGATCGCATTGTCGTAGGCATTGCCGATTTCCTCCCGGCTGCACATGCCCAGATCCTTGCTCTTGCACGCCGGCCGGAATTTCTCGAACGCCGGCGGATAGCGCTTGTAGTAGGCCGGTCCGTGGTTGCCCATCTGGTGCAGGACGATGACGATGTCGCCGGCGGGATGGCGGTCAATATAGTCCTGCAGCGATACCAGCATGCCTTCGTCGCGGCATTCGTCGTCGCATACGGTATTGGCAGCGGGAGACTTGTAGTCCCGGTAGGGCACGCGCAAGGCCACGCCCTTCGAGTCTGAATTGTTGTCCAGCCACAGCACGTTCACGCCGGCGCGCTGCAGGACATCGAGCAGATTTTCCTCTTCGGCGGCCCGCTTCGGATCGAACCGGGCCATGCCCCTCGGCGAGAACATGCACGGCACGGAGATGGCCGTGGAGGTGCCGCAGGAGCGGAAATCGGGCAGGCTGATCGCCCCGGCCTCGCGCAGGCGCGGCGTGGTGTCGCGCGCGTAGCCGTTGATCGAGAAGCGGTCGGCCCGCGCCGTTTCGCCGACGACGAGGACGATCAGTTCGCGGTGCCGGTCGTCCTTGGAGATATGCGCATCCGTGGCGACGGCTGCCAATTTCATGCCGGCCATCGCCTGGTTCGCCTTGCCGACGAACTTGAGCGAAGCCAGCAGCGGATAGGCGGGATTGGCATAGCTCCTCAAAGGCTTGTGCGCCCGGATGAAGGAGGCGTAGAAGCCGCCGAACGCCATCACCATCAAGGCGATCGCCAGCAGGCAGAGCGCCAGCAGCTTCACCCGTCCGGCCAGTTCGCGCCGCCATCCGCGCCAGGCCAGCGGCGCCCGCCAGACCACGACGGATGGCAGGACACCCAGCAGGACGAAATAGGCCAGCAGCTTGAAGGTGAGCAGGTCGAGCGCCTCGCCGGCATCGGTCTGGACGGCGTTTCGCAGCATGTCCTCGCCGATGACGGTGCCGAAGCTGTCCATGAAATAGGCGGTGACCGAGGCGGTCAGCAGCACCGCGATCAGCACCGGCTTGGTCATGCGCCCGAAGGCAAACCCTCCGAACAGGACGACATTGAAAGCCAGGAAAACGACCGCCAGCGAAAGCAGTGCCGGCAGGTTGCTCCCGCCCGGGGGAAAGGCATGCAGGACCTGCGCGATGAAGCGGGCGTTGCCGCCGCCGACCAGCAGCAGGCAGGTCAGCAGCAACAGGGCGTTGCCGCCGATCTCCCGCTTCGGCCCAGGCGAATTCATGTCCGCGACGCCCGGCTAGTGGAACATCTCGCGCAAATCACGCAGTCCCTTTTGCGAAGCGGGATCGCCCACCAGCAGGGGGCGCTCGCGGAAGCGGGCATTGACCAGGCTCTTGGTCGGGTCGTAGCCGTCGAAGCTGAGCCCGGCCAGATCGGCCCAGGTGTGGATGAGGTGGGCCGTCTGATAAGGGCGGTCGGCCTGCCGCGCGAAATCGCGGGGAAAGGCCTCGCGCCAGGCTGCGGAGCGCCAGAGCACGAAGGGGATCGAATACATCGGCAGCGTCGGCCGGGCCTCGTTGCGGCCGGCGAAGGCATGGCCCGGCGAGTCGAAGACATCCTCGCCGTGGTCGGAGAAATACAACATCATCGACCGGCCGCCCCGGGCATCCAGCCGTTCGATCAGGCTGGCGACGACATGGTCGTTGTAGCGCACGGCGTTGTCGTAGTGGTTGATCAGCGGCAGCTGCCTGTCCGTGACCCAGCCCGGCAATCCCGTCTTGTCCTTGAATACGCCGAATTCAGACGGATAGCGGTACTCGTAGACCATGTGCGTGCCGAGCAGGTGCACCACGATGAACTTGCGCTCGGCCGGGTCCTGCAGGATGCGCGCGAAGGGCTCCAGCACCTCCTCGTCGAAGCTGTAGGAGTTCTGCGAGCGGGTATGGTTGAGGTAAACCTGCTCGTCCGTCTGCTGCGAGAAGTTGGTGAGCATGGTGTTGCGCCCGGACAGCGTCTGCTGGTTGGTGACCCAGAACGTCTTGTAGCCGGCCTGTTTCATGATGTTCATCAGCGACGGCTGCGTCAGGTGGAGGTCCGGGTGTTCCTGGTCGGCGAAGGTCAGCGCCTGCTGCAGCGTCTCGATGGTGTAGGGCCGCGAAGCCACGACCCGGTTGAACACGGCGAGCCGGTCGCGCATCGCCTCCAGGCGCGGCGACGTCCGGCGCGGGTAGCCGTACAGGCTCATGTGCTGCTTGCCGGTCGATTCGCCGATGACCAGCACCAGCGTCGACGGCCGGCCGGCATGGGCGTCGACCAGATTGGCGACGGGCGGCAGGCCACGGTTCCGCTCGAGCAGGTCCTGCATCACCGCGAGCTGGCGCTCGTATTTGTAATAGCCGACGGCGAACTGCCAGGGCACCGTCGGCTCCAGGCTGCCGGCGAGCGACCGCAAGAGGTTGTCGCCGGAAAGCGGCTTGTGCTTGTAGGCCAGCCGGTAGGTGCCCGGCAGCGCGATGAGGAAGACGATGGCCAGCGACAGCAGCCATGCGGCACGGCGCGGCACCGTCAGCGGCCGCAGCCGCCGCCACAGCCACAGCGCGCCCGCCGAGTAGGCCAGGAGCGCGGGAATCATCCACCAGGCGAAGTAGTTGGCGACGAATTCGCCCGCCTCCGCCGGGTTCGACTCGAAGGCGATGAACAGCACGCTCTGGGAAAATTCCTGCCGGTAGATGGCGAAATAACCGAGGCTGGCGAGCGAGCACGCCCACAGGACCAGCCCGACCGCCCCCGCGATCCGCACGCCCTGCCGCGGAAACAGAAGCATCGGGATCAGCCACAGCAGGCTGTCGAGGATGCCGTGGCGCAGCGGCGAGAAGCCGGTGGCGCCGCTGGCGACGAGCAGGACGTGGATGACGCCCGAGAAGTACCAGAAGAACAGGTAGGCGCGGCCGAGCGCCTTCCAGTCGATCGATGCGGCGGCCGGGAAACGGGCGCCGAGCGGCACTGCGGCAGTAATTTCGTATGACATGGGAGCGGGCTTGCAGCCGTGCAGGCTGGACGATGGCCCACTCTAGCGACCGTCACGTCACGGTCGTGTCAATGCGGTGTGAAAATTTCGTCAAGACGCGGAGAAATCGACGCGGAACTCGCAGCCGCCGCTGGGATTCTCGCTCAGGCGGATGTGCCAGCCCTGGCGCTGGCAGATGCGCTGCACCAGCGACAGGCCCAGGCCGAGGCCGTCGCCGCGCGTGGCATCGCCGCGCACGAAGGGCTGGAACACCGATTCGCGCTTCTCGGGCGGGATGCCGGCGCCCGAGTCGCACACGCTGAAGCCGCCCTGGCGCAGCACCAGTCGGACGAAGCCCCGGTCGGTGTAGTGGATGGCATTGCGCAGCAGGTTGGAAATGACCGCGCGCAGCAGCGGCGCCGGGTAGTGGCCGGCATCGTCGCCCTCGCTGACCAGCGTCAGCTCCAGCCCGCGCCCCGCCGCTTCCGGCTGCAGCCGGTCGACCTGCTCGCCGGCGAGCTGCGCCAGCGTGGTTTCGGTCTCGTCGCGCGTGCCGTCGGGCGTGCGCGCCAGGCGCATGAAGGTTTCGACCAGCTCCTGCATCTCGGCGCAGGAGGCCTGGATGCGGCGGATCTGCTTCTCCTGCTTCGGGTCCGACGGGCCTTGCGCCAGCAGCACGTCGCAGGTGCTGGCGATCACCATCAGGGGCGTGCGCAGCTCGTGGCTGACGTCGCTGGTGAAGATCCGCTCGCGACCCAACGCCTGGCGCAGCTCGCCCAGCGTGGCGTCGAAGGCGGCGGCGAGGCGGCCGACCTCGTCGGGCGCATAGCCGTCGGCCAGCGGCGGCGCCGCAGTCAGCAGCTGGCCGCGGTGCTGCACCTGCTCGGAGAGCCGGACCACCGGCGCGATCACCCGGCGCGCCATCAACAGGCCGAGGCCCCAGGCGGCGAGCAGGCTCAGCACGAAAGCGATGGCGATGACGACGTACAGCACGTCCTCGCGGCGCTCGAACTCCTCCTGGTCCTGCACCAGCACGTAGAGCGTGCCGCCCTCCTCGCGCGCCACGACGTGGTGCTCGTCGCCGTCGCGGTAGGCCTCCTGGAAACCGGGCTTGACCCGGGCGAGCCAGGCCGGCAGCGGCGGCTGGCCGTCCGGCCCCCGCACGTAGAGCTCGGTGTCCGGTTCGAGGTGGAAGGGCAACCCCCTGTCGAGCGAGCCGAGGATGTCGTCGAGCCGCTTGCTCATCGAGGACGAAGCGTAGTTCTCCTCGGTGTAGCTGATCGACATCACCACCGTGAGCGAGAACAGGCCGGCCACCACCAGCGCCATCAGCACGAAGGCGACGACGATGCGCCGCGCGAGACTTCGTCTCTCAATCATCGACGGCCTTCCCCCCACCCCCCTCCCGAGGAAGGGGGTGACGACCGGTCGCCGCTGCGCGGCGCCAAGTCATTTCTCCTCGTCCCCCATGTCCGCGAGGCGGAAGCCGACGCCGTGCACCGTGTGCAGCAGCGGCTTCGGGAAGGGCTTGTCGATCTGCTGGCGCAGGGTGTGGATGTGGCTGCGCAGGCTGTCGCTGTCGGGCGGCGCGTCGCCCCACAGCGCCGCTTCGAGCGCCTCGCGCGTGGCCACCGCCGGACTCTTCTGCATCAGCACGGCGAGCAGCTTGAGGCCGATCGGGCCGATCTTGAGGGGCTGGCCGGCGCGGGTGACTTCGAGGGTGTCGAGGTCGTAGCTGAGGTCGGCGACCTGGAGCAGGCGCCGGCCGCCGGCGCGCGTGCGCTTGAGCACCGCCTCGATGCGCGCCGCCAGCTCGGGCAGCGCGAAGGGCTTGGTGACGTAGTCGTCGGCGCCGATGCGGAAGCCCTGCAGGCGGTCGTCGAGGGCGTCGCGCGCGGTGAGCATGATCACCGGCGTGTCGCGCCGCTCGCCCTCGCGCAGGCGCTGGCACAGCGCGTAGCCGTCCATGCCCGGCAGCATGACGTCGAGCACGATCAGGTCGTAGTGCTGGGTGGCCGCGAGGTGCAGGCCGGTGAGGCCGTCCTGCGCGCAGTCCACTTCATAGCCCTTCAGCGCGAGATAGTCGGCCAGGTTGGCCAGGATGTCGCGGTTGTCCTCCACCACCAGCAGTCGCATCGCCGTTACTTTCTCCCTTCCGGCGGCAAGCCTACCACCGCTTGGTTCAGGACGGGGCGCGGCTGAAGCGCGTGAGGTTGCCCATGATCTCCAGCATGGCGGTGCGGATGGCTTTGATGACGCCGCCGGAATCGGCCAGCGGGCGGTCGTCGCCGTCGGTGACCTCGTTGCGGATGGCGCCCAGCGCATTCACCGGGAAGCTCACCTTGAAGTCGTTGCCGATGTAGGCGATGCGGTTCCAGTCGGCGGCGACGGCGTAGTCGCGGCGGTAGCCCGGCGCCAGCAAGTCGTAGCCGTGCGAATAGTCCGACGGCGGGTTCTTCACGCCGAGCAACGGCATCAGCGTCGCCGGGATGTCGAGGTGGCTGGTGATGCCGCTGACCACGCGCGGCGCCTGGCCGGGCACGCGGATGACCGCCGGCGTGCCGGTCTGGAAACGGTTGAACTCGGCGCTGTGGCCCCAGCGGCCGCGTTCCATGAACTCCTCGCCGTGGTCGCCGAGCACGACGACGATGGTCCTGTCGAGCAGGCCCTTCGCCTTGAGGTGGTCGATGACGCGGCCGATCTGGCCGTCGACGTGGTGCGCGGCATTGATGTAGCGGTTCTTGATCTGCGGCGTCTGCGTGGCGAAGTCGGCGGTGAGGTAGTTGAAGTTCTCGAGATAGGGCCGGGCGATGGCCGCCTCCGGCGGGAAGTCGTAGGGGGCGTGGGTGGACTCGAAGAACATGTAGCCCATGAACGGGCGCGACGGATCGCGCCGGTCGATGAAGCCGAGCAGGTCGTCGATGTTCTTCGCGTCGCGCTGCCAGGGCGTCGCGCCGCCCTCGAGGGCGTGCATGTCCTCGGGGCGCATGTTCGCGAAGATGGTCTTGTCGAAGGCCGGATAGGTGAAGCGCTGGCTGGTGTGGAGGGCGAACTGGTAGTTCTGCCGCTGCAGCACGTCCATCAGCACCGGCGCGCGCTGCGCCGCGCGCATCGGGAACCAGTTGCTGCCGTAGAGGCCGTAGAACATCGAGAAGACGCCCATCTGCGTCAGGTTGCCGCCGCTGAAGTGCTTCTCCAGGCGCAGCGCGTCGTTGGAGAAGGCCCACAGGCGCGGCATGATCTTCGGGTCGAGCATGTCGAAGCGCAGCGATTCGGCGACCAGCCAGACGATGTTGAGCGGCACCGCCGGCACTTCGACCTGCAGCGGCTTCAGCGGATAGGCGAGCTGACCCTCCTTGACGCGCAGGCTCTGCGTCTCCTCCGCGCTGGAGGCGATGCCGAGGCGCTTCGCCAGCTTGCGGAAGGTGAGCGGCTGGTAGAGCGGATAGCGCTCGCTGGCGAAGAGGATCGGCTGGTAGTTGGCCGCCGCGCTGTAGGCATAGGCGACGCGCTCGCCGGTGCCGATCAGGACCAGCGCCAGCAGCGCCCAGCGCCAGGGATTGCGCGCGGCGGCGGCCTCCGGCGCGCGGCGCCGCATCGCCCAGGCATAGGCGGCGGCCTGCGCCGCGATGAGGAGACTGACTATTGCGGCGGCGGTCAGCTGGGTGGCCCAGCCGGCGCCGAGGGCGGCAATGCCGCCCGGCGTGAACACCAGGTCAATGACGAAGCCGTTGATGTGGAAGCCGTACATGTCGCGGATGAGGTGGTCGGCATACAGCAGCGCCTGCGTCATCCCGGTGAGGCCGACGGCGGCCGCGGACAACAGCAGTCCCGCGCCGCGCCACGGCCGCCCAGCCAGCAGGCGCCGCAGCAGGCGGACGAGCAGCAAAGCCGGCAGCAGGTAGATGAAGGCGTAGCTGACCGTCGCCGCCAGGGTCCAGCCGGCGACGGCGGGTTCGGCGAACTGGCGCGCGCTCTGCAGGCCGGCCACCTGGACGACGGCGATCAGCCACGACAGGAGGAAAAAGCGGTTGAGCTGGCGGACGGACGGCAGGACGGGCATGGCGGGGCTCCGGATTCGAATGCCCGTACCGTAGCAAGCGGACCGTCAAGCCCGTCTCAAACGGGCGTGAAAATTACGTGAAGGCCGCGGACTAGCCGAACAGCGCCAGCGCCCAGACCGCCGCGACGTTGACCAGCGACAGCATGACGGCGGCGCTGCCGGCATCCTTGGCGCGCTTGGCGAGGGCGTGGTGCTCTAGGGAGATGCGGTCGACCACCGCCTCGATGGCCGAGTTGATCAGCTCGACGACCAGCACCAGCAGCACGCTGCCGACCATCAGCGCCCTGCCCGTCCCGCCGACCGGCATGAAGAAGGCCGCCGGGATCAGCACCAGCGCCAGCCACACTTCCTGGCGGAAGGCGTTCTCGTGGCGCCAGGCCTCGGACAGCCCGTCGAGCGAATAACCGAAGGCGTTCCAGATGCGCTGCAGGCCGATCTTGCCCTTGAACGGGCTCTTCGCTTCGCCGTCCGGCGTGGTGTGCGGTGTGTTCATGAGGCCGGAAGATACCAGATCGCGCGAAGCCGGGCCGCGCTGGCGCGGCGAAGCTATTCCTTGTTCGCCCTGAAAAAGCGCAGAAGTTTGTCCGCCACCTCCGCCGGCGCCTCCTCGGGCAGGAAGTGGCCGCAGTCGAGGCCCTCGCCGCGCACGTCGACGGCCTTCTCGCGCCACAGCGCCAGAACGTCGTAGCTGCGACCGACGAAGCCCTTCGCGCCCCACAGCACCAGCAGCGGGCAGCGGATGCGCGCGGCGGCATCCTCGGCATCGTGGCGCAGGTCGAGGCCGGCGGCGGCGCGATAGTCGTCGCAGCTGGCGCGGATCGCCTCCGGGTCGGAGAAGCAGCGCACGTACTCCGCCACCGCGGCCGCATCGAAGGCCGCCTCGTTGCCGAGGCTCCAGCGCGTGAGGCACCCCTTCAGCCAGGCCGCCGGATCGGCCGCGATCATGCGCTCGGGCAGCGGCGCCGGCTGGATCAGGAAGAACCAGTGGAAATACGTCGTCGCCAGCGCCTGGTCGGTCAGCGCGAAGGTGGTCGCCGTCGGCGCGATGTCCATCATGCAGGCCGACAGCACGCGATCGGGATGGTCGAGGCACAGGCGGTGCGTCACGCGCGCGCCGCGGTCGTGCGCGGCGACGTGGAAGCGCGCGTGGCCGAGCGCCGCCATCAGCTCCGCCATGTCGCGCGCCATGGCGCGCTTCGACTGGTTCGCCGCCTCCGGCGCGGAGGCCGGCTTGCCTGAATCGCCATAGCCGCGCAGGTCGGGGATCACCAGCGTGAAATCCTCCTGCAGCCGCGGCGCCACCTTGTGCCACATGGCGTGCGTCTCGGGATAGCCGTGCAACAGCAGCAGCGCCGGCCGGCCGTCATTCGCGCGCACGCGCGCGCGGATGCGCGTGCCGGAGACGGCGATGTCGCGGGTTTCGTAGGTGGGGTCGAACATGGCGGGAGTGTGCGTGGGATTGGGCGCTGGCGGTGAATCTACCGCTATCCCGAGCGGTGCGCCAGCGCCCTGGCTAGGGAAACGCCGTGTTGTGGGAACTGACTTTTAAAGCGGGCTCAGCTTGTCGGCCGAAGCGGAAGTTCAGCATGTCAGGCGGCAATTGAAGCTGTCGACCCCAAGCTGCCGCTAGCTACTCGGAAAAGCGGAGCTTCAACCGTCTGAATTCACCGGCCTGCGCGGCTTTTCGCGCAGGTCCGGTGGAATGACGGATTTTGCGCCCATGTGCCTCCTCCATGAAGCGACGCATGAGCGGTGTTACGTCGGCGGTAAGATATCTACAGTTGAACTGAGAGTTGCCAGTTCATAGATTTCGTCCGTGCCAATATCTTCGGTACAGACGTGAGAAGTAGCTCGCTCGACACATTGTTGTACAGAGCCACGCGGTGCCTCTCCTTTAGTGCTTCGGACGCGGCAATCTCGCCTTCGGTAAGTGCAAAAAAGAAGCCTGTAAAGCCAGGGCGCACTCGCTCTTGATTGGCAGTCTTGATTTCGATAAAGGTCATTCTTGGCAGAGCCGAACGGACCGCGACGGGATTGGTGAAGTCAATCTGCTCAGCAGTTGGAAAAGCAACGGCGTCAAAGCTTGATCCCTTGATGACCACCCCAGTCTCAGCCAAGGCAGACAGCAAGACTATAAGGCCTGTACCCCGTGGCCGAGGCACCCAGTGTTCCATTGCCGCCAACGCACTGACCTCGCCCGACGCACCACCTTGATTCGCCATCCGAGCAAGGTGTTGACGTTTAGCCTTGATCACTTCAAGCGGATTCATGAGATGCCCAACATGCAAGCTCTGGGGCGCGAAGCCGGCTTGCCGGCGTAACGTCCCACTGGAGCAGCGGGTTGGGCATCATCGGCCTCACCGCAAGGAACCTTGACGCCAAAGTACCGCTGTGAAAACCAAACAACCAATGGACAACGCCCATTTGGCGGCAAAGTCTGGGGAGGTAAGCAGTTGAGGAGCACCGTTCGCCACGAGGCCGAATGAGGCAATGAAGTGCACCGCGAATACGGGAAACGCCAGCTTTCTGCGCTTCAACAAAAACCAAGCTGCGATTACGAAGAAAAGCTGAATCAGTGGATTGGCAAGGCGTGCTAGCAGCGGCACATTCTCCGGTATGAGATACGAAGAGACGCTGTAAGACAAAACGCTCAGAACTCCATAGATCAGGATTAGCCAGCGGATGACAAACGACCAGGGAAAGCGAGGAGCCCCTGTATCCGAACTGATCTTCGTGCTTGGCTGATTGTCACGCATAGACGGGTTGCTCCTTTGATGCCCAACGAATGAGCTCAGCCGACGGGCAAAAGCGCAGCTTTTGACCGGTCGGCTGCAGCGCAGGGTTAGAAATCACGATTGACGCACCCACTCCAAAACCTTCTTTAATCCTCGTGCGCCTAAGAAAAGCCAGGTACCAAACAAGAGTTGAAGTACGTTGAATGCAACATGAAGCGGCCAGTCAGGATTGACAGAGAAACTGTCCGGATAGATTTTGTAACCCATGTAGTGAACCAAGAGGTAGCTTGCTAGGGCTGGGATTGCCTTAGCAAGTGCCCAGACGCCGATCAGGCTGCAGCCAACCGAAAACCAGTCCTCGAGTAGCGAAGTTCGGTTCTGATGCGCTGGGGTTAAGGGAAGGATCTTCCGTGCAACGGCATTGGGGAATATCCATAACAGAACGCAGACCACGATCACGGCACCGAGCGCTAAGACGAGTGGTAACGGTGTGTCTCGGACGCTATAACGAACTGCAGCAAAATACGAGCCCGCAATGTTCGATGTGGCATACAGAAATAGCCATATTGCGAAGAGTCGAACTCCGACTGCAATTATCTGAAGGGGGCTCATGGTGATTTCTAACAGTTATTAGACGGTCCCCGTGGGTTCGTATATGAATTGTTATTAATGCATCCATTATGCCCGCATGATTAATGACATGCGAGAAGTTCTGTCAGCTTATTAACGCAATAGGCCTGAAACAAGATTTTGATCGTCCGCTAATGAGCGCATTTCTGGAGGTCAGCTCCTGGCCGATAGCGCCGGTTGCCGCGTGACCGATTGAACTTCCGCTCAGGCCGAAAACCTCCCACCTACCCCGCCAGAAAAGTCAGTCCCTGCAACACGGCGAGGTGCTTCCTTGCGCGGGCAAGGAATCGCCCCCGGTACTGACTATTGCAGGCTGTCGATGAACTCTTCGGCGCTGAGGATGGGGCAGGCGAAGCCGCGGGCGAGGCTGAGCAGATCGCGGTCGCCGGTCACCAGCGCCTTGGCCTTGCCGGCCAGCGCCAGTTGCAGGAAAGGCACGTCGAAGGGGTCGCGGCAGGTCGGCGTCCTCGGCGGCGGTTCGGGGATGCGCACGGTCTTGCAGTAAGGCAGGTAGTCGGCCAGCAATTCCCGCTGTTCCTCCGGCGAGAGCTTGAATTTCGGATAGGCGAGCACGCGGATCAGCTCGGCCGCGGTGACGCGGGAAACAAGGGGCTGGATGCGCTGCGCCTGCCAGGCCTGGCGCAACGGCGTCAGGCGCCCGTGGGCGAACACCAGCGCCGACAGCACCAGGTTGGTGTCGATGACGACCCGGGGCGGGCCGGCCGGGCGCGTCATTTCTTCTTGCGCGAAGTCTTGGCAGCCGGCGCCTGCCGCGCCCATTTCACCGCGTCGGCGATGTCCTGCTCCTGCAGGCCCAGTTCCGCCAGCTTGGCCCGCACGGCGTCGCCGCGCTGGATACGCACGGGCGTCAGGACGATCTGGCCGTTGCGGGCTTCCACTTCGAAATACTCGGGGGAATCGACGGCCGCCGTAATGCTCTTGGGCAGCGTCAGCTGGTTTTTCGAGGTCATTTTGGCGAGCATGTCCGCCTCTTGCGCAAAGTAAGGAGTCCTTACTTTAAGCGATTTCGCGGAAATGCTCAAGCTGGCACAGGGCGTTCAAGGGGATTTGGCCGAAGGGCAATGCAGCCCCTCACCCCTACCCTCTCCCCGCCAGCGGGTGAGGTGGTTAGTTTGCGGAGACGCCTTCGCCGATGACGTAGCCGGCGAGGTCGATGGCGCCGGGGCGCTCGGCGGCGCCGGCTTCCGCCGCCCCTCCCTCGCCACCCCCCATCAGACGGTAGGCCTTCGGCGACATCCCGTGGCGTCCTTGAAGGCCTTGCTGAAGTGGGTGGCGCTGCTGAAGCCCCAGGAGAAGGCGATCTCGGTGATGGACTTCCAGGCGCAGGCGGTGGCCGACTTCGCCTACGTCCTCGGCCTCGGCGAGGCCATTGCCGGATAAAGTCAGTCGCTGCGGTACGGCGTCAATCCTCGAACGGCAGCCCCACGTAGTTCTCCGCCAGCGTCGTGCGGCCGGCCAGCGAATGCACGACGTAGTCCAGCTCGGCGTCGAGCGCCCGCTGCTCGAAGGGATTGGTGTCGGGAAAGGTGTGCAGCAGCAGGGTCATCCACCAGGAGAAGCGCTCGGCCTTCCAGATGCGGCGCAGGCAGCGCGCCGAATAGTGGTCGATGCCCGCCTCGCTGCCCTGGTAAAACTCGATCAGGGCACGCGACAGAGTGCGCACGTCGGTGGCTGCGAGGTTGAGACCCTTGGCGCCGGTCGGCGGCACGATGTGCGCCGCGTCGCCGGCGAGGAACAGGCGGCCGAAGCGCATCGGCTCGGCGACGAAGCTCCTCAGCGGGGCGATGCTCTTCTCGATCGACGGGCCGGTGACCAGCCGCGCGCTGGCCTGCGGGTCGAGGCGCCGGCGTAGCTCGTCCCAGAACATGTCGTCGGGCCAGTCTTCGACGCGCTCGGTCAGCGACACCTGCAGGTAATAGCGGCTGCGCGTGTGGGAACGCATGCTGCACAGGGCGAAGCCGCGCGCAGTCTTGGCGTAGATCAGCTCCTCGGACACCGGCGGCGTGTCGGAGAGCAGGCCGAGCCAGCCGAAGGGATAGACGCGCTCGAAGTTGGTGATGGCGGTCTTCGGCACGCTGGCGCGGCAGACGCCGTGGAAGCCGTCGCAGCCGGCGATGAAATCGCATTCGATCTCGTGGCTGGCGCCGTCCTTGACGTAGCGCACGCGCGGCTTTGCCGAGTCGAAGTCGTGCACGCTGACGTCCTTCGCCTCGTACTCCGTCTTCAGCCCGGCCGCGGCGCGGGCCTGCATGAGGTCCTTGGTCAGCTCGGTCTGGCCGTACACCATCACCTTCCTGCCGCCGGTGAGGCCGGCGAGGTCGATGCGGTGGCGCGTGCCGCCGACGAGCAGCTCGATGCCCTCGTGCGGCAGGCCCTCGGCGTGCATGCGGCTGCCGACGCCGGCCTCGTCGAGCAGGTCGACGGCGACCTGCTCCAGCACGCCGGCGCGGATGCGGCCGAGCACGTATTCGGGCGTGTGGGCCTCGAGGATGACGGCGTCGATGCCGGCCTTGGCCAGGAGCTGGCCGAGGATGAGGCCGGAGGGGCCGGCACCGATGATGGCGACTTGCGTTCTCATGTTCAGTCTCTCTGTTGTCGTTGGGGCGCTAGATGCCCTCCATGGCCAGCAGGCCGGAGGCGGTGTTGGAAATCGGGATGTGGTAATTGGCGTGCACCTTCTGCACTTCGCCCAGCAGCGCGCCGCGCGCGGCGAGCCAGTTGAGCAACTCGACGCCCTGGGTGCCGGTCAGCTCGACCAGGTCGAGGATCGAGTAGCGCGTCACCCAGAGCGGATCGGCGATGAGCTTTTCGAGGAACAGCAGGTCGAATTTCTTATTGATGAATCCGGCGCGCTGGCCGTCGAGCTGGTGCGACAGGCCGCCGGTGCCGATCACCACCACCCTCGCATCGGCGTCCCAGGATTCGACGGCGCGGCCGATGGCCTGGCCGAGCTTGAAGCAGCGCGCCGCCGTGGGCAGCGGATGCTGCACGGTATTGATGCACACCGGCACGGTGCGCACCGGGCAGGGATGCCGATCCGGCCAGAGCAGTTCGAGCGGCAGGGTGAAGGCGTGGTCCACCACCATCTCCTGGCAGGTGACGAGGTCGAACTCCTCGCCGACCAGCGACTCGATCAGGTGCCAGGAGAGGTCCGGGTCGCCCCTGTACGGCGGCAGGGTCGGGATGCCCCAGCCCTCGTCGGCGTTGCGGTATTCGGGGGCGGCGCCGACGGCGAAGGTCGGCTGCTTGTCGAGGAAGAAGTTGAGGCCGTGGTCGTTGTAGATCACCACCGCCACGTCCGGACTGGCTTTCGCCAGCCAGTCGCGCACCGGCGGAAAGCCGTCGAAGAAGGGCTTCCAGTACGGGTCCTGCTGCAGCTTGTTGGCGATGGCCCGGCCGATGTAGGGGACGTGGGTGACGTTGACGGCGCCGACGATGCTTGCCATGATTATTTTCTCCCCGCTTCGACCAGCTTCGCCTTGAACTCGTCCTTGCTCATGCCGGTCTGCTGCGCGCCGATGTCCTGCATGTCGAGGCCGAAGATGCCGCCGAGCTTGGCGAGGTAGTAGGCGTTGCCGCCGGCCTCGATCATCTTCAGCACGTTGAGGCTGCGCACGGCCTCGCGCTGCTGCGCGCTGAGCCCGAACTTCGCGCAATAGGCCTCCTGGTCCCTGAGGAACTCGGCGCGGTTCTCCGCCGAGTTGAAGGAAAAGCACATCTTGTTGAGCGCGTAGCCCTTGCGCGCCTGCTCCCCGTCGAACACCGTGGTGCCGGGGATCTCGCGCTTCACCTTGCCGGAATTCATGGCTTGTCTCCTAGAACGTTTCAGTGTCGATCTCCTTTTGCGTGGCCGCGTTGTAGCGCGGCCCCGCGACGCTCCGCTGGTTGATGAGCGCGTCCAGGCGGGCGACGATGCCGCCGTCGAGCCTGACCGGGGCGCCCCCGGCGTTCTCGTCGAGATGCTCAGGCTGCCGGGTGCCGAAGATCGGCAGGATGTGGTCGCCCTTCGCCAGCAGCCAGGCGAGCGCGAGCTGGGCCGGCGTGCAGCCGGCCTCGTCGGCGATGCGCCGGTATTCCGGCAGCAGGGCGAGGTTTTTTTCGTAGTTGGCCGGCTCGAAGCGCGGCATCTGGCGGCGGATGTCCTTCGCTTCCAGCTCGATGTCGGGGTCGCGCAGCCTGCACGTGAGGAAGGCGCGCGCCAGCGGGCTGAAGGCGACGAAGGCCGTGCCCAGCGCGCGGCAGGTTTCCAGCGTGGCGATCTCCGGGTTGCGCGTCCACAGCGAATATTCGGACTGCAATGCGGCAATCGGATGCACCGCATGTGCCTTGCGCAGCGTCGCCGCCGAGACTTCGGAGAGTCCGATCATGCGCACCTTGCCCTCCTCCACCAGTTCGGCCAGCGCGCCGATGCTGTCCTCGATCGGCACCTGCCTGTCCCAGCGATGCAGGTAGTAGAGGTCGATGACCTCCGTCTGCAGGCGCTGCAGGCTCTCCTCGCAGGTGCGCTTCAGCGTCTCCGGACGGCCGTCGATGACGCGCTTGCCGTCGACGCCGGTCATGCCGCACTTGCTGGCGAGGAAGATCCTCTGCCGGTGCGGCTTGAGCACCTTGCCGAGCAGCGTCTCGTTTTTGCCGAAGCCGTACAGCGCCGCCGTGTCGAAATGCGTGATGCCATGGTCGAGCGTGCGCAGCAGCAGCGCCGCGGCCGCCTCGTCCGAGGGCGGCGTGCCGTAGGCGTGGCTGAGGTTCATGCAGCCCAGACCGAGGGCGGAGACGTCGACGGCGCCGATGCGGCGGGTGTCCACGCTCAGATCCTCAGCACGAACAGGGTGATCGACGGAAAGGCCACCAGCAGGACGACCCGCAGCAGGTCGCTGACGACGAAGGGGGCGACGCCGCGGTAGGTGTCGCGGATGGGGATGTCCGGCGCCATCGACTGGATGACGAACAGGTTCATGCCCACCGGCGGCGTGATCAGGCCGACCTCGACGACGATCAGCACCAGGATGCCGAACCAGATCGCCATCTCTTCCGGCGGCAGGCCGAAGTCGAGCCCCGAGACCATCGGGAAGAAGATCGGGATGGTCAGCAGGATCATCGACAGCGAGTCCATGACGCAGCCGAAGACCAGGTAGAAGACCAGGATCGCCCACAGCACGGCGAAGGGGCTGAGGCCGAGGCTGCCGACCCAGGTGGCGAGTTCCTGCGGCAGCTGCGACAGGGCAAGGAAGGTGTTGTAGGCGGCGGCGCCGAGCACGATCATGAAGACCATGCCGGTGCCGCTCGCCGTGGCCTCGAAGGCGCGCAGCACCTTTTCGCGGTTGAGGCCTCCCTTCCAGCCGGCCAGCAGGCCGGTGGCGACGGCGCCGACGGCGGCGCCCTCGGTCGGCGTGAAGATGCCCGTATAGATGCCGCCGATGACGACGACGAAGATCGCCACCACCGGCCAGACGTCGCGCTGGGCGCGCAGCCGCTCCGGCCACGGCAGCGGCGCGAAGCGGTGGCCGCCCCATTGCGGCCGCAGGCGCACGACGATGCCGATCACCAGCATGTAGCCGAGCGCCGCCAGGATGCCGGGGACGAAGGCGGCGGCGAACATCTTGGCGATGTTCTGCTCGGCGAGGATGGCGTAGATCACCAGCACGATCGAGGGCGGGATGAGGATGCCGAGCGTGCCGCCGGCCGCCAGCGCGCCGCTGGCGAGCCCGCCCTCGTAGCCCGCCTTGCGCAGTTCGGGCAGCGCCACCTGGCCCATGGTCGCCGCGGTGGCGAGCGAGGAGCCGCAGATCGAGCCGAAGCCGGCGCAGGCGCCGATGGCCGCCATCGCCACGCCGCCCTTGCGGTGGCCGAGCAGGGCCTCCCCCGCCTTGAACAGCGCCTGCGACATGCCGCCGAGCGAAGCGAACTGGCCCATCAGCAGGAACAGCGGCACGATGGACAGCGAGTGGCTGGAGAAGGTGCTGTAGGCCAGCGTCTTCATCTGGTTGAGCAGCGGGCCGAGGCTGCCGTAGACCAGCCAGGAGCCGGCGAGGCCGAGCGCCAGCATCGACAGGCCGATCGGCACGCGCAGGAAGATCAGCAGCAGCAGCGCGGGGAAGGACCAGGCGGCAAGGGTCAGCGGGTCCATCAATGCGCCCCCTCTTCCGCCGTGAAACCTTGCGGGCGCGCGGCCAGGCCGAGCGTCTCGAGCAGGCGCCAGGCATAGGCGAAGCAGCCGAGCACGCCCGGCACGAAGGAGGCGGCGTAGCCCCACCAGACCGGCATCTGCAGGATGAAGCTGACCTCGCCGTTCCCGCGATACTCCAGCATGGCCAGCCCCATGCGCCAGACCAGGAGCAGCCAGACGCCGAACATCAGCGCGTCGCCGAGGATCTCCAGAAAACGGCGCAGCGCAGCCGGATAGGCATGCCAGAACATCGCCACATGGGCATGCGCGTGCTTGAGGTGGCACCAGGGCAGGAAGCAGAACACGGCAAGCGCGGTGCCGGCCTCGACGAGTTCGAAGTCGCCGGGAACGGGACCGAGGCCGGCGAAGCTGAGCGCGCGGCCGGCGATGCTGAAGACGCTCATGGCGGCCAGCAGGGTCAGCACGAAGGCGCCGAACCAGGCCATCCGGCGGCTGGTGTCGTAGATGAACTTGCTCATGGAGGAAATGCCGGCCGGCCGTCGCGTCGACGGCCGGCCGGCTGCAGGATCACTTCTTCTTCGAATATTTCGCGATCAGCGCCTCGGCTTCTTCCGCCAGCTTCGGACCGTCGATGCCCTTGCTGCCCACTTCCTTGTACCAGACCGCGCGCACGCCGGAGGCGGTGCGGCGCCAGGTCTGGGTTTCGGCGGCGTCGAGCATGTGGATCTTGTTGCCGGCCTTCTGCGCCAGCGACAGGCCGACCTTGTCGCCCTCGTCCATGGCGCGGCCGAACAGCGCCGCCGTCTCGATGCCGCTGTTGGCGTCGATCACCTTCTTCAGGTCGGCCGGCAGCTTGTCGTAGGCGCCCTTGTTCATCGCCACGACGAAGGTCTGGGTGTACAAGCCCTGGTCGCCGGCGAAGCCGGTGTGGTTCTTGACGATCTGCTGCACCTTCAGCGCCGGCGTCACCTCCCAGGGAATCGTCGTGGCGCTGATGACGCCCTTGGAGAGCGCTTCGCCGACGGCCGGCACCGGCATGCCTACCGGCGTGGCGCCCAGCTGCTCGAGCATGATGTTGATGACGCGCGAGCCGCCGCGCACCTTCATGCCCTTCATGTCCTCCAGCCTGGTGATCGGGTCCTTGCTGTGGATCAGGCCGGGGCCGTGCACATGCACCGCGATGACCTTGACGTCCTTGAACTCGTCCATGGCGTGCTTCTCGACGAACTCCTGGAAGGCGCGCGAGGCCGGCTCGGCGAGGCCGCTGCTGAACGGCAGTTCGAACACTTCGGTCTTGGGGAAGCGGCCCGGCGTGTAGCCGAGCACGGTCCACACGATGTCGGCGACGCCGTCCTTGGCCTGGTCGTACAGTTCGGGCGGCTTGCCGCCGAGCTGCATGCTGGGGAACTGCTGCACCTTGATGCGGCCGCCGCTTTCCTTCTCCACCTTCTGCGCCCACGGCGCGATGGCCTTGGCCGGGATCGTCGCCTGCGGCGGCAGGAACTGGTGGAAGCGCAGGGTCACGTCGGCGGCGTGCGCCAGTGGTGCGGCGCCGGCGAACAGGGCGGCCGCGAGGATGCTTCTCAGGCTGGTTTTCATGGTCATCTCTCCTCTCTTGTGGTTAACGCTGGAGCTGCTGTTCGAGCATGTGCAACGTGCGGTAGCAGGGCAGCACCTGCGCCACGCTCGCATTCGGTTCGCGGCCTTCGCGGATGGCGGCGAAGAATTCGCGGTCCTGCAGTTCGATGCCGTTCATCGACACGTCCACCTTCGACACGTCGATCTTCTCGTCCTTGCCGTTCACCAGGTCGTCGTAGCGGGCGATGTAGGTGCCGGTGTCGCCGATGTAGCGGAAGAAGGTGCCGAGCGGGCCGTCGTTGTTGAAGGACAGCGACAGCGTGCAGAGGGCGCCGGTGCTCGACTTGAGCTGGATCGACATGTCCATGGCGATGCCCAGCGTCGGGTGGATCGGCCCCTGCAGGGCGTTGGCCCGGACGATCTCGCCGCCGGTCTGCCAGGCGAACAGGTCGACGGTGTGCGCGGCGTGATGCCACAGCAGGTGGTCGGTCCAGCTGCGCGGCTGGCCGAGGGCGTTCATGTTCGAGCGGCGGAAGAAGTAGGTCTGCACGTCCATCTGCTGGATGGCGAACGCCTTCGCCTGGATCTTCCTGTGCACCCACTGGTGGCTGGGGTTGAAGCGGCGCGTGTGGCCGCACATGGCGACCAGGCCGGTCTGCTTCTGCAGCGCCGCCACTTCCTCGGCGCCCTTCAGGCTGTCGGCGAGCGGGATCTCCACCTGCACGTGCTTGCCGGCCTTCAGGCACTGGATGGCCTGGGCGGCGTGCATCTGCGTCGGCGTGCACAGGATCACCGCGTCGACCTCCTTCAGCGCCAGGCTGTCGGCGAGGTCGGTGGCGACGTGGCCGATGCCGTACTTGCCGGCCACCTCTTTCGTCTTGGCCAGCTCGCGGCTGACCAGCGACACCACCTCGACGCCGTCGATCAGCCTGATGGCGTCGAGGTGCTTGATGCCGAAGGCGCCGGCGCCGGCCAGCGCGACCTTGATCGTCTTGCTCATGCGTTCTCCAGTATCAGGTGGCCCACGGCGGTGTTGCTCGCCGGGACATGATAGAAGCGATGCGCCACTTTGGGGGGATTGTCGGACATGGCCCCTCGGGCGATCAGCCACATCACCAGCTCGATGCCCTCTGAGCCGGCCTCGCGCACGTAGTCGATGTGCGGCATTTTCGACAGCCCCTCGGGGTCGGCGATCAGGCGGTCGAGGAAGGCGCTGTCGAACGCGCGGTTGATGAGGCCGGCGCGCGGCCCCTGCAGCTGGTGGCTCATGCCGCCGGTGCCCCAGACCTGCACCTTGAGCGGCGCGTCGTAGGACTCGACCGCCTTGCGGATGGCGCGGCCGAGATTGAAGCAGCGGCGGCCCGAGGGCACCGGGTACTGCACGACGTTCACCGCGAAGGGGATCACCGGGCAGGGCCATGCAAAATTGTCAACTGAGGGCTGGCCGCACATCAGCGACAGCGGCACGGTGAGACCGTGGTCGACGTCCATCCTGTTGACGATGGTGAGGTCGAAGTCGTCCTGGATCACCGACTGGGCGATGTGGGCGGCGAGCTCCGGGTGGCCCTGCACCACCGGCACCGGACGCGGCCCCCAGCCCTCGTCGGCCGGCTTGAACTCGGCCGCGCAGCCGATGGCGAAGGTCGGGATCATCTCCAGGCTGAAGGCGGTGGCGTGGTCGTTGTAGACGAGGAAGATGACGTCGGGCGTGTGTTCCTTCATCCAGGCCTTGGAAAACTCGTAGCCGGCGAAGACCTTCTGCCAGTACGGCTCGCCGGTCTTGCCGAGGTCGAGCGCGGCGCCGATGGCCGGCACGTGGGAGGTGTAGACGCTTGCCGTTATGCGCGCCATTATTTTTTCTCCTCGATGTAGCGGTTGCCCTCGATGGAGCGGCCGCCGGCGATCATCATGTCGCGGTATTCCTCCTCGCTCATGCCGGTCATGCTGCCGGCCATCTGCTGGAAGCTCTTGCCGTCGGTGGCGCCGATCTTGGCGAGGAAGTAGATGTTGCCGCCAAGGCGGATGCACCAGTTGAGGTCGCGCGCGAGCACGGCCTGCTTCTGCTCCTCGGTCATCGGCCACTCGTCGAGGTAGGCGCGTTCGTCCGCCTTGAAGCGGGCGCGGTTCTCCGCCTTCATCAGCGACATGCAGAACTGGTTGAGGTGGTAGCCCTTGCGCGACTGGTCGGCATCGAAGATGGTCGTGCCGGGGATGTCCTTGTAGGGTTTTTCCAGGGCCATGTCAGTTTTCCTCTGGCCAGTAGAGCCGCATGGGATTGTCGACCAGCAGCCTGCGCTGCAGTTCGGGCGTGACGGCGATCTTCGGCAGGAAGTCCACCAGCTTGCCGTCGTCGGGCATGTGGCCCTTCAGGTTCGGGTGCGGCCAGTCGGTGCCCCACAGCACGCGGTCGGGGAAGGTCTCGACGATGCGCCGGGCGAAGGGCACCACGTCATCGTACGCCGGCGGGCCGGACTTCGACAGCCGTTCCGGGCAGCTCACCTTGGACCAGACGTTCGGGTGCTCGCGCAGCAACCGCACGAACAGTTCGAACCCGGGGCCGTCGACCGGCTTCGTCACGTCGGGGCGGCCCATGTGGTCGACCACCACGGCAGTAGGCAGCGCGGTGAAGAAGTCCCACAGCTCCGGCAGGTCCTGCGCCTCGAAGTACACCACCACGTGCCAGCCGAGCGGCGCGATGCGGCCGGCGATCTCCAGCAGCACCTCCTTCGGCGTGAAGTCGACCAGGCGCTTGAGGAAGTTGAAGCGCACGCCGCGGACGCCGGCGGCGTGCATCGCCCGCAGCACGTCGTCGGTCACGTCGCGGCTCACCGAGGCGACGCCACGCGCCCTGCCCTGCGAATGCAGCAGCGCGTCGACCATGGCGCGGTTGTCGTTGCCGTGGCAGGTGGCCTGCACGACGACGTTGCGCGAGAAGCCGAGGTGGTCGCGCAGGGCGAAGAGCTGATCCTTCGATGCGTCGCAGGGCGTGTACTTGCGCTCCGGCGAAAAGGGGAACTGCGCCGCCGGGCCGAAGACGTGGCAATGCGCATCGACGGCGCCGGCCGGCACCTGGAAGGCGGGCTTCGAGGGGTTGGGGTGGAAGGGCAGCCAGTCGGGATCCATGGTCAGTCCTTGTCATTCCCGCGAAAGCGGGAATCCAGGGGGTTGCCGGAGTTCGTGGATCCCCGCTTTCGCGGGGATGACGAAGTACAGGCGGCCAGGATGCGGTCGGCGTCTGCGCGCCAATCCTTGCGGGTTGTATCGCGGTCGCCGAACAGCCCGCCGTCGGCGAGGTCGGCCACCCAGGCCTGGCGCTCGGCGGTGCCGGCGGCGGACCAGGGCGTGAGCCCGGCCTCGCGCACCGTCTGCGCCACTTCGCGCATCTCCTCGGCGCGGCGGCGGCCATGCTGGATCACCCGCTGGAAGAAATAGGCGCCCTGCTTCTCCCAGTCGATGCCGGGGAAGGTCTCGGCGAGCGAGTCCAGCACCGCGTCCTCGACGCCGTAGGCGCGCGCGGCGGTGAAGCTCTCGATGACCATGGCTTCGAGTCCCTTGATCAACACGCTGCGGCACATCTTGGTGGCGGAGGCGACGCCGAGCTTTTCCGGGCCGGCCTGGCCGGCGAAGCCGAGAGCATTCAGCAGCGGCGCCAGCGCGGCGGCGTGCAGCCCGCCGAGCAGCAGCGGCACGCGGATGCGGTAGGGCGGAATCGAGGTCATCACCGCGCCCTCGACGTAACGGCCGCCGGCCGCGGCGACGATCCCGCCGGCCTCGATCTTGGCCGCAGGGGAAGCCGAGTTGAAGTCGAGGAACCAGGCGCCGGAGCACAGCGCCGGCGCACAGGCCTCGGCCACCGGCACCGCCTGGCTGGCGGTCACTGCGGAAATAACCAGGTCGGACTGCGCCACCAGTTCGGCGTGGGAGCCGGCGAGCCGCACGCCGTGTCGTCCTGCATGTTCGCGCAGCGGCGCCTCGTCCGCGCTTCCCTGCTTGATGTCGTAGGCCAGCACATTATTCACGCCGCATGCCCGCAGGTCCTCGGCCAGGATGCGCCCGACCTCGCCGTAGCCGACGAGGCCGATGGTCCAATCAAGCGGGTTGGCGGGGAGCGTCATTGGAAGGCGTCTCCGGCACGCATGAAAATCCCCCCATCCCCCCTTTTCCAAAGGGGGGCTACAAATTTCTCCCCCCTTTGCAAAAGGGGGGCCGGGGGGGGATTTCAACAGTCGTCGCATAACCATCATCAGTCCACTCAGTCGACGTACTTCAGGCCGGCCTTGGCCAGCGCCGGGCGCATGTCGTACATGTCGAGGCCGAGCACGCCGGCGGCGAGCTTTTCCCGCTTGGCGCCCTCGTTGGCCTCGCGCGCCGCGGCGGCTGCCAAGGTCTTCTCCGCCAGCGCGCGCGGCACGCAGACCACGCCGTCGTCGTCGGCGACGATGACGTCGCCCGGGTTGACCAGCTGGCCGGCGCACACCACCGGGATGTTCACCGAGCCGAGCGTCGCCTTGATGGTGCCCTTGGCGCTGATGCACTTGCTCCACACGGGAAAGTTCATTTCCGTCAGGGTGCGAACGTCGCGCACGCCGGCGTCGATCACCAGCGCGCGGGCGCCGCGCGCCATGAAGCTGGTGGCCAGCAGGTCGCCGAAGTAGCCGTCGGTGCACTCGGCGCTGATCGCGGCGACGACGATGTCGCCGGGCCGGATCTGCTCGGCGACGACGTGCATCATCCAGTTGTCGCCGGGATGCAGCAGCACGGTCACCGCCGTGCCCGAGACCTGGGCGCCGGCGTAGATCGGCCGCATGTAGGGCTTCAGCAGGCCGACGCGGCCCATGGCCTCGTGCACCGTGGCCGAGCCGAAGCGCGCCAGCGCGTCGGCGACGGCGCCGTCCGTGCGCGCGATGTTGCGGTAGACCACCCCGAGTTCGTACATATTCATTTCCCCTTTGCTTTCAGCGCGGCATCCAGGCGCGGGTAGACGCGGCGGGCGTTGCCCTCGTAGACCTTGTAGCGGTCCTCCGCCGAGAGGTTCAGCGTCGCCTCGATGTAGCGCTTGGTGTCGTCGTAGTTGTGGCCGGTCTCGGGGTCGATGCCCTTGACGGCGCCGATCATCTCCGAGGCGAACAGGATGTTGTCCACCGGGATCACCTTGGTCAGCAGGTCGATGCCCGGCTGGTGGTACACGCAGGTGTCGAAGAAGACGTTGTTGAGCAGGTGGTCCTTCAGGAGCGGCTTCTTCAGCTCCTGCGCCAGGCCGCGGTAGCGGCCCCAGTGATAGGGCGCGGCGCCGCCGCCGTGCGGGACGATGAACTTCAGGTCGGGGAAGTCCTTGAACAGGTCGCCCTGGATCAGCTGCATCACTGCCGTGGTGTCGGCGTTGATGTAGTGCGCGCCGGTGGTGTGGAAGCAGGCGTTGCAGCTCGTGCTAACGTGGATCATCGCCGGGATGCGGTGCTCGACCATCTTCTCGTAGATCGGGTACCAGTGGCGGTCGGTGAGCGGCGGCGAGGTCCAGTGGCCGCCGGAGGGGTCGGGGTTGAGGTTGAGGGCGACGAAGCCGTACTCCCTGACGCACTTCTCCAGCTCGGGGATGCAGGTCGCAGGACTCACGCCGGGCGACTGCGGCAGCATGGCGCAGCCGATGAAGTTGTCCGGGAAGAGCTGCGAGACGCGGAAGCACAGCTCGTTGCAGATCGCCGCCCAGGTGGAGCTGACGTTGAAGTCGCCGATGTGGTGGGCCATGAAGCTGGCGCGCGGTGAGAAGACGGTCAGGTCGGAGCCGCGCTCCTTCATCTGGCGCAGCTGGTTGGACTCGATGCTCTCGCGCAGTTCGTCGTCGCTGATCTTCAGTTCGGATGCCTTGGGCATCAGCGTCGCATCCTTGATGCCGGCGATCTGGCGGTTGCGCCACTCTTCCAGCGCCTTGGGCGCGGTGGTGTAGTGGCCGTGGATGTCGATGATCATTGTTTTCTCCAGTTCACGCCGGTTCCATGCCGTGGCGGCGCTTGGCGTCGTCGGCGGCCGGCGAATGCATGAAGTCGATGAGGTCGCGCACGGCCTCGGGCTGCGTCGAGGCGGCGCAGAGGCCGGCCGAGAAGGTCGACACGATCCCGCAGCCGGGCGGCATCGGGCCGAGCACGTCGATGCCGGGCACGTTCATCATTTCGCTGTACTGCTGGAAGCCGAGCTCGACCTGGCCGTCGGCGACCAGCTTGCCGACCGGCACGCCGGGCGGCGCCTGCACGATGCGCGGCCGCAGGGCGTCGAGGAGGCCCCAGCGCTCGAACAGCCTGAGCAGCGCCGTGCCGCTCGGGCCGGTCGAATGGCCGATGCTGCGCGCGGCCAGCATGGCGCGCTTCAGGGCTTCCTCCGAGGAAACATCGGGGTGCGGCGCGCCGGCGCGGACGGTAATCGCCACGCCCGAGCGCACCAGCGCGGCCTGGCTGTCGGGAACGACGCGGCCCGTGGCGACGAGTTTCTCCAGCGCATCGGCGTCGAGCACCGCCAGGTCGTAGGATTCGCCGGCCTGCACGCGCTTCGCGGCATCCACGCCGCCGACCGACTCGAAGGCGACGTCGACGCCGCTGCGCGCCCGCCAGTCGCTAGCCAGCTCGGCCAGCACCGTGCGCGTCGCCATCGAGGAGATGCCGTGGATGCGGATGGTCATGGGAGACGATTCTCCCCACCCGCCCGGCCCCCGCCTAGGTGCGGGGGGCGCTAGCAGTTATCGCAATTTGTTATGGGAGGCAGGATGCTGCGCCTTGCCGGCGGCGACGACCAGTTCGCGCAGCATGCGGAAGACATGGCGTGAGAGCGGCGTCGCCGGCTTGTGCGCCGAGACCGCCAGGCACAGCGTGCTGGTCAGACGCGGCTCGACGATCGGCCGCAGGCGGAAGGCCGCCGCGTTGCCCGAGGCGGCCAGCGCCGAGGGCGTCAGCACGGCGTGGCCGTGGCCGGCGCGCACCAGGTCGAGGATGGACTGCACGCTGGAGATCTCGAGCGAGACGACCAGCTTGTGGCCGGCGAGCGCCGCCTGGGTCTCCAGCAGCTTGCGGATGGCGTGGGTGCGCTCGGGCAGGATGAGCGGCAGGCGCGTCAGCTCGGCCAGGGTCGCCGTGTTGCGGGGACTGACTTTCTTCGCGCCGCCCTTCGCGACCCCCTTCCCCGCCGGACTGACCAGCCCGAGCGGCTCCTCCAGCACCGGCGTCACCTCCAGCGCCGGCTGCGGCTCGGGGTTGTGCAGCAGGCCGAGGTCGACGCGGCCGGTCGAGATCCATTCCGCCAGGTGCGCCGAGAGGCCCTCGACGATGGCCAGGCGCGCCTTCGGCAGCGCGCGGCGGAAGCCTTCCACCAGCGGCAGCGTCAGGAGACGCCCCATGCTCGGCGGCAGGCCGACGACGATGCGCCCGGACGGCTCGTCGCGCGAGGCCTCGATGTCCTCGCGCACGCGCGACACCAGCTGCAGGATGCCGACGCTGTGGTCGAACAGGCGCTTGCCGGCCTCGGTGAGCACCACGCCGCGGCCGTTGCGCATGAGCAGCGTCACGTGCAGGTCGGTCTCCAGCAGGCGGACTTGCCGGGACAATGCCGGCTGGGCGATGTTCAATATCACCGCCGCCTTGCTGAAGCTGCCCAGCTCGGCGACGGCGACGAAGTATTCGAGTTGCTTGAGGTTCACGCAAGCGGCCCGGCGGGCTTCCCATAACAAAACGCGATAACTTATAGTACCAGCATGCGTCCGTCCGGAGGCAAGCCATGGCGCCGACCCGCTCCCTTCCTGGCCTGACCCGCCCGATCGCCCTCCTCGCGGGCCTGGCAGCGGCGCTGCTGGCCGCCTGCGCCCCGCCGCCGCCCGCCGCGCCACCGGCATCGGCAACGCAGGCGCCGGCCGAATTCCCCGCAGCCCACTACCGCCAGGCCGAGGCGCAGGGCCGCAGGGTGCTGCGCATCGACCCGGCCGCCTCGCTGGTCGCCATCGAAGTGCGCCGCGGCGGTCCGCTGGCCGGGCTGGGCCACGACCACGTCGTCGCCAGCCGCGACCTGCGCGGCTACGTCGACACCGCGGCCGGACGCGCCGACCTCTACGTGCCGCTGCAGCGCCTGACGGTCGACGAGCCCGCCCTGCGCGCCGAGGCGCAGCTCGATACCCAGCCCCCGCCCGACGCCATCGAAGGCACGCGCCGCAACATGCTGGAAAAGGTCCTCGACGCCGAACGCTTCCCCTTCGCCCTCATCCGCGCCACGCGCAGCGCCGCCGAACCCAATAAACTCAACATCGCCCTCACCCTGCACGGCGCCACGCGCCGCTTCGAAGTGCCGGTGCAGACCGAAGCTCTGCCGGACGGCATCGCCGTCTCAGGGAGACTGACTTTCAAGCAGACCGACTTCGGCATCACGCCCTACGCCGTACTCGGCGGCGCGTTGCGGGTGGAGGACGGGGTGGAACTGCGGTTCAGGGTTGTTGCGAGGGGTGGGTGATTGTCAGGCGTTTTGATGGAGCGCAGCGGGAATTGTCAGGTTCTCGGCCGAAGGAGTCATTCGATATACACGAGCGGAAGGTCCACCTTCGGCCAGGAGAGGCCGCTAGGGGCATCGTCAATAACTGATCATCGAGTCCATAATCGAAAGCTGCCAAGCAACGCGCCTTGCGTGTCGATATATAACAGGCGCATAATTTTCGAGAGAGTGAATCATATTCGGAATCATGGGTTCGTCAAATTACATTTCGCTGGGATTATTGCGATGAGCTTCGTAAGCTTTTTGTCCGATCTAATAGCTACGGTTGTGGGTGGCATTATCTTAGCGCTCCTATTCTTTCTTGCTAAGGAGAAGTGGTTTCCCCCTCCGTATTTGACCGGCCGTTGGTACCTTGAACAATTAACTAATAACACAGCCTATAAGCCGTATGCAGGCATGATTCTTCGGTATTTGGTGATGCTGTGGCGTGAGGGAAACAAGATTGAAGGTACTGCAGAGAAAATTTACGAGAAATCCTCAAACGGCGAGCGTACTTTCGTAGGAGCAAATCGCACACGGGCGACCATATCTGGTTACGTGGAGAAGAGATATCTTGGTCGAGACAAGATTTACCTTCACGTGGTTGAAGATGGTCACGGACGCGAGTCAACCCACTATTACGACTTGGTTGTAACAGGTGCCGACACGATGAGTGGCAAGTTCGCATCAATGGTTGCGGATCAGGAAGGTTTGGCGAGATGGCAACGCGAGCCCTTTTAACTAAAGGAGTAATCCGCATCCTAGCTTCACCGCTGATTGCGCTTTCCTACGCCATGGCGCTCCTCAAGGTTCGCGAATTTAGAGATGACCTTCAGCGCTGCCTAGCCGTGATCGACACCGCTCCGTTCCTTCCGGATCGATTCGTAACCACATTGGTAGCTGCAGAAGATCATAGAAGCGCGTTTCATCCTGGTGTTGATCCGATTGCCATCTTGCGTGTCATGATTGTTTGGGTACGAACAGGCAAAATACAGGGAGCAAGCACAATCGAGCAACAACTCGTGAGAGTTGTCTTGGGTCGCTACGAAAGGACGATACGTCGCAAATATTGGGAACAAATTCTTGCGATAGCGTTGTCGTCCCTTCGACCAAAGGACGCAATTGCTAAGGCTTACCTCTCAATAGCCTTCTATGGCACTGGGCAATACGGTGTTTCAGCATTGATGCGATGCTGCGGTTCAGAATTGCGGGGTGCAACGCAAATCAATGTGATGCAAATGGTTGCTCGATTAAAGTACCCAGAATCGCTGTCACCCTCACCGGAATGGCATCAAACTATTCAACGACGCGTGCGCTATATCGAAGGTCGTCTTCGTGGTTCAGCTAACAGCAGGCCGCATGTGCCGCGAATGATTCAGCGCGCGCCATGAACCGAACATAAAATGCCCGGCCCTTCGTAGTTGTTACTTCCGCCTGGGCCGAAATCCAGCCTGTAAGGTTCGTCTCAAACTCGGCCTAAGCGGATATTCGATGGAACCTGTGCGTAATATCGGCTAGAAGCCGCCACATGTAATATTTGAGGGTAATCAAGAGAGCTTGGTGGGGCTCACCCAGTGAGCCTCTGGTCAGTTACCGTAAAGAGCATGTGTTCAGGAACAGCGCTCATCGAGCGGATGGCTTATGCGTAGCTTTTTCTCGGGGATGTTTTTTGCTTTGATGATCTTTGGCACCCTACTATCGTTCCTGCAGGGTATGTGGTGGTTAATGCCTTGCGCACTGGCCTTGGGGTGGATAGTAGATAGGGCGAGAAAGTGGATGCTTCGTAGTGAGGGTGGGCCTTGAAACTTATTCTGGGTTAATCTACCTGCAAGATGTGAGATCGTCTTAACGCAACCGTGATCCTATGTCTATGATGTCTCGCCAAGACAAGTTACTCGAATCGCTTGCTTCAGGGCGACGGCTCTGCGACGACTGCCTCTCCGAAATTACAGAAGTAAAGCCAAGACAGTCCGTTTGCCAAGCGTGCAATGTTCTGAGGGGAAAGAAGCTAATTTCTCGCCTAACCGAACGTTGCGAGGCATGTGGTCGAATGAAAATTGTTAACGCCTTGGTTTCAAAAGTGCGTCAATTCCCCAAGATAAGGGCGAATGCAATTGTTGCGTCGGTGGCGTCAAACACTTCGTCGTCTAGCAAACCGTGGTATTGGGAAGGCCACGTTCAGACTGAAATTGTGCGTTACCTGAAGGCGTCGAACGTTTCTATCCAGTCGGAGGCAAACACCGCTATTCGCGAGCAGGGGATAGATATTGAAGCCATCGACATTGACGGTCTGCCCCTGTGGGTGTCCGTTAAAGGTTTCCCAGAAAAGAGTTCAAACACTCAGGCCCGTCACTGGTTCGCAGGTGCGCTGCTTGATTTAGCGCTCTACAAAGACAAAAACCCAACAGCTAAGCTAGCCTTAGGATTACCAATTGGGTTCGCTACGTACGAGAGCCTTGTTAAACGTGCCCACAGTACCCTGGCGTTTTTCGGTTGCAACATATTCTGGGTAACGGAACGCGGAAAAGTAACCCGCGAGGTCATAGGGCAGGGTTGATAGGTGACTTCGGTAGGTCCTCAGGCCAAAGGGGGATTCGTGAAAGAGCCGGCGGCCTTTTGTTCGATCTGCCATTGAACGTCCGCTCTGTCAGATGCCGAACTTCCGCTTCGGCCGAGTTCCAGCCTTCCGCCGTATCCCAGCGACTGACTTTTCCGTTACGCACTCAGTAAGCGCCCTCACGCCTTCAAATCGGAATCGAGGCACGCGCCGGCTCAGCGCCGATCTTCCCGCGGCACATCAGGGCGACGCGACTGCGAGTAACGCCTCGCGGCACGCGCCCCCAGGTACACCAGCAGCGCGCCCACGGCGGCCGACCACCAGGTCGGGACGATGGCGTTGATGACCAGGCCGAAGAGGACCCAGGGCCGCATGTCGGGATAGGCGGCGGCGTACCAGGCGTGCTCGCCGAGGAAGACGGCGAAGACGGCGAGCCACCAGAAGCGCGGCGCCGGCAGGGTCGCCAGCGCGCCGGCGAGGAAGGCGGCGGTGAGGTAGTAGGCGGGGCTGGCGTCGAAGGCCTCGCGCTGGCCCGTCAGCGGCAGCGACAGGCCGCTGACCGCGGCGCCCAGGATCAGGCCGAGGAGGATCACTTTCCGCATTGCGGCTTCGCCCTCCCCTCGCCCGCGCCCATGCGCCGTGCCGCCGCTACCGGGGCGCGGCCGGCGGGGTATGCCGGAAGGTGAAGTGCCCGATCTCGCGCAGGCCCTGGCCTTCGACCGACAGCAGGCGCACGCGCATTTCATGGGCCGGCATCCTGCGCACTTCGGCGAGCCTGGACATGAACACCACCTCCCCGCTGGCGGCATCGAACGGGATGTCGCGCAGCCATTCGGTATCGCCGCCCAGCGTGACGTCGGTGGCGGCATCGAGCCGCTGCACGCCCTGCAGCGGCACCTGCAGCCGCCCGACGAGGACATCGTCCTCCCCGGCCACCGTGCAGTTGACGCTGCCGTTGAGCGGCACCCGGTATTCGCGCACCCGCAGCCCCCGCTCGGCGAGCCGGTCGACGAAGCGCGGGCTGACGACGACGCCGAGGAGCCCCGCGGCGAAGGCGTCGCGCACGCCGCGCGCCAGGGCGGCGATGCGGTCGACCTGCGCGCCGCAGGCGTCGCAGCCGAACAGGTGGGCGTCGATGGCGTCGGTTGCGGCCTCGTCGGCGTCGCCGAACCAGTAGTGCAGCAGGTCGTCGAAGCTGGGGTGCTCGAGGGTGGCTGTGGGCGTCATGGGCGCCTCCTTCCGGATTCGACGCAGGTGCGCAGTTTCGCGATGCCCCGATGGCGGATCACGCGCACGTTGCCGGGGCTCAGGCCGAGCATGCCGGCCACGTCGTCCGAGGGCCGGTCTTCGTAGAAGCTCATGACGAGCACGGAGCGCTCGCGCTCGGGCAGGCGCTGCAGGCAGTCGGCCACGCGCTCGTGGTCGAGCCGATGCGGCTCGGCGATGTCGGCGATGGACAATGAATCGCCATAGTTCTCCAGCAAGGCCTCGCGGCGGCGTCCGCCGCGGCGCATCTCCAGCACCGTCATGCGGCAGGCGCCGAGCACGAACGAGACGACGCGCTCCGGTTCGCGCAGCGCCCCGCTGCGCAGCTGCTCGATGGTCAGCGCCATGACGTGCTGCATCAGGTCGGCGGCGGCATGCTCGTCGCGCAGATGGCGCAGGCCGTAGCGGCGCGCGCGCGGCGCCAGCAGGCGGTACAGGCGGCCCTCGGCGTCCACCGCCTCGCCGGCCGGGGCCTCGGCGATGCGGCGGGCCAGCTGCGCCTCCTCGATGTCATCCGTGCCGGAGCTCATCCAGTCCATGGCATCAAAGTATAGCGCCGGACCGCCCGCAAAAAAGACTGTAACGATCCGCCGGCTGGCGACACTTCCTGCTGTCTTTACAACAGGAGGACCCATGATCACCAACACCCAGTCGGGCACCAATATCCACGAGATCGCCGAGGGCATCTACCGCATCAACACGCCGATCCGCTTCCCGGACGGCGCGGCGTTCAGCTTCAACCAGTACCTGGTGGCGGACGACGAGCCGCTGCTCTTCCACACCGGGCCGCGCAAGCTGTTCCCGCTGGTGAGCGAGGCCATCGGCCGCGTGCTCGCGCCCGAACGGCTGCGCTATGTCGGCCTGTCGCACGTGGAGGCCGACGAATGCGGCGCGATGAACGAATTCCTCGCGCTGGCCCCGCGCGCCGTGCCGCTGTGCAGCCAGGTCGCCGCCATGGTGTCGATGAACGACCTGGCGGACCACGAACCGCGGGCGATGGCCGACGGCGAGCTGCTCGCGCTGGGCCGCCACACGATGCGCTGGTTCGACACGCCGCACACGCCGCACGGCTGGGATTGCGGGCTGATGATGGAGGTATCCACCCGCACCTTCTTCTGCGGTGACCTGTTCACGCAGCCGGGCGGCGGCGAGGTGGCGCTGACGGAAGCCGACATCCTGGCCCCCAGCGAAGCCTTCCGTCAGCCGATGGACTATTTCGCGCATGCGCCGGACACCGCCGCCATCCTGCACCGGCTGGCCGGCGAGAAGCCGCAGACGCTGGCCTGCATGCACGGCAGCGCCTGGCGCGGCGACGGCGGTGCGCTGCTGCGCGAGCTGGCGCGCGCGGTCACTTCAGCCGCCCCGGCCACCTTGGCCGCCGTGGCGGCATAGCCGGGGCGGAAGCCGCGAGGGTACGGCCGGCAGGGCTGTCGTCCGGCCCTCCGCCGTGCCGCAGCGACTGACTTTTCCGTCGCTCAGGCTTCCTGACGCAGCCACGCCTGCACCGAGGGCCGCGCCCATTGCGCCTGCACGTAGCGCACGAGGCGCTCCGGCACCGGGTCGCCGTTGGCGACGAGGCGGTTGAGCGTGAGGGCGAGCTCGGTGTCGGCGATGCACCAGGCGCCGAAGAGGTGGTCGGCGCCCTCCCTGAGCAGGCTGGCGGCGACGCGGACGAGCTTGTCGGCGGCGGCGCGGCCGGCCTCGCTGAGCGGCTTGTCGCTCGGCGCGCGGAAGATGACGGTGGTGGGCCGCTCCTCGCGCAGGGCGGCGAGGTCGCTGCGCAGCCAGGCCTGCAGCTGGCGGGCGCGGGCGCGCTCGCGCAGGTCGGACGGGTAGACGGCCGGCGAGGGAAAGACGTCCTCGAGGTATTCGATGATGGCCGAGGATTCGGCCAGTCCGAAATCGCCGTGCACCAGCGCCGGCACCTTGCCGGTGAGGGTGAGGTGCTCGTAGCCGGCCTCGCGGTGCTGCTTGGCCGCGAGGTCGACCGTCTGCAGCGCGAAGGGCAGCCGCTTTTCCTTGAGGGCGACGTAGGCCCACATGGCGTAGGGGCTGACCCAGTTGCTGTCGATGTAGAGGGTGAGCGTGTGTTCCATTTGACTCCTCGTTCGCGTTGCGATGCACAGGCCGATGTTCGGTCGGCGAATCAAATCCCCCTTGTTCCCCCTTTTTCAAAGGGGGAGACCTGCTAACTGGCCTCAGCGCCGCTCTCGCAGTTCGCGGCGCAGCACCTTGCCGACGTTGCTCTTCGGCAGTTCGTCGATGAACTCGACCAGCCGCGGCACCTTGTAGGCGGTGAGCGATTCGCGGCAGTGGGCGATCAGCGCCCCGGCAGTCAGGGCGGGATCCTTTTTTACCACGTACAGCTTCACCGCCTCGCCGGAGGCGTCGTCGGGCACGCCGACCGCCGCCGCCTCGAGCACGTGCGGGTGCATGGCGACGACCTGCTCGACCTCGTTCGGGTACACGTTGAAGCCGGAGACGAGGATCAGGTCCTTCTTGCGGTCGACGATGCGGACGAAGCCTTTCGCGTCGATGGCGGCGACGTCGCCGGTGCGCAGGTAGCCGTCCGGCGTCATGACCCGGGCAGTCTCGTCGGGGCGGTTCCAGTAGCCCTTCATCACCTGCGGCCCGCGCACGCACAGCTCGCCGGGGGTGTCGACGGGCAGTTCGCGGCCGTCCTCATCGCGGATCGAGATGTCGGTGGACGGCACCGGCAGGCCGATCGAGCCGGTGTAGCCCGCGATGTCGAGCGGGTTGACCGTGACGGTGGGCGAGCATTCGGTCAGGCCGTAGCCCTCGCACAGCGGCACGCCGGTGATCTGCTGCCAGCGCTCGGCCACCGCGCGCTGCACCGCCGCGCCGCCGCCGATGGCGAACTTCAGGCGGCTGAAATCCACCCTGGGAAAATCGGGGTGGTGCACCAGGCTGTTGAACAGGGTGTTCACCGCCGGCAACGCGACGAACCTGTATTTCGCCAGCACCTTGACGAAGGCGCCGGTGTTGCGCGGGTCGGAGACCAGCACGTTCACGCCGCCGCGCCCGAGGTGGCCGACGGCGGCGCCGAGCGCGAAGATGTGGTAGAGCGGAATCGCCGTGACGAGGACGTACTCGACCTCCGGGGCGACGAAGGGATCGCTCCACACCGCGCCCTGGCGGGCGTTGGCGAGCAGGTTGCGATGGGTGAGCATGGCGCCCTTGGAGACGCCGGTGGTGCCGCCGGTGTACTGCAGGAAGGCGAGGTCGTCCGGCGCCACCTTGACCGGCTCGAAGCGCGCGGCGGCGCCCCGGGCCAGCATGGCGTCGAAGGACACCGCGCCGGGCAGGGAGTACGGCGGCACCATCTTCTTCACGCGCCGCACGACGAAGTGGGCGAGCTGCCGCTTCGGGAAGCCGAGCAGGTCGCCGACGCCGGTGACGACGACATGGCGCACCGCCGTGCGGGCGATCGCCTTCTCCAGCACGTGCGCCATGTTCTCGAGGATGAAGATGGCCTCGGCGCCCGAGTCGGCGAGCTGGTGCTCCAGTTCGCGGGCGGTGTACAGCGGATTGACGTTCACCACGACGCAGCCGGCGCGCAGCGCGCCGAGCAGGCAGACCGGGAACTGCAGCAGGTTCGGCAGCATCAGCGCGACGCGGCTGCCCGGCGCCAGCTTCAGCACCGACTGCAGGTAGGCCGCGACGTTGCGCGAGAGGGCGTCGAGCTGGCGGTAGGTGATGCCGACGCCGGCCGCGCCGCTGACGAAGGCGGTGCGCTCGCCGTACAGGCGCACGCTTTCCTCGAACGTGTCGCCGATCGAGCCGAGGTCGTCGACCGCGATCTCGTGCGGCACGCCGGGCGAGTAGCTGTTCAGCCAGATCTTTTCCATGTCATTTCCGTTCGCGCGCCACGAAGGGCTCGATGAGGGCTTCCTGCACCGAGGCCGGGCGGTTGCGCACCAGGGCGAAGTTGGCGCTCCAGACGTCGGCATTGGCGAAGTCGGCGCCGGCCATGTCGGCCTCGGTGAACACGGCGAAGCGCAGGGTGGCGCCGAGCAGCCGGGTGCCGACCAGCTTCGCCTTGGTGAAATCGGCGTTCTCGGCGGCGGCGCCGGTGAGGTCGGCGCCGGACAGGTCGGCGCCGACCAGCTTCGCCCCGGAGAATACGCCGCGGAAGGCGTAGCAGCCGCGAATCGAGCCGCCGGAGAGGTCGATGCCCTCCATCAGGACGTCCTTCAGCTGGGCGCCGGCAAAGTCGGCCCGCGCGGCACGGGTGTCGATGAGGTTGGCGCCGAACAGGTTGGCGCCGTTCAGGCGCGCGTCGGACAGGTCGGCCTCGTCGAAGATGGCATGGAAGAGATCGGCCTTGCGGAAATCGGCGGCCTTCAGGCTGGCCTTGCTGAAGTTGGCCCACTTGGCGTTGGCGCCGCCGAAGTCGGCGTTGTCGAGGCGCGCCTTGCGGAAGTCGGCGTTTTCCATCTTGGCGCCGGCGAAGCGGGCGCCGCGCAGATCCTTGCCGGCAAATTTGGCGCCGGAGAGGTCGCAGGCGGACAGGTCGGTGCGGGCCGCCGGGCGCTTGCAGTCGCCGCGCGGCAGTTCGGCCGCGGGCGCGCCGAGCGGCGCGACGGCCAGGATTGCGATCAGACAGGCGGTCCTCATCGTCCCCTCCCCCTCGTCCCGGATGCTTTCTTGTTTTCCGCCATCATAAACACTTTGCCGGGCATTTCCATTAGGATGGCTGCCGCCTGCAATTTATTGCCCAGCGATGCCGCTCTTCGCCCTCACCGTCTTCCTCTCGGCCTTCCTGCTGTTCCAGATCCAGCCGATGGTGGCGAAGATGATCCTGCCCTGGTTCGGCGGCGCCTCCTCGGTGTGGAGCACCTGCCTGGTGTTCTTCCAGGCCGAGCTGCTGCTGGGCTACCTGTATGTGCACTGGCTGCACGAGACGCTGGCGCCGCGGCGGCAGGCGCTGCTGCACGCCGCGCTGCTGCTGCTGAGCCTGCTCGCCCTGCCGGTGGCGGCCGATCCGTCCTGGAAGGAGACGGCACAGGCGAACCCGACCCTCAGCGTGCTCGGCGTGCTGGCCGCCGCGGTCGGCCTGCCCTACCTGCTGCTGTCGACCACCGGCCCGCTGATGCAGGCCTGGTACGCGCGCGCCTTCGCCGGCGCGACGCCCTACCGGCTGTATGCGCTGTCGAACCTGGCCTCGATGCTGGCGCTGCTCAGCTACCCGGTGCTGGTGGAGCCCTTCCTGGCAGTGCAGGGACAGTCGTGGATGTGGTCGGCCGGCTACGCCCTCTTCGTCGCCGCCTGCGGCGCGACCGCCTGGTGGTCGTGGCGGCAGGTGCCGTCCGAGCGGGAAACGGCCACGGCCTTGCCCCCCGACGTGCCGCGTCCGACCTGGCGCGACTGCCTGCTGTGGGCCGCTCTGGCAATGACGGCATCGATCCTGCTGCTGGCGCTGACGCGCCACCTGACGCAGGACGTGGCGCCGGTCCCCTTCCTGTGGGTGCTGCCGCTGGCCCTCTACCTGCTCAGCTTCATCCTCTGCTTCGACGCGCCGCGCTACTACGTGCGCCCGCTGTTCCTCGCCGCCCTGCCCGCCGCCTTCTTCGGCATCGACCGCATCCTCGATGAGGGCCTGCCGGTGCCGTGGATGATCGCGCTGATCTCGGCCGCGCTGTTCGTGTTCTGCATGGTCTGCCACGGCGAGCTGGTTCGGCGCAAGCCGCATCCGCGCCACCTGACGCTGTTCTACCTGATGCTCTCGCTGGGCGGTGCGCTCGGCGGCATGTTCGTCGGCCTCGTGGCGCCGGCGGCGTTCCCGGCCTACTTCGAGCTGCCGATCGGCCTGTTCCTCTGCGCGCTGCTGACGGTGATCGTGCTGTGGCGCGGCTTGCGCCTGCACTGGCGCCTGCTCCTCGTGCTGGCGCTGGCCGGCTACGGCTGGCGGCTCGGCATGGTGTCGAAGGAATTCGTCGACGGCTACATCGTCACCGCGCGCAATTTCTACAGCCAGCTGCGCGTCTCCGAACGGCACGACGGCGATCCCGGCTGGAAGCGCGTGATGGTGCACGGGCGCATCAACCACGGCGAGCAATACCTCGCGGGCGAGGCGCGCCACGTGCCGAACACCTACTACTGCGAGGAGTCCGGCGTCGGCCGCGCCATTTTCGCCCTGCCGCAGGCGCGGCCGCTGAAGCTCGGCATGGTCGGCCTCGGCGCCGGCACGCTGGCGGCCTACGGGCGCAGCGGCGACACGCTGCGCATCTACGAGATCAACGATCAGGTGCTGCAGCTGGCGAACAGCCACTTCAGCTACCTCGCCGACTCGCCGGCGCGCATCGAGACGGTGCTGGGCGACGGCCGCCTGATGCTGGAGCGCGAACCCGACCAGGGCTTCGACCTGCTGGCGCTGGACGCCTTCTCGGGCGACGCCATCCCGGCGCACCTGCTGACGCTGGAAGCGATGCAGACCTACCTGCGCCACCTAAGGCCGGACGGCATCCTGGCGGTGCACATCACCAACCGCTACCTCGACCTGCAGCCGGTGATGGCCGCCGCCGCGCGGCACCACGGCCGCACGGCGCTGCTCTACGCGCTGGAAAAGGACGAGGACAATCCCGCCTGCTACAGCTCCGACTGGGTGCTGATCATGACGCCGGAGCGCGCCGCGGCGCTGCCGCTGGTCATGAACGACGGCGAGCCGCTCGCGCCGCGGCCGGGCTTCCGGCCGTGGACCGACGGCTTCTCGAACCTGTTCAGCGTGCTCAAATGACGCCCCTCTCCCGCGACGCGGGAGAGGGGTCGGGGGAGAGGGCCGTCAGGCGCTGCCGAGCGATTCCTCGATGCGCCGCACCAGCTCGATGAGGCGCGGACGCGCCTCGTTCATGAGGAATTCCGGCGACAGCGTGAACGCCGGCCCGCCGCAGTTGATGGACATCGGCGGCATGCCCGGGCCGGGCCGGAAGGCGACGGCGATGGCATTGACGTCCTTCTGCCAGGCGCCGAAGGAGCAGCAGCAGCCCAGCTCGTGGTATTCCTTCATCCCCGCCTCGATGCCCTCGCGGATCTTCGGCCAGGCGAATTCGTCGAGCTCGCGGATGCGGTCCATCAGCTCGTGGCGCTCGCCGTCGGAGGTGGCGGCGAGGTAGGCGCGCCCCATGGCGGTGGTGGCGAGCGGGATGCGCGAGCCGACGTCGAGGCTGATGGTGATGGCCGACTGGCTGCGGCAGTGCTCGACGTAGATCATGCTCAGCCGGTCGCGCGTGCCGAGCGAGACCGCCGCGCCGGAAAAGTCCGCCAGGTCCTGCATCAGCGGCCGCGCCAGCTGGCGCACGTCGAGCCGCGCCAGCATCTTGCTGCCGAGCGCCAGCGTGGCGGTGCCGAGGCGGTACTTGCCCGAATCCTCGTCGTAGTGCAGGTAGCCGATGCGCGTCAGCGTGTAGGTGAGGCGCGAGACGGTCGACTTGGGCAGGCCGCAGCGCCGGGCGATCTCGATGTTGCCGAGCAGCTTGTCGCCCGAACGGAAGCAGCCGAGCACCTCGAGGCCGCGCGCCAGCGCGGTGACGAAGTGGCGGTCCTCCTTGGCCTTCGGCGGCGCCGGCAGCACTTTCGGCACCTTGGTCTTCCTGCGGGTCAGGGCCATGGGTTCATCTCCGTTTCATGTTCTGCATTGCGGTACACGCGTCCCGATTTGCGGCCATCGCATTTTTCGCTCTTGACAGCTTAACACGGCATGCGCAAGACTCGCGCACCCTGACCATGTTAGCAAACTACAGTTCCGCTGTGCAGTCCTGCTGAAGATTGCCGACCGACATGAACCTCGACTTCACCGATGCCGACAACGCCTTCCGCGCGGAGGTGCGCGCCTTCGTGCGCGAACAGCTGCCGCCGGCCATCCGCGACAAGGTGGCGAACGGCGTACACCTGACGCGCGACGAGCATCTGCAGTGGCAGCGCCTGCTCCACGCCCGCGGCGGCTGGAACTGCCCGGGCTGGCCGAAGGCATTCGGCGGCCCCGGCTGGAGCCCGGTCGAGCAGTACATCTTCGAGGAGGAATGCGCCCTCGGCGGCGCGCCGCGCCTGGTGCCCTTCGGCATCAAGATGGTGGCGCCGGTGATCATGGCCTTCGGCAGCGCGGCGCAGCAGGCGCGCTTCCTGCCGAAGATCCTCGCCGCGGAGGAATGGTGGTGCCAGGGCTATTCCGAGCCGGGCGCCGGCTCCGACCTCGCCTCCCTGCGCACGCGCGCCGTGCGCAAGGGCGACACCTACGTCGTCAACGGCCAGAAGACCTGGAACACGCTGGGACAGCACGCGGACTGGATCTTCTGCCTGGTGCGCACCGACCCGGAAGCGAAGGCCCAGCGCGGCATCTCCTTCCTGCTCATCGACATGAAGTCGCCCGGCGTCACGGTGCGGCCGATCGTCACGCTGGACGGCGCCCACGAGGTGAACGAGATCTGGTTCGAGGACGTCGAGGTGCCCGTCGAGAACCTCGTCGGCGAGGAGAACAAGGGCTGGACCTGCGCCAAGTTCCTGCTCGGCCACGAGCGCAGCAACATCGCCGGCATCGGCATCGCCAAGCGCGAACTGGCGCGGCTCAAGACCATCGCCGCTGCCGAGACGAAGCACGGCAAACCGCTGATCGCCGACCCGCTCTTCGCCGCCCGCGTCGCCGAGATCGAGATCGAGCTGATGGCGCTGGAGATCACCAACCTGCGCGTACTCTCGGCCGAGGCGGAGAACAAGGCGCCCGGCCCGGAAGCCTCGATCCTCAAGGTCAAGGGCACGGAACTCCAGCAGGCCATCAGCGAGCTGATCCTGCAGGCCGTCGGCCCCTACGCCCTGCCCTTCGCCGGCGCTGCGCCGGGTCCGGCCCACGCCGCCAACCGCGCCGCCCAGTACCTCAACCTGCGTAAGCTGTCGATCTACGGCGGCTCGAACGAAATCCAGAAGAACATCGTCGCGCAGATGATCCTGGAGTTGTGAGATGGATTTTTCCTTCACCGAAGAACAACTGCTGCTCGAGGACACTGTCCGCCGCTTCGTGGCGAAGGACTACACGTTCGAGAAACGCCGCGCCATCCTCAACTCCGCCGAGGGCTGGAGCCGCGAGGTCTGGCAGGCGCTGGCCGACCTGGGACTGCTGGCCCTCAACGTGCCGGAGGCGCACGGCGGCCTCGGCGGCGGGCCGGTCGATACGATGCTCGTGATGAATGCGCTCGGCCCGGGTCTGCCGCTCGAGCCCTACCTCGCCAGCGCGGTGACGGCGACCGGCCTGCTGCGCGATTGCCCGGCGCAGGCCGGGCTGCTGGAAAAAATGGCCACGGGCGAGCACATCGTGGTCATCGCACACGAGGAGCAGAACGACGTCCCCACGCTGTGCCGTCCCGCGGGGACTGACTTTCTGCTCGACGGCCGCAAGTGCGTGGTGGCCCATGCCACCGCGGCCGACATGCTCATCGTCTCCGCGCGGCTGGCCGGCGAACCGGCGCTGTTCCTCGTGCCGCGCGACGCAGCGGGGCTCACGCTCGACAGCTATCCGACCCTGGACGGCACGCGCGCGGCGGAAGTGCATCTCGCCGGCGTGCGCCTGCCGGCGGCGGCCCGCCTCGACGCCGGCCGCGACACCCTGGAACGCGCGCTGGACATCGGCCTCGCCGCGCTGTGCGCCGAAGCGGTCGGCATCATGAAGGCCGCCATCGACGCCACCGTCGACTACCTGCGCACGCGCCGGCAGTTCGGCCAGCCGATCGGCCGCTTCCAGGCGCTGCAGCATCGCGCCGCCGACATGCTCATGCACTACGAGCAGGCCAGGTCGATGAGCTACCTTGCCGCCCTGCGCTGCACGGCGCAGGATGCGAGCGAGCGGCGCCGCGCGCTCGCCGCCGCCAAGGTGACGATCGGCCGCGCCGCCCGCTTCATCGGCCAGCAGGCGGTGCAGCTGCACGGCGGCATGGGCATGACCGACGAGCTCGTCGTCAGCCACTGGTTCAAGCGCCTCACCGCCATCGAGCTGCTCGCCGGCGACAGCGACACGCATCTGCAGCAATTCATTCAAGCCTCCGCATACGCTTAAGGGAACCGCCATGCCACAGCGCGCCAAGGCAGCCATCTGCCGCGAAATCAACCAGCCCGTCGTCGTCGAGGAGATCGAGGTCGAGCCGCCGCGCCGCGGCGAAGTGATGATCAAGCTCGCCGCCTGCGGCGTCTGCCACAGCGACTACTCCGTCACCACCGGCACCATCCCCTTCCCGCCGCCGGTGGTGCTCGGCCACGAGGGCGCCGGCATCGTCGTCGAGGTCGGCGAGGGCGTCACCGGCCTTGCCGTCGGCGACGCCGTGGTCAGCTCCTTCGTCAGCATGTGCGGCAAGTGCCGCTACTGCCAGACCGGCCGGCCGCAGCTGTGCGACCAGGCGGCGAAGGCCGCCTTCACCCTGCCCGACGGCACGGTGCGCACGAAGGACCTCAAGGGCAATCCGCTCAACGTCTTCTCCGGCTGCGGCGTCATGGCCGAATACGCCACCCTGCACACCGACAATGTGGTGAAGATCGACAAGGACATCCCGCTCGACCGCGCCGCGCTGGTGAGCTGCGGCGTGATGACCGGCGTCGGCGCGGTGGTAAACACGGCGCGCGTCGCGCCCGGCTCGATCGCGGTGGTGTTCGGCTGCGGCGGCGTGGGGCTGAACGCCATCCAGGGCTGCGCCCTCGCCGGCGCGGCGATGATCGTGGCGGTGGACACGGCGGACGCCAAGCTGGAGATGGCACGGCAGTTCGGCGCCACCCACGTGCTCAACGCCAAGGCCGAGGAGAGCGTCGTCAAGGCCCTGCGCAAACTCACCGGCGGCGGCGCCGATTACGCCTTCGAGTGCGTCGGCTACGGCGAGATCGCCGCCCAGGCCTACGGCTGCCTGCGCAAGGGCGGCACGGCGGTGGTGGTCGGCGTGGCGAGCCAGAAGGACAACACCACCGTGCGCACCGCCAGCCTGACCTTCGAGGAGAAGACGCTCACCGGCAGCTACTTCGGCTCGGCGCGCCCGCGCGAGGACTTCCCGCGCCTCTTGGCGCTCTACCGCAACAAGCGGCTGAAGCTCGACGAACTGATCACGCGCACCTACCGCATCGAGGAGGCGCCGCAGGCCTTCGCCGACCTCGCCTCGGGGAAGAACGCGCGCGGCGTCATCGTCTTCGGCTAAGGAAAGCTCAGGCGAAAAAAAACCCCGGCATGCCGGGGTTTTTCAATTCTGCCTTGCGACTTACAGGGGCTTGATGTTCGCCGCCTGCTTGCCCTTCGGGCCGGTGGCCTCGTCGTAGGAGACCTTCTGGCCTTCCTTGAGGGACTTGAAGCCGCTCGACTGGATCGCGGAGAAATGCGCGAAGAGATCCTCGCCGCCATTGTCCGGGGTGATGAAGCCGAAGCCTTTGGCATCGTTGAACCACTTGACTGTACCTGTTGCCATATTTCCTATCCTAAAAAAATTGAAGGGCGACTGCCCGACGGTTCGTTCGAGTACCCAGAACCGAAATGGCAGTTACATACCGCATCATTCTGTAGCTTGAGTTCGAGCGAACCGGCATTGAACCCGTAACTTGGCAATAAATCAAGCTTTTTTTATTCCTTATCGCCTCCAGGCCGGGGACCTGTTGCAACGGTGCGCATCCACCCAGTAGGCCCACAGCACCAGCAGCCACTGCAGCTGGCCGGCCCAGGCGATTGCCGTGACGTTCGGCGGCGGCGGCCCGGCCAGGTTGCCGGCGTAGATGGCGAGCAGCAGGCCGACCAGTGCGCCGAGCCCCCATGTCCCGATCCTGTCGCGGGGGCGCGTCGCCCTGAGATACAGCCAGACGCCGGCCGCGAAGAGCGGCAGTTCGACCGCCAAGGTTGCCGGCAGGGAATCCCACAAAGTCAGTCCCGCCAGGACGGCGCTGCCCGGATACAGCGGCAGGTCGGGCTGGTGCACCACGGCATCGAGCAGCCAGTGGCTGAGCACGGCCAGGCCGACGATCCACGCGCCGCGCCGATCCTGCCGCAGGAAGCCATAGGCCAGCGCCAGCAGCAAGGCCCAGGCCGCCACGGCCAGCAGGCTGTGCGACAACGGATAGTGCTCGAAGACGAGCGGCGTCACCGCCGTGGCGCCGGGTGCGATGCGCACGCGCTCGACGCCGAGCAGGAGCAGCGTCGGCCAGAGCAGGTCGATGAACTGCGCCGCCAGGAACAGCGTGCCGAGGGAGGCGCGCGGCGCGGCCGCCTTGGCGCCGAAGCCGATGCCGAAGTGGCCGAGGAACATTCAGGCTGGCTCGAGCGCCTGGCGCAGCGCATCGAGCATCAGCTCGGGCGGCTGGGCGCCGCCGACGCCGTAGCGGCCGGCAAGGATGAAGAACGGCACGCCGGTGATGCCCATCTGCTGCGCGCGCTCGAAGCCGGCGCGCACCGCGGCGGCATCCTCGTCGCTGCGCAGGTAGGCCAGTGTTTCTGCCTCGCCCTCGCCGCATTCGGCGGCGAGCCGCGCCAGCACGGCGGCGTCGCCGACGTTCTCCCCGCGCAGGAACTGGGCGGCGAAGAGCCGCTCGACCAGGGCATCGGCGTCGCCCCGCGCCTGGGCGCGATGGATCAGCCGGTGCGCCTTGAGGGTGTTGGCGCGCGTCTCGATGCGCTCGAAGGCGAAGTCGATGCCGGCGCCGCGGCCGGCCTCCGAGATCTGCGCCCATATCTGCGCCAGCTTCTCCGGCCCGCCGAACTTCCGCTCGAGGAAGGGCCGGTAGGGCTCGCCCGCCTCCGGCGTGTCGGGGTTGAGGAAGAACGGCAGCCAGCGGATGCGCGGCGCCACGTCCGGCCGCTCGTTCTTCAGCTCGCGCAGGGCGGCCTCCAGCCGCCGCTTGCCGATGAAGCACCAGGGGCAGACGACGTCGGAGACGATGTCGATTTGCAGTTCAGTCATGCTCTGACCTCCAGCACGATCTTGCCGATGTGGGCGCTGCTTTCCATCAGGCGGTGCGCCTCGCCGGCCTGCGCCAGCGGGAAGACGGCGTGGAGGTGCGGGCGCAGGCGGCCGGCGGCGATCTCCGGCCAGATGTGCTCGCGCAGCGCATCGCGGATGGCGGCCTTTTCGGCAACGGTGCGCGGGCGCATGGTCGAGCCGGTGACGGTGAGGCGTTTCAGCATCACCGGCATCAGGTCGAACTCCCCCTTGGAGCCCTCGAGGAAGGCGATCAGCACCAGGCGGCCGTCGCGGCGCAGTAAGGAGAGGTTCTTCTGCAGGTAGGGCGCGCCGACCATGTCGAGCACGACGTCGACGCCCTCGCCGCCGGTGAGTTCCTTCACCTGCCGGACGAAATCGGCCTCGCGGTAATTGAGGGCGTGGTCGGCGCCGAAGCCGCGGCAGAACTCCGCCTTCGCTGCGCTGCCGACGGTGACGAAGCATTCGACGCCGAGGTGGCGCGCCAGCTGGATGGCGGTCAGCCCGATGCCGCTGGAACCGCCGTGCACCAGCAGCCGCTCGCCCTGCTTCAATCGTCCCAGGTCGACCAGGTTGGCCCAGACGGTGAACCAGGTTTCCGGCAACGCCGCCGCTTGCGCCAGATCGAGGCCGTCGGGAATCGGCAGGGCATGCGACGCCGGCGCGACGCAATACTCGGCATAGCCGCCGCCCGGCACCAGCGCCGTCACGCGCTGACTGACTTTCCATTCCGTGACGCCCTCGCCCAGCGCCGCCACCGTGCCGGCGACTTCCAGGCCGAGGATGGGCGAAGCGCCCGGCGGCGGCGGATAGCGGCCGGAGCGCTGCAGCACGTCGGGACGGTTCACGCCGGCGCAGTGCACCTCGATGAGGATCTCGCCCGGGCCGGGCTGCGGCCTGACACCCTCGGCCAGCTGCATGGACTCGGGTGTGCCGTCTGCGCCATGGATGATGTGCTTCATGAGAACTCCTTCATTCGTCGGCGACGATCCAGAGGAAAACCGCCTTGTCCTGCGCCACCGCCATGCCGGCCAGGTCGGCCAGCTGGGTGACGATCTTCTGCACGTCCTCGACCGCCCACGCTTCCGCCTCGAAATCTTCCGTCGCGGCGAGTTCCTCGCCGACCGCCTCCAGCCCCGCCTCGTCAAGCTCCGCCAGCCGCTTCACCGAAGCGGCGGGAAAGCGCAGCAGCCAGGGCCCTTCCTCCGATTCCGCATGCAGCAGGCCGAAATCGCGCTGCGCCTCGTCGAAGTACTGTCCGGACAGCAGGGCATGCAGCATGGCGAACTTGGCCTGGTCGAGGCCGCGCGCCTCGAAGCCCTTCCAGTCGTCGACCGGCCGCTCGGATCCGACGATGTCGGCGGCCTCGTCCAGGTCCGCCACCACGACGCTGCTCATCACTCCCATGGATCGTTTTCCTTTCTCAATCGACCACCCGTCCGCGCAGCGCCTTGATCGCGCCGCGCCGGTTCTTGCCTTCGAGGCGTTTCTTCTGCGCGCTGCGCGTCGGCCGCGTCGGCTTGCGCGCCCGCGGCGCGACGGCGGCGCCGGCGATGAGCTCCCGCAGGCGCTGCAGCGCCGCCGCGCGGTTCTTCTCCTGGCTGCGGAACTGCTGCGCCTTGATGACGACGACGCCGTCGGCGGTGATGCGCCGGCCGCCCAGTTCAAGCAGCCGCGCCTTGACGGCGTCGGGCAGCGACGAGGCGCCGACATCGAAGCGCAGGTGGATGGCACTGGACACCTTGTTGACGTTCTGGCCGCCCGCCCCCTGGGCGCGGATCGCAGTCAGCTCGATCTCGTCGAGCGGGATGGACAGGCCGGGGACAATTTGCAGCATCGTTTCCGGCGGGCGCTCGCCGCCGGCGAGGCCGCCGGCGAATGCGCGCTTGGCGGCGGGCGACAGCTGCTTCACCTCATGTTCCGCCTTCTGCGCCGAGGAGCGGTCCGGGTAGGCGACGCTGCCCAGCAGGCGCAGCGGCGGGTGCGAACGCGTGTAGCGCGCCCCCCGGCCGGCGGCGTGCGCGGCGTAGCGCGCCTCGACATCGACGCTGACGCCGGTGTAGATGCTGCCGTCGCGGCATTCGATCAGGTAGAGAAACCATTCCCTCATCTCAGGCCGCCTCGAGCCGCAGCGCGCGCCGCACCATGCGGCAGTCTTCCGAGCCGGCCTGGAACTCCCGGCACACCAGCGGGCGGTTTTCATACACCGTGCAGCCCACGCGGCAGCCGAGCTCGCCCTCCAGCGCCGCACAGCGATGGCCCCAGGACTGCATGCGCCAGTGCTCGACATCGATGAGGTCTTCCGGGATGCCGGCGCCATCGCCCTCGCCCATCAGCACCGGCCAGGTTTCCGACCAGGCGCAGCAGCCGCCGCAGGCGACGCAGTCGGGAATCTCCGGAGCGCTTGCGCTCACGCTGCCGCCCTCAGTGAAGCCGCGCGCTTCATCCGCTTCTCTCGTCATAATTTCGCTATGCGAACGATGATTTCGTTTTGCTTGCCTTCATGCTATCTTCCCGCAAATTCTAGCGGAACGACACTATGCACGATTTGAAGGGCAAGACGGCGGTCATCACCGGTGCGGCCAGCGGCATCGGCCTCGCCCTGGCGCAGCGGGCAGCACGCGAGGGCATGCGCCTGGTGCTGGCGGATATCGACGAGGCGAAGCTCGTCGAGGCGGCGACGACCCTGCCGGTGGCGGCCGATGCGCTCGTCACCCGCCGCGTCGACGTCAGCCGCGAGGAGGACATCGCCGACCTCGCCGAAGAAGCCTTCGGCCGCTTCGGCGCGGTGCATCTCCTCTGCAACAACGCCGGCGTCGGCCTGACGCGGCTTTCGTGGGAGCTGAGCACCGCCGACTGGGAATGGATCCTCGGCGTGAACCTGTGGAGCGTGGTGCACGCCGTGCATTACTTCGTGCCGCGCATGCTGGCGCAGGAAGACGAGAGCCACGTGGTGAACACCGCCTCGGTCGCCGGCCTGCTGTCCACCCCCGCGATGGCCGCCTACAACGTCAGCAAGCACGGCGTCGTCACGCTGTCGGAAACGCTGTACACGGAACTGCGGGCGCAGCAGGCAAAGATCGGCGTCTCGGTGCTCTGCCCGGCCTGGGTGCCGACGGCCATCCACACCTCGGAGCGCAATCGTCCGCAGCGCTTCGGCGAAGCGGCGCCGCCCTCGGCCGCCTCCGCCGCCTATCAGGAGCGCATGGGCCAGGCGGTGAAGTCCGGCCGCCTGACGGCGGACGACATGGCCAGCGCCGTCTTCGACGCCGTCGCCGCGAACCGCTTCTACGTGATTCCCCACAGCCGCATCAAGCAGGCCGTGCGCCTGAGGATGGAAGACATCCTCGAGGACCGCAACCCGACCCCACTCTGAGAGGCACGTCAAGATGAAAGCCCTGCTCTGCGCCGAATACGGCCCGCCGCAAAACCTGACCGTGCAGGATGTCCCCTCGCCGAAGGCCGGCCCCGGCCAGGTGGTGGTCGACGTCAAGGCCGCCGCACTGAACTTCCCCGATGCGCTGATGGTGCAGGGCCTCTACCAGGTCAAGCCGCCGCTGCCCTTCACGCCCGGCGCGGAAGTGGCCGGTCTGGTCAAGGCGGTCGGCGACGGCGTGCAGGGCCTCAAGGCCGGCGACCGCGTCATCGGCTTTCCCGGCACCGGCGGCTTCGCCGAGGAGTGCGTCGTCGCCGCCGAGAAGATCATGCCGCTGCCGGAGAACATGGACTTCGCCACGGGAGCCGCGCTGGTGCTGACCTACGGCACCTCGCTGCACGCCCTGCAGGACTGCGGCCGCCTGCAGCCGGGCGAGACGCTGCTGGTGCTGGGCGCCGCCGGCGGCGTCGGCGCGGCGGCCGTCGAAATCGGCAAGGCCATGGGCGCGCGCGTCATCGCCGCCGCCTCGAGCGAGGACAAGCTGGCGCTGTGCCGCCGGCTCGGCGCCGACGAGACCATCGACTACGCGACGGAAGACCTGCGCAAGCGCACCCTCGCCCTCACCGGCGAGAAGGGCGTCGACGTCGTCTACGACCCGGTCGGCGGCAGCTACACCGAGTCGGCGCTGCGCGCCATGGCCTGGCGCGGCCGGCTGCTCGTCGTCGGCTTCGCCGCCGGCGAGATCCCGAAGATCCCGCTCAACCTGGCCCTGCTGAAGGAACGCCAGCTGCTCGGCGTGTACTGGGGCGACTCGGTGCGCCAGGACCCGCGCGGCCATGTGCGCAACATGAAGCAGCTGATGGCCTGGTTTGCCGAAAAGAAAATCAATCCCGTCGTCAGCGAACAGTTTCCGCTGGCGCGGGCATCGGAAGCCATCCAGCGGCTGCTCGACCGCAAGGTAAAAGGCAAGGTCGTCATCCTGCCGGAAGCCTGACCAGGGAAGGACAACATGGCCAAGACCGCCCGCAAGACGCCTGCCGAAAAGTCCCGTGCCGCCAAGGACCGCCAGTTCGTCACGGCGCTGGCGCGCGGCCTCGACATCCTGCGCGCCTTCACGCCGCGCCATCCCGTGCTCGGCAACAGCGAGATCGCGCAGCGCACGCACCTGCCCAAGCCGACCGTCACGCGCCTGACCTATACGCTGACCCAGCTCGGCTACCTCAACTACTCGCCGGAGTCGGGCAAGTATTCCCTCTCGGTGGGCGTGCTCGCGCTGGGCTATTCCTTCCTCGCCAGCCAGGACATCCGCGCCATCGCGCGGCCGATGATGCAGGAGTTCGCCGACTACGCCCGCGCCGCGGTCTGCCTGGCGGCGCGCGACCAGCCGCACATGGTCTTCCTCGAAGTCTGCCAGGGCAATCCGACCTTCCAGATGCGGCTGGAGGTCGGCGCGCGCGTGCCCTACGGCATGACGGCGCTGGGCCGCGCCTACCACTGCGGCCTGCCCGAGGAGGCGCGCGCGGCGATGCTCGAGGAGCACCGCAAGACGGGCCGCAAGGAGGACTGGGAAGGCTTCCGCGCCAGCTTCGAGAAGGCTGTGCGCGAATACCAGAAATACGGCTTCTGCGTCTCGCTCGGCGAATGGAACAAGGACGTCTATTCGGTGGCGGTGCCGCTGATTTCGCGCGACCAGTCGAAGATCCTCGCCCTCACCTGCGCCGGTCCGCCCTTCGAGATGACGCGCAGCCGCATCTTCGAGGAGATCGGCCCGCGCCTGATCCAGCTGCGCGACCGCCTCTTCGCCGCCACCGGCGGCAGTTTCTGAGGGAAAACGCTCCTGCGTTTCAGTGAAGGCCCATGCCCGCGAAGCGGGCGTTATGCCGGAACTAAAAGTCAGTCCCGGCGATACGGCGCTACAGGCGATAGTCCAGCCGCAGCTTGTCCTGCAGCTTGCGCGCCTGCTTGAAGGCTTCCTTGAGGATGTGGCGGTCGAGCTCGTTGAGGTCGTCCGGATCGATGCGGTTGGCGCCGGCGTCGTTGCCGTTCAGGTCGTGCTGGTGGCGCAGGCGCAGCAGCTGGATGAAGTAGAAGCCGTCGATCATCGCCTCGACATCCGCCCCCAGGTTGGTGGCTTCGGCGGCGCCGCGCAGGCGCTGCGCCGTGCTGGTGACATCCACGCCATAGGCCAGAGAGAAGATGCGGGCGGCATCGACGAAGGGGCGCGAGCCGTGCATCTTGAGGTCGATGGTGTGCGGGAAATCCTTGTTGTTGTCGTAGGTGAAGTCGCGGATCAGGCCCAGCGGCGGCTGGCATTGCAGCGCGTTCTCGCTCATCAGGCGCAGGAACAGGGTGGCCTTGCCGCTGGCAGCCAGCAGCCAGTCGCGCAGGCTGTGCGACAGTTCCTCGTTGCCGTACAAGGGGCGGAAGTCGAAGAAGATCGAGGCGTTGAGGAGCGCCTTCGGCTCGGGCGACTGGATCCATCGGGCGAACTTGCTCCGCCATTCCTCCTCGGACAGGCACCATTCCGGGTTGCTCGCCATGATGCCGCCCTTGCAGAGCGGGAAGCCGCAGGCGTCCAGCTTGCGGTTCACCGAGTCGGCAAAGGACAGCAGGCTCTTGCGCACTTCCCCGGCCTCCCTGCCGTCGGCATCGAAAATGATGCCGTTGTCCTGGTCGGTGGACAGCGTCTGCTCGTAGCGCCCCTCCGAGCCGAGCGCGATCCAGCACCACCTCACCGGCGGCAATTCGAATTCGTCGTGCGTCAGCTCGACGATGCGCAGGGTCAGCAGGTCGTTCAGGGTCGAGATGAGATGGGTCAGCTGCTCGGCGGCGACGCCCTGCCCGAGCATGGTGTCGGCCATGCGCCGGATGTCCTTCGCGCAGGTCTGCAGGGCCGCCAGATCCTTCGCCTCGCGGATGTTGCCGGTGACGTCGTTGAGGCCGGATCGCTGCAGCGCGAACAGGTCGTTCTGGGAGACGATGCCGAGCAGTTCGCCCGCGTCGTCGACCACCAGCAAATGGCGCAGGCCGCGGCTGCCCATGACGAGGGCCGCCTGGTAGGCCGTGGTATTCGGCTTGACGGTGATGACGCCCGCCGTCATCACCGCCGCAATCGGCAGGTCGAGCGTGCAGCCGGGCAGCGCCACGCGGTGCAGCAGGTCGCGCAGGGTGAATATCCCCAGGGGCAGCTTGCCGCCGGCGTCGGCGACGATAATGGAGCCGATGCGCTTCTCGTCCATCACCCGGATGGCCTGGCGCACGGTGGCATCCAGCGGCACCGTCACCGGCTGGCGCCGGATCAGGCTGCCGAGAGGGCTGTACATCGCCTGGAAATCGCTCTTGGCGGATGGATGGGCAGGTTTTTCCATGATCGATGTCGTCCGGTTCAATACTTGATTCTGGCGTAGTAGGTGCGCTCCGCCGCCTCGCGCGCCTCGCGCAGGGTGCGGATGCCCATCTCGTTGAGCAGCGGGATCATCCTGAGGAACACCTCGCCGGTGACGATGGCGTCGCCCAGCGCGGTGTGGCGGCCGATGACGTTGATGCCGAGCCGCGCGCAGATCGCTTCCAGCTTGTGCGACTCCTGGTTGGGATGGATCACCGCGGAGAGCAGCAGCGTGTCGAGCACCGGCTGGCGGAAGCAGATGCCGGTCGCCGCCTCCTTCAGCTGCAGGAAGCGCATGTCGAAGGCGGCGTTGTGGGCCACCAGCACGGTATCCTCGCTGAAGGCGTAGAAGGTCGGCAGCACCCGATCGATGGTCGGCTGGCCGGCCACCATCTCCTCGGTGATGCCGTGGATGGGGATGCCCTCCGGCCGCAGCGGGCGGCGCGGGTCGACGATCTGGTCGATGCATTCGCTGCGCAGCAGGCGGCCGTTGACGATGCGGGTGGCGCCGATCTGGATGATCTCGTCGCCGGCCGAGGGCTCGAGCCCGGTCGTCTCGGTATCGAAGACGGTGTAGGTCAGCTCGGTCAGCAGGCGGTCGTCGAGGGCGCGGCTTTCCTCGGTCTGCCGGAACAGGTTGAAGTCGTAGTACTCGGGGCGGCTTTCCGCGTGCAGCAGGGCCGCGGGCTCGACGGTTTCCTGCGGCTGGGCGGAGGGCAGCAGCATGCGGATGAAGGCGCGGTGCGAGGCCTTCTCGCGCTCGAACCAGATTTCGCCGCCGTGCCGTTCGATCACCTCGCGCAGGGTCAGCGGACTGTTCTCGCCCGCCACGTTCATCGGATCGATCTCCCACGCCAGCAGCGTCTGGCTGCCGACGACGGCGCCGGACCAGACCAGATCGAGGTGCACCAGGCGGCCGTCCGGCAGGAGGCGGAAGCGGATTTCCCGGATGTCGTATTCGTCATGCAGGCGCGAAGCCAGGTAGGTGACGCCCTGCAGCAGCGAAAAGCTGTCCACCTTGACCCACACCCCTTCGGCGACCTCGTCGAGCTTGGTCGGCAGGCCCAGTTTCTTCTCGATGCGCCGCTGCGCCGCCGCGATGAAGTCCTCGCCCAGCATGTCCTCGAGCGGCCAGCGCGCCTTGAGGGCGTCGGAGAATTCGTTGACGGTCTGGTCGAGCCGCTGGCCCATCGCCCCCACCTCGTCGCGGATGATGCCGACGAAGCGGTCGCGCTGGCCGACATCCATGTCGGGGTAATCGAGCAGGTTCTCGACGGCGGCGCGGATGTTGCCGAGCGAGGCGCGGCTGCCCTCGGTGAGGGACTGCAGCAGAGCGTCGCGCCGGCTCTCCATCTCGAAGTTGCGCGTGATGTTGTCCAGCATGAGGACGTAGCCCGCGATGCTGCGCTCCGCCTCCGCCCCGCCGTCCCGTGCAGCCCCGCGCACCGGCGCCATCTGCACGCGGATCAGCTGTCCGGCGCGGCTGGCGGTGACGAAGTTGGCCGTCGGCTGCAGGCTGCCGCGCGCCAGGCGCTGCTGGATGTTCTCCAGAGCGTGGGCGATCAGGTTGCGCTCGAGGATGGCGAAGATCGAGCGCCCCAGCCCGATCAGGACGCCGTCCTGCGCGGACTGACTTTCGCCGGCCAGCGCCTTGAACTGCAGCCGGGCGCGGTTGTTGTAGAGGAGGATGCGGCCGTCGAGGTTGCAGACCACGACGCTCTGCGTCAGTTCCGACATGAGGGCCGCCAGCCGGTTCTTCTCCTCCTCGATGGAGGCCTTGGCCTCCGCTATCCTGTCCCCGACGTCGCGCTGCAGGGATTCGCGCTGCTCGGCCAGGGCGTTGACCACCTGGGCCAGGGTCCTGATTTCCGGCGCCCCCAGTTCCTGCAGGCGCAGGCCGGGATTGGCGTTGACCATGACCAGCGCCTGCTCGCGCAGCGTCAGCGGCGCCAGCGCATAGGCCCGGTAGACGGCGTGCACGATGAGGCCGAGCACGAACCAGGTCATCAGGATGATCAGGATCGACAGTTCGATGCGCGGCTGCAGGATGGCCAGGAAAGCCTGGCGTTCGGCCTCTTTCATGTCGGCCCACAGGACCGTGCCGAGCGCACTGAACAGCAGCACCAGCAGGAGGTAGACGCTGCCCAGGATGAGGGCAAGCTTGAGCTTGCCGGATTGCGCCGCCATGGAAGACCTCAGGATTCGCCGAGTATCTGCCTTACCTGGGCGATCAGGTCCTTGGTGGAGAACGGCTTGGTCATGTAGGCATCCGCGCCCAGGGCGGTGCCCTTGGCGACTTCGGTGTCGCGCCCCTTGGCCGTCAGCATCACGATCCTCACCGATTGCCAGGCCGGATTGGCACGGATCGTCTGGCACACCTCGAAGCCGTTCTTCTTCGGCAGCATGATGTCCAGCAGCACCAGGTCGGGCTTCTTTTCCTCGACCGATTTCAGCGCCGCCTCTCCGTCTGCGGCGACGGCCACCTCGAAGCCCTCCCGCTTCATGAGGAACTCAAGTGAAACCACGATGTTCGGCTCGTCGTCGACGATCAGTATGCGTTTCGTCATTTTTCCGTTCTCTCCTCCTGGCCCATGCCTTCCCTGTTCAGTGGCAGGATAAATGAAAATGTCGCGCCCCTGCCAGGATTGCTTTCCACCCACAGCCGCCCGCCGAAATGCTCGATGATCTGCCGGCTGATCGGCAGGCCGAGTCCCGTGCCCTGCGGCTTGGCAGTCATCGTGTCGCCGACCTGGCGGAACTTCTCGAAGATCGTGTGCTGGTCCGCCTCGGCGATGCCCGGGCCGTTGTCCTCGACGTCGACCCGCACCGCATCGGAGCCGGCCGACAACCGCACCGTCACGCAACCCCGGTCCTCATCGCAGAATTTGACCGCATTCGCCAGCAGGTTCAGCATGACCTGGATCAAGCGATCGCGATCCGCCCTGACGCGAGGCACGCCCTCGGCGAGCAGCTTCTCCAGCCTGATCCGCTTGTCGCCGAACAGCGAGGAGGTGGCGGCCAGCGATTCCTCGATGACCTCATGAAGGTCGATGTCGGCAGTATGCCATTCCGCATTGCCCGACTCGATCTTGGCCATGTCGAGCACCTGGTTGATGAGCCGGGTCAGGCGCTCGGTTTCCTTGACGATGATGGCCAGGAATTTCCTGCGGTTGGCCAGGTTGGTCTTCGGGTCTTCCAGCAGGATTTCCGAAAAGGCGCGAATCGAGGTCAGCGGCGTGCGCAGCTCGTGCGTCACCGTCGACATGAAGTCGTCCTTCATGCGGTCGAGCTCCTTCAGCCGCTCGTTGGCCGCGCGCAGTTCGGCGGTGGCCGCCTCCAGCTCGCGCGATTTCTGCTCGAGCTGGCGCGAATAGGCGCGCACCTGCGAGGCCTCGTCGAGGATGTTCATGACCTCGTCGATGCCGAGCGGCTCCTCCTTGACCACCGAAGCCACCATAACGCGGGCGGAGGCGCCGCCGATGGCGCCGGCCAGCAAGGTCTCCGCGAAATGGACCAGGTCGGCGTTCGCCTGCAGCTGCTCGAGCGAGGCGAGGCCGCGCCGGCGGGCATAGGCGAGGAACGCCTCGCGCGCCCGCTCCGGGCCGAGGAAGCGGCCGATCAGCGGCAGCAGGTCCTGCACCTGGGCGCTGCCGCGCCAGAAGCGCGAGCGCTCGGCGCCTTCGGTATGCCGGAACACATCCACGAACAGCGTGCCCTGGCTGGTTTCCACCACGTCCGGCCGCTTGCGCAGCGAGACCGCGACATAGCAGCCGATATTGGCCAGCATGCTCCAGAACAGGCTGTGGGAGATCTCGTCGAGGCCGGTCAGGCCGAACAACTGCTGCGGCTTGAGCAGCGCGACGCCGAACAGGCCTTCGCGGATGAAATCCAATGACAACCATCCCGACTTGGCGAAGGACGGCAGCAGCAGGGTGTAGATCCACACGGCAAAGCCGGCCAGCAGCCCGGCGATGGCGCCCTGCCGGGTGCCGCCCTTCCAGTAGATGCCGCCGAAAATCGCCGGCGCGAACTGCGCCACGGCGGCGAAGGAGATCAGGCCGATGCCGACCAGCGCATAGGCCTCGCCGGCGGCACGGAAGTAGATGTACCCCAACAGCAGAATGACGGCGATGGCCCAGCGGCGGATGGACAGCAGCAGCCATGAGAGGTCCTGCTCTTCCTGCAGCCGCAGGGCCTTCCAGCGCAGCAGCACCGGCATCACCAGGTCGTTGCAGACCATGGTCGACAAGGCGATCGTTTCGACGATGACCATGCCGGTGGCGGCGGACAGGCCGCCGATGAAGACGAACAGCGCGAGGGCCTCCTGGCGCTCTGCCATCGGCAGCGTCAGCACGAACGTGTCCGCGTCCACGCTGCCGTCGGGAAAATGCAACAGGCCGCCGACGGCGATGGGCAGGACGAAGATGTTGATCAGGAGCAGGTAGAGCGGAAACAGCCAGATCGCCCGCGCCAGGTGGCGCTCGTTCACGTTTTCCACCACGGCGATCTGGAACTGCCGCGGCAGGAACATGATGGAAAGCATGGAGAGGAAGGTCAGCGACCACCAGCTGCCGTAGCTGGCGCCGGTGTCCGCCACCGTCATCAGCGATTTCAGCTTCGGCACGAGTTCGGCGCGGTCGAAGATGTCGCCGAAGCCGTTGTAGATGCCGAAGGTGACGAAAATGCCGACGGCCAGGAAAGCCAGCAGCTTGACCAGCGATTCGAAGGCGATGGCCGCCACCATGCCCTCGTGGCGTTCCGTGGCGTCGAGATGCCGCGTGCCGAAGAGGATGGTGAACGCCGCCAGGATCATGGCGATGTAGAGCGCGCTGTCCTGCAGCAGCGGCTGCGCCCCCGCCCGGGCCGGCATGACGATCTCGGGGTAGTGCAGCAGGATGGTGAAGCTGTTCGACACCGCCTTCAGCTGCAGCGAGATGTAGGGAATGATGCCGATGACCGCGATCACGGTGACGAGGCCGCCGAGCAGCTGGCTCTTGCCGTAGCGCGAGGAAACGAAGTCGGCGATGGAGGTGATGCGGTTGGCCTTGCTGATGCGGATGATCTTCAGCATGACGAACCACCACAGGCCGGCCATCAGCGTCGGCCCGAGGTAGATGGGCAGGAAGCCGATGCCGGTCGAGGCGGCGCGGCCGACGCTGCCGTAGAAGGTCCACGTCGTGCAGTACACCGCCAGCGACAGCGCATAGATCGTCGGGTTGGCGATCACCGAGCGTCCGGCATCGGCGCGTTTGTCGCCGAAGTAGGCGATGGCGAACAGCACCCCCAGGTAGGCGAAGGAGACGCTCGCGATCACCCAGCCCTGGAGCATGACCGGCGCCCTAGTCCTTCCGTCGTTCGATGGTCAGGGCCATCAGTCCGATCAGGACAGCCCAGACGCCGAACAGGTAGAGGTAGAGGAGCGGGATGTCGAAGAGTTCGCCCGGCTTGTTGAAGAGGGCTATCAGCGGATAGTTGAACAGCACGCAGCCCAGCAGGAATACCGCCGCCAGGCGCTGGCCCGTGATGATGGCGCGATTCATGGCTCTCCCCCTTGACGCGTATCCGGCGTCGATGCCGCTTCGATTATAGCGCGCACCCCTCCGGCCCATTCGACAGAGCGGAAAAAAGGGCGCCGCAGCGCCCTTTTGGGTCGATGCGCAACGCGCTCAGGCCGCCGGCTCCTTCAGCTGCTGGAGGATGGCGGGATTTTCCAGGGTGGTGACGTCCTGGGTGATCTCCTCCCCCTTGGCGATGGAGCGCAGCAGGCGGCGCATGATCTTGCCGGAACGGGTCTTCGGCAGGTTGTCGCCGAAGCGGATGTCCTTCGGCTTGGCCAGTGCGCCGATCTCCTTGGCGACATGCACGCGCAGCGCGTCGGCGATCTTCTTGGCGTCGGCGCCCGACGGACGGGCCTGCTTGAGCACGACGAAGGCGCACACCGCCTCGCCGGTCAGATCGTCGGGCCGTCCCACCACGGCGGCTTCCGCCACCAGCGGATGCGCCACCAGCGCCGATTCGATTTCCATCGTGCCGAGACGGTGGCCGGAGACGTTGAGCACGTCGTCGATGCGGCCCATGATCCAGAAATAGCCGTCCAGGTCGCGGTTGGCGCCGTCGCCGGCCAGGTAATACTTGCCGCCGAAATCGTCCGGATAGTAGGACTTCTTGAAGCGGTCCGGATCGCCCCAGATGTTGCGGATCATCGACGGCCACGGCTTCTTGATGACGAGGAAACCACCCTTGCCCAGCTCGACGTCGGCGCCGGTCTCATCGACGATGGCAGCCATGATGCCCGGCAGCGGCAGCGTGCACGAACCCGGCTTGGTCGGCGTGGCGCCGGGCAGCGGGGAAATCATGTGCCCGCCGGTCTCGGTCTGCCACCAGGTGTCCACGATGGGGCAGCGGCCGCCGCCGACGGTGTTGTGGTACCACATCCAGGCTTCCGGGTTGATCGGCTCGCCCACCGTGCCGAGGATGCGCAGGCTGGACAGGTTGTAGTTCTTCGGCAGGTCGGCACCGGCCTTGATGAGCGAGCGGATCGCCGTCGGCGCCGTGTAGAAGATGCTGACCTTGTGGTCCTGGATCATGCGCCAGAAACGGCCGGCGTCCGGATAGGTCGGCACGCCCTCGAAGATCACTTCGGTGGCGCCCATCGCCAGCGGCCCGTAGGTGACATAGGTGTGGCCGGTGACCCAGCCGACGTCGGCGGTGCACCAGAAGACATCGTTCGACTTGATGTCGAACACCCACTTCATGCTCATGACCGCGCCGAGCAGGTAGCCGCCGCTGGAATGCTGCACGCCCTTCGGCTTGCCGGTCGAGCCGGAGGTGTAGAGGATGAACAGCGGATGCTCGGCGCCGACAAAGGTCGGCGGGCACTCGTCGGCCAGGCCCTCCTCCAGCTCATGCCACCAGATGTCGTGGGCGGCGTTCCAGGTCACCTCGCCGCCGGTGCGCTTGTAGACGATGACCTTCTCGATGGAACCGCAGCCGCCCATGCCGAGCGCCTCGTCGACGGCCGGCTTCAGCGCCATCTCCTTGCCGCCGCGGTACTGGCCGTCGGCGGTGATGACCAGCCGGGCCTTGGCGTCGATGATGCGCTCCTGCACGCTCTTCGCCGAAAAGCCGCCGAACACCACCGAGTGGATGGCGCCGATGCGGGCGCAGGCCTGCATCGCCACCACCGCCTCGATCGACATCGGCAGGTAGATGAGGACGCGGTCGCCCTTCTGCGCGCCCAGCTTCTTCAGGCCGTTGGCGAAGCGGCAGACGCGGTGGTACAGCTCCTTGTAGGTGATCTTGGTGACCTGGCCGTTGTCGGCCTCGAAGATGATGGCGGTCTTGTGCGGCTTCGATTCCAGGTGCCGGTCGAGGCAGTTGTAGGAAACGTTGATCTCGCCGTCCTCGAACCAGGTGTAGAAGGGGGCGTTGGATTCATCCAGCACCTTGGTGAACTGCTTGTGCCAGATCAGGTTGTCGCGGGCGATCTTGCCCCAGAACCCCTGGTAGTCCTTCTCGCTCTTGGCATACAGCTCCCGGTAGGCATCCATGCCCGAAACGTTCGCCTGGGCGACGCACTCGGGGGGCGGCGGGAAAACGCGGGTTTCATTCAAGACCGATTCGATCGTGGACATCTGGACCTCTCCTCTATCTAGCTAGTACTGGAATGTGGCGGCGCAACCGCCTGCAAAGCATCCTCGGGGGCTGAATTCGCCTTGGCCTTGTTGGGATGGATTATTTCCTTGAATCAGCCCATTTTAGCGAACGATACAATTTATAGACAAAAGCTTACGTCCTACTTACAGGACGACAACCGGCTCGCACCCCCTGCCGCATTGCAGCATGAATGCTAGAATTTTGCATTTTCCAAGCCCACTCGAAAACATGCAAAAACCCGCTCCCCGCTCCATCAAGGCATTGGAAGGCTTCATTTTCTGGAGCCGCTGGCTGCAGGCTCCGCTCTATCTCGGCCTCATCATCGCCCAGGGCGTCTATGTCTATCAGTTCATGATCGAACTGAGCCATCTGGTGGGCAAGGTGGGCGGCCTGACCGACACCGACGTGATGCTCATCGTGCTCGGGCTGATCGACGTCGTGATGATCGCCAACCTGCTGATCATGGTGATCATCGGCGGCTACGAGACCTTCGTCTCCCGCCTCGACCTGGAAGGCCATCCGGACCAGCCGGAATGGCTTTCCCACGTCAACGCCGGCGTGCTGAAGATCAAGCTGGCGACTGCCATCATCAGCATCTCGTCGATCCACCTTCTGAAGACCTTCATCAACGCTGCGAACCTGGAGGACCGGGCCATCCTCTGGCAGGTGGTGATCCACGTCACCTTCCTCGTTTCGGCGCTGACCATGGCCTGGACCGACAAGATCATGACCAGTTCGCTGATGATGGCGAAGAAACATTGAAAGGGCCCCGCATGGCAACCATCCGCCAGGAAGACTTCATCCAGAGCATCGCCGACGCCTTCCAGTACATCAGCTACTACCACCCGGCCGACTACATCAAGGCGCTGTCCGCCGCCTACGAGCGCGAGCAGAGCCCGGCCGCCAAGGACGCCATCGCCCAGATCCTCATCAATTCCCGCATGTGCGCCGAGGGCCACCGCCCGATCTGCCAGGACACCGGCATCGCCGTGGTCTTCCTCAAGGTCGGCATGAACGCCCGCTGGGACGCCGCCATGAGCGTCCAGGAGATGGTCGACGAAGGCGTGCGCCGCGCCTACAACAACCCGGACAACAAGTTGCGCGCCTCGGTACTGCTCGACCCCGCCGGCGCCCGCACCAACTCCAAGGACAACACGCCGGCCGTGGTGCACACGGAGATCGTGCCCGGCGACCACGTCGAGGTGATCTGCGCGGCCAAGGGCGGCGGCTCGGAGAACAAGTCCAAGTTCTATGCCCTGAATCCTTCGGATTCGATCGTCGACTGGGTGCTGAAGACCGTACCGACCATGGGCGCCGGCTGGTGCCCGCCCGGCATCCTCGGCATCGGTATCGGCGGCACGCCGGAGAAGGCCATGCTGCTGGCCAAGGAATCGCTGATGGCGCCGGTGGACATCCACGAACTGATCGCGCGCGGCCCGGGGAACCGCATCGAGGAACTGCGCCTGGAACTGTATGAGAAGGTCAACGCCCTCGGCATCGGCGCCCAGGGTCTGGGGGGACTGACGACCGTGCTGGACGTCAAGATCCTCGACTACCCGACACATGCCGCCTCGCTGCCGGTGGCGATGATCCCCAACTGCGCCGCCACCCGCCACGCGCACTTCCACCTCGACGGCTCCGGCCCCGCCAGGCTGGACCCGCCCAATCTGGCCGACTGGCCCAAGCTGGCCTACGACGCCAGCAAGGGCAAGCGCGTCGACCTCGACAAGGTCACGCGCGAGGAAGTTGCCAGCTGGCAACCCGGCGACGTACTGCTGCTCAACGGCAAGCTGCTGACCGGCCGCGACGCCGCCCACAAGCGCCTGATCGACATGCTGAACAAGGGCGAGAAGCTGCCGGTGGACTTCACCAACCGCTTCATCTACTACGTCGGCCCGGTCGATCCGGTGCGCGACGAAGTGGTGGGACCGGCCGGCCCGACCACGGCCACCCGCATGGACAAGTTCACCCGTCAGATGCTGGAACAGACCGGACTGCTCGGCATGGTCGGCAAGGCGGAACGGGGACCGGCCGCCATCGAAGCCATCCGCGACAACCGGGCGGTGTATCTGATGGCCGTCGGCGGCGCCGCCTACCTGGTCTCGAAGGCCATTCGCGCCGCCCGCGTGGCGGCGTTCGCCGACCTCGGCATGGAGGCGATCTACGAGTTCGAGGTGAAGGACATGCCGGTCACGGTGGCGGTCGACTCCAAGGGCACCTCGGTACACCAGACCGGCCCGCTCGAGTGGCAGGCCAGGATCGGCAAGATCCCGGTGGTCAAGGGCTGAGGCACGACCTCAGTCGAGGTTCCTCAGCCTGGATTCGGCGTTTTCTGGATTCATGCCGAGCTTGAGTTCGGCTTCGATGAACTTGAGCAGGGGCATCAGTTGCGCGGCGATCGCCGCCAGGTGCGGCTTGACCCCTTCCGTATCGCCCGCATTCAGCAGGGCCATGGCATCCTCGATCCCCAGGCCGGGCAGCGGAGCCTCCTCGACCGCTTCGGGCGCGATCGGCTCGGCTGCCATTTCCTCCTCCTGCACGGCCCTCCCCTCGGCCAGTTGCAGGAGATGGGTCATGGTCTGCCATTCGTCGTCCCTGCTGTTGGCGAAGCCGAACTTCAGCCGGACCTCGACGCGCTCGCCGCGATAGCTGATCGTCGCATTGCGGATGGTCTGGTCAAGCCGGTTGGCGAAGGCGCGGGCATCGTCGAGCCCGATGCCTGGGCAGACCACCGTGAACTGCGCCGGGCCGGTCTGCGAAACCGTATCTTCCAGCCGCACCCGCTTGGAGAGCACAGCCCGGAACTGCCGGATGAGCTGGTCGCCGATGGCGCGACCCAGCTTGCCGACGAAGGCATCGAAGTCCTCGATCTCCACGACGATGACGCTGATCTCGCCGCCGTGCCGCTGCGCCAGCGCCAGCGCCTGCCGGCCCTGCTGCTTGAGGTATTCCCCGGTGGGAAGCCCGGATTCCGGATCGACCATGACCTGCTTGGCCATGGCCTCGAGCTCGCTTTGCGTCTGCGCCAGCTTGACCAGGGCTTCGAGGCGCGAGACCAGTTCGACGGTGCCGATACCCTTGGTGATGAAATCCGTCGCACCGTTTTCCTTGGCCCGATTGCGCGCGGACTCATCCTCGTCGCCGGAAATCATGATGACCGGCATCTCGCGGATGCGGGCGATGTTCGACTCCCGCACGCGCTTGAGCAGGCCATAGCCGTCGAGCTTCGGCATGGTGAGATCGGAGATCAGCACCTGGATGGACGGATCCAGCATCAGCGTCTGCCAGCCGGCCTCCCCGTCGCCTTCCTCCCGCGGATCGAACCGCCCCTTGATGTGCTTGACGATGGTGGCGCGCACCATGCGCGAATCGTCGACGATGAGCACGCGCGGCAGGGCGGGGGCGGCGGTCTCGCTCATTGCGGAGGAATCAGCCGGCGCAATCGACCACGACGCGCCCGTGCGCCTGGCCCTTGATGAATTCGTCGAAGACCGGCGGCAGATCGGCCAGCTTGACGGTGCGCGTCATGCCGGCCAGGTGCGCCGGACGCATGTCGCCGGCGAGGCGCTCCCATACCTTGCGGCGCAGCGGCATGGCGGTGTAGCCTGAATCGATGCCGAGCAGGCTCGCACCGCGCAGGATGAAGGGCGCCACGGTGGTGTTCAGGCTCATGCTCGCGGCCAGGCCGATGCTGGCGATGACCCCGTTCTGCTGCATGGTGCTGGCGATCCAGGCCAGCACGTCGCCGCCGAGGTTGTCCACGGCGCCCGCCCACAGCGGCTTGTCGAGCGGCTTGATCTTGGCGAGATCGAGTCCGGAGCGCAGCATCACTTCCTTCGCACCCAGCCCCTTCAGGTAATCCGACTGGCTTTCCTTGCCGGTGAGCGCCACGACCTCGTAGCCCAGCCGCGCCAGGATGTCGATGGCAATGCTGCCGACGCCGCCGGTGGCGCCGCTGACGATGACCCTGCCGTTGGACGGCTGCAGGCCGTTCTCCTCCATGCGCACCACGCCCAGGGCGGCGGTGTAGCCGGCCGTGCCCAGCGCCATCGACTCGAACAGTGACAGGCCCTTGGGCAAGGGCACCACCCAGTCGGCCGGCACGCGGCCAAACTCGGCATAGCCGCCATGATGGGCTACCCCGATGTCGTAGCTGGTGGCGATGACCTGGTCGCCCTCCTTGAATCGGGCATCCGTGCTTTTCGCGACGGTGCCGGCCATGTCGATGCCGCCGATGCAGGGATAGCGCCGGATGATGCGCCCGGCGCCGGTGGCGGCCAGGGCATCCTTGTAGTTCACGCTGGAATAAGCGACCTTGATCGTCACCTCCCCCCTGTCGAGCTGGTCTTCATTGAGGTCGGTGAAACCGGCAACGGTCTTGCCATCTTTCTGGTCGATCAGATAGGCCTTGAACGGACTCATGGGGATCTCCTGTCGTCGTATTACGTGCCAGCGGCGAGGCTTGCGGAAATTGAATCGATTATACCCAATTGCATCGCAATTTCTCTTTATCCGTCATAAGGCTGCCCCTTGTTCTTCAAGTCGAAACGCATAATCATCTTTACAAAGCCGGGCTCGCCATCTATAGTCAAATCCATGAATTTTCGACAGATTGCCTTCTGCCTGAGTTTGCTGGCCCTGGCTTCCTCCGCCTTCGCCTCGGAGTATGTCTACAGCGAACAGCGGGAGGAGACCTTGTTTGGCCGCTATGCGACGAATGCCCAGGAACTGGTGTTGCGCGCCCTGACCTTCGTCGGAGTCAATTATCGGCGCGGAGGCGAGTCTCCTGAAACCGGGTTCGATTGCAGCGGCCTCGTTCGCCATGTTTTCCGGGAAAGCCTGGGGCTGGTGTTGCCCCGGACTTCCCGCGACATGAGCCGGGTCGGGGAAACCGTGCATCAGGACGATCTGCAGCCCGGAGATCTGGTGTTCTTCAACACCCTGCGCCGGGGCTTCTCCCACGTCGGCATCTATCTGGGCGAACACCGCTTCGTGCATGCGCCCGCCTCGGGCGGAGAGGTGCGGGTGGAAGACATGCGCCAGCGCTATTGGACACGACGCTTCAACGGCGCCCGCAGGATCGCGGCAGCCGACACCCTGCCTTCGTCAAACTAGCACTCCCGCGCCTCACGCCCGATGTACAGAACGGGCAGCACACCTCCTGTTATTACTGCTAATGCGAATGATTTGCATTCGTTTAATTTTTTTGCTAGGATACTGGCCATCCAAATCGTTCAATGGAGCCGTCATGCAATCGATACGCTTGGGCCTTTTTCTGCTTGCCTCCGCCAGCGCCCTGCCTGCACTCTCGCAGGAAAAGGTGCTCAATCTCTATTCGGCCCGCCACTACCAGACGGATGAAGCGCTGTATGCGAATTTCACCCGGCAGACGGGCATCAAGATCAACCGCATCGAGGGCAAGGAAGACGAACTGCTCGAGCGCATCAAGAACGAAGGCGCCAACAGCCCGGCCGACGTCTTCATCACGGTCGACGCCGCCCGCCTCGCCCAGGCCGACGCGCTCGGCCTGTTTGCGCCGGTGAAATCGAGAACGCTGGAAGAGCGCATCCCCGACAACCTGCGTTCCCACGACTGGTTCGCCTTCTCGACCCGCGCCCGCGTCATCATCTACAACAAGGCCTCGATCAACCCGGCCGACGTGCAGAACTACGAGGATCTCTCCAGCCCGAAGCTGAAGGGCAAGGTCTGCGTGCGCTCGGGTGCCCACCCCTACAATCTCTCGCTCGGCTCGGCCTTGATCCACCACCTGGGCGAGCAGAAGACCGAGGATTGGGCCAGGGGCCTGGTGGCCAATTTCGCCCGCGCGCCGAAGGGCGGCGACACCGACCAGATCAAGGCGGTGGCCGCCGGCGAGTGCGGCGTTGCGATCTCCAATTCCTATTACATCGCCCGCCTCCTCCGCTCGGACAAGGAGGCGGACAAAAAGGCCATGGAGAAAGTCGGCGTGATCTGGCCCAACCAGAAGAGCTTCGGCACGCACATCAACGTCTCCGGCGGAGGCATGCTGAAGACCGCCCCGCACAAGGAGGCCGCCGTGAAATTCCTCGAATACCTGGCCGGCGACGAGGCGCAGGCCTATTTCGCCAACGGCAACAACGAGTGGCCCGCCGTGAAGAGCGTGAATGCAAAAAACCCGGCGCTGGAGTCGCTGGGCTCCTTCAAGTCCGACGGCCTCAACGTCGGCACGCTGTCCAAAAACACCGCCCTGGCCCAGAAGGTATTCGACCGTGCCGGCTGGCGGTAGGAATCCGTCCTACAAGAAGACCGGGCGCTGACAGCGCCCGGTTTTTTTGTCATTTCGGAAACGACTTGAAGCTCGCCGGGTAACCTCCTGTTTACATGCCGGTGTAAGCACAACCCACTGAGTCGATTGAAAAATTTTAGGAGAAAAAGCCTAGAACCGACTCATGCCGACTCCGATCTCATCCGTTAAAACATCTACAAGGACATGACGGAGATTGGCCATGGCTGAGACGACGCACGGCAAGGTCATGAAGGTGACGGCACCGAATTTCCACGACGAAGCCTTGTGGCGCAAGCGGGGTTCGAAGTGGACCTGCATCAGCGCCGGACCGGTGTTGCACTGGATGATCGGCAAGCCCTACCACGAGGTGTCCCGCTACATCGAGCGCAAGGGCTGGCGGGTGATCTGGGGCTAGCCTCCTAGCACCCCTGCGCCGATTTTCCTTTCGCGATCTGCCGCGATACCGCAATCAACGGCAGGATGCCCACGGCGACAATCGCCAAGGCGGCCGTCGAGGCTTCCGCCAGCCTTTCATCCGAGGCCAGCGTATAGGCTTGCGTCGCCAGCGTGTCGTAATTGAATGGGCGCATCACCAGCGTCGCCGGCAGTTCCTTCATCACATCAACGAACACCAGCAGGCCGGCCGTCAGGAGACTGCCGCGCAGCAGCGGCAGATGCACCCGCCGGAGCGTGGCACCCTGCCCCAGGCCCAGCGAACGGGCGGCATCATCCATGCTCGGCGTGATCTTGCCGAGGCTTGCCTCCACGGTCTGCAGGGCAATGGCCAGGAAGCGCACGAGATAGGCGTAGACCAGCGCGGCAACCCCGCCGGTGAGCAGCAGGCCGGGATTGGCACCCGACCAGGAGGCAATCCATTCGGCCAGCCGGTTGTCCAGTCTCGTCACCGGAATCAGCACGCCGACGGCAATCACCGAACCCGGCACGGCATAGCCCAGGCCGACGAAACGGTTCAACAGTTGCGGCCAGCGAGCGCGGGACATTCGCGCAGCGTAGGCCAGCAGCAGGGCAAACCCGACCGCCAGCAGCGCGGTCAGCGCCGCCAGCGTGAAACTGTTGCCGGCCAGTTGCGCGAAGCGCATGCCGAACTGCGCGTCGCCCTCGCTCAGCGCCATTTTCAGCAGCAGGCCGCCCGGCAGGAGAAACCCCAGAAGCAGCGGCAGGGCGCAGGCAAGCAGCGCGCCGGCGGCCCGGGCGCCGGACAGGCGGCGTCCGGGATGCGGGCGGTTGCGCCCGGTCGTGTTGTGGAAGCGCGCCCGCCCGCGGCTCATGCGCTCGAGCAGCAGCACCAGCACGACGAAACCCAGCAGGGCCACGGAAAGCTGGGCGGCGGCGGCACGGTCGCCCAGCGAGAACCAGGCGCGGTAGATGCCGGTGGTAAAGGTCTGCACGGCGAAGTAGGCCACCGTGCCGTAATCCGCCAGCGTCTCCATCAGGGCCAGCGCGGTGCCCGCCGCGATGGCCGGACGTGCCAGCGGCAGCGAGATGCGGAAGAAACTGCCCCAGGCGCCCAGGCCAAGCGAGCGCCCGACCTCCAGCATGCCGCTCGCGCGTTCCATGAAGGCGGTGCGGGCGAGCAGGTAGACGTAGGGGTAGAGGACGAAGGTGAACATGACGACCGCGCCGCCGAGCGTGCGCACGTCGGGGAACCAGTAATCCCCCTTCTGCCAGCCGAAGCTCTCGCGCAATCCGCTCTGCAGCGGGCCGACGAACTGCAGCAGGTCCGTGTAGGTATACGCCATGACGTAGGCCGGCACGGCCAGCGGCAGCACCAGCGCCCACTCGAAGAGGCGCCGTCCGGGAAACTCGTGCATGGTGACCAGCCAGGCGGTGGAGACGCCGACGACGATGACGCCGCAACCCACGCCGAGGCATAGCCACAGGGTGTTGGCGACGTATTCCGGCAGCACGGTGGCCGCCAGGTGCGCCCAGGTGTCGCCGGTGCCGACGGCGAACAGGTTGGCCCAGACGCTGGCGATGGGTGCCGCCGCCAGGACGGCAATGACCAGCGCCGCCAGGGCGAGCGCATTCCAACCGCGAAAGGCGAAACGGGTGGAAGGCAGGGTTATCGTGGTGGTCTGCATCGGAGTCGTGCGCCAGACGGTTAGCTGACGCATAATACGAATTGTAATCGATTAGCCTTTATGCCCCTGCTCGAACTCAAGAACATTTCCCATGCCTACGGCAGCCACGCCGTGGTGAGCGACCTTTCCTGCGCCCTCGAGGAAGGTTCGATCGGCTGCCTGCTCGGCCCTTCCGGCTGCGGCAAGACAACGGTGCTGCGCGCCATCGCCGGTTTCGAGCACATCAGCTCCGGTGAAATCCATCTCAACGGAGCGGCGGTCAGCAGCCCCGGGCTGCATGTGCCGCCGGAACAGCGCCGCATCGGCATGGTCTTCCAGGACTATGCCCTGTTCCCGCACTTGAGCGTCGCCGACAACGTCGCCTTCGGCCTGCACCATGCCGGCGAGGCCGAGCGGCGCAGGCGTGTCGAGGAACTGCTCGTCACCGTAGGCCTCGCGGGCGCCGGCGGCAAGTATCCGCACGAACTTTCCGGCGGCCAGCAGCAGCGCGTCGCGCTGGCCCGCGCCCTGGCGCCGAAGCCGCAGCTGCTGCTGCTCGACGAACCCTTCTCGAACCTCGACGTCGACCTGCGCGAACGGCTCTCGCTCGAAGTGCGCGACATCCTCAAACAGTCCGGCATCACCGCCGTGCTGGTCACCCACGACCAGCATGAGGCCTTCGCCGTCGCCGACGAGATCGGCATCATGCACGAGGGGCGCATCCAGCAATGGGACACGCCCTACAATCTCTACCACCGCCCGGCCAACCGCTTCGTCGCCGATTTCGTCGGCCAGGGCGTGTTCCTCCAGGGCAATGTGCTCAATGCCCGGGAAGTGCAGATCGAGCTGGGCACGCTCGCCGGCAGCATCCCGACCGACTGCAGCGTCGGCTGCGCTGCCTGCGGCAAGGACTGCCGCGTCTCGGTCCTGTTGCGTCCCGACGACGTGGTGCATGACGACACGGCCGCCACCCAGGCGGAAGTCGTGGCGAAGGCCTTCCGCGGCGCGGAATTCCTCTATACCCTCAAGCTGCCGAGCGGCGTGCGCGTACTCTCGCTGGTGCCCAGCCACCACAACCATGCCATCGGGGAGAAGATCGGCATCCGCCTCGACGTGGACCACGTGGTCGTCTTCCGCAACGCATGATCCCCTGGCTCGAAGGCGACGCGCCCTTCCCGCCCGTGGACAGCGCGCTGCGCCGCCCCAACGGCCTGCTCTGCGCCGGCGGCGACCTGTCGCCGGAGCGCCTGCTGCAGGCCTACCGCCACGGCATCTTTCCCTGGTTTTCCGAAGGCGAGCCCATCCTCTGGTGGAGTCCGGATCCGCGCATGGTGCTGTTTCCGGCGGAACTGAAAATCGCGCGCTCGCTCGCCAAAACCCTGCGGCGCGGGCAGTATGAAGTGCGGCTCGACACGGCCTTTCCGGCGGTCATCCGCGAATGCAGCCTGCCGCGGCCGGGCCAGGACGGCACCTGGATCACGTCGGAGATGCAGCAGGCCTACGTCCGCCTGCACGAACTCGGCCATGCCCATTCCGTCGAGACCTGGATCGACGGCAAGCTGGCCGGCGGCCTGTACGGCATGGCGATCGGCCGCGCCTTCTACGGCGAATCGATGTTCTCGCGCATCACCGACGCCTCGAAGATCGCCCTCGCCCACCTGGCGCGCTATCTTGAATGCCACGGATTCGCCGTGATAGATTGCCAGATGAGAACTGCGCACCTGGCCTCGCTCGGCGCACGCGAAATCCGGCGGCGCGACCTGGTGGGCGGCCTGGAAACCTGGACCCGCGAAGGCCAGGGTCCCGGCCGCTGGCCGCGGGACGGCGCATCGAACCTGTTTGGCACCGACGACACATGAGTCTGCTGAAGGACCTGCCCTTTCCCCTGCTGCAGTTCTACGCCACCGCGCCCTACGCCTGCTCGTACCTGCCCGGCCGCATCGCCCGCTCGCAGGTCGCCACGCCCAGCCACCTGATCGACGCCCGCATCTACAGCGAACTGGTGCGCTCCGGCTTCCGCCGCAGCGGCATCTTCACCTACCGTCCCTATTGCGACGCCTGCCGGGCCTGCGTGCCCGTGCGACTGCCGGTCGAACGCTTCGCGCCGAACCGCGCCCAGCGCCGCTCGGCCGCGCGCCACGACGGCCTCGTTGCCAGCGAGCTGCCGCTGGCCTTCCGCGAGGAGCATTACGAGCTCTACCAGCGCTACCAGGCTTCGCGCCACTCGGGCGGCGGCATGGACCAGGACAGCCGCGAGCAGTACGCCCACTTCCTGCTGCAGAGCCATGTCGACAGCCGGCTGGTCGAATTCCGGCAGGACGGCGTGCTGCGCATGGTGAGCATCGTGGACGTACTCACCGACGGGCTCTCCTCGGTCTACACCTTCTTCGACCCGGACGTGCCCGGCGCCAGCTTCGGCACCTGGTGCATCCTCTGGCAGGTCGCCCAGTGCCGTTCCCTGGGCCTGCCCTACCTCTACCTCGGCTACTGGATCGGCGAAAGCCGCAAGATGGCCTACAAGGCGAATTTCCGCCCCATCGAGGGACGCGTCGGCGGCGTCTGGCGCGAACTCACGGAGGAAGAACTGGCGCGGTAGAATCCCGCATGCTCTACGAATTCGCCCGCCCCTTCCTCTTCGCGCTCGACGCCGAAACCGCCCACGACCTGACCCTCGCCAGCCTGCGCACCGCACAGGCCCTGCATCTGCCCGTCGCCTGCGCCGCGCCGACCGGCAAGCCGGTGCGCGTGATGGGGCTGGAATTCCCCAACCGCATCGGCCTGGCCGCCGGCCTCGACAAGAACGGCGAGTGCATCGCGGGACTCGCCGCACTGGGCTTCGGCCACATCGAGGTCGGCACGGTAACGCCGCGTCCGCAGGCCGGCAATCCGAAGCCGCGCCTGTTCCGCCTGCCGCTCAGGCAGGCCATCATCAACCGCATGGGCTTCAACAACCACGGCGTCGACGCCCTCGTCGCCAATGTCGAACTGTCGGCCTACAAGGGCATCCTCGGCATCAACATCGGCAAGAACTTCGACACGCCCATCGAGCGCGCCGTCGACGACTACCTCGCCTGCCTGCGCAAGGTGTACGCCCATGCCGGCTACGTGACGGTGAACATCTCCTCGCCCAATACCCAGAACCTGCGCCAGCTGCAGGGCGAATCCGAACTCGACGGCCTGCTCGGCCCGCTCAAGCGCGAGCAGGAGTCCCTCGCCCAGCAGCACGGCCGCTATGTGCCGCTGGCGCTGAAGATCGCGCCGGACCTCGACGAGGGGCAGATCCTCGTCATCGCCGACGCCTTGAGACGCCACCGCGTCGACGCGGCGATCGCCACCAACACCACCCTCTCGCGCGAGGGCGTCGAGCACCTGGCCTACGCCGACGAGGCGGGCGGCCTCTCCGGCGCGCCGGTGTTCGAGAAAGCCACCCACGTGCTGGGCGCCTTGTCCCACTACCTCGGCAACGAGATCCCGCTGATCGGCGTCGGCGGCGTCATGGACGGCAGGGCGGCGCGCGCCAAGCTGGAAGCCGGCGCACAGCTGGTGCAGCTCTACACCGGCCTCATCTACCGCGGCCCGGCGCTGGTCAAGGAAGCCATCGAGGCGACGCAGGATTTCTGAGGAGGACACCATGAAGGTCGGCGTGCCGAAGGAGATCAAGAACCACGAGTACCGCGTCGGCCTGACGCCCGCCGGAGCGCACGCACTGACTTTGGCCGGCCATGAGGTCGTCGTCGAGACGAACGCCGGTGCCCGCATCGGCTTCGCCGACGCCGACTACGCCGCCGCCGGCGCCCGCATCGCGGCGAACGCTGCCGAGACCTACGGCCAGGCCGACATGGTCGTCAAGGTCAAGGAACTGCAGGCGGCCGAATTCCCCCTGACGCGGCCCGGCCAGCTGCTCTTCGCCTACCAGCATTTCGCCCCGGACCCCGACCTGCTGCAGCACGTGATCGAATGCGGCCTGTCCTGCGTCGCCTACGAGACCGTCGCCGATGCGCACGGCGAACTGCCGCTGCTGGCGCCGATGTCCCGCGTGGCCGGCCGCCTCGCCCCGCAAGTCGGCGCCTGGGCCCTGCAGATGGCCAACGGCGGCTCGGGCGTGCTGCTCGGCGGCGTCGCCGGCGTGCCGCCGGGCAAGGTGGTCATCGTCGGCGCCGGCAACGTCGGCAGCAACGCCCTGCAGATCGCCGTCGGCATGGGCGCCCAAGTGACGCTCTTCGACCGCGGCATCGAGAAGATCGCCGCCCTCGACCGCATCTACCGCGGCCGCATCACGACCTGCGTCGCCGACCCGCTCACGCTCGAGCACGCCGTCGCCGACGCCGACCTCGTCGTCGGCGCCGTGCTGATCCCCGGCAAGCTGTCGCCGAAATGCATCTCGCGCGCGCTGCTGCGCAGGATGCGCCCCGGCTCGGTCATCGTCGACGTCGGCATCGACCAGGGCGGCATCGCCGAAACCTCGCGGCCGACGTCCCACACGAATCCGATCTTCATCGAGGAAGGCATCGTGCACTACTGCGTGCCGAACATGCCCTCGGCGGTGGCGCGCACGGCGACGCTGGCGCTGACCCAGGCGACGCTGCCGTATGCGCTGCAGCTGGCCAACCTCGGACTGCGCCGGGCGCTCGAGGAAGACACCGGCCTCATGGAAGGCTTGCAGGTGCATGCCGGCAAGGTGACCCACGCCGGTCTTGCCGAAGACACCGGGCGCGCCTTCACCCCTGCCCGAGACGTACTGAGAAATTCATAAAAGTCATAAGCCTATAACCGCACCAGGGTTGTATGCTGCGCCGCGAAAAGCGATAATTTGCGGTCGCCATCCGCAACCCAACATGACCGGCTATCTCTTCATCGTCATCGGCGCCGTTCTCGTCAACAACGTCGTCTTCGGCCGCGTCCTCGGCCTGTGCCCGTTCATGGGCGTCTCGAAGAAGCTGGAGACGGCCATCGGCATGAGCGCAGCCACCACCTTCGTCCTGACCGTCGCCTCCGGCGCGTCCTATCTGATCGACCGCTACCTGCTGCTGCCGAACGGCCTCGAATACCTGCGCACCCTGTCCTTCATCATCGTCATCGCCGGCCTCGTGCAGCTCACCGAGATGGTCATCCAGAAGACCAGCCCGCTGCTGCACCAGGTGCTCGGCATCTATCTGCCCCTCATCACCACCAACTGCGCCGTGCTCGGCGTGCCGCTGCTCAACGTCGCCTTCAAGTACAACCTGCTCGAATCGCTGCTGTTCGGCTTCGGCAGCGCCGTCGGCTTCTCGATGGCGCTGGTGCTCTTTGGCAGCCTGCGCGAACGGCTCGAAGGCGCCGACGTGCCGCTGCCCTTCCGCGGCACGGCCATCGCCATGATCACCGCCGGCCTGATGAGCATCGCCTTCATGGGCTTCGCCGGGCTGGACAAGTACTGATGGTCTCCGCATTGCTCGTCATGGCCGGCATCGCCGTGGTGCTCGGCGCGCTGCTCGGCTTCGCCTCGATCCGCTTCAAGGTGAAGGGCGACCCGCTGGTGGACAAGATCGACGCCATCCTGCCGCAGACGCAATGCGGCCAGTGCGGCTTCCCTGGCTGCAAGCCCTACGCCCAGGCCATCGCCAAGGGCGAGGCCGAGATCAACCAGTGCCCGCCCGGCGGCGAGGAAGGCATCCGCAAGCTGGCCGACCTGCTTGGCAAGGAATTCAAGCCGCTTTCCGCCGAGCACGGCGTGGAGAAACCGAAACAGGTGGCCGTCATCGACGAGGCCCTCTGCATCGGCTGCACCCTGTGCACCCAGGCCTGCCCGGTGGACGCCATCGTCGGCGCGGCCAAGCAGATGCACACCATCGTCGCGCCGCTGTGCACCGGCTGCGAGCTGTGCGTGCCGCCCTGCCCGGTCGACTGCATCGCCATGGTGCCGGTGCCGGAAACGGTGGAGACCTGGAAGTGGAAGTACCCGGTGGTGCCGATCAAGCTGAAGGAACCGGCCTGATGCTCGCCGCCCTGTTCAAGTTCAGGGGCGGCGTCAAGCCGGCCTCGCACAAGGACGAATCGACGCGCGCGCCGATCGCCCGCGCGCCGCTGCCGGCGCGCCTGGTCGTGCCGCTGCGCCAAAGCGCGGGCGGCACGCCGCTGCCGCTGGTGGCCGCCGGACAGAAAGTGCTCAAGGGCGAGCGCATCGGCGCGCCCGAGGGCAACTTCTCCGCCGCCATCCACGCCCCCACCTCGGGCACCGTGCTGGCGGTCGAATCGCGCACGCTGCCGCACCCCTCCGGCCTCTCGGCGCCCTGCGTGGTGATCGCGCCCGACGGCGAGGAGCGCTGGATCGAACGCACGCCGGTGAACTACGCCGCGGAATCGCCCGACGCCCTGCGCGACCTGCTGCGCGACTCGGGCATCGTCGGCCTCGGCGGGGCGACCTTCCCCAGCCACCTCAAGCTGAAGCCGGGCGCCGCCGGCCGCATCGGCACGCTGATCGTCAACGGCGCCGAATGCGAGCCGTGGATCACCTGCGACGACCTGCTGATGCGCGAGCGGGCCGAGGGCATCGTCCGCGGCATCGCCATCCTCCGCCACATCGCCTCGGCGGACCGCGTGCTGATCGGCATCGAGGACAACAAGCCGCAGGCCATCGCCGCCATGCGCGCCGCCACCGCACAGGCAACCGGCGTCGAAGTCGTGCCGGTGCCGACGCGCTACCCGGCCGGCGGCGAGAAGCAGCTGATCCGCGTCCTCACCGGCATCGAGATCCCCTACGGCCGCATCGGCCCCGAGTTCGGCGTGCAATGCTTCAACGTCGGCACCGCCTGGAGCGCGCACCGCGCCGTCGAACTGGGCGAGCCGCTCGTCTCGCGCATCGTCACGCTCACCGGCAATGTCGAGCGGCCGGGGAATTTCGAGGTGCCGATCGGCACGCCGATCGACGACCTGCTCGCGCTGGTCGCGCCGAGGGCCGACACCGACCGCTTCATCATGGGCGGCCCGATGATGGGCTTCACCCTCCCGCGCACCGACCTGCCGGTGACCAAGGCAACCAACTGCATCCTCGCCGCCAGCCCGGCGCTGTTCCCGCCAACGGGCCCGGAGATGCCCTGCATCCGCTGCGGCGCCTGCACCCGCGCCTGCCCGGCCGAACTGCAGCCGCACGAGCTGTACTGGTTCTCGCGCGCGAAGAACTTCGGCAAGGCGCAGGAATACAACATCTTCGACTGCATCGAATGCGGCTGCTGCGCCTACGTCTGCCCCTCGAACATCCGCCTGGTGGACTACTACCGCTTCGCCAAGACTTCGATGCGCGCGCTGGAACGCGAGAAGACCGCCTCCGACGCGGCGCGCCAGCGCTTCGAATTCCGCAATTTCCGCACCGAGCGCGAACAGAAGGAAAAGGCCGAGCGCCTCGCCGCCAAGACCGCCGCCGCCCGGCAGGCCATCGCCGGCGGCGAGAAGCCGGCCGCCGCGCCAACGCCGGCCGCGACGGAACAAACGCCGGCGCTGCCGCAGCTGGACGAAACCAAGAAGGCATTGATCGCCGCGGCCATCGAACGCGCCCGCGCGCAGAAGGAAGGCGTGCAGCCGAAGAACACCGACAACCTGGCGCCGGAAAAACTGGCCGAGATCCGCGAGATCGAGGCGCGCCGCGCCAAGGTGCGCGAGATCGCCAAGACACCCCCCGAGGAACCGGTATAAAAATGAACGGCACCTCCCCCCACCTGCATCTGCCCATCAGCGTCCGGCTCATCATGCTCAAGGTGCTGGCCGCCCTCGTGCCCGGCATCGCGGTCTACGTCTGGTTCTTCGGCGCGGCGATCCTCGTACAGATCGCCCTGGCCTCCGCCGCGGCGCTGGCCGGCGAGGCGGCCATGCTGAAGCTGCGCGGCAAGCCGGTCGGCCTGTTCCTCTCCGACGGCAGCGCCCTGGTGACGGCCTGGCTCATCGCGCTGACCTTCCCGCCCATCGCGCCGTGGTGGCTCACCGTCACGGCGACCCTGTTCGCCATCGTGGTGGCGAAGCACCTCTACGGCGGCCTCGGCCAGAATCCATTCAATCCGGCGATGGTCGCCTTCTGCGTCTCCATCATCGCCTTCCCCGCCCTGATGTCGCAATGGCCGGCGGTCGGCTTCACCGATTTCGCCGCGCAGATGCGGGTCGTCTTCCAAAGTCAGTCCGCGCAGGACGCCGTGACGATGGCCACGCCCCTCGACGCCCTGCGCACCCAACTGCACGTGCCGGAGGCGCGCGCCACCGTGGCCGGCGTGCTCGGCTCGCACGCCAGCTTCGGCAACATCGGCGGCAAGGGCTGGGAGTGGATCGCCCTGGCCTACCTTCTCGGCGGCCTCTGGCTGCTGCAGCAGCGCGTCATCACCTGGCACGTGCCGGTCGCCTTCCTCGCCACGCTGGCGCTGATCGCCGGCGGCTTCAGCCTCGCCAACCCGGACCGCTATGCCGGGCCGGTCTTCCACGTCGTCACCGGCGGCGCCATGCTGGGTGCCTTCTTCATCCTCACCGATCCGGTGTCCGGCGCAACGACGCCGCGCGGCAAGCTGATCTTCGCCGCCGGCGTAGCCCTCCTCGCCTGGATCATCCGCAGCTTCGGCGCCTACCCCGACGGCATGGCCTTCGGCGTGCTGCTGATGAACCTCTGCGTGCCGCTGATCGACATGGGCACCCAGCCGCCGGTGTTCGGACACAAGGACGAGCAGAAAGGCGGGACGCCATGAGCGAGCAGAATGCCGCCCGAGCCTCCCTGCGCACCGCCGTGATCCTGGCGGTGTTCACCCTCGTATTCACCACCCTCATGGCGGCCACCTACAAGGCCACCAAGCCGGCCATCGACGCCAGCGCCGAGGCGGAGAAGATGAAGCTGGTGGGCGAGGTCCTGCCCGCCGCCCTCTACGACAATGCGCTGCTGACCGACTGGGTCGGCGTCGCACCGCGGGCCGAACTCGGCCTCGTCGCGCAGGACGACCCCATACGCCTGTTTCGCGCCCGCAAGGCCGGCGCGCCGGCGGCCCTGGTGTTCGAGGCGGTGGCGCCGGACGGCTATGGCGGCCGCATCCGCCTGATCCTCGCCGTCGGCGCCGACGACCGCGTGATCGGCGTGCGCGTGATCAGCCACAAGGAGACGCCGGGGCTGGGCGACTACATCGATCCGAAAAAGGACCGCAACAAGGCTTCGCCCTGGATCCGCCAGTTCGATGCCAGGGGCTTCGGCGAGGTGGCCGCGGCCGACTGGAAAGTGAGCAAGGACGGCGGCCGCTTCGACGCCCGCGCCGGCGCCACCATCAGCGCCCGCGCCGTCACCAACGCCGTGCGCCGTGCCCTGCAGTTCGCCGAGGGCCACCGCGACAAGCTGTATGCGCTTCCGGCACAATCCGTCCTGCAGAAGGAGACCCAATGAGCACATTCCGCGAGATTGCCCACAACGGCATCTGGAAGCAGAACACCAGCCTGGTGCAGCTGCTCGGCCTCTGCCCGCTGCTCGCCGTCAGCTCGACCTTCGTCAACGGCGTCAGCCTGGCCATCGCCACCATCTTCGTCATGGCGCTGTCGAGCGGCGTGGTGGCCAGCGTGCGCAGCTTCATCCCGCACGAGATCCGCATCCCGGTGTTCATCCTCATCATCGCCGCGCTGGTGACCATGGTGGACCTCGCCATGAACGCCTGGCTGCACGAGCTCTATCTGGTGCTCGGCATCTTCATCCCGCTCATCGTGGTGAACTGCATCGTGCTGGCGCGGGTGGAAGCCTTCGCCGCCAAGAACACGCCGCTGGTCGCCGCCTGGGACGGCGCCATGATGGGCGTCGGCATGGTCGTGGCCATCGCCGTGCTGGGCGGCCTGCGCGAGATCATCGGCACCGGCCTGCTGTTCTCCGGCATCGAGATGGTGATCCCCGGCACCCGGCCCCTGCAGCTGTTTCCGGAAGAGTATCCGGGCTTCCTGGTCGCCATCCTGCCGCCCGGCGCCTTCATCGTACTGGGATTCATGATCGCCGGGCGCAACTGGCTGGACGCCCGCGCCGCCGAGCGGGCGCGCGCCGCACACGCCGCGCCGGCCCACGCCTGATGTCGCCGAAGAAGGTCCGCGCGATCTTCGCGCGCTTCGCGCAGGCCAACCCCGCCCCGACCACCGAGCTCGAATACGCCACGCCCTACCAGCTGCTGGTGGCGGTGGTTCTCTCGGCGCAGGCCACCGACAAGAGCGTCAACCTCGCCACGCGCGAACTGTTCAAGGTCGCCGGCACGCCGCAGAAGATGGCGCGCCTCGGCGAAGCCGGCCTCGCGCCCTACATCAGCCGCATCGGGCTCTACAAGTCGAAGGCGAAGAACGTCGCCGCCCTGTCGCAGATCCTGCTCGACCAGCACGGCGGCGAGGTGCCGCAGGACCGCGCCGCGCTGGAGGCCCTGCCCGGGGCCGGCCGCAAGACCGCCAACGTCGTGCTCAACACCCTCTTCGGCGAGCCGACCATCGCCGTGGACACCCACGTCTTCCGCCTCGCCAACCGCTCGCGCCTCGCCCCCGGCAAGGACGTGCGCGAGGTGGAAGAGAAACTGCTCAAGGCCGTCCCCGCCGAATACCGCCACAACGCCCACCACTGGCTGATCCTGCACGGCCGCTACGTCTGCAAGGCGCTGAAGCCGGACTGCCCGCACTGCCTCATCGCCGACCTGTGCGAATGGCCGGAGAAGACCGCGGGATGAACGAAAAAGCTTTTCACCACGGCGCACACGGCGACACGGCGAAACACCGATTTATTTCACGCCGTGTCGCCGTGTGCGCCGTGGTTGAAACAAGGTTTTCACGATGCCCCGGATAGCGACGGCACTGGCCTCGGCCGACAAGGCCGACCCCGACCTGGCGGCCGACGTCGTGCGCACCGCGCTCGAGCGCGCCGGCGCCGGCATTGCCCGCAGCGTGCTGCTCTTCCTCAGCACGGACTTCGTGCACCAGGCCCATGCCGCCGTGCTGGCCGCCTCGCGCGCGGCGCACTGCCTGCAGGTGGCCGGCTGCACCGCACCGGGCGTCTTCACCGAGGAGGACTGGGTGCTCGACCGCCCCGCCGCCTGCGCCATGGTCTTCGGCGGCGACTGCGGGCTGGCGGCGCATCCCGAGGCAGGCGCCCCGCTGCTCAGCCTGGCCACACCGACCACGGCCGTCCGCAGCTGGCTGGCGGGCGGCGGGCAACGCTACGGCCTGCTGTCGACCGACAACAGCGCGCACGGCGCCGGGCGCATCTGGTGCCACGGCAAGATGGCGACCGACGGACGCTGCGAGACGGCCGTCTCCGGTGCGCGGGCGTCCATCGGCGTCTCGCGCGGCATGCGCGTCCTCGGCGAACCGCGCCCGGTCGCCTGCAACGGCCGCGACGTGCTGAAGATCGGCGGGCACCCCGCGCTCAATTCGCTGCTGCGCGAGCTGCCCCTGGAGATGCGTGAAATGGAGAAGCTGCCCTTCCATCTGCTGGCGGCCGGCATCGTCCGCGGCCGGCCGGAAGGCGCCATCGAGGAAGGCCGCTTCACCCTGGTGCCGATCATCGCCGCCAGCCACGACGAGCGCTCGATCACGCTGACGCTGCCGCTGGACGACGGCGATCGGATTTTCTGGGCGCTGCGCCAGGGCCTGGCGGCGGAAAGCGACATGCGGCGCCTTGCCGACGACCTGTCGGGAAAGCTCGGCGGGGCGCCGGACTTCGGCCTGCTCTGCTCCTGCCTCGGCCGCGGCCCCTATTTCTTCGGCGGCGAGGACCGCGACCTGGCAGTGGTCAGGGAGCGCTTCCCGGGGATGCCGCTGATCGGCGCCTACGGCGGCGGCCAGATCGCGCCGCTCATCGACGGCAACGAGCAGGTGCACAACGCCGCCGTGCTGGCGCTCTTCCGCGAAGATGTTTAACCCGACCCGCGACCAGGCCCGCCGCTTCTTCATCGACGCCTGGCGCAAGCACCGGGCGAAGGAAGTCGTCTCGCCCCTCGAGGACGCGGCGATTCGTCTCGTTGCGCAGCACCCCGAATACCACGGCCTGCTCGACGACGGCGAAGCCGCGCTGGCGCGCGAGTGGACGCCGGAGTCCGGCGAAGCCAACCCCTTCCTGCACCTCTCGCTGCACCTGGCCATCGAGGAGCAGCTCTCCATCGACCAGCCGCCCGGCCTGCGCGCCGCCTTCGAAGCGCTGCTCGCCCGCACCGGCGACCGCCATGCCGCCCTGCACGGCGTGCTGGAATGCCTCGGCGAGGCGATGTGGCGTGCGCAGAAAAGTCAGTCCCCGCCGGACGGCGAGGCGTATGTGGAGTGCGTGAGGCGAAAGGCCTGAGCGGTCAGCCGGCGCGGTAGGCCTGGATCTCGCGCAGGTCCACCGCCAGGCCGCGCGCCAGGTCGTCGATGTCGTCCTCGAACCAGCCGAGATGGCCCAGCGCCGCCTCCTTGTTGTTTTCCCACTCGGCGTCGTCGGGATAGTTGAGGAAGCGCGCCACGATGTGCTCGGAGATCAGGCGGATCGCCACCAGCAGGCAGACGTCCGGCGTCGCATGCTTGCGCGGCGTCGTGAAGACCGACGGTTCGTGGTGATAGCGGATGGCCCACACGACCTGATCGGGCAGATACCAGTTGCGCGCCAGCAGCGCGCCGACGACGACGTGGTTGGTAGGGTGGTGCTCGTCCTCGATCGCCGTTACCGGCAGCGTCGAGGCATTGGCCCGCATCATCGTCTGGATGTAGTCGGGATACTTCTGCGTCAGGATGGCGATGCCGGCATCGTGGAAGAGGCCGAAGGTGTAGGCATCGTCGGTCGACACGCCCGGCAGGCGGCCGGCCAGGTAGGCCGACACCACGGCGTTGTAGTTGGAGCGCTCCCAGAAGCGCTCCAACGGCGGCGCGCCCGGCCCGCCCAGGCTCTGCCTGAGCACCACGCCATAGACGATCTTCAGCAGGTTGCGCAGCCCCAGCACCGCCACCGCCTGCTGCACCGACTGCACCTTGCGCCGCAGGGCGAAGAAGGGCGAATTGGCCGACTTCAGCACGGCGGCGGCCAGCGCCACGTCGCCGGTGATCAGCCGCGAGATGCGGATGAAGTCGATATCCTCGCGCCGCGCCTCCTCGAGCAGCTCGGCAATGATCTCCGGGCAGGGCGGCACGGAAATTTCCTTCAGCGTCTCGACCGCCGCTTCGTCGGTGAGGTCGGCATCGAAGAAATCCGCGTGGTCCATCGTCGCTCCTGCCGGTAGGGGAACCCCGCCGGCGCATCGCCGTGCGGGAGGGAATCTGCATTGTATCGAAAAACGCCTGCGGAACGCCTCCGCGGCTGTGGATAAACCACTGTCCCAGCATCTATAATTGCCCCTCCATCCCAACGGATTCTCACCATGCGATTCGAAGGCTCCACCGATTACGTCGCCACGCCGGACCTCATGCTGGCCGTCAACGCCGCCATCACCCTGCAGCGGCCGCTGCTCGTCAAGGGCGAGCCGGGCACCGGCAAGACCATGCTGGCCGAGACCGTCGCCGAGGCGCTCGGCCTGCCGCTCCTGCAGTGGCACATCAAGTCCACCACCAAGGCGCAGCAGGGCCTCTACGAATACGACGCCGTCTCGCGCCTGCGCGACTCGCAGCTCGGCGGCGAGCACGGCAGCCGCGTCCACGACATCTCCAACTACATCGTCAAAGGCGTGCTCTGGCAGGCCTTCAGCGCCGAGACGCCGACGGTGATCCTCATCGACGAGATCGACAAAGCCGACATCGAGTTTCCCAACGACCTGCTGCGCGAGCTCGACCGCATGGAGTTCTACGTCTACGAGACGCGCGAGCTGGTCAAGGCGAAGCACCGCCCCATCGTCTTCATCACCAGCAACAACGAGAAGGAGCTGCCGGACGCCTTCCTGCGCCGCTGCTTCTTCCACTACATCAAGTTTCCCGACAAGGAGACGATGCAGAGCATCATCGACGTGCACTTCCCCGGCCTGAAGAAGACGCTGATCCGCGAGGCGCTGGAGGTGTTCTTCGAACTGCGCGACATCCCCGGCCTGAAGAAGAAGCCCTCCACTTCGGAACTGCTCGACTGGCTGAAGCTGCTGGTGGCCGAGGACATCCCGCCCGAGGCCCTGCGCGCCAAGGACCAGAAGGCCGCCATCCCACCCCTGCACGGCGCCCTGCTGAAGAACGAGCAGGACGTGCACCTCTTCGAGCGACTCGTCTTCATGGCGCGCCAGAACCGCTGACCGGCCGTCGGCCATGCGCCTCCTCCTTCTCCTGGCCGCCCTGCTGCCGCTGCCCGCGGCTGCGCTGGAGAAGGTCGCCCTGCAGTTGAAATGGAAGCACCAGTTCCAGTTCGCCGGCTACTACGCCGCGCAGGAAAAGGGCTACTACCGCGACGCGGGGCTGGAGGTCGACATTCGCGAGGCCGCGCCCGAGACCGACCCCGTCCGCGAAGTGCTCGAGGGCCGCGCCCAGTTCGGCGTCTCCAACTCGGCGCTGCTCCTGGCCCGCGCCCGGGGCAAGCCGGTGGTGGCCCTGGCTGTGATCTTCCAGCACTCGCCCTTCATCCTCGCCGCCCGGCGCGACGCCAACATCCGCACCGTGCACGACCTCGCCGGCAAGCGCCTCATGGTCGAGCCGCATGCCGACGAGGTCTTCGCCTACCTGCGCAAGGAAGGCATCAGCGAGCAGCTGCTCAAGATCCAGCCGCACAGCTTCGACCACCAGGACCTGATCGACGGCCGCACCGACGTGCTGACCGCCTACAGCACCGACGAGCCCTACTTCTTCGAGCAGAAGAAGTTCGCCTATCTCGAATTTTCCCCGCGCGCCGCCGGCATCGACTTCTACGGCGACAACCTGTTCACCTCCGCGGAGCTGCTCGCGCAGCAGCCCGAGCGGGTGAAGGCCTTTCGCGACGCCAGCCTGCTGGGCTGGGCCTATGCCATGCAGCACCCGCAGGAAATCGCCGACCTCATCATTGCCCGCCACGGCAAGCGCAAGAGCCGCGACCACCTGCTCTACGAGGCGCGTGAAATGCAGGGGCTGCTGCGGCCGGACCTCATCGAGATCGGCCACATGAATCCCGGCCGCTGGCGGCACATCGCCGACACCTATGCCGACCTCGGCATGCTGGACCGGGACTTCCCGCTCGAGGGCTTCCTCTACGATCCGGCGCCGCGCACCGAGCGGCGCATGACCGCAGCCGCCGCCGCCAGCTACGGCGCGCTCCTGATCCTCACCGCCGTGCTGGTCGGCTTCATAGGACTGACGCGCAAGCTCAGGCGGGAAATCGCCGGGCGCAAGCAGATCGAGGCCGAGCTGCGGGAAAGCGACAGGAAATTCCGCACCATCGCCGACACCACGCCGATCGCCCTGCTGATCACCCGCCCCGACGACGGCAGGATTGTCTACGCCAACCGTACGGCGGCCGATCTCTGCGGACTGCCGCTCGACGAGCTGCTCGACAGCAACGTCACGCGCTTCTACCCCGACCCGTCCGTGCGCCAGCGCTTCATCGAGGAACTGCGCGCCACCGGTTCCGTCCGCAACCAGGTCATCGAGTTCCTGCGCAGCGACGGCGCCCCGGTGCTGACGCAGCGCTCCGCCACGCTGGGCACGCTGAACGACCAGCCGGCCCTGTTCGTCGCCATCGCCGACCTGCGCGAGCGCAAGCGGCTGGAGGCGGCGCTGCTCGCGCGCAGCGCCGCCATCGAGGCCGCCGCCGAAGGCATCGCCATCACCGATCCGGACGGCGTCATCGAGTACGTCAATCCCGCCCTGACGGTGATTGCCGGTTATGCCGTCGAGGAGCTGGTCGGCCAGCACACGCGCATCTTCAACAGCGGGCGGCAGGACCGGGCCTTCTACGACGAACTGTGGGGCACCATCCGCGCCGGCCGGGTGTGGCGCGGCGAGATCATCAACCGGCGCAAGGACGGCAGCCTGTACACCGAGTTGATGGCCATCGCCCCGGTCTGCAACGAACACGGCGAGACGGTCCACTTCGTCGCCGTCAAGCACGACATCTCCGAACGCAAGCGCATGGAGACGGACCTGAAGCGCACCAATGCGACGCTGGAGCACCAGATCGAGGAAATCCACCGCCTGCAGGAGGAGCTGCGCGAGCGGGCGGTGCGCGACGGACTGACCAATCTCTTCAACCGGCGCTACCTCGACGAGACCCTGGAGCGCGAACTGGCCCGCGCCAAGCGGGAGGGCTATCCCCTGTCGCTGGTCATGATCGACATCGACCATTTCAAGCGCCTGAACGACACCTACGGCCACCAGGCCGGCGACAAGGTGCTGCGCGAACTGGCGGCCCTGCTCTGGGGCGACATCCGGGCCGAGGACGTGCCCTGCCGCTACGGCGGCGAGGAATTCCTCGTCCTGCTGCCGCGCATGCCGCTGGATGTCGCGCTGGAGCGCGCCGAGGAGTGGCGCCGCACCTTCCAGGCCACCCGCGTGCCCTTCGGCGACTTCCAGCTCGAAACGACCATCTCCTGCGGCCTGTCGGCGTACCCGGAACACGCCCGCACGCCCGACGATCTGATACGCTGTTGCGACGATGCCCTGTACAAGGCCAAGCACCACGGCCGCAACCGCTGCGAGTTATTCAACCACCCCCACCATGCCCACAAGTAGGCGCGCATGCTGATCGATTTCTTCCACCACCTGAAGGCCAGCAAACTGCCGGTCTCGACCAAGGAATTCCTCACCCTGCTGGAGGCCCTGCAGAAGCATGTCGCCGGCCACAGCATCGACGAGTTCTACTTCCTTTCGCGCGCCTGCCTGGTGAAGGACGAATCGAACTACGACAAGTTCGACAAGGCCTTCGGCGAATACTTCAAGGGCGTCGAGCGCATCCCCGGGCTGGAAGCGGACATCCCCGAGGACTGGCTGCGCCTGATGGCGAAGAAGCACCTGACGCCGGAGGAGAAGGCCAAGCTGCAGGCGCTCGGCTGGGACAAGCTGATGGAGGAGTTCAGGAAGCGCCTGCAGGAGCAGAAGAAGCGCCATGCCGGCGGCTCGAAGTGGATCGGCACCGGCGGCAGCAGTCCCTTCGGCGCCCACGGCTACCACCCCGAGGGCATCCGCGTCGGCGGCGAATCCGCCGGCAACCGCACGGCGGTCAAGGTCTGGGAGAACCGCGAATACCGCAACCTCGACGACACCCTCGAGCTGGGCACGCGCAACATCAAGGTGGCGCTGCGCCGCCTGCGCCGCTTCGCCCGCGAGGGCGCCGAGGAGGAGCTCGACCTCGACGGCACCATCTCGTCGACGGCGCGCAATGCCGGCTGGCTCGACATCCTGATGCGCCCGGAGCGCCACAACAAGGTCAAGGTGCTGCTGTTCCTCGACATCGGCGGCTCGATGGACGACCACATCCGCGTCTGCGAGGAACTGTTCTCGGCGGCCAAGACCGAGTTCAAGCACCTCGAGTACTTCTACTTCCACAACTGCGTGTACGACCACGTCTGGCGCGACAACCGGCGCCGCCACTCCGAGCGCTTCCCGCTGTGGGACGTCATGCACAAGTACGGCCCCGACTACAAGCTGATCCTGGTCGGCGACGCCACCATGAGCCCCTACGAGATCATGCAGCCGGGCGGCTCGGTGGAATACATGAACGAGGAGTCCGGCGCCACCTGGATGAGGCGCCTGCTCGACACCTATCCGCACGCCGTCTGGCTCAACCCCGAGCCGGAGCACCTCTGGCCCTACCGCCACTCCATCACGATCCTGCACAGCCTGATGGGCAGCCGCATGTTCCCCCTGACGCTGGAAGGGTTGGAGCGGGCCATGCGCCTGCTCAGCAAATAGTGGAAAATAGCGGCCTTCACAGGAGAACAGAATGAACGAACAGGAAATCGAACGTCTGGCCCGCCGCGAACTGCTGCTCAAGCTGGCCGCCGCGGGCGCGCTGGGCGCCGGCGGCATCCTCGGCCTGGTGCGCGACGCGCTGGCCGCAGGCAACCTGCCGGCCACGCCGGGCTTCCGCCGCCTCAAGGGCCCCGTCGGCGTCGACAACACCCGCGCCTCGATCGGGCTGAACATCAAGATGGGGCAGACCGTGATGACCGGGGAAGGCGGCGAGGCCGTCTACATCATCGGTCCCGACGCCTTCCTGCAGCGCGAAAAGACCAAGATCACCTTCGAGGACAACGCCGGCGTCCAGGTCATGCGCATCATCACCGGCAAGGTGCTCAGCGTCTTCGGCAGGAGCCGCGACAAGGCCGCGGCGCGCAACCTGCAACTGGTGACGCCGACCGCCACCATCGGCATCCGCGGCACCGGCTGCTACATCGAGGCCGAGGAGGCGAGCACCTATTTCTGCCTCTGCTACGGCGAGGCCGAAGTGACGCCGAAGGGCGATCCGAAGCAGAAGGAAACGATCAAGACCCAGCACCACGACCACCCGATCACCATCGGCGCCGCCGGCAGCAAGATGATGGCGCCGGCCGCGGTGATCAACCACACCGACGCCGAACTGATCCTGCTGGAAAACGCGGTGGGCCGCTGGCCGCCGTTCTACGGCCAGGGCGGGAAGAGCTACTGACGTCTATTCGCTCTGGGCGGGAGGTGCGACCTGCAGCACCTCCTCGAGGGTCGTCAGGCCGGCGGCGACCTTCATCGCGCCGGAGATGCGCAGGGGCTTCATGCCCTCGCGATAGGCCTGCTCGCGCACCCTGGCGAGGTCCGTCGTCGGCGTGATCAGCTTGCGCAGCTCGGGCGACATCAGCATGATCTCGTAGAGGCCGACGCGGCCCATGTAGCCGGTCATGCGGCAGTCGAGACAGCCGACCGGGTGATAGACCTGCTGCGGCCGGGCGGCCTTCCAGGGCGCGACCATCGCCTGCCAGATATCCTCCTCCTCCGGCGTCATCGGCGACGCCTTCTTGCAATGCGGGCAGAGCGTGCGCACCAGGCGCTGCGCCATCACGCCCAGCAGCGTGGCATTCAGCAGGTAGGCCGGCGTGCCCAGGTCGAGCAGCCGCGTCACCGCCGTCGGCGCGTCGTTGGTGTGCAGGGTGGACAGCACCAGGTGACCGGTCAGCGCCGCCTGCACCGCCATGTCCGCCGTCTCGATGTCGCGGACCTCGCCCACCATGATGATGTCCGGGTCCTGCCGCATCAGCGCGCGCACGCCGGCGGCAAAAGTCATGTCGATGTTGGTCTGCACCTGCACCTGGTTGAAGGACGACTCGATCATCTCGATCGGGTCCTCGATGGTGCACACGTTGACTTCCGGCGTGGCGAGCTGCTTCAGGGTCGAATACAGCGTGGTGGTCTTGCCCGAGCCGGTCGGACCCGTCACCAGGACGATGCCGTTCGGCTTGTCGGTCATCTGCGTCCAGCGCGCCTTGTCGTCGTCGTTGAAGCCCAGCTCGGCGAAGTCGCGCACCAGCACTTCCGGGTCGAAGACGCGCATCACCAGCTTCTCGCCGAAGGCGGTCGGCAGCGTCGACAGGCGCAGCTCGATCTCCTGGCCGTCCGCCGTGCGCGTCTTGACGCGTCCGTCCTGCGGGCGGCGCTTTTCCACCACGTCCATGCGGCCGAGGATCTTGATGCGGCTGGTCATGGCGTTGAGCACCGACATCGGGATCTGGTAGACCTGGTGCAGCACGCCGTCGATGCGGAAGCGCACGATGCCCAGCTCGCGCCGCGGCTCGATGTGGATGTCGCTGGCGCGCTGCTCGAAGGCGTACTGCCAGAGCCAGTCGACGATGCTGACGATGTGCTGGTCGTTGGCGTCGAACTGGCGGTTGGCCTTGCCCAGCTCGACCAGCTGCTCGAAGCTGGAGACGCCGCCGCGCACCTCGCCCTGCTGCTCGGCCTTCTTCACCGAACGCGCCAGGTTGTAGAACTCGACCTGGTAGCGGTCGATGTCCTGCGGGTTGGCGACGACGCGGCGGATGTCCTTGCGCAGGATCGGCTTCAGCTCGGCTTCCCACTCGCGCAGGAACGGCTCGGCGGTGGCAACCACCACCTCGCGCGTGGTCACCTCGACCGGCAGGATGCGGAAACGCGTCGCGTAGGCGTTCGACATCACCTCGGTGACGGCCTGGAAGTTGATCTTGAGCGGATCGATGTGCAGGTAGTCGAGCCCGGTGCGGCGCCCCAGCCACTCGGTCAGGTGCTCCAGGGTCAGCGCCCGGTGCGGCTCGGCGAGCGTCTTCCACTTCTGGTCGGCGATGACGACCAGCGGATGGATGTCGCCCTTGAAGTAGCGCCGTTCCTTCTTGAAGGCCTCGCCGACGCCCTTGGGAATGAGGCCATCGGCCACCAGGCCGTCCACCACCTCGGGCAGGGTCAGGCGGTGCTCGCGCACCTCGGGTGCTTCGCTGGCTTTGTTCATGACGGGGCGATGACGATGCGTTGGCAGCACTATAGCCGAGCCGCCCGCCCCGCTCAATGGCAACCCTCCCGACAATCCCGTAGGTCGGCCTTCAGGCCGACTTTGGCCGCCGCTGTCGGGCTGAAGCCCGACCTACAAGGCTTGTCTAGCCACCGCCCATCTCCAGCATCAGCGCATTCACCCGCCTGACGAAGGCCGCCGGGTCTTCCAGCTGGCCGCCCTCGGCCAGCAGGGCCTGGTCGAACAGCACGGCGCTCCAGTCGTCGAAACGCTTTTCTTCATACTTGAGACGCTGCACCACCGGGTGGTCCGGGTTGATCTCGAGGATCGGCTTCGACGCCGGCACCTTCTGGCCGGCCGCCTTGAGCAGGCGCGCCAGGTTGCCGCCCAGGTCGTGCTCGTCGGCGACGAGGCAGGCCGGGCTGTCGGTGAGGCGGTGCGTCACGCGCACGTCCTTCACCCTCTCGCCGAGCGATGTTTTCATCTTATCGACAAGCTCCTTGAACTCGCCGGCCTGCGCCTGCTGCGCCTGCTTCTCCGCCTCGTCTTCCAGCTTGCCCAGGTCGAGGCCGCCCTTGGCCACCGAGGCAAGCGGCTTGCCCTCGAATTCGGTGAGGTGGCCCAGCACCCACTCGTCCACGCGGTCGGAGAGCAGCAGCACCTCGATGCCCTTCTTGCGGAAAATCTCCAGGTGCGGGCTGTTTTTTGCGGCAAGGAAGGCATCCGCCGTGACGTAGTAGATCCTGTCCTGCCCGTCCTTCATGCGGCCGATGTAGTCGGCGAGCGAGACGCTCTCCTCCTCGCTGTCGGCGTGGGTGGAGGCGAAGCGCAGCAGGCCGGCGATCTTCTCGCGGTTGGCGGGGTCTTCGCCGACGCCCTCCTTCAGCACGCGGCCGAATTCCTTCCAGAAGGTGGCGTACTTGTCCTTGTGGTTTTCGGCCAGGTCCTCGAGCAGGCCCAGCACCTTCTTCGTGCAGCCGGCGCGGATCGCCTCGATGTCCTTGGATTCCTGCAGGATCTCGCGCGAGACGTTGAGCGGCAGGTCGTTGGAGTCGACGACGCCGCGCACGAAGCGCAGATACGCCGGCAGCAGCTGCTCGGCGTCGTCCATGATGAAGACGCGCCGCACGTAGAGTTTCACCCCATGCCGCTGCTGGCGGTCCCACAGGTCGAAGGGGGCGTGCGCCGGGACGTAGAGCAGCTGGGTGTAGTCCTGGCGGCCCTCGACGCGGGCATGCAGCCAGGCCAGCGGCTCGTCGAAGTCGTGGCCGACGTGCTTGTAGAATTCCTTGTACTGCTCGTCGCTGATGTCCGACTTGGGCCGCGCCCACAGGGCATTGGCCTGGTTGACCGTCTCGTCCTCGTCGGTGACGACCTGCTCGCCGTCCTTCCACTCCTCCTTCTTCATGACGATCGGCTGGACGATGTGGTCGGAGTACCTGCGGATAATCTCGCGCAGCTTCCAGCCGGAGAGCAGATCGTCCTGCCCCTCTTTCAGGTGCAGGGTGATCTCGGTGCCGCGCGCGGGCTTGTCCGTCATCTCGATGGAGAACTCGCCGGCGCCTTCCGACTCCCAGCGCACGCCCTGGTCGGCGGCCAGGCCGGCGCGGCGCGTCACCACCGTGACGCGGTCGGCGACGATGAAGGAGGAGTAGAAGCCGACGCCGAACTGGCCGATCAGGTGGGCGTCCTTCTGCTGGTCGCCGGTCAGCTGCGAGAAGAACTCGCGCGTGCCGGACTTGGCGATGGTGCCGAGGTTGTTCACCACCTCCTCGCGGCTCATGCCGATGCCGTTGTCGGCGATGGTCAGCGTGCGCGCCGCCTTATCGAGACTGACTTTTATCTTCAGGTCGGGATCGGACTCGAACAGGCTGCCGTTGTGCAGGGCCTCGAAGCGCAGCTTGTCGCAGGCGTCGGAAGCGTTGGAGATCAGTTCGCGCAGGAAGATTTCCCGGTTGCTGTACAGAGAATGGATCATCAGCTGCAGCAGCTGCTTGACCTCGGCCTGGAAGCCGAGGGTCTCTTTGGTTGCAGTGGTCATGGTGCGCTCCGGATGAAGACGGGAGGGAAATGGGGGCGGCCGGGGGCGCTTTCAAGCCCCCGCCGCCGGATTACTCGTAGCGGATCTCGACGACCTCCAGTTCGCGCAGGCCGGCCGGGCTCTGGAAGCGCACGGCGTCGCCCTCGCGGGCCTTGAGCAGGGCGCGGGCCAGCGGCGAGATCCAGCTGATCAGGCCATTGCCGGCATCGGCCTCGTCGATGCCGACGATCTGGTAGACAGCCTCGCAGCCCTCGGCGTCGCACACCGTCACGGTGGCGCCGAAGAACACCTGCTCCGTGTTCTCCTGCGCGGCCGGGTCGACCAGGACGGCGGTCTCCAGGCGCTTCATGAGGAAGCGGATGCGCCGGTCGATCTCGCGCAGGCGCTTCTTGCCGTAGATGTAGTCGCCGTTCTCGGAGCGGTCGCCGTTCTTCGCCGCCCAGGAGACGACCTGGACCAGGGCCGGCCGCTCGGTCTTCACGAGATGCTCCAGCTCGGCCTTGAGCTGGGCATAGCCGCGGCGGGTCATGTAGTTCTTCGTCCCGTGCGGCAGCGCCGGGGCGGACGGGTGGCCGTCCTCCTCCTCGGGCGCGTCTTCCTTGACGAAGGCCTTGTTCATCGGCGGAAATTTCGGTTGAGATGAGATAATTATAACGTTCGCACAACAACGACAAACCGGATGCTTACCCCCGACAACCGGCAGGCCCTCCTGGCCGGCGCACGCGCCTGCATCCCGCTCGCACCGGGCGTGCTCCTCTTCGGCATGGTCTGCGGCGCCGCCGCGGCCGGCGTCGGCCTGACGCCGGGACAGTCCTTCGCCCTCTCCTGGCTGGTCTTCGCCGGCTCCTCGCAGATCGTCGCCACCCAGCTCTTCGCCGCCGGCGCGCCGGGCTGGGTCGTCGTCCTCACCGGCTGGGTGGTCAACCTGCGCTTCATGATGTACAGCGCCACCCTCGCCCAGCATTTCCGCGGCACCACGCGGCTGGAGCGCTGGCTGGCCGGCTACCTGCTCACCGACCAGGCCTTCGCCGTGACGCTGGCGCGGGTGCTCGACGGCCGCAAGGACATCCCCTGGTTCTTCCTCGGCATCGCCGCGACGCTGTGGGTGTTCTGGCAGGTCGCCAGCCTCGCCGGCATCTTCCTCGGCGCCCTGGTGCCGGCCAGCTGGTCGATCGACTTCGTCGTCGCTCTCACCTTCATCGGCGTGCTGGCGCCTCTGCTGCGCGACCGCGCCATGGCCGCCGCCGCCGTGTCCGGGGGACTGACTTCCGTCTACCTCGTCCTGCCGCTGAAGCTCAACCTGATGGCCGCCGCCCTGATCGGCGCCGCCGTCGGCATCGCACTGGAAAAACTGTGGCCGAAATCGCGATCTGGGGCGTGATCGCCGCGCTCGGGCTGGCGACCTTCGCCACCCGCCTGTCCTTCCTGGCCCTGCTGGGAGAAGGGGAACTGCCGCTCTGGCTGCGGCGCATCCTGCACTACGTGCCGCCGGCCATCCTCGCCGCCATCATCGCGCCGCAGGTGCTGGCCGGCGCGCCGGGGCTGGCTGCGACGCTGGACGGCCCGCGCACGCTGGCGGCGCTGGCCGGCTTCGCCGTCGCCCTCCTCACGCGCAGCACCTTCGCCACCATCGCGGTGGGCATGGCCGTGCTGTGGGGACTGACTTTAGTTCAATGGTAAACAGCAGGCTGGGTGATCAGCGAGCCGTACTCCTCGAGCAGGTCGCCGAAGGCCTCGATGTCGGGCTCGCCCGAGACGAGCGCCTTCAGTTCGGCGCGGAAGCGTTCCGCCGCGCCGTTGCGCATCAGGACGCCCTTGTTCACGCGCTTGTCGATCACCTCCACGGCATCCTGCGCCGGGTAATCGACCACATGCATCACCGGGTTGTCGAAGACGATCATCATGTCGGGCACCTCCATGATGCAAAAATGGGTGCGCCGAAGGCGGTTTCAACCCCTCGCCTGCTGTTGTTTTTCGCTGCGCCGCCGCATAATAGATGCATGAAGGAACCCGAAGACATCGCCGCCCTGCGCCTGAAACTGCACGAAATCCAGGTCGAGCACCGCGATCTGGACGACATCATCGAACGCCTGCTGCAGACGCCGCCGCACGACGACCTCATGCTGCGGCGGCTGAAGAAGCGCAAGCTGCAATTGAAGGACCGCATCGCCATCCTCGAACGCATGATCGAACCCGACGAATCCGCATGAGCAAGACATCCGCCTACAACTTCGACACCCTGAGCCTGCATGCCGGCCAGGTCCCCGATCCGCAATTCGGCGCCCGCGCCGCGCCGATCTACCTCACCACCAGCTTCGTCTTCAAGGACGCCGATCAGGCCGCCGCCCTCTTCAACATGGAGCGCGCCGGCCACGTCTATTCGCGCATCTCCAACCCGACGAACGCCGTGCTGGAGGAACGCATCGCCGCGCTGGAAGGCGGCGTCGGCGCCATCGCCGTCGCCTCGGGCCAGGCTGCCCTGCACCTCGCCGTCGCCACGCTGATGGGCGCGGGCGGCCACATCGTCGCCTCGCGCTCGCTCTACGGCGGCTCGCACAATCTGCTCGAATACACCCTGCCGCGCTTCGGCATCGAGACCAGCTTCGTCGATCCGCGCGACCTCGGCGCCTGGCGCGCCGCGATCAAGCCGAACACCCGCCTGCTCTTCGGCGAGACGCTGGGCAACCCCGGCCTCGACGTGCTCGACGTGCCGCGCGTGGCCGAAATCGCCCACGCCGCCGGCCTGCCGCTGATGGTCGATTCGACCTTCACCACGCCGTATCTCATGCGGCCCTTCGAGCTCGGCGCCGACCTCGCCTTCCACTCGGCCACCAAGTTCCTCGGCGGCCACGGTGTGGCCATCGGCGGCCTGCTGGTCGACAGCGGAAAATTCGATTGGGAGAAATCCGGCAAATTCCCGACCCTGACCGAGCCCTACGCCGGCTTCCACGGCATGGACTTCGCCGAGGAATCCACCGTCGCCGCCTTCCTGCTGCGGGCGCGGCGCGAGGGCCTGCGCGACTTCGGCGCCTGCATGAGCCCGATGACCGCCTTCCAGCTGCTGCAGGGCATGGAGACGCTGCCCCTGCGCATGCAGCGCCATGTCGACAACACGCGCAAGGTCGTCGCCCACCTCGCCGCCCACGCTGCGGTCGAATCGGTGTCCTACCCCGAACTGGAAAGCCACCCCGACCACGCCCTGGCGAAGCAGCTGCTGCCGAAGGGCTGCGGCTCGGTGTTCAGCTTCGTGCTCAAGGGCGGCCGCGCGGCTGGGCGCAAGTTCATCGAGACGCTGCGCGTCTTCTCGCATCTCGCCAACGTCGGCGACGCCAAGTCGCTGGTCATCCACCCGGCCAGCACCACGCACTTCCGCATGTCCGACGAGGCCCTGCGCGCCTCCGGCATCCACGAGGGCACGGTGCGCCTGTCGATCGGCCTGGAGGATGCCGGCGACCTCATCGCCGACCTCGAAGCCGGCCTGCGCGCGTCTCAAAAAGCTTGATTTACCACGGCGGGCACGGCGACACGGCGAAATGATCGATTGTTCGGATGAATTAACGACTAAGGTTCTGGATGCCGCTTTTGAGGTACATCGAGAACTGGGGCCGGGCTTACTCGAGTCAGTTTATGAAGCCGCTTTGGCCATCGCTTGTATTGAGCTAGGGCTGACTTGCTCCCGTCAGGTCCCCGTCAAAGCTAAGTTTCGTGGGCACGATCTGGGCGTTGGATTCAGGGCTGACTTGATAATCGAGGAATCCCTGCTGCTGGAAATCAAGGTCGTAGACTCGGTTCTTCCGGTCCATATCGCCCAAGCGATGACATACATGAAACTGCTCGGCTTCAAACGAGGATATGTGCTGAACTTCAATGAAAAGCTGCTCAAGAATGGTATCAGGAGAATTTCAATCTGATTCTCGCCGTGTCGCCGTGTGCGCCGTGGTTAACATTGCTTTCATCAAACTATGGAACTGACCGTCAATAACGCCAAGGCCTACGCCTACACCGGCGGCAAGCCCTTCAACCCGGCCCTGCCCACGGTCGCCTTCATCCACGGCGCCGAGAACGACCACAGCGTATGGGGCCTGCAGAGCCGCTGGTTCGCCCATCATGGTTTTTCCGTGCTCGCCGTCGACCTGCCCGGCCACGGCCGCTCCGACGGCCCGCTGCTGCCGAGCGTGGAAGCGCAGGCCGGCTGGATCGTCGCCCTGCTCGACGCGGCGGGCGTAAAGCAGGCGGCGCTGGTCGGCCACAGCATGGGCTCGCTGATTTCCCTCGAAGCCGCCGCGCGCTTCCCGGAGCGGATTGCGAAGATCGCCCTCGTCGGCACCGCCGTGCCGATGCCCGTCTCGGAAGGCCTGCTCACCGCCGCGCGCGAGGCGCGGCCGAAGGCCGAGGGCATGGTCAACGTCTGGTCGCACGGCGCGCGCGGCGCCATCGGCGGCAACACCGTGCCCGGCATGTGGATGATGGGATCGAGCCTCCGCCTGATGGAGCGCGCCGCGCCCGAGGTGCTGTTCAACGACCTCAACGCCTGCAATGCCTACGCGCGCGGCATGGAAGCGGCTGCCGCCGCGCAGTGCCCGGCGCTGCTCGTCGTCGGCAGCCGCGACATGATGACCTCGCCGCGCGGCGCGCCCAAGCTCGCCGCCGCCATGCAGGACGCCCGCATCGCCACCATCGAGGGCAGCGGCCATGCCCTGATGGCGGAGTACCCCGACGCCGTGCTCGACGCCCTGCGGAGCTTCATCGCCTCATGAAAACGCCCGCCCTGCGCAACATCCTGATCGCCGTGGCCGTCCTCGCCGTGCTGGCGGGACTGACTTTTGCCCTGACGCGGCCCAAGCCCATCGCCGTGACCGTCGCCGCCGTCGAAACCGGCAAGGTGGAGACCACCGTCGCCAACACCCGCGCCGGCTCGGTCACCGCCTGCCGCCGCGCCAAGCTGGCGCCGCCGCTGGGCGGGCGCATCGACAAGCTGCTGGTGCGCGAGGGCGACCGCGTCAAGACCGGCCAGGTGCTGGTCGAGCTGTGGAACGACGACCTCGCGGCGCGCGAGCGCATCTCGGTCGAGCAGTTGCAATCGGCGCGCTCGCGTGTGAACGAAGCCTGCCTGATCGCCGACACCGCCACGCGAGACGCCGTCCGCACCCGCCAGCTGCGCGACAAGGGTTTCGTCTCCGAAGGCCAGGTCGACCGCGCCGAAAGCGAGGCCAAGGCGAAGCAGGCCGCCTGCGCCTCCGCCCGCGCCCAGGTGCAGGAGGCGCAGGCCCGCATCGGCGCCTCGCGCGCCGACACCTCGCGCACCGTCGTCAAGGCGCCCTTCGACGGCATCGTCGCCGAGGTGAACGGCGAGGTCGGCGAATACCTGACGCCTTCGCCGCCCGGCATCCCGACGCTGCCGGCGATCGACCTCATCGACGACGCCTGCCTCTACGTCACGGCGCCGATCGACGAGGTGGACGCCGCCCAGCTGAAGATCGGCATGACCGGCCGCATCAGCCTCGACGCCTACCGCGGCAAGCACTTCACCGGCAAGCTGCGCCGCATCGCGCCCTACGTGCTGGCGCTGGAGAAGCAGGCGCGCACCGTCGAGGTGGAAGTCGAATTCGACAGCCCGGCCGACATCCGCCACCTGCTGGTCGGCTACAGCGCCGACATCGAGGTGGTGGTGGACGCCCGCGACAACGTGCTGCGCATCCCCACCTCGGCGCTGATGCCCGGCAGCCGCGTGCTGGTGCTGACGGAAGGCGGCGTCCTCGAGGAAAGGAAGATCGAGGCCGGCCTCAGCAACTGGGAGTTCACCGAGGTGAAGAGCGGCCTCGCCGCCGGCGACCGCGTCGTCACTTCGCTGGAACGCGCCGGCGTCAAGGCCGGCGCCCGAGCGGTGGCCGAGGAAAAGCCGGCAAGCAAGGCGAAATGATCCGCCTCACCGGCATCGAGCGCGTCTTCCGCGTCGGCGACGAGGAGGTGCACGCCCTGCGCGGCGTCAGCCTCGACATCGCCCAGGGCGAGTACCTCTCCATCATGGGGCCGTCCGGCTCCGGCAAGTCCACCCTGCTCAACATCCTCGGCCTGCTCGACCGGCCCAATGCCGGCCGCTACGAGCTGAACGGCCACGACGTCACCGGACTGGCCGACGACGAGCTGGCGCGCGTGCGCCGCGAGGCGATCGGCTTCGTCTTCCAGTTCTTCCACCTCGTGCCGCGCCTCACCGCCGAGCAGAACATCGAGCTGCCGATGGTGCTGGCCGGCATCGACCCGGCCGAGCGCCGCCGCCGCCTCGACAAGCTGCTCGCCGACTACGGCCTGGAGGCGCGCGCCGGCCACCGCCCCGACCAGCTCTCCGGCGGCCAGTGCCAGCGCGTCGCCATCGCCCGCGCCATGTCGATGGGGCCGACGCTGATCCTCGCCGACGAGCCGACCGGCAACCTCGACCGCCACACCGGCCAGGAAGTGATGGCGGTGCTCGAGCGCGTGCACCACGAGGGCGGCACCGTCGCCGTCGTCACCCACGACCCGGAGATCGGCGCCCGCGCCCACCGCCGCATCCGCCTGGTCGACGGCGCCATCGCAGAGGACAAGCGGAGTTAGCATGAGGTTCGCCGACCTCCTCCGCTTCGCCTGGCAGGTGCTCGGCGGCTACCGCAGCCGCACGGCGCTGATCCTGCTCGCCATGGGCATCGGCGTCGCCGCCGTGGTGGCGGTGAGCTCGATCGGCGAGGGCGCGCGCCTCTACGTCGTAAACCAGTTCGGCTCGCTCGGCACCAACCTCATCATCGTGCTGCCCGGCCGCTCCGAGACGGCCGGCGCCATGCCCGGCGTGCTGGTCGGCAAGACGCCGCGCGACCTCACCATCGACGACGCCCTCTCGCTCAAGCGCAGCCCCGCGATCCTGCGCTTCGCCCCGCTCATCGTCGGCGCCGGCGACGTGCGCGTCGGCAGCCGCACGCGCGAGACGCCGGTGCTCGGCACCACCGCCGAGTTCATCCAGGTGCGGCAGATGGACATTGCACAGGGCCTGTTCCTGCCGCCGGGCGACCCGCGCCACAGCCAGCCGGTGTGCGTCATCGGCTCGACGGTGGCGGCCGAACTGTTCGGCGCCCGCCCGGCCCTCGGCGAATGGCTGCGCATCGGCGACCGCCGCTTCCGCATCGTCGGCGTGCTCGCCAAGCAGGGCCAGTCGCTCGGCTTCAACACCGACGAGATCGTCGTCATCCCGCTCGCCGCGGCGCAGGCGCTCTTCAACACCGAGTCGCTGTTCCGCATCCTGGTCGAGGCGAAGAGCCGCGAGCAGATCGCCTACGCCAAGGCCGACGTCGAGGAGATCATCCGGTTGCGCCACGAGGGCGAGCGCGACGTCACGGTGATCACCCAGGACGCCGTGCTGGAGACCTTCGACCGCATCCTGCGCGCCCTGACGCTGGCCGTCGGCGGCATCGCCGCGATCAGCCTGGCGGTGGCCGGCATCCTCATCATGAACGTCATGCTCATCGCCGTGACGCAGCGGCGCAAGGAGATCGGCCTGCTCAAGGCGCTCGGCGCCACGGGGCAGCAGATCCGCGCCGCCTTCTTCACCGAGGCGATCATGCTGGCGCTGGGCGGCGCCCTGCTCGGCCTCGCCGTCGGCAAGCTGGGCCAGGTCGCCATCGGCCAGGTCTTCCCCGACATCCCGTTCACCGCCCCCTGGTGGGCCGTGCTCGCCGCCCCGCTCACCGCCGTCGTCACCTCGGTGCTGTTCACCGTGCTGCCGGCGAAGCGCGCGGCGATGCTCGATCCGGTCATGGCGCTCTCCAAGCGATGATCACGAAAGACTTCGTCGCCTTCACCCTCGCCTCGCTCAGGGCGCACCGGATGCGCACGGCGCTGACGGCGCTCGGCATCGCGGTGGGCATCGCCTCGGTGATCCTGCTCACCTCCATCGGCGAGGGGCTGCACCGCTTCATCATCGCCGAGTTCACCCAGTTCGGCACCAACATCATCGGCGTCGCGCCGGGGCGCATCCAGACCCACGGCGCCTCGCTCGGCGCGGTGAACACCGTGCGCCCGCTCAGCATCGACGACGCCATCGCCCTGCGCCGCGCGCCCTACGTCCAGGTCGCCGATCCGCTGGTGCAGGGCAACGCCGAGGTGGTGCACGCCGGCAAGAGCCGCCGCGTCACGCTCTACGGCACCGGGCCGGATTTCGCCCGCGCGCTGTCGATGCGCGTGGCCAGCGGCGACTTCCTGCCGCCGGACGACCCGCACGCGGCGCGCGCCTTCGTCGTGCTCGGCTCGAAGGTGGCGACCGAGCTGTTCGGCACGGAAAATCCGCTCGGCGCCCGCATCCGCGTCGGCAGCGAGCGCTACCGCGTCGTCGGCGTCATGGAATCCAAGGGCCAGATCCTCGGCTTCGACCTCGACGACACGGTCTACATCCCGGTGTCGCGCGCGCTCGACATGTTCAACCGCGAAAGCCTGATGGAGATCCATGTCACCTACGAGCCGACGGCGCCGCTGGCCGAGGTCGAGGAAGGCATCCGCCGCATCCTCGTCGCCCGCCACGGCGCCGAGGACTTCACCATCACGCCGCAGCAGAAGATGCTCGAGGTCTTCGGCACCGTGCTCGACGCCATCACCTTCGCCGTCGCCGCCATCGGCGGCATCTCGCTGCTGGTGGGCGGCGTCGGCATCCTCACCATCCTCACCATCGGCGTCGCCGAGCGCACCTCCGAGATCGGCCTGCTGCGCGCCATCGGCGCGACGCAGCGGAGCATCCTGCTGCTGTTCCTCGGCGAGGCGGCGCTGCTCTCCGCCCTCGGCGGGGCCGCCGGCCTGCTGATGGGCTGGAGCATCGCCGTGCTGCTGGAACTGACTTTTCCGGCGCTGCCGGTGCACACGCCCTGGCTGTACGCCGTGCTCGCCGAGCTGGTCGCCGTCGGCGTCGGGCTGGCCGCCGGCGTCGCCCCGGCCCGCCACGCCGCCAGCCTCGACCCGCTGGAGGCGCTGCGCAGCGAATGAAATTTCCATGTAGGAGCGGCGTCCGCGCCGCGAATGCAGCCGCCGATATCGCGGCGTGGACGCCGCTCCTACGGCCGATATTGCCGTGACCGCCATCCAGCCCCTCGACCCCGCGCGCGAGCGCCTGCTGCTGCTGACGCTGGCCGGCGTCCAGTTCGCCCACATCCTCGACTTCATGGTGATGATGCCGCTGGGGCCGATCCTGATCGGCGAGCTGGCCATCGACACGCACCAGTTCGGCCTGCTCGTCTCGTCGTACACCTTCAGCGCCGCCGCCTCCGGCGTGCTCGCCGCCACCTTCGTCGACCGCTTCGAGAGGAAGCGCCTGCTGCTGACGATGTTCGGCCTGTTCGCCCTGGCCACGCTGGCCTGCGGCCTGGCGCCCGGCTACCTGGCGCTGCTCGCCGCGCGCTGCGCCGCCGGCGCCTTCGGCGGCGTGCTCGGCTCGATGGTGCAGACCATGGTCGGCGACCTGATCCCCTTCGAGCGGCGCGGCCGCGCCAGCGGCACCATCATGTCGGCCTTCGCCCTGTCCACCGTCGCCGGCGTGCCGCTCTCGCTCTACCTCGCCAGCCACTTCGGCTGGCGCTTCCCCTTCCTCTTCATCGCCGCCATGGCCGCCGGCCTGCTGGTCCTCGGCTGGAAGATGCTGCCGGCGCTGCGCGGCCATCTGCCCTCGGCCATCGTCAGCGAGGCGGAGCGCGTCCATCCGCTCGCCGCCATGGGCGCGGTGCTGCGCGACGCCAACCACCTGCGCGCGCTGCTCTTCATCGCGCTGATCATGCTCTCCAGCTTCATGGTGATCCCCTACATCACGCTCTACTCGGTGGCCAACGTCGGCATACGCCAGGACGACCTCTACCTCCTCTACCTCGCCGGCGGCACCGCCACCTTCTTCACCTCGCGCCTGATCGGCCGCCTCGCCGACCGCCACGGCAAGGTGCGCGTCTACCGCATCGTCGCCCTGCTGGCGATGGCGCCGCTGCTGATCCAGACCCACCTGGTGCCGATCCCGCTGTGGCTGATGATCGTCGTGTCGACGCTGTTCTTCATCCTCGTGCCGGGGCGCATGGTGCCGGCCATGGCCATCGTCACCTCGGCGGCGCAGCCGCGGCTGCGCGGCACCTTCCTCTCCATCACCGGCGCCACCCAGCAGCTTGCCTCCGGCATCGCCGCCTGGGTCGGCGGCCTCATCATCGCCCAGGACGCCGCCGGCCACATCGTGCGCTACGACATCGTCGGCTGGCTGGCGACGGCCGTCGCCGTGCTGGCCATCGCCCTGGCCGGCCGCATCCGCGTCCAGGCCTGAGAACACCCTCTCCCCCGGCCCCTCTCCCGCAAGCGGGAGAGGGGAGCAAAACCGCTCCTCGCCCCGCTTGCGGGGAGAGGGTTGGGGAGAGGGGCAATACTTCTTGCTTCCCTGAAATCCCCCCGCTAGAATCGTTTCATATATAAAGCATCCGGCAAGGACCGGGGGCATAGAGAGGAGACAAGACGATGGCCCAGCAGGAGACCCCGGCCGGGGTGTATCCGGCCTTTCCGAAGATCCGCGACGTTCCGGTCGAGCAGCCGCTGCAGTGGCTGAAGCGCGGCTGGGGCGATCTGCTCTCCTGCCCCGTCGCCAGCCTGTTCTACGGCTTCTGCTTCATCGGCGGCGGCGCGCTGATGGTGCTGGCCCTCGGCGGCGCGCCCGAGTACATCGCCGCCGTCACTTCCGGCTTCCTCATCCTCGGCCCCTTCTTCGCCATCGGGCTCTACGAAATCAGCCGCCGCAACGAGAAGCACCAGCCCTGCAGCCTGGGGCCGACCCTGATGGCCTGGAAGGGCAACGCCAGCAACCTCGGCATCTTCACCGCCGTGCTGCTGGTGCTGTTCCTGGTCTGGGCGCGCGCCTCAATGGTCACCTTCGCCCTCTTCTACTCCGGCGAGATGCCGAGCATGAGCGGCTTCCTGCGCCACGTCATCTCCACCGACCACCTCGGCTTCCTCGCCGCCTATTTCGCCATCGGCGGGCTGTTCGCCCTGATCGCCTTTGCCATCAGCCTGATCACCATCCCGCTGATGCTCGACCGCAACCTCGACGCCATCACCGCCGCCATCACCAGCGTGCGCGCGCTGGCCGCCAATCCGGCCGCCATGTTCGTCTGGGCCGGCCTCATCGCGCTGCTCGGCGGCCTCGGCCTCGTCACCTTCCTCGCCGGCATGCTCATCGCCGGCCCCATCCTCGGCCACGCCACCTGGCACGCCTACCGCGACCTGGTCGAGTAGCCCCGCCCGATTTCCGCTTGCGCCCCGGCGCCGGCGCGGCTATCATTCCAACAATCGTTAGAATGATAGCCCGTCATGAGAGACACCCTGTACGAACAGGTCAGCCGCATCGGCAAGGCGCTGGCCAGCCCGAAGCGGCTGGAGCTGATCGAACTGCTGTGCCAGAGCGAGAAGACCGTTGACGCGCTGGCCGAGGCCGCCCGCTGCAGCGTCAAGCTCGCCAGCGCCCACCTGAAGGCGCTGCGCCAGGCGCGCCTGGTCGAGGCGCGGCGCGACGGGAAATACGTCTACTACCGGCTCGCCGACGCGCACGTGGCGGATGTCTGGGTGAACCTGCGCGCCCTGGCCGAGGAGCGCCTGCTCGAACTGCAGACCGCCCTGCAATCCCTGGCGGCGCCCGACGAGGCCCTCATCGGCACCGACCGCGCCACCCTGCTGCGCCGCGCGGCGCGCGGCGAGCTGATCGTCATCGACGTGCGCCCGGCCGAGGAATACGCGGCCGGCCACCTGCCCAAGGCCCGCTCGATCCCCCTCGCCGAGCTGCGCGCCCGCCTGCGCGAACTGCCGAAGAACAAGCCCGTCGTCGCCTACTGCCGCGGCCCCTTCTGCCTGATGTCCTCGGAGGCCGTCGCCCTGCTGAAGAAGCGCGGCTTCCGTGCGACCAAGCTGTCCGACGGCGTGGCCGAGTGGCGCGCAGGCGGGCTCCCCGTCGAAGTCTAGAAAAGGAGGACCGCCATGAACACCCTGTTCATCCTCAACGGCGCCCCGTACGGCGCCGAGCCGACCTACAACGGCCTGCGCCTGGCCGGCGCGCTGGCGCGCATGGAGCACCAGACCGTGCGCCTGTTCCTCATGGGCGACGCCGCCGGCGGCGCCAAGGCCGGGCAGAAGGTGCCCGAGGGCTACTACAACGTGCTGCACATGCTCGGCCGCGTCGCCCGCGCCGGCGGCGAGGTGGCCGCCTGCGGCACCTGCCTCGACGCGCGCGGCATCGCCGCCGAAGAGATCGGCGAAGGCATCCATCGCGGCACCCTGGACGAACTGGCGCAATGGACCGCCTGGGCGGACAAGGTGCTGGTTTTCTGAACGCACCCCGGAACCGAACATGCCCGCTCCCCGCCGCGCCGTCGCCCTCCTCGCCGCCTGCCAGGCCCTGCTGCTCACCAACGGCGTCACCCTCGTCGCCATCAACGCGCTGGCCGGCTACGCGCTGGCGCCGGACAAGCGCCTCGCCACCCTGCCGGTGGTCGGCTACGTGCTCGGCTCGGCGGTATCAACCCTGCCTGCCTCGCACTTCATGCGCCTCCATGGCCGCCGCGCCGGCTTCATGCTCGGCGCCTTCAGCGGCATGCTCGGCGGCGCCATCGGCGCGCTGGCGATCTACCTGCAGAGCTTCTGGCTGCTCTGCGCCGCCACCTTCTGCTCCGGCATCTACCAGGCCTTCGGCCAGTACCTGCGCTTCGCTGCAGCCGAGGTGGCGCCGGCCGACTGGAAGAGCCGCGCCATCTCGCTGACGCTGGCCGGCGGCATCGTCGGCGGCTTCCTCGGCCCGGCGGTCGGCAAGGTGACGCGCGACCTCGTCGCGCCGCAGTACCTCGCCTCGTATGCCTCGCTGATCGGCTTCGCCCTCGTCGCCATGGCCATCGCTTCGAGCCTGCGCTTCCCGCCGCAAAGTCAGTCCGAGCAGCACGGCGGCGGGCGTCCCTTAAGCGAGATCGCGCGCCAGCCGGTGTTCATCGTCGCCGCGCTGGCGGCCGCCGTCGGCTACGGCGTGATGAACCTGCTCATGAACGCCACGCCGCTGGCCATGGACTTCTGCGGCCTCGGCTTCGGCGACACCGCCTTCGTCCTGCAGTGGCACGTCATCGGCATGTTCGCGCCGAGCTTCTTCACCGGCCACCTGATCGCCCGCTTCGGCGTGCTCAACGTCCTCTTCGCCGGCGCCCTCCTCATGGCCGCCTGCATCGCCATCGCCGTGCAGGGCATCACCCTGATGCACTTCTGGTGGGCGCTCTTGCTGCTCGGCGTCGGCTGGAACTTCCTCTACATCGGCGGCACCACGCTGCTCACCGAGGCCTACGCCCCCGAGGAGAAGGCCAAGACCCAGGGCCTCAACGACTTCCTGATGTTCTTCGCCATGGCCGGCTCCTCGTTCGGCTCCGGCGTGCTGGTCACCAGCGCCGGCTGGACCGTGCTCAACCAGATCGCCATCCCCTTCGTCGCCGTGAGCGCCTTCGCCAGCGCCCTGCTCTGGCTGAAGCGACGCCGCTCCACTTAACCCCCTCTCCCCCGGAATCGGGGGAGAGGGCCGGGGAGAGGGGGCAGCCCTTCTCCCCTCTCCCGCGAGCGGGAGAGGGGCCGGGGGAGAGGGCTATAATCACTCCCATGAAACGCCTCGTCCTCCTCCTCACCCTGCTCTGCCTCGGCCCCGCCCGCGCCGACGAAGCCGCCGACCTCGACGCCCTCTGCGCCGCCGCGGGCGGGCAGATCAAGCGCACCGACATCTCCAACGTGCGCCGCACCGACTGCGCCGGCCCGCAGGTCAACTGGTTCCACATCCGCTCCACCGGCACGCAGGGGCGCACCATGGTGAACTACACCGCCACCCGCCCCGGTGGCTGGCGCGCCGCCCTCGACGCCGCCGCCGCCGACCTGGCCAAGCTCTGCGGCGACCTGCCGCCGAACATCCAGCTCCAGGAAGGCAAGCTCAACGCCAGCTGCGGCTCCGGCAAGTAAAAGTCAGTCCCTGCGGCACGGCGCAACCGTGCGCGCCACGATCCATTTGAACAAGCCTGGCTGTTACGGCCGGAATGACGCTTGCCACAAAGGAAAACGTGTCGTCTAATTCATACTACATATGCCGTTCCGGTATGCAGATTGCGGTGCTCCAGAAGGATTGGCGGATATGAAGGTTTTGTCTTCGGAATTTAGGCCCCCTATTTTTTTCTAGTGCCATGATTTTTATGCTTAATAGCCCATCTTTATCCAATATAGAGAAGCCAATGACGGATTATTTCCCGTCATTTAGGCTGTCCACTTTTAGTTGGGCCACATATGTATCGCCTATTTATTAATATCTCCCTCTTAAGCGTAATCACGTCGGGTGCTTGGGCTCAGACCGCGTATCCGAGCGACTGGCCGAAACCAATGACTGGAACGGAAGGAACATGCATATCTTTATCAGGTACGTATAAATATCACGGACAGGCTGACCTCCCGGACAGAGGTGGAGCCGCCACGCTTGATCGGGCCGCTTTCAACAGAATGTCGCTTCGAGGCAATCCCCTAGCGGCCACTTTTAAGCATGATGTAAAGACCGGTGTCGTAAACGTCCGAATTGAAGGGGACAACGTGGCGCCCCTGGATCGGGCGACCTTCAATCGAAACTTGACCTGTAAAGACGGCTGGTCGATAAACCTCAGACAAATCGGGAACTGCGACAATTTGGCGTCGCCTCCCTTCGACTGTAGGCAAGTACGCCTGCTCTACACGAAAGCCGAAGATGAATCATTGATCGTTCATTTCACAACTGTGGCAGTGACTAAAGAGCTTTTTAGTAATCCCACGAAGCTCACAGTCGATGCATGGTATCGATTTGAATTGGGGACAAAGTGAACTGTGGCCCAACCCATCAATCCACCGGACGCTGCGCGATGAAGCCGCGCAACGCCGGTGATTTCAAACGTTGGGCAACATAGATGGCGCCTTCCAAATTTCCGAATGAAGGTGAAACAAAGGAATCATCCGATTCGGCCCCTCCTATCGCTGTTCACAAACAAGCGCGTTCTGTGAGCCAGCTCGAACGAATTGCCACATGGGCATGCCTAGCTATTGTCTTCCTCGTTGCATGCACATTAACGCTCGGGCCTTTCATATCGGTGTTTGAAGGACAAACGTACTCTCTTTCGAAGACAGGCACCGGACGACTTATTGTGCAATCTGTGGAACCGACTGCATTTTGGTCAGACGTTTTTGCTAGGGCCTTCTTAGCCTCAACTGCATGGCTCTTATTGTTAATGTTATGGAAACAAACCGCCAACCGAAGGTGATGTCGCCCAACCCACCGGTCGAGAGGGACCGCCGGCAAGCAGGGCTTGCCGGTTCCCTCCGCGGCTACGCCGCTCCGGCGGCCCCTCACCTAGCACGTTGAAGCTGTAGAAAAACCCCTTTTTTCACTCTCAGCAAGACGTAAAAAAAACGGCGCGGAAGATTTCCACGCCGTTTTCCATTTCAAGCAAGTTTATCGCGCCGTCCTGCGCAGACTGACTTTTGCGCGAGCGGCCTTTACTTCCCGTGCCGCTACGTCGCGAACCCGTGGTGCGCCAGCTTCTCGATGTTGTGCACCATACAGAAGAGTTTCCACTGCGCATCGACCTTCTTTCGGCCGCGCAGCGTGAAGCGGTCGAGGCCCTTGTTGTGGCGGAGGTTGGCGAAGACCGGCTCCACCGTGGCGAAGCGCCGCCCGTAGAGGGCACGTCCCTGCGGGCTGTCGATGGCCCGGCGCATGATCTCGGTGTAGCTAGGCGGCGTGCCACTCGCCTTGCCGCGGAAGAAACAGACCTGCCGGGTCTTCGTCTTCTCCGGCGTGCGCAGGCAGCGGTTGCGATGGCTGCAGGGGACGCAGTCTCTGAGCGCGCCCTGAAACTTCACCGCAACAAAGCCGTTGTGGAGGCAGTTCGCGCCGTTCCGGTAGAGGGATTTGCCAGCCGGGCAGAGGCAGGTGCCGGCCTCGGGGTCGTAGCTGAAATCGTCCGGGCGGTAGTGGCGGGCGGTCTTCTTCGAGTGCGCTTTGTCGTAGAGCGGATCGGGCAGCGCCTTGTAGCGGGCGCGATCCTTGAAGCGTTCGTCGCGCCCGCGCATGCCAGTGTCGGCGATGAGCGCCGCGATACGCCGCTCGGCCAAGACCTTGAGGTTGGCCTCCGAGTGGTAGCCGGCATCCGCCGTGATGAGGGAGCCATCTGTCAGGAGCGGCTCGATCGCCTCGATCACCGGCAGCAGCAAGGCCTGTTCGCTCCCCGTGCCCCAGGCTTGCGCCTCGACGATGATCTGGTGTTGGGCATCGACCGCCGCCACCGCGCAATAGCCCTGGACCACGCCCTTGTCGGTGGCCATCTTGGCGCTCTCGTTGTCGGTGCGGTTGCTCTTCCTGATGCTGCCCTTCGATCCGCGCCGGTCATCCGGGTTGGCGGCAAGCCAGCGGCGGATTTGCGCAGCGTCGCGCATGAGCCGCTCGATGCGTTGCACTGACTTGACAGCCGGATCCGGCTCAATTGCGCGGCAGTCTTCTTCACGGTGACGGGCGAGCATGGTCCGCGCCGCCGCCTCGAGCTTGCCGGCCTGGCGCGCGAAATCGGCCCGCGTACCGCTCTTCTGCTTGGCGGCATTGCTGGGCAGCTTCACCCCGTCGATGGCGAACATCTGGCGGCCGATCAACCCCTGCCGGTCGCACAGGTAGAGCACTTGGGCAAAGAGCGGGGCAATCTCGACGGCCAGGCTGCTGACGAAGGCGGCAATCGTCGTGAAGTGAGGCGCGCTGTCGCCCGACAGGGCGATGAAAGTGACGTGTTCGCGGCAGGCACGTTCGATGGCCCGGCTGCTGACGATGCCCTGGCTGTAGGCGAACAAGACGACCTTGAGCAGCATCCCCGGCGGGTAGGCCGCCGCGCCCGTCCGGTCGTTGCGGTAGCGGGCATCGAAGCCGGAGAGATCGATCTCATGGTCGATCAAATGGTGCAGGGCATGCTCGAAACTCCCCGGCAGGAGCTGGCGCTCCAGATCGACCGCCAGAAACCGCGGACCGGTATCGATAGGCTTGTAGCGCGCCATCCTCTCCTCCCCAAACCGAATACCCCTTCGAGCCTTGATATTCCATTTGGTTCACGGCAGGATGCCAGCATGAAGGTTTTTCTACAGCCTCGTT
>PQAF01000027.1 GCA_003105015.1 Rhodocyclales bacterium | reverse complement strand
TCCGGGAAAACGGGGGAAGGCCAAACAAGTTCAGTCAACCCAGGATCGAGTTAACAACGCAGCACAAGAAATTCTGCAGCACGCTGGTTTCAGGAAGTCAGCTCCCGCAGATCGGCGAGCAGGGCGTCGACACTTTCCGGTTGGGTGTCCCAGGCGCACATGAGGCGCGCGCCGCCGGCGGCGATGAAGGTATAGAAGCGCCAGCCGCGTTCGCGCAGTCCTTGCTGCACGCTGTCCGGCAGGGCGACGAAGACGCCGTTGGCTTCGACCGGGAAGAGCAGCCGCGCGCCGGGGATGGCGGCGAGGCCGGCCGCGAGCCGCTGCGCCATGGCGTTGGCGTGGGCGGCGTGGCGCAGCCAGGCGCCGCCTTCGAGCATGCCCAGCCACGGCGCGGAGAGGAAGCGCATCTTCGAGGCGAGCTGGCCGGCCTGCTTGCAGCGCCAGGCGAAGTCCTCGGAAAGCTTGCGGTCGAAGAAGACCACGGCCTCGCCCACCGGCAGGCCCATTTTGGTGCCGCCGAAGCAGAGCACGTCGACGCCGGCGCGCCAGGTGATCTCGGCCGGGGCGGCGCCGAGCGCGGCGACGGCGTTGCAGAAGCGGGCGCCGTCCATGTGCACGCGCAGCCCGTGGGCGTGCGCCAGCTCGGCGATGGCCGCCACCTCGGCGGGACGGTAGACGGTACCGACCTCGGTGGCCTGCGTCAGCGTCACCACGCGCGGCTTGGGGAAGTGGATGTCGCTGCGCCGCGTGATCGTCTTGCGCACGGCCTCGGGCGTGAGCTTGCCGCCCTCGCCGCGGACGGTCAGCAGCTTGGAGCCGTTGGAGAAGAATTCCGGTCCGCCGCATTCGTCCGTCTCGACGTGCGCCAGCTCGTGGCAGATCACGCTGTGGTAGCTCTGGCACAGCGAGGCCAGCGCCAGCGAGTTGGCGGCCGTGCCGTTGAAGACGAAGTAGACGTCGCAATCGGTCTCGAACAGCGCGCGCAGGCGGTCGGAGACGCGCCGCGTCCAGTCGTCCTCGCCGTAGCCCGGCACATGGCCGTCGTTGGCGGCGAGCAGGGCCTGCAGGGCTTCGGGGCAGATGCCCGCGCAGTTGTCGCTGGCGAAATGCTGCATGGGGCCTCCGTCAATGGATGCAGGGGACGCCGCAAACATACCGCAAAGCCCCCGGCGCCGTGTCGTAGGGACTGACTTTTGTTTGCCCCTCACCCCGACCCTCTCCCCGGCGGGAGAGGGGGTGCCCCTACTTGATCCGCGAGGTCGTGCGCAGGGTCTTTCCCGCCACCATGAAGCGCCCGCCGCCGCGGTGGTGCAGGGTGCGCGGTTCCTTCTCCTTCGGGTCGACCCAGGCCTTCACCACTTCCAGCACGAAGAAGTTGTAGCGGTTCATCAGGCGCGTGTCGACGACCTTGCACTCCAGGCTGGCGTAGCACTCGTCGATGAGCGGCGCGCCGACCGTTTCGGCCGGCCGCGGCGTCAGGCCGAACTTGGCGAACTTGTCCGCCTTGCGGCCGGAGCAGGTGCCGACGCCGACCACCTTGTCGAGCAGCTTCGCCGTCGGGATGTTGAGCACGCATTCCCGCGTCGCCACCAGGGCGTCGAAGCTGTGGTTGCGGCCGCTGATGAGGCAGCCCACCAGCGGCGGCTCGAACTCCATCATGCAGTGCCAGGACTGCGCCATGACGTTCGCCTTGCCCTTGCGGGCGGTGGTGATCAGCAGCACCGGGCCCGGCTCGAGCAGGCCGTAGACGCGGCCGAGCGGCAGGGCGCGCTTCTTCACGGCGGCGCTCAGAAGAACGCCGATACGCCGTCGATGCGGTCGAGGCGGATGACGATGCGGCTCGACTGCTGGCTGCGGGCGACGACGTAGCGCTCGTCCACCGAGACGACGACGGCGTTGATGCTGAGGCCGTTGGCGTGGATGGCGACGCCGCGGTTCTTTTCCTTGCTCTCGAGGAGCACGGCGCGCAGCGGGTCCTTCTCGGCGGCGGCATCCGCGGCCAGCGCGGGGCCGGCGAGCAGGGCGGAGAGGAGCAGGGGGGCGAGGAAGCGGGCGGTCCGGGGCATGGCTGTTTCCTTTGCGTGAGGTTGTCAGGGAAACCCGTAGCGTGGCGGCGGCCGGGCGCGCCGGCAGCCAGGGCAATGATATCGGAACGGCATCCGTCCGGCATCCGCAGTCCTTTTCGCACCGCTCGAAAGGATGATTGACCTGCGTCAATCCATCGCGGTTAAATGCAAGTAATTTGAATGGAACTTCCAGTCGCCCGCCGGAACATGTCCGCCCAAGACGTTTGCGACCTGCCGGGGATCGTCGCCCGCTGGCACCACGATCCCGCCAACCTGGTGCAGATCCTGCGCGAGGTGCAGGATTCCTGCGGCACGATTCCGTCGGATACCCTCGACCGGTTGGCGAAGCTGCTCGACGTGCCGCGCGTGCGCATCGAGTCGACGGCCAGCTTCTACGCCTTCTTCCACGCCGAGTCGCATGGCGCCTACGAGATCCTCTTCTCGGACAACATCATCGACCGGATGGCCGGCAAGGAGGCGCTCAAGCAGTATTTCTGCGAGCGGCTCTGGCTGGAGCCGCGCAAGCTGTCCGAGGACGGGCTGGTGTATGTCGACGACACCGCCGACATCGGTCTGGCCGACCAGGCGCCGGCGATGCTGGTGAACGGCTACGCCATCCCGTCGCTCGACAAGGCGCGGCTCGACCTCGTCGCCGAGCTGATCCGGGCGAGGAAGCCGCTGGCCGAGTGGCCGCCGATGCTGTTCGAGATTCCCGACAACCTGCGCAAACCCGGCCCGCTGACGGGCGAGGCGTTCGCGCCCGGTGCCGCCCTGAAAGCGGCGCTGTCGCGCGGCGCCGAGACGACGCTGGCGGAGATCGACGCATCCAATCTGCGCGGCCGCGGCGGCGCCGGCTTCAAGACCGCCGTCAAGTGGGCGAGCTGCCGCAAGGCCGAGGGCGAGGCGCACTACGTGGTGTGCAACGCCGACGAGGGCGAGCCGGGCACCTTCAAGGACCGCGTGCTGCTCGCCAGCCACGCCGACCTGGTGTTCGAGGGCATGACGGTGTGCGCCCGCGTCATCGGCGCGCGCCAGGGCCTGCTCTACCTGCGCGGCGAGTACAGGAACCTGCTGGAGAAACTAAAGTCAGTCCTGGCGGGACGGCGGGAGGCCGGCCTGCTGGGGCGGAACATCCTGGGCGAGCAGGGTTTCGACTTCGACATCGAAATTCATCTGGGCGCCGGCGCCTACATCTGCGGCGAGGAGTCGGCGCTGATCGAGTCGCTGGAGGGCAAGCCGGGCAAGCCGCGCAACCGCCCGCCCTTCCCGGACCGCTGCGGCTACCGCAACCAGCCGACGGTGGTGAACAACGTCGAGACCTTCGCCTGCGCGGCGAAGATCGCCGAGAAGGGTGGCGCCTGGTTCGCCTCGCTAGGCACCCCGCAGTCGGCCGGCAGCAAGCTGATTTCGATCTCCGGCGACTGCAAGCGGCCGGGCGTGTATGAATATCCCTTCGGTGTCTCGGTGCGGCAGATCCTCATCGACTGCGGCGCCGAGGACGCCCATGCCGTGCAGGTCTCCGGGCCGTCGGGCACCTGCATCTCCTTCCGCGAGTTCGACCGCCGCATCGCCTTCGAGGATCTCGCCACGGCCGGCGCCTTCATGGTCTTCTCGCGCGAGCGCGACATGTTCGAGGTGGCGCGCAACTTCACGCACTTCTTCGCCCACGAGAGCTGCGGCTTCTGCACGCCGTGCCGCGTCGGCACCTCGCTGCTGAGGAACATCATGGACAAGCTGGCGGCGGGCAAGGGCTCGGCCTACGACATGAACGAGATGAAGCACATCATGCACGTCCTGCGCGGCACGGCCCATTGCGGCCTCGGCCACACCGCCGCCAACCCGGTGGTGCAGACCATGGAGAAGTTCCCCGACGCCTACGAGAAGCGGCTGAAGCGCCTCGACTTCGAGCCGGCCTTCGACCTCGACGGCGCCCTGCAGACCGCGCGCCTGATCACCGGCCGCGACGACGAATGGGCGCACCTCGACAATGACTAAGACATTTACCCTCGACGGCAAGGTGATCCCCTTCGAGGAGGGCGAGACCATCATGGAGGCGGCCGCCGCGGCGGGCGTCTACATCCCGCACCTGTGCCATCACCCCGAGTTCAAGCCGCACGGCTCGTGCAAGCTGTGCACGGTGAACATCGGCGGGCGGCTCGGCGCCGCCTGCACCAACCGCGCGGCCGAGGACATGGCGGTGGAGAGCGAGACCGAGGCGCTCAACGCCGACCGGCGCGCGCTGACGCAGATGCTCTTCGTCGAGGGCAACCACGTTTGCCCGTCCTGCGAGAAGAGCGGCAACTGCCAGCTGCAGGCGGTGGCCTACCACCTCGGCATGCTGACGCCGCATTTCACGCACTTCTACCCGGCGCGCGACGTCGACGCCTCGCACCCGGACGTGCTGCTGGAGCGCAACCGCTGCATCCTCTGCGAGCTGTGCGTGCGCGCCAGCCGCGACGTCGACGGCAAGAACGTCTTCGGCATCGGCGGGCGCGGCATCAAGGCGCGCCTGATCGTCAACTCGGCGAGCGGGCGCCTGGCCGACACGAATCTCTCCGTCACCGACCGCGCCGCCGAGGTGTGCCCGACCGGCGCCATCATCCGCAAGCGGCACGGCTTCACCGTGCCGATCGGCAAGCGGCTCTACGACCACCACGACATCGCCGAGGTGCCGGTGGCGGGCATGGAAAGGCCGAAGCGTGACTGAGCCGAAGAAACTCAAGGTCGCCACCTGCTCGCTGGCCGGCTGCTTCGGCTGCCACATGTCGCTGCTCGACATCGACGAGAAGCTGTTCGAGCTGGTCAAGGTGGTCGAGTTCGACCGCTCGCCGATCACCGACATCAAGCACTGCGGCCCCTGCGACATCGGCATCGTCGAGGGCGGCGTGTGCAACGCCGAGAACGTGCACGTGCTGAAGGAGTTCCGCAGGAACTGCAGGATCCTCGTCGCGATGGGCGCCTGCGCCATCACCGGCGGCATCCCGGCCTGGCGCAACAACGTCGACCTGTGGGACTGCTTCCAGGAGGTGTACAGCTACGGCATCGGCCTGGAGAACGGCCAGATCCCCAACGACCCGGAGCTGCCGCTGCCCTTCGACAAGGTGCATCCGATCAACGAGGTGGTGCGCATCGATTATTTCCTGCCCGGCTGCCCGCCGCCGGCCGACGCCATCTGGAAGTTCCTCACCGACCTCGCCGCCGGCCGCGAGCCGAAGCTCGACTACGACATGCTGCACTATGATTGAAAACCACTCACCACAGAGACACGGAGGCACAGAGAAGAGCGATACAAGGGTTTTCTCTGTGTCTCTGTGCCTCTGTGGTTAAGGGTTCTTTATGGCCAACCTCGAAACCGCCGCCCATCCCGAGAGCCTCAAGCGCGTCGTCATCGAACCGGTGTCGCGCGTCGAGGGCCACGGCAAGGTGACCCTCCTGCTCGACGCCGACGACCGCGTGCACCAGGTGCGCCTGCACATCGTCGAGTTCCGCGGCTTCGAGAAGTTCATCCAGGGCCGGCCCTACTGGGAAGTGCCGGTGATGGTGCAGCGCCTGTGCGGCATCTGCCCGGTGTCGCACCACCTGGCGGCCTCGAAGGCGCTCGACATCATCGTCGGCGCGAAGCAGCTGACGCCCACCGCCGAGAAGATGCGCCGCCTGATGCACCTCGGCCAGATCCTGCAGTCGCATGCGCTGCATTTCTTCCACCTCGCCTCGCCCGACCTGCTGTTCGGCTTCGATGCCGACGTTGCGAAGCGCAACGTCGTCCAGGTCGCCGCCGTCGCGCCGGACGTGGCGAGGAAGGGCGTGCTGCTGCGGAAATACGGCCAGGAGATCATCCGCCACACCGCCGGCAAGCGCGTGCACGGCACCGGCTCGGTGCCGGGCGGGGTGAACAAGAACCTGACCCGCGCAGAGCGCGCCGAACTGCTGGGCGAGATCGACACCATCATTGCCTGGAGCCGCGAGGCGGTCGCCATCGTCGGCAAGCTGTTCGCCGACAACGCCCGGCTCTACGCATCCTTCGGCCGCTTCGATTCGGGCCGGCTCAGCCTGGTGCGCGCCGACGGCGCGCTCGACCTCTACCACGGCGGCCTGCGCGCCACCGACGCCAGGGGCGGCACGATTTTCGACCATGCCGACTACCAGAGCTACTACGAGCTGATCCACGAGGAAGTGAAGCCCTGGTCCTACATGAAGTTCCCCTTCATCGTGGAGCGGGGCAGCGAGGCCGGCTGGTACCGCGTCGGCCCGCTGGCGCGGGTGGCGCATTGCGACTTCATCCCGACGGCGCTGGCCGAGGCCGAGCGCCTCGCCTTCAAGGCCTTCGACGGCGGCGCGGCGCTGTCGGCGCCGCTCGGCTACCACTGGGCGCGCATGATCGAGATGCTGCACGCGGCCGAGGGCATCAAGGAGCTGCTGCTCGACAACGACCTCTCCGGCGGCGACCTCGTCGTGCGCGGCGAGCCGCAGCTGCGCGGCGTCGGCGTCATCGAGGCGCCGCGCGGCACGCTGATCCACCATTACCGCGTGAACGAGGACGACCAGATCGTCAGCGCCAACCTGATCGTGTCGACCACCCACAACAACCAGGCCATGAACGAGGCGGTGCGCCAGGTGGCGCGGCAGTACCTCGACGGCCGCACGCTGACCGAAGGCCTGCTCAACCACATCGAGGTCGCCATCCGCGCCTTCGATCCCTGCCTGTCCTGCGCGACGCACGCGCTGGGCAAGATGCCCCTTGAGCTGGAGTTGCTCGACGCGTCGGGGAGGACCGTCGGCCGCCTGTCCCGCGCGGCCTGAAATCTGGCCGGGATTCTCCGTAAGAAGCAAGGCATGGCTCCGGCGCGGCGACCGATATGAACAACAAGCCCTTTCCACTGGCCGCCCTGATCGTCGTCGGCTGGACGCTGACGATCCTGACCTCCCTCGGCTGGAACGTCTATCGCGAGCGCGAGCAGATGTTCAGCCTCGCCCGCAGCGAGGCCCAGGCCAACTTCAACAAGGACATCACCTTCCGCCGCTGGGGAACGAACCACGGCGGCGTCTATGTTCCCGTCACCGAAAGGCAGCAGCCGGTGCCCTGGCTGTCGCACGTGCCCCAGCGGGACGTGGTCACGTCGGACGGCCAGCGGCTGACCCTGCTCAACCCCGCCTCCATGCTGCGGCAGATGATGGACGAGTACGCGGAAACCTACGGCGTCCGCGGCCGCATCACCGGGCTGAAATACCTCAATCCGGGCAATGCGCCCGACGACTGGGAGCGCGCCCAGCTGGAGGCCTTCGTGCGCGGGGAGCGCACCGAAGCCTGGGCGGTGAGCGAGATCGGCGGCAAGCCCTACATGCGCTACATCCAGGCGATGGTCATGGAGGAGGGCTGCATCAAGTGCCATGCCGTCCTCGGCTACACGCGCGTCGGCGAGGTGCGCGGCGGCATCGGCGTCAGCGTGCCGCTGGCGCCCTACCGGAGCCAGTACGAAGAGGAAGGGTTCGAGTTGAGCCTGTCGCATGGGGGCATCTGGCTGATCGGCATGCTCGGCATCGGCGCGGTCGGCCGGACGCTGCGCCAGCGCCGGCGCGAGCGCGAGCGCATGGTGGACGAGCTTGCCGAGCGCGAGGAGCGGCTGAAGCTGGCCCTGCACGGGGCCGACCTCGGTCTGTGGGATTGGGACCTGCCGACCGGAAAGGTGGTCTTCAACGAGCGCTGGGCGCAGATGCTCGGCTACCGTCTCGACGAGATCGAGCCGCACGTCAGCTCATGGGGGCGGCTGGTGCACCCGGACGACATGCCGCACGTGCGCGAGGTGCTCGACGCCCACCTGGAGGGCCGCACGCCTGCCTACGAGACCGAGCACCGCATGAAGGCGAAGAGCGGCGCCTGGATCTGGGTGCTCGACCGCGGCCGCGTCATCGAGCGCGATGCCCGGGGCGCGCCGCTGCGCGCCGTCGGCACGCACCTCGACATCACCGGGCGCAAGCGGGCCGAGGAAACCATGCGCGACTTCGCTGCCGCGCTGGAGGAAAAGGTCGCCGAACGCACCGCCGAGCTGCAGCGCGCCTACAAGGAGCTGGAGTCGTTCTCCTATTCGATCTCCCACGACCTGCGCACGCCGCTGCGCGCCATCAACGGTTATGCGACGGTGCTGGAGGAGGACGAGCAGGCGCTCAGCCCGGAGAGCCGCGAACTGCTGGAGCGCATCAAGGCCGGCGCCGTGCGCATGGGCGAGCTGATCGACGACATGCTCGACTTCACCCGCCTCGGCCGCAGCGACTTCATCGTCAAGGAGGTCCTCATGACGCCGCTGGTGCGCGGCGTCGTCGCCGAGCTGGCCGAGCCGTATCCGAACGCCGGGATCGTGGTGGGCGAACTGGGCAAGGCCGCCTGCGACCCCGTCATGATCCGGCAGGCGTGGATCAACCTGATCGGCAACGCCCTGAAGTTCTCGGCGGGGCAGGAACATCCGCGCATCGAGATCGGCTGCCGCGACGAGGCGGGACGGCGCGTCTATTTCGTGCGCGACAACGGCGTCGGCTTCGACGGCGAGCATGCCGGCAAGCTGTTCGGCGTCTTCCAGCGCCTGCACCGGGCGGAGGATTTCGCCGGCACCGGCATCGGCCTGGCCGTCGTCAAGCGCATCGTCGAGCGGCACGGCGGCCGCGTCTGGGCGGAGAGCCGGGCCGGCGAGGGCGCGACGTTCTTCTTCACCCTGGGCGCATGAGCACGCTGCTGTTCGCCTGGGGCAATCCGTCCCGCGGCGACGACGCGCTGGGCCCGGCGCTGCTCGAGCGCATCGCGGCGGCGCAGCCCGGCCATCCCGAGTGGGGCGAAGTGGATCTGCTCACCGACTTCCAGCTGCAGCCCGAGCATGCCCTCGACCTGGAGGGGCGCGAGCGCGTGCTCTTCGTCGATGCCAGCGTGTCCTGCGTGCCGCCGTACGCCTTCGACCGACTGCAGCCGGCGCGGGATGTCGGCTACACCACCCACGCCATGCAGCCGGAGGCGCTGCTGGCGGTGTTCCGCCAAGTGACCGGCCGCGCGCCGCCGCCGGCCTGGCTGCTGACGATCCGCGGCCAGGCCTTCGAACTGGGCGAGCCGCTCGGCACGGCGGCGGCGGAGCATCTGGCCTCTGCCACCGGCTTTGTCGAAGCCCTGCTTTCCGGCGAATGGCAGCGCTTTGGCTGATCCAGGTCAAAGAGCGTAAATTCCCCTGCCGGTTAGTATCTTTCCAGTTGCCTGTCCGGTTTGGCAGCGCCGGCCGGATTATGTCCTTGTGCTGGCGCGTAACATCTTGTAGTCAAAAGACAAGATGAGCCTGTGCCGCCGGCATGCTTCTTGTTATCCATGGAGCTTTGCGAAATGGAAAGCGCATGATCGTGGAAGGCAAGCTGGCGTTCGAAGTCGCCTGGGATGGCAAGCAGATTACCGGCACGACGGTGCATTCGTCGCGCCCCATCCTGGCCTGCCGGGTGCTGGAAGGCAAACCGGCGGCCCAGGCCGTGGCCAGCGTGCCGCTCCTTTACAGCATCTGCGGACGGGCCCAGACCGTGGCCGCTGCCGCCGCGCTGGAAGCGGCGGCCGGCCGGCCGATGTCCGCCGCGGTCGACCGTCTGCGCGAACTCGCGGTGGCGGCGGAGTGCGCGCAGGAGCACCTCTGGCGTTTCCTCATCGACCTGCCGGTACTGCTCGGCGAGCCGGCGCGCAGCGCGCGCTTCATCGCCATGCGCCGGCGCTTCGACGACCTGCGCCAGCGTGCCGCCTCCGGCACGGCCTGGTGGGCGGAGGCGGGCAACCTCCGCGACCTGCGCGCCTGGCGCGTGCTGGCGGGCGACCTGGCGGATTTCCTCGAGAGCGAACTGCTCGGCATGGCGCCGGCGCGCTTTCTGGAAATGGCCGGCGAGGAGGACATCGCCGCCTGGCTCGAGCGTGGCCGTGGGTTGGCTGCGCCGCTGCTGGCACGCCTGCGCGATGCCGCGCCGGTGCGCAAGGGAAAGGACGAGCCGGCCCTGCTGACGCTGCCTTCGGCGACGGCGCTGGCCGACGGGATCGCTTCGGCGATCGAGGCGTCCGATGGTTTTGCCGCCGCGCCGATCCTGGGCGGCGCGCCGGCCGAAAGCGGGGCGCTGGCGCGCGAGGCCCGTGCGCCGGCGGTGGCCGCCATGCTGGCCGGTCGCGGCCGCAGCGCAGGCCTGCGGCTGTTCGCGCGCCTGCAGGAACTGGCGCGGCTGGCCGGGCGCATGCGCGACCTCAGCCATGGCGTCAACGACGCGCCCTGGCTGCGCGTGGCGCAGGCCGGCAGCGGCGCCGGCCTGGCGGCGGTGGAGACGGCGCGCGGCGTATTGATCCACTGGGCCCTGATGGACGGCGGACAGGTGGCGCGCTACCGCATCGTGGCGCCGACGGAATGGAATTTCCACCCGCAGGGCGCCTTCGTGCGCGGACTGGCCGGCATCCCGGCGCGCGACGCGGACGAGGTGCGGCAGGCGGCGGCGCTGCTGGCGCATGCGCTGGATCCCTGCGTGGCCTACGATTTGAAAGTGAAGCATGCATGAGATGAGCCTGGCGGAAGGGGTCCTGCAGATCATCGAGGACCAGGCGGCGAAGTCGGGCTTCGCGCGCGTGAAGACGGTGTGGCTGGAGATCGGCGCGCTGTCCGGCGTCGAGACGGAGGCGATGCGCTTCTGCTTCGATGCGGTGACGCGCGGCAGCGTTGCCGAGGGCGCCGCGCTGGAGATCGTCGCCGTCCCCGGCAGCAGCTGGTGCATGCAGTGCAGCCGGACGGTGCCGGTGGCGGAGCGCTACGACCCCTGCCCGCGCTGCGGCGGCTACCAGCTGCAGGTGCAGGGCGGCACGGAGATGCGGGTGAAGGAACTCGAAGTCGAGTAAGCGGAGGAACGGAACATGTGTACAGTTTGCGGCTGCGGCCAGGGCGAAACGAAGATCGAGGGCGGACCGGAGCACACGCATGCGCCAAGCGGCTTCAGCTATGCGCCCCGGCATCACCACCATCATGGCCATGAGCATGCCCACGCGCCCGGCCTCCCGCCGGGCCGCATGGTGCAGATCGAGCAGGACATCCTCGCCAAGAACAACGGCTACGCCAGCGCCAACCGCAAGGAATGGAAGGCGCGCGGCCTGTTCGCCATCAACCTCGTCTCCAGCCCCGGCTCGGGCAAGACCACGCTGCTGGTGGAATCCATCAAGCGCCTGGCCGGCCGCCACCCGCTGGCGGTGATCGAGGGCGACCAGCAGACCAGCAACGACGCCGAGCGCATCCGCGCCACCGGCGCCCGGGCCATCCAGGTGAACACCGGCAAGGGCTGCCACCTCGACGCCCACATGGTCGGCCACGCCTTCGAGCGGCTCGATCTGAAGGCGGGCGGCTTGCTGCTGATCGAGAACGTCGGCAACCTGGTCTGCCCGGCGGAATTCGACCTCGGCGAGGCGCACAAGGTGGTGATCCTCTCCGTCACCGAGGGCGAGGACAAGCCGCTCAAGTATCCGAACATGTTCGCGGCGAGCGACCTCATGCTGCTGACCAAGGTCGACCTGCTGCCGCACCTCTCCTTCGACACGGCGAAATGCATCGAATACGCCCGCCGCGTCAATCCGAAGATCGAAGTGCTGCAGGTCTCGGCGAAGAGCGGCGAGGGCATGGACGGCTGGCTCGCCTGGCTGGAGCAGGGCGTCGCCGCGGCGAGGGGCTGAACCTTGAAAAATCTTTCACCACGGCGAACAAGGCGACACGGCGAAATCATTCGATATTCTTGCGCCGTGTCGCCGTGCGCGCCGTGGTTCAACTCTGAAGCGACGTTGCGATGACCGTTTCAGTCCGCAACGCCGTCTCGGTCTGCCGCCGCATCCGCGTGCGCGGGCAGGTGCAGGGCGTCGGCTTCCGGCCCTTCGTCTATCGCCTGGCGCAGGAGCTGAACCTCGCCGGCTGGGTGCGCAACGACGGCGAGGGCGTGGACATCGAGGCGCAGGGCGCGGCGGATGCGATCGAGGCGCTGATCGTCCGGCTGGAGACGGAAGCGCCGCCACTGGCGAGCGTCACTTCCGTGGAAACGACCGAGGCGCCGACGAGCAACGCGCGCGGCTTCGAGATAAAAGTCAGTCGCCACGGCACGGCGAATACCGCGGTGACGCCGGATACCGCCACCTGCCCGGACTGCCTCGCCGAGCTGTTCGATCCCGCCAACCGGCGCTGGCGCCACGCCTTCATCAACTGCACGCACTGCGGCCCGCGCTACACCCTGACGCGCCGGCTGCCCTACGACCGGCCGCACACCAGCATGGCGGCTTTCGCGATGTGCCCGGCCTGCCGGCGCGAATACGACGATCCCAACGACCGCCGCTTCCATGCGCAGCCGAACGCCTGCCCGGTGTGCGGGCCGCAGCTTTCGCTGCGGGACAAGGCGGCCGACCCGATTGCCGAAACCCTGGCGCGCCTGCAGCGCGGCGAGATCGTTGCCGTCAAGGGGCTGGGCGGCTATCACCTCGCCTGCGACGCGGGCAATGCCGAAGCCGTCGCGCGCCTGCGCGAGCGCAAGAACCGCGAGGAGAAACCCTTCGCCGTGATGTTCGCCAACGCGGCGTCGGTGGTGCAGTTCGCCGAAATGGATGACGCCGAGCGTGCCCTGCTCGAATCGCGCGAGCGGCCGGTAGTGCTGTTGCAGAAGCGCGAAGGCTGCGACGCCGCACTGCCGGGCATTGCCCCGGGCCTCGCCGAGCTCGGCGCGATGCTGCCGTGCACGCCGATCCAGTTCCTGCTCTTCCACGAGGCGGCGGGCCGGCCGGCCGGCACCGACTGGATCGCCGTTCCGCAGCGACTGACTTTGGTCATGACCAGCGCCAACCCCGGCGGCGAACCCATCGTGCGCGAGGACGACGAGGCGCTGGCGCGGCTGAACGGCATCGCCGACGCCTGGCTGATGCACGACCGCGAGATCGTCACGCGCGTCGACGACAGCGTGGTGCGCGCAAACCAGTTCATCCGCCGCGCCCGCGGTTTCACCCCCCAGCCCATCAAGCTGCCAAAACCCGGCCCCTCCATCCTCGCCACCGGCGGCTTCCTCAAGAACACGATCTGCCTCACGCGCGGCGACGAGGCCTTCCTCTCCCAGCACATCGGCGACCTCGACAACGCGCCGACCTGCCGTGCGCTGGAAGAGACCGCGCAGCGCATGATGGAGCTGCTGGAGATCGAACCGGAAGTCGTCGCCCACGACCTGCATCCGGATTTCCACGGCACGCGCTTCGCCGCCGACTTCGCACGCGGTCGCGGCCTGAAAACCGTCGCCGTGCAGCACCACCACGCCCACATCGCCGCGGTGGCGGCGGAGCACGGCGCGACGGGGCCGCTGCTGGGCCTCGCCCTCGACGGCGTCGGCATGGGCACCGACAAAGGGATATGGGGCGGCGAGCTGCTGCAGGTGGACAATGAACGCTTCGACCGCCTCGGCCACCTGCGCGAACTTCCGCTGCCGGGCGGCGACAAGGCGGCGCGCGAGCCCTGGCGCATGGCCGCGGCGGCGCTCTTCGCATTGGGCCGCGGCGGCGAGATCAAGGAAAGATTCCCGCAGCAGCGCGCCGCCGGGGCGATCGCCATGATGCTCGGCGGCAGTGCCCACACACCGCCGACCTCGAGCTGCGGCCGGCTCTTCGACGCCGCGGCGGGGCTGGCCGGCCTGTGCGAGGTCGCCGCCTACGAGGGCCAGGCGGCGATGCGCTACGAAAGTCAGTCTGCGCAGCACGGCGAGGTAGAGGCCCTGCGCGACGGCTTCGTCCTCGGCGCAGACGGCACGCTCGACCTGCTGCCGCTGCTGGCGCGCCTGGCCGACGAGCGCGATGCCGGTCTTGCCGCCGCGCTGTTCCACGCTACATTCGCCTCCGCGCTGGCGGCCTGGTTGGAACGCGCTGCGCAGGAATGCGGCATTCGTCGCGTCGCGCTCGGAGGCGGCTGCTTCCTCAACCGAATATTGAGCGCAGGTGTGCGGCGGCGGCTGGAGGCGAAGGGTTTCGAAGTGCTGGAGGCGCGGCTGGCGCCGCCCAACGACGGCGGCCTGAGCCTGGGACAGGCCTGGATCGCGATGCAAGGCGTATGACTTTTTATTGGGAGAATGAAATGAAGAAGAATGGCCTGGTCGGTTTGCTGCTGACCCTTGTGCTGGTGATGAGCGGATGCGCATCGGTGCCGATGGCTTCGCTCGACGACGATGCACAGGGCAAGCTTTTTGCTGTCAAGCCCGACAAGTCGAACATCTATGTTTATCGCAACGAAGGCTTCGGCGGCGCGATCACCATGACGGTGTCGCTCGACGGCAAGGTGGCGGGCCAGTCCGGCCCGCAGACCTATTTTCTCTGGGAAGTCGCGCCGGGCAGCCACGAGATCGCCTCCCACGCGGAAGACGTGTCGAAGCTGACCCTGACCACCGAGGCGGGCAAGTCCTACTACGTCTGGCAGGAAGTGAAGATGGGCTTCTGGATGGCCCGCTCGCTGCTGCAGCAGGTGGACGAGGAAACCGGGCGCAAGGGCGTGCTGGAATGCAAGCGCGCCCAGTCCGCATTCTGAAGGAGTCCGGCATGTGCCTCGCAATACCGGTGAAGGTGGTGGAGCTGCACGAGGGCGACCAGGCGACGGTCGACGTCGGCGGCGTGCGAAAGGAAATCTCGCTGGCGCTGGTCGACGGCATCGGCGTCGGCGACTACGTCATCCTGCACGTCGGCTACGCCATCCAGAAGCTCGACCCGGAGGAGGCCGAGAAGACCCTGGCGCTCTTCGCCGAGCTCGGCGAGAGCGTGGGAGTGCCGCCGGCGTGAAGTACATCGACGAATTCCGCGACGGCAAGACGGCGCGCGTCATCGCGGCGGCCATTGCCGCCGAGACGCGCGCCGATCGCCGCTACCACATCATGGAATTCTGCGGCGGCCACACGCACGCCATCTCGCGCTACGGCCTCTCCGACCTGCTGCCCGACAACATCCGCCTCATCCACGGCCCCGGCTGCCCGGTCTGCGTGCTGCCCATCGGCCGCATCGACAACGCCATCGACCTCGCCTTGAATCGCGGCGTCATCCTCGCCACCTACGGCGACTGCCTGCGCGTGCCGGCTTCCGGCGGGCTGTCGCTGCTGAAGGCCAAAGCGCGCGGGGCCGACGTGCGCATGGTGTATTCCAGCGCCGACGCGCTGAAGCTGGCGCAGGACAACCCGGAGCGCGAGGTGGTGTTCTTCGCCATCGGCTTCGAGACCACCACGCCGCCCACCGCCGTGGCGCTGCTGCAGGCCGAAAAGCTCGGCCTGAAGAATTTCACCGTGTTCTGCAACCACGTGCTGACGCCCTCGGCCATCGCCAACATCCTCGAGTCGCCGGAAGTCAGGCTGCACGGCACGGTGCCGCTCGACGCCTTCATCGGCCCGGCCCACGTGTCGACGGTGATCGGCAGCCAGCCCTACGAGCATTTCGCCGAGGAATACGAGAAGCCGGTGGTGATCGCCGGCTTCGAGCCGCTCGACGTCATGCAGGCCATCCTGATGCTGGTGCGCCAGCTGAACGAGGGCCGCGCCGAGGTCGAGAACGAGTTCTCCCGCGCCGTGACGCGCGAGGGCAACGTCAAGGCGCAGCAACTGGTGGCCGAGGTGTTCGAGCTGAGGAAGAGCTTCGAATGGCGCGGCCTGAATGAAGTGCCCTACAGCGCGCTGCGCATCAAGGCCAAGTACGCGGCCTTCGACGCCGAGCGCCGCTTCGGCATCGAATACAAGTCGGTGGCCGACAACAAGGCCTGCGAATGCGGCGCGATCCTGCGCGGCCTCAAGCGCCCGCAGGACTGCAAGCTGTTCGGCACGGTGTGTACCCCGGAGAACCCGATGGGCTCCTGCATGGTGAGCTCGGAGGGCGCCTGCGCCGCGCACTACACCTATGGGCGTTACAAGGACGCAACGGCACCCTCACCCCGGCCCTCTCCCCGCGAGGGCGGGGAGAGGGAGAGAAAAGCAGACCCCCTCTCCCCGCTTGCGGGGAGAGGGCTGGGGTGAGGGGCAGATGAACGAAGCAGCAAGGACATTACGTCGCAACCAGACCGACGCCGAGAGAAGGCTGTGGCATCTCTTGCGCGATCGTCGTCTGGATGGATGGAAGTTCAGGAGGCAGCATCCTGTCGGGCCATATGTACTCGATCTTTATTGTGCGGACGCAAACATGGTGATTGAGATCGATGGTGGCCAACATGATGATGACGAGCACAGAAAGCACGACGAGAAGAGAACGGACTATCTCGCCAGTCAAGGGTTGAAAGTGATGCGATTCTGGAACAACGAAGTGATGGAGAACACTACGGGTGTCCTCGAAACAATACGTGAGGCGCTGGGCCCCTCACCCCAACCCTCTCCCCGCGAGCGGGGAGAGGGGGAAGGGCGGTGCACATGAGTAATGTCCGCAAAGGCTACATCCGCCCCGTCGACTTCAAGCATGGCCGCGTGGACATGACCCACGGCAGCGGCGGGCGGGCCATGGCGCAGCTGATCGAGGAGCTGTTCCTCGCCGCCTTCGACAACGACTGGCTGCGCGCCGCCAACGACCAGGCCTGCTTCGCCGTGCAAAGCGGGCGCATGGTGATGGCGACGGATTCGCACGTCGTCTCGCCGCTGTTCTTCCCCGGCGGCGACATCGGCTGCCTGTCGGTGCACGGCACGGTGAACGACGTCGCCATGTCCGGCGCGAAGCCGCTCTACCTCTCGGCGAGCTTCATCCTCGAGGAGGGCTTCCCGCTCGCCGACCTGAAGCGCATCGTCGAGTCGATGGCGCACGCCGCGCGCGAGGCCGGCGTGCCGATCGTGACCGGCGACACCAAGGTCGTGGAGCAAGGCAAGGGCGACGGCGTCTTCATCACCACCACCGGCGTCGGCGTGGTGCCGGACGGCGTGAACATCTCCGGCGACCGGGCGCGGCCGGGCGACACGATCCTCGTCTCCGGCACGCTGGGCGATCACGGCGTCGCCATCATGGCGCAACGCGAGAGCCTCGGCTTCGAGACGACCATCCAGTCCGACACGGCGGCATTGCACGACCTGGTAGCGCGCATGGTCGAGGCGGTGCCCGACATCCATGCCCTGCGCGACCCGACGCGCGGCGGTCTCGCCACCACGCTCAACGAGATCGCCCGCCAGTCCGGCGTCGGCATGATGCTGCGCGAGGAGGCCATCCCGGTGCGGCAGGAGGTCGAGGCCGCCTGCGAATTCCTCGGCCTCGATCCGCTCTACGTCGCCAACGAGGGCAAGCTGATCTGCATCTGCGCGCCGGAGCAAGCGAATCGCCTGCTCGAAACGATGCGCGCGCATCCGCTCGGCGCCAACGCCGCCATCATCGGCGCCGTGCACGAGGACCCGCACCACTTCGTGCAGATGGAGACGGCCTTCGGCGGCAAGCGCATCGTCGACTGGCTCACCGGCGAGCAGCTGCCGAGGATATGTTGAAAGTCAGAACCATTAACCACAGAGGCACAGAGACACAGAGAAATTCTTTTCTCGTTGTTCTCTGTGCCTCTGTGTCTCTGTGGTGAAAAAGGGTTTATGCGTATTCTTTCTTTAACCCATTCCTTCAACAGCCTCGCCCAGCGCCTCTACGTCGAGCTGAGCGAGCGCGGCCACGAGGTGTCCATCGAATTCGACATCAACGACAGCGTCGCCGTCGAGGCGGTGGCGCTGTTCCGGCCCGACCTGATCGTCGCCCCCTTCCTCAAGCGCGCCATTCCCGAGGCGGTGTGGCGCGAGCATGTCTGCCTGGTGGTGCACCCGGGCATTCCGGGCGACCGCGGCCCCTCGGCGCTGGACTGGGCGATCACCAACAATGAAGCGGAGTGGGGCGTCACCGTGCTGCAGGCCAACGCTGTCATGGACGGCGGCGACATCTGGGCGACGCGCAGCTTCCCGATGCGCGCGGCACGCAAGAGCAGCCTCTACCGCAACGAGGTGACCGAGGCGGCGACGGCCGCCGTGCTCGAGGCGGTGGAGAAATTCGCGCAGGGGGATTTCAAGCCGACGCCGCTCGACTATGCGAACCCCGCCGTGCGCGGCACCGAGCGCCCGCTCATGAAGCAGCTGGATCGTTGTGTCGACTGGACGCGCGACAACACGGCGACGGTGCTGCGAAAACTGCGCGCCGCGGACAGCTTCCCCGGCCTCGCCGACCGCATCGCCGGCGTCGATTGCTGGCTCTTCAATGCGCACCCGGAAGGCACGCTGCGCGGCGCCCAGCCCGGCGCCATCATCGCGCGGCGCCAGGGCGCGCTGTGCCGCGCCACGGTGGACGGTGCGGTGTGGCTCACCCACGCCAAACGCAAGTCCGAGCAGCCGAGCTTCAAGCTGCCGGCGGCACAGGCGCTGCCCGAAGCGGCGGCGGACGTGCCCGAATCGGCGCTGCCCGCGCTGCCGCTGCGCGATCTCTCGACCTGGCAGGACATCAGCTACGAGGAGGAGGGCGGCGCCGGCTTCCTGCACTTCGATTTCTACAACGGCGCCATGTCGACGGCCGACTGCCTGCGCCTGCGCGATGCCTTCGTCGCGGCAAGCAAGCGCGAGACGAAAGTCATCGTGCTGATGGGCGGGCCGGACTTTTGGTCGAACGGCATCCACCTCAACACCATCGAGGCGGCGGAGAGCCCCGCCGACGAATCCTGGGCCAACATCAATGCCATGGACGACCTCTGCCGCGCCATCCTCGACTGCGGCAGCCACCATGTCGTCGCGGCCATGCAGGGCAACGCCGGCGCCGGCGGCGTCTTCCTGGCGCTGACGGCCGACCGCGTGCTGGCGCGCGAGGGCGTCATCCTCAACCCGCACTACAAGGGCATGGGCAACCTCTACGGCTCGGAGTACTGGACCTACCTCCTGCCGCGCCGCATCGGCTGGGAGCGCGCGCATGCCGTGACGCAGAACCGCCTGCCCATCGGCGCGAAGCAGGCGGTCGCGCAGGGCCTCATCGACGAATGCTTCGGCGCCGACGTGCCGGCCTTCGTTGCGCAGCTGCGGCAGCAGGCGATGGAACTTGCGGCGCGGCCCGACCTGGCGCGATTGCTGGAAGAGAAGCGCGCCGCCCGCGCCCGCGACGAAGCGACGAAGCCGCTCGAAGCCCATCGGGAAGAGGAGCTGGCGCGCATGAAGCTGAACTTCTACGGCTTCGATCCGAGCTACCACGTCGCGCGCTACCACTTCGTGCATCGCGTGCCGCACGCGTGGACGCCGCTGCATCTGGCGCGGCACCGGCAGAACATGTGGCAGAAACAGGCGAGCCTGAAAACTCGCAATGCAGCCTAGGGAGAAACAACATGGCGACATTACCGACAATCCTGGTAGTCGACGACGAGGTCCGCTCGCAGGAGACCCTGCGCCGCACGCTCGAAGAGGAATTCGAGGTGCTCACCGCCTCCAGCGGCGAGCAGGCGCTGGCCCTGCTCGAGCGCGAGCCGGTCGACGTCATCCTCTGCGACCAGCGCATGCCAGGCATTTCCGGCGTGCAGACGCTGAAGGAGGCGCGCACGCGCTGGCCCGACACGGTGCGCGTCATCGTCTCCGGCTACACCGAGACCGAGGACATCATCTCCGGCATCAACGAGGCCGGCATCTACCAGTACCTGCTCAAGCCCTGGCAGCCCGAGTCGCTGCTGCTCACCGTGCGCGCGGCGGCCGAGCTGCACCGCCTGCAGCAGGAGAACCAGCGCCTCAACATCGAGCTGCGCACCGCCGGCCCGGTGGCGAAGAGCCGCGTCGAGGCCAAGCGCGCCCAGGTCAAGCACGCCTTCGGCACCGACCGCCTGGTGCGCGCGCCCGACAGCCCGATGAACGCCCTCTGTCAGCTCGTCGAGCGCGTCGCGCCCTACGACATTTCCGTTCTGGTCACCGGCGAGTCCGGCACCGGCAAGGAGCTGCTGGCGCGCGCCATCCATTACCGCAGCGGCCGCGCCGACAAGGCTTTCGTCGTCGAGAACTGCGGCGCGCTGCCCGACACGCTGCTCGAATCCGAGCTGTTCGGCCACAAGCGCGGCGCCTTCACCGGCGCCTACGAGGACCGCATCGGCCTCTTCCAGCAGGCCGACGGCGGCACCATCTTCCTCGACGAGATCGGCGAGACCTCGCCGGCCTTCCAGGTTAAGCTGCTGCGCGCCCTGCAGGAGGGCGAGATCCGTCCGGTCGGCGGCGCCAAGACCGTCTCGGTGGACGTGCGCGTCGTCTCCGCCACCAACCGCGACCTCGAAGAGGACGTGCGCCAGGGCCGCTTCCGCCAGGACCTCTACTACCGGCTTTCGACCATGACCCTGCACGTGCCGGCGCTGCGCGCGCGGCCGAGCGACATTCCCTTCATCGCCCAGCAGGTGCTGGACAAGGCCAAGGTCGCGCTCGGCAAGCCGGTGAAGGGCTTCACGCAGGAGGCGATGGACTGCCTCGTTGCCTACCGCTGGCCGGGCAACGTGCGCGAGCTGCAGAACGAAATCCACCGCATGCTGGCGCTGGCCGACGCCGACTGGCTCGGCGCCGAGTACCTCAACGGCCGCGTCGTCCAGGCCGCCAGCATCGAGGAGGAGCCCGAACTGCGCATGCTCTCCGGCATCGCCGGCTCGCTCAAGGACCGCCTGGAAATGCTCGAGGCGCGCGTGCTCAAGGAAGCCATGGTGCGCCACCGCTGGAACAAGACGCGCGTGGCGGACGAGCTGGGGCTGTCAAGGGTGGGACTGAGGGCGAAGCTGACGCGGTATGGGTTGGAGAGGAAGAACGGCGCCTCGTCCTGAGGCGCCGTACCGTGGGGACTGACTTTTCCTAGGACCGCTTCTCTTCGAGGTCTTCGGCAAGTTCCTCGAACTGCTCCAGCGCCGCGCGCAGGTCCTCGACGATCTCGCGGGCGATCACGTCGGGATGGGGCAGGTTGGCGGATTCCTCCAGCGCCTCGTCCTTCAGCCAGAAAATGTCCAGGTTGAGCTTGTCGCGCTTCAGCAGCTCGTCGTAGGAATATGCCTTGAAGCGCTCGGTCTCCTGCCGTTCGTGCCGGTTCCGGGCGTTGAAGCGGGCGACGAAATCGTCGAGGTGCTCGCGCCTGAGCGGGTTCTCCTTCAGCGTGAAGTGCTGGTTGGTGCGCAGGTCGTAGATCCACAGCTTCTGCGTCCAAGGGTTTTCCGAAGCCGGCTTGCGGTCGAAGAACAGCACGTTCGCCTTCACGCCCTGGGCGTAGAAGATGCCGGTCGGCAGCCGCAGCAGGGTATGCACGTCGGCCTGCTTCAACAGCTCGCGGCGTACCGTCTCGCCGGCGCCGCCCTCGAACAGCACGTTGTCCGGCACCACCACGGCGGCGCGGCCGTGCTGTTTGAGGATAGAAAAGATGTGCTGCACGAAATTGAGCTGCTTGTTCGAAGTGGTCGCCCAGAAGTCGTCGCGATGCACGGACAGGCTCTGCCGCTCGGCCTGGCCGGCGTCGGTGACGATGGTCACGCTGGATTTTTTGCCGAAGGGCGGGTTGGACAGCACCACGTCGTACTCGCCGTGGCGGGCGGCCAGCGCATCGCGCACCTCCACCGGCACCGGCGAATCCGGCTCGCCGCCGACGCCGTGCAGCACCAGGTTCATGCAGCACAGCCGCGCCACCGAATCGACCAGTTCCATGCCGCGCAGGCCGTGGGTATTGAGGTGCTTCAGGTCGCTCTTCGACAGCTTGTTGTGCTGGCGCAGCCACTCGTGCGCGGCGAGCAGGAAGCCGCCCGTGCCGCAGGCCGGGTCGCAGATCACCTCGCCCGGCTTGAGGTTCATCACCTCGACGATGGCGCGGATCAGCGGGCGCGGCGTGAAGTACTGACCGGCGCCGCCCTTCACGTCCTCGGCGTTCTTTTGCAGCAGGCCCTCGTAGGCGTCGCCCTTCACGTCGGTGTCCAGCTCCGACCACGATTCCTTGTCGATCAGGTCGGCGATCAGCCGCTTCAGCTTGGCCGGGTCCTGGATCTTGTTCTGCGCCTTGCGGAAGATGGTGCCGATGACGCCCGGCCGCTTGCCCAGCTCTTCCAGGGTGTGGCGGTAATGGGTTTCGAGGTCGTCGCCGTCCAGCTTGCGCAGCGTGTCCCAGCCGAAGCCCTTCGGGATGGGCGATTTCTCGTTGAACGGCTCGCGCGTGCGCTCGTCGGCCATCTTGAGAAAAAGCAGGTAGGTGAGCTGCTCGACGTAGTCGCCGTACGACAGGCCGTCGTCGCGCAGGACGTTGCAGTAGTTCCAGAGCTTGGAAACGAGGGTGGAGGCGTTCATCGTCAGATCTCCAGAACTTCCCGCAGGCGTGTCACGAGGCTTTCATGCCGCCGCGGGTCTGCGTCGGCAAGCTTGCGAATATTGCGGATTTTCCATTGCAGGGCCGGCAGTTCGGCCAGATGCGGTATCGGCAGCAGGCTCCAATCGGGTTCGCCTCGCTTCACCGACAACAGAAAATGTCTTTCATCCACCGTCAACGAATCGCCGATCCGTCGGATCAACGCCTCGCGGGCCGACTCCAGTTCGGCCACGGCAACCGGAATGCGCGCCATACCTGCGAACTGGGATTCAAAGACCTCCGCAATCGGTTTCCGTGTCGGCACCAGCACCTCGGCCATCGTGCGCCCGTGGCAGGCAAGGTAAACCACGAACGCGCGGCGCAGGTCGTTGCCGATGCCTTCGTCCGCCAACAGCAGCATGACATCGAAGAGGTCGCGCGGGTGTTGCCGGTCGAGCGCGGCGACCAGCTTGCCTCCATAAAGATCAGCCAGCGAAACGACCGGCATGGCGACGAAACGCCCGAATAATGCTTCCACCGCTGGTGTGATGGAGCGCATTTCGGGCGGGAAGACCGTGCCGCGCAGAACGGCATTCGGTTCGATTTTCACCTGTGTGGCCCCAGCCTGGACAACCAGCTTGGGCGCGTCGGGGCGCGGCGAGCGGGCCACGCTCGCGCCGGCGATCATTTTCTGGGCGTTGTTGGCGATCCTTCCGAGCGACGCGTTGATCTCGGAAAGTGCCTCCTCCCGCGGTTCAAGCGGGAGATAGACGAGATCGATATCCACCGAGAGCCGTGGCAGATCGCGCACGAAAAGATTGATCGCGGTCCCGCCCTTGAGCGCAAAGTCCTGCTCGCGCGCGACCAGCGGCAGAATCTGCAGCAGCAGATCCACTTGGGGGAAATACGGAGAATCCCTCATGCCAGCTTACCGGAATGGTCGACATGATCATCATCATCACCATCATGATCGGCATCGTGACGCGGGACGGTGATCATGAACTCCGCATCGAGCCGGCCGCCGCGCACGAGCACGCGCTTGCCCTTGCCCAGATCGAGGCGGCTCTTGTCCAGCCGCCCATACCAGGCGTGCCCGGCCTTTCGTGCGAGGTAGAGAAAAACCCGCTTTACCTTTATCGACGTGCAGGCTTCCAGCAACGGTTGCAGGAGCGAAGGCCGCAGAGTGGTCAGGCCTTCCATGACCAGTTGCGCTTCATCGAAAGACAACTGGTACGGGAGCCCGTCGAGCAGTTCCAGGATGGCCCGTTCGGGTGCCGAGACGCGAAGCGCGAACGTGCCGAACGAATGATCGACCAGCCCGAGGTTCGCCACGTTGTCGCCGCGCATGCAGGAGGGCAGCAGGTGCACATCCGCACCCCAGTCGTGATCGCGCATCCATTTTGGCAAGCGCTCGCCGGGTTTGCCGTAGAGGAACACTGTCCGGCGCGGTGCAAGCCGCAAAAAATGCGAATAGCCGAGCAGCTCCAGCGCCGTGCGTCCGCCGGGGTGCAGGGTTGCTTCCGGCTCCGCTTGCAGCGCGTAGGCCGCGCCCTCCCAGCCAACGGTATCTCCCGTTCTTGCGAAGGCACCCCGTCCGACGGCTTCCATCCAGCCGCTGCTGCGATAGCGCGCGGCAAGCGGCTGTGAAACCCCATGGCGGGCAAGCCAGCCAAGCTGGACGACCGTGCCGCGGGGCCAAGACTGCAGGAGTTGGTTTAACTTCTCTGTCATTTCAATACCGCAAGTACTGAAACAGTATGAAAATTAAACCACATGAAGCACAGAACAGGCAAGAAGTTTAATTATTAACAAATATCAGTACTAATGGTATTCAAATAAGACAAAAAATAAACCAAACACCTCGATGAACCGCTATCTGAACCAGAGGCCGGTCAGGCTACGCCGTTGCTTCAAAGCCCCCTCACACCCTTGCAGGCCGGGAACTGCGAACAGCCCCAGAATTCGTTTCCCGCATTCGATCCCTGCCTGGCCACACGCTTGACCATGGCGCCGCCGCATTTCGGACAAGCGGGCGAGATCGTTCCGGCGGGTTCCCGCTTTGTCGCCGCCGGGGCGGTATTGGCGACGACAGGCTTCGCCTGGACGCTGCCCAGCAAGGATTTCAGCGCAGCGCCGTCCATCAGCGTGATGTTCCGCCCCGAGGCGAAGTCCTTCGCCTCCTGCGTGAACTGGCCCGAGGTCACCACGTAGCCGCCGGCCGCGCCCCGGGCGGCCATCACGCCGTAGAGTTCGCGCACCACGTTCACGCCGACCTTGAAGGCGCGCCACTGCTTGCACTGCACCAGGAATTTCTCGCCGTCCTTCGTCAGCAGCAGATCGACGCCGCCGTCGGCGCCGCCGCCTCCGGTTTCCGCCACGGCATAGCCCCTGCGGCGGAAAGCCTCGCCCACCAGCATCTCGAACTCCTGCCAGTTCATGCCGCTCAATGCATCGGCCGCAGGGTTGCGCGCCGCCTCGTCGGCGAGCCGGCCGCGCTTGCGGCGGCGCAATGCCGACACGGCTGCCCCGACGAGAAAGGCGAGCGGCAGCAAATACTGGCCGATGGTCGCGAAGGTCTTGTAGAGCTGCCTGCCGGCGAACTCGCCCATTTTCGCGGCTTGCGTCGGCATTGCGATGTCGGCGGCGGCAATCGGGTGCAGCAGGACGTAGGCGAGGATCGCCAGCCCGACGCCGGCCCACCAGGGGAGCAGGGCGGCTATTTCTATCAGGGCCTCGAAGGTGCTGGTTCTTCTTCTGGCCATAACGCTATGCCTTCAGTTTGGCAACGTATTCGCCGCCAGGCGGGACATTCTCCAAGAGATCAACATTTGCAATACCGAAAGGAACGAATATCGAGGGAACCGTTTCCGCTGCAGGCTCAAGGTGGGTCAACTGATCGTCGAAGAAGATGTGCGGTTTAAGCACTTCCAATACTCGCTTCTTTTCGATGCCACCCATGAAAAACGTTTCGGTGGCACTCATCCCCCAGGATTCGAGTGTCGTGACAACCCGCTCGTTTGCGGGCGCATTGCGCGCGGTCACGATGGCGATACGCACAGCCGGTTCATATCCCGGCTGCTCGCGGGCACGCTTGGCTTCCAGTTTCTGGAAGAATCCGATTTTCGTGAACAGATCCTTGCAGGGGCCGGGGTTGTGAGGTTTCGCCGACTTCTCGACTTCATATTGAGTAAACAGGTCCAAATCCATGGAATTCCGATAAACCGCTTCCGCCTCGTCGTCGGCGAGCACGCCGTCGAAGTCGAAAGCGATGCGAAGTTCGTGGTCGGCACTGTCGTCGACGACCTTGCTTGGCAATACGAGTCCGGCGGGCAATCCTGCCCTGAGCGCACTGATTACATCAGATTCATGCGCACTCAGGAGAATGGATGCGTTGAAGGATCTGATGTACGGATATGGAGACTTGCCCGACAAAAATGCACCACGCGTGATGTCGAGCCCGTGATGCTTGCAGGAGCGGTAAAACCGCCTCCCGCTGGCTGGGTCGCTACGCGATAGCACGATGACCTCTACAGGCTGCTGGTCTGGATAGAGTTCGTTCAAGCGTAGCAGCCTTCGGATAAAAGGAAAGGCAACGCCTGGCGCAAGTGGTAGATCGATGCGCGCGAGCTGATACGCCCGAAATTGCTCTGTGCCTTCGTTGTCGAATATGGCATTCGCCTCCTCCATGTCGAAGACGGCCCGGCTCGTGACCGCCACAACCAGTTTTTTGTCGATCGGGTAGGGCATGTGACTAGCCTTGGAATGCTTGGCTCAAACAAGCCTGACGCAGTCGCTCGGCACGGGTGAGGTCGACGCGGACCTGGGTTTCGAGTTCATCGACGACGGAAAGACGACGATCTACTTCCTCCACCATGCTTTGGGCTATAGACGGTGGTGGGACAGGAACCTGGACCTTGGAGAGGACCTCAAGGTTGATGTTTTTCTGTGCGGTTGCGGGTGCCAGGCGGTCAAGATGTTCTTTCATCGAGCGCAGGTAGCGTTCGATGTATTGCGTCAACGCCAACCCACTATCCGCCCTGAATCCGACGACACTATCCGGAAAGCAGGAGTCGAATTCCAGAATGCCGGTGTCGGCGATGTTTGCTGCAATTGTGATGCATAGCGTGCCAGCTGGCCAAAGCCGGCTCTGTGCGAGCCCCATCTCGCTGTACGTTTGGGTAAATTCTCGGATTCGCCCCCTGGAGGCTTTCACATCACCGGTTTGGATGAATGGATATGTGCCGCCATACAGTTTGGGGTCGTCGCGCGGACGATGCTTTGATTTTCCTCTGGAGAGTTCGCCCAAGTCGCTCAAGTAGGCCCAGGCCCAACCGGCTGGCAATGTCTCGCCCACGCAAGGAAAGGTGGATGCGATTACGGAGGAAGTGTAGCGCTTGAGGTTGGCCTGGACGCGCTTTAGGGCGGCTACGCCGGCTTCGAGGCGGCTGAGTTGTTCTTCGATTTCGGCGACGATACGGCGCTGTTTATCGAGTGGCGGAACAGGAATTGATAGTCCTTCAAAGAACACAGTCGGTACGCGTAACTGGCCCGCCGCGCCTCGCATGCTTTGGCGTGCATTTCGGCGAATATCCGACCGGAAGAGAAAATAGAGCAAGTACTTCGAATCAAGATTCTCCGTTGGCCTCAGGACATGAAACTCGGTGGAGCCAGCAGCACGTCCGCCAATCAGGCCGGTTGCCACGGCGTACTTGCCGTTCTCCATGCATGGCGTGATCTTGGCGAATATCACATCGCCATTCTGGAATGGCGTATACCCCTTGCGCACCGCTAACCATGGTCTTTGCTCGGACGTATTGATTCGTCCAGATTCTTCTTCAACCGCTTTCATTGGCACAAACGAAACCATCTCGTCGTCCGCCGGGGGGCAGCTCAACTTGCGGGGATTCAGTTCCGCCACTTCGAGCAACGGCAGGACTGGATAGCGCTTTGAGCCGACGAGCGTCTCAATGGTGTATGAGGCAACGACATCGCTCGCGTGCGTCATTCCACCAACACCCCATTCAGTTCATCCATCACCGCCCACAGCCGCTCGCCGAAGACGCGGTAGGCCGGGCCGAGTTCGTTGCCGGCTTTCAGGGCTTCGCGGTCCACGCTGCCGCTGGCGATGACGCGGTCGCGCATTATCTCCAGCCAGGCGCGTTCCTCGTCGGTGAAGGCGATGCCCTGGGCCTTCTTGTTCGCCAGCCAGAGTTCGTAGCGGGCGAGGACGTGCTGCTCGAAGGGCTCCAGCACCGGTTCCTGGCCGAGGGTGAAGCGCACCAATGAAACGAGGTCGGTGAAGCGCTGGGTCTGGCCGGCAATCCTGCCGGGCACGGCCTTGGCGTAGGCGCCCCACAGGCGTTCGCGCGTCATGCGCTCGGGCGCGGACTTGAGCTTGTCTTCCAGGCTCTTCAGCATGTCCTCCGTCAGCCGCTGCTTGTAGGGGCGGCTGTAGAGCACCTGCAGGGCCTCGATCTCGGCGCGGTGTTGCTCGATGTAGGCGTGGAAGGACTGGATGAGGTTCTCGGCCTCGCGCTTGGCCTCCTCGCTCAGCTCGCTGGCGAGCAGCACGTCGATGGTGGTGGTGTCGATGACCTGCTCGTTCTCCTGCTTGAGGCGCTCCAGCACTTCGCGCACAGCGGGCGAATCGAAGGGGGCGCAGGCCTCGGCGGCGAGCCGGGCGCGGGCCTCGGCGAGGTCGGCCTCGGTGGGCGCGCCGGTGTTGGCGTTGCGGGCGGCCACCGCGTGGATGCGGTCGGGGTCGAAGGCGGCGAGCAGCGCCCCGGCCATCTCGGCGAGGTTCCTGCCACCGCTGGCTTCCTGCACGCGCTTGCGCTGCGCCGGGTCGATGTCGCGGTCGAGGCGCGCCAGGCGCGAGGCGAGCGAGGAGAGGGCCGCTTCGTCGCGCTTGCCGAAGGCGACCTGCAGCATGACGTCGCGGAAGGAGACGCCGGGCTTTTTCTCCAGCGGGCGCGAGTCGGTCTTGTCGCTCTCGCAGACGCCGACGGCGTCGACGATGACGAAGCGGTCCTTGGTCTTCGCATCGGCGCCGCTGGCGGCCTGCAGCTCGGTGGGCGAGAGCACGCGCGTGCCGCGGCCCTTCATCTGCTCGAAATAGACGCGGCTTTTTACATCGCGCATGAAGACCAGGCATTCCAGCGGGCGGATGTCGGTGCCGGTGGCGATCATGTCCACCGTGACGGCGATGCGCAGCTGCGGCGAGTTGCGGAAGGCGGCGATCATGTCCTTGGGCTTCCTGTACTTCCGCGTCTCGGCGTCGAAGCTGCGGTAGGTGATCTTCTGGCAGAAATCGTTGCCCTTGCCGAAGACCTCGCGGGCGATCTCGACGATGTCCTCGGCGTGGGAGTCGTCCTTGGCGAAGATCAGCGTCTTCGGCGTCATGGCGCGGCCGGGGAAGAGCTCGGGCAGGGCGTCCCGGAAGGCCTTGAGCACGGTGCGGATCTGGCTTTTCACGACCACCGAGCGGTCGAGGTCGGCGCCTTCGTATTCGAGGTCCTCGTCGAGCTGCTCCCAGCGCGTCTTGCGGTCGAGCTTGCTGCGCTTGTCGACATACCAGCCCTTTTCCACCTTGCCGCCGGCCTCGGTGACCTGGGTGCGGATGCGGTAGACGTCGTAGCCGACGTTCACGCCGTCGGCCACGGCGCGGTCGTGGCCGTATTCCATGACCAGGTTCTGGTCGAAGAAGCCGATGGTCTGCTTGCTCGGCGTGGCGGTGAGGCCGATCAGGCTGGCGTCGAAGTATTCCAGCACCTGCCGCCACAGGTTGTAGATGGAGCGGTGGCACTCGTCGGTGACGATGAAATCGAAGGTCTCGATGGGGAAGGCGGGGTTGTAGGCGACTTCCTTGCTGCGGCCCTCGCCGAGCGCTTTCGCCGCCTCGAAGCCGGAGAGTTCGTCGGCTTCCTCGGCCAGTTCCTCGCCGCGCAGGATGGAATAGACGCGCTGGATGGTGGCGACGGTGACGCGGGCGACACTGTCGAGCTTGTTACTGGCGAGGTGCTGGACGTTGTAGACCTGCGTGAACTTGCGGCCGTCGTCGGGCAGTATGTACTGGTCGAATTCCCCCTTGGTCTGCTCGCCGAGGTTGGAGCGGTCCACCAGGAACAGCACGCGCCGGGCGCCGGCGTGCTTGATGAGCCGGTAGATGAAGGAGACGGCGGTGAAGGTTTTGCCGGCGCCGGTGGCCATCTGGATGAGGGCGCGCGGGCGGTCGGCGGCGAAGGAGGCTTCGAGGTTGGCGATGGCCTCGATCTGGCAGGCGCGCATGCCGGCAGTGGCAGGTGGCGGCAGGCTGCGCAGGCGGGCGCGCAGCGTGTCCGGCTGGGCGATCCATTCGGTGAGGGTTTCCGGCCGATGGAAGGCGAAGACGCGGCGGCTTTTCGGCTCGGGGTCGCGGGCGTCGCGGAAGAGCGTTTCGACGCCGGTCGATTCGTAGAGGAAGGGCAGGCTGCCGCGGTCGGCGGCGAGGAAGTCCGGCAGATTCACGGCGTAGTCGGCGGTCTGCTGGGCGACAGTGGAGAGCGGGGTGCCGGTCTTCTTTGCCTCGATGACGCCGACCGGCTTGCGGTCGACCAGCAGCAGGTAGTCGCAGGGGCCGGACTTGAGCGGCACTTCGCGCAGAGCGATGCCGCGGGCTGTTGCGGGGTTGAACCGACGATAGTCCTGCACCACCCAGCCGCAGGCAGTGAGCTGGGTGTCGATCTGCTGACGAGCGAGCGCTTCGGGTGCAGTCATTGTTGTGCCGGCGCGGTGCGCCGCCTGCCGGTTCTCGATAGACCGGCGCTTATTCTACAGCGACATGCCGTAAGGATTGCCGCCGTATTGGGGAGACTGACTTTGTCCTGTTCAATCGCCGATTCGGGCAGCGTTCAATCATTCAGTGGTAATCCTCCTCCCGCTGATGCCGCACGGCGAGGAGGGTGACCGTGCCCGGGTCTTCGATTTCGAACAGCGCCACATAGCCGGCATTGCCGAAGGGGATGATCATCTCGCGCAAGAGGGGATTGGGCGGGCCGCCCTGGGCTTTGCGGCAGGAGAAGGGAAACAGTTCCAGGAAGGCCATGCTCTTGGCGATCGCCGCCTGGGCACGCACGGCGGCGGGCAGGTCCTGTTCGGCCAGGTGATCGAACAGCCGCAGCAGGTCGTCTTCCGCCTCGGGCGTGAAGCGAACCCGGTATTTCATTTCTTCCTGGCGGCACGTGCGGTTTTCGGCGTCGCCTTCCGCGCCTGTGCCAGCCTTTTCCCGAGTTTCTCCAGCACGGCTTCGGCGGAAACGTACTTGCCCGATTTCTTCGCCGCTTCACCGGAGGCGAGGCCGCGGGCGATGAAGGTCTGCTGGGCATGGCGGAATTCGATCTGCCGCCGCACCGATTCCTCGACGAAGCCGGACAGGGTCTCGCCTTCCTGCAATACGGCTTCGGCGGCCTGGCGCAATTCTGGCGCGACGCGCAGCGAGGGGAGGGTGGCGGTTTTCATCGATAGACTCCTTGCGTTGCAAATGCGATGCAATGATCGCGCATGCTTTCCGGAGAGTCAAGGTGCCGTGTTGCGGGGACTGACTTTTCTATAGCCGATCCAGCAAGTCCTGCAAGCGGCGAATGAGTGGCGGCAAGCGCCGGTTCGCCGCCTCGAATAGCAGCCGGTGATTGATGCGTCCGTATTCGTGGGCCAGCACGTTGCGCTGGCCGATGAGGCCGCGCCAGTCGATGTCGGGATGCGCCGCGCGGAATTCCTCCGAGACCTTGCGGGCGGCTTCGCCCAGCACTTCGAGCGTGCGTTCCAGCGCGCGGCGGCGCAGCCAGTCTTCCAGGAAGGCGTCCGGCGCCAGCTTCTCCACGGTCATGTGCGCCTCGCGCGCGGCGTTGAGCATGTCCCAGAGATAGGCGGCGTCGCGCTCGTCAGGGCGCATACAGCACCTTGGCATCCCTCAGGATGGTCTTGCGGCGGTAGGGGTTCTCCAGCACTTCGGGCGTGGCGATGTCGACCTTCCTGCCGCCGAAGGCGGCCGAGAACGCTTCCTGGATGGCGGGGATGTCGAAGAGGGATACCTTACTGTCCGGTTCGAATTCGACCAGCAGGTCGATGTCGCTCTCGGGCGTCATCTCGCCGCGCGCCGCCGAGCCGAACAGCGCAAGGCGGGCGATGCCGAACTTGCGGCAAAGGCGCTTGATCTTCGCCAGCGGCGGAATCGGCTGGGATGTCTGCTGCTCGACGGCGTACTCGGCGACAGGCGAGTGAAGGATGTGCCGGGCAGGCCCGGCCTTGGTTTTGCGCGGTTGCGGACGGGACTGGCGCGATTTGGCCGGGGCCGCAGCTGCCTTGCGGAAAATACCGGCCAGTTCGGGGTAGAGCGGCGCAGCGCGGTTGGCGCTGTAGCGCACCTGGTTGCCTGCGGGTTCGCGCAGCAGCAGGCCGGCTTCGGTGAGGGTGCGCAGCTCGCGGTGCAGCGAGCCGGCCGGCACGCCGGTGAGCCGCGAGATTTCACGCACGTGCAGGCTGTCGTCCGGCCGCAGCAGCAGGAGGCCGAGCACCTGGCGGCGGTAGGCGGTGAAGAGCAGTTCGATGGGGTTGGCGCCCATGGCAGTTTTACTGTTGTTCTCAATTAAGCTTCAATCGTAGCATGAAAGAGAACAATATGCGAACAGGGAAACGCCGTGCTGCGGAGACTGACTTTTCCCTACGCGCGCCTCACAAGCCGCCGCGCGCCGCTTCCCACCCCAGCATGGCGAGCTTGCGCTCGCTGCCCCAGCGGTAGTGGCCGGCTTCGCCGCTGTCGCGGATCACCCGGTGGCAGGGGATGAGGTAGGCGATGCTGTTGGCGGCCAGCGCGCTGCCGACCGCCCGCTGGGCCTTCGGCGCGCCGGCCTGCCGGGCCAGCTGCCGGTAGGAAACCACCTCGCCGAATTCGGTGTGGATCAGCGCCTCCCACACCTTGATCTGGAAGTTCGTTCCGCGCAGGACCAGGTGGATGCTTCCGCGCGTCGGCGTGGTCGGGAAGATCTGCCGCAGCAGCGCGCCGGCCCGCGCGTCGTCGCGCTTGAGCGTTGCCCCGGGCCAGCGCGCCGACAGTTCGGCGAGCATCGCCACCTCGTCGGCGACGCAGAAGGCGAAATGGCAGATGCCGCGCGCGGTCCACGCGACGAGCGCCGCGCCGAACGGCGACGGCGCGAAGCCGTGGCCGATTTCCAGGCCGCGGCCGCCCGACTTGATTTCGCCGGGCGTCATCGCCTCGCAGCTCACCATCAGGTCGTGCAGGCGGCTGGTGCTGCTCAGGCCGGCGTCGGCGGCGACCGAGAGGACATCCGCCGCGGCCGCCAGCCGCCGTTTCGCATACTCCTTGGTCAGGTATTGCAGGAAGCGCTTCGGCGAAATGCCGGCCCAGTCGGCGAACAGCCTTTGCAGGTGGAAGGGGCTCAGGTGCACCGCGGCGGCGATCTCCTCCAGCGCCGGCTGGGCGCCGGCGTGGGCGCGGATAAAGGCGATGGCTGCGGCGACCGTCCGGTAATGGCGGCCGGGCCCGGCAGCGTCGGGCGAATTTGCCTCGGTATGGGGGAAGCTTGCGGGATCCATGGCATCGAAAGCGGTCACGTTGGACCGCAGTATGTCAGGGCCGCGGAATTCGGCAATCCGATTCTTGCGCAAGGCGGCCGGCCTCGCCGTGTCGCCGGGACTGACTTTTTTCCGGCCTCAGAGCGAAGCCGCCGGCAGCGAAACGATCCGCTCGTCCAGGCGGCGCGGTTTTTCGCCGTTGTCGATCACCAGGCCGAGGCGGCAGTCGTGTGCATCGACGAATTCCCGCAGGGCGCGCAAGCTGCGCGGGTCGGCCTGGCCGCCGAGCTTGATTTCGACGGGCAGGATGCCGGCCTCGCCATCGAGGATGAGGTCGATTTCCGCGCCGCCGCGGGTGCGGAAGTGGAAGGGGTTCATGCGGATGCCGGCGTTGCCGAAGCCGCGCAGCAGGGTTTCCACCACCATGCCTTCCCACGAGCGGCCGTTCATCGGGTGCGTCGCCAGCGCATCGGCGTCCGCCACTTGCAGGAGGCGATGCAGCAGGCCGGAATCGCGCAGATAGCCCTTGGGATGACGCACCAGCTGCTTGTGCGGCGAGCGGTCCCATGCCGGCACCTGCCGCCACAGGAAGGTGCCGTGCGCGATCGCCAGCCAGTCGCGCACCGTCGGCTCCGAGACGCCGAGGGTGCGGGCGATCTCGGCATTGTTGAGGATGCTGCCCGAGAGGTGGCTCAGCAGCTGGATGAACTGCCGGTAACGATCGCGGTTGAGATTCGGGAACAGCGCGGCGATGTCGCGCAGCAGCCAGGTGTCCAGGTAGTTGCGGTGCCACAGCCGGCGGAACTCCTCGTCGCCGGACAGCCAGGGCTCCGGATAGCCGCCGTGGAACCAGGAGTCCAGCAACTGCCGCAGCGACAGGCGCGGCCCGCCCGCCTTCAGAATGTCTTCCGCCGGCGCGCCTTTTGCCAGCAGGCCATACAGCTTCGACGGGGGCAGGCGCCAGGCTTCGGCCGGCGTCAGCGGCGCCAGTTCCGCCAGGCCGATGCGCCCGGCCAGCGTCTCGGCGATGCTTTTCGTGAGTTCCGGCGAGCTCGACCCGGAGAGCACGAAGCGCCCCTTCGCCGCGCGATCGCGGTCGATGGCCACGCGCAGGGCCGGGAACAGCGAGGGCGCCAGTTGCGCCTCGTCTATGGCCACGCCGCCGGCATGCAGCCGCAGGAACAGATCGGGATCGGCCAGCGCCTGCTGGCGGTCCGCCGCGCTTTCCATGTCGAAGCGCCGCCACTCGCCCGGCAGCATGCCCAGCAGGGTTGTCTTGCCCGACTGGCGCGCACCGACCACCGCCACACAGGGGAAGTGGCGCAGGAGGGTGGCGACGAAGGCGCTCAGGTGGCGGTCGTTCATGATGTAAATTCTAAGATAGCACTTTGGAATTTACAAGTGCGTGATTCCCCGTGCCGGACAGGCGGCGGCTTGCCGCCGTGCCGCGGAGACTGACTTTTGTGGGGACGCACCCCTCACCCCGGCCCTCTCCCCGTGTCGGGGAGAGGGGGGATTACAGGCGCTGGCCGTGCTCGCGCGTGGTGTGGAAGCCGACCTTGGGCCAGCGCTCCTGGGTGACCTGCAGGTTGTACTTGTTGGTGGCGAGGAACACCGGGTTGCCGTCGACGTCGGTGGCGAGCGCGGCGGCCTGCTCGCGCTCGAAGTCGCGGCGCGTCGCCTCGTCCGGGTAGGTGAGCCAGCGCGCCGTCGAGATGCTGGCGGCGTCGTAGATCGCGTCGACCTTGTACTCGGTGGCGAGGCGCTGGGCGACGATCTCGAACTGCAGCACGCCGACCGCGCCGAGCAGCAGGTTGTTGCCGACCGTCGCCTGGAACACCTGGATGGCGCCTTCCTCGCCCAGCTCCTGCAGGCCCTTCTCCAGCTGCTTCGACTTGAAGGGGTCGCGCGGGCGGGCGACGCGGAACAGTTCCGGCGCGAAGTAGGGGATGCCCTTGAAGCCGAGCGCCTCGCCTTCCGTCAGCGTGTCGCCGATCTGCAGCTGGCCGTGGTTGTGGATGCCGATGATGTCGCCGGCGACGGCGTCCTCGCTCGCCACGCGCTCGTTGGCCATGAAGGTCAGCGCGTTGGCGAGCTTCATCTCCTTCGCCGTCCTGCGGTGGCTGACTTTCATCCCCGGCACGTAGCGGCCGGAGCAGACGCGGAAGAAGGCGATGCGGTCGCGATGCTTCGGGTCCATGTTGGCCTGGATCTTGAAGACGAAGCCGGAGAAGGGCGCTTCGGCCGGCTGCACCATGCGGCTGCCGCCGTCGCGCGGCTGCGGCGGCGGCGCCCACTCGACCAGCGCCTGCAGGATCTCGCGCACGCCGAAATTGTTGATGCCGGAGCCGAAGAACACCGGCGTCTGCTTTCCGGCGAGGAAGGCGGTGATGTCGAAGGGGTGGCTGGCGCCCTGGATCAGCTCGACGTCCTCGCGCAGCCGGCCGATCTCCAGCGGGAACAGTTCGTCGAGCTTCGGATTGTTCAGCCCCTCGATGAGTTCCGTTTCGCCGCCGGCGTGTTCCTCGCCCGGCTTGAAGCGCATCAACTGCTCGTGCAGCAGGTGCCAGACGCCGCGGAAGGTCTTGCCCATGCCGAGCGGCCAGCTGATCGGCGCGCAGTCGATCTTCAGCACCGACTCGATCTCCTCGATCAGCTCCATCGGCTCGCGCACTTCGCGGTCCAACTTGTTCACGAAGGTGATGATCGGCGTGTTGCGCAGGCGGCAGACTTCCAGCAGCTTGATGGTCTGCGCCTCCACGCCCTTCGCCGCGTCGACCACCATGACGGCGGCGTCGACGGCGGTGAGCACGCGGTAGGTGTCCTCGGAGAAATCCTGGTGGCCCGGCGTGTCGAGCAGGTTGATGGTGTGGCCGCCGTAGTCGAACTGCATCACCGAGCTGGTGACCGAGATGCCGCGCTGCTTCTCCACCTCCATCCAGTCGGAGGTGGCGTGGCGCGCGCTTTTCCGCGCCTTCACCGTGCCGGCCATGAGGATGGCGCCGCCGAACAGCAGCAGCTTCTCCGTCAGCGTGGTCTTGCCGGCGTCGGGGTGGGAGATGATGGCGAAGGTGCGCCGCTTCTGCACGTCGCGCAGCAGGTCGGCGGGGAAGGTCGAGGCGTTCATATTCCGGTCGTGCAAAAAAACAAGCCGCCGGCCGGTGCGGCAGGCGGCGAGACAGCGCGGATTATACGCTCAGTAGGGCCTGACGCCGATCAGCCAGAGGTGCAGGAAGCCGGCGAACAGCGCCCACACGCCCGTGCCGGCGGCGACCGCCAGTCCGTCGCGTGCCGCGTTGCCCGGCCGGTAGACGACGCCGGCGGCCCGGTCGCGCCGGCGTGCCGAGCTGAAGTCGACCACCGCCCAGGCAAGGAAGGCGCCGAACAGCAGGACGTCGGCGAGGTTGCCGTTGGAGAGCAGGTGGGCGACGGGCCAGACTTTCACGCCCGCCACCATCGGATGGCCGAGGGCTGCCTTGATGCGGCTGCCCGGCACGTAGGCGGCGGCGATGAGGATGAAGGCCGGCAGGGTGAGCAGCGCGGCGAGATGGCGCGTCCAGGCAGGCGGCGCCCACAGCGCCACCGGTTCGGCGCGCGCCAGGCCATAGCCCCAGACGATCAGGCCGAGGCCGAGGGCGGAGGCCAGCGAGTACAGCCCCTTCCATCGGTTTTCACCGAGACGGCTTACCTGCGCCGTGCGCCAGCCGTCGGCGACGATGCGGATCGAGTGGGTGCCGAGGAACAGCAGCAGGCCGAGGACGAGATAAGTCATGCGGGTCTCCTGGGGCGAGGCGGCAGTATCCTACGCGCCCCGGCGGCATGCAACGCCGCCTTCCGATGCGGATTGCATTTCGTCCGCACGGCGACCGCCCGCGCGCCGGCGCTGTCCCGCAAGTCCTTGTAATCCAATCGGGTAATTCCTGGCACGGAACTTGGAACGGTTTTGACCGGGCCGCTTGCCTGCCTGGGCATTCCACGGCAAGCTCGGCTCCATGAACGAACGCACAGAACCCTTTTCGATGCCGGCGTCCTTCAATCTGCTTTGGCTGCAATCGGCCGGCTGCGGCGGCTGCACGATGTCGCTGCTCTGCTCCGGCACGCGCGAGCTGACGGCTGCGCTCGAGGCGGTGGGCGTGCGCATCCTCTGGCATCCGAGCCTGTCCGAGGAGAGCGGCGAGGAGGCGACGCGCATCCTCGAACGCTGTGCCGGCGGCGAGCTGTCCGTCGATGCGCTGTGCGTCGAGGGCGCGCTGCTGCGCGGGCCGCGCGGCACGGGGCGCTTCCACCGCCATGCCGGCAGCGGCATCGCCATGACCGAATGGGTGAAGCAGCTCGCCGGCGTCGCCCGCTACACCCTGGCCGTCGGCAGCTGCGCCGCCTGGGGCGGGGTGGCCGCGGCGGGCGAGAACGTCACCGACGCCTGCGGCCTGCAGTACGAGGGCGACCAGCCCGGCGGTCTGCTCGGCGCGAACTGGAAGAGCCGCGGCGGTCTGCCCGTCATCAACATCGCCGGCTGCCCCTGCCATCCCGACTGGATCACCGAGACGCTGACCGCGCTGGCGCTCGGCGCCTTCGGCCAGCAGGACCTCGACACGCTGAACCGGCCGCGCTTCTTCGCCGACCACCTGGTGCACCACGGCTGCACGCGCAACGAGTACTACGAGTTCAAGGCCAGCGCGCACAAGCCCTCCGACCTCGGCTGCCTGATGGAAAACATGGGCTGCAAGGGCACGCAGGCCCACGCCGACTGCAACATCCGCCTGTGGAACGGCAACGGCTCCTGCGCGCGCGGCGGCGCGCCCTGCATCTCCTGCACCGAGCCGGGCTTCGAGGAACCGGGCCATCCCTTCCACGAGACGCCGAAGCTGGCCGGCATCCCCATCGGCCTGCCCACCGACATGCCCAAGGCTTGGTTCGTCGCCCTCGCCGCGCTGTCGAAGTCGGCGACGCCGAAGCGCGTGCGCGACAACGCCGTCGCCGACCACCAAGTGTTGGTGCCGCCCGTCAAGAAAACAGGACTGAAATGACGCGACTGATCGTCGGCCCCTTCAACCGCGTCGAAGGAGACCTGGAAGTCACGCTGGAGGTGAAGGACGGCCGCGTCGCCGAGGCCTGGGCCGGCTCGCCGCTCTACCGCGGCTTCGAGCAGATCCTGCGCGGCAAGCATCCGATGGACGCGCTGATGTTCGCGCCGCGCATCTGCGGCATCTGCTCGGTGTCGCAGTCGGTGGCCGCCGCGTCCGCGCTGGCCGACGCGATGGGCCTCACGGCGGCGCCGAACGGCCGCATCACGAAGAACCTCGCCCACGCGGTGGAGAACGTCGCCGACCATTTCACGCACTTCTATCTTTTCTTCATGCCGGACTTCGCGCGCGCCGAGTACGCGGGGCGCGCCTGGCATGCCCGAGCCGTCGAGCGCTTCCGCGCCGTGAAGGGCAGCGCCGCGCCGGAGGCGATGCCGGCGCGCACGGCCTTCCTCTCGGCGATGGCCACGCTTGCCGGCAAGTGGCCGCACAGCCTGGCGATCCAGCCCGGCGGCGTGGCGCGTGCGCTGGAAGCCTCGGAGAAGATCCGCCTGTTCGGCCTGCTGCGCGATTACCGCCGCCATGTCGAGACGGTACTGTTCGGCGACGAACTCGAAGCCGTCGCCGCGCTCGACTCGGCCGCGGCGCTGGCGCGCTGGGCCGGAGAGAAGCCGCGCGGCGACTTCGGCGCCTTCCTCGGGATCGCCGACGATCTCTCGCTGGAACGGCTCGGCCGCGGCGTCGACCGCTACATGAGCTACGGCAACTACCCGCAGGCGGAAAGTCAGTTCCTGCGGAGCGGCGTCTGGGACGGGCAACTGCACGCGCTCGACGCGCAGGCCATCGCCGAAGACATCAGCCACGCCTGGCTCGACGGCGAGACGCGCCACCCGGCGCAGGGCGTCACAAGGCCGCAGGACGAGAAGGCGGCCGGCTACACCTGGTGCAAGGCGCCGCGCCTGGCCGGCCTGCCGATGGAAACCGGTGCGCTGGCGCGGCAGGTGGTGAACGGGCATCCGCTGGCGCTCGACCTCGTCCGGCACGGCGGCGGCAACGTGAAAAGCCGCGTCGTCGCGCGCCTGCTGGAGATTGCCGTGATCCTGCCGGCGATGGAACAGTGGGTGCAGCAGCTCATGCCCGGCGAGCCGTTCTGCGCGCAGGGCGAGATGCCGCAGGCAGCCGCCGGCGCCGGCCTCGTCGAGGCAGCGCGCGGCAGCCTCGGCCACTGGATTTCGGTCGAGGACGGCCACATCGCCAACTACCAGATCGTCTCGCCCACCACCTGGAATTTCTCGCCGCGCGACGCGGCCGGCACGCCGGGGCCTCTCGAGCAGGCCTTGGTCGGCACGCCGGCGGGCGAGGGCAACGTCGCCGTCCAGCATGTCGTACGCTCTTTCGACCCCTGCATGGTGTGCACTGTGCATTAAAATACATAATAACATTATAATGAGCACAATAATGTTATTCAACGGGTAAAAATGCCATGAATTGATGCAAATCAATGCTTCATAGTTCATGAGAAATGTAAATTGTGCACAAAAATACATTTCCCACTCACCCAAGGAGGCGAGCTATGAATGCACCCGTTCCCTACGATCACGAGATCGAGCTCTCGAACGTCCTCGAACGCTGTAACGCAGCGGCCCGCGAAACTGCCATTCCCAGCCAGGACGAACTGCCCGAGGGCTTCAGCGGCACCCTCGGCCACTTCCCGGTGTATTTCCCCGAAGAGATCGCCCATGCCGCCGGCCTGCTGCCGGTGAACATCCTCGGCGGCGGCAACAAGCTGGAGATGAAGCATGCCGACGCGCGCATGGGCTCCTTCGTCTGCTCGATCTGCCGCTCGACCACCGAGCTGGGCCTCAACGGGACGCTGCAGGGGCTTACCGGCTTCGTCACCCATCCGATCTGCGATGCCGCCAAGCACCTCGCCGGCATCTGGTCGCGCAACCTGCCGGACCAGCTGGCGCAGATCCTCTACCTGCCGCAGAACGTGAACACGCCGGGCGCGGCGCGCTACATCGCCGCCGAATACCAGCGCCTGCGCGCCGACCTCGAGAAGAAGACCGGTCGCGCCATCGACGACGAGGCGCTGCGCAACAGCATCCGCAGCTACAACGTCAACCGCCGCCTGCTGCGCGAGCTCTACCGCATCCGCCGCGACGAGCCGTGGAAGGTGAGCTGCACCGAGTCCTACCTGCTGCTGCGCGCCCGCACGCGCATGCCCTGCGAGGAGCACAACGCACTGCTGGCGCGGGCGCTCGACGCCATCCGCCACCGCAGCCTGCCGGCGCAGGACAAGCCGCGCGTGGTGTTCGTCGGCGGCTTCTGCGAGCAGCCGCCCCTGGAGATGCTGGAGGCCATCGACGAGGCCTGCTACGTGGTGGACGACGACATCCTCGTCGGTCTGCGCTGGCTCACCGAGGACGTGCCGGAAACGGGCGACCCGATCTGGGCGCTGGCCGAGAGCTACGTCGAGCGCTCCGACGCCAGCCCGGTGCAGCACGACGCGCGCAAGATGAAGGAAGACTACCTGATGGACATGCTGAAGAAGTCGAAGGCCGACGCCGCCATCCTCACCGCGGCGAAGTTCTGCGAGCCCGGCCTCGACGAGCAGCTGGCCTGGTCCAAGCACCTCGACGGCGAGAACATCCCCTACCTGGTGCTCGAGTTCGAGGAAAAGATGACCTCGTTCGAGCAGATGGCCATGCAGGTGGAGACCTTCGCCGAATCCCTGCTGTTCGCACTCGCATAAGAAAAGGAGAGAGACATGAGCACTGCAACCGTGCAGCACCCCGCCCCGACCGAGACCGACGACTTCGATCCCCGCGCCGAGGGCCAGCGCCTGATCAAGGACTGGTACGCCCAGCTGGAGACGGCCAACGCGCGCAACGCCGCCGTCGCCAACGTCTTCGTCATGGGCAACGCCGTCGAGATCCTGCGCGCCTTCGACTTCGAGCTGGTCTTCCCCGAGATCAACTCGCTGCAGACCGGCGTGCGCAAGGCCTCCGAGGAGTACATCCGCCTCTCCGAGGACTACGGCATGTCGCCGGACGTCTGCTCCTACGTCAAGGCCGACGTCGGCCTGATCCTCAAGGAGAACGAGCATCCGGCCGGCCGCATCCCGAAGGCGAGCCTGGCGGTGGCCTCGAACATGTGCGGCACCTTCATCAAGTGGGCCGAGATCTGGGAGCGCTGGCTGAAGACGCCGACCTTCGTGCTCGACCTGCCCGGCCAGCGCGCCGCCGGCTGGCAGGTGCGCCCGGGCGACGCCCAGCACGCCGCCGACGCGCGCTGGGTCGAGGCGCAGTTCCAGGAGCTGATCGTCCAGTGCGAGCGCATCACCGGCAAGCGCTTCGACATGGACAAGCTGGCCGAGGTGGAAGCGCGCGTGAACAAGATGGTGGACCACTGGAACAACGTCATGGCGCTCAACCGCCAGTGCCCGGCGCCCTTCAACGCCATGCTCGACGGCCTCACCTACATCGGCATCATGAACGTGCATCGCGGCACCGAGGAGGGCGTCGAATTCATGCGCCGGCTCGAAGAGCACCTCAAGGCCAAGGTCGGCCGCGGCGAGGGGCGCGTGGCCGAGGAGCGCTTCCGCCTGCTCTTCTCCGGCACGCCGTGCTACGTCTCGATGCGCCGCCTGGTCGAGCTGTTCGAGACCTGGGGCGGCGTCTTCGCCTACTCCGACTACCTCACCTTCGCCGCCGGCGGCATGGACGCCACCGACCTGCGCTACGACACCTCGCGCCCGCTGGAGAGCCTGGCCGAGGTGACGGCGCTGGCGGCGCAGCGCGGCCTGTCCAACCAGTTCTTCGCCCACGAGCGCCTGGCGCAGCAGATCAAGGACTACGCGGTGGACGGCGTCGTCTTCCACGGCATCAAGAGCTGCCGCTTCGTCTCGTCCGGCATGGCCGACACGCGCGAGTTCATCAACAAGCGGCTCGACGTGCCGACGCTGTACATCGAGTCCGACCTGATCGATCCGCGCTACTGGTCGGATGCCCAGATCAAGAACCGCGTCGACGCCTTCTTCGAAGCGCTGCACCAGCGCGGCGGCGGCGCGCCCCTGGCCCGCAAGACCGTGGCGACGGCCTGAAAGGAGAACACACATGAAATACGTTGCAGGAGTGGACGTCGGATCGACGCAGACCAAGGCGATCATCGTCGACGAGAACAAGGCAATCGTCGGGCGCGCGCTGCTCGACATGGAGACCAGCATGGTGACGGTGGCGCAGGACGCCTTCCGCGCCGCGCTCGACAACGCCGGCATCGCCGAGGGCGACGTCGTCTGGGTGGCCGGCACCGGCTACGGCCGCTACAAGGTGACCTTCGGCCGCGAGCAGGTGACGGAGATCAGCTGCCATGCGCGCGGCGCGGTCTCGCTGTTCCCGATGACGCGCACGGTGATCGACATCGGCGGTCAGGACACCAAGGCCATCCGCGTCGGCGCCGACGGCAAGGTCGAGGACTTCACCATGAACGACAAGTGCGCGGCCGGCACCGGGCGCTTCCTCGGCGCCGCCTCCTACGCCCTCGAGATGCCCCTCGCCGAGCTGGGCCCGCTGGCGATGAAGTCGACCAACCCGGTGCGCATCACGACCACCTGCACGGTGTTCGCCGAGTCGGAGATCATCAGCCACCTCGCCAAGGGCATCCCGTCCGAGGACGTGCTGATGGGCGTGCACCAGGCCATCGCCAGCCGCTGCGTGTCGCTGGCGCGGCGCGTCGGCATCGAGTCCGAGGTCACCTTCACCGGCGGCGTCAGCCGCAACGTGGCGATGGTGAAGCTGATCGAGGAACTGATCGGCATGCGCCTCAACGTCAGCCAGGACGCGCATTTCTGCGGCGCGCTTGGCGCCGCGCTGTTTTCCCACGACCGCATGTTCGGCGCGGCGGCGCAGCCCGCCCTCGCCATGGCAGAGGAGGCATGATCATGTACGTAGCAGGCATCGACATCGGGTCCACTTACTCCAAGGCCATCCTCATCGACGGCGAGCGCAAGGTCGTCGGCCAGGCGGTGCGCCGCACCGGCTTCAAGCTCAACCAGGCCTCCGAAGGCGTCTTCGAGGAACTGCTGAAGAATGCCGGCGTCGCCCGCGAGGACGTCACCTACGTCGCGGCGACCGGCTACGGCCGCCACACGGTGGCCTTCCGCCACACCCAGGTGACCGAGCTCACCGCCCACGCCCATGCGGCGGCGCACCTCTTCCCCGACACGCGCACCCTCCTCGACATCGGCGGCCAGGACATCAAGGCCGTCCGCATCGACGGCGACGGCCGCGTGCGCGCCTTCCGCCTCAACGACAAGTGCGCCGCCGGCACCGGCGCCTTCCTCGAGAAGACGGCGCGCTACCTCGGCCTCACCACCGCCGACATCGGCCCCTACGCGCTGCGCGCGACCAAGCCCGTCGAGGTCAGCAGCGTCTGCGCGGTGTTCGCCGAATCCGAGGTCATCAACCACCTCGCCAACGGCGTGCCGGCGGAGGACATCATGATGGGCGCCATGGTGGCGCTGGGCGGGCGCGCCGTGCAGCTGATGCGCCGCGTCGGCCTGGAAGCCGGCTACATGCTGACCGGCGGCATGACGCACAACGCGGCGATGATCAAGGCGCTCGAGGACAACCTGAAGGGCAAGTTCAACATCGCGCCGAACGGACTCGGCCAGTTGAACGGCGCCATGGGCGCGGCGCTGCTCGGGCTGCGCCGCGCCGAGAAGCTGCTCGCCGAGGGCAAGCCGATTCCGCCGACGGCGGCCAACCTCGGCACCTCCGACGCGCCGACCCGCAAGCGCTGGTCGGCCATGGCCGGAGGCTGTGTAAAAACGCGCTGAATGTTGCAGGTTGCAGAGGTTTTGAATGAGGTTTCTGCCTCGGCGCGTTTTGGGAGTCGCGAGTTTGTGCCGGAACGACGGGTTGCAAGGCCCTCTCAGGCCCGCATGGCTGCCAGAAGGCCCCCGATTCCCATGATCCTCATCACGCGTTTCAAGTTGTAGGCAAGAACGTGCAAGCTCATTTCCGTTCGCACCCGCTCCAATGAGCGAGTGAGGAAATGCGTCGCCCCCATCCACTCCTTGATCGTGCCAAAGGGATGCTCGACGGTCTGTCGCCGGATGCGCATCACCTCAGGATGCTTGTCGATCCGCCGCTGCATAGTTTCCAGGCTGGCCTCATGCGCATACCGACTGACGCGGCGGTAATCACCGGGCGTGCATTTCTCCTTGATCGCGCAGCGCGGGCAGTCCGAACTCCAGTACCGGTTGATGAGGTGACCATCCTCGACGCTGGCACAGCGCCATATCAGCCGACTTCCCGCAGGACAACGATATTCTCCCGTGGCCGGGTCGAAGACGAAATCCTCTTTGTCGAAGCGCCCCGCGGACCGGGCACTCGATGTCATCGGCTTTGAAACGATCGGGGTGATTCCTGCCGACTCGCAGGCCACGATTTCGTTGCCGTTGTAGTAGCCGCGGTCCGCGATTGCCACGAGCTCCTCTGTTCCCATTGCCGCCTTGGCCTGTGTTGCCATGCGCGACAGCTGGCGACGGTCAATCCCTGTGTTGGTGACCTCGTGGGCCACGATCAGATGATGCTCTGGCTCAACGGCGGTCTGGACGTTGTAGCCGACCAGGCCGCGGCTGTTGCTGGTCGCCATGGCGCGGGCATCGGGGTCGGTCAGGGACACTTGACCGCCAGAGGCAGCCTCCAACTGCTCCTGAATCGCCTTCATGCGCACCATTTGGGACTTTAGGGTGGCGATCTTCTCTTTCAGGCGAGTCGTCCGGGCTTCGGCGATGTCGGGCGCCTGGCGATCTGCGGTATCCATCGCCTTCAGGTAACGCTCGACACACTCGTCGATTTGCCGCATCCGCTTGTCGAGCTTGGCGTGAGTGAAGTTGCGGTCATGCGCATTGACCGCCTTGAACTTGCTGCCGTCGATGGCAACGACTGCATTCGAGAAGAGATTCAGCTGGCGGCAAAGCTCGACGAACTGCCGGCAGACATTGCGGATCGCGCAGCCGTTGTCGCGCCTGAAGTCGGCAATGGTCTTGAAGTCCGGCGTCAGCCGCTCCGTGAGCCACATGAGTTCGAGGTTGCGCTGGGCCTCGCGCTCCAGACGCCGGCTACTCTGAATTCGGTTGAGGTAGCCGTAGATGTAGATCTTCAGCAGAACGGCCGGGTGGTAGCTCGGTCGCCCAGTCGTTGCGGGCGTAACACCGGCGAAACCCAGTTCGGCCAAATCAAGCTGCTCGACGAAGGCATCGACAACCCGAACCGGGTTGTCCTCGCCGATGTAATCGTCCAGGCATTCCGGCAGCAGCGTACTTTGCTCCCGGCTACTTCCCTCGATGAACCGCTTCATGGCACCCCCGGTCAACATGCCTATTGCATAGATCAGGATCGGTGCCGGAAGTTCCCGTTTTCACACAGCCTCGCCGTGAAGAAGGCGGCCGAGCCCTGCACGCCAGGCGGCGATTGCCCGGTGGTGGCCAAGGTGACGCTGCATCCGGCCGGCGCCGCCGCCTGAAAGGAAATCCGCCATGACCTACGTCGTCACCGAAGCCTGCATCCAGTGCAAGCACACCGACTGCGTCGACGTCTGCCCCGTCGACGCCTTCCGCGAGGGGCCGAACTTCCTGGCGATCGACCCGAACGAGTGCATCGACTGCACCCTGTGCGTGCCGGAATGCCCGGTCGAGGCCATCTATGCCGAGGAGGAGGTGCCCGACGGCATGCAGGAGTACGTCGCGCTCAACGCCGAGCTGGCCGCCCTGTGGCCGGCCATCGTCGAGAAGAAGGACGCCCTGCCCGAGGCGGAGCGCTGGGGGCGCGTCAAGGACAAGCGCGACGAGTTGCGCCGCGAGTAGGGGCATGCCATAAAAGATGTAGAGAATATATTGCTTATCGTCCGCAGCGGCGCTATATTGAAGATGTAAGCGATATACATCATTAACCGCCAGCGAAGGGAGCACGGAAATGGGCGTCATCGTCGAAGCGGGTCTGCGCCGCCCCCCGGCGGAACTGCCGCCGCCCGGCGGCGCGAAATGGACGGCGGAGCGCGTGCTGTCGATCCGCCGCTGGACGCCGACGCTGCTCTCCATCCGCCTGACGCGCTACCGCGGATTCCGCTTTACGCCGGGCCACTATGCCCGGCTGGGGCTGGAGGGCGAGGGCGGGGCGGTGTGGCGGCCCTTCTCCGTCGTCTCGGCTGCCTACGACGAGCATCTCGAGTTCCTCGCCGTGCTGGTGCCGGGCGGCGCCTTCTCGGGCCGTCTGGATACGCTCGCGGTCGGCGACACCGTACTCGTCGAGAAGGCCAGCTACGGTTTCCTCACCCTCGACCAGTTGGCGCCGGGCCGCGACCTCTGGCTGCTGGCGAGCGGCAGCGGGCTCGGCCCCTTCGTCTCGATCCTGCGCGAACCGCAAGTCTGGCAGGACTTCGAGCGCCTGATCGTGGTGCACAGCGTGCGGCGCGAGGCCGAGCTCGCCTACCGCGATGAAATTCTTGCCCTGCTGAACGAGGAGTTGTTCCGCGGCGCCCGGGCGAAGCTGCGCCACATCCCCGTCGTCACGCGCGAGCCCGGCACGGCCGCGCTGGCGGCGCGCATCCCGCAGCTGCTCGCCGACGGCCGCCTCGAGGCGGCGGCCGGCGTGCCGCTCAACCGTGAGGACGCGCGCGTCATGGTCTGCGGCAACCCCGAGATGGCGCGCGAGCTGCGCGGCCAGCTCTCCGCGCGCGGCCTGCAGACCGCCCGCCGCGGCGTTCCCGGCCAGATGGCCTTCGAGAATTACTGGTAGGCCGCTCAAGCTTCCGCAACCTCTGTAACATAGGCAGCTATTGGCGCCGGCGCGGCCGGCCCGCATGCCTTGAGGAGAGGCCATGGAACGCTTCACCATCTCGCTCGACGAGAAGCTGGCGAAGGAATTCGACCGGCTGATCCGCGAGCGCGGCTATGACAACCGCTCCGAGGCGGTGCGCGACATCCTGCGCGAGAAGCTCGAGGCCAGCCGGCTCGCCCGCGAGGAGGCGCCCGACTGCATCGCCGCGCTGTCCTATATCTACAACCACCACGAGCGCGACCTCGCCGAGCGGCTCACCGCGCAGAGCCATGCCCACCACGACCTCACCGTGTCGACCATGCACGCCCACCTCGACCACGACAACTGTCTGGAGACGGTGATCCTGCGCGGGCCGACTGCGGCGGTGCGCGCCTTCGCCGACTCGGTGACGGCCGAGCGCGGCGTGCGCCACGGTGCGCTCAACCTGATCCCCGCCGACGTGAACGCCGGCCGCAAGCACCATCATGGCCATCACCACGGCCCCGACCATCCCTACCACGTGCACAGCCGGCCGAAATCCTGATGGCGCGCTCCGACAAAGGCGAAGGCAAGGAAACGCAGGTCTACCTGCCGACCCTGCCGCCGCACGTCCTCGAGAACCCGCCCGAGGGCGTCGGCGAGGACGTCTGGATCGACGTCATCCGCAAGATGGACGAGGTGTACTCCGACCTGCTGCAGTACGAGGTGGCGCTGGAGGAAAAGAACGCCAAGCTCGAGGAGACGCAGAAGTTCATTTTCAGCGTGCTCACCTCGATGTCCGACGTGCTGGTGGTGTGCGACCGCCACGGCGTCATCCAGGAGGCGAACCAGGCGCTCGCCGACCTGGTGGGAAAAAGCGAGGCCGAGCTGCGCGGCACCCCCCTGATCGACCTCTTCGCCGACGACGCTTCCAGCGAGCAGGCACGCCGCTTCCTGCGCGACCTGCACAGCGAGCGCATCCACGACTGCGAGCTGCACTTCAAGTGCCGCTATGCCCCGGAGATGCCGGTGGCGGTGAACTGCACGCCGCGCCTGTCGCCGGTCGGCAAGTTCGTCGGCATGGTGATGACCGGCCGCCCGGTGGGCGACCTGCGCCGCGCCTACGACCAGCTGCGCCAGGCGCACGAGGACTTGAAGCTCGCCCAGCAGCAGCTGATCCATTCCGAGAAAATGGCCTCGCTCGGCCGCCTGGTCGCCGGCGTTGCCCACGAGCTCAACAATCCGATCAGCTTCGTTCTCGGCAACGTCTACGCGCTGCAGCGCTACGGTCAGCGCATGCAGGAGTATCTCGACGCCATCCACGCCGGTCGGCCGGCGGAGGAGGTCGCCGAGCTGCGCAAGACGCTGCGCATCGACCGCCTGATGGAGGACATGAAGCCGCTCATCGACGGCACCATCGAGGGCGCCGAACGCACCCGCGACATCGTCGCCGGCCTGAAGCGCTTCTCGGCGCAGGACCGCGGCGAGGAGGAAACCTTCAACCTGGCCGATGTGCTCGAGCGCTCGGTGCACTGGGTGGCGAAGGCCTCGGGATCGAAGATCAAGGTCAGCCTCGACATGCCGAAGGAGATTCCCGTCTCGGGCTCCTCCGGCCAGATGCAGCAGGTGCTGGTGAACCTGGTGCAGAACGCGATCGACAGTACGGAGCACCAGCCCGATGCCCGGCTGGAGATCCACGCCGAGCCGCGCGCCCGCAGCGTGGTGCTGACCTTCCGCGACAACGGGCCGGGTTTCAGGGATGACAGCCTCGGCCACGTCTTCGATCCCTTCTTCACCACCAAGCCGGTGGGCAAGGGCACCGGCCTCGGCCTGTCGATCAGTTACGGCATCGTCGAGCGCCATCGCGGCGCGCTAGCGGCCGCGAACCATCCGGACGGCGGCGCCGTGCTGACGCTGACTTTGCCGCTGGCTGTTTAAGCACTTTCCTACTATTCTTCATAACGGCAGCGGACTTTCCGGCCGCCGCCGCGGCGGTTCGATCCTTTCCCTATAAAACAGCAGGTTGGAGGCGGGTGGCGGTTGGCACGAACCTTGTTATGAAGAAAATAATGAAGTTCACACGAATTGCGCTGCTGTTACTGGCGCCGGCCCTGCCGGCCGCCGCCCACGACCTCTGGCTGGAGAAGGAGGGCGGCGGCCATGTGCTGCTGCAGGGCCACCGCACGAGCGCCCATGCCGGCGCCGAGCGCGTGCCCTATGCGGCGGATTTCGTGAAGCAGGCGCTGTGTTTCGATGAGCGCGGCAAGTCTCGCCCGCTGGCGGTGGCCGCCGCCTATCCGGCCAGGATCGCCGGCGACTGCGCTGTGCTGTTCATCGCAGCCTCGTCCGGCTACTGGACGAAGACCGCCTGGGAGACGAAGAACGCACCGAAGACCGGCATTGCCGGCGTGCTGAAGAGCTGGCACTCGGAGGATTCGGTGAAGCGACTCAACCGCTGGAGCGCGAGGCTGGCCAAGCCGCTGACGCCCGGGCTGGAGATCACGCCGACGGACGATCCGTTCCGCCTCGGCGTCGACGACAAGCTGCGCGTGCGCGTCACGCTGGACGGCCTGCCGCGCGCCGGCGTGTCGGTGGCCTACGACGGCGCCACGCGCGGCGCAACCGGCGAGGACGGCACGGTGGTGCTGAAGATCCGCCACGGCGGCCTGCAGATGATCGCCGCCAGCCTGGAGACGCCGCTCGAAGACGGACAGGCCGACACGCTGGTCCGCGCCGCCACCCTGAATTTCGAACTGCCCGGCAAATGAAAAGACACTTGATTCTCTTCTGGCTGCTGACGGCTTGCTTGCCGGCCTGTGCCCACGAGGTGCATCACGCCGTCGCCGCACAAAGCGCCGTGTCGGTGCGACTGACTTTCGCCGACGGCCAGCCCTTCGCCTTCGAGGCCTTCGAGGTGTATGCGGCCGGCAGCGACAAGCCGCACGCCGTCGGCCGCACCGACGCGGACGGACGCGCCGTGTTCCTGCCGCCGCCGTCTGGCGAAGTGCGGCTGCGCGCTTTCGCCGCCGACGGCCACGGCGTCGACCTGAAATTCGACCCGCCGCGCAGCGGCGAGGCCGTTGCCGCTGGAGCGACGGAGGACCGCGGCGCGAAGCTGTTCTTCGGTGCCGGCCTCCTGCTGGCCATCTTCGGAATCGTCCAACTGTTTCTGCAAAGGAAAAAAACATGAAAAAGCCGCTTGCCGCCCTTCTGTCGCTTGCCGTCGCGCCGGTCCTCGCCCACCACGGTGTCGCCGGCGTCGGCGCCGCCGCGCTGGAAGGGCCCGGCGCGCCGGTCGAGTCCGCCACTTCGGCGGTGCTGCCGGAGGGCAGCACCCTGCTGGCGCTGAAGATCGACCACGCGAAGTTCCAGCGCGGCCGCCTGGCGCGGCCGGACGTCGAGGGCGACTATTCGCGCTTCACCATGCTTGGGCTGGGCCACGGCTTCACGCCCTGGCTCTCCGGCTATCTTTTCCTGCCGCACAACGTCAAGGCCGACGAATCGGGCGGCTTCAAGACGAAAGGGTGGGCCGACGTATCGGTGCTCGGCCAGATCGGTTTCCGCCACGACGGGAAATCGTTCTCGCTGGTGCCGAAGAACGAGAGCCTGGACGAGATGGAGGACTGGCACTTCACCGTCTTCGGCGGACTGACTTTGCCCACCGGCCGCCCGAACTATCGCCTGCCCGACGGCTCGATCGATCCCGGCATGTCCACCGGCTTCGGCAAGCCGTCGTACACGCTCGGCCTGACGGCTACGAAGATGCTGAGCGACAAGCTGACCTTCAATGCCGAGGCGTCGACGCTGTGGTTCAGGACCCATCGCTACGCCACCGACTACACCACCGGCACGGACTTCACCACGCGCTTCGGCCGCGAGCTGCGCCTGAACGGCGGTCTGGCCTATCGCCTCCACACCGCCCCGGAAAAGAAGCTGCGCACCGACCTCAGCCTCGAACTGCAGTACCTCCAGCTCGGCCGCGACGTGGTCGACGGCGTCGGCGAGCAGGGCACCGGCGGGCGCATGCTCTACGCCGTGCCCGGCGTGCGCGTCTACTGGGACCGCTTCAGCCTCGCCGTCGGCGTCAAGAAAGCGATCTGGAAAAACCTCAACGAGCAGCGCCTGCAGCAGGGCGCCGAAGGCCTCGAGAAATATCGCCTGCTGATCAGCGCCTCGATGCTCTTCTGACATGCACATCCCCGACGGCTTCCTCTCGCCGCAGACCTATCTCCCCGCCTACGCGGCGGCGGGGCTGGCCTGGGCGTGGGCGGCGCGCGGCCTGCGGCGCACCCTCGACGAGGACACCGTGCCGCGCCTGGCGGCGCTGACGGCGCTGGCCTACGGCCTCGGCCTGGTGATGGTGCCGATCCCCGGCGGCACCTCGGGCCATGCGCTCGGCGTGGCGATGCTGGCGCTGCTGTTCGGCGTGCGTCTGGGCTTCCTCGCCTACAGCCTGGTGCTGGCGCTGCAGTCGCTGCTGTTCGGCGCCGGCGGCATCACCGCGCTGGCGGTGAATGCGCTGGCGATGGGGCTGTGCGGGTCGCTGGCTGCGGTGGCCGCCTACCGCGGACTGCGAAGGCTGAACGAGACGGCGGCGGTGGCTGTCGCCGCCTGGCTCTCCGTGGTGCTGCCGGGGCTGCTGGTGGCGCTGGCGCTCGGCGTGCAGCCGGCCATCGCGCAGCGCGAGGATGGCACGCCGCTGTTCTTCCCCTTCGGCCTCACCATCACCCTGCCGGCAGTGCTGATCCCGCATCTCTTCATCGGCGCCGGCGAGGCGGTGCTGACGGTGCTGGTCTGGCGCTTCGCCCGGGCGCGCAAATGGTGCGCGGCGTGAAAGCGGCGCACTGGCTCTTCGCCTACCTCGCCGCTGTGGTGGCGGTGACGCTGCTGCACGAACCGTGGCTGCTGGCCGTGCTGCTCGCCGGCGCGCTGGCCGCCAGCGGCGCCGCGCGCTGGCGCATCCTGCGCCGCGCCGTGCTGGCGGGACTGACTTTCAACCTAGCGGTGAGCCTGGGCTATGCGGCGGTGGCGCTGTGGCAGGGGAATTTCTCGGCGTACTACCTGCTGCTGGTGAACCTGCGCGTCCTGCTGCTGGTGTACCTCGGCTTCTGGTTCGTCGTCCGCGTGAATCTTGTCGAGGCCTGCCGCTTCTCGCCGACGCTGAGTTTCGTCGTCACCCTGTCCGCCGGGCAGATCGAGGCCTTCTCGCGCGCGCTGCGCGACTTCCGCCTCGCCTTCGTCAGCCGCAACGCCGCCGCGCCGGCGCTGTCCGCGCGTGCCCGCCATGCCGCCGCCCAGGCCGGCCACCTGCTCGACAAGTCGGTGTGCATGGCCGCCGAGACAGCGCTGGCGATGCGCTCGCGCGGCTGCTTCGACGACTATGCCGGCCTGCCGCCCCTGCAGGCGCCTCCGCCCACAACGCCCGCCTGGCGGCCGCACCGCCCGGGCCCGGCAAGCGCCTACAAGAAACCATGATCGAACTCGCCGACATCCGCTTTGCCTGGCCCGACGCGCCGCCGGTGCTCGACGGCGTCTCGCTCTCCGTGCGCGAGGGCGAGAAGCTGGTGCTGCTCGGCGCCAACGGCAGCGGCAAGTCGACCCTGCTGAAGCTGCTCAACGGCCTGGTGCAGCCGCAGGCGGGCGGCTATCGCTACGCCGGCGAGGAAGTGACACCGGCCAGACTGAAGGGCGGAGAATGGGCGCGGCGCTTCCGCTCCGAGGTGGTGCTGCTGTTCCAGCATCCCGAGGCGATGCTGTTCAACCCGACGGTGCGCGACGAGATCGCCTACGGCCCGCGCCAGCTCGGCCTGGCCGATGCCGAAGAGCGTGCCGAACGCTGGTTGGCGGCGCTCGGCCTGGCACCGCTCTCCGGCAAGGCGCCGTTCACCCTCTCCGGCGGCCAGAAGCAGAAGGTGGCACTGGCGGCGATCCTGGCGCTGGAACCGCGCCTGCTGCTGCTCGACGAGCCAGTCTCCAGCCTCGACCCGCGCGCCTCCGGCTGGCTGGTGGACTTCCTGCTCGATTGCGGCAAGACGGTGGTGGTCAGCACGCACAACCTGTCGATGGCGAGCGAGCTGGGCGAGCGCGGCCTGGTGCTGGGCGAGGGCGGTCGCGTGCTCTTCGACGGTCCCCTGCAGGACGCGCTGCACGACCGGGCCCTGCTTGAATGCGCCAACCTGGTGCATCGCCACCGCCACCGCCACGACGGCATCGAGCATGCCCACACGCATTCCCACGACTGGGAATCGAGCCGCTAGCGCAGGTTCGGACTGGTGGCCCGGGAATGGTTGAGGAATTCTGTCAAGCTTTGACTTCGATCAAGGCCGCCCCCTCCGCCATCTCTTAACTTCCACCTTCGTTACACCCGGTCTTGGGGCGCGCGGCGCAGATCGCTGCCTCCTGCCAAAGACCGCCTTTCTCAGGTGCTCCCCAGTTTTCGCGGGCACCTGTCGTTCGGGCCGAGAAGGTGCCCATTGCGTGGGCCTGTTCGCTTGCCGTGGGCAAGCCGGCTTGCCAGCAATACCAAGCGTCGATACGGATGGGAACTGCACCATGGCAGATGCGCGCGGCTGCGCCGAACAGGGCATGCGGAAAGCACACATTGGGGGAGGGCGGCGCCATGGCTGAGGCGACCCTGCCGCGCCGGCTCCTGCGTCCGACCATCAGCAAGAAGTTCGCCGTCTTCTTCGGGCTGATCCTGCTGGTGGTGGCGGCGAACGGCCTGGTCATCCGCACCCTGATGAAGGAGCGGGAGGGCATCGCCGCCACGATCAACCTGGCCGGCAGCCTGCGCTACCTGAGCCAGGCCGCCCAGGCCGAATTGCTGCGGCTTGCCGTCGGCCTGACGACGGATCGCCAGGCGCTCGACGGCTACTTCCGGCGTTTCGAGCATGTGCTGGGCACGCTCAGCCACGGTGGCAGCGTCGACGGCCTCGAGATCGAGCGGCTGCCGGCCGGGATCATGCCGCTGGCCGACTCGGTGCAAGCTTCGTGGGCCGACTACCGTGCCGATGCCGCCGCCATCCTGCGAAAGCGGGAACTCGGAGAGGGGGCCGCGCGGGAGTTCGAGCATTTCTACGCCGATGCGGCGGCCATACTGGCGATGACCAACGACATCGTCGGCAAGCTGGTCGCGCACGTCGACCAGTCCGAGGCGCGGGCGGTCCGGAGCCTCGTCATCCTGGCGCTGTTCGACTTCCTGCTCTTAGCGGCCGGCTTCATCGTCATCCGCAAGCGGCTGGTGGCGCCCTTGCGGCAACTGGCCGAGGCGAGCCTTCGCTTCGCTGCCGGCCACTACGACGCGCGCACGCGGTTCAGGTCGCACGACGAGATCGGCCAGCTGGCCGAGGCCTTCGACCAGATGGCGGAGAAGACCGAGCGGCACATCCGGCAGAGCGCCCGCGATCTCGAGGAGATCCGCAACGCCGAGAAGGCCCTGCTCAAGCTGTCGCAGGCGGTGGAGCACAGTCCGGCCACCGTGGTCATCACCGACCGCGACGGAACGATCGAGTACGTCAATCCGAAGTTCACCGAAATCACCGGCTATTCCCGGCGCGAGGCGGTGGGTCAGAATCCGAGGATACTCAAGTCCGGCACGACGCCGCCCGAGGTTTACGCAGACATGTGGTCGACCCTGTTGCGCGGCCAGGAATGGCGCGGGGAGCTGGAAAACCGCAAGAAGAACGGCGATCTCTTCTGGGAAGCGACGCGGATTTCTCCGCTGAGAAACGAGGAAGGGGCGATTACGCATTTCATCGTGGTGAAGGAGGACATCACCGAGCGCAAGCGGGCCGAGGAGGAGATCCTCCGCCTCAACGCCGGCCTCGAGCGCCGCGTGCAGGAGCGCACCCGCGACCTCGAATCGTTCAGCTATTCGGTGTCCCACGACCTGCGGGCGCCGGTGCGCAGCATCAACGGCTTCGCCCGGCTGCTGAAGGAGCGCTGCGACGGTTGTCATGACGCCCAGGCGCGGGACAGCCTCGAGCGCATCATCAAGTCGAGCCTGCGCATGGGCGACCTCATCGACGACCTGCTGCGCCTGTCGCAGATCGGGCGCAGCGAGATTTCATTCGAGCAGGTGGACCTGAGCGGGCTGGCGCGCGAGGTGCTGGGCGAGCTGGCGGACCATGCGCCGGAGCGAAAGCTGGACGCCCGGATCGAGGAGGGCGTCGTCGTGCGCGGCGATCCGCAGCTGCTGCGCATCGTCCTGGAGAACCTGCTCGGCAATGCCTGGAAGTTCACCGCCCGGCGGGAAACGGCGCAGATCGGCTTCGGCTGGCGCGAGGAGTCCGGCCGGCGCGTCATCCATATCCGCGACAACGGCGCCGGCTTCGATCCGCGCTACGCCAACCGCCTGTTCGGCGCCTTCCAGCGCCTGCATCGCGCCGAGGATTTCGAGGGGACCGGCATCGGCCTGGCCATCGTGGCCCGCGTCGTCGGGCTCCACGACGGCCGCATCTGGGCGGAGGCCGAACCGGAGCGGGGCGCGACTTTCCATTTCACGCTGTCCGGGGAGGGGTCGCTCTCAGTCTGAGTCCGCGGGAGGATGCGCCCCGGCACGGAAGGCCTCATAATCCCGGGCAGTCCCATTGCCCTTGTTCCGCTCGCTTCGCGCGGGACGAACTGATGAAATGAATGCCTCACCCGGCGCGGGCCGCATCCCGCTCCATACGCCGCTCCTGCGCGGCGAGCGGCGACCGCGCGTCGCGCTGGTCGGCCGCCGGCAGTCCGGCAAGAGCACCATCTTCCAGGCCGCCTCCAGTGCGGCGCCGAGCCACGCCCGGCTGGCCGGCGAGTCGGCCTACGAGGAATGCCTGGTCGGCATCGGCCTCGAGGAAATCTCGCTGGTCGACCTTCCTTCGATCGAGTCCCTCCACCATCTGCGCGAAGCCGACCGGCAGGTGCTGATGGTCCTCCTCTGGGGCGACCGCTGGCCGATGATCGCCCGCCACGAGCTGCAGCAGCCGACGGCGGCCTTCCGCGCGCCGGACGTGCTGGTGCAGGTGGTCGATGCAACTTCCCTGGAACGCGACCTCGAACTCAGCCTGGAGCTGTCGCTGCTCGGCAAGCCGATGGTGATCGCGCTCAACCGCATGGACGAGGCGCGCGACAAGGGCCTCTACGTGAACCCCAAGGCATTGTCGGAGCGGCTCGGCGTGCCGGTGGTGGCGACGGTGGCGCACATGGGGATGGGGCTGACCGAGCTGTTCGCCGCGGCGCTGGCGGCGGCGCGCGAGAAGGTGTGCCCGCTGGCCCAGCATTGCAGCGAACACATCCGCGAAGGCCTCAAGCCGCTCAACGCGCTCCTGGCGCGGCCGGAAATCGGGGAAGCCTTCCGCGTGCCGCGCCCGCTGCTGCTGATGCAGCTGGCGGAGAACGACGACTGGTTCCTGCGCGAGCTGGCCGAGCATTTCCCCGACGTGGTGCCGGAGGTGGCGGCGGCGCGCGCGGCCGCCCAGCAGACGCTGCCGCGCCCGCTCTCCGACGAGCTGCATGCCGACCGCCACCATCGCGCCGCGCTGCTTTTCGAGGCGGTGACGCGGCTGGGTGCGCCGGAGGACAGCGAGCGCTGGAAGCGCTGGCTCGACGAGCTGTTCCTGCATCCGCGCTGGGGCCTGATCGGCAGCCTGGCGGTGTTCGCGCTGGTGCTGTTCATGGTGTTCGAGGTGAGCGCCGTGCTGGACGGACTGACTTCCGCGCGGCTGGCCGAATGGGTCGGGCAATGGCAGCCCGACGGCACGGCCGGCGTGGTCGGCCGTGCGGTGGCCGAGGCGCTGGTGGGCATGGTCGGCATCGTCGTGCCCTACATGCTGCCGCTGGTGCTGCTGCTGGTGGCGCTGGAGGAATCCGGCATCATGCACCGCGTCGCCTTCGTGGTGGACCGCGGCTTCCATTCAATAGGATTGCACGGCGGCGTGGCGGTGCCCTTCCTCATCGGGCTCGGCTGCAACGTGCCGGCCATCTCGGCGGTGGCCGCCGCGGCGCGCGGCCGCGAGCGCATCGTGGCCTCGCTGCTGATCACCTTCGTGCCCTGCTCGGCGCGCTCGGCCATCGTGCTGGCGCTGGGCGGCAAGTACCTGGGCGGGGCCGGCGTCTTCGCCGTCTTCGCCCTGGCCATGCTGACGGTGGCGGTGCTCGGCAAGCTGCTCGGCCGGCGCTACCCGGAGGACGTGCGCGGCATGGTGCTGGAGATTCCGCCCTACCGCCTGCCGCAGGGGCCGGCGCTGCTGCGCAATACCTGGGCGCGCACCAGCGACATCCTCACCATCGTCACGCCGCTGCTCGTCGCCGGAAGCGTGGTGCTGGCGCTGCTGGCGCACTTCGGCGCAGACGACCTCATCAACGCGGCGCTGACGCCGGTGACGGGGTGGTGGCTGGGGCTGCCGGTGGCGCTCGGCGTGCCGATCCTGTTCGGCATCCTGAGGAAGGAGCTGTCGCTGCTGATGGTGTACCAGGCGCTCGGCACGCTGGAGATATCGCCGCTCCTGGACTGGGTGCAGATACTGACCTTCCTGGTGTTCCTGACCTTCTACATTCCCTGCGTGTCGACCTTCGCCGTGATGCTGAAGACGCTCGGCCGGCGCGAGGCCTTCTTCTCGGTGGCGCTGTCGGTGGGCGTGGCGCTGGGGCTGGCCGGCGTGACGCGTCTGGGCGCCGAACTGCTGCGGCTCATTGCCTAGCCGGCATCGCTTTTCCCAGGAAATCAAACATCCGCCGCACCGAATCGGCGGTGATTTCCTTGTCGTAGCGGTAGGTCACGTGGTTGCCCCGGGCGTCCGTTTTCGTGAATCCGTGCAGGTTGCTGCAATCCCAGCAGTGCGTGGTGGCCGGATAAATATGCCACTCCACCGGCGCTCCCTGCGCCTTCACGGGCTCGAGCTTGGACGCGCAGTCGGCGGGCGGTGTTTCAGTGTCGTCCGCGCCCATCAGCACCAGCAGGGGACGGTCGATGTCCGGACGGACGATCTCGTACTGCGGCGCGGTCTTCGGCCTGATGGTGAAGCAGCCGGGGTAGAAGGCCACTGCGGCGGCGAAGCGCTCGCCGGGCGCGAGCGACTCGCCCCACAGCTTGCTGCTGGCCAGCACGCCGACCATGGCGCCCCAGGAATAACCGGCGTGCGCGATGCGCCGCTTGTCCACGAAATCGAACTTGCGCAGGTGCTCGGCCGCCTGCAGGGCGTCCTTGACGCCGGTGGCGAAGGTGACGTTGTTCTGCGGGCCGTAGCAGAGGGTCTGCGCGCCGCGCGGGCCGAGCGTGTCGACGAGCAGGGCGACATAGCCGCGCGCCACGGCTTCCTTCGCCCAGTCGAGCATGGAGGCGTTCTGCCAGCGCGCGTTTCCGAGGCCGCCGCATTGGTGATGCAGCACCACAGCAGGGAAGGGGCCGGCCCCTTCCGGCTTGTAGAGGACCATGCTCGGTCTGCTGAAGAAGCCGAGGCTCGAAACCTCGGCCGGGAATTCCAGGTTCGGCGTCTGGCCGATGGTTTTCTTCAGCGTTTCCGCGTCCGGGAAATCGGCGCGGACATGCGCGGACAGCATCAGCAAGCCGATGCACAGCGCACTGGCGGCGGTCTTCTTCAAGATGTTCTCCCCAGGTTGTGTGTTGGCGGCAGGTACGGCTTGTCGATTCCTACATCATCCGGCCGAAATTCTCGGTCGCATTGATGACCGTCTCTGCCATTCAAATGTGGGGGAACATGGTCGGGCCCATTATCCGGCGCGGGTGTAGGCCACCAGTTCCTGGCGGTCGGAGCGGACGATGCGACTTCCCTTGCGCCACCAGGTTTCCATGGCGACGGCACGATTGACCTTGTCCGGCGCCAGCCAGAACTTCCAATCGGTCTGCTGCCCAATGCCGAGCACCCAGCCGTTGCCCTCGATGCAGAAGCAATCGAAGGTGCCGGCAGGCACGGTGATGGTTTCGCGCGCGACGACTTTAAGGTCGAGCTCGACGGTGTCCTGTCCGCCCTTGGCGAAGTGGATTGCGTAACGCGTGCTCCATTTCTTGCCCAGGTGGTATTCGCTGATGAACATCTGGCTGGGACCGAAACTCGCCCCGTCCGGGCGCTTGATGACATTGCCGAGCAGGTCGGTGACGAGGGCGCCGTTGTTGTAGATCACCTTGTCCTCGGTGACCTCACTGACGGTGTTGATGAGCCGCCGCCCCTCGACGTTCGTCAGCAGGTCCAGCGTGCGGAAGACATAGCGGTCGCCGACGCGGTAATCGAGGTCGATGACGCCGGTACCCTTGGTGAACGGATTCGCCGCCGTGTTGACGAGACTGACTTTCTTCTCGCCCTGCTTCGCCAGCATGCGGTCGAGGCGCACCTGGGCCAGCTCGGAGAAGCGTCCGCTCGGGTAGCGCCGGATGTAGTCCTCGACGACCGCGACCTGCGAGCCCTGTTGTGCCTTCTCCCAGACGGCGGCCTCCTCGGCGAACTGGCGCTCGAGCTCCTCCTCGGACAGCTTCTTCACGCTGGCCGGCGGCAGGAAATAGAAATCCTCCTCGAGCGAAGTGCTCTCCCAGGGGATCTGCTGGCCCTGCGAGGCGCGCCGCACGGACAGGCGGACGCGCTTGAAAATGTCCTCGATCTTGGCCTCCGGCGTGTGGATCTCGCGCAGCAGGTTTTCGGTATACAGCCCGTTGGCGCCCGAACCGTCCGAGGCGACGTTGCCCGGCGCCGTGGCATAGGCGAGCAGGGTACCGATGGGGGCGTCCATCTGGCTGAGGCCCTTGCCGGACTTCAGGGTGCCGCCGAAGGGGTTGTCGCGGCAGGCATCGAGGATGACGATGTTCATGGGATTGCCGGCCTTGCCGATGCCGCCGAGCAGGGCCGCCAGATCGACGGTCTGCGCGGGGATGTCCTCGACGCGATCCAGGACGGCATCGACCGGGACAAGGAAATTGCGCCAACTCACCTGGAGGCCGTGGCCGGCGAAGTAGAACAGGCCGACGCCCTTGCTTCGCGCCAGCTGCTCGCTGTAGCTGCGGATGGCGTTTTCCATGGCGGCCTTGCCGGTGTCGAGCTGCGAGATGACGGAAAATCCCATCTTCTTCAGGTTGTCGCCGATGGCCGCCGCGTCGTTGGCGGGGTTCTTCAGCGATGCCTCCTTGTAGCGGCTGTTGCCGACGACGAGCGCCACCCGAGGCAGGGCGTTCAGGGTCGAGGCGGTCGAGCCGAAGGCTTCGCCGGCGCGCAGCGGCAGGAGGCTGGCGGCGGACAACGCCGAGAGGCGCTGCAGGGCGCGGCGTCGGGCGGGCGAGCGGAGGAGGAGGGATTTGCGCATGTGGGTTCTTCCGGAACGCAAATGAAGTTTTGGATGTTAGCCGGCTAGCGGCCTTTTTTCAGCAGCGAGACGACGCCGATGAGGATCAGGATCAGCGGCCACCACTTGGCGAGCAGGGCTTTCAGTTCGCCCAGCGGCAGGATGCCCAGGTTGGAGAGCAGTAGGAGGCCGCCGACGACAATGAGGACGATGGGCCAGAAGGTGCCGCGCATGAGCGATTCTCCATTGAGGATGAGGGGAATGCAGCAAGGGAGCATGATAGCCCAAGCCTGCCGTGCTTGACCGCCCACAGCTTATCCACCGTGTCTTCACAGCTTATCCACCGGTTATCCACTCGCCACGAGGCGATGCCCCGGGTACACTCCCAAGCTTGAATCCGCACAACAGCCCCATGGCCCAAGCCCGCGTCTTTTCCTCACAGCAATCCGGCGATCCGCAACTCGCGGCGCTCAAGCTGCCGCCCCACTCGATCGAGGCCGAGCAGTCGCTGCTGGGCGGGCTGATGCTCGACAACGCCGCCTGGGACCGCATCGCCGACCAGGTGTCCGAGGCGGATTTCTACCGCGACGACCACCGCCGCATCTTCCGCCACATCGCCCGGCTGATCGAGGCCGCGCGGCCGGCCGACGTGGTGACGGTGTATGAATCCCTGGAGAAGGCCGCGGAAGCCGAGCAGGCCGGCGGCATGGCCTACCTCGGCGAGATCGCCAACAACACGCCGTCGGCCGCCAACATCAAGCGCTACGCCGAGATCGTCCGCGAGCGGGCGATCCTGCGCAAGCTGGTCGCCGTGGGCGACGAGATCGCCGCCAGCGCCCTGAATCCCGCCGGCCGCGAGGCCAAGGCCCTGCTCGACGAGGCCGAGTCGAAGGTCTTCGAGATCAAGGACGCCGGCTCGCGCACGACGGAGGGCTTTACCGCCATCCAGCCCCTGCTGGGCCAGGTGGTGGACCGCATCCAGGAACTCTACGACCGCGAGCATCCCTCGGACATCACCGGCATTCCGACCGGCTTCCACGACCTCGACATGAAGACCTCGGGCTTCCAGCCCGGCGACATGGTCATCGTCGCCGGTCGGCCCTCGATGGGCAAGACCGCCTTCGCCCTCAACATCGCCGAGCACGTGGCGCTGGAGTCGAAGCTGCCGGTGGCGATCTTCTCGATGGAAATGCCGGGCACCCAGCTCGCCATGCGCTTCCTCTCCTCGGTCGGCCGCCTCGACCAGCACCGCGTGCGCACCGGACGGCTCAACGACGACGAGTGGCAACGCATGACCTTCGCGCTGGGCAAGCTGCACGAGGCGCCGATCCACATCGACGAGACGCCGGCTCTGAATTCCACCGAGCTGCGTGCCCGCGCCCGCCGCCTCTACCGCCAGTGCGGCAAGCTCGGCCTGATCGTCATCGACTACCTGCAGCTGATGTCCTCGGTGCGCGACGGCGAGAACCGCGCCACCGAGATCTCCGAGATATCGCGCTCGGTGAAGGCCCTGGCCAAGGAACTGCACGTGCCGGTGGTGGCGCTGTCGCAGCTCTCGCGCAACGTCGAATCGCGGCCGAACAAGCGCCCGGTGATGTCCGACCTGCGCGAATCCGGCGCCATCGAGCAGGACGCCGACGTCATCATCGCCATCTACCGCGACGAGGTGTACAACCCCGATTCGCCGGACAAGGGCTCGGCCGAGATCAACATCCTCAAGCAGCGCAACGGCCCCATCGGCACGGTGCGCGTCACCTTCCTGGGCGAATACACCCGTTTCGAGAACTTCGCGGCGGCCGGCTCGTACTGACAGGGTTCAACCCATCCGGGCGGCCGGCCGTTAAACTCCCTGTAAAACGGGGGAGGGTTCATCATGCGCCGCCTGCTGCTTGCCTGTTCCATATTGTTCGCCTGCCTGGGCGCTTATGCCCAAGGCCCGTCGACGTCCGCCTCAAGCAACCTCGCCGGCAAAGTCGAACTTGTCGAGGGCGACGTGACGGTCACCGACCGGGCCAGGCAGCCGCGCCGCGTTGCCGTCGGCAGCACGATCTTCGAGGGCGAGACCATCGCCACCGGCAAGGATGGCGAGCTGCACGTCACCATGGAGGACGGCGGCTTCATCGCCGTGCGCCCCAACACGAGGATGAGCATCGCCGCCTACCGGGCGGAGGGCGACGACAAGGACAAGGGCATCTTCAGCCTGCTGCAGGGCACCTTCCGCTCGGTGACCGGCTGGATCGGCAAGTACAACCCGCGCAGCTATCAGGTGCGCACCCCCACCGCCACCATCGGCGTGCGCGGCACCGACCACGAGCCGCTGGTCATTCCGGCGGGCTCGACGGAGGGCGAGCCGGGCAGCTACGACAGGGTGAACGTCGGCAGCAGCTATATCCGAACGCAGCACGGCAGCGTCGACGTCAAGCCCAACCAGGCCGGTTTCGCGCCCTTGAGGGGCCGGCCGGTGCCGCGCGTCCTGCCCCAGGTGCCGGCCTTCTTCAAGGCGACGCGGCACGAAGCGGCCATTGCCGCCCGGCACGAGGTCGTGCGCAAGGCGATCGACCAGCGACGCGACGATCGCCGCAAGGTGCTGCAGGAGAAGAAGACGCAGCTGGACAAGCAGAAGGCCGAGCGGCAAAAGGCGGTGCAGGAACGCAAGCGGGAACAGGATGCGCAGCGCCTGAAGCAGCGCGAAGAGCGCAATAGGCAGTTGCAGGACAACCGACAGAGGCGCCAGCAGGAGAGCGGCCTGCAGCAGCGCAACGAGCGGGAGCGGCGTTCCACCGATGCCGGGGATCGGCGCCAGCGCCTCGACGAGCGGCGGCAGGCGCGCCCGCAGGACCGCGAATTGCGGGACCGCGACCGGCCCCGGCGCAATGCCGACGGGAACCACGCCCCGCGCGGCGGCGGGCGCGGGCGGGATTGAGAAAGGCTACAGCACTTCGGCGGCGTGGTCCGCCAGTCGCGAACGCTCGCCGCGCATCAGCGTGACGTGGCCGCTGTGCGGCCAGCCCTTGAAGCGGTCCACCACGTAGGTCAGGCCCGAGCTGCCCTCGGTGAGGTAGGGCGTGTCGATCTGGGCGATGTTGCCGAGGCAGACCACCTTGGTGCCGGGGCCGGCGCGCGTGATCAGCGTCTTCATCTGCTTCGGCGTCAGGTTCTGCGCCTCGTCGATGACCAGGTACTTGTTGAGGAAGGTGCGGCCGCGCATGAAGTTGAGCGACTTCACCTTGATGCGCGAGCGGATCAGGTCGCGCGTGGCGGCGCGGCCCCACTCGCCGCCGTCCTCGGCGGGCTTGTTGAGCACGTCGAGGTTGTCCTCGAGGGCGCCCATCCAGGGCGTCATCTTCTCCTCCTCGGTGCCTGGCAGGAAGCCGATGTCCTCGCCCACCGGCACGGTGACGCGGGTGAAGATGATCTCGCTGTAGAGCTTGGTTTCCAGCGTCTGCGTCAGGCCCGCGGCCAGCGTCAGCAGGGTCTTGCCGGTGCCGGCCTGGCCGAGCAGGGTGATGAAGTCGACCTCCGGATCCATCAGCAGGTTGAAGGCGAAATTCTGCTCGCGGTTGCGCGCCATGATGCCCCAGACGTTGTTCTTCTGGTGGCTGTAGTCCTTCAGCGTTTCCAGCACGGCGGACTTGCCGCTCTTTTCGCGCACGATGGCCTGGAAGGGGCGCTCGCCGTCCTGCCAGAGGAATTCGTTGATGAGCAGATCCGGGCAGACCGGCCCCTTGATGCGGTAGAGCGTGTGGCCCTCCTGCTTCCAGGACTCCATGTCCTTGCCGTTGGCCTCCCAGAAGTCGGCCGTCATCTCGCGCGTGCCGGTGTACAGGAGGTCGGTGTCCTCCAGCACCTTGTCGTTGTAGTAGTCCTGCGCATCCAGCCCCAGGGCGCGGGCCTTGATGCGCATGTTGATGTCCTTGGAGACGAGGATCACCGAGCGCTTCGGATGCTTGTCGATCAGATGCATCATCACGCCGATGATCTGGTTGTCGGCCTTGGCGGTGGGCAGGGTCGACGGCAGGGCGCCGTTGATCGGCTCGGTCTGCATGAAGAGGCGGCCGGTGGCCAGTCCGCTGGAAGGTTCCTCGAGCGGGATGCCTTTCTCGATGCGGTCCTCGAAGCCGCCGACGATGCCGTCCAGCATGCGGCTGGCCTGGCGGGCGTTGCGCGCCACCTCGGACATGCCCTTCTTGTTGTTGTCGAGCTCCTCGAGGGTCATCATCGGCACGAAGACGTCATGTTCCTCGAAGCGGAACAGGCTCGTCGGATCGTGCATGAGGACGTTGGTGTCGAGGACGAACAGCTTGATGGAGGGGTGCTTCTTGGCGTTCATGTATCTCTCTTTAAGGACTTCACGAATTCGAGGACTTCGGCGGCGTGGCCGGGCGCCTTGACGCCGCGCCACTCGCGCCTGAGCACGCCATTGCCGTCGATGACGAAGGTGCTGCGCTCGATGCCGCGCACCGGCTTGCCGTAGAGGACTTTCTGCTTGATGACGCCGAACAGGGCGCAGGCGGTTTCACCGGCGTCGGAGAGCAGTTCGAAGGGCAGATTCAGTTTGGCCTTGAAGCCCTCGTGCGACTTGAGGCTGTCGCGCGAGATGCCGAAGACGGCGCAGCCGGCCTTGCGAAATTGCGCGTGCAGGTCGCGGAACTCGCCCGCCTCGGTGGTGCAGCCGGGCGTGTTGTCTTTCGGGTAGAAGTAGAGGACGACGGGAGTCCCGCGCGCCTGGGACAGGGAGAAGGTCTGGTTGCCTGTCGCCGGCAGGGCGAAATCGGGTGCGGGCTTGTCTGGCATGAGCGTCTGCATTGTTGATGAAAACCGCGGCCGGCGCAAGCGGCCGGCGGGGCCTCAGGCGAGAAACTCCGGTCCCTGCAGCATCAGGCTGCCGGCGCGGCCCGCCACCGTGCCGCGCACCACCTCGTGGCGCGGCAGGCGGCTGGCGTCGATCGATTCGAGCAGACCGCTCAGGGAGACGAGTTCGTAGCCTTGGGCTTTCCATCCCTCCAGCAGCTTGACGAAGGCCGGCAGCAGCCGCTGGCCTTCCAGTTCGGCCCGCAGGGTGAAGACATGGCCGGTCGGCGGCGCCTCGGCGGTCAGTGCCAGCAGCCGCTCGTGTACCGTGTCGACGCTGCAGCCGTCGCGGTCCAGCAGTTCGTCCAGGGTCGGCAGGGTGGTCGGCAGCTGCGGGCAGAGGACGACTTCGGCATTCCAGACCGGAATGTAGGGGTGGGTGCCGCGCGTGTCGGAGGCGAAGCCGAATCCCAGTCGCTGGGTCAGACGCAGGGCATGCGGATTCATCTGCCAGCCGGCGGCGCCGTGGAACCTCGGCGCTTCGCCGAAAATCTTGTCGTAGCGCGCAATCGCGCGCTGCATCTGGCGCTCGGTCCAGCCGGGGGCGGCTGTTTCGGCGCTGCGCTGCCAGACGGCGCCGTCCCAGCCCATCACGCCGGCGTCGAAGCCGGCATCGCCCACGCCGCGCAGGATGTCCGCGCAGCGGCGGCCGATGTCGGGGCCGGGCAGCAGCGTGCCGTAGAACAGGGTGGCCAACCCATAGCGGCTCGGGGCCGAGGCGCCGCGGCGGGAGGCCGCCAGCAGGGCGCCCAGCTGGCGGCCGCTGCGATCCGGACCGAGGTTGAAGAAAAAGCTTGCCTTCGCTTCTGCGCTGCGCAGGGCCTCGACCAGGCGCGGCACGCCAACCAGGCTGCCGCGGAAGGTGGCGGCATCGATTTTCAGGGCAAGTTTCACGATGGAATGGCTTCGATGAGCAGGGCGGCGGCCACTCGCCGGCCTTCCGCCATCAGGATGTTGAAGGTGCGGCAGGCGGCGGGTAGGTCCATGATTTCATAGCCGATGCGTGCCTCGATCAACGGGCGCAGCAGGCTCGGCGCGGGGAATCGCTGGCGGTCGCCGGTGCCGAGCAGGAGAATCTCCGGCCCCAGCGTGCGGATCGCCTCGAAATCGCTTTCCGCCAGCGCCTCGAAGCCGCCGGCGCCCCAGGATTCGACGATGCGGTCGGGCAGCAGGATCAGATTCGCTTCGTACTGGCGGTGGTTGATGGCGACATAGCCCGCGCCGTAGCCGGTGACCAGATTCCGGTTGGCCGGGTTGTCCAGGTGCAGTTTCATGAAAATTGGCTAGCCGCCTGATTTGTCGGGAGTATAAGCGTCGGGTAACATTATATCTTTGATGCTGCACCGCCGAAATGAAGGAATTCCCCAGAATCCAGCGTCTGCCGCCCTATGTCTTCAACATTACGGGCGAGCTGAAGATGGCCGCCCGTCGCCGCGGCGAGGACATCATCGACATGAGCATGGGCAACCCGGACGGGCCGACGCCGAAGCACATCGTCGACAAGCTGGTCGACGCGGCGCAGCGCGGGGACACGCACGGCTACTCGGTGTCGAAGGGCATTCCACGCCTGAGAAAGGCCATCTGCGACTGGTACCGGCGCCGCTACGACGTCGCTTTCGATCCGGAGACCGAGGCGGTGGTGACCATCGGCTCCAAGGAAGGCCTTGCCCACCTGATGCTCGCCACGCTGGACCGCGGCGACACGGTGCTGGTGCCGAATCCCTCGTACCCGATCCACATCTACGGCGCCATCATTGCCGGCGCCGACATCCGCTCGGTGCGCATGACGCCGGATACCGATTTTTTCGAGGAGCTGCAGCGCGCGATCCGCGAGTGCACGCCCAAGCCGAAGATGATGATCCTCGGCTTTCCGAGCAACCCGACGGCGCGCTGCGTCGAGCTGGATTTCTTCGAGCGCGTGGTGGCTTTGGCGAAACAGCACGACATCCTGGTGGTGCACGACCTTGCCTACGCCGACATCGTCTTCGACGGGTGGGAAGCCCCCTCGATCATGCAGGTGCCGGGCGCGCGCGACGTGGCGGTGGAGTTCTTCACACTGTCGAAGAGCTACAACATGGCCGGCTGGCGCATCGGCTTCATGGTCGGCAACCGCGATCTGTGCAACGCCCTGGCGCGCATCAAGAGCTACCACGATTACGGCACCTTCACGCCGATCCAGGTGGCCTCGGTCATCGCGCTGGACGGCCCGCAGGACTGCGTAGAGGAGGTGCGGCTGAAGTACCAGAACCGCCGCAACGTGCTGGCCAAGGGACTGCACGAGGCCGGCTGGACGGTCGAGGTGCCGAAGGCCTCGATGTACATCTGGGCGAAGATTCCGCCGGCCTACGAAAAGCTCGGCTCGCTGGAATTCGCCAAGAAGCTGCTGGCGGATGCCAAGGTGGCGGTGTCGCCGGGTATTGGCTTTGGCGACTACGGCGACGACCACGTCCGCTTCGCGCTGATCGAGAACGAGGAGCGCACCCGGCAGGCCGTGCGGGGAATCAAGGATATGTTCCGAAAGGATGGGCTGTTGTAATGCAACCAGTACTCAAGTCGACCAAGCTCGCCAACGTCTGCTACGACATCCGCGGACCGGTGCTGGCCCGCGCCCGGCAGATGGAGGAGGAGGGCCATCGCATCATCAAGCTGAACATCGGCAATCCGGCGCCGTTCGGCTTCGAGGCGCCGGAAGAGATCGTCGTCGACGTCATCCACAACCTGCGCGAGGCCTCCGGCTACTCCGACTCGAAGGGCCTCTTCGCCGCGCGCAAGGCGATCATGCACTACTGCCAGGAGAAGAAGATCGCCGGCGTCGGCATCGACGACATCTACATCGGCAACGGCGTCTCCGAGCTGATCGTGATGGCCATGCAGGCCCTGCTCAACAACGGCGACGAGGTGCTGGTGCCGGCGCCGGACTACCCGTTGTGGACGGCGGCGGTGAGCCTCTCCGGCGGCACGCCGCGCCATTACCTGTGCGACGAGGGTGCCGGCTGGCTGCCCGACCTCGCCGACATCCGCGGCAAGATCGGCCCGTCGACGCGTGCCATCGTGCTGATCAACCCGAACAACCCGACCGGCGCGCTGTATCCGGACGACCTGCTGCGCGAGATCATCGGGATCGCCCGGAGCCACCAGCTCATCATCTTCGCCGACGAGATCTACGACAAGGTGCTCTACGACGGCGCCACGCACACCTCGATTGCCGCGCTGGCCGACGACGTGCTGTTCGTCACCTTCAACGGCCTGTCGAAGAACTACCGCGCCTGCGGCTACCGCGCCGGCTGGATGGTGGTCTCCGGCGAGAAGCGCCACGCGCGCGACTACATCGAGGGGCTCGACATGCTGGCCTCGATGCGGCTGTGTTCCAACGTGCCCGGCCAGTACGCCATCCAGACGGCGCTGGGCGGCCACCAGAGCATCGTCGAACTGGTCGCTCCGGAGGGCCGGCTGACCCGCCAGCGCGACCTCGCCTGGGAGCTGTTGACGCAGATCCCCGGCGTCAGCTGCTACAAGCCGAAGGCGGCGCTTTACCTCTTTCCGCGGCTCGATCCTAAGCTCTATCCGATCGCCGACGACCAGCAGTTCATCCTCGAGCTGCTGCTCGAGGAGAAGGTGCTGCTGGTGCAGGGCAGCGGCTTCAACTGGCCGACGCCGGACCATTTCCGCGTCGTCTTCCTGCCCAATGTCGACGACTTGCGCGAAGCCATCGGCCGCATCGCGCGCTTCCTCGAGCACTACCGCAAGCGGCACGGCAACTAACTGAAACACGGAATATCCCCATGAAACCCATCAACGTAGGCCTGCTCGGCATCGGCACCGTCGGCGGCGGCACCTTCACCGTCCTCCAGCGCAACCAGGAGGAGATCACCCGCCGCGCCGGCCGGCCGATCCGCATCTCCGTCGTCGCCGACAAGAATCTGGAACTGGCGAAGAAGATCACCGGCGGCGCCTGCCGCCTCACCGACGACGCGTTTTCCGTCGTCGCCGATCCGGAAGTCGACATCGTCGTCGAACTGATCGGCGGCTATGGCGTGGCGAAGGAACTCGTCCTGAAGGCCATCGAGAACGGCAAGCACGTCGTCACCGCCAACAAGGCGCTGCTTGCCACGCACGGCAACGAGATATTCGCCGCCGCGCAGAAGCAGGGTGTCATGGTTGCCTTCGAGGCGGCGGTGGCCGGCGGCATCCCCATCATCAAGGCGCTGCGCGAGGGCCTCACCGCCAACCGCATCGAGTGGATCGCCGGCATCATCAACGGCACCACCAACTTCATCCTTTCCGAGATGCGCGACAAGGGCCTGCCCTTCGAGACGGTGCTGAAGGAGGCGCAGCGCCTTGGCTACGCCGAGGCCGACCCGACCTTCGACGTCGAGGGCGTGGACGCCGCGCACAAGCTCACCATCATGTCGGCCATCGCCTTCGGCATCCCGATGCAGTTCGACAAGTGCCATGTCGAGGGCATCAGCAAGCTGCAGGCCGAGGACATCCGCTACGCCGAGCAGCTCGGCTACCGCATCAAGCTGCTCGGCATCACCAGGCGCACCGCCAAGGGCGTCGAACTGCGCGTGCATCCGACGCTGATTCCGTCGAAGCGCCTGATCGCCAACGTCGAGGGCGCCATGAACGCCGTGCTGGTGAAGGGCGACGCCGTCGGCGCGACGCTCTATTACGGCAAGGGCGCCGGCGCCGAGCCGACCGCCAGCGCGGTCATCGCCGACTTGGTCGACGTCACGCGCATGCACACCGCCGACCCGGAGCACCGCGTGCCGCACCTCGCCTTCCAGCCCGATGCAGTGAAGGCCATCCCGGTGCTGGCGATGGGCGAGGTGGAAACTTCCTACTACTTCCGCATGCGCGTCGAGGACCGCCCCGGCGTGCTGGCCGACATCACGCGCATCCTCGCCGACCAGCAGATCTCCATCGACGCCATGATCCAGCGCGAGCCGGCCGAGGGCGAGGAGCAGACCGACATCATCATGCTCACCCACCAGACGCGCGAGAAGAATGCCGACGCCGCCATCGCCCGCATCGAGTCACTGCCGGTGGTGAAGGGCAAGGTGGTGCGCCTGCGCCTGGAAGAGCTGAACTGATGAAATACATTTCCACTCGCGGCCAGGCACCCGCCCGGGAATTCTGCGACATCCTGCTCGGCGGCCTGGCGCCGGACGGCGGGCTCTACCTGCCGGAGGCCTATCCGCAGGTGTCCCGCGCCGAGCTCGACGAATGGCGCGCGCTGCCCTACCACGCGCTGGCGCTGCGCGTGCTGGAGAAGTTCATCACCGACATCCCGGCCTGCGACCTGAAGACGCTGGTCGACCGCACCTACACGGCGCAGGCCTACCGCTGGTGCCGGCCGGGACGCGACGCGGCGGACATCACGCCGCTCACCACCCTGGAGCCGGGGCTGCACCTGCTGGAGCTGTCGAACGGGCCGACCCTGGCCTTCAAGGACATGGCCATGCAGCTGCTCGGCAACCTGTTCGAGTACGTGCTGGACAAGCGCGGCGAGACGATCAACATCCTCGGCGCCACCTCGGGCGATACCGGCTCGGCGGCCGAGTACGCCATGCGCGGCAAGCACGGCGTCAAGGTCTTCATGCTGTCGCCGCACGGCCTGATGAGCGACTTCCAGCGCGCGCAGATGTATTCGCTGCCCGACGCCAACATCTTCAACATCGCCATCCGCGGCATGTTCGACGACTGCCAGGACATCGTGAAGGCGGCCTCCAACGATGCCGCCTTCAAGGCGCAGTACAAGATCGGCGCAGTGAACTCGATCAACTGGGCGCGCGTCGCGGCGCAGATCGTGTACTACTTCAAGGGCTACTTCGCGGCCACCCGCTCGAACGACGAACAGGTCGCCTTCGCCGTGCCTTCGGGCAATTTCGGCAACATCTGCGCCGGCCACGTCGCGCGCATGATGGGCCTGCCGATCGCGAAGCTGGTGCTGGCCACCAACGAGAACGACGTGCTCGACGAATTCTTCCGCACCGGCGTCTATCGGCCGCGGGCGACGGCCGAGACGCATGTCACCTCGAGCCCCTCGATGGACATCTCCAAGGCCTCCAACTTCGAGCGCTTCGCCTTCGACCTGGCCGGGCGCGACGCAGCGGTGGTGCGCGAATGGTGGGCGAAGGTCGAGTCAGCGCAGCCGAACGGCGGCGGCTTCGACCTGCGCGGCACGCCCTACCTGACGCGCCTGCCGGAATTCCGCTTCGCCTCGGGCACCAGCAGCCATGCCGACCGCCTGGCGACGATCCGTGCCGCTTTCGAGAAATACGGCGTGATGATCGATCCGCACACCGCCGACGGCCTCAAGGTGGCGCTGGCGCACCGCGAAGCCGGCGTGCCGATGGTGGTGCTGGAGACGGCGCAGCCGGTGAAGTTCGCCGAGACCCTCCGCGAGGCGCTCGGCCGCGAGCCAAGCCGGCCGCGGGAACTGGAAGGCATCGAGGCCCTGCCGCAGCGGGTGGAAGTGATGGAGGCCGATGCCGGGGCGGTGAAGGCGTTCATCGCCGCCCGGGCGTGAGCGCGGGGGCAAGCCCGCGCAGGGGATTCGCTACAGGTAGATGACGGCCGGGAAGACCGTCACGGCCAGGACCAGGATCAGCCATTCCAGGTTGTGGCGCGCCAGGAAGCCGGTGAAGTGCAGGATCAGTACGGTGATGGCGACGACGTAGTAGAGGATGAACAGCATCTAAAGCTCCCTTGTTCTGGCCGAGCCGCCGTTCGGCGGCGACTGACTTTCGCTGATTTATACCTGTTTAACCCTGTCCAGGCAAGCCGGATGGCCTTTCGACATGGCGCAGGGACAGGTCGACCGCCCGCACGTCCTTGGTCAGGCTGCCGATGGAAATGCGGTCCACGCCGGTTTCGGCGATGGCTCGCACCTTCGACAAATCCACGCCGCCGGAAGCCTCCAGCACCGCCCGGCCCGCCGCCAGGGCCACCGCCTTGCGCATCTGCGTCAGGTCCATGTTGTCGAGCAGGATCATCTTCGCCCCGGCGGCCAGCGCTTCGCCGAGCTGCTCCAGGGTTTCCACCTCGATCTGGATGAACACCCCCTCCGGCGCCAGTTTGCCGGCCTGCGCCAGTGCCGGCGCCACGCCGCCGGCGGCCATGATGTGGTTTTCCTTGATGAGGATGCCGTCGTAGAGGCCGAGGCGGTGGTTGGCGCCGCCGCCGCAGCGCACGGCGTATTTCTGCGCCAGGCGCAGGCCGGGCAGGGTCTTGCGGGTGTCGACGATCTTCGCCCGGGTGCCGGCGACGGCATCCACGTACTTGCGTGTGGCGGTGGCGGTGCCGGAGAGCAGTTGCAGAAAGTTCAGCGCGGGGCGCTCGGCGGTGAGCAGGGCGCGCGTGTCGGCCTCGATCTCGCACAGCATCTGCCCGGCGTGGATGCGCGCGCCGTCGGCGGCGTGCCAGCGGATGCGGGCCTGTGCGTCGAGCCTGCGGAAACAGGCATCGAACCAGGCGGTGCCGCACAACACGGCTTCCTCGCGGCTGACGACGATGCCGCGGGCCGGCTGGCCGGCGGGCGTGAGCAGGGCGGTGAGGTCGCCGCTGCCGATGTCCTCGGCCAGCGCGGCGGCGACGTTGCGTTCGACTTCGTCGGGAAGACGGGCTGCTAATTCCATGGCGGATGCCCTATGATGGAGGCCGATTCTAACATCCGGAGGGAAGCGCCATGTCGGGCCTCGTCAGCGTTCTTTCCGTCAGCGCCGGCACGCTGCTGGCCATCGTCCTGTTTCTCGCCCTGGTGTTCTGGTACGTCAAGGACATCACGCAGAAGAAGCACACCGTACTGCGCAACTACCCGATCATCGGCCGCCTGCGCTACTTCTTCGAGCAGTTGGGCGAGTACTTCCGCCAGTACTTCTTCACCGGCGACCGCGACGAAATGCCCTTCAACCGGGCGACCCGCGCCTGGGTCTATCGCCTGGCGAAGAACGAGGGCGGCGTGATCGGCTTCGGCTCCACCTACAACCTGCGCGAGCCGGGTGCGCTGGTGTTCGTCAATGCGCCCTTCGCCGTGCTCGAGGAGGACCAGCTGCCGACGCCGCCGCTGGCCATCGGCGAAGGCTGGTGTGAGCGGCCCTTCCTGGCGCGCTCGGTGGTGAACATCAGCGGCATGAGCTACGGTGCCATCTCCAAGCCGGCGGTGCGGGCGCTGTCGCGCGGGGCGGCGGCGGCGGGCTGCTGGATGGACACCGGCGAGGGCGGCTTGTCGTCCTACCACCTCGAGGGCGGCTGCGACCTCATCATGCAGATCGGCACCGCCAAGTACGGCGTGCGCGATGCCGACGGCAAGCTGTCGATGCAGCGGCTGCGCGAGCTCGCCGCCCACGAAAATGTGCGCGCCTTCGAGATCAAGCTGTCGCAGGGGGCCAAGCCCGGCAAGGGCGGCGTGCTGCTCGGCGCCAAGGTGACCGAGGAGATCGCGGCGATCCGCGGCATCCCCGTCGGCGTCGACTCGCTCAGCCCGAATCGCCATCGCGACGTTGCCAATGCGGACGAACTGCTCGACATGGTGGCGCGGGTGCGCGAGGCCACCGGCAAGCCGGTCGGCGTGAAGACGGCCATCGGCGGCTGGAATTTCATGCGCGAGTTGTGCGAAGCGGTGGCGCGGCGCGGGCTTGCCCATGCGCCGGACTTCATCGCCGTCGACGGCGGCGAGGGCGGCTCCGGCGCCGCGCCGCAGGCGCTGGCCGACCACATGGCGCTGTCCATCGACGAGGCCCTGCCGCGGGTGGTGGACGCGCTGATCGAGACCGGCCTGCGCGACCGCGTGCGCGTCGTCGCCGCCGGCAAGCTGGTGACCTCGGCGCGCGCCGCCTGGGCGCTCGCTGCCGGCGCCGACTTCGTGAACACCGCGCGCGGCTTCATGTTCGCGCTCGGCTGCATCCAGGCGCTGCGCTGCCACGCCAACACCTGCCCGGCCGGCGTCACGACGCACAACCCGCGGCTGCAGCGCGGCCTCGTCGTGGAGGACAAGGCCCAGCGCGTCGCCCACTACTGCCGCAACATGAACCGCGAGATCGACATGATCGCCCACTCCTGCGGCCTGCGCCACGCCCGTGAATTCCGCCGCGACCACGTGCGCATCGTCCAGCCGGGCGGGCAGAGCGTCGCCTTCAACATGCTGTATCCCTATCCGGCCGCGTCGGCCTGATCCGGCCTGCGCCGCTCCCCCAGGGCCAGCCACAGCCCGCTGGCGGCGATGACGGCCATGCCGGCGGCCGACAGTGCGTCGGGAATGTGGCCGAACACCAGCCAGCCGAGCAGGCCCGCCCAGATCAGCTGCGTATAGCCGAAGGGCGTCAGCGTCGATGCCGGCGCCAGGCGGAAGGCGCGGATCAGGATGAAATGCCCGACGCCGCCGTAGAAACCCAGCGAGGCGATCTGCAGCCATTGCAGCGGGCTGGGCGAGAACTCGAACCAGAACCAGGGCAGCGCGAGGCTCATGACCGCCGTGCCGACCAGTGCCGTGTAGAAGAGCAGGGTCAAGGGGTGCTCGGCATGGCTCAGGCGCCGCGTCAGGAGCTGGTAGGCGGCATAGCAGGCGGCGCCGGCCAATGCCCACAGGACACCCGCCAGGGTGAGCGCGCCGCCGGGTCGCGCGATCAGAATCACGCCGGCGAAGCCGACGACCACCGCCGCCCAGCGGCCGGCGCCGATGCGCTCGCCGAGAAAGGGGCCGGCCAGCAGCGTCACCAGCAGCGGGGAGAGGAACAGCACCGCCGTCGCCTCGGCCAGCGGCATGCTGCGGAAGGCCATCATGGCAAAGCCGGTCGTGCCCACCAGCGCGAGGGCGCGCACGATCTGCAGGGCCAGGTTGTCGGTCCTCACCAGCTGGAGCCGCATCGAGGGCGCGACGAACACCAGCATGATGGCGAAATGCAGGGTGTAACGCGCCCAGACCAGCAGCGGCACGGCGAAGGTGGCCGTCAGGTGCTTGGAGGTGGCATCCAGCAGGGCGAACAGCATCAGCGCCAGCATGAACAGGAGGATGCCGCGCAGCGGATGCTGCACGGGAGAGGGAGGCACCATCTCAGTTTCCGTTCCGGCCCGAATGGAGCCAGGCGTTGAAGATATGCCGCGCGGCGTCGATGGTCTCGCCGGCCGTGAGGCCGGCCGGCCCGATGCCGCCGCCGACCAGCAGGTCGGCCGCCAGGCCGTGCAGGTGCACGGCGCTGAGCGCGGCAAGGTCCGCTGCCCAGCCCTGCGCGAGCAGTGTCGCGGCAAGGCCGCTGAGCACGTCGCCCATGCCGGCACAGGCCATGCCGGGGTTGCCGCTGGCGTTGACGAACCAGCGGCCGTCCGGGGCGGCGATCACGCTGCCGCAACCTTTCAGCACCGTCACGGCATTCAACCTTTCCGCCAGGGCGAGGGCGGCGCGCAGGCGATCCCCCTGCACCGCCGCCGCTTCGCTGCCGAGCAGGCGTGCAGCCTCCAGCGGATGCGGCGTGACGAGGGTCGGCGCGCTGCGCTTCTTCGCGTGCTGCGCCAACACCGGGTGGGCGGCGAGCAGGTTGAGCGCATCGGCGTCGAGCAGCAGCGGCAAATCGGCCGCGAGAGCATCCCTGAGCAGGCCCAGCGCAGCGGCACCCTGGCCGAGGCCGGGGCCGGTCGCGAGGGCCGTGGCGAAACCGGCGGAAAGGATGTCTGCCGGCCGGCGCAGCATCAGTTCCGGCTGATGCGTGTCGACCGCCAATGCCCTGTCGTCGAGGAGGCCGACGTAGACGCGGCCTGCGCCCAGCTTCAGCGCGGCGCGGCCGGCGAGCAGGGCCGCGCCGGCCATGCCGGGTGCGCCGCCGAGGATGCCGACGCCGCCCATCATGCCCTTGTGGCTGTTCTTCGGGCGCGGCTTCAAGTACGACGCGAACAGTGCCGGCGTCACCGTGCGCCCGCGCGGCGGCAGGGTGGTTTCCGCGGCGATGCCCAGGTCGCAGACGCCGATTGCGCCGCAATGGTCCGGTCCGTCGAGGGTGAGCAGTCCCGGCTTGAGGGCGATGAAAGTGGCGGTGGCATCGGCACGCACGGCGCAGCCGAGCACGCGCCCCGTGTCGGCGCAGAGGCCGCTCGGCACGTCGAGGGCCAGCACCGGGCAGCCGAGTCCGTTGATGCGCCCGACCAGCCCGGCGAAGGCGCCCTCGATGGGCCGCTGCAGGCCGATGCCGAAGAGGGCGTCCACCGCCAGGGCGAAGGCGCGCTGCGGGATGTCGGGCAGGATGGCGCCGCCTTCGCCGCAAAAACGGTCGAACGCCTCGCGCGCATCCGCCGGCAGCCTTGTTGCGTCGCCGGCGAGGACGACGACGGGTTCGATGCCGCGGCTGCGCAGCAGGCGGGCGAGGACGAGGCCGTCGCCGCCGTTGTTGCCGGGACCGCAGACGATGAGCGGCGGCAGGCCGCTCTGGCCGAGCAAAGTCAGTGTCTGCGACACGGCGGCGCTGCCGGCGCGCTCCATCAGCGGCGGCTCGGCGCCGGCGTGGCGCGACTCGATGGCGCGGATGTCGGCCACCGTATAGACGGCCTGGGCGGGGGCGAATGGCATGGCGATATGCTACCGCAATGCCGTCTGCGACGCGGCCACGATGGCCTCGGCCTGTTTCGCCAGGCGGCGGTTGACCAGGTTGTTGGCGATCAGTGCGCCGACGACCAGCGCCGCGCCGGCGATCTCCACGGGCAGCAGGAGGCGTCCCTGCCAGACGGTGATGAGGAAGGTCACCACCGGCGCGAAGTTGGCGAACAGCGAGGCGTTCAGGGGGCCGAGCTTCGCCACCGCCATGTTCCACAGCAGCACCGCGCCGAAGGAGACGACGAAGACGATGAACAGCAGCGCCCAGAGCATCTCGCGCAGGCCCTCGACGGCCGGCGGCTGGCTGCGGCCGCTGCCCGTTGCCAGGGCGGCAGCGAACAGGATGGTCAGCCAGCCGAGGGCGGCGGTGAGCGCGGTATAGCGCACCGGCGACCAGCCGGAAAACTGCTGCGCGCCGAGGGTGAAGGCGATCCAGCACCACGAAGAGAGGTAGATCAGCCCGTTGCCCAGGGCGCTGCCGCCCGAATACAGGCGCGCGAACTCGCCCTGGCTCACCACCAGCGCCTCGCCGGCGAGGGCGACGGCGATGCAGGCCAGCGTGGCCGCATGCGGGCGGTGGCGCGTGCGCAGCCACTGCCAGAGCACGATATTGACCGGGCCGAGGGCGAGGATCATGGCGCCGTGCTCGGGCCGCGTCAGGCGCAGGCCCTCGTAGACGAACAGGCTGAAGCCGGCGAAGCCGGCAGTGCCGTAGGCCCAGGCCTTCGCCGCCTGCCCCTCGAACGACAGCGCGCGGCGTCCCTCGATCCAGGCCAGCGTGGCGAGGAAGCAGGCCGCCGCGACGCCGTAGCGCAGCAGCGTCAGCCAGTAGGGATCGATGACGGCGAGGGCGAGCTTGCTCACCGGCAGGAAGGCGCCCCAGATCAGCACCACCGCGCACATCAGCAGCGTGCCCTGGGCGAGGTCCCGCCGGTTCAATGCAGCGTCCTTTTGGGCATCGTGTCGTGCGGGAAGAGCGCGTCGAGGTCGCCGGCGTCGAAGCGGTACTCGCGGTTGCAGATGTCGTCGCGCACGACGATCTCCCCCTGCTCGGCGAGGATCGATTCGACCTCGGCGCGGCCGAGCGAGCGCAGCATCTCGCCCACCTTGTCGCGATCCTCCGGACAGTCGTAGGCGACCGGCTTCGGCTGGAACAGGCGCAGCGTTTCCTCGGGAAACAGCCGGCCGAGCAGGGTTTCCACCGGCAGCGCCTGCATTTCCTGCGGCGTCACGGTCGCGGCGAGTTGCTCGACGCGCGCCCAGCCGTCGGCATCCTTCGCATCTGCGCCGGGCAGCTTCTGCAGGAACAGGCCGCAGGCGTACCGTTCGCCGGCCGCCAGCCAGAGCCGCGCCGGCTGCTGCTCGGACTGGTCGAGGTAGTGCTCGAAGATCTCCGCGATGCTGTCGCCGGCGACCGGCACCAGGCTCTGGTAGGGCTCGCGTGCCGCCTCGTTCTGCAGGATCAGGGACAGCCGCCCGTCGCCGAACAGCTGCGAGACCGGCGCCGGCGCGACTTCGGCTTCGGCCTTCGCCATGCCGCGCAGGTGCAGCTCGGCGCTGCAGTCGATCACCAGCATGCGGACCGGGCCGTGGCCCTGCAGTTGGAAGGTGAGCCGTCCGGGCTGCTTCAGGTTGCCGGCGACGAGCACGGCCGTCGCCGTCATCTCGCCGAACAGGTCGCGCACGGTGTCGCAATAGTTGCGTCGCGCCTGCAGGCTGCGCCAGGCATCCTCCAGGCGCACGAAGGCGCCGCGGATGTCGAGTTCCTCGAAGAGGAAGCGGACGACGAAATCGGATGCCGCCGAACTCACTTCAGCTTCTTGGCGAACTCTTCGGGATCGAAGCCGATCAGCAAGGTCCTGCCGGCCTCGACGATCGGCCGCCGGATCATGCTGGGGTTCTCCAGCATCAGGGCGAAGGCCTTCTTCTCCGTGAGATTCGCCTGCTTCTCCGGCGGCAGCCTGCGGAAGCTGGGGCCGCGCGTGTTGATCAGCTTCTCCCAGCCGGCCTGGGCCGCCCATTTCTTCAGCAGGGCCTCGTCGGCGCCGAATTTCTTGTAGTCGTGGAACGAATAAGCGATGCCGCGGCCGTCGAGCCAGGCGAAGGACTTCTTCATGGTGTCGCAGTTCTTGATGCCGTAAACGGTTGTCATGTCTCGTTTTCCTGTGGGTAGGCAATGATACTGCATGCACTGGGTCAACTCGCCGCAAACAGCCGGCGTTAAGGGAACAGACAGAGAGACAACCGCTGTCCGGGAATCAAGGGATGTCCCTTGCCCCTTACCATCAAAGGAAAGGAAACAAAAATGCACAAGCTGATTTCCCTCGCCGTTGCCGCCGCCTTCGCCGCCGCCACTTCCCTGGCGTTTGCCCAGGCGACGCCGGCAACTCCGGCCACTCCGGCGACGCCCGCGGCGCCGGCCAAGGGCGGTCAAGCCGCGACGCCTGCGACCCCGGCGACTGCCGCCACACCCGCCACCCCGGCGTCTGCCGAAAAACCGGCCGATGCGACGAAGGCCCAGGCCAAAGGCAAGACCAAGACGAAGACCAAGACCAAGACCAAAACGAAGACCAAGGGCAAGGCCAAGGAATAAGACGGCCGGCAGCCATGCAACGGGCGGAACGATCCGCCCGTTTCTGTTTCTAGAGCACCAGGTGTCCGCCCGGGCAGGTCTGCCATTGCGCCAGGCGCGCCAGGGTCGGCAGCAGGTTGAGGCCGGTCTGCTGTCGCAGTGCAAGGGTCAGCAGGCTCAGTTCGGACAGCGTCGTGCGGACCGGCTCGCCGGCGGCGGCGAAGACGATGGCGTTGCCGTGATCGCAGGAGGGAAACACCATGGCGCGGTTGTCGAAGGCTTTCTTGACGCGCTCGACGCTGGCCTTGAAGCCGCGGTTGCGGCCGAGGAGATTGACCGACAGCAGGCCGGCGTCGCCCAGGTGCGCCCGGCAGGCACGATAGAAGGGCAGCGTGTCGAGTCCGCCGGCGCGGGCGTCGGCGTCGAAGCCGTCGACCAGGATCAGGTCGAAGGTCTCGTCGCTGGCCGCGAGCCACTCGACGCCGTCGGCGATCTCGATCCTCAGGCGCCTGGGGTTTTCAGGCAGCTTGAAATACTGCCTTGCCGCCGCCACCACCGCCGGCTCGATTTCCACCACCGTCAGCTTCGACTGCGGCCGATGGCGATAGAGGAACTTCGTCAGCGAGGCGGCGCCCAGGCCGATCAGCAGTGCCTTGCGCGGCCAGTCCGGCTCGGGCCGCAGCAACAGGGCGGCCATCATCTCGCGCGTGTAGTCGAGCTCCAGCGCCCACGGCCGGGCGATGCGCATGGCGCCCTGGATCCAGTCCGAGCCGAAGTGCAGGTAGCGCACGCCGGCATCTTCGCTGATCTGGATCGGCGTCGCCATTCCGGCTCCTAGCGCTTCATCGCCCGTGCCAGCGCGTCGGCCATGGCGCCTTGCGGCTGAGGCGCGGGCCTGGACGGCCGGGCCGGCGCGACACGCTCGCCCTTCTTCGCGTCAGCGCGCGGCGCCTCGTCGGCGAGCCGCATGGTGAGGGCGATGCGCTTGCGCTTTTCGTCGACCTCCAGCACCTTGACCTTGACGACATCGCCGGCCTTGACCACCTCGCGCGGGTCCTTGACGAATTTGTTCGACAGCGCCGAGATGTGCACCAGGCCGTCCTGGTGCACGCCGATGTCGACGAAGGCGCCGAAGTTGGTGACGTTGGTCACCACGCCTTCCAGCAGCATGCCCGGCTGCAGGTCCTTGAGCGTCTCGACGCCTTCGCGGAAGGCGGCGGTGCGGAATGCCGGGCGCGGGTCGCGGCCGGGCTTCTCCAGTTCGCGCAGGATGTCGCGGATCGTCGGCAGGCCGAATTTCTCGTCGGTGTATTTCTCCGGACTCAAGCCCTTGAGGAAGCGGCCGTCGCCGATCACCTCCCGCACGTTTTTCTGCACGTCGGCGAGGATGCGCTCGACCGCCGGATAGGCCTCGGGGTGCACGGCGGAAGCGTCGAGCGGGTTGTCGCCGTCCATGATGCGCAGGAAGCCGGCGGCCTGCTCGAAGGTCTTCTCGCCGAGGCGCGGCACTTCCTTGAGCGCCTCGCGGCCGCGGAAGACGCCGTGGGCGTTGCGGTGGGCGACGATGTTGGCGGCCAGCGAGGCGTTGAGGCCGGAAATGCGCGCGAGCAGCGGCGCCGAGGCGGTGTTTACGTCGACGCCGACGCTGTTCACGCAGTCCTCCACCACGGCGTCGAGCTGGCGCGCCAGCTTCGTCTGGTTGACGTCGTGCTGGTACTGGCCGACGCCGATCGACTTCGGGTCGATCTTCACCAGCTCGGCGAGCGGGTCCTGCAGGCGGCGGGCGATGGAGACGGCGCCGCGCAGGGAGACGTCGAGCTCCGGGAACTCCTTTGCCGCCAGTTCCGAGGCCGAATACACCGAGGCGCCGGCTTCGGAGACGACGACCTTGGTGAGCTTCAGTTCGGGGTGGCGCTGCATCAGGTCGGCGGCCAGCTTGTCGGTCTCGCGCGAGGCGGTGCCGTTGCCGATGCTGACCAGCTCGGCGCCGTGCTTGCGTGCGAGTTGTTCGAGAATGTGCAGGGCGCCGTCCCAGTCGTTGCGCGGCGCGTGCGGGTAGATGGTCGCGGTATCGAGCAGCTTGCCGGTGCGGTCGACCGCCGCCACCTTGACGCCGGTGCGCAGGCCCGGGTCGAGGCCGATCACCGTGCGCGGGCCGGCCGGGGCGGCGAGCAGCAGGTCGTGCAGGTTGCGGGCGAAGACGCGGATCGCCTCCTCCTCGGCGCGCTCGCGCAGCGCGCCCATGAATTCCAGCTCGAAGTGCAGCGACAGCTTGACCATCCAGGTCCAGCGCACCGTTTCCTGCAGCCACTTGTCGCCGGACCGCCCTTCGTCGCGCAGGCCGACGCGCGCGGCGATCATGCGCTCGCAGGCATTCGGACCGGGCGCGCGATTCTCCGCCAGCTCCTCGTCGAGCTTCAGCGACAGGCGCAGGAAGCCCTCGTTGCGGCCGCGGAACAGCGCCAGCGCGCGGTGCGAGGGGATGGCGCCGACCGGCTCGCGGAAATCGAACCAGTCGCGGAACTTGGCGCCTTCCTCCTGCTTGCCGTCGATGACGGCCGAGACCAGCACGCCGTGGGCGGCGACGTGCTCGCGCAGGGCGGCGAGCAGGCCGGCGTCCTCGGCGAAGCGCTCCATGAGGATGTGGCGCGCGCCCTCGAGGGCGGCCTTGGCATCGGCCACCTCCTTCCCGGCGTCGACGTACTTGAGGGCCTCTTCCTCCGGCGTCAGCGTCGGATCGGCCAGCAGCGCCTCGGCGAGCGGGCCGAGGCCGGCTTCCAGCGCGATCTGCGCCTTGGTGCGGCGCTTCGGCTTGTAGGGCAGGTAGAGGTCTTCCAGGCGCTGCTTGGTGTCGGCGTTGTCGACGTCGTGCTTGAGCTCCGGGGTGAGTTTGCCCTGCTCGCCGATGGAGGCGAGGACGGCGGCGCGGCGCTCCTCCAGCTCGCGCAAATAGACGAGCCTTTCCGCGAGCGTGCGCAGCTGCGTGTCGTCGAGGCCGCCGGTGGCCTCCTTGCGGTAGCGGGCAATGAAGGGGACGGTGGCGCCCTCGTCGAGCAGGGCGATGGCGGCGGAGACCTGTTGCGTTCTGGCGCCGAGTTCCTCGGCGATGCGGTGTTCGATGGCGGGAAGCATTTCGGAAACTGGAAACTGCGAGCCGCGCACTATGCAGAAATGCGCGTCGAAAGGCAAGCCGCCGTGCTGCGCCGACTGACTTTTCTAGCGGTTGAGCAGGGAGGACAGTTTCCCGCGGAATTCGCGCATCAGGTCGCTGTCGCTCCCGAGCAGGCTGAATATCTGCAGCATGGTCTTGCGGCCGATGTCGTCCCGGAAAGTGCGGTCGCGCCGCACGATCTCCAGCAACTGCTCCAGTGCGGCACCGTAATCCTGCTTCACGGCGTGCAGGTTCGCCAGCGCCAGGCGCGATTCCAGGTCGGCGGGGTTGGCGGCGAGGCGCGATTGCAGCGACGTTTCGTCGGCGCCCGAGGCGGCACCTTGTGACAGGGCGAGACGCGCGGCGAGGCTGTCGATGCGGGTGCGGTCCTTGCCGGCGTCCATGATTTCGTCGAGCAGGCGCTGCGCCTCGGCGAGGTCGCCGGCGTCGATCAGGATGCCGATCAGGTCGAGGCGCGCCTGCTCGTGCTTGGGGTCGAGGTGGATGGCTTCGAGCAGCAGCTTGCGCGTGGCGTCGGTCTCGCCGCGCGCGTGGGCCGCAATCGCCTCCTGGCGCAGCGGCTCGGCGGGCGAGGGCAGCAGGGCGTCGATGAACTCGCGCACCGCCGATTCGGGCAGGGCGCCGGTGAACTCGTTCACGATCTGGCCGTTCACCACGGCCTTCACGTTGGGGATGCCGCGCACGCCGAACTGCCCGGCCAGCGCCTGATTCTCGTCGGAATTCACCTTGGCCAGGCGGAAGCGGCCCTGATATTCGGCGGCGAGCTTCTCGAGGATCGGGCCGAGGCTGCGGCAGGGGCCGCACCAGGGCGCCCAGAAGTCCACGAGGACGGGAACGCGGCGGGAAGCCTCGATGACTTCCTGCATGAAGTTGTTTTCGGTGACGTCGATGCAATGGGCGGACATGGCAGGTTTTCCCGTTGATTTCCAGAGATTTTGAGGGCAGGGCGGGGCAAATTCAAGGTGTCGGCTCGGGTATAATTGTGCTTTACAGGGTTCATTTCCGTCATGTCCGAAGTCCTCAAGCTGCGCGGCGCCGCCGCCTTCTCCGCCAACCGCCTTGCCCGCCTCACCCGGAACGTCCAGGCCGTCCTGCCCAAGCTGAAGGGACTGGCCGCCGAGCACTGGTATTTGGTCGAGCTGAATGCGCCGCTGGCGGCGGCCGACCTGGCGCGGCTGAAGGACCTGCTCGGCGCGCATCCGGCGGGGAAGTCGCCGGCCGGCACGTTGAAATTGGTGACGCCGCGTCTCGGCACCATCTCGCCGTGGTCGTCGAAGGCGACCGAGATCGCGCGCCAGTGCGGTTTCGCCGCCGTGACGCGCATCGAGCGCGGCACCGCCTTCCACGTCGACGCCAAGGGCGAACTATCTGCCGCCTTGCCGCTGCTGCACGACCGCATGACCGAGTCGGTGCTCGATGCCATTGATGCCGCCGAGGCGCTGTTCCGCCACTTCGCGCCGCAGCCGCTGGCGACGGTGGATGTGGTGGGCAAAGGTCGCGCCGCGCTCGTCGCCGCCAACGGCGAGATGGGCCTGGCCCTCTCCGAGGACGAGATCGACTATCTGGTCGAGGCCTTCACCAGGGCCGGGCGCAACCCGACCGACGTCGAGCTGATGATGTTCGCGCAGGCGAACTCCGAGCATTGCCGGCACAAGATCTTCAACGCCGACTGGATCGTCGACGGGGCGAAGCAGCCGCACTCCCTCTTCGGCATGATCCGCGAGTCGCACAAAGCCAGTCCCGCCGGCACGGTGGTGGCCTACTCCGACAACGCCGCCGTGCTCGAGGGCGTGCTGGCGAAACGTTTCCATCCCGGCCCCGGCGGCGCTTATGCGTATTCGGAAGAACTGACGCACTACCTCGCCAAGGTCGAGACGCACAACCATCCGACCGCCATCTCGCCCTTCCCGGGCGCGGCGACCGGCTCCGGCGGCGAGATCCGCGACGAGGGTGCGACCGGCCGCGGCTCGAAGCCGAAGGCCGGCCTGTGCGGCTTCACCGTCTCCAACCTGAACATCCCCGGCTATGCCCAGCCGTGGGAAGGCAGTTACGGCAAACCCGAACGCATCGCCTCGGCGCTCGACATCATGATCGAGGGGCCGATCGGCGCGGCGGCCTTCAACAACGAGTTCGGCCGGCCGAACCTCGCCGGCTATTTCCGCACCTTCGAGCAGGAGGTGGCGGGCGAGGTGCGCGGCTACCACAAGCCGATCATGATCGCCGGCGGCGTCGGCAACATCGCCGCGCGCGACGCGCACAAGGTCGAGTTCGCCGCCGGCGCGCTGCTCATCCAGCTCGGCGGCCCCGGCATGCTGATCGGCCTCGGCGGCGGGGCGGCGTCTTCCATGACCACCGGCACCAACACCGCCGACCTCGACTTCGCCTCGGTGCAGCGCGGCAACCCGGAGATCCAGCGCCGCGCCCAGGAGGTCATCGACCGCTGCTGGCAGTTGGCGGACAAGAACCCGATCCTCTCCATCCACGACGTCGGCGCCGGCGGCCTTTCCAACGCCCTGCCGGAGCTGGCGCACGGCGCCGGCTGCGGCGCGCATTTCGAGCTGCGCCGCGTGCAGGTCGAGGAGCCCGGCATGTCGCCGCGCGAGATCTGGTGCAACGAGGCGCAGGAGCGCTACGTGCTGGCCATCGCTGCCGACCGGCTCGACGACTTCCGCGCCATTTGCGAGCGCGAGCGCTGTCCCTTCGCCGTGCTGGGCGAAGCGACCGCCGACGGCCGCCTGGTGGTGAGCGACAGCCACTTCGGCAACAACGCCGTCGACATGGACATGCAGGTGCTGCTCGGCAAGCCGCCGAAAATGACGCGCGACGTCGCACGCAAGGCGCGCCACCAGCCGCCTTTCGACGTCGCGGAAATCGAGCTCAAGGACGCCGCCTTCCGCGTGCTGCGCATGCCGGCCGTGGCCTCGAAGAGCTTCCTCATCAGCATCGGCGACCGCACGGTGGGCGGCATGACGGCGCGCGACCAGATGGTCGGGCCGTGGCAGGTGCCGGTGGCCGACTGCGCCGTCACCACGCTGTCCTATCAGGGCACGCTCGGCGAGGCCTTCGCCATGGGCGAGAAGACGCCGCTGGCGCTGATCGACGCGCCGGCCTCGGGCCGCATGGCAGTGGGCGAAGCGGTGACCAATCTCGCCGCGGCCCTGATCGGCGACATCGGGAAAATCAAGCTCTCCGCCAACTGGATGGCCGCCGCGGGACACCCGGGCGAGGACGCCGCACTGTTCGATACCGTCAAGGCGGTCGGCCTCGAGTTCTGCCCGCAGTTGGGCATCGGCATTCCGGTCGGCAAGGACTCTCTCTCCATGAAGACGGCGTGGGAAGAGAACGGCGCCAAGAAGCAGGTCACCGCGCCGCTTTCGCTCATCATCTCCGCCTTCGCCACCTGCGCCGACGTGCGCAAGACCCTGACGCCGCAGTTGCGCACCGATGCCGGCGACACCGACCTCGTGCTGGTCGACCTCGGCCAGGGCAAGCACCGCCTCGGCGGCTCCGCCTTCGCCCAGGCCTACGCCTCGATGGGCGAGCACGCGCCGGATGCCGATGCGACGCTGCTCAAGGGTTTCTTCGCCGCCATCCAGGAGCTGAATGCGGCCGGCCTGCTGCTCGCCTACCACGACCGCTCCGACGGCGGCCTCTTCGCCGCCGCCTGCGAGATGGCATTCGCCGGCCACTGCGGCGTCTCGCTCAACATCGACACGCTGTGCTGGGACCCGCTGATGAACGATGCCGACGGCCTCGAGCGCAAGCCGGAACTCGCGAGCGGCCGCTTCCGCGACCGCGTCATGGGCGCGCTGTTCGCCGAGGAGCTCGGCGCGCTCGTGCAGATCCGCCGCGACGACCGCGCGAAAGTCATGCAGGTGCTGCGCGCCCACGGCCTTGCCGCCTGCAGCCATACGGTCGGCGAACTCAACACCGCCGACGAGATCCGCGTCTGGCGCAACGCCAAGCCGCTGCTGAAGGAGAAGCGCGCCGACCTGCAGCGCGCCTGGGCGGAGACCGGCTACCGGATCGCCCGGCTGCGCGACGATGCGCAATGCGCGCAGGAGGAGTTCGACGCGCTGCTCGACGCCGCCGACCCCGGGCTGTCGGCGACGCTGACGTTCGATCCGGCCGAGCTCCCCCCTTTGCAAAAGGGGGGCGGGGGGGGGATTTCTCAGCCGATGATCGCTAAGGGGGCACGGCCGAAGATTGCCATCCTGCGCGAGCAGGGCGTCAACGGCCAAGTGGAAATGGCCGCCGCCTTCGACCGCGCCGGCTTCGCCTCGGTCGATGTGCACATGAGCGACCTGCAGTCGCGCCGTGTCGCGCTGGCTGACTTTTCCGGGCTGGTCGCCTGCGGCGGCTTCTCCTACGGCGACGTGCTCGGCGCCGGCCAGGGCTGGGCGAAATCCATCCTCTTCAACGATGCCCTGCGCGCCGAGTTCGAGGCTTTCTTCAATCGCAGCGGCACCTTCGCGCTGGGCGTGTGCAACGGCTGCCAGATGATGAGCAACCTCGCCGAGATCATTCCCGGCGCCGACCACTGGCCGCGCTTCGCGCGCAACCGCAGCGAGCAGTTCGAGGCGCGCTTCGTCATGGTCGAGGTGCCGCAGAGCCCCTCGCTGTTCCTCGACGGCATGGCCGGCAGCCGCCTGCCCATCGTCGTCTCACATGGGGAAGGTCGCGCCGACTTCACCGCGCATGGCAGGCAGGAGCAGGCTGTCGTCGCGCTGCGCTACGTCGACAACCACGGCCGCGTCGCGGCCACCTATCCCTTCAATCCGAACGGCTCCCCCGACGGCATCGCCGGCCTCACCACGGCCGACGGCCGCTTCACCATCATGATGCCGCACCCCGAGCGCATCTTCCGCACGGTGCAGATGTCCTGGCACCCGGAAACATGGGGCGAGGACGGTCCTTGGCTGCGCATGTTCCACAATGCGCGCAAGTGGCTGGGGTAAGCAGGATTAAAACTTGCCGTCGTCGAGTTTGGCGGCGAGTTCGCGCGTGACCTCGGTGAAGCCGAGGATGCGTTTCCCCTTGTGGTCCTTGAGGAAATCCTCGGCGTCCGCCCGCGTGGCGAGCGGCACCAGCTCGTGGCCCATCGGGCCGAGCACGTCCGAGCCGATGACGAAGAAGGCTTTCTGCGCCTCGAGGCGCGTCAGGGAATAGAAGTCCGTCACCTGGATGGCAGCGATGTCCTCGCGGCGGTGGCCCGGCGCGTATTTCGCCAGGTCGTGCAGGTATTTGAAGAGGTCCTTGGCGCCGTCGAAGAAATGCGCGTGGCCGTCCTTGTACTGCACGACGGCCACCCAGTTCGGGTACTTCGACACCAGCATGCCGCACACCGGGCAGAGGTCCTTCGCCCCGGGCTTGACGATGCCCTGGGCCGGCGCGAGGCCGGCCCAGACGGCGAGCAGCAGTGCGGCGAGCAGGCGCTTCATCCGCGCTTCTGTTCCATCATCTTCCTGCGGCGCTCCTCGCGGTTCTTGCGGATCTGCGCGACGTCGGCGGCCATGTCGAGGTAGGACTGCTTCAGCGCCTCGTCGAAGTTGCCGAATTCGCCGCCGTGCTTCTGGCGGAACTGTTCGGCGACCTCCTTCGAAGCAAAGGAATGCTTGCTGCGCTTGGTCATGGCGTGCTTGAGGTCGGCGCCGATGAGGTAGGTGAGCTGCTCGACCGGCACCAGCGGGCGCGGCTCGGCAGTCGAACCGTAGTCCGGCCCCCAGACGGCCTTCGGCTCGCGGTCGATGTTCACGCCCAGGCTCAGGCCGAGGCAATGGATGGAGCAGACGCCGTCGACCAGGTCGTCGCTGTACTGCACCAGCATGCGCGCGCGATGGTGCTCGCTGCGGTTCATGCCGCAGTAGGGGCAGTTCAGGTACTTGCCGAACTCGTTCTCCAGCGGCTTGGCGTCGGCCGGCTTCTTCGGCGTGAATTGCGCCGGCGTGCCGTCGGTTGGGCAGGCCTGCTGGGCGTGGCTGGCAGTGGCGAGGCTGGCGGCGGTGGCGGCCAGCGAGAGTTTCAGCATGTCGCGGCGTTTCATTTCGGGCCCCCTAAAAAGTGTTTCTGCACTGCAATATTAGGCTTTGCGAATGAACCTTGCCTGCGACATAACGCCGCAGTCACGCCACCAGCTTGAACATGACGAGGAAGAAGCGGACGCCCTGCCACAGCGTAGACACGCCGAGCGCAATGACGAACAGAGCGGCGCCCTTCAGCAGCCAGCCGCGCAGGCGCGGGCCGAGCTTGCCGAAGAGGAAGGAGGCGGAGAGCATCGAGGGCAGGGTGCCGGCGCCGAAGGCCAGCATCAGCAGCATGCCCTCGGGCGGGCTCGGCGCGGTGGTGGCCTGCACCGCCATCGCCATGGTCATCGAGCAGGGCATCAGGCCGTTGATGGCGCCGCCGATGAGCGCGCCGACGACCGGGCCTTTCTGCGCCGCGGTCATGAATTGCCGGCGCAGCCAGGCCACCGGCGCGAAGCCGTAGACGTTGCGGATCGGCGAGACGCCGAGGAGATCCAGGCCGAGCAGGATGACGATGACCCCGGCGACGATCTGCAGCACGCCCTGGGCGAGGCCGATGCGGCCGGTCGAGACGAGCACGGCGCCCAGCAGCGCGGCGACGAGGCCGACAAGGGCGTACATGCCGATGCGGCCGGCGTGGTAGGTGAGGTAGGGCCACGGCCCGCGCGCCTGCAGCTTCATGAAGAAGGCCGACACCAGCCCGCCGCACATGCCGAGGCAGTGGCCGCTGCCGAGCAGCCCGGTCATGAAGGCCAGCGCGTAGGAGAACTCAACGACGGCCTGGTGGTGCGAATGATCCACTTACTTGTTTTGCTGCAGGCGCAGCGAGTTGCTCAGCACCGACACCGAACTCATCGCCATCGCTGCCGAGGCGATCATCGGGTTGAGGCGGCCGGCGGCGGCGACGGGGATCGCCACGGTGTTGTAGCCGAGCGCCCAGAACAGGTTCTGGCGGATCACGCTCATGGTGCGGCGGGAGAGCTCGATGCCCGCTGCGACGCGTGTAATGTCGCCGCCGACCAGCGTGATGTCGGCCGACTCCAGCGCGATGTCGGCGCCGCTGCCGATGGCGAAGCCGACGTCGGCCGCTGCCAGCGCCGGCGCGTCGTTGATGCCGTCGCCGACCATGCCGACCCGCCTTTTTCCATTTGGGCCTTCGGCCTGCAGGCGGCGCACCAGTTCCAGCTTGTCTGCGGGCGTGGCGCGCGCGACGACCTGGTCGATGCCGACCTGGCGCGCGATGTATTGCGCCGTGGCCTCGAGGTCGCCGGTGGCCATCACGGTGGTGAGGCCGAGGCGGTGCAGCAGGGCGATGGCCTCCTTCGCGCCTTCGCGCGGCCGGTCGGCCACGGCGAGGATTGCCGCGCAGCGCTGGCCGATCGCCACGAACACCGGCGTCTTGCCCTCGCCGGCCCAGGCTTCGGCCTGCGCGGCGAAGTTGCCGGTGTCGATGCCGGCTTCCTCGAGCAGCGCCGCGTTGCCGATGCGGATGGTCTTGCCGGAGACGAAGGCCTGCACGCCGCGCCCGGGCCGGGCATTGAAGTCCTTCGCCGCGCGCACCTTGGCGCCGCGCTCGCGCGCCCAGGCGGCGAGCGCCTGGCCGAGGAAGTGCTCCGAGGGCGCTTCTGCCGAGGCAATGAAGGTGGCGAGGGCGGCCTCGTCCTCGCTTTCGGCGGCGAGAAAATCCGTCACCACCGGCTTGCCCTCGGTGATGGTGCCGGTCTTGTCGAAGACCAGGGTGGTGAGCTTGCTCGAGGTCTCCAGCGCTTCGCCGTTGCGGATGTAGATGCCGCGCCGCGCCGCCTGGCCGGTGCCGACCATGATGGCGGTGGGCGTGGCCAGCCCGAGCGCGCAGGGGCAGGCGATGAGCAGCACGGCGACGGCGTGCGACAGCGCGCGCGCCGCCGGGTGGCCGGCCAGCAGCCAGCCGGCGAAAGTCAGTCCCGCCACCGCGCCGACGGCCGGCACGAAGCGCGCGGAGATGCGGTCGGCGAGCTTCTGCACCGGCAGCTTGGCCGACTGGGCATGGTCGACCATCCTGACGATGCCGGAGAGCACGGTTTCGCCGTTCACGGCGGTGGCGCGCAGCGTGAAGCTGCCGGTGCCGTTGATGCAGCCGCCGATGACGGCATCGCCCGGCGCCTTGGCCACCGGCAGCGATTCGCCGGTGACGAGGGACTCGTCCACCGCCGAGCGGCCGTCCTCGACGACGCCGTCGATCGGCACGCGGTCGCCCGGACGCACGCGCAGCAGGTCGCCGATCTGCACTTCGTCGATCGGCACGATTTCCTCGACGCCGCGGCGCAGGCGCACGGCAGTGTCGGGCTGCAGCTCGATGAGCTTGCGGATCGCCTCGCTCGCCTTGCCCTTGGCGCGCTCCTCGAGGAAGCGGCCGAGCAGGACGAAGGTCACGATGCCGGCGGCCGACTCGAAATAGACATGGTGGTAGCGGCGGAAGATGCCGGGCAGGCTGTAGATCCAGGCGGCGCCGGCGCCGAGGGCGATGAGCGTATCCATGTTCGCTTCGCGCTGCTTCGCCAGCATCCAGGCCTTGCGGAAGATGTCGCCGCCGGTGCCGAACACCACGACGGTGGACAGCGCCAGTTCGACCAGGCGCAGCGTCGGCGAGCGGTGCATGAGCATGCCGGTGACCATCACCGGCGCCGTCAGCCAGGCGGCCTGCAGGAAGCGGCGCTTCGATTCGACCAGGCGCATGCGCTCGCGCTCCACCAGCAGGCGGCGCTGCGCCAGGGTATCCATCGGCCGCGGCACGTAGCCGAGCCGCGCCACGTGCGCGGAAAGCGCCTCGCGGTCGAGGTTGCCCTGCACCGTCGCCGTGCCGGCGGCGAAATTCACGCTGGCGTTGGCCACCTGCGGGTCGCGCTTGAGGTGCATCTCGATGAGCAGGGCGCAGGAGGCGCAGGTCATGCCCTCCACCGCGACCGAACACTCCACCTGCGGCCCGTCCGGCGCCTGCGCGGCCGCGGCGGGTTTCGGCGGCGGCGCCTCGGCGAGGTTGCCGATCACGGCGTCGACCACCGCCAGCAGGCGTTCCTCCGGCAGCTGCGCCGGATCGTAATGCACGGTCAGCGAGCCGATGTCGACAACGACGCGCACGTCCTTCACTGCGGCGTGCTTGCGCAGCAGGATTTCCAGCAGGTAGCCGCGTTCGGTCTGCCGCAGCAGCGAGGGGGCGACGAGGCGGATGCGGCGGCGGAGCCGGTGGACGACGACGCAATGCTTCACTTGTTCGTCTTCCGGTAGCGCACCAGCAGGTACATCAGGTAGAAGATGGCCAGCCAGGCGTCGGCGTGGGCGACCGGATTGCGCATCCAGCGCTTGGTGATCAACTCCCAGTGCACCTTGATCAGGTAGAAGGCGAGCAGATCGTTGAGAAAGTTGATGATGGCCTTCTCGGTGAGCGCATTGGCAAGGACCGGCTGCAGGCGCGCCTGCAGGGAGCCTGCCTTCGGCTGCGCCTGGCGCAGCTTCATCAGGGCGAGGCGGAACTGCGCCAGCTTGCGGCGCGCGCCGGTCTCGAGCTTCTCTTTCGCCGCATGCATCGACTGGCCCAGCTGCTGCGCGGCGGGCTGCAGCGCCTGGGCGAGCGGGCCGGGGAGAGCGTCGAGGCGTGCGCGCAGCGCCTTCACGACTTCGCGTTCGCTGGCCTGGTGCGGGTCGTAGCGCAGCGAGAACTTGCGCGCGGCCCGATACAGCGTGGCGCGGTAGATGCCGGCGCTGCCGACGAGTCCGTTCTCCAGCGCATCGGCGCGCGGGCCTTCGCAGAGTTCGGCCGGCAGTTCGAAGCGCAGGTGACCAGCCTCGCGATGGCGCACGGCGATCTGCCGCGCCCAGGCCTCGGCGTGGGACATGGGATGCTCCTGCGAAAAGTCAGGCTTGGGGGGACGGCGGTTCGGCGGCCGGCGCCGCTGTTGCTGTCTGAGCTTCCTGCTCCTGCGCCTCGGCGACGAGGTCGGAGAGGTGCTCCTTCTGCTGCAGGGCGAAGTCCTTGCCCATGCCCATCGCCTTCGAGGCGGCCAGCACGATCTCCTTCTCGTACTTGTGCACCAGATAGCCGGCGACGAGGCCGGCGCCGATCAAGAGCAGCGGGTTGCGCAGCAAAACGCCTCCGATCAGGCCGCGCCCAGCGGCGAAGCCGGTGGCGGCCATCATGGCGCCCTGGGTCATCGGGCTGCCCATCATGCCGCCCATCATGTGGCGGGCTTGTTCTTCCATCATCATGTCTACTCTCCCTTCAGGATTAACAATTCAATGTTCTGCCGATTTATCGGGCGATTCTTTGATCTCGTGCAACATTTCGTAGATTCCCTTGCAGCCTTCGCAGCAGAATTCGAGGGTTTTACCCTGCACGACGAGCGCGAAGGGCTTCACCCCCACCGGCAGGCTGCACAGGTCGCAGGGGCGCTGAGGATCGCTCACTTGAGCAGCGCGAGCGCGTGCCGCTCGAATACCGCCTCGTCGGCTTCGCCGATCACCTTGCCGCGCACCACGCCTTCTGCATCGACGAAATAGGTGGTCGGCAGGCCGACCACGCCGTAGCGCCTGGCGATGGAGGACTGCTCGTCGAGCAGGACCGGGTAGGTGACGCCGAGCTTGCGGATGAAGGCCTCGACCGTCGCCTTGTCCTGGCCGGCGTTGATGGCGAACACCTCCAGCCCTTTGTCCCTGTGGCGCCGGTAGACGGCATCGATGGCTTTCATCTCCGGCTCGCAGTACTTGCACCAGTCGGCCCAGAAGCGGATCACCAGCGGCCGGCCGGCCGCTGCCGCGGGGAAATCCGCCTTGCCGCCGTCGAGCCTTTGCGTGGCGAAGGCGGGGGCGGGATCGCCGAGGTTCAATTTGGCGGCCGGCTCGCCGCCGCAGGCAGTCAGCAGGACGAGGCAGGCGAGGAACAGGAAACGCATGTCAGTGCCCGATCAGGATCAGGTTGGATTGCAACACGAAATACGTGGCGATCATCGCGACGAGAAGATAGCCGATCGCAGCGATGCTTGCCAGCCGCCTCGACACCGTCGGCAGGACCTCGCGCAGGCTGGCGACGCGGCGAAAGGGCTGCAGCGCGCCGACGCCCAGGCCGGCGGCGGTGGCGGCGAACAGCGGCACGTAGAGCCAGTAGCCCTGGTGGCCGTATTCCGGCTTGAGGATGCAGAAGGGGCAATGGTGGTTGGGGTGCTCGTAGATGTAGAGCGAGACGAAGGAGAGCACGCCGACCAGCGTCGCGGCGAAGGCGCCGGCTGAGGCCGCCGCGGCCGCGTAGCCGTAGCGGCGCGTGCGGGCGTGTGCAAAAGTCAGTCCCGCCGACACGGCGATGGCGCCGTAGAACAGCAGCATCGCCGGCGCCGGCTTCAGTGCGGCGACCTCGGCGGCAAGCCCCTTGGCGTCGCCCGAGAACAGGCTGCCGCAGCAGGAAGTGATGACGTCGGCCTTGAGACCGAGGAAATATTTGAGCTGCAGGCCGAAGGCGAAGGCCAGCGCCGGCAGCAGCAGGAGCAGCAGTGCGTACTTGATGCGCACCAGCGGATAGTCCGGCGCGCGCGTGTCGACGTGGTTCACCGCCAGCCACGTTGCGGCGAGGAAGAACACCGCCATCTGCGCGATCAGCGCCGGAAAGCCCCAGGCGTTGACGTTGAGCGTGCCCACCGCGCACATGGCGCCGACGAACATCACCGACATGCGGTCGGCGTTGAAGACGAAGAGCAGCAAAGCGATCAGTTGCACCGTCATGACGAAGGCGGCCAGGGTCGAGAACAGGTAGGTACGACGCTCGAGCTGCAGCTGGCGCTCGGAGCCGCTGGCGATGTCCCACTGGCGGATCACCTGCACGGCGAAGGGCGCGGCGGCCGCCAGCATGGCGACGGCGACTCCCGAAGCCAGCAGCAGGGCGATGATGGCCGGCTGGAACAGCATGTCAGTGGCGCCCGGCCGTCCGAAGACACTGACGCGCCCCCTTGGGGGGCAGCGAGCAACGTGAGCGTGGGGGCTGTTTCATGTCAGTCCTCCGTCAGCCGGCCGTCGCGCATCGACACGACGCGGTGCACGGCGGCGGACTCCACCACCAGCGGGTCGTGGCTGGTGAGGATCACCGTGCGGCCCTCGGCGTTGAGGTTTTCCAGGATGCCCATGAATTCGCGCGACAGCGCGGTGTCGAGGTTGGCGGTGGGCTCGTCGGCGATCAGCACTTTCGGATCGTTCACCAGGGCGCGGGCGATGGCGACGCGCTGCTGCTCGCCGCCGGAGAGCCATTCGACGCGCGCCTCGCGCCGGTGCGCGAGCTTCAGGCGGTCGAGCAGCGACTCGGAACGCTCGCGCAACTCGCGGTGCGGCCGGCCGGTGGGGAAGGCCGGCAGCATCACGTTGTCGAGGGCGGAGAGGCCCTTGATCAGGTTGAACTGCTGGAAGACGAAGCCGAAGGTGCTGCGGCGGATGTCGGTGAGGAAGCGCTCGGGCAGGCCGGAGATGTCGTCCTCGGCCAGCCGCACGCGGCCGCTGGTGGGTCGGGCGAGGCAGCCGACGATGGTCAGCAGCGTGGTCTTGCCCGAGCCGCTCGGGCCGCGGAAGGCCGTGACCTTCTTCGCCTCGATGGTCAGGTCGATGCCGTTCAGTGCCCAGAACTCGTTGGGCCGGCCCTGGTTGAAGGCCTTGCGGATGGATTTCAGTTCGATCATGACCGCATGGCCGAATCCGGGTCGGTGATGGCCGCGCGCCAGATCGGCACCAGCACCGCCGCCATGTAGGGAAAGACGGTGAAGAAGAACAGCGTCGCCACCTGCAGGCCGTCGATGGCCGGCACCAGTTCGAAGCGCGGGTAAAGCACCGCCCAGCCCTTCAGCACCGGCTCGAACAGCGGCGCGCCGAAGCGGAACACCTGCACATACGCGGCGACGAAGCCGAGGAGGAAGGCGGTGAGCGAAATGAGGCCGCCTTCCCACAGCTTCATCTTGATGACGTCGCCGGTCTCCCAGCCGATGGCCTTGAGGATGCCGATCTCGCGCTTCTCCTCGGCGGAGAGGCCCGAGGCCTTCTCCCAGGCGAGGATGGCGAAGGCGAAGATCGCCGCGGAGAGCAGCGCCAGCATCAGGCCCTCGCGCCAGTCGAAGATCGAGGCATAGGTGCGCAGCACTTCCTCGCGCAGGATCGGCCGCGAATCGGGCAGGGCGGCGGCGAGCTTGGCGGCGACGGTGCGCACCTCCAGCGGATTGGCCACCGACAGCGCGATGTCGGTGTGGTGGCCGGCCGGGTATTCGAAGAAGGCGCGGAAGTCCGCTTCGCTCATCAGCACCAGGTCGGCGGAGACCAGCTCCGAGGCATGCGGCAGCACGCCGGCGACGGTGAAGGCGAACAGCTTGCCGGAATAGGCGCGGAAGGAAATCGTATTGCCGGGCGCCAGGCCGCGCGAGCGCGCCACCGCCGGGCCGACGACGAGGGTCCCCGCCTTCACCTGTTCGGCCGCCGGCGCCATGAAGGTGTAGTTGGCCTTCACCACCGGGTCGTAGTAGTAGCCCCACAGGCGGCCCTCGATCTGCTGCACGCCGCGGATGCGGCCGATCCTCTCGAGGTAGCCGGGCGGGATGAGGTCGTGGCGCCCCGCCACCATGCGCTGCAGGATGACTTCCGGCGAGCGCTCGAGCACCCGCGCCGCCTCCTGGCGCAGGGCGTGGGTGTACAGCGCCACCGAGGCGAGGACGAACACCAGCAGCGCGTAAACCAGCAGCAGGCCGAGGTTCTTCGTCCGCCGCCGGGCCAGCGAGGCCAGCGTGAAGTCAATCAGGTGACGTTGCTTCTCGATCCAGGCGTTCATGGTGTGCGATCAATGCCGCCGGCGGTGGCAGCAGCGAGCCGGTGGGGAAGTGCTCCAGCGCCGCCGGGTGGTCCTGGAAGGCCGAATGCAGGTCGGCCTGCGAGGGATGGCGGGTGTAGCGGGCCTCGGTGAACAGGGCGAGGTCGGTCAGTCCCAGCCGCGCCGCCAGCGCGCCGCGCGCGGCGAGTTGCGGGGCGTTGCGCTCGCGCAGCAGGGCGGCATCGACGAAGGTCGCGGCGAAGCCGGCGACGGCGAGGCCGAGCGCGACGAAGGCGAGGCTGGAGGGGCGCAATTTCATTTCAGCAACCCGCGCACCGTCTCCAGGTATTTGTCCGCCGGCGCGTTCAACTCGAGGGAGGCTGCGAGCCTGCCGTCGGGCGCCAGGACATAGGTGCGCGTGGTGTGGTCCACCGCATAGCTGCCGTCCGGCTGCGCCGGCTGGCGGATGTAGCCGGCGCCGAAGGACCGGGCGGCGGCGGCGATCTCCTCCGGCGTGCCGGTGACGCCGATCATCTCCGGGTGGAAATAGGCGGCGTATTCCTTGAGGCGGGCCGGCGTGTCGCGCTCCGGGTCGACCGAGACCATGATGAGGCGGACCTTCGGCCGCTCCTCGACCGACAGCGTGTGGAGTGCCTGCGCGGCGGCGGCGAGCGAAGCCGGGCAGACGTCGGGGCAGTGCGTGTAGCCGAAGTAGATGAGCAGCACCTTGCCGCGCAGCGCGCGGGTGTCCACCGGGCCGTCGGCCGAGCGCAGCACGAAGTCGCCGCCGATCGGGGCGCCGGGCGGCGGCGTGCCGTGGTCTGAGCATCCTGCGAGATACGCCGCGAAGAGGAGCGCGACGGAGATGGAAGCGATAAAGGCGTGAAACTTGCGCATGTTCGGACGGGCTGTATGCCGCATCCTCGAGCTTACAGAAAAACCGCGCGCCGGCAAGCGCGCCAAATCAAAGGTGGGGCGCAGCGTTCAGAGGCGATTGGCCGCGCGCATCAGCGCGCCGCGCAGGGCGATTGTCAGGCTGGAACCCATGCCGATGCGCTGCGCAACGGCGGGCAGCAGAATCAGCGAGGCAAGCGCGAAACCGGCGCCCAGCAGCAGGGCGGCCATCTCCGGCGGGTTCTGGCTGGTTTGCGGTGCGGCTTGCGGCTGGCTCATGGCATCTCTCCCGAATCATCTTGTATGCGGCAATCCTAACCGAGCGGCCGCGGCAGGGGGATGCGACAAAACGTCGCATCCGCCGCTATTCGCCCTTGGGCGGGGCCGGCGGGACGTCGAACCAGGACGGGTCGACCAGGTCGAGCTGTTCGCCGCTGAGCACCTTCTGCAGGGCGAAGACGCTTTGCGGGCGCTGGTCGACGGGCAGCTTCAGGCACCAGTCGATCAGTTCGAGGAGTTGCGGCGAATAGCGTTTGCCCCAGCGTTGCTGGGCGGGTTCCAGTTCGTCCCGGAGCAGGCGCAGGTCGGCCGGCTGCGGCGCGGTTCCGGCCAGACAGTCGTAGAGGGAGGCGCCGACCGAGTAGATGTCCGTCCACGGCCCCAGGGGCTCGCCCGAGCCCTGCTGCTCCGGTGCGGCGAAGCCGGGCGTGAGCACCGCGTGCGTGCCGGCGCCGGGGCCGAGCCCCAGGCGCGCGGCGCCGAAGTCCAGCAGGACCGGATGGCCGTCGTTGCGCACATAGATGTTCGCAGGCTTGATGTCGAGGTGCAGCAGCTTGTGGGTGTGCACTTCGCGCAGGCCGGAGAGCACGCGCGCGAAGACGTTGCGCAGGAATTCCTCGCCGACGGGGGCGCCACCCTCTGTCAGCCGGCGCACGTGCTCCTTCAGCGTGCTGCCGCGCTCGTAGCGCATCACCAGGTAGGCCGTGCCGTTGGCGCGAAAGAAGTTCTTCACGTGCACCACGTTGGGATGGTCGATGCCGGCGAGGATGCGGCCTTCCTCGAAGAAGCATTTCAGGCCGCTGTTGAACGCCGCCTGGTGCTCGTCGTCGACTGTCACGCCTGCGGCATCGGCGCCGCGTCGCGCCAGCCCGGCGGGCAGGTATTCCTTGATGGCCACATGCCTGCCGTCCTCGTCGCAGGCCAGGTAGACGATGGAAAAGCCGCCCTGCGAGAGCTGCCGCTCGATACGGTAGCCTTCCAGCGGGAAGCCTTCGGGCAGGGGCGGATGGTCGGTTTGCATGGATGAAAAAAATCGGCGCCGGTGGCGCCGATTTTAATGGCAACGGGCGGGCTTATTCCACCTTGGTCTTGGCGCGCAGCTCGGCGATGTGCTTCTCGAGGGCCTGCTGCTGCAGGCGCTGCTGGATCTGCGGCTTCACTTCGTCGAGCGGCGGGTGCTTCAGGTCGCGGATGTCGTCGAGCTGGATGACGTGCCAGCCGAATTCGGTCTTCACCGGCGCCGCGGAGAACTTGCCCTTCTCCAGCTTGACCAGCGCATCGGCAAACGGCTTGACGTAGCCGGCGGGATGGCTCCAGCCGAGGTCGCCGCCGCGGTCCTTGTTGCCCGGATCCTTCGACTGCTTGGCCAGTTCCTCGAATTTTTCGCCCTTCTGCAGGCGGGTGACGATGCCCTTGGCCTCGTCCTCCTTCTCCAGCAGGATGTGGCGCGCCTTGTATTCCTTGTCGCCCATCGCCTTGACGATGTTGTCGTACTCGCTCTTGACCGCCTCGTCCTTCACCGGATGGGAGGCGACGAAATCCTGCAGGTAGGCGTTCACCAGGATGCCCTGGCGGGCCAGTTCGAACTGCGCGTTCACCTCGGGCTTCTTGTCGAAGCCCTTCTTCTTCGCCGCCTGCGACAGCATTTCGCGATTGATCAGGTCGTTGCGGATGGCCGTGCGCAACTGCTCGGAATCCTGCTGGCCCTGGTTCAGTTGCGACTGCAGCAGCGCCTCGGCGCGGGCGGCGGGAATGGCGACGCCGTTCACGGTAGCGACGGCGCCCGGCTTGGAGGCCTTGGGCGCCGGCTTGGCGTCCTGTGCATGCAGCGGCGCTTGCAGGAGCAGGCCCGTTACCAGTACGGCGGTCAGGCGGGGGAGGGTGCGTTTCATGTGTTTTCCTTGTGTTGGGTTAATCGATCTCGTTCGGCGCCAGGGCCTTGATGCTGAGGGCATGGATTTCCCCGCGCATCATGGGGCCTAACGCCTCGTAAATCAAGCGATGCCGCTGCATCGTGCCGCAGCCGGCAAAGCGCGGCGAGACGATGGTCAGGCGGTAGTGCCCGCCGCCGCTTTTGGCGCCGGCATGGCCGGCGTGCTTCGCGCTGTCGTCGAGGATCTCCAGCCGCTGCGGGTCCAGCGCGGCGAGTTTCTCGCGCATGAGATCGATGGTGCTCACGCCGGGAGGACCTTCCTGAACGGCCGCACCGTGGTGCGGGCGAAGACGCCCTCGGTGACGTAGGGATCGGCCGCCGCCCAGGCCTGCGCCTCGGCGAGCGAATCGAACTCGGCGACGATCAGGCTGCCGGCGAAGCCGGCCGGGCCGGGGTCGGGCGCGTCGATGGCCGGGCAAGGTCCGGCCAGCAGCAGGCGGCCGGCATCCTGCAGTTCCTTCAGGCGCTCGAGGTGGGCCGGGCGCGCGGCGAGGCGCTTGCCCAGGCTGCCCGGGGCGTCGTCGCCGAGGATGGCATACAGCACTATTTCTTCTCCTCGATGTGCTTGGCGAGCAGCAGGCTCTGGCCGACGACGAAGGCGAGCATCAGGCCCATGCCGCCGAACAGCTTGAAGTTCACCCAGGTGTCGGTGGGAAAGCTGTAGGCGACGAACAGGTTGGCCGCACCCATGAAGGCGAAGAAGCCGATCCAGCTGGCGTTGAGCTGGCCCCAGACCCGCTCGGGCAGGGAGATCTGCTCCTCCATCAGCTTGCGGATGAGGTTCCTGCGGAAGATCAGCGTGGCGCCCGCCAGCACGGCGCCGAACAGCCAGTAGAGCACGGTCGGCTTCCACTTGATGAAGGTCTCGTCCTGCAGCCACAGCGTGGCGCCGCCGAAGAGCACGATGATGGCGAGGCTGACCCACAGCATGGTGTCGACCTTGCGGCCGCGCGCCAGCAGCCAGCCGATCTGGGCGAAGGTGGCGACGATGGCCACACCCGTTGCGACGTAGATGCCGGAAACCTTGAAGGCGATGAAAAACAGGATGACCGGAAAGAGGTCGAAGAGGAATTTCATGGGGCAGGATTATACCGTCAGTCCTTCTTCTCCAGCTTGAGCGAGGCCGAGTTGATGCAGTAGCGCAGGCCCGTCGGCGCCGGCCCGTCCGGAAAGACATGGCCGAGGTGGGCGCCGCAGCGGCTGCACAGCGCCTCGGTGCGCCGCATGAAGTGGCTGCCGTCCTCGGCGGTGGCGATGTTGGCGGGCTCGGCCGGGCGCCAGAAGCTGGGCCAGCCGCTGCCCGAATCGAACTTGTGCGCGGAATCGAACAGCTCGGCGCCGCAGCAGATGCAGCGATAGATGCCCTTCTGGTGGCAATCCCAGTATTCGCCGGTGAAGGCGCGCTCGGTGCCTTTCTCGCGGGCGATACGGTATTGCTCGGGGGTGAGTTGCTCGCGCCATTCCTTCTCGGTTTTCATGTTTTGTCTTCCTTTCTGTTGGTAAACCAGACCGCCAGCGGGCCGCAGGCACAGGCCAGCCCGAGGCTGCCGAAGGCGAAGCCCCAGGCCGCCGCATCGTCCTTGCCGCCCATGCCGTCGAGCACCAGGCCGAAGACGAGCGGGCCGAGGAAGCCGGCGCCGAAGCCCAGGAACGAGTAGACCGCCATCGCGCCGCCGCGTTTCCCGGCCGGGGTGGCCGCCACCAGGCCGGCCGTCAGCGCGGCCGAATCCCCCATCACGGCGACGAAGTGCAGCGATAGCAGGAGCAGGGTCAGCCACCAGGCGATGGGGGCGGAGAAGCCCGCCGCCCAGGCCAGCACGGCCGAGCAGGCCATCACCGTGACGATGTAGCGGCGCCGGCCGACGCGGGCGGCGATCTCGTTGCCGAGGATGCTGGCGGGGATGCCGAGCAGGTTGATGGCCGCGGCCGCCGCCGCCGGTCCCCAGGGAATGTCCGCATGCGGCGAAAGGGCATAGGCGAAGGCGATGAAGGCCACCAGCCAGGAACGCAGGCCGAACAGTTCCCAGCAGTGGGCGGCGTAGCCCAGCACGTAGCCGAGCACGGCGCGGTCGCGCAGCACCGGGCGCGGATCGAGCAGCGCGGACGGGGCCTGGGCATGGGGGTGGGGCTCCGGCGTCATCGGTTCGAGCGCGCGCAGCACCAGCAGCCCCGCCGCCAGCGGCCCGGCGCCGCAGAGGATGAAGGCCCAGCGCCAGTCGAGCGCCGGTTCGATGATGCCGGCCAGCAGCAGCGAGACGCTGGCGCCGATGCCGAAGGTCGAGGTGTAGAAGGCGATGAAGCGGCTCTGCAACGGGCCGCCGACGCGGTCGGTGAGCGCCTTCAGGCCGGGCATGTAGGTGCCGGCCAGTCCCGCACCGGCGATGGCCTGGAACAGGGCGCCGCTCGCCACTCCCTGGGCGAAGAGGCCGAAGCCGAGCGTGCCGGCGATGGCCAGCAGGGTCGAGAAGAAGTAGACGCGCCGCGCGTCGACGCGGTCGGTGAGGGCCGAGAGCAGCGGCACCGCCGCCATGTAGCCGGCGAAGAAGACGCCGCCGATGAAGCCGGCCTCGGCGCCGCTCATGCCCCAGGCCTCGCGCAGCGGGGCGAGCAGGGCCGGGTAGGTCGAGAAGCCCGTCATGCTGAGCACCTCGGCCGCGCAGAGCAGGGCGACGATGCGCAGGCCGGAGTCGTTGGTCGGGGCGCTCATGGAAGCGGAAAGTATAATGCCTCAATCCCCATGACACGCCCGCCCGCCCCTGCCGACAGGAAGCCCGACGCCTGGCCCCTCTCGGCCAGCATCGTCGCCTCGCTGGCCGTCGCCGCCACGATCGGCCTGGCCAACGTCGTCCTCGTGCTCGGTGTCGCCGGCGGCGACATCGGCGGGCGCCTGCTGGCCGTACTGCCGATCTATTTCATCGCCGCCTTTACCGCGGCGCAACTGGCTTTCTGGCTGCTGCGGGCGAGCTTGGGCCGGATGCTGGGCCTCGGCACGAATGCGCACGCCGTAGTGGTGGGACTGACTTTCCTGGCGGCCGGGCTGCTGCATTACGCCGAGAGCAGCGGCGTGCAGCGTATCCTGCAGGAACAGGCCGATTCGCCGGCCGCGCGCGACGGCAGCTGCCCGCCGGGCGTGGCGTGCACCCCGCTGCGATCGGCCGACGATCTGAAGGCGGCCGATGCCGTTGCGCGCCGTGCCGCCGCCGAGCGCGGCGCGCTCAACGCGGAAGGCTTCGCGCTGCTGCTGCGCGACCGCGATCCTGAAGTGCGGGCCGCCCTGGCGCGGCGCGGCGACCTGCCGCAGGAACTGCTGGAAAGAATGGCCGGAGACCGGCATCCTGTCGTGCGCGAGGCGGCGGCGGAATCGTTGCGGCAGAGCGACGATGCGCTCAGCCGCCTAGCCTTCGACCGGGTGGAAAGCGTGCGTCTGGCGGTGGCGCGCAATCGGAATGCGCCGCCGACCGCGCTGGACGTGCTGGCCTCGGACGGTTCGGCGGAGATCCGCCTGCTCGTCGCCGGCCATCCCCGCGCCAGCGAGCCGGTGCTGCAGCGGCTGCTCAACGGCAGGGGCGACCGGGCCGAACGGGCGGCAGGGGAACGGCTGCGCAGCGGCAGGCCGTGACGACCGCCGGGTTCCTCAGGCCGGCAGGGAGAACCAGAATGTCGCGCCGCGGCCCACCTCGCCGTCGGCGCCGATGTCGCCGCCATGGCGGCGAACGATGCGGGCAACGGTGGCGAGGCCGATGCCGCTGCCTTCGAATTCGCGCGGATTGTGCAGGCGCTGGAAGGGCTGGAACAGCTTCTCCGCGTAGCACATGTCGAAGCCTGCCCCATTGTCGCTGACCCGATAGGTCATCCTGCCGGCCGGGGCGCGCGTGGCCGAGAATTCGATGCGTGCCGCGGCCGTCTTCGAGGTGTACTTCCAGGCGTTCTCGAGCAGGTTCTGCAGCGCCGTGCGCAGCAGCTGGGGGTCGCCCGAAGCGCGAATGCCTTCCTCGACCGCGCAATCGACCCGGCGCGCGTCGTGCCGGGCGGCCAGCTCCTCGATGATTTCCCGGGCGCACTGCGAGAGATCGACTTCCTGCCGTACGATTTCCTTGCGCGAGACGCGCCCCAGTTCCAGGAGATCGTCGATCAGGCCGGACATGCGCTGGACGGCGGTGCGCACCCTGCCGAGATATTCCGAGGATTCCGCATCGAGCTGGTCTGCCAGCCTTTCCGCCAGCAGGTGCGAGAAGCCGTCGATGGCGCGCAGCGGCGCACGCAGGTCATGCGAGACCGAATAGCTGTAGGCCTCGAGTTCCCGGTTCAACACGGCCAGTTCCTCGGTGCGTTCCCGCACCTTTTCCTCCAGATGGTCGTGCGCCTGGCGCAGGGCGGCCTCGCTTCGCCGCCGTTCCGTGATGTCGGAGAGGATCGCGTAGCAGCCGGCAACCTCCCCGGATTCGGCGTGATGGGGCACGGCGCGGACTTCGAGGTACTGGAGCAGGCCGTCCTTGCCGGGGTGGGCGCGCTCGAAGACGACTTGTTCGCCGGCATAGGCGCGCTGCCAATAGGGATGGGCGATGCGAAACGCCTCTGCGCCGATGACTTCGGCGAGGGATTTGCCGATGATGGGGCGTTCCTGGCAGCCGAAATAGTCCGAGTAGCGCCGGTTGGCGAAGCGGCAGCGCATTTCATTGTCGTAATAGGCGACCATCAGGGGGGCGTTGTCGACGATCAGCCGCAGCAGCTCGTCGCGCTTGCGCACTGCCCGCCGCGTGCGGTTGCGCTCGAGGGCGGCGCCGATCACGGTCGCTGCCGTCTTCAGGGCGCCGAGTTCGGATTCGGCCCATTCGCGCTGGTGCCCGCGCTGGGATACGGCGATGACGCCGACGATCTGCCTTCCGGCGAAGATCGGCAGCACGGCCAATGCGCGAATCTCGCTCGGCAGCAGCGCCCGCAGGCCGGGGGGAATGTCTTCGCTGTGCGCCACGAGCGGATTGCCCGATTCGAGGTGCGTGTACAAATGCTCGAAATCCGAGCCGGCGTAGGCGAATCCCTCCCCGGCATACTCGAAGACCGACTCGACGCCGGCGGCGGTCCAGGAGTAGCGCGGCACCAGGCTGGCGCCCTGTTCGGCATCGTCGACGAACTCGAGCACGGTGGCGCCGCTCGTCCCCGCCGCCTTGCCGAGGCGTTCGAGCACGTCCGTGAGCACGGCTTCGAGCGGCTCGCTGCCGAGGAATCGCTCGGCGGCATAGCTGACCGCCTGCAGGATCGCATCGCGGCGCTTGAGGGCCTCCCAGACGGCCGCCTGCGCCGGATCGATCGCATTCCCATCGCCGTCCGACATGAATCCTCCCCCTGCCCGCGACGCATGGTCGTCGGGATACCGGATGACTGCCGAATTGGAATAACTAGGCGGGGTCCCGGCCTTTCCGACCCTCTTCTGCGGAGGGCTTGTTTGTTGTTATTGCTGACTGGCCAGTCAATTTACCAGCAACATGCCAATGCGATCAAGCGGATGCGGGGTGTATTTGATCGGGTTTCGCTAGCGCGCCGTGTAGCCGCCGTCGATCACCAGCTCGCTGCCGGTGACGAACTTGGCCTCGTCCGAGGCGAGGTAGAGGATGCCGTGGGCGACGTCGTCCGGCTCGCCCAGCGTGCCGAGCGGGTGCAGCTTGGCCATGGCGGCATGCACCGCTTCCGGCGCGACGCCGGGCACCTGGGCGCCGGCTTCCAGCATCGGCGTCCAGATGAAGCCGGGGTGCACGGAATTGACGCGGATGCGGTCCTCGGCGAAGGCCAGCGCGTCGGTCTTGCTCATGATGCGGATGGCCCCCTTCGAGGCGTGGTAGGCGGCGACGTTGTGCGAGCCGACGATGCCGTAGACCGAGGAGAGGTTGACGATGCTGCCGCCGCCGGCGCGGCGCATCAGCGGCACGGCATGCTTGGTGCAGAGGAACACGCTCTTGGCATTGGTGTTCATCACCTTGTCCCATTCCGCCTCGGTGATTTCCTCGGCGGTGCCGTTGGCGCCGGAGATGCCGGCGTTGTTCACCAGGATGTCGAGGCGGCCGAATTCCTCGCCCACTCCGGCGATGGCGGCGGCCACTTCCGCCTCCTTCGACACATCGAGCGTCCAGGCGCGGGCCTTGCCGCCGGCGGCGCGGATCTGCTCGGCGACGGCCTCGGCGGCCTTGGCGTTCACGTCGGCCACCGCCACCGCGGCGCCCTCGCGCGCCAGCAGCAGCGCCGTGGCGCGGCCGATGCCCTGCGCGGCCCCCGTGACGAGCGCCACCTTGTCCTGTACGCGTCCCATAGTGCTCCCCTTGGTTGTCGTTCCTGCGCCTATTCTATGCCCGCAGAAAAAGCGACCGGCTTGACCGGACGCAAGGAATGGCGATTGCGCTATTCCGGAAAGGAGTCGGCCAGCCGGGCCGCCGCCCGCCGCAGGGCCGGCACGCACCCCAGGGCCTGGGCGAGCGTCATGCGCGTCACCGGCGCATGCACGGCCAGCGCCGCAGCCACCTGGCGTGACTTGCTTTCCACCGGCACGGCGACGCACACCGTGCCGTCGAGGTATTCCTCGTTGTCGGTGCTCAGGCGCTCGCGGCGGATCTTCTTCAGCGCCTCTTCCAGGTCGCGCCGCCGGGTGATGGTGTTGGCGGTGTGAAACGAGTAGGGCAGGGTGTCGAGGATGCGCCGCCGTTCGCGCGCCGGCAGCAGGGACAGCAGCAGCTTGCCGCTGGCGCTGCAGTGCGCCGGCACGCGCGAGCCGGTCTGGAAATGCAGGCGCAGCGGCCAGGCGGCCTCGACGCGGTCGAGATAGACCACCTCGGTGCCGTCGAGCAGGGTCAGGTTGCAGGTTTCGCCGATCTCGTCGACCAGTGCCTTGAGGATGGCGTGGCGCGGCGCACGCCAGGCCGTGTGGGTGAGCGAAGACAACGCCAGGGAGGCGAGGCGCGGGCCGGGCGCATAGCGCTTGCCTTCGGCCTCGCGCACCAGCAGCGCGGCGCCTTCCAGCAGGCTGACGATGCGGTGCACGGTCGGCTTCGGCAGCCCGGTCGCCTGCATGAGCTCGACCAGCCCGAGCGGCCCGTCGGCGCCGGCGATGGCTTCGAGGATGGCAATGGCGCGCAAGGTGGCCGAGGCGTGCTGCTGGTCGTCAATGTTGGGCATATTTTTATAAAATGAAACATAAAGTCTCATTATTGCCATAAAAATGGCGTTGTGCAATGATTCTCCAATAACAAGACCAAGGAGGGGGCATGGCAGACAGCCAAAGCGGTTCTTCATGCCGGCGCATGACGCCGAGCGAGGCGCTGGTGGAAACGCTGGTCGCGCAGGGCGTGCGCGACGTCTTCGGCATCGTCGGTTCCGCCTACATGGATGCGCTGGATCTCTTTCCGGCGGCCGGCATCCGTTTCATTCCCACGGTGCACGAGCAGGGCGCGGCGCACATGGCCGACGGCTATGCGCGCGTCTCCGGCCGCCACGGCGTCTGCATTGCGCAGAACGGGCCGGGCGTCACCAACTTCGTCACGGCGGTGGCCGCCGCCTATTGGGCGCACAGCCCGGTGGTGGTGATCACGCCGGAGACCGGCAGCACGACCATGGGCCTGGGCGGCTTCCAGGAGACCGACCAGCTGCCGATCTTCTCGAAGATCACGAAATTCCAGGCCCACGTCAGCGGCCCGCAGCGCATGGCCGAGCTGGCCGCGCGCTGCTTCGACCGCGCGCTGCTGGAGATGGGGCCGACCCAGCTCAACATCCCGCGCGACCATTTCTACGGCGAGGCCGACTACGACATCGCACAGCCGATCCGCATCGAGCGCGGCGCCGGCGGCGAACGGAGCCTCGACGAGGCGGCGGCGCTGCTCGCCGGAGCGAAGTTCCCGGTGATCGTTTCCGGCGGCGGCGTGGTGATGGCCGACGGGGTGGAGGCCTGCGTGCGTCTGGCCGAGTTGCTTGGTGCGCCGGTGGTGACGAGCTACCTGCACAACGACGCCTTCCCGGCGGCGCATCCGCTCTGCTGCGGTCCGCTCGGCTACCAGGGCTCGAAGGCCGGCATGCAGCTGATCGCCCGGGCCGACGTGGTGCTGGCGCTGGGCACGCGCCTCGGCCCCTTCGGCACGCTGCCGCAGCACGGCCTCGACTATTGGCCGAAACAGGCGAAAATCATCCAGGTCGACGCCGATGCGAAGATGCTCGGCCTGGTGAAGAAGATATCCGTCGGCCTGTGCGCCGATGCCGGGTCCGCCGCGGAGGCGCTGCGCGCGCGGCTGCAGACGCGCGAACTGGCGTGCAATGCGAATCGCGCGCAGCGCCAGGCCGAGATCGCGAAAGAGAAAGCCGAATGGGAAGCCGAGCTCGACGCCTGGCCGCAGGAGCGCGACCCGTGGAGCATCGAAGTGGCGAAGGACGGTCCGGCCATGCACCCGCGCCAGATGCTGCGCGCGCTGGAGAGGGCGATGCCGCGCGATGCCATGGTGTCCACCGACATCGGCAACATCTGCTCGGTGGCCAACAGCTACCTGCGCTTCGACACCCCCCGCAGCCTCTTCGCGGCGATGAGCTTCGGCAACTGCGGCTACGCCTTCCCGGCCGTCATAGGCGCCAAGCTGGCGGCGCCGGAGCGCCCGGCCGTGGCCTACGTCGGCGACGGCGCCTGGGGCATGAGCTTCGGCGAGCTGCTCACCTGCGTGCGCGAGAAGATTCCGGTGACGGCCGTGGTGTTCCACAACAAGCAGTGGGGCGCCGAGAAGAAGAACCAGGTCGACTTCTACGGCAACCGCTTCGTCGGCTCCAACCTGGAGAACCCGAGCTTCGCCGCCATCGCCCGCGCCATGGGCGCGCAGGGTGTCGTGGTGGAGAAGCTCTCCGACGTGGGTCCGGCGCTCGCCGCCGCCTGCGCCGCGCAGCGGGAAGGGAAGACCACGGTGCTGGAGATGATGGTGACGCGCGAACTGGGCGACCCGTTCCGCCGCGATGCGCTGAAGAAGCCGGTGCGGCTGCTGGAGAAATACAAGGATTGCATGTAGGTCGGGCTTCAGCCCGACTTGGATAGTCGATCGGCCGCTGCTGTCGGGCTAAAGCCCGACCTACGGAAAACAGGAGGGAGTCAGATGGCGGAAATCAGCGGCGGCGAGGTGATCGCCCGCATGTTGCAGAAGGAAGGCGTCGAGAAGGTGTTCGGCATCATCGACGGCACCTATTTCGGCTTCTATTCGGCGCTGCACCGGCTTGGGATCGAGATCGTCACGCCGCGGCACGAGACCTGCGCCGCGCACATGGCGGGCACCTACGCGCGGCTGACCGGCAAGCTCGGCGTCTGCATGGCCAGCAACGGGCCCGGCGTGGCCAACCTCCTGCCCGGGCTGGTGGTCGAGCAGGCCGACGGCAACCGCGTGCTGGCGATCACCAGCGCGCGCCGGCCGAGCATCATGTATCCGGACCGCGGCGGCAGCTACCAGTGCTTCGACCAGAGCGGGGTCATCGGGAAAATCGCCAAGTGGAGTTCCGCCGTCTCGTCATTCGACCGCGTGCCGGAGCTGGTGAGGAAGGCGCTGCGCAAGAGTTATGAAGGACGGCCCGGGGTGGTGCATGTCGACGTGCCGGAAAACATCATGAACGGCAAGGTGAAGGCCGACGTGGCCTTCTGGGCGCCGCACCAGTACCGCCATATCGACCCGGTGACGCCGACGGCGGAGCAGGTGGCGCGCGCGGCCGAACTGCTGATCGCGGCGCAGGCGCCGATGATCCATGCCGGCAGCGGCATCATCCATGCCGGAGCCTATGACGCGCTGCGCCGCGTTGCGGAACTGCTGCATGCGCCGCTGACGACGAGCTGGGCGGCGCGCGGCCTGCTGGACGAGACCTCGCCGCTGGCCATCACCATGCCGCACGTCAAGCTCAACCACACCGTGCGCAACGAGGCCGATGTGGCGCTGATCGTCGGCACGCGCGTCGGCGAGACCGACTGGTGGGGCAAGCCGCCGTACTGGCGCCATCCGTCGGAACAGAAGACCATCCAGGTCGACCTCGACGGCGACATGCTGGGCCTGAACAAGCCGGCCGACCTCGCCATCCTCGCCGACGCCAAGCGCTTCCTCGAGCTGCTCGGCGACGAACTGGAACGGCGCAAGGGCGAGATGCGGCTCGATGGCCGCCGCGCCCGCGTCGCCGGCTACGGCAGGACGATGCAGGAGGAGCGCGCCGGCTGGGACAAGGCCCTGTCGGATATGGCGGTGCCGATGCATCCGGCCCACATCGGCGCCGCCTGCCGCGCGGTGTTCCCAGAGGACTCGGTGCTGGTGGCCGACGGCGGCAACGCCACCATCTGGGCCATGTTCTACCACCAGGTGACGGTGCCGAACACGGTGATCTCGACGTTCAAGTTCGGCATGCTCGGCGCCGGCACCTCGCAGGCGGTGGCGGCCGCGCTGGCGCGCCCGGGCAAGCCGGTGTGCTGCATCATCGGCGACGGCGCCATGGGCTTCCATGCGCAGGAAGTCGAGACGGCCGTGCGCAACAAGGCGCAGGTGATCTACATCGTGCTGTGCGACAAGCAGTGGGGCATGGTCAAGATGAACCAGCAGTTCATGCTGCGGCCGTTCAAGACCATGCTCTTCAAGCACCTCGATCCGGACGAGACCATCAAGGCCGACCTCGGCGAGATCGAATTCGACAAGCTGGGCGAAGCGATGGGCGCCCACGGCGAGCGCGTCTCCGACCCGAAGGAACTCAAGCCGGCACTGCAGCGGGCGCTCCAGTCGGGCAAGTGCGCGGTGGTGCATGTCGACGTCGATCCGGTCAAGCACATGTGGGCGCCGGGACTGATCCATTTCAAGAAGATGCACGAGGAGCCGAAGGGCTGAAAATCCCCCCTCTCCCGCTGGCGGGAGAGGGGGAAAAGCGGGGGCAAGCATGAACGAGATGGATCTGGTCCGGCTGAACTTCAATCCGCAATCGCTGTGGGTGTTGAACTTCATCATCGGCCTGGTGATGTTCGGCGTGGCGCTCGACCTCAAGGTGTCTGACTTCAAGGCCGTGCTGGTCACGCCCAAGCCGGTGCTGATCGGCCTGGCCGGCCAGTTCGTCCTGCTGCCGGCCTTCACCTTCCTGCTGGTGCTGGCGATCCGGCCTGCGCCCAGCATCGCGCTGGGGATGATGCTGGTGGCGGCCTGCCCGGGCGGCAATATCTCCAACTTCCTCGCCCACTACGCCCGGGGCAACACGGCCCTGTCGATCACCATGACGGCGATCTCGACGGCAGTGGCGATCGTCATGACGCCCCTCAACCTGTCCCTGTGGGGCAGCCTGAATCCGGAGACGAACGCCATCCTCAGGATCGTCGCGCTCGATCCCCTCGACATGCTGCTGGCGGTGTTCCTGCTGCTCGGCCTGCCGATGGCCGTGGGCATGTGGGTCGGCCACCGCTTCCCGGCTTTCGTCGACAAGGCACACAAGCCGGTGAAGGTCTTCTCGCTTGCCGTCTTCGGTCTCTTCGTCATCGGCGCGCTGGCGGCGAACTGGCGCTATTTCCTGGATTTCGTCGGCTTCGTGGTGTTCGCGGTGTTCCTGCACAACGCGCTGGCCCTGCTCACCGGCTACTTTGCCGCGAGGGCAGCCGGCCTGCCCGAGCGCGACCGCCGCGCCGTCTCCATCGAGGTCGGCATCCAGAACTCCGCACTCGGCCTGATCCTCATCTTCAATTTCTTCGACGGCCTCGGCGGCATGGCCATCGTCACCGCCTGGTGGGGGATCTGGCACATCGTCTCGGGCCTCACCGTGGCGACGCTCTGGTCGCGGCGCGATCCTGGCCCGGCCTTATGAGCGGACCGAGCGTCCTCGTCACCGGCGCCGGCGGCTACCTCGGCTCGCAGCTCGTCGCCGCGCTGGCGGCCGGCCGGATCAAAGTCAGCCGCGTCGTGGCGGCGGACGTGCGCGAGGTGCCGCCCGGGCGGCGCCTGCCCGGCATCGACTACGTGCAGGCCGACGTGCGCTCGCCGGCGCTGATCGAGCTGTTCGACCAGCGCAAGGTGGACGTGGTGGTGCACCTCGCCTCGATCGTCACGCCGGGCAAGGACAGCAACCGCCAGTTCGAGTATTCGGTCGACGTCGAAGGTACCGAGAACGTGCTCATCGCCTGCACCACCACCGGCGTGAAGAAGATCGTCGTCAGCTCGAGCGGCGCCGCCTATGGCTACCACGCCGACAACCCGGCCTGGCTGACGGAGGACTGCCCGCTGCGCGGCAACCAGGCCTTCGCCTATTCCTGGCACAAGCGCCTGGTCGAGGAGATGCTGGCGCGCTGGCGCACGGAGCACCCGGAACTGCAGCAGGTTGTCTTCCGCATCGGCACCATCCTCGGCGAGACGGTGAAGAACCAGATCACCGACCTCTTCGAGAAGCCGCGCCTGCTCGCCATCCGCGGTTCCGACAGCCCCTTCGTCTTCATCTGGGACCAGGACGTCGTCGGCTGCCTGCTGCGCGCCATCGAAACCGACAGGACGGGCATCTACAACGTTGCCGGCGACGGCGCGCTGACGATCCACGAGATCGCCGCGAAGCTGGGCAAGCGCTGCCTGGTGCTGCCGCCCGGCCTGCTGCGCCTGGCCCTGCGCGTGCTGAAGGCGCTGGGGCTGACGCAGTACGGCCCCGAGCAGCTGGATTTTCTGCGCTACCGGCCGGTGCTCGACAACACCCGGCTGAAGACCGAGTTCGGCTATGTGCCGCAGCTGACTTCGGCGCAGGTCTTCGATCTCTATCTCAAGGCGCGGCACAGCCGTGGCGCGTGACTTTGCCGGGAAGACGGTGGCGGTCACCGGCGCCGCCGGCGGGCTGGGCCGTGCGCTGGCGCTGCGCTTCGCCGCCGCCGGCGCCCGCATCGTTGCGCTCGACCGCGATGCCGCCGTGCTGCAGGGACTGACTTTTCCCGATGGCGCCGACGCCGTCCGCATCGCCTGCGACGTGTCGAGCGAGGCGGATTGCCTGCGGGCGATGGCCGAGGCGCGGCGCGCCTTCGGCGGCATCGACGTGCTGGTGAACAACGCCGGCATCACCCACCGCAGTGCCTTCACGCGCACCGAGCCGGCGGTGATCCGCCGCGTCATGGAAGTCAATTTCTTCGGGGCGCTGCACTGCACGCATGCCGCGCTGGAAGACCTGGTGGCGCGGCGCGGCCTGGTGGTTGCCGTCTCCAGCGTCGCCGGTTTCGCCCCGCTGGTCGCCCGCACCGGCTACGCGGCGAGCAAGCACGCCCTGCACGGCTTCTTCGACAGCCTGCGCACGGAGGTCGAGCCGCTTGGCGTGAAGGTGCTGCTGGTCTGCCCGTCCTTCATCAGCACCGGCATCGAGAAGAATGCGCTGGCCGGCGACGGCGGGCCGGTGCGGCACGCCCAGTCCATCGTCGGCGGCCGGTCGACGCCCGAAGCCATGGCGGAGAAGATCTTCCGGGCGGCGCAGGCCGAGCGGCGCCTGCTGCTGCCCGACCGCGTCTCGAAGCTGTCCTGGTGGGTATCGTGCCTCGCGCCGCGCTTCTACGAGCGGCAGATGGTGAAGAAGCTCGGGGAAGAGATGAAGGGCGGAGCGTAGCGCCCGTTATCCCCGCGTCCGCGGGAATGACGAAAAGTCAGTGCAGGTGCGCCGGCGCCTGGGGCAGGTCTTCCGGCAGCTCGGCGTGGGAGGTCTCGCCCTCCGGCGTCGGGTACATCGGCATGCCGCAGTCGTCGCAGAATTCCACGGGGAAGCGCTGGTCTAGCACGATCACGCTGCCGATGCCGGCGTCTTCCAGCGCCGCCTCGATCTGGCCGATGCAGTCGGTCGACTCGTCCTCGGCCCCGAGCAGGGGCCACACCACGCCGTGCACCACCTGACTTGAGTCGGCGAGGGTGAAGCCGACGCGGTATTCCTCCAGCCGCTCCTCGTGGAAGGGCGCCACCACGGCGCGCAGTTTCTGCGGCTTGACGTTGAGCACGGTCTGCAGGAAGGCCGCCGCCGCGCGCAGGGAGTAGGTGCGCAGGCCCTGGTCGGCGTTGCGGCAGGCGGCGTGATAGACGTCGGGCAGCAGCGGGTCGAGTGCGCAGCCGGTGAACAGCGGCTGCAGCGAACTGCCGCCCTGGGCGCTCCATTGCGTCGCCGCCTGCTCGCGCGAGGCGTCCTCTTCCTGCCAGCGGAACAGCGCCTGGCCGCGCGGCGCCACGACGGCGCCGATCAGATAGCGCGTGTCGGAGATGAAGCGCGTCGTCTCCGGCAGCTGGCGCGGGTCGATGTGCGCCTCCTTGTTGTCGGCCGCCGCCTTGGCGAGCTGGTTGGCCAGCCGCCAGGTCTCGACGAAGCCGCGCGGCAGCTGGTCCGGGCTGTAAAGGAAATCCGCCAGCGCGAGCCTGGTGTCGGCCGCCAGCACGTGGGCCTGCAGCTGGGTGCGCACCGCGGCAATCGTGCCGGCGGGCAGGGGGCCGGAGGGGATGGTGAAGCGCGACCAGGCGAGCAGCGGCGCGGCGAACATCGCCACGTCGAACTCGCTGCCGCCCGTGCCGAGCACGCCGCCCTCGGCGCGCGACTCGATCAGGTCGGCCAGCGCGTCGTAGGCGCGGCCGTTGGCGCCGAACAGGTGGTCGAGGGCCACGTTGAGCGTGTCCTCGTTGCCGGTGCGCAGCAGCTTGTCGACCGCCGCATCGAGGCGGCTTTCCCAGTACGCGTCCTCGATCCGGCTGGCCGAGGCGGCCAGGCCCGTGGCCAGACGGGCGATCAGCTCGGCGTCGCGGTTGAGGGCGCCCCGGCGGGCGAAGCGGCTTCTTTTCATGGCGGTTCCTTGCTTTCGGGAGGCGAATTCTACCCGCTATGCCGCCGGAGGGCGAGCGGGACACGGCGGGCCAAAACGACAATAAGATTGACAATATGACAACAAACATGTCAAATAGCCGGCATGAGGGAAAAACCTTCCGTGGCGGAGGCCGGCGGCCAGCCGCTCCGCCAGGCGATCCTGGCCGTGCGGCGGCTGTTTCACGTCCTTTCCGGGACGGCCGATCGCGCCCATGCCGACCTCGGCATCACGGCCAGCATGCGGGCAGTGATGGAGGTCCTGCACGAGCGCGGCCCGCGCACGGTGCCGCAGGTGGCAAGGGAGCAGGGCGTCAGCCGCCAGCACATCCAGGTGGTCGTGAATGGCCTGCTGGCGGCCGGCCTGGCCGAGTGCCTCGACAACCCGGATCACCTGCGCTCGCCGCTGGTGCGCCTGAGCGCGGCGGGCCTGAAGGCCGCCGAGGCGGCGCGCCGGCGCGAGGCGCGGCTGCTGGCCGAGCTGGCGAAACGGATACCCGGGTCGGACCTGAAGGTGACCCTGAAAACCCTGAATGCGATGGAGTCGGGGCTGAACCGGCAGGAAACGCGCGCCGGTTCGCGTGTGTGAGCTTGCAACAGCGAGAGGAGGTGGAAGATGCGGCGATACGGAAATATGTTCGGCGTGCTGCTGACGGGACTGGCGCTGCTGCTCGGCGTCGCCCTGCTGCTGCGGATGGCGTGGAACTGGTCGATTCCTGAGGTGTTCGGCTTCGGGCCGATCGCCTTCAGGCATGCGCTCGGTGTCGTCCTGCTCGGCCTGATCTCGGCGGGATTGCTGCGCCTGGGCCGCCACCGCGGCCACTGGTAAGCGCGCCCGCCCCCGTTCGGGGGCGGGCATGCAGGTCAGTAGCTGCCGTAGGCGCGGCGCTTGGCGCCCGACGGCGCGCTGCGCTTGTCGTTGCCGGGCCGCCCGCCTTCGCGGTGGCCGTAGCCCGACTTTTCACCGAAGGAAGACTGTTTTTCGCCGTAGGCGGCCTTGCGGTCGCCGAAGCCGCTCTTGGCGCCGTAGCCGCCGCCATTGCCCTTGCCGTAACCGCCCGTGGGACGCGGCCCAGCGGGACGGCGCTTGTCGCCGAAGCCTTCCGGCCGCGCCGGACGTGCCTTCGGCTCGAGGCCGGGGATGACGCCGACGCGGATGGACTGCGCCGTGTAGCGCTCGATGTCGCGGATCTGCCGCTTCTCGAAATGCGCGGCGAGGCTGATGGCGATGCCTTCGCGGCCGGCGCGGCCGGTGCGGCCGATGCGGTGCACGTAGTCCTCGGCCTGGCGCGGCAGGTCGAAGTTGATGACATGGCTGATGCCCGGCACGTCGATGCCGCGCGCGGCGACGTCGGTCGCCACCAGCACGCGGGTGCGGCCCTGGCGCAACCCCTGCAGGGTGCGGTTGCGGTCGCGCTGGCTCATGTCGCCATGCAGCGCCTCGGCGGCGAAGCCTTCGCCGCGCAGCTGCACGGCGAGGTCGTCGGCGGATTTCTTGGTCGAGGTGAATACCACCGCCTGCGAGAGCTCGACGTCGCGCAGCAGGTGGTCGAGCAGGCGCGACTTGTGCGAGAAGTCGTCGGCGAAGTGGATGCGCTGCTCGATCTTCGCCTTGAGTTCCGGCGCGGTTTCGATCTCGATGCGGCGGGCGTTCTTCGTCACGCGGCTGGCAAGGCGGCCGACGACGCCTTCCAGCGTGGCCGAGAAGAGCAGCGTCTGGCGCGTCGCCGGCGTGCGGGCGATGATGGCCTCGATGTCGTCGATGAAGCCCATGTCGAGCATGCGGTCGGCCTCGTCGAGGATCAGCGTCTCCAGGCGCGAGAAGTCGATGCGGCCGCGCTCGATGTGGTCGATCAGGCGGCCCGGCGTGGCGACGACCACGTCGACCGGCTGCGACAGCAGCTTGGCCTGGACGTGGAAGGGCGCGCCGCCGACGACGGCGACGACGCGCAGGCGCTTGAGGAACTTGCCGTAGGTGTCGGCGGCCTTGGTCACCTGCTGCGCCAGCTCGCGCGTCGGCGTCAGCACCAGGATGCGCGGGCCGCGGCCGGGCAGGGCCGAGGGCTGGTCGAGACGGTGCAGGCAGGGCAGCATGAAGGCCGCCGTCTTGCCGCTGCCGGTCTGCGAGGAGACGAGGAGGTCCGTGCCTTCCAGGGTGGCGGGGATCGACTGGGCCTGGACGGCGGTGGGTTCAGTGTAGCCGCTGGCCTCGACGGCCTTGACGACAAGCGGGTTCAAACCGAGCTGGGCAAAAGCCATGGCTCTTTCCTTTTCACAATAAAAGATGAGCGTCACGTTCGGGTGACGCGAGATCACCGGCAACAACTCAAGCCGATCGGAAAGGAAAGGCGGACGAGATCGCGGACGGAGACTGTCAGTGGAATACAGTCTTTGGGAACATGAGCCTGCACATGAACTACAGGCTAGAGGCGCACCGATTGCTGCATTGCACAAGGCGCATTATACAGACCCGCGCAGGTTGTGCCAGCGTTTTTTCTTATGCCGCCACGCTTATGCCGTGGTCGCGGCGGTCGGTGAGGATCTCGAAGGCGGCGCGCGAGCGCGTGACGAAGGTCTTCGCCGGGCGTCCCGGCCGCTCCAGGGTGAACTCCGCCGCGGCGAGCTTGGTGTTGAGGCAGGTCTTCGCGCCGCCCGGCGGGTTCAGGTAGTTCAGGCCGACGAAGGCCGAGGCGGGCGCGGCGATGCGGCCGTGCAGGCGCGCCTGCGGGCCGCGAGAGTCGAGCGTCCAGCGGAAGAACTCGTAGTCGCCGTGCGCCCGCGCTGACTGCAGCAGACCGTTCAGCGCGATCTCCTCGCCGCCGTCGCGCAACACCAGCAGCGTCAGGCGCGGGCTCCATAGCGGGCCGAGGCGCACCTGCGCCGCGGCGCATTCGAGGAAGGCCTCCGGCGCGTTGTCGAAGCCGGCGACCTGGCCCCAGGCGTAGCGGTCGGTGTGGCGGCTGCCCCAGTTGTGGTTCTGGCTGCCGCGCCAGCCGTCGATGGCGACCTCCTGGCCGTCCACCGTCAGCGTGCCGGTGAAGATGGCGTTGGGCCGTGCCACCAGCGCCTTCGCCTTGGGGAAACCGCCGGCGTACAGCGATTCGGGCAGCAGCAGGAGCGGCGCTTCGCCGCCGGCAAAGGTCAGTCGCCACGACACGGCGTGATCGGCCGAGGCGGCGCGGCCTTCGAGCAATCCGTCGGTCAGGGTTGCATTGCCGACGCGCACGTCGAGGCGGTCGGGCGCGAAACGGCAGTCGGCGATGGGAAGCGATTCCTTCACGGCGGCGATGCGCTGCGCCTCGCCGTCGAACCAGATCGCCCACAGCTCGCCCTGCGCGTCCTGCGGCCGGCCCTGCGGGCAGAACACCGTGTAGCGGATCCAGAAGGCCAGCGGCTTCTCCGGATGGTTGGCGCGCAGGAAGTAGCTCTCGTAAAGGCCGCCCGTTTCGCCGGGGCGGAAGCGCGAGGCGTTCCAGGCGTCGCGGCGCTGCTGCAGACTGTCACTCATCGGTCCGGCTCCCCTCCCGTTTCGCGGCAGTCTACGCCGTCGCCAGCAGTTCGAGCAGCGCCTCGCCGAAGTTCTCCAGCTTGCGCGCGCCGATGCCGCTGACGTGGCGCATTTCATCGAGGCTCTGCGGGCGCGCGCGCACGAGTTCCAGCAGGGTGGCGTCGTGCAGGATGACATAGGCGGGCACGCCGTGTTCCTTCGCCGTGGCGGCGCGCCAGGCGCGCAGGCGCTCGAACAGGGCGTGCTCCTCGGCGCCGAGGTCGCTGTCGATGCGGCGGCTCTTCGTCGTCGCGGCCTTCTTCTTCTCCGGCGCGCGGCGCAGCGGCACGTCCTGCTCGCCCTTCAGCACCGGCCGGCTGGCGGCGGTGAGGACCAGCGAACCGTGGGCGTGGTCGACGGCGAGCAGGCCGAGCGCCACCATCTGGCGGAAGATGCCGCGCCATTCCTTCTCGGCGATGTCGGCGCCGATGCCGTAGGTGGACAGCTTGTCGTGGCCCCACTGGCGCACGCGCTCGTCGTCGCGTCCCGTCAGCACGTCGATGACATGGCCGGCGCCGAAGCGCTGGCCGGTGCGGTAGACGCAGGACAGCGCCTTCCTCACGGCCTCGGTGCCGTCCCAGGTCTGCGGCGGATCGAGGCAGGTGTCGCAGTTGCCGCAGGGGCCGCTTTCTTCCCCGAAATAGGCGAGCAGGCGCTGGCGGCGGCAGGCGGTGGTCTCGCACAGGCCGAGCAGGGCGTCGAGCTTGGCCGTGGCGACGCGCTTGTGGCGCTCGTCGGCCTGCGACTCCAGGATCATACGCCGCTGCTGCACGACGTCGGCGAGGCCGTAGGCCATCCAGGCGTCGGCGGGCAGGCCGTCGCGGCCGGCGCGCCCGGTCTCCTGGTAATAGCCCTCGATGCTCTTCGGCAGGTCGAGGTGGGCGACGAAGCGCACGTCGGGCTTGTCGATGCCCATGCCGAAGGCGATGGTCGCCACCATCACCACGCCGTCCTCGCGCAGGAAGGCCGTCTGGTTGCGCTCGCGGTCGGGCGAGTCCATGCCGGCGTGGTAAGGCAGGGCGCGGATGCCCTCGGCGCAGAGGAAGGCCGCCGTCTCCTCCACCTTGCGCCGCGACAGGCAGTAGACGATGCCGGCCTCGCCGGCGTGCTCGGCGCGCAGGAAGGCCAGCAGCTGGGCGCGGGCGTTGGCCTTCTCGACGATCTGGTAGCGGATGTTGGGCCGGTCGAAGCTGGAAATGAAGATGCGCGCATCGCCGAGCTGCAGGTTGGCGACGATCTCCTTGCGCGTCGTCTCGTCGGCGGTGGCCGTCAGCGCGATGCGCGGCACGTCCGGCCAGCGCTCGTGCAGGAAGCCGAGCTTGAGGTACTCCGGCCGGAAGTCGTGGCCCCACTGCGAGACGCAGTGCGCCTCGTCGATGGCGAAGAGGGCGATGCCGTGGCGGGCGGCCTTGGTCAGCAGGCTGGTGAAGTAGGGCGAGAGCAGCCGCTCCGGCGAGACGTAGAGCAGGTCGAGTTGGCCGTCCGTGAAGGCGCAGCCGGCAAGGTCGGCATCCGCCGCCGTCTGGCCGGAATGGAGGCAGGCGGCGCGCACGCCGGCTTCCCGCAGCGCCGCCACCTGGTCCTGCATCAGCGCGATCAGCGGCGAAATGACGATGGCCGTGCCCGGCCGCAGCAGGGCCGGGATCTGGTAGCAGAGCGACTTGCCGCCGCCGGTGGGCATCAGCACCAGCGCGTCGCCGCCGCCGGCGACCCGGTCGATGATCTCCGCCTGCTGGCCGCGGAAGGCCGGATAGCCGAAGACGTCGTTGAGGAGGGCGAGAGCGGAAGTCATAAATGCGGAAAAATGGAATGCATTTCCCTCAAGTCCGGATTCTTGTGATCATTTGTGAATAAGTGCCTAGGTTGATTCCGTGATGAATGTTAAAGTTCACCGCAAATAAATGACGTCGTGCCGGGACCCGCAAGGGCAAGGCGCGGCGCAAAGGCGGACGGCCAACAGAGGGTTGCAAGCATGGCAGGCTACGTTTACCGGTCCGAGACGCTCTCGCGTTTGCTGAAGTCCAAAGAGCCGGTATTGCGGCTGGAACGGCAGTTCGGTCCGCCCCACGATTATCCCCAGAAAATGCTGGAAACGGTGCGCAAGCAATTGCCGGCGAGCCGCGCCGTGTATCGCCTCGAGTGCCAGACCCGGGTGCCGCAGCGGAATGGCGCGGACTCGGTCGTCCTGCGCATTCCGGCACGCAACGCGCTTTTCGCGGAAGTGACGCGCATTGTGGACGAGCGCAACCAGTCCTCCGGCGTGGTCTATTTCGGCGTCGACGATGCGGTGAGCCCGACCAACCGGCTGAGCCCGAACCTGGCCATTCCCTACGAGAAGATCGACGTGCTGTTCGGCGACAAGTGGCTGCCGCTGACGGTCGCGCTGCTCGACAAGATTCCCGCCTAATTCCTCTCCAGCAGTTCCGCCGCCCCGGCCGGGGCGGCGATGCGGAAGCCCAGGCGGCCGGCCTTCTTCGCCAATGCCAGCAGCGCCTTGTCCTTGGTGACGAGGAGATCGGCCTTTGCCGCCTGCGCCAGTTCGAGGAATTTCTGGTCGTCGGGGTCGCGGCATTGCGGCAGCGGCGGCAGGGCGGCGCCCTCATCCGTGCAGGGCCGGACCAGGGCGGCGTATTCGTCGAGGATGCGGCGGGCTTCATGCTCGGGGATTTTGAACTGGGGATAGCTCAGCACGTGAGCCAGCTCGTCACGGCAGGCGACGTTGCCGACGCAGGACGCGCGGCCTTCCTGCAGGGCGCGGCGGATCGGCGCCACGGCCGGGTCGTCGAAATGCAGCAGGTCGAGCACGACATTAGTGTCGAGCACCAGGCGCAACATCAAATGCCCAACTCGCCGCAGACGTGCTCGGCCAGGGCCAGGCAGGAGGTCAGTCCCGGCGACTCGATGCCGAACAGGTTGATCAGGCCGGGCACGCCGTGCGTCGCTTCCGACTGGATGAGGAAGTCCGCCGCCGGCGCATCCGGCCCGCCGAGCTTCGGCCGGATGCCCGCGTAGGCCGGCTGCAGGGCGCCGTCGGGCAGGGCCGGCCAGTACTTGCGCACTTCGGCATAGAAGGCGTCGGCGCGGCGCGGATCGACCGTGTAGTCGATGGCATCCACCCATTCCACGTCGGGGCCGAAGCGCGCCTGGCCGCCGAGGTCCAGCGTCAGGTGCACGCCCAGGCCGCCCGGCTCGGGCAGGGGGTAGACGAGGTGCGCGAAAGGCGCGCGGCCGGCCAGCGCGTAGTAGTTGCCGCGGGCGAAATGCGGCGTCGGCACGTGGCGTGGATCGAGGCCGGCAATCGAGGCGGCGACCCGCGGCGCATGCAGGCCGGCCGAGTTGATGACGATGCCGGCCGCCAGCCGCATCGGCTCCTCGCCGCCCACCTCCAGCAGGAAGCCGTCGCCGCGCGCCTCGCCGCGCGCGAGCGGGCTCTTCAGCGCCAGCGCCGCGCCGTGCGCCTCGGCCTCGCCCAGCAGCGCCAGCATGAGGCCGTGGCTGTCGACGATGCCGGTGGAGGGCGAGAGCAGGGCGGCCGTGGCCCTGAGCTGCGGCTCCAGGCTGGCGAGCCGGGCGGCGGTGAGCGGCTGCAGGTCCGTCACGCCGTTCTCCAGGGACTGACTTTTCAGCGCGGCGAGCCTGGCTTCCTGGCTGGCGTCGGTGGCGACGATCAGCTTGCCGCAGCGGCGGTGGGCGACGTGGTGCGCGGCGCAGAATTCGTACAGCTGGCGGTTGCCGGCCACGCACAGGCGCGCCTTGAGCGAGCCCGCCGGGTAGTAAATGCCGGCGTGGATCACCTCGCTGTTGCGCGAGCTGGTCTCCATGCCGATCGCCGTGTTGGCCTCCAGGATGACGGTCTCGATGCCGCGCCGGGCCAGCGCCCGCGCGCAGGCGAGGCCGACCACGCCCGCGCCGATGACTGCCGCGCCGATTTTCTCTGTCATGCTCGTATCGAAGGAATCGTTTTGACTCTGCAGGAGCGGCATTGTAACTTCTGCCGACCCAACTTACAGGAGAACGCCATGAGCAAATACGGATTCGGCAAGACGGTGGATTACGGCTACGACGCGGCGATCGCGAAGGTCACCGAGGCGCTGGGCAAGGAAGGCTTCGGCGTGCTGACGGAGATCGACGTCGCCGCCACCATGAAGAAGAAGATCGACGTCGACATGCCGGCCTACAAGATCCTCGGCGCCTGCAACCCGACCCTCGCCAACCGCGCCATCGGTGCCGAGGCCTCGATCGGCCTGCTGCTGCCCTGCAACGTCGTCGTGCGCAACGACGCCGCCGGCAAGACCCACGTCGAGTTCATGGACCCCATCGCCATCCTGCAGATGGTGGACAAACCGGAGATCGCCGCGCTGGCGAACGAAGTGCGCGGCCGCCTCGACCGCGTGCTGGCGGCACTGTAGGGCCCAGTCATTCCCGCGCAAGCGGGAATCCAGGTTTTTCTCTGCGTTATGGATCCCCGCTTGCGCGGGGATGACGGTTAATCAGGCAGCTTCAGCAACCCGGCCACCCGCGCCGCATCGGGCTTCGCCTGGTGCGGCACGAAGCCCAGCAGCGGCGCGGCCAGCCGCGCCTGCAGCGTGTCGACGTTCTCCGCCACGCAGGCCATCCGTGCGTCGACCTGGTTGGCGACCCAGCCGGCCAGGCGCAGGCCGCGCGCGCGGACGGCCTCCGTGGTCAGCAGCGCGTGGTTGAGGCAGCCCAGCCGCAGGCCGACCACCAGGACCACCGGCAGGCCGAGCCGCGCGGCAAGGTCGGCGCCGTCCTGCGTGTCGCTCAGGGGCACGCGGAAGCCGCCGGCGCCCTCGACGACGAGGAAGTCGGCGCGGCCGCGCAGTTCGTTGAAGCAGCGGGCGATGCGCTCGAGGTCGACGGCGACGCCGTCGTGCCGCGCGGCGAGGTGCGGCGACAGCGGTTCGCGCAGCAGGTAGGGATTCACGATTTCACGCGGCGCGGCGACGTTGCCGGCGGCCACCAGCGCGTCGACGTCCTCGGCGCCGCCGGCCGCCACCGGCTTCATGCCCAGCGCGCGCAATCCCTGCGCGGCCGCGGCGCGCAGCAGCGCCGCGGCGATGAGCGTCTTGCCGACCTCGGTGTCGGTGCCGGCGAGGAAATAGGCACGGCTCATACGGAAAGCCCTGTTTTTACCACGGCGCACACGGCGACACGGCGAAGAAACATTGTCCTTGCGCCGTGTCGCCGTGCCCGCCGTGGTGGATGATTTTCATTGTTCAAGCTCCCTCAGCGCATCGACCAGCCGCGCCACCTGTTCTTCGGTGTGCGCGGCGGAAAGCGTGATGCGCAGCCGCGCCGAGCCGGCCGGCACGGTGGGCGGGCGGATGCCCGGCACCCAGAGGCCGCGCTCGTAGAGCTTCGCGGCGACGTCCATGGTCTCGGCATTGCCGCCGATCACCAGCGGCTGGATGGCCGTCTCGGAGGGCAGCAGGGTCCAGCGCTTCGGCTTGAGCGTCTTGCGCAGCTGGGCGATGCGGGCGGCGAGGTTTTCCCGGCGCGCGTCGCCCTGCTCGATGAGGTCGATGGCCGTCAGCAGCGCGTGGGCGATGAGCGCCGGCTCGGCGGTGCTGAAGATGTAGGTGCGCGCCTTCTGCAGGATCCACTCGACGGCGTTCTCCGATCCGGCGACGAAGGCGCCGGCGCCGCCGGCCGCCTTGCCCAGGGTGCCCATGACGATCAGGCGCGGCGAGGCGAGCTGGAAGTGCGCCGCGCTGCCGCGCCCCTGCGGCCCGAGCAGGCCGAAGCCGTGGGCGTCGTCCACCAGCAGCCAGGCCTTGTGCCGCTCGGCCAGCGCCAGCAGCTCCGGCAGCGGCGCCAGGTCGCCGTCCATGCTGAACACCGCGTCGGTGACGATCAGCTTGCGCTTCGCCCGCGAAGCGGCCAGTGCCGCGCCGAGCGCCGACACGTCGCAGTGCGGATAGACGTTGAGTTCGGCGCGGCTCAAGCGTGCGGCGTCGATGAGCGAGGCGTGGTTGAGGCGGTCGGAGAAGACGGCGTCGCCGCGGCCGACGAGCGCCGGCACTGCGCCGAGGTTGGCGAGGTAGCCGGTCGAGAACAGCAGGGCGCGTTCGAAGCCGGCGAAGCCGGCGAGGCGCTTTTCCAGGGCGGCATGCGGCGTCATGTGGCCGCAGACCAGCGGCGAGGCGCCCGAGCCGAGCCCGTAGCGCATTGCCCCTTCCTGCGCCGCGGCGATGAGCGCCGGGTCGTTGGCCAGGCCAAGGTAGTCGTTGCTGCAGAAGGCCAGCATGGGGCGGCCGTCGACGACCAGCTCCGGCGCGCAGGGCGAATCGACGACGCGCCGCCGGCGCCGCAGCGCCTGCGCGTCGAGCGCGGCGAGTTCGTCCGTAAAGTCAGTCACGGCAGCACGGCGTCGAGTGCAGCTTGGGTGCCGCTGACGAGCAGTTCGATCTCCTCGTCGCCGAGGATGTAGGGCGGCATGAAGTACACCGTGTTGCCAAGCGGACGCAGCAGCAGGCCGCGTGCCATCGCTTCCTGGTGGAAGCGCCGCGCGAAGTGCGGATCGTCGGTGTTCGCGTCGAAGGCCCAGATCATGCCGGTGTGGCGGAAGTGCTTCAGCCGCGGGTCGGCGGCGAGCGGCGCGGCCGCCGCGTTGATCTGCGCGGCCAGCCGCCGGTTGGCCGCGATCACCCCGTCCGTCTCGAAGATTTCCAGCGTGGCCAGCGCGGCGCGGCAGGCGAGCGGGTTGCCGGTGTAGGAGTGCGAATGCAGGAAGCCGCGCGCCGTGCTGTCGTCCCAGAAGGCGGCGTAGACGGCGTCCGTCGTCATCACCACGGAGAGCGGCAGCGTGCCGCCGGTGATGCCCTTCGACAGGCAGAGGAAATCCGGCACGATGTCCGCCTGCTCGCAGGCGAAGAAGCTGCCCGTGCGGCCGCAGCCGACGGCGATCTCGTCGGCGATCAGGTGCACGCCGTAGACGTCGCACAGATTGCGCGCGCGGCGCAGGTATTCCGCGTCGTGCATGGCCATGCCGGTGGCGCATTGCACCAGCGGCTCGACGATGAGGGCTGCCACCTCCTGGTGGTTTTCCGCCAGGTACGCTTCCAGGGCGACGGCGGCCGCCACCGCCGCGTCGCGCGGCGTCTGCCCTGCGCCGGCCAGCCGCCCGTCAGGGCTGGGCACCGTGTCGCAGGCGCGCAGCAGCGGCGCGTAGGCGTCGCGGAAGAGGGCGACGTCGGTCACCGCCAGCGCGCCGAGCGTCTCGCCGTGGTAGCTGCCGGCGAGGCTGAGGAAGCGGTTCTTGCCGGGCTGGCCGCTGTTGCGCCAGAAGTGGAAACTCATCTTCAGTGCGATTTCCACCGCCGAGGCGCCGTCGGAGGCGTAGAAGCAGTGGCCGAGTTCGTGGCCGGTCAGTGCCGAGAGCTTCTCTGAGAGCGCCACCACCGGTTCGTGGGTGAAGCCGGCCAGCATGACGTGGTCGAGCGTGTCGAGTTGCTCGCGCAGCGCGGCGACGATGCGCGGGTGGCCGTGCCCGAAGAGGTTCGTCCACCAGGAGCTGATGGCGTCGAGGAAGCGGTGGCCGTCCATGTCCTCCAGCCACGCGCCTTGCGCGCGGCGGATCGGCACCAGCGGCAGGGTCTCGTGCAGCTTCATCTGCGTGCACGGATGCCAGACGGCGTCGAGGCTGCGGCGGAGGAGGTCGTCGTTGTTCATGGGGGGCGGCAGGAGTGAATCGCGATTTTACGCGACGGCAGGCCCGGCGGTGTAATCGCGGCGACAATATGCGCGGCCGACTCCGGTACACTTGCGGGCTGTGCGGGGCGCCGGGAGACGCCGCCGCGAACTTCGAGAGGATGACTATGGCTTTCAAGAAAATCGGCGTCGTCGGCGCCGGCACGATGGGCAACGGCATCGCCCAGGCTTTCGCCCAGGCGGGCTTCGACGTGGTGATGAGCGACGTGGCGCAGGCCGCGCTCGACCGCGCCATGGCCACCATTTCCGGCAGCTACGACCGCCTGATCAAGAAGGAGAAGATGACGGCCGAGCAGAAGGCCGCGGCGCTGGCGCGCATCAAGACCGCCACGGAACTCGCCGCGCTGAAGGAAGCGGACCTCATCATCGAGGCCGCCACCGAGAACCTCGATCTCAAGCTGAAGATCTTCAGGCAGCTCGACGAGCTGGCCAAACCTGAAGCGGTCATCGCCAGCAACACCTCGTCGATCTCCATCACCAAGCTGGCGGCGTCGACCAAGCGCGCCGACAAGGTGATCGGCATGCACTTCTTCAACCCGGTGCCGCTGATGGCGCTGGTCGAGCTGATCCGCGGCCTGCAGACCTCGGATGCCACCTACGCGGCGGTCGAGGAAGTCTCGAAGGCCGTCGGCAAGACGCCGGTGCAGGTGCGCAACAGCCCGGGCTTCGTGGTGAACCGCATGCTCTGCCCGATGATCAACGAGGCGATCTTCGCGCTCGGCGAGGGCCTCGCCACCGCCGCCCAGATCGACGAGGCGATGAAGCTCGGCGCCAACCATCCGATCGGCCCGCTCGCGCTCTGCGACATGATCGGCCTCGACGTGCAGCTGGCGGTGATGAACGTGCTGTTCGACGGCTTCAAGGACCCGAAGTACCGCCCCGCGCCGTTGCTGGTCGAGATGGTCGAGGCGGGCTACCTCGGCCGCAAGACGGGCAGAGGCTTCTTCACTTACGCGTAACCAGCCCTCTCCCCCGGCCCCTCTCCCGCTTGCGGGAGAGGGGAGCAAACCCACTCCCTCGCCCCGCTTGCGGGGAGAGGGCCGGGGAGAGGGGAAATCCAAAATAATGTCCCGCCTCATCCTCGCCCCCATGGAGGGCCTCGCCGACGACATCCTGCGCGGCGTGCTGACGCGCGCGGGGCGCTACGACTGGTGCGTCACCGAGTTCGTGCGCGTCACCGGAACGCTGCTGCCGCGGAAGAGCTTCACCCGCGTCAGCCCGGAATTGCTCAACGACGCGCGCACCGAAGCCGGCACGCCGGTGCGGGTGCAGCTGATGGGCTCCGATCCCGCCTGCCTGGCCGAGAATGCCGCGCGCCTGGCCGGGCTCGCGCCGGCCGGCATCGACCTCAACTTCGGCTGCCCGGCGCCGCTGGTGAACCGCCATCGCGGCGGCGCCGCGCTGCTCGGCGAACCGGAATTGCTTCATGACATCGCCGCCGCCGTGCGATCCGCCGTGCCGCCGGGACTGACTTTCAGCGCCAAGATGCGCCTCGGCATCGACGACACGGCGCGCGCCCTCGACTGCGCGCGGGCGCTGGCGGACGGCGGCGCGCAGGAACTGGTGGTGCACGCCCGCACCAAAAGCGACGGCTATCGGCCGCAAGTGCGCTGGGAGTGGGTGGCGCGCATCCGCGAGGCGGTGGCCGTGCCGGTGATCGCCAACGGCGAGGTATGGAACGTCGCCGACTGGCGCGCCATCCGCGCGGCGACCGGTTGTCCGGACGTGATGCTCGGCCGCGGCGCAGTGGCCGATCCCTTTCTCGCCGAACGCATCCGCGGCGCGCGCGCGGAGCAGGCGGATGCATCCGACTGGCGCGCACTGCAGCCGTATCTCGCCGACTTCTGGGCGCAGGTGCAGGAGAAGGTGGCGCCGCGCCACGCGCCGGGGCGGCTCAAGCAGTGGCTCGGCCTGCTGCGGCGGAACTACGCCGGCGCTGAGGCGCTGTGGCGCCGCGTGCGCGAGACGAACGACGTTGCGGAAATCGGCCGCGTCCTAGCGGCCGAGCGAGAGGGCCGGGTCGAAGCGGCCGGCCACCGTCGGGCTCTGCGCGTTGAGGGTCTCGCGGCGCACGTGCTCTGAGAGGAAGGGGATCAGTTCGCCGAGGGTGACGCGGCTGTCCTGGTTGTAGTCGGCCTGGCCCTTGAGGCCTTCCAGCAGGAAATGGGTGAACACGCCATGGCCGCCGCCGAACTTGGCGCTCTCGGCCGAGAGCTGGCGGTCGTCGGAGGCGGAGATCACCGCGATGCCGGCGCCGACGCTGGCGAGGTTCTGCAATCCCGAGGCGATGCGGTTGGGCTGGACGTCGCCGAGCGCGCGTCGCGCCACGTCGAAGGTGGCGCCGACGCCGCCGGAGTGGCAGGCGTCCGCCAGCACGACGACGCGCCGCGCCTTGATGAAGCGCTTCAGCGCCGTCTCCACGTCCCACATCGGGAAGCCCGTCGACGCGATGGCGTCGTAGCGCGTGTCGTGCGGCAACAGGTAGAGGTTCTGCGGCGTGTCGGGCGAATCCGGCGAGCCGTGGCCGGCGAAATAGATCACCACCACGTCCTCCTCGATGGTCTGGCGCAGCCAGGTGTACAGCGCCTCCTTGATGGCGGCGGCGGTGGCGTTGCGGTCGAGAAGCAGCTTCACGCGCGAGGGCGCGTAGCGGCCGCCCGCAGGCGACACCAGCCAGTCGTGCAGGGCCTTCGCGTCCTTGGCGGCATAGCGCAGGGCGGGGATGCGGCTGTCGGCATAGTCCGAGACGCCGATCACCACGGCCCAGTGCTGGCTGCTGGTCGAAGACAGGGGCGGCAGGGGCGCGGCGGACGCCGCCGCCGCGCCGTTCTGGCGGGCGGATGCCGGCGGTGCCGCGGCGACGGGAGGGGCAGGGGGCGCCGGCGGCGCGGCGAGGGCGACCTTCGCCGTGACGGTGCCGGAATTGTCGTTCGTCAACCCTTTCGGGTCGTTGCTGCGCAGGTAGAGCGTGCCGTCGCGCTCGGCCTCGAATTCCAGCGACTCGCCGACGGCGAAGGGCCGTCCGTCCTGGCCGATCTTGCCGATCAGGGTGCCGATCTGGTGCTGCGGCAGGATGAAGGGCGGGATGAAGGAGAAGCACAGCGGCGTGTTCGAACCCACGCCGCTCGGGCCGGAACGCGCGCAGAAGCCGCCCATGTGCCACTCGCCGCTGGCGCTGATGCGGTACTTGACGCCCTTGCGCAGGCGCACGCCGGCGCTGGTCCACTCGTTCTTGGCCGGGAGGGCCGCCGTCACCGCCTCGGCGCCGGGCTCGGCAATGTCTTTCGGCGGCTCGGCCGATTCGACATGATCGGGAATCTCCGGTTTCTTCGGCAGGCCGAATTGATCCGTATCCTGCGCGCGTACCGCACCGCACAGGGCGAACGCAGCCAGCAGGGCAAAGAAGAAGGATCGGCGAATGCGGGCGGATGGCATGGCAGTGCGGATCGATTAGACTCTTCTTTGAATTATAGTCCCGGCCAATGATGAACCCCTGCACCGCCTGCGGCGCCTGTTGCGCCGCCTACCGCGTCGACTTCCATCGCCTCGACCTCGACAGCGCGCCGGGCGGCGCCGTGCCGGCGGGACTGACTTTTCCGCTGACGGCGAACCTGGTGCGGATGCGCGGCAGCGACGACTTCCCGCCGCGCTGCGTCGCCCTCGAGGGCGAGATCGGCCGGAATGTGCGCTGCGGGATTTACCAACGCCGGCCGGGACCCTGCCAGGAACTGGAGCCCGGCTCGGACGCCTGCAACCGGGCGCGGCGAAAACACGGCCTGCCGCCGCTGGCGGATTGAGCGCTCAGGCAGCGACTACGCGGTTGCGGCCGGACTGCTTGGCCTTGTAGAGCGCGGCGTCGGCGCTGGCGACCAGGCTGTCGAAATCGTCGCCGTCGGCAGGATAGGTGGCGGCGCCATAGCTGGCGGTCAGCGCCGTACCGTTTCCGCAGGGAATGCCCAGCGATTCGATTTCCTGGCGCAAGCGCTCGGCGGTTTCGACGGCGCGGGCCTTGTCGGTGTCCGGCAGGACGGCGACGAACTCCTCGCCGCCGTAGCGCGCCAGCAGGTCGCTGGCGCGCAGGTGGCGCTGCGTGGCGGCGGCAACATTCTTCAGCGCCGCATCGCCGGCCTGGTGGCCGAGCCGGTCGTTCAGCTGCTTGAAGAAATCGAGGTCGAACATCAGCACGGACAGCGGACGGCCGTTGCGCTGCGCGCGCGCCAGTTCGCGCGTGATGCTCTCGGCCAGCGCCAGGCGGTTCATCGCCCCCGTCAGCGGGTCGGTGCGCGCCTGGCGCTCCAGCTCGATCTCCTGGTGCATGGTGAGCATCCAGATGCAACCGAAGATGGACATCACCAGCAGGAGCAGGACGGACAGCAGGTACAAGGCATGCACCGGACCGGCCGTCATGAGATTGTCGGGGGGATGGAGCAGGGTATGGGCGACGCGCACGGCCGAGACGATCACCATCTGGCCGAAGGCGGCGGCCGTGAACCAGTGCGAGGACCGCAGGCGAATCGGCACGTCCTTCGCCAGCAGCCATGCCGTCAGGGCGGCCGGAATCGCGTTCGTCAGCGTCACGGCGACGACGCGGTTGGCCACGTTCGGCACGACGTAGAGGTAGTACATCAGGGTCGGCACGAGCAGGGCCAGCAGGGCCGCGCCGAGCCAGGGCAGGCGGCGCGGCTGGCGGCGGAAGCGGATCGCCCCCTCGCGAAAAAAGCACAGGGACGCCAGCAACAGGGCGCTGGCGACGACGACCGAGACGAAGTCCGGGATAGCCCCGCGCAGCGCCAGCAGCAGGAAGCCGAGCCCGGCCGCGGCATAGGCCGCCGCCCACCAGCTCAGGCCGCGCATGGCCGGCTGGCCGCGCTGCACCAGAAACATGCCGACGGCGAAGACCAGCGCGAACAGCTGCAGCGTGAAGGTCAGGGTGCGGATGTCGAGTTGCATTGTTGTTGCCGGAAAGGTTCCGGCGTGAGCGAGCCGTCTTCATTCTATAGAATCCCTCCTGCCATGTCGCCATTCCCTCCCGCCGGTCCGTTCATCCTCTTCGGCGCCTGCGACCGCCACAACCTCGGCGACCTGCTGTTTCCGCACCTCGCGGCGGCGCTGCTGGCGCCGCGCGAGGTCGTCGTCGCCGGATTGGCGGCGCGCGACCTGACGCCGTTCGGCGGCCATCGCGTGCGCGCCATCGGCGAGGTGCTGCGGGAAATCCCCGGCGCGCCGGGGATCCACGCCGGCGGCGAGCTGCTGTGCTGCGACGCCTGGGAGGCGGCGGCGATGCTGCTGCCGGCAGAAGAGGCGCCGGGCGTGATCGCGCAGTACGACGGCCGGCCGGAGCGCTTCGACTGGGCGCGGCAGGTTCTCGGGCGCGACGACCGCGCGCCCTACTGCCTGGGTAAAAGTCAGTCGCTGCAGGACGGCGCGCGAATATTCCTCGGCGTCGGCGGCGTCGATCTCGACCGGCGCGATGCAGTCTTCCGCGACGAAGTGCTGGCGAAGCTGGCGGCGGCGGACTGGATCGGCGTGCGCGACCATCGGACCCTGGCGCACCTGTCCGCCGCCGGCATTGCGGCGACGCTCATGCCCGACCCCGCGGTGCTGACGGCGGAGCTGTTCGGCGCGCGCATCCGCGAACGGGCGGAACCCGGGGAGGTCGCGGCTGTGCGCGCAGCCTTTCCGCAGGGCTACCTGGCCGTGCAGTTCGCCGCCTCGCTGGGCGACGATGCGACGCTGGCGTGCATCGCGGACGGGCTGGCGCGGGCGGCGGCGGGGCGGGGCATCGTCCTCTTCCGCGCCGGTGCGGCGCCCTGGCACGACGACCTCGGCGCCTATCGGCGCGCGGCGGCGCGTCTGCCCGGCGCACGGATATTCGAATCGTCAGACATCTGGGACCTCTGCGCCCTGATCGCGGCCAGCGCGAGCTTCGCTGGCAGCAGCCTGCACGGGCGCATCGTCGCCGAGGTCTTCGGGGTGCCGGTGATCGAAGGCATCGTGCCGGTCGGGGAGAAGGTGGCCGCCTACCGAGAGACCTGGGCCGGGAAGGATGTGGCTGGGGCGTACCGGACGGCCTGGGCGGCCATGCTTAAACCGGGCTTTGGGAATACATAAAAACCCTGAATACTGCGGTGCGCCTTGATGGGATAGACTCGCACGCGATACGGGCCGCCGGCCCGTTTTTTACGTCCATAGCTTGCTTTAGCCATGAAGAAAATCCGCAGCCTCCTCGTCGCCAACCGCTCCGAGATCGCCATCCGCGTCATGCGCGCGGCCTCGGAAATGGGCATCCGCACGGTGGCCATCTACTCCAACGAGGACCGCTTCGCGCTGCACCGCTTCAAGGCCGACGAGTCCTATCTGGTCGGCGCCGGCAAGAAGCCGATCCAGGCCTACCTCGACATCGACGACATCATCCGCGTCGCCAAGGAGGCCCACGTCGATGCCATCCACCCCGGCTACGGCTTCCTCTCCGAGAACCCGGACTTCGCCGAGGCGTGCGCCGCGGCCGGCATCGTCTTCATCGGCCCGAAGCCGGAAGTGATGCGCCTGCTCGGCAACAAGGTCTCGGCGCGCGAGCTGGCGGAAAAGGCCGGGGTGCCGGTGGTGCCGGCGACCGGCGCGCTGCCGTACGATCTGGCAGGCGCGCAGAAACTGGCGGCGGCGGTCGGCTACCCGCTCATGCTCAAGGCGAGCTGGGGCGGCGGCGGGCGCGGCATGCGCGTGGTGGAGACGGAGGCCGACCTCGGCCCGGCGATGGAAGTGGCGCGGCGCGAGGCCAAGGCCGCCTTCGGCAACGACGAGGTGTACCTGGAAAAACTGGTGCGCCGCGCGCGCCACGTCGAGGTGCAGGTGATCGGCGACACCCACGGAAACCTGGTGCACGCCTTTGAACGCGACTGCTCGGTGCAGCGGCGAAATCAAAAAGTGGTGGAGCGCGCGCCGGCGCCCTACCTGGAGGAATCGCGCCGCGCCGAGCTGTGCGGCGCCGCGCTGAAGCTCGCCCGCGCGGCGAAGTACACCCACGCCGGCACCGTCGAGTTCCTCATGGACGCCGACACCGACGACTTCTACTTCATCGAGGTCAACCCGCGCATCCAGGTCGAGCACACCGTCACCGAGGAGGTGACCGGCGTCGACATCGTCAAGGCGCAGATCCGCATCTCGGAAGGGGCGAGGATAGGCGACGTTGATGCCTACGTGCCGCGCCAGGAGGACATCAAACTGCACGGCCACGCCCTGCAATGCCGCGTCACCTCCGAGGACCCGGAGAACGGCTTCACGCCCGACTACGGCCGCATCAGCGTGTACCGCAGCGCCGCCGGCTTCGGCCTGCGCCTCGACGGCGGCACGGCCTACGGCGGCGCGGTGATCACGCCGTATTACGACTCGCTGCTGGTGAAGGTGACGGCCTGGGGCCACACGCCCGACGAGGCCATCGCCCGCATGGACCGCGCCCTGCGCGAGTTCCGCATCCGCGGCGTCGCCTCCAACCTGCAGTTCCTCGAGAACGTCATCGACCATCCGCTGTTCCGTTCGGGCGAGTGCACCACGCGCTTCATCGACACCACGCCGGAGCTGTTCAGTTTCCAGCGCCGGCGCGATCGCGGCACCAAGCTCTTGAAGTTCCTCGGCGAGGTGGCGGTGAACGGCAACCCGGAGATGAAGGGACGGGCGTTGCCGCACCTGCCCTTGTCGAAACCGCTAAAGCCAACACGGGCGCGCTGCGACCTGACGCAGGCGCCGCCGCCCGGCACGCGCGACCGCCTGAAGCAGCTCGGCGCGGATAAGTTCGCCGAATGGATGAAGAACGAGCCGCGCGTGCTGCTCACCGACACGACCATGCGCGACGCCCACCAGTCGCTCTTCGCCACGCGCATGCGCACGCACGACTTGCTGGAGATCGCGCCGCACTATGCGCGCATGCTGCCGGACTTGTTCTCGCTGGAGTGCTGGGGCGGCGCGACCTTCGACGTGGCGCTGCGCTTCCTCAAGGAAGATCCCTGGGAACGTCTGGCGCAGCTGCGCGCCGCCATCCCCAACGTGTTGTTCCAGATACTGCTGCGCGCCTCCAACGCGGTGGGCTACACCAACTATGCCGACAATGTCGTGCGCTACTTCGTGCAGCAGGCGGCGAAGGAGGGCGTGGACGTCTTCCGCGTCTTCGACTCGCTCAACTGGGTGGACAACATGCGCGTGGCGATGGACGCCGTGCGCGAGAGCGGCGCCCTGTGCGAGGCGGCGATCTGCTACACCGGCGACCTGTTCGACCCGGCGCGGCCGAAGTACAACCTGAAGTACTACGTCGATCTCGCCAAGCAGCTCGAGAAGGCCGGCGCCCACATCCTCGGCATCAAGGACATGGCCGGTGTCTGCCGCCCGCGCGCGGCGCGCGAGCTGGTGCATGCCCTCAAGCAGGAGGTCGGCCTGCCGATCCATTTCCACACCCATGACACCAGCGGCATCAGCGCGGCCAGCGTGCTGGCGGCGGTGGAGGCGGGCGTCGATGCCGTCGACGGCGCGCTCGACGCCATGAGCGGCCTCACCTCGCAACCCAACCTCGGCTCGATCGCCGCCGCCCTGCAGGGCGCGCCGCGCGATCCCGGCGTCGATCTGGATGCGATGCAGGCGCTGTCGCAGTACTGGGAGGGCGTGCGCCGCGCCTATGCGCCCTTCGAGGCCGACATCCGCTCCGGCACCGCCGACGTCTACCGCCACGAGATGCCCGGCGGCCAGTACACCAACCTGCGCGAGCAGGCCCGCGCCATGGGCCTCGAGCACCGCTGGGCCGAGGTGTCGAAGGCCTACGCCGAGGTGAACCTCCTCTTCGGCGACATCGTCAAGGTGACGCCGACCTCGAAGGTGGTGGGCGACATGGCGCTGTTCATGGTCGCCAACGACCTGACGCCGGAGCAGGTGCAGGACCCGAACCGCGAGGTCGCCTTCCCCGAATCCGTCGTCTCGCTCATGAAGGGCGAGCTGGGCTATCCGCCCGACGGCTTCCCGGCCGAGCTGCAGAAGAAGGTGCTGCGCGGCGAGAAGCCGCTGCCGGGGCGCGCCGGCGACTTCCTGCCGGCGGTGGACCTCGAGGCCAAGCGCGCCGAGGCGGAGGCGGCGGTGAACCGCAAGGTGAGCGACACCGACCTCGCTTCCTACCTGATGTACCCGAAGGTGTTCAAGGACTACGCCGCCCACCGCAGCCACTACGGCGACGTCTCGGTGCTGCCGACGCCCGCCTTCTTCTACGGCCTGCGCGAGCGCGAGGAGATCGCCATCGAGATCGAGCGCGGCAAGACCCTCATCGTCAGCCAGCAGGGCATGAGCGGGCCGGACGAGGAGGGCCACGTCAAGGTTTCCTTCGAACTGAACGGCCAACCGCGCACGGCGCGCATCCCGAAGGCCGGCATGGCGGCCCTGAAGCAGCATCCGCGCGCCGAGGAAGGCAACGTCCGCCACGTCGGCGCGCCGATGCCCGGCACGGTGGTCACCGTCGCCGTGCAGGCCGGGCAGAAGGTCGGCAAGGGCGATCCGCTGGTGTCGATCGAGGCGATGAAGATGGAATCCATGCTCGCCGCCGAGCGCGACGGCGTGGTGGCCGCCATCCACGTCCGCCCGGGCGAGGCGGTGAACGCCAAGGACCTGCTGCTCGAATACGCCTGAGGGCGCGCGCCCTTCGGCGGAGTTGGCTTAGAATCCCGCCATGGCTCATCCACGCATATTCGACCGCCGCAGCCTGCTGGCGCTGCTGGCCCTGCTGCTGTTCGCCGGTTTCTTCACTATCACCCTGATCGGCTATTTCGTCTCGAAGAAGGCCATCCGCGACGCCATCATCGAGCAGGATCTGCCGCTCACCTCGAGCAACATCTATTCCGAGATCCAGAAGGACCTGGTGCGGCCGGTGCTGATCTCCTCGACCATGGCGCACGACACCTTCCTGCGCGACTGGGTGCTGCGCGGCGAGAGGAACGTCGGCGAGATGTCGCGCTACCTGATGGAGGTGAGGCGCCGCTACGGCGCCTTCAGCAGCTTCTTCGTCTCGGAGAAGAGCGGCCTCTACTACACCGGCGAGGGCGTCCTCAAGCGGGTCCGCCCCGACGAGCCGCGCGACGCCTGGTACTACCGCGTGCGCGGCATGAAGGAGGACTACGAGATCAACGTCGACCCGGACATGGCGAACGCCGACGCCCTGACCATCTTCATCAACTACCGCGTCTTCGACTTCAAGGGCGACTACCTCGGCGCCACCGGCATCGGCCTGACGGTCGATGCCGTCAGCCGGCTCATCGCCGAATACCAGGAGCGCTTCCGGCGCACCATCTATTTCGTCGACGCGCAGGGCCGCGTCGTCCAGCTCGGCGCCGGCCGCGCCGGCCAGGGCGCCGACCTGCACGCCGCGCCCGGCCTCGGGCCGCTCATCGACGGCATCCTGCGCGAGCCGCGCGGCTCGCGCCAGTTCCAGGCCGGCGGCGACAGCCACATCCTGCACTTCAACTACCTGCCTGAGCTGAAGTGGTACCTCTTCGTCGAGCAGAACGAGTCGGCCGCCCTGGCCGGCATCCGCCGCACGCTGTTCGTCAACCTGTCCATCAGCCTGGCGGTGACGCTGGTGGTGGTATTCCTCACCCATCTCGCGCTGGCCCGCTACCAGAGCCGCATCGAGGAGATGGCCTCGACCGACAAGCTGACGGGTCTGCTCAACCGCCATGCCTTCGCCATCCTCGCCGTCAAGCTGCTGGCCGAGCATCGCCGCGAGCCGAGGCCGGTCGCCGTGCTGCTGGCCGACATCGATCGCTTCAAGGAGATCAACGACCGCCATGGCCACCTGGCGGGGGATGCGGTGCTGGAGGCCGTGGCCCAGGTGCTGCAGCGGCGGCTGCGCGCCTCCGACCTCGCCGTGCGCTGGGGCGGCGAGGAGTTCCTGCTCCTGCTCAAGGGCTGCGAGCTCGACGAGGCGCGCCGCATCGCCGAGGACCTGCGCCAGGCCGTGGCCGCTTCGCCCGTCGCCGCGGGCAAGCTGGCGATTCCCGTGACGATCAGCATCGGCGTCAGCCAGTTCGACGGCAGGGAGTCGATGGACCGCCTGATCGGCCGCGCCGACGAGGCGCTGTATGCCGCCAAGCATGGCGGACGCAACCGGGTGGATGTGGCATAGGCTTCGCGGCGCGGCGGCGCCGTTCCGCCGGGACTGACTTTCCCTGGGGCCGGCGGCAAATCCTGCCGCCGATGGCTTGCGGCGGGCGGCAAGCCTTGCAGGCCGTCCGTCCCGCCGTTTTTCTTTCTTCTTGAAAATCAATGCACCGGCGATGCTGGCCGGAATCTTGCAAAGGTGTCCGTGCACGCGCCCGATCGGGCGCGGACCGACACGCAGGAGACCGGATCATGGCCATTGGCGCAATTATCGGAATCATTTCCTCGGTGATACAGGCCGTGCGGGCCTTCTCTCCGCCGGAGCCGGCGCAGGCACAGGCGGCGGACAAGCTGTTTTCGCAGCTCGATGCGATGGGACAGGGTTCCATCCAGGGCGCCGATCTGCAGTCGGCGTTCGACAGGATGTCGGGCGCCTCGGCGTCGCCAGCGTCCGCCGCGGGCACGCCCGCCAGCGCCGCCGACCTCTTCTCGAAGCTCGACGGCGACAGCGACGGCAGGATCACCAAAAGGGAGTTTTCGGACTCGATCAACCAGCTGGCCGGGCAGCTCGACCAGCACTACATGCGGATGCGCATGCAGGGCGCCTGCGCCGTGCCGCCCGCCGGAAACGATGCGGGTTTCACCCGGGAAGAGCTGACCAGCCAGATCGCGAACATCGCGGGCAACTTCGATCGGGCGGATGCCGACGGCAACGGACGCGTCAGCCTGAGGGAGGCGCGGGCCTTCCTGCAGCCCGATGCCGGCGGCCCCGCCACAGCCGTCCAGACGGCATCCGCCGACAATCGCAACGTGGAATTGATGCTGCAGGTGGTGCGGCTGATGCAGGCCTACGGCGTGGTCAACGGCGCGAACGGCACCGCCGGCAACGGCAACGACAGCAACACCGCGGCCTCGAGAATTTCGGTTCTGAGTTAACTTGTCCTTCGGTAGCGGCCGCCTTCCAGCGCGACCGCGCCGCGCTGCATGAGCCGCTCCAGGTGCTTGCCCATGATGGCGCCCTCGCCCCATTCGAAGAAGGCCTTCGGCTCGCGCGGCTTGCGGTAGACGATGCAGGCGGCGACGATGTCCTCGAAGCTGCGCGGCTTGGCAAGGAATTCCAGCAGCTTCGCCTCGCGCTCGTCGATCACGGCGAGGTAGGCGTCGCAGGCCGCCGCGATGTCCCCCTCGAAGCAGCCGTCCTCGTGGCTGGTCAGCCACGCCTTCGCCGGCACCTGCTGCAGGCGGCGCAGCGAGGCGATGGTGCCGTCGATGGAGCCGTCGCGGTCGCCGTACCAGGGGCCGAAGCGCGTCAAGTCGTAGTCCCCCAGGTAGCAGACTTCCGGTTCGCGGAAGAAGAAGGCGGTGAAGCCCGGCGTGTGGCCAGGGGCGTGGATCACCTCGGCTGTGCACGTGCCGAGGTCGATGACCTCGCCCGGCGTGAAATGGCGCGTCGCCCGCCGCGGCCTGAAGTGAAAGTCAGTCGGCAGGGTACGGCGCCAGTAGTCGCGGTATTCCTCCTTGCCGATGCCGTACCAGTCGAGGAAGGCCTCCAGGTCGGCGAGCGGCTCGGCCTCGATGGCCATCTGGCGCAGCGGGAGGCCCTCGAACAGGTCGAGGTAGGTGAGGTGATCCTCGTGCCAGTGCGACAGCCAGACTTCCTTCACGCCGGGGCCGGCGAGCAATTCGCGGTAAGCCGCCTCGTCGGCGCCGGCATCGATCAGCACGCCGGCGCCTTCGACGTAGACGGAATTCGAATGCGGGTAGCGGCCCTTGTTGGCGCCGGGGATCAGGCGGATCGGTCCGAAGCTTCTTTCGGGCATTGGAGCGTGCGTGGCGACATTGGCGAAGCCGCCATTATCGCCCAGCCGGGCGCACGCCTGCGAGCCAGTCCGGCAGCATGCGCGCCAGCGTGTTGTCGCCCTTGACGAAGTGGTGCCAGAAGGCGGCGACGGCGTGGAAGGCGATCAGCCCGATCGCGATGTTGCCGACGACCTCGTGCGCCTCCTTGAGCGTCTTGCCGAGCGCCTTGTTCTCGGCCAGGAACACCGGCAGCGGCGTGCCGAGGAAGGCGAGCGGCTTGCCGCCGGCCTGCGCCATGGCGACGCCGAGCACCGGCAGGGCCAGCATCGTCGCGTAGAGCGCCACGTGCATCAGGGTTGCCAGGCGGGCTTCCCAGGCCTGCGGGGCGGGCGCGATCGCCGGCGGCGGATTCGCCGCGCGCCAGGCCAGGCGCAGCGCGGTCAGGCCGAACAGCAGCATGCCGACCTGGATGTGCAGCATCATCAATCCCTTGCGTTCCGTGCTGTCCTTCGGGAAGAACTCGTGCAGTTCGACGAAGACGATGATTCCGATGACCAGGGCGGCGATGCCCCAGTGCAGGGCGCGCGAGACGGCGCCGTAGCGGCTGCTGTCGTTTTTCAGGGCCATGCTTTTCTCCTGCGAATGATGTCGCAGGCAATCCTGGGCGCCGCGCCTTAAGGCAGCCTTAATCGACCGGCTCAGCCTTCCTCCATCGAGGTGATTTCCCGCGTCCAGCCCAGCGCCTCGAGGGCGGCCTCGGTGACCCGGCCGGCATCGATCCCGCAGCGCGCGGCGGCGTCGCCCAGCCGGGCCTCGTCGCCGCTCTCGTAGGCCATCGCCAGGTCGAGGGCGTCGCGCCAGGCCGAGGCTTGCCCGAGCAGGGCGTCCCGCACCGGTTCGGGCAGTTGGACGCGCGCCACGATCTCGGCCAGCGGCAGGCCGAGCAGGACGTCGAGCAGGGAAAACAGGCCGAGCAGGAACAGGTCGTTGGCCACGGGCGGTATGCCGCCCTGGCCGGCCAGGCTTTCCAGGAAGCGGCCGCGCGTCAGGGCCTGTTCGGCGAGGATGCGCTCCCGATAGCCCTGGTCGCGCACGCTGAACAGCAGCAGGGACAGCCAGCGATAGAACTTGTCGCGGCCGATGATGAGCAGCGCCTGCGAGACCGAGGTGATCTTCTGCTGCAGGCCGAGCAGGGGCGAGTTGAGGTAGCGCAGGAGCTTGAAGGTCATGACCGGCTCCTGGCGCATGTGGTCGGCGATGACGTCGTACTCCGCCCCCTGGCGCACCAGGTTGAGCAGCGTGATGAAGTGCAGGCGGTCGACGTCGCTCTTCGGCGCCCGCCAGTTTTCCCGGCTGGTGACGAAGGGCCCCTGGAAATAGTCGAAGCCGCCGTTGAAGCAGAGGTTGAAGTCGTCGAAGGTCAGCAGGTTGCGGGCGATGAAGGCGGCCTTTGGCAGTCCGGCCGTGCGCATGCCGGAAAGATCGCGCATGACGCTGCGGATCTGCAGTCCGTCGAAGGCGAGCGCGTCGATCTGGAACATGTCGGCGTCGGCGACGTGCAGGGGAATCGTCGCCTGCGGCGAGCGCAGCAGCCAGCCTATCCTGAGGCCGCGCTGCCTTTGCCTTGCCAGTACCCCGGCCAGTTCCGTCGGCAACTCCGGCGTGTCGCCGCTGTCGAGGACCAGCACCGTATTGGCGGGGGACAGTCCATCGATGAGCGGATTCAGGAGCGAAGCCGGGGAAAGGTGCACGAAGGCGATGCGGTTGCCGAGCAGATTCTGCAGGTCGTGCTGGACGAGATTCCGCAGCAGGGCGTCGTCGTAGACGCGGTGCAGCAGCTGGCTTTTCTGGCTCAGCCGGGACTGCAGGCGCTCGGTCAGGGAGAACTCGTAGCCGGCGATCTTCTCCTGCCGGTCGAGGATCGCCTCGCGGCAGACGAAGCTGCGCCTGTCGCCGTCGGAGGAGGGCGCCTTTGCCTTGAGGGGCGCAACCTGGTTCAGCCGTTCGAAATCCGAAGGCGCCTCAGCCGGCGCAGCGGGCGGGCTTGCGCCGCCGAACAATTTTCGCAATTTGCCAAGCACCGTTGCCTCCCTGCGCCGCCCGTTATTCGATGATCTTGTTGATCGGCAGCTCGATGATGCCGCGCGCGCCGGCCGCGTAGAGCTTCGGGATCAGCTCGCGCACCTGCTTCTCGGCCACCACCGTGCTGAGGTCCACCCAGGCCGGGTCGGACAGCGTGGACACCGTCGGCGTCGCCAGCGCCGGCAGGATTTTCAGCACGGCGTCGACCTTGTCCTTCGGCACGTTCATCGCCAGCAGCACGCGCGTGGCGGCGGCAATCGCCCCTTTCAGCAGCATCAGCATGCGGTCGATCTTGGCGCGCTTCCAGGCGTCCCGCGCCGCCGCGCGGTTGGCGATGAAGCGCGGCGTGCTCTCCAGCACGACGTGCATCACGCGCAGCTGGTTGGCGCGCAGCGAGGAGCCGGTCTCGGAGACGTCGACGATGGCATCGGCGAGGATCGGCGGCTTCACCTCGGTGGCGCCCCAGGAGAACTCCACGCTGGCAGTCACGCCGTGCTCGGCGAGGAAGCGCTTCGTCATGCCGACCGCTTCGGTGGCGATGTGGCGGCCCTCGAGGTCCTTCACGCTGTCGAAGGGCGAGCCTTCCTTGGAGGCCATCACCCAGCGCACCGTGCCGTAGTTGGGCCAGGGCGCGCGGAGATCCGCCAGTTCCTCGACGTCGGCCCCGGTTTCGAGCATCCAGTCCAGGCCGGTGATGGCGCAGTCGAGCACGCCCTGCTCGACGTAGCGCGCCATCTCCTGCGGGCGGATGAGGATGCATTCGATTTCCGGATCGTCGATGTCCGGGTAATACGAGCGGCCGGAAATGCGCAGGTCGTAGCCGGCGCGCTGGAACAGCTTCTGGGTGGTCTCCTGCAGGCTGCCCTTGGGGATGCCGAGGCGCAGGCGTGTGGGGGTGTCGGTCATGGCGATCTCCGGGGCGAAGCCGCCATCGTAGCATCGTTGCCCGCAGCCTCCGTTGCTTCCGCGCGGCGTTCCTCGTGGCGGCGCGCGGCCGCGAGGACTTCCAGCCGCGTCGGGGCGCGTCCCATGAGGGCGACGACGGTGCGGCCGAGCAGCGTGTCGGGCCACGCCCAGTCCGGGTTGCCGCCGAAGCCGGCAGTCGCGCGGTCGGCCATGGCGATCAGTTCGTCGAGGTCTGCCTCGCTGAGCGGCAAGGTCATCGGGGGGCTCCGGCAAGGTGGGGTGAGTCGCAACTTTGAACGAAGTTGCCGCGGAAGAAAAGACGGGGAACCGCTTCGCTTGCCTGCCGCCGGCGAATTTTATGCGGCAGATTTTCACGCCTGAATGGAAAGCGGTTAGACTTCCCGCACGGCATCCGGAAAAAAATGCTGCATGACAAAATGCTGATGAAAAAAATGCCCGGACGGTTATGGTCGCGGATGACATTCGCGGCGCGGATGGCCCTCAGCACGGCGCTGGTGCTGGTTGCGACGGGCGCCATCCTGCTGGTCTCGGCCACCGTGAACGACGCGCTGTCGCTGAGCGGCGAACTGGACAAGCAGCTCCAACTGGAAATCTCCAAGCAGATGCTGGCCATTGCCGGCGTCGCGTCCGGCGGGAATCCGGCCGCAGTCCGAGAAATCCTCGAGACGCGCGCCGGGCAGGCGCATATCCGGCGCATGGTCTGGCGCGGCGCGGGGGACGACTTGATCGAGGTGGAGGGCGAGTCCGCGACCCCGATGGCGCCGCGCTGGTTTGCCGCCAGCGTCGGCATAACGGCGCCCATCGCGTCGCGCACGCTGACGGTGAACGGCCGCGATCACGGCACCCTGACCGTGATGATCTCGTCGGAAGCGGGCATCGACCGGCTCTGGAAGAATTTCCTGGGCCACTTCCAGCTTCTTGCCCTGGCGGTCGGCTTGCAGTTCGCCGGCATCATGCTGATCCTGCGTTCCGGACTGCGTCCGCTCGACGCCCTGATCGGGGGGGCCCGGCGCTTCGGCGACGGCGACCTCGACGCGCGCATCGCGCCGAGCGGCGGGCCCGAGATGCGCCAGACCATCGCCGCATTCAACGGCATGGCGGAAAACCTTTCCGCCACGCTGAATGAGCTGAGGCAAAGCCATGACGAGCTGCGCATCGCCGCGACGGCGTTCGAATCCGAGGAGGGCATGATCGTGACCGATGCCGCGCAGAACATCCTGCGCGTCAATCGCGCGTTCGCCAACATTACCGGCTATCAGCCCGCCGAGGCGCTGGGCGGCAAGCCGAGCAACCTGCTCTACAACGAGCACGACGAAGCTTTCCAGCAGAAAATCTGGCGGGCGCTCGAGCAGGAGCGCCATTGGCAGGGCGAGCTGAGGTATCGGCACAAGAGCGGGCATGACTACCCCGTCTGGCAGAGCATTTCCGCGGTGGTGGCGCCCGACGGCCGCATCAGCCACTATGTCATCGCCTTCAGCGACGTCTCGCAGCGGAAGGAGGCCGAGGAAAAGATCCGCAACCTCGCTTTCTTCGATCCCCTCACGCAGCTGCCGAACCGCCGCCTGCTGATCGACCGGCTCGGGCATGCGCTGGCGACCGCGGCCCGCCAGCACCGCCACGGCGCCCTGCTTTTCCTCGACTTCGACCAGTTCAAGCTGCTCAACGACACCGAGGGCCATGATGCAGGCGACCAGCTGCTGGTCGAGGTCGCCCGGCGGCTGCGCAGCTGCGTGCGCCAGGTCGACACCGTGGCGCGCCTCGGCGGCGACGAATTCGTCGTGCTGCTGGAAAACCTCGGCGACCACGAGGGCGAGGCGGCCGGCCATGCGGAAGTCGTCGGCCAGAAGATCCTGGAAGCCATCGCGCACCCGTTCATGCTGAAGGAACGCGAGTACCACGGCACCATGAGCATCGGCATCAGCCTGTTCGACGACAGCCACCCGAGCGTGGACGAGCTCCTCAAGCGTGCCGACGTGGCGATGTACCAGGCCAAGTCGGACGGCCGCAACCGGCTCTGCTTCTTCGACCCGGCCATGCAGCAATCGCTGATGGTGCGGGCGGAGATGGAGTCCGAACTGCGCCGCGTCGTCGCGGAGGGGCAGCTGGTGCTCCACTACCAGCCGCAATTCGACGACAAGTTCAGCATCATCGGCGCGGAGGCGCTGCTTCGCTGGGAGCATCCGCTGCGGGGCCTGGTGCCGCCCGCCGAGTTCATTCCGTTGGCGGAGGAGACCGGCCTGATCGTGCCGATCGGCAATTGGGTGCTCGAGACGGCCTGCACGCAGCTGAAGGCGTGGCAGGACAACCCTGCCACGCGCGACCTCATCGTGGCGGTCAACGTCAGCGCCAGGCAGTTCCACCAGCCCGATTTCGTCGACGGCGTCCGCCGGATACTGGAACTCACCGGCGCCGACCCGTTACACCTCAAGCTCGAATTGACGGAGAGCGTCATCGTCGACGACATGGAGGACACCGTCGAGAAGATGAAGGCCCTCAAGTCGCTCGGCATCGGCTTCTCGATGGACGACTTCGGCACGGGCTATTCCTCTCTGTCCTACCTGCGCCAGCTGCCGCTCGACCAGCTGAAGATCGACCGCTCCTTCATCCAGCAGGTGGACAGCAACGTCGGCGACGCCGAGATCGTCAAGACCATCATCGCCATGGCGCAGGCCCTCGGCCTGCATGTCATCGCGGAAGGCGTCGAGAAGGAGGCCCAGCACCGCTTCCTCAACAGCAACGACTGCAACGCCTATCAGGGATTCCTGTTCGGCCATCCGGTGCCGGCGACCGTCTTCGAGAAGATGTTCGACAAGTAGTCCCTGCGGCGGGCGTTGCCGTTGCCTGCCCGGGCGTCCCGGTGCATCATTGCCTCGTCATGTTCACCCTGCCCAACCTCATCACCGTCGCCCGCGTGCTGCTGATCCCGGTGGTGGCCTTCCTGCTGCTCGACCACGATTACAAGCTGGCCTTCGCCGTCTTCATGGCGGCGGCCGTCGGCGACTGGCTCGACGGCTTCCTGGCGCGGCGGCTCGACCAGATGTCACAGCTCGGCGCCGTGCTCGACCCGATCGCCGACAAGATGACCATGATGATCGTCGCCATCCTGCTGTCGGCGCAGGGCATGCTGCCGATCTGGCTGGCGGTGGTGATCGTCATGCGCGACGCCATCATCGTCGCCGGCGCCGTGGCCTACCGCTTCGTCGTCGGACACATCGAGATGGCGCCGACGCGCCTGTCGAAGGCCAACACCTTCCTTGAGTTCGGCGTCCTCGCCCTTGCCATGGCGCAGGCCGGGCAGCTGGTCGATGCCGGGGCCTGGCTGGTGCCGCTCTTCATCCTGCTCTTCGCCTCGGTGTTCATCTCCGGCGCCCACTATGTCTGGGTCTGGAGGCGGAAGGCGATCAAGGAGGGGCGGGGAGACGGCTGAGCCCGCAGGGGCCCGGCCAACCGCGGTGGTCTGAAGAAAAAGCTTGTCATTCCGGGCCATAGCGTCCAAAATTGGGCAGTCGAGTGGTTCCTGGCTAGCTCTATCGGCTCCCGTCCAGGGGGCTTCTGCGATTATCTCCGATGGGTCATTTGATGCTGCGCGCAATGTCGCGGGTGGCTTTACTCATTGATTCAATACAGGAATATCATGACCATCACAGGTACCGTCAAGTTTTTCAACTCCGCCAAAGGCTACGGCTTCATCACGCCCGAGGACGGCACCAAGGATGTCTTCGTGCACATTTCGGCGGTCGAACGCGCCGGCCTGGCGACGCTTGCCGAGAACCAGCGGCTGACTTTTGAAGTCGAGACCGGCAAAAACGGCAAGGTTGCCGCCGTCAACCTGAAGGCGCTGTAAAAGGTTGCGCAACCCCTTGCGGAATAAAGGAGATTTTCCGATGAATGGAATCCTGGAATGTCTTAAGCGTCACGGCGAACAGCTCGACTGGGAGATCGCCGCGTCAACCGGCATGTCGCTTGAGAATGTGCGTCAGGCGGTGTCCCACCTGTCTGCGCGTGGGGACGTCATCGTGTGCCGTTCGATCCGCTTCAAGAACGGCAAGGAAATCGAGGCTATGCTTTGCCGGGTATCCGGCTATATTCCCCCGGCCATTCCGGGCAGGAAACCCAAGGCTACCCCCGTCAGGAAGTAGTTTCCCGAAGCCAGCCCGGGCGAAGGCCGGCAGTCGTCACCTGCACATGCCGTAGCATGCATCGCCGCTATTTGCCGATTGTCGTGGCCATGGCGTTGCCGCTGGCCGGCTGCAAGGACGGCGCAGACGCGTTTTTCTCCGGACGGCCGTCCGAAATGTCCATGGTCCACAACCGCATCATCGCCGGCACGCCCGAGGCGATGGTCGAACTGTTGCGGGTTCCTTCCCGATTTCCCGATGCAAAGGAATCGCATATTGCGAACTGGCAGGAATCCGCCATCGCCTGGTGGGGACGCGCCGACAAGCGCGGCGCCATGATCGCCTCGGCGACGAAGCTGTCGCGCCAGGAAGCGCAGGCCTTGAAGGCATGGCTGCGGCTGCGGGACGGGCAGCGCAGCGCGGAAAAGGCTAGGGCGCTCGATGAAATCGAGGCTGCGCTAACGCTGCTGCCGTAGATACGCCCCGTAGGCGGCATCGCCTTCGGCGTAGGTGACATAGCCGGCGATGACGGCGATGCCAAGGACGAAGCCGGCGAACAGCCTTCTCTTGCCGGTGGCGAAGAGGAAGGGGATGGCCGCAAGCAGCGCCGCCAGGACCAGGCAGAACAGCCTGCCGTCCGGCGCGCCGATGCTGCCGCCGGCGATCAGGAGAATGACGGAGAGCCAGGTCAGGGCGCCGGCCGAGGAGGGGGCTATTTTCATGCGGTCTTCTCCGAGGTGTTGGTTTGCATCCGGCCCTAGGCGCCGGCTTCGCGTTCCGTCTTCTTCGCCTCGGCCAGCAGCCAGTCGGCAAAGCGGTCCACCTCCGGCCGCGCTGCGCGCTGCGCCCGCACGAGGAAGTAGGCGCGCGCGGCGACGCGCTGACGCGGACCGCGCAGGGGCTTGAGCTTCTTAGCCGCGATCAGCTTCGCCACCAGCGGGCCGCGCCCGAGGGCGATGCCGCGGCCGTCCTCGGCGGCGCGGATGAGCTGGTCGTACTGGTTGAACTGCAGCACCGCCTTCGGCCTGGCATGGGCGAGGCCGAGTCCGACCAGCCAGGGCTCCCAGGAAAACCAGGGCGCCTTGTGGCCGTTGTCGAAGGCCAGCAGCGTGAGCCCGGCCAGGTCCTCGGCCCGCAGCACGGCGGGCAGCTTCGCCGCCAGTTTCGGCGCGGCGACGGGAAACACTTCCTCCTCGAAGAGCAGGTCGGCGCCGGCCGGCGCCGTCTCCGGCGCGATGTAGCGCAGGGCGAGGTCGATGTCCTCGCGCTCGAGGTCCACCATGCGGTTGTCGGCGGAGAGCCGCACGTCGACGTCCGGTTCCCTTTCCTGGAAGGCCGCCAGCCGCGGCACCAGCCACAGCGAAGCGATGCCGACGGCCGCCGAGACGTTCACGCGCGGGCGCCGTTGCGCGGCCTTCAATCCGGCGCAGACCTCGGCCAGGCGCTCGAGCGTTTCGGCGACGGCGCGCGCGAGCACCTCGCCCTCCGGCGTCAGGCTCAGGCGCCGTGCCCCGCGGCGGAAGAGCTTGACGCCGAGTTGCTCCTCCAGCGTCTGGATCTGCCGACTGATCGCCGACTGGGTGAGGAACAGCTCACCGGCGGCCTTCGTGAAACTCAGATGACGCGCGGCGGCCTCGAAGCCCTTGAGCGGATCGAGGGAGGGCAGGCTGCCTTTATTCATGAGAAATACTCATGCATTGGATTCGGATTAGTCGTTTGTGCATTGCATGGTGGATGCCTATCCTGACAGCACATGCCACGGCACCTGTCGATGCATGTATCGCATGGAGGATAAGATCATGGCGAGGATTGTGCAAGAGACCCGTTACGAACTTGCAGACGGCGAACTGCTGGCCCTCGAGCGCATCGGCGGCCGGGAACTGGCCTGCCGCTCGGGCGAACTGTGGATCACCGTCGATGGCCAAGCGGAAGACATCATCCTCTGCGCCGGCCAGCGCTGGCGGGCGGCGGACGACGCGCCGGTGGTGGTGTCGGCGCTGAAGGATTCGCTGCTGGCCGTCACGCGCAGCTGCGAGGACGCGTCGCGCGGACGCGCCGCGTCGGTGCTGGCGCGGCTGCTGCGCTGGCGGCATGCGCCGCTCGCCGCGATGCCCGCCACGCTGTTGCGCTGAGGAGGACGGGACATGCCCTTCCGCGACATCCGGCTGTCCGCGCCATGCCTGCCGGAGAAGGTCGCGCAGCAAGGGGTTGAAGCGGCCGCCTAGCCGGGGGGCGATGGAGCGGGGCGCGGCGGCAGTACAATGCTGCCCTCATGCAACGTCGAGGAATGCCAGCTATGCCCCATCTTCAACGACTCGGTGCGACGCCGGTGTACGCGATTGCACTGCTGTTTGCCTGCCTCGTTCATTTCGCGCCTGTCCTTGCCGCGGACGGCAAGCCGCGCCCGGTCGCGCCGCGCGGCGATCTCTCTGCGGAGGAGAAGGCCGTCATCGGCCTGTTCGAGAAGGCGCGCGACTCGGTGGTGTTCATCACGACGCGCGAGCAGGTGCGCGACTTCTGGACGCGCAACGTGTTTTCCGTGCCGCGCGGCACCGGCTCCGGCTTCATCTGGGACGAGGCGGGCCACGTCGTCACCAACTTCCACGTCATCCAGGGCGCCAGCGAGGCGACGGTGAAGCTGGCCGACGGCAGCGACCACAAGGCCAGCCTGGTCGGCGTCAGTCCGGCGCACGACATCGCCGTGCTGAAGATCGGCGCCGGCCGCCGGCTTCCCGCGGCAGTGCCGCTCGGCACCAGCCACGACCTGCGGGTCGGCCAGAGCGTCTACGCCATCGGCAATCCCTTCGGCCTCGACTGGACGCTGACCAAGGGCATCATTTCCGCGCTCGACCGTTCGCTGATGGGCGACACCGGCCTCAGCATCGAACACCTGATCCAGACCGACGCGGCAATCAATCCCGGCAACTCGGGTGGGCCGCTGCTCGACTCGGCCGGCCGCCTGATCGGCATCAACACGGCGATCTACAGCCCGAGCGGGGCGAGTGCCGGCATTGGCTTCGCCGTGCCGGTGGATACCGTCAACCGCGTCGTGCCGCACATCGTCCGCCACGGCAGGTACAGCCGCCCGACCATGGGCATCGAACTCGACGACGGCGTCAACCAACGCCTGACGGCCATGCTCAATGTGAAGGGCGTGGCGGTCCTGCGCGTCAAGCCGGGTTCGCCTGCCGCTGCGGTCGGGCTGCAGGGCGCCAACATGACGCGCAAGGGCATCGTGCCCGGCGACATCATCACCGCCGTCGATGGCAAGCCCGTCGACAGCGTCGGCAAGTTCGCCGCACGGCTGGACGAATTCAAGGCCGGGGACCGCATCCGGCTGACGTTGTTGCGGCAGGGCAGGAGTGTCGAGGTTTCCGTGACCTTGCAGCAGGGAGAGTGATCCCGGCCCGCTGCCGTTTCTGGTCGGATTCTGGCGCTGAAGGTCAGGGCTTTTCCTGGACCTGTTGGGTGTTTTCTTTGAATATCAGATAGATGCGTGATTGGCATGGCTGTTGCCATGTGTGAAGAAAATCACACATCCAGCATGTCAAGGAGAAGGCGCATGACGAAGGGACGGAAGGATTCGAATGGTTCCAGCAGCAGGATGCTGGGTTTCATCTGGCTGCTGGTGTCGGCCGGCCTGGCCTATCCGGCCTACAAGATGCTGATGTCGATGGGGTTCAACCAGGCTTTGGCGATCGTGGCGGTCTTCATCGGCGCCTGCCTGCTGTACGAGATTCCGTATCGCGCCAAGGTCAAGGAACAGCATGAAATCGCCATGAAGCGCGCCAACCAGTGGCGCGGCTGAACGACGGAACCGCATACCCGGAACGAAACAACCCCGCCTCGGCGGGGTTGTTTTTTTGAAGCATCGAAAAAGTCAGTCCCGGCGGGACGGCGGTTACACCGTTACGGTATCCGCCACTTCCCTGAACTCGGCGATCTGGTCGAAGTTCATGTAGCGGTAGATGTCGCCGGCCTTCTGGTTGACGATGTTCACCTGCTCCATATACTCGGCCACGGTCGGGATCTTGCCCATCAGGGCGCACACGGCGGCGAGTTCCGCAGAGCCGAGATAGACGCGGGTGTCGATGCCGAGGCGGTTGGGGAAGTTGCGCGTCGAGGTGGACATCGCCGTGCTGCCCTTGCGGATCTGCGCCTGGTTGCCCATGCACAGCGAGCAGCCGGGCATCTCCATGCGCGCGCCGCTCTTGCCGAGGATGGCGTAGTAGCCTTCCTCGTTGAGGATCATGGCGTCCATCTTGGTCGGCGGGGCGATCCACAGGCGGGTCGGGATGTCCGACTTGCCGTCGAGCACCTTGCCGGCGGCGCGGAAGTGGCCGATGTTGGTCATGCACGAGCCGATGAAAACCTCGTCGATCTTGTCGCCGGCGACTTCGGACAGCGGCTTGACGTCGTCCGGGTCGTTCGGGCAGGCGACCAGCGGCTCCTTGACGTCGGCCAGGTCGATCTCGATCACCGCGGCGTACTCGGCGTCGGCGTCGCCCTTCAGCAACTGCGGGTTGGCGATCCACGCCTCCATGGCCTTGATGCGGCGCTCGAGCGAGCGCTTGTCTTGATAGCCGTTGGCGATCATCCACTTCATCAGCACGATGTTCGAGCGCATGTACTCGATGATCGGCGCCTTGTCGAGATGCACCGTGCAGCCGGCGGCGGAGCGCTCGGCCGAGGCGTCGGAGAGTTCGAAGGCCTGTTCCACCTTCAGGTCGGGCAGGCCCTCGATCTCGAGGATACGGCCGGAGAAGATGTTCTTCTTGCCTTTCTTTTCGACGGTGAGGAGACCCTGCTTGATGGCGTAGTAGGGGATGGCGTTCACCAGGTCGCGCAGGGTGACGCCGGGCTGCAGCTTGCCCTTGAAGCGCACCAGCACCGACTCCGGCATGTCGAGCGGCATGACGCCGGTGGCGGCGGCGAAGGCGACCAGGCCGGAGCCGGCCGGGAAGGAGATGCCGATCGGGAAGCGGGTGTGCGAGTCGCCGCCGGTGCCGACGGTGTCGGGCAGCAGCAATCTATTCAGCCAGGAGTGGATGACGCCGTCGCCGGGGCGCAGGGAAACGCCGCCGCGCGTACTGATGAAGGACGGCAGCTCGCGGTGCATGCGCACGTCGACCAGCTTCGGATAGGCGGCGGTGTGGCAGAAGGACTGCATCACCATGTCGGCGGAGAAGCCGAGGCAGGCGAGGTCCTTCAGCTCGTCGCGCGTCATCGGGCCGGTGGTGTCCTGGGAGCCGACGGTGGTCATCTTCGGCTCGCAGTAGGTGCCCGGGCGGACGCCCTTGCCCTCAGGCAATCCACATGCCCGGCCGACCATCTTCTGCGCCAGCGAGAAGCCCTTGCCGGAATCCTTCGGCGCCTGCGGCAGGCGGAAGAGCGTGCTGACGGGCAGGCCCAGCGCCTCGCGCGCGCGGGCGGTGAGGCCGCGGCCGATGATGAGATTGATGCGGCCGCCGGCGCGCACTTCGTCGAGCAGCACTTCCGACTTGTAGGCGAAGGTGGCGATGACCTGGCCGTTCTTCTCGATCTTCTTGTCGTAGGGATAGATGTCGACGACGTCGCCCATGTTCATCTGGCTGACGTCGCACTCGATCGGGAAGGCGCCGGCGTCCTCCTGGGTGTTGAAGAAGATCGGCGCGATCTTGCCGCCGAGGCAGAAGCCGCCGTAGCGCTTGTTCGGGACGAAGGGGATGTCGTCGCCGGTCCACCAGATCACCGAGTTGGTGGCGGACTTGCGCGAGGAGCCGGTGCCGACCACGTCGCCGACGTAGGCGACGGGATGGCCCTTCTTCTTGAGATCCTCGATCAGCTGGATCGGGCCGCGCTCGCCGGGCTTCTCCGGGACGATGCCTTCGCGCGGGTTCTTCAGCATGGCGAGGCCGTGCAGCGGGATGTCGGGGCGGCTCCAGGCGTCGGGCGCGGGCGAGAGGTCGTCGGTGTTGGTCTCGCCGGTGACCTTGAAGACGGTGACGGAAATCTTCTTCGCCACTTCCGGGCGCGAGGTGAACCACTCGGCGTCGGCCCAGGACTGCATTACCGACTTGGCGTTGGCATTGCCCTTTTTCGCCTTTTCCGCGACGTCGTGGAAGTAGTCGAACATCAGCAGCGTGCCCTTCAGGCCCTTGGCGGCGACGGTGCCGACCGCGGCGTCGTCGAGCAGGTCGATCAGCGGCTTGACGTTGTAGCCGCCGAGCATGGTGCCGAGGAGTTCCGTGGCCTTTTCGCGCGAGATGAGGGCGCAGGCTTCCTCGCCCTTGGCGACCTTCGCCAGGAAGGCGGCCTTGACCTTGGCGGCGTCGTCCACGCCGGCCGGCACGCGGTGGGTGATGAGGTCGACCAGGAAGGCCTCTTCGCCCTTGGGCGGGTTCTTCAGCAGCTCGACCAGTTCCCCGGTCTGCTTGGCGGTGAGGGGCAGCGGCGGGATGCCGAGGGCGGCGCGCTCGGCGGCATGGGCACGGTAGGCTTCTAGCACGGTAGGGTCCTCTCGAAAAAGGCAATGGTTATGCGGTTGCGGAAAAGAACTGCTGTCGTGCGCCGGCCGGCAAATCCATGCCGGTGGTGTGGGCGCGCTGCAGCAGTTCCCAGTAATAGCGGTACGAGGCGCGGTCGTGCAGGCGGCCGTCGTGGCGGATCGGCCCCCAGCCGGCGGCCTGCGCGGCGAGCAGGATGGCCACCGCTTCATTCACCTCGTCGAACTGCGGCCGCATGGCATCGACGATCGGCTGCACCTGGTTCGGGTGGATGCTCCACATGCGCAGGTAGCCGAACTGCTCGCGGGCGCGCCGGGCGTCCTGGTAGACCGCCTGCGTGTCGTGGAGTTCGGTCGTGACGTTGTGCGAGGGCACCAGGCCGTGGCCGAGCGCGGCGGCGGCGATGGCGCACTTGGCGCGCGCCACCAGCGGATGCTCGAACTGCCCCGGGCTCTTCATCGCAGAGGACGGGATGGCGCCGTGATGGCCGCTGACGAAGTCCATCAGGCCAAAGTCCAGCGTCTCGATGCCGGGCAGGGCGGCGATTTCTTCCACTTCGCGCAGGGCGCCATGCGTTTCGATCAGCACGTGCGCCGGGATCGGCCGCTCGATGCCGTTTATCTTGGCGACGGCGGCGAGCGCCATCAGCATGGTCTGCGCATCCTGGCGGCTGCCCACCTTGGGGAAGGTGACGTAGGCCAGCTTCCGGCCGGCCCTGCCGACGATGATCTCGAGGTCGTCGCGCCAGTGCGGGTGGGTGATGTCGTGGATGCGGGCGCCGACGCGGTTGAAACGGTTGTCGGCCGAGTTTACGGTCGCGGCGACCATCTCGGCGTGGGCGCGCTCGGCGCCGGCGGGGGCGCCGTCCTCGCAGTCGCAGGTGAGGTCGAAGACCGGCCCCAGCGTTTGCTGCAGGGCGAGCCCCTTGCCGATCAGCTTCTCGCTGCCGGCATAGTGCTCGCAGGCGGGCAGGGCGGGAAAGGGCCTGGCTTCGCGGTAGAGGACGGCGGCGGGGTGAAGCGCGGCGTTCACTTTGCGTTCACCCCTTTCGCGACTCTTAGCCGAGCATCGAGGCGACGCCGGCCTGCTCTTCCTTCAGCTCGGCGAGCGTCTTGTCCATCATGGTGCGCGAGTAGTCGTCGATGGCCAGCCCCGTCACGCGGATGTACTCGCCATTGGCGCAGGTGACTGGCACGCCGTAGACGATGTCCTGCGGGATGCCGTAGGAGCCGTCGGAGGGGATGCCCATGGTGACCCACTTGCCGTTGGTGCCGAGCGCCCAGTCGCGCATGTGGTCGATGGCGGCGTTGGCGGCGGAAGCGGCCGAGGAGGCGCCGCGCGCCTCGATGATGGCGGCGCCGCGCTTGCCGACCTTCGGGATGTACTCGTTGCGGTACCAGGCCTCGTCGTTGATGGCCTGCGGCGCGGCCTGGCCGGCGACGGTGCAGAAGCGGACGTCCGGATACATGGTGGGGGAATGGTTGCCCCAGACGATCATCTTCTCGATGTCGGTGACGGCCTTGCCGGTGCGCGTGGCGAGCTGCGAGACGGCGCGGTTGTGGTCGAGGCGCAGCATGGCGGTGAAGTTCTGCTTGGGCAGGTCGGGGGCCGACTTCATGGCGATGTAGGCGTTGGTGTTGGCCGGGTTGCCGACCACCAGCACGCGCACCTTGCGCGAGGCGACGGCGTTGAGCGCCTTGCCCTGCTCGATGAAGATCTTGGCGTTCTCGAGGAGCAGGTCCTTGCGCTCCATGCCGGGGCCGCGCGGCCTGGCGCCGACCAGCAGAGCGTAGTCGGTGTCCTTGAAGGCCACCATCGGGTCGGCGGTGCCGACCATGCCGGCGAGCAGCGGGAAGGCGCAGTCTTCCAGTTCCATCATGACGCCCTTCAGCGCGGCCTGGGCCTTCTCCATCGGCAGCTCGAGCATCTGCAGGATGACGGGCTGGTCCTTGCCGAGCATTTCGCCGCTGGCGATGCGGAACAGCAGGGCGTAACCGATTTGTCCGGCGGCGCCGGTGACGGTGACACGAACGGGGGCTTTGGCCATGGAAGTGACTCCTCGATCAGGTTGTTCAAAACGGCGCTTCAACGGGGCGCAGGAACCGGAAATTACGCCAGCCGGGAATGCGGTCGATGGTAGATTTCTTTTTGCAGTGTGTCAATAGGTATCTTATGTCTTATATAAGACATAAGAGAGACTATAGACGTTAGGGTTTTTTTATGCTGAAATTCACCCATGGCGCAAGTGTCCCCGACCTTCAGTCCTCTCTATCGCCAGATCAAGAACCTGATCCTGCAGGGCCTTGCATCCGGCGAGTGGCGTCCCGGCGAGGTCATTCCCAGCGAGGCCGAATTGGCCATCCGCTTCAATGTCAGCCAGGGCACCGTCCGCAAGGCCATCGACGAGATGGCGGCGGAAAATCTTGTCGTGCGCAAGCAGGGCAAGGGCACTTATGTTGCTTCGCACAACGATCCGCGCGCCTTCTTCCGCTTTCTCCGCGTCGTTCCCAACGAGGGCGGCGTCGCCGTGCCGCAGAGCGTACCGCTGGAATGCTGGCGCGCCAAGGCCGGCCAGGAAGCCGCCCGCATCCTCGACATCGCCCCCGGCGCGCCCATCACCATCGTGCGCCGCGTGCTCAAGTTCAACGGGAAGCCGGTGGTACTCGACGAAATCTACCTGCCGGGCGAAATCTTCCAGGGGCTGTCGCTGGAAGTCCTGCAGGAATACCAAGGTTCGCTCTACAGCCTGTTCGAGACGCGCTTCGGCGTGCGCATGATCCGCGCCGAGGAACGCATCCGCGCCGTCGCGGCCGACCGCGCTTCGGCGGAGCAACTCGCGGTCGGCGAGGGCAGCCCGCTGCTCTCCGTGGAACGCGTGACCTATACCTACGGCGAAAAGCCGGTCGAATGGCGGCGCGGCCTGTATGCCACCGCCGAGCACTACTACCTGAACGAGTTGAATTGAAGCCGGGAAGCTGAAGGCGACGGCCGACGAGAAGCTATAATTAACGGTTTATTGGGGTATCGCGGCGCTTTATGCTGCGCCGCACAGCGTAGGGGGAAATGAGGTATGACGGAAATAACCATTAAAAAGGAGCGCCCGAAGCACCTTGACCTGCGGGTCATCAAGCAGCCGCTTCCGGCGATCGCTTCCATATTGCATCGCATCAGCGGGGCGGGCTTGTTCCTCATGCTGCCTTTCCTGATTTTCCTGTTCGAGCTGAGTCTCGACTCCTCGCTGGGTTTCGCCATGCTCCAGTCCGTCGTGGCCCACCCGCTCGCCAAGCTGGTGCTGACCGGCCTGCTCTGGGCCTTCCTGCACCATTTCTGCATGGGCATCCGCATCCTGCTGCTCGATCTCAACATGGGCACCGACCTCAAGCCGGCCCGCGCCAGCACCAAGGCCGTGCTGGTCATCAGCCTGGCGCTGACCGCGATCCTGGGGGTGAAACTATGGTGAAGAACATCATCGTCGGCGCCCACTACGGCCTGAAGGACTGGCTGGCGCAGCGCATCACCGCCGTCGTCATGGCGGTCTACACGATTCTCATCTTCGTCCTGCTGCTGGGGCAGGAGCGCATCACCTACGAAACCTGGCGCGACTTCATGGCCGGCGGCTTCGTGCGCTTCCTCACCTTCCTCTTCATCGTCAGCCTGATGTACCACGCCTGGGTCGGCGTGCGCGACATCTGGATGGACTACGTCAAGCCGAACGGCGTGCGCCTTGCGCTGCACGTCCTCACGCTCCTCGCCCTCGTCGGCTACACCGGCTGGGCGGTGTCGATTCTCTGGAGACTCTGAAAGTGAAAGTCACCAAACGCACCTTTGACGCGGTGATCGTCGGCGCCGGCGGCGCCGGCCTGCGTGCCGCGCTGCAGCTGTCCGAATCCGGCCTCAAGACGGCCGTCATCACCAAGGTCTTCCCGACCCGCTCGCACACCGTCGCCGCGCAGGGCGGCGTCGCGGCGAGCTTGGGCAACTCCGAGGAAGACCACTGGCACTGGCACATGTACGACACCGTCAAGGGCTCCGACTGGCTCGGCGACCAGGACGCCATCGAGTTCATGTGCCGCAAGGCCAACGAAGTGGTGATCGAGCTCGAGCACTACGGCATGCCCTTCGACCGCACCGACGCCGGCAAGATCTACCAGCGCCCCTTCGGCGGCCACATGTCGAACTTCGGCGAGAAGCCGGTGCGCCGCTCCTGCGCCGCCGCCGACCGCACCGGCCACGCCATGCTGCACGCGCTCTACCAGCGCAACGTGCGCGCCAACACCCAGTTTTTCGTCGAGTGGATGGCGCTCGACCTGATCCGCGACGCCGAAGGCGAAGTGCTCGGCGTCACCGCCCTGGAAATGGAGACCGGCGAGATCGTCGCCTTCCAGTCCAAGGCCACCATCTTCGCCACCGGCGGCGCGGGGCGCATCTACTATTCCTCGACCAACGCCTTCATCAACACCGGCGACGGCCTCGGCATGGCGGCGCGCGCCGGCATTCCGCTCGAGGACATGGAGTTCTGGCAGTTCCACCCGACCGGCGTCGCCGGCGCAGGCGTGCTCATCACCGAGGGCGTGCGCGGCGAGGGCGGCATCCTGAGGAACAGCGCCGGCGAGCGCTTCATGGAGCGCTACGCGCCGAACGCCAAGGACCTCGCCTCGCGCGACGTCGTCTCGCGCGCCATGGTCACGGAGATCAACGAGGGACGCGGCTGCGGCCCGAACAAGGACTTCGTGCTGCTCGACATCACCCACCTCGACCCGAAGGTGATCATGCAGCGCCTGCCCGGCATCCGCGAGATCTCCATCCAGTTCGCCGGCACCGACCCGATCAAGGAGCCGATCCCGGTGGTGCCGACCTGCCACTACCAGATGGGCGGCATCCCGACCAACTACAGCGGCCAGGTGGTGGCGCCGCGCGGCTCCAGCATGAACGTCGCCGTGCCCGGCTTCTACGCCGCCGGCGAGTGCGCCTGCGCCTCGGTGCACGGCGCCAACCGCCTAGGCACCAACTCGCTGCTCGACCTGCTGGTGTTCGGCAAGTCGGCCGGCGAGACCGCCGTCGAGGACGTGAAGAAATCGACCAAGGCGCACAAGGACCTGCCGCAGGAGGCCATCGAGCGCACGCTCGCGCGAATCAATCGCCTCGACACGCAGAAGGACGGCGCCGACGCGCACGAGTCGCGCCTGGCCATGCAGCGCACCATGCAGAACCACTGCGGCGTGTTCCGCTTCGCCGACAAGCTGAAGGAGGGCGTCTCGAAGATCCTCGACGTGCAGAAGGACGTCCAGCGCGTCGCGATCAAGGACAAGTCGAAGGTCTTCAACACCGCCCGCATCGAGGCGCTGGAACTGGAGAACCTGATCGAGGTCGCGGTGGCCACCATGATCTCGGCCGAGGCGCGCAAGGAATCGCGCGGCGCCCACGTCCGCGACGACGCGCCGGACACGCCGGAGAATCCCAACGGCCGCGACGACAAGAACTGGCTCAAGCACACCCTGTGGTTCAAGGAGGGCAACCGCCTCGACTACAAGTCGGTGAAGCTGACCCCGCTCACCGTCGACACCATCGAACTGAAGAAGCGCGCGTACTGAGGAGTTCCGGAAGATGACCACACGAACCATGCAGTTCAAGATCTACCGCTACGATCCGGACAAGGACGACAAGCCCTACATGCAGGACATCTCGGTCGAGGTGGATGCCACCGACCGCAAGCTGCTCGACGCCATGGTGAAGCTGAAGGCCAAGGACGACTCGATCGCCTTCCGCCGCTCCTGCCGCGAGGGCGTCTGCGGTTCCGACGCGCTCAACATCAACGGCCGCAACGGCCTGGCCTGCCTGACCGACCTGAAGGATCTGCCCGAGCCCGTTGTGCTGCGCCCGCTGCCCGGCCTGCCCATCATCCGCGACCTGATCGTGGACATGACGCAGTTCTTCAAGCAGTACCACTCGATCAAGCCGTATCTCATCAACAACGACCCGCCGCCGGAGACAGAGCGCCTGCAGACGCCGGAAGAGCGCGAGGAACTGAACGGCTTGTACGAGTGCATCCTGTGCGCCTGCTGCTCGACCTCCTGCCCGTCGTTCTGGTGGAATCCGGACAAGTTCGTCGGCCCGGCCGGCCTGCTTCAGGCCTACCGCTTTATTGCCGATACAAGGGATCAGGCGACCAGCGAGCGCCTCGACAACCTCGAGGACCCCTACCGCCTGTTCCGCTGCCACAGCATCATGAACTGCGTCGACGTCTGTCCGAAGGGCCTCAACCCGACGCGGGCGATCGGCAAGATCAAGGACGCGATGGTGCGGCGCGCGGTTTGAGCATGGACGAGGAACGCGGGGCGCGGCTGCGCCGCCTGCGCTGGCATTGCCGGCGCGCCCTGCTGGAGCTGGACCTGATGTTCCAGCGCTACTGGCGACGCACCGGCGACGACGTCGATGCCGCCACCGAAGCGGCGCTGGAAAGATTGGTGGCAATGGAAGACCACGACTTGTGGGATTTGGTGAGCGGTCGGCGGGAGACGGACGATCCGCAATTGAAGGGCATGGTTGAAAAGCTGCGCCAGGTTTGAACGGGAGAGTTTTTCCGACTTTTTGATGGGGATGCAAAGATGAACACTCAACGCAACGCAACGCTTACGGTCGACGGCAAGAACATCGAACTGCCGGTCTATTCCGGAACGATCGGCCCGGATGCGATCGACATCCGCCAGCTCTATGCCAAGACGGGCATGTTCACCTTCGACCCGGGCTTCATGTCCACCGCCGCCTGCAAGTCGGCCATCACCTACATCGACGGCGACGCCGGCGTGCTGCTCTACCGCGGCTACCCCATCGAGCAGCTGGCGCAGAACTGCGACTTCCTCGAGGTCGCCTACCTGATCCTCAAGGGCGAGCTGCCGAACGCGCAGCAGAAGGACGAGTTCGACACCATCATCAAGCGCCATACCATGGTGCACGAGCAGCTCATCCGCTTCTATTCGGGCTTCCGCCGCGACGCGCACCCGATGGCCGTGCTGGTCGGCGTGGTCGGCGCGCTGTCCGCCTTCTACCACGACGCGATGGACATCTCCGACCAGTACCACCGCGACATCTCGGCGCACCGCCTCATCGCCAAGCTGCCGAACATCGTCGCCATGGCCTACAAGTACGGCCGCGGCGAGCCGTTCATGTATCCGCGCAACGACCTTTCCTACACCGCCAACTTCATGCGCATGATGTTCGGCAACCCGTGCGAGGACTACGTGCCGAACCCGGTGCTGGTGCGCGCGCTAGACCGCATCCTCATCCTGCATGCCGACCATGAGCAGAACGCCTCCACCTCGACCGTGCGCCTGGCCGGCTCTTCCGGCGCCAACCCCTTCGCCTGCATCTCGGCCGGCATCGCCTGCCTGTGGGGTCCGGCGCACGGCGGCGCCAACGAAGCCTGCCTGCAGATGCTCGAGGAAATCGGCGACGTCTCCCGCGTCGGCGAGTACATCAAGCGCGCCAAGGACAAGAACGATTCCTTCAAGCTGATGGGCTTCGGCCATCGCGTGTACAAGAACTTCGATCCGCGCGCCAAGCTGATGCGCGAGACCTGCCATGAAGTGCTCAACGAGTTGGGGCTGCACGACGACCGCCTCTTCAAGCTGGCCGTCGCGCTGGAGAAGATCGCCCTCGAGGACGAGTACTTCGTGCAGAAGAAGCTCTACCCGAACGTCGATTTCTACTCCGGCATCGTCCAGCGCGCGCTGGGCATCCCGACGCAGCTGTTCACCGGCATCTTCGCGCTGGCGCGCACGGTCGGCTGGATCGCCCAGTGGAACGAGATGATCTCCGACCCCGAGCAGAAGATCGGCCGTCCGCGCCAGCTGTTCACCGGCGCCGTGCAGCGCAACGTGCCGCCGCTGGACAAGCGCTGACCGCACGACATACAGGGAACGGGGAGGAGCGATCCTCCTCCCCGCCTGCCGTTTCCCGAGGACGACAACAGCCACCCGCCCCAACCCCCGCGAGGTCACAGCATGAGCCTAATGAAGCAGATGCTCGGCAACTCGTATCTCTTCGGCGCCAACGCGCCCTTCATCGAGGAGCTCTACGAGTCCTATCTTGAGAACCCGGCGTCCGTCACCGACGTCTGGCGCGACTATTTCGACCGCCTGCAGAACCTGCCCGGCGCAGGCGTCGGCGCCGGCCGCGACGTCGCCCACGCCCCGGTCGTCGCCTCGTTCGCCCAGCGCGCCAAGCTCGGCACGCTGCGCGCCGCGCCCACCGGCGCCGCCGCCGACAAGAAGCAGGTCGCCGTGCTGCAGCTCATCAACGCCTACCGCTTCCTCGGCAACCGCTGGGCCCAGCTCGACCCGCTCAAGCGCAGCGAACGGCCGGCCATCCCGGAGCTGGACCCGGCGCATTACGGCTTCACCGAAGCCGACCTCGGCCAGACCTTCGCCACCGGCAGCTTTGCCGCCGCGCCCGAGCAGGCCACGCTGCGCGAGATCCTCGAAGCCTTGCGCCAGACCTACTGCGGCACCATCGGCGCCGAGTACATGTACCTGTCCGAGGTGGCGCAGAAGCGCTGGATCCAGGCCAGGCTGGAAACCATCCGCTCGACCTTTCCCTTCAGCGCCGACGACAAGAAGCGCTTCCTGCGCCTGATCACCCAGGCCGAGACGCTGGAGCGCTACCTGCACACCAAGTACGTCGGCCAGAAGCGCTTCTCCCTCGAAGGCGGCGAATCGCTGATTCTGGCGATGGACCAGTTGATCCGCACCGCCGGCACGGTGGGCGTGCAGGAAATGGTCATCGGCATGGCCCACCGCGGCCGCCTCAACGTCCTGGTGAACACCCTCGGCAAGCAGCCCTCCATGCTGTTCGCCGAATTCGAGGGCAAGAAGGCCTCGGTGCTCTCCGCCGGCGATGTGAAATACCACATGGGCTATTCCTCCGACGTCGCCACCCCCGGCGGCCCGATGCACCTGACGCTGGCCTTCAATCCCTCGCACCTCGAGATCGTCAATCCGGTGGTGGCGGGGTCGGTGTACGCGCGCCAGGTGCGCCGCGGCGTCAACGGCAAGGCCGAGGCGCTGCCGGTGCTCATCCACGGCGACGCCGCCGTGGCGGGGCAGGGCGTCAACCAGGAGATGCTCAACTTCTCGCAGACGCGCGGCTACGGCACCGGCGGCACGGTGCACCTGATCGTGAACAACCAGATCGGCTTCACCACCTCCGACCTGCGCGACTACCGCTCCTCGCTCTATTGCACCGACCTCTTCAAGATGGTCGAGGCGCCGATCTTCCACGTGAACGGCGACGACCCCGAGGCCGTCGCCCTGGTGACCCAGATCGCCATGGAGTTCCGCCAGGAGTTCAAGAAGGACGTGGTCGTCGACATCGTCTGCTTCCGCAAGCTCGGCCACAACGAGCAGGACGAGCCGATGGTGACCCAGCCGCTGATGTACAAGAAGGTCGCCCAGCATCCCGGCACGCGCAAGCTCTACGCCGACAGGCTGGAGGCGCAGGGCGTCATCGCCCCGGGCGATGCCGAACGGAAGATCAAGGACTACCGCGCCGCCCTCGACGAGGGCCGCCACCTGATCGACCCGGTCATCACCGACTACCACAGCAAGTTCGCCATCGACTGGACGCCGCACGTCAACGTGCCCTACACGGAGAAGTGCGACACGACCGTGCCGATGAAGGAGCTCAAGCGCCTCGCCGGCCGGCTCACCGACGTGCCGGCCAACTTCACGCTGCATCCGCGCGTGCAGAAGATCATCGACGACCGCAAGGCGATGGGGCAGGGCAAGCTGCCGGTCGACTGGGGCATGGGCGAGAACCTCGCCTACGCCACGCTGCTCGCCGCCGGCTTCAACGTGCGCATCTCGGGCGAGGACGTCGGCCGCGGCACCTTCTTCCACCGCCACGCCGCGCTGCACGACCAGAACCGCGAGAAATGGGACGAGGGCACCTGGTGGCCGCTGGCCAACCTGCAGGAGAAGCAGGGCTGGTTCCACTGCTTCGACTCGGTGCTCTCCGAGGAGGCCGTGCTCGCCTTCGAGTACGGCTTCGCCACCGCCAGCCCCAACGAGCTGGTGGTCTGGGAGGCGCAGTTCGGCGACTTCGCCAACGGCGCCCAGGTCGTCATCGACCAGTTCCTCTCCTCGGGCGAAGCCAAGTGGGGCCGCGGCTGCGGACTTGTGCTGCTGCTGCCGCACGGCTACGAGGGCCAGGGTCCGGAGCACTCGTCCGCGCGGGTCGAGCGCTACATGCAGCTCTCCGCCGAATTCAACTGGGAAGTCTGCATGCCCTCCAGCGCCGGCCAGATATACCACCTGCTGCGCCGGCAGATGCTCCGGAAGCAGCGCAAGCCGCTGATCGTGTTCACGCCGAAATCGCTGCTGCGCAACAAGGAGGCGACCACCACGCTCGAGGACATCGCCAACGACACCTTCAATACCGTCATCGGCGAGATCGACCCGATCGACCCGAAGAAGGTGACGCGCGTCGTCGCCTGCGCCGGAAAGGTGTATTTCGACCTGCTGGCGGCGCGGCGCGAGCGCAAGATCGACAACGTCGCCTTCCTGCGCGTCGAGCAGCTCTATCCCTTCGACGACCGCCGTTTCGCCGAGGAGCTGAAGCGCTTCGCCAACGCGCGCGAGCTGGTGTGGTGCCAGGAGGAGCCGCTCAACCAGGGCGCCTGGTACGCCAAGGCGCACCGCCTGCAGAGCGTCCTGCGCAAGGGCCAGGAGCTGCTGGTCGTCTCGCGGCCGGCCTCGTCCTCGCCGGCGGTGGGCTACGCCTCGAAGCACATGGAACAACAGAAGGACCTCATCAACGAGGCCCTCGGCTCGTCGAAGTGACAAGGAACAAGCGGAGAGAACAATGATCATTGACGTCAAAGTCCCCCAACTGTCGGAATCCGTCGCCGAGGCGACCCTGGTCTCCTGGCACAAGCAGGAAGGCCAGGCCGTCGCCCGCGACGAAAACCTCATCGACATCGAGACCGACAAGGTCGTGCTCGAGCTGCCCGCGCCCGAGTCCGGCGTGCTGGTGAAGATCCTCAAGGGCAACGGCGAGACCGTCGTTGCAGGCGAGGTCATCGCCCAGCTCGACACCGAAGCGAAAGCGGACAAAATCCCCCCCAGCCCCCCTTTGCCAAAGGGGGGAGCAACCGCCCCGGCCCCCGCTGCGGCGGCGGCCGCGCCCGCCGGCCCCGCCGCGCGCAAGCTGATGGCCGAGAAGGGCCTCGATGCCGCTTCCGTCGAAGGCTCCGGCCGCGGCGGCCGCGTCACCAAGGCCGACGTGCTGGAAGCCGGCCAGCGCCCCGCCGCTCCTCCCCCCTTTGAAAAAGGGGGGGCGGGGGGGATTTCCGCCGCGCCGGCGCGTCCCGCCCTGGCCCAGCCCGCCGCCCCGGTGAACGTCGACAACATCGTCGGCGAGCGCACCGAACAGCGCGTGCCGATGAGCCGCCTGCGCGCCCGCATCGCCGAGCGCCTGGTGCAGTCGCAGTCGACCGCCGCCATCCTCACCACCTTCAACGAGGTGAACATGGCGCCGGTGATGGAGCTGCGCAACAAGTACAAGGACAAGTTCGAGAAGGAGCACGGCGTCAAGCTGGGATTCATGTCGTTCTTCGTCAAGGCGGCGGTGGCCGCGCTGAAGAAGTACCCGGTGCTCAACGCCTCCATCGACGGCAACGACATCGTCTACCACGGCTACTTCGACATCGGCATCGCCGTCGGCTCGCCGCGCGGCCTGGTGGTGCCGATCCTGCGCGACGCCGACCAGATGTCGCTGGCCGACATCGAGAAGAAGATCGCCGAGTTCGGCGCCAAGGCCAAGGACGGCAAGCTCTCCATCGAGGAGCTCACCGGCGGCACCTTCTCCATCTCCAACGGCGGCGTCTTCGGCTCGATGCTGTCCACGCCGATCATCAACCCGCCGCAGTCGGCCATCCTCGGCATCCACGCCACCAAGGATCGCGCCGTGGTGGAGAACGGCCAGATCGTCATCCGCCCGATGAACTACCTGGCGATGTCCTACGACCACCGCATCATCGACGGCCGCGAGGCGGTGCTCGGCCTCGTCACCATGAAGGAAGCGCTGGAAGATCCGGCGCGCCTGCTGCTGGAGATCTGAGATGGCCAAACAGTTTGACGTCCTCGTCATCGGCGGCGGCCCCGGCGGCTACGTCGCCGCCATCCGCGCCGCGCAGCTCGGCTTCAACACCGCCTGCTGCGAATCCGAGTCCTACGACGACCCGAAGGGCGAGGTGCGCCTCGGCGGCACCTGCCTCAACGTCGGCTGCATTCCCTCCAAGGCGCTGCTGCAGTCCTCCGAGCACTTCGACAACGCCCGCCACGGCTTCGTCATGCATGGCATCTCGACGGGAGAGGTCGCCATCGACGTCAAGACCATGGTCAAGCGCAAGGACAACATCGTCACGCAGCTCACCGGCGGCATCAAGGGCCTGTTCAAGAAGAACAAGGTCACTCTGCTGTCCGGCCACGGCAAGTTCACCGGCGGCGGCGAGGACGGCTGGGAGGTCGACGTCGCCGGCGAGGCTGTCGTGGCGAAGCACGTCATCGTCGCCACAGGCTCGCGCCCGCGCCACCTCGACGGCATCCCCGTCGACAACAAGCTGATCTGCGACAACGCCGGCGCGCTCGCCTTCGACGCCGTGCCCAAGCGCCTCGGCGTCATCGGCGCCGGCGTCATCGGCCTCGAACTGGGCAGCGTCTGGAAGCGCCTCGGCGCCGAAGTCACCATCCTCGAAGCCCTGCCGGAATTCCTCGCCGCGGCCGATGCCGCCGTCGCCAAGGAAGCCTGGAAGGTGTTCACGAAAAAGCAGGGCCTCGACATCCGCCTCGGCGTGAAGATCGGCAAGGTCGCCAGCGGCAAGAAGGGGATCACGGTCGAATACGAGATGGGCGACGAAAGCCACGTCCTCGAATGCGACAAGCTCATCGTCTCGGTCGGCCGCGTGCCGAACACCGAAGGGCTTGGCTGCGAGGCGGTCGGCCTCCAGCTCGACGAGCGCGGCCGCGTCGCCGTCGACGACCACTGCCGCAGCAACCTGCCCAACGTCTGGGCGGTGGGCGACGTCGTGCGCGGCCCGATGCTGGCGCACAAGGGCATGGAAGAGGGCGTCATGGTCGCCGAGCTGATCGCCGGCCAGGCCGGCCACTGCAACTACGACGCCGTGCCCTGGGTCATCTACACCCACCCCGAGATCGCCTGGGTCGGCAAGACCGAGCAGCAGCTGAAGAGCGCCGGCGTCGAATACCGCGCTGGCCAGATCCCCTTCTCCGCCAACGGCCGCGCGCTCGGACAGGGCGAAACCTCCGGCTTCATCAAGATGCTGGCCGACGCCAAGACCGACCAGATCCTCGGCGTGCACGTCATCGGCACCAACGCCTCCGAGCTGATCTCGGAAGCCGTCGTGGCCATGGAGTTCCACGCCAGCTCGGAAGACATCGCCCGCATCGTGCACGCCCATCCGACCCTGTCCGAGGTCATGCACGAAGCCGCCCTGTCCGTCGACAAGCGCCCCCTGCACTTCTGATGCCAGGGTCTCCCCCTTTGAAAAAGGGGGACGGAAGGGGGATTTCCGCCGGGCGCAAGGCCGCAGGTAAAATCGCATCACCATGAACGCCCCGCGTCTCCCCCAGCAAGGCATGCTGCGCGCCCTGGACAGCCAGTTCCAGTCGCGCCACATCATCCCCGACGCCGCCCAGCAGGCCGCCGCCGAGCGCCTGCAGCGCCTCTACGACGAACTCGTCGTCTTCAAGCACAAGCGCCGCAGCAAGCTGCGCAAGCTCGTCATCAACCCGCCGATCCCCCGCGGAGTGTACCTCTGGGGCGGGGTGGGGCGCGGCAAGAGCCTGCTGATGGACTGCTTCTTCGACACCGTGCCCTACCAGCGCAAGCGGCGCGTGCACTTCCACGCCTTCATGCGCGAGGTGCACGAGCGCCTGCGCGCCCTGAAAAAAGAGGAAGACCCGCTGCTCAAGGTCGCCGACCGCATCGCGCGCGAGACGCGGCTGATGTGCTTCGACGAGTTCCACGTCTCCGACATCGCCGACGCCATGATCCTCGGCCGCCTGATGGAGGCCCTCTTCGAGCGCGGCGTGGTGTTCTGCCTCACCTCCAACTATCCGCCCGACGGCCTCTACCCGAACGGCCTGCAGCGGCACAGCTTCCTGCCCACCATCAAGCTGCTGAAGGAGCAGCTCGACGTGCTGGAGGTCGACGGCGGCATCGACTACCGCCTGCGCGCGCTGGAGAAGGTCGAGGTCTACCACGTCCCCGCCGACGCCGAGGGCGAGGCGAAGATGGAGGCCGCCTTCCGCGAAATCTCCGGCGGCGAGGGCCACCAGCGGCCGGTGAACATCCTCGAGCGCGAGCTGCCGGTGCAGCGCCGCGCCATCGGCGTCATCTGGTTCGATTTCGCCACGCTGTGCATGGGGCCGCGCTCGCAGAACGACTACCTCGAGATCGCCCGCCGCTACCACACAGTCTTCCTCTCCGGCGTGCCGCGCATGACGCGCGACCAGGCCAACGAGGCGCGCCGCTTCACCTGGCTGATCGACGTCTTCTACGACCACAAGGTCAAGCTCGTCATGACCGCCGACTGCGAGGCCGCCGAGCTCTACCGCGAAGGCCCGCAGGCCACCGAGTTCCACCGCACCGTCAGCCGCCTGATCGAGATGCGCACACGCGAATACCTCGGCGCGCAGCACAAGGCGGAGCAGTAAGCCCCCCGCGCCCGCCGCGGCGCCGTGTCACGCAGACTGACTTTTACCGGGAGAGTCCCTGCCGGTCAGAACAACCGGCACAACAGCTGGAAATTGGCCGCGAACAGGCCGGCGAGCCACACGCTGCCCACGACCAGCGCGGCCAGGCCCGCCAACAGCACGCGCCGCGCCGTCGTCCGGCCGCGTAGCAGCGCGAACGTCGCAACGGCATTGCCGACGATGAGCACAACACCCGTCCAGAAATAAGTGGCCAGGCCCCATGCGCAGGAATGAGGCGCGGCGACGAAGGCCAGGGCAAGCAGCGCGGCCGATGAGGCGGGGAGAAACAGCCGGAGGGGAATTGCCATGGCTGCTAGCGTGCTAGGTGAGGGGCCGCCGGAGCGGCGAAGCCGCGGAGGGAACCGGTAAGCCCTGCTTGCCTGCGGTCCCTTTTGACCGCAGAGTTGGACGTCTGGCCGCCGACAACAGTAGACAAACGGCCAGCAAGAATGTACAGTAACACGTACATATAAGGAGCCCCGGAATGGATGCAATTACCTACACGACGGTTCGCGCGAACTTGGCAAGTGCGATGGACCGTGTTTGCAATGACCACGAAGCGCTGATTATCACCCGCAATGGAGAGCAGTCTGTGGTGATGCTCTCGCTCGAAGACTACAAGGCGCTGGAAGAAACGGCCTATCTTCTGCGCACGCCCGCGAACGCCAAGCGCCTTCTCTCGGCGGCAGTGCAACTGAATGCCGGCAAAGGCGTAGAGCGGAAACTGGCCAAGTGAAACTGGTTTTCGCAGACGAGGCATGGGAAGACTACCTGTATTGGCAGAAGCAGGACAGGAAGATGGTAGAGCGGATCAACAAGCTGATTCGCGAAACCCAGCGAGAACCATTCAGCGGCGTGGGCAAGCCAGAGCCGCTAAAACATGCCCTCTCGGGATATTGGTCACGCCGGATCACGGATGAGCACCGCATGGTGTATCGGGTTGAAGGCGACGAACTCCAAATAGCCCAATTGCGTTTCCACTACTGAGCCGCCCAACGTAACGCTCAGCCGCGGCGGCGCGTTAGCGCCGACGTCGGCTGGAGCGAGTTGTTGGGCATCTTTTTCAAAACGAGCTTGAACGGCTCACAAACATTTACGACCAACGCCAAACCATCGAGGTCGTTTACAGTGCCCATGTATTGTCGTTCTTTTGGACCGCACCGATCTAGGAGCTCTTCATACAGCAAGGAACCATTGGGGTCGTACACGAGCAGCATAGACCTGAATGAAGTGGCTCTTAGACGCGCAAGCACAGCCAGGTGCTCAGGTTGTCTTTGTGCCCACTGTACTGGTAGTACGTCGATTTCGGTGAGATATGTTCGACCACGAAAATCGTGTTTTATCGAATCATCTTGACCCTCGATACTAATGGTCATGTATGTTGAGTCAGTCACTCGAACAGTCGATTCTTTTTTATTCCAAACGAACGGAGCCTGATTTGGCTGTTCGTAGGACCAATTGTTGAATGCACGTTTTGTAATTGATGGAACATTGTCACGACTCAGTTTCGCTTTAGCAAAGTAGCCAGAGTCTTTAATGATCTGCGCAGCGTTCGCATTTTCGTAAGTGACAACATTGTCCAGAGCAGACCAGACGGCAACACCGGACACTGCGGCTACTACAACAACAAGTCGTATCAAGAATGACGAGAGTGTTATTAGGTCGCGTTCTCCCCGATTACGAAGAAATAGCCGCAGCAGAAAACCCGCACCAAGACCAACTGCACCAACAATGAACGAATAGACGGGAACAAATAGATAGCCGATCGCTGCCGTTGAACTCGGGCGGCCCAGTTTTTCTTCCCCGATTAAGCCAGCAAGCATGTAGGCCGCAATGAAACTGGCAGCTACGACAGCAGAGGCCGGAGGCATCCATTTTGCGACAGAAATCTTTCGATCCATGATTATGATGCCCAACGAGGCTGTAGAAAAACCTT
>PQAF01000026.1 GCA_003105015.1 Rhodocyclales bacterium | reverse complement strand
GAAATAGCAGCGCCAGCCGGCGAAACGCTGCTTGAGGGCGTCGCCCAGCTTCGGATAGAACGCCGCCAGCCGTTCCGCCTCCTCCAGGCGTACCCCATAGGGCGGGTTGGCAACGAGCACGCCTTCCGGCGCCGGCGCAGCGCGCACCAGCATGTCGGCGCACGCCAGACGCACGCATTCATGCAGCCCGGCCGCGGCGAGATTCTGTCGCGCCCGCTCGACCTGGTCCTGGCTGACGTCGCTGCCGAAGATCGGCTGCGGCACGACCGGCTTCTTGCGCCCTTCCGCTTCCGTCAGGAGTTTCTGCCAGAGCGCCGCATCGAAGTTGTCCAGGCGGAAAAAGCCGAACTTGCGCGCCAATCCCGGTGCGATGTCGTGGGCCATCAGGGCCGCTTCGAGCAGGAAGGTGCCCGAGCCGCACATCGGATCGAGCAGCGGCGTGCCCGGTTGCCAGCCTGCCAGTTGCAGGATGCCTGCCGCCAGATTTTCCTTCAGAGGGGCCTCGACCGAAGCGTATTTGTAGCCGCGCTTGTAGAGCGGCTCGCCCGAGGTGTCGAGATAGAGCGTCGCCTCGCGGTCGGTGAGGAAGGCGTGGATGCGAACGTTGGGCTCGGCGGTATCCACGCTGGGCCGTTCGCCGGTTTCGGCGCGGAAACGGTCGCACACCGCATCCTTGATGCGCAGGGTGATGAAGTCGATGCTCTTCAGCGGGCTGCGGATGGCCGTCATGTAAACGCGCAGCGTCCGGCGCACCGAGAAATGCGCGTGCCAGGGCACATCGTGCGCCAGGCGGTAGATGTCCTCCTCGCGCCTGTAGGGACCGTGGGCGACGCGCCAGAGGATGCGCGTGGCGATCCGGCTCCACAGGTTGGCGCGATAGCAGGTTTCCCAGCTGCCGGCGAAGCCGACGCCGCCCGGGACGGCTTCGGTCCGCGTGGCGCCGGCCGCGCCCAGTTCCCCGGCCAGTTGCGCTTCGAGCCCGCGCGGGCAGGTGGCGAAAAAATGTTCCATCAAAACGGCTTGAACAGCACCAGCCAGACGGCGGCGAAGAGGATCAGCACCGGGAATTCATTGAACCAGCGGAACCAGACATGGGATTTCGTATTGCGGTCCTGCGCGAAAGCCTTGAGCAGCCGGCCGCAGTACAGGTGGTAGGCGATCAGCACCAGCGCGAGGGCGAACTTGGCGTGGATCCAATATCCCCACGGACCGAAGCCGAACCAGAGCCAGAGGCCGAACGCCACGGTCAGGATGGCGCCGGGCGTCATGATGCCGTAATAGAGCTTGCGTTCCATGACCTTGAAGCGCTCGCGGCTCGGCGTGTCTTCGCTCATGGCGTGGTAGACGAACAGGCGCGGCAGGTAGAACAGGCCGGCGAACCAGGTCACCATGAAGACGATGTGCAGCCACTTGATCCACAGCATGTCAGACAGCCTCCGGTAACAAGTCGGCCAACGCACTGGCGACTTCGGGATATTTCAGCTTGACGCCCAACTCGCGCTTGATGCGCCGGTTCGACAGCCGGCGCGACTCCCCCATGAAGGACAGCATCGCGGGAGACAGGCGCCGTTCGACTTCTGCGCGCGGCAGTCGCGGTGCGCGCGGAAGGCCGAACCGGTCGGCGATCAAATCGAAATACTCGCCCATCTTCAGCGCCGAATCGTCCGAGGCATTGTATATCCGCCCGGCCCGGCCTCGTGAAAGCGCCATCTGCGCGATGGCGGCCAGATCGTCGGCATGAATGTGGTTGGTGTAGATGTCGTCGCTTTCCTGCAGCAGCGGCAGGCCGCGTTCGAGCCGCGCCAGCGGCAGGCGGTCGCCGGCATAGATGCCCGGCGCGCGCAGGATGGAGACGGCGACGCGGCGCTTGCGGCCGAAGCGGCGCAAGCGCGCCTCTGCATCGCAGCGACGCTGTGCCCGCCCCGTCTGCGGACACGGCGGGCGCTCCTCGGAAACCCAGGCCCCGCCGCAATCGCCATAGACCCCGCTGGTGCTGATGTAGATGAGGCGGCGTGGTAGAATTTTTCCGGTCGACAGCGCGGCAAGCAGCATCTGGGTTCGCCGATCCACCAGGCCGGTTTCCTGCGGCGGCGCGAAATGCAGGATCAGGTTGCCGATGCCGGCCAGCCGTCTCAGCGAGCGCGGCTTGTCCAGGTCGGCGCGCAGCGGCGTGACGCCCAGGGCGCGCAATTCGCGATGGCGCGCATCCGAGCGAACCGCGGCATACACGCGGTAATGCTTGACCAGCCAGGGGAGGGCGCGCCGCGCGATGTCGCCGCAGCCAATGATGAGCAATCGTTGCACCCGCGCATTTTAACAGCCAGCCAACGGATTCCCCCTTCAGTCATGTCCCATCGCATCACGATCGAGCCCAGCGGGCACCAGTTCGACGTCGAGTCCGGCAACACGCTTTTGCGCGCGGCGCTGGAAGCCGGCATCCATCTGCCCTACGGCTGCCGCAACGGCGCCTGCGGCGCCTGCAAGGGGCGCGTGGTGTCCGGCGAGGTGGATCGCGGCCTGTACACCGAGGGCGCGCTGAGCGAAACGGAGCTGGCGACGGGCTACGCACTCTTCTGCTGCGCGCGGCCGCTGTCCGATCTCGTCATCGAGTCGCGCGAGGTGGGCGCCGTGCGCGACATTCCGGTGAAGAAGCTGCCCTGCCGCGTGCAGAAGCTGGCGCGCCTGGCGCCCGACGTGATGCTGCTGCAGCTCAAGCTGCCCGCCAATGAGCGCCTGCAATTCCTCGCCGGCCAGTACATCGACATCCTGCTGAAGGACGGCCGCCGCCGCAGCTTTTCCATCGCCAATGCGCCGGATGCCGACGAGTGCCTGGAGTTGCACGTGCGCCATGTGCCGGGCGGACATTTCACCACCCAGGTGTTCGAAACGATGAAGGAGCGCGACATCCTGCGCCTCGAGGGGCCGCATGGCGACTTCTACCTGCGCGAGGACAGCGCCAAGCCGGTCATCCTGCTGGCCGGCGGCACCGGGTTCGCTCCGATCAAGGCCCTCGTCGAGCACGCCTTTCATCAGAAACCGGCCCGGCCGATGGCGCTCTACTGGGGCGCCCGCGACCGGGCCGGCCTCTACCTGCATGAACTGGCGGAGAACTGGGCGGCCAACCATGACGGCTTCAGCTACATGCCGGTGCTGTCCGAACCGCCGGGCGCCGATGCCTGGCCGGGTCGTACCGGATTGGTGCACCGGGCGGTCATGGCCGATTTTCCCGACCTTTCAGGGCATCAGGTCTATGCTTGCGGTGCGCCGGCCATGATCGAGGCGGCGCGGCAGGACCTGATTGGCCATTGCGGCCTAAAGAAAGAGGACTTTTTTGCCGATGCCTTTACTTTCGCAGCGGAATCCGTAAACCCATGACTACCCTCATCAGCCGCGAGCCGGTGCTCAACCGCAGCCGTGCCATCACCGCGACCCGGCTCATCGTCCAGGCGCCGCCGGGGGCGGGTGCCTGCGCGCAGATTGCGGCAGAGCTGAACCGCCTGGCCGAGGCATGGCCTGCAGCCCGCACGGTGTTCGTCAGCCTGGGCGGCGTCACGCCGGACGCGGGACTGCTCGACTGGCAGGTGCCGCAGAACGCCATGATCGAGATCCCGGCTGCCGCATTGGGCAATCCGGCAACCGTCGAGCTGATGCAGCGCCTGCAGCAGGCCGGCGTCTCGATGTGTTTGGACGGTTTCAGCGCCGGCATGACGCTGCCGGCAGGCGCCGATTTCCGTTTCATCCTGGCCGATGTCGCGGCGAACATCGCCGGCGCGCCCGGATTGCTGCTGGCCAGGGGGCTGGCGGACAACGCCCAGTTCGACGCCTGCATCCACAAGGGCTTCGGCGGCGCGGCCGGCTGGTTCTTCCTGAAGGGCGTGACGCCGGCGAAGAAGCTCAACCCGAACCAGGCGCAGACCATCCGCCTGCTCAACCTGGTGCGCGCCAATGCCGACATCAAGGAGATCGAGGCGGCGCTGAAACAGGACGTCGCCCTGTCGGTGAAGCTGCTGCGCTACATCAACTCCGCCGGTTTCGGCCTCACCGTGGAGATCCAGTCCTTCCGCCACGCCGTCACCATGCTCGGCTACGACAAGCTGAACAAGTGGCTGTCCCTCCTGCTGGTCACCTCCAGCAAGGACGCGGCGGCGCCGGCGCTGATGCAGGCGGCCATCGCGCGCGGCCGCTTCATGGAACTCACGGCGAAGGACTACGTGGACAAGAGCGAACTCGACAACCTGTTCATCACCGGCGCCTTCTCGCTGCTCGACATCCTGCTCGGCGTGCTCATGGAAACCGCGCTGGCCGACATGCATCTGCCGGACACCATCAACGACGCGCTGATATCCGGCAGCGGGCCGTATGCGCCCTTCCTGGCCCTGGCCCGGGCGAGCGAGCAGGCCGATTACGCCCGGTATGCCGCGCAGGCGTCCGAGTTGCAGCTGGACCCGGCAACGGTCAACCACGCCCAGCTCGAGGCGCTCTCCTTCGCCGACAGCCTGCAACTCAACTAGGACTTCAGCTTGCCGCGGACCACGGCGGCGATGGTGTTCAGGATGAAGGCGAGCAGCGCCAGGGCGTTCAGCAGTCCTCCCGCGCTGCGCCACTCGAATGCGCCGGTCGCGTCGCCGGCCAGACGCACGGCGAGCGACAGGTGCAGCAGCGCCAGCGGTGCGTAGAACAGCGGATGGTAGGGCACCGAGACGCGCAGCACGGCCGGGAAGATGATCGGCGCGTGGCCGAACACCATCGAGAAGACGAACCCCAGCATGAGGGCGTGCAGCGCTGCGTCGTAAGCCGCACTGCCCGGTGCAAGCCCCGTCGCAAATATGATCGCGCCCGCCAGCGCCAGCCAGGCATAGCCCGAGAGCAGGCAGACGGCGATGAAGCGCGTCAGCCCCTTGTCCTTCACCGTGCGCCGCGCGATGTCCTGCCGCAGCAGCCACAGCGCCAGCGCCAGCAGCGCGGCGCCGAACAGCTGCGCCTGCAGCGCCATGCCGAAAGTCAGTCCCGCCAGGACGGCGATGAAGACGCGCCGCGCCACCGGCGAGGGCGGCAGGAAGCGCGACAGTTCGAGCCGCTCGCCGGCGATGGTCAGCACCAGGAAGCCGGCCCACCACGGCACCACTTCGTACACGGAAAAGCCGGCGAGCCAGAGCGCATTGCCGAGCAGCCAGCAGCCGGCACCGGCGGCCAGCGTGAAGGTGAACAGGGCGCGCTGGCGCAGGAACACCGAGACGGAGCCGGCCAGCAGCACGGTGCTGCCCAGCGCGAGCAGCAGCTGTGCGACGGTCAGAGGGGCGCCGAGAATCAGCGCCAGCCCGCCGGCGCCGGCGGCCAGCGGGCCGAGGTAGGCCCAGCGCTGCGCCAGCGCCACGGCGCGCTCCAGGCTGATCACCGTGCCGAAGAAGCCGCTCACCATGAGCGGGCCGTGGAAGGCGGCGAGGTCGGCCGCCGGCCGCGGCACGGCCCAGCCCAGGCGCAACAAACCCGCACCCACCCCGATGATGAGGCTGGCGAAGCCGAGGATCAGCAGTGGGATGCGCCAGGGCGGCCGGACGTCTGCCATGCCGCGTTCAGCCCTTCTTGGTAATGCGCACCTTCCAGACCTCCGGGCCGGTCTCGAGGTAGTCCCAGGCAAACACCGGGCCGAGCTCGGCCTGGAACTGGTAGTAGAGCGGCTTCGGATCGTGGTCGTTCACCAGCAGGAAGGTTTCGCCCGCGGCCAGGTTCCGGTACGTATCGAAAATCAGCGGATGGCGCTCGCGCGGCACGATGTTGCGCACGTCGACGGTGGTTTCTGCGGTTGCGGTGGTCATGTTGGTTCTCCTGTCGGGGTTGGGGTGGTCCGGCGGTCCGTCAGGACCAGCCGAAATGTCGCTTGGCGTTCTCAGACATCAGCTCCGAGCTCCAGGGCGGATCCCAGACCAGGTCGACGACGATGTCGGCGCCGTCCGGCGCGATGTCGCGAATCGCCTCGCGTGCATCCTCGGTGATCATGGAGCCCATGGGGCAGGCCGGCGTCGTCATGGTCATGGCGACGCGCACCCGGTCCGGCGCGATCTCGATGCCATAGACGAGGCCGAGGTCGACCACGTTCATGCCCACTTCCGGGTCGATCACGCTGCGCAGGGCGGCGCGGATCGCTTCTTCCGTCGGCATGTTCGCTGGTTGTTCCGCCATCATGGATTCCTTAGAAGCAGTACCAAAGATACATCTTCACTATACCACCCGTTTCCGGGATAATCAACATCTGCAATACATCTTTAAACTTCGCCGATCGGATGCCCCATGCGGCTGACCACCTTCTCCGACTACACCCTGCGCGTGCTGATGTACCTCGGCGTGCGGCGCGACGAGCTCGTCACCATCGGCGAGATCGCCGCCGCCTATGGTATCTCGGAAAACCACCTCATGAAGGTGGTGCATTTCCTGGCGCGCCAGGGTTATGTCGAGACGCTGCGCGGCAAGGGCGGCGGCCTGCGCCTGGCCGTCGCGCCCGAGGACATCGGCGTCGGCGAGGTGGTGCGCGGCACCGAGGAAAGCCTGGCGCTGGTCGAGTGCTTCGATGCCGAGAGCAGCGCATGCAACATCGCGCCGGCCTGCCTGCTGAAGGGGGTATTCAAGAAGGCGGCGGACGCCTTTTTCGCCGAACTCGACCGCCATACGCTGGCCGACCTGCTGCGTCCGGCGCCGCGCCTGGCGCGGATACTCCACCCCGCCAAATAGGCGGGCTCACTCCCCCAGATAGGCTTCGCGCACCTTCGGGTTGGCGAGCAGTGCCGGTCCCGTATCGCTGAGGGTGATGGTGCCGCTTTCCATGACGTAGCCGCGCGAGGCCACCGACAGCGCCAGCCGGGCATTCTGTTCCACCAGCAGGATGGTGACGCCCTGGGCGGCGACCGACTGGATCACCTCGAACACCTTCTGCACCATGATCGGCGCCAGGCCCATCGAGGGCTCGTCGAGCAGCAGCAGCTTCGGCCGGCTCATCAGGGCGCGGCCGATGGCGAGCATCTGCTGCTCGCCGCCGGAGAGCGTGCCGGCGAGCTGATCGGCCCGCTCCTTCAGCCGCGGCAGCAGGCCGTAGACGCGGTCGAGGTCGGCGGCGATCTCGGCGCGGTCGCGGCGGCAATAGGCGCCCATGTCGAGGTTTTCCGCGACGGTCAGGCGCGCGAAGACGCCGCGCCCCTCCGGCACCAGGGTCAGGCCTTCGCCGATCAGCGCATGCGCCGGGCGGTGCAGGATGCTGTGGCCGCGGTAATGGATGGCGCCCTGCGCCGGCAGCAGGCGCGCCAGCGCCTTCAGCGTGGTGGTCTTGCCGGCGCCGTTGGCGCCGATCAGGCAGACCATTTCGCCGGCCGCCACATCGAAGCTGACGCCCTTGACGGCAGAAATATTGCCGTAGGAGACGTGGAGATCCCTTACCTCAAGCAACGGCGCCTCCGAGATACGCTTCGATCACCTTCGGGTCGCGCTGCACCTCGGCCGGCACGCCCTCGGCGATCTTCTCGCCGTAGTCGAGGACGGCGACGCGGTCGCACAGGCCCATCACCAGCTTTACGTCGTGCTCGATGAGCAGGATCGTCAGGCCGTCGGCGCGCAGCGCCTCGATGAGCTGCTTGAGCGAGGCCGTTTCCGTCGCGTTCATGCCGGCGGCCGGCTCGTCCAGCGCGAGCAGCTTCGGCTCGGTGGCGAGGGCGCGGGCGATTTCGAGCCGGCGCTGGTCGCCATAGGCGAGGTGGCGCGCCAGGATGTTGCTGTGCCGGTGGATGCCGACATACTGGAGCAGCTCATGGGCGCGCTGGGCGATGGCCTCCTCCTCCTCGCGCGTGGCGCGGTTGCGCAGCACGGCGCCGACGACGCCGGCCGAGGTGCGCAGGTGGCGGCCGACCATGACGTTCTCCAGCGCCGTCATGTTGGCGAAGAGGCGGATGTTCTGGAAGGTGCGCGCGATGCCGGCGGCGGCGACCTCGTGCGGCGCGGCGATCTTCAGCGGCGCGCCGTCGAAGACGAACTGGCCACGATCCGCCGAATAGAGTCCGGTGAGGACGTTGAAGAAGGTGGTCTTGCCGGCGCCGTTGGGGCCGATCAGGCCGTAGATCTCGCCGCGGCGGATCGAGAGCGAGACGTCGTGCAGCGCGCGCACGCCGCCGAAGCTCTTGCCGATCGACTGGGCGTCGAGGAGGAGTTCGCTCATTTGGCCTTCTCGGCGAGGAATTCGCGCTTGCGCCGGGCTTCGGGCCACAGGCCGGCCGGGCGGTAGAGCATGACGGCGATCAGCGCCAGGCCGAACAGCAGCATGCGCAGCGACTCCGGATCGAGCAGCACCTTGCCGAAGGCCGCCTGCTGCATCGGCACGGCACCGTGGCGCAGCGCCTCCGGCAGGATCGCCAGCAGCAGCCCGCCGAGGATGACGCCGGGGATGTGGCCCATGCCGCCCAGCACCACCATGCACAGCACCATGATGGATTCCATCAGGCCGAAGCTCTCCGGGCTGACGAATTCCTGGAAGCCGGCGAAGAGGCCGCCGGCGACGCCGCCGAAGGTGGCGCCCATGGCGAAGGCGAGCAGCTTGACGTTCCGCGTGTCGATGCCGCAGGCCTTGGCGGCGATCTCGTCCTCGCGGATCGCCACCCAGGCGCGGCCGATGCGCGAATCCTCGAGGCGGATGGAAACGAAGATGACGAGCAGGGTCAGCGCCAGGAACAGGTAGTAGTAGAGATAGACGGAGGGAAAGCTCAGGCCGAAGGCCTCGAAGGTCTTCGACAGCGGCACGCCGGCGATGCGCACCGGGTCGATCTGGCTGATGCCCTGCGGGCCGTTGGTGATATTGATCGGCGCGTTCAGGTTGTTCATGAAGATGCGCACGATCTCGCCGAAGCCGAGCGTGACGATGGCGAGGTAGTCGCCGCGCAGCCGCAGCGTCGGCGCGCCGAGCAAAACGCCGAAAATGCCGGCCACCAGCGCGCCCAGGGGCAGGATCGCCCACACCGGCCAGTGCAGGCCGAAGTGCGGCGAGGCGAGCAGCGCGTAGAGGTAGGCGCCGACGGCGTAGAAGGCGATGTAGCCGAGGTCGAGCAGGCCGGCGAAGCCGACGACGATGTTCAGCCCCAGCGCCAGCATGACGTAGAGCAGGGCGAAGTCGAGCACGCGCACCCAGGCGTTGCCGAGGCCTTTGCCGATGATGAACGGCAGCAGGGCCAGCGCCACGCCGATGAGGACCATGCCGAGCAGGGCTTTCCGCCGGTCAGTGATCATGCCCGCTCCGCCACCTTTTCGCCCATCAGGCCGGAGGGCCGGAAGACCAGCACCAGGATCAGCACGAAGAAGGCGAAGACGTCCTGGTAGTGGCTGCCGAGGAAGCCGCCGGTGAGGTCGCCGATGTAGCCGGCGCCGAGCGACTCGATCAATCCCAGCAGCACGCCGCCGAGCATGGCGCCGGGCAGGTTGCCGATGCCGCCGAGCACGGCGGCGGTGAACGCCTTCAGGCCGAGGATGAAGCCCATGTGGTAATGGGCGATGGAGTAGTTGGCGCTGACCATCACGCCGGCCACCGCCGCCAGCGCCGAGCCGATGAGGAAGGTGGCCGAAATGATGACGTTGATGTTCACGCCCATCAGCCCGGCGATCTGCGGGTTTTCCGCCGTGGCGCGCATGGCGCGGCCGAGGCGCGTCTTGTTCACCAGCAGCATCAGGCCGGCCATGATCGCCGCCGCCAGCAGCACGATGACGATCTGCAGGTCGGTGATGTGGGCGCCGCCGATGTCGCGCCCGGTGGTCGGCAGGATCGGCGGGAAGGCATGGTAGTTGCGGCCCCAGAAGATCATCGCCAGCTGCTGCAGCACGATCGAGACGCCGATGGCCGTGATGAGCGGGGCGAGGCGCGGGGCGTTGCGCAGCGGACGGTAGGCGACGCGCTCGATGGTGAAGCCGAGCGCCATGCACACCGGAATCGCCGCCAGCATGCCGATCAGCACGACCAGCGTGCCGGGCAGGCCGCTGTCGGCCAGCAGCTTGATGACGGTGAGCGCGGTGAGGGCGCCGATCATCACCACCTCGCCGTGGGCGAAGTTGATCAGGCCGAGGATGCCGTAGACCATCGTGTAGCCGAGCGCGACGAGGGCGTAGATGCTGCCCAGGACGAGGCCGTTGATGATCTGCTGGATGAAGGTGTCCATCGCGCCCAGTCTACAAACAAACGGCACCCGAAGGTGCCGTCTGCCTGACAAAGATGCTGCTTACTTCTTCTCGGCGGGTGCCGCGGCTGCAGGCGCTGCCGCGGGCGCAGCGGTCATGCCGCCCATGCCTTCCATGGCGGCGGGTTGCGCCGGGGCCGGTGCGCCGCCGCCGATGCTCTCCAGCGCCTCCCACTTGCCGCCCTTGGCCTGGTACAGCGTGATCGCCGCATCCTTGACGTCGCCCTTCTCGTCGAAGGTGATCTTGGCGGTGACGCCGTCGAGGTTGGTCTTCGGCAGTGCCTCCAGGTACTTCGCCGACTCCACCGAGTTGGCGCGCTGCATGGCGTCGATCATGACGCTGGCCGCGTCGTAGGCGTAGGGCGCATACAGCTGGATGTCGACGTTGAAGCGCTTGGCGTACTTCTCCTTGAAGGCGGGGCCGCCCGGCATCTTGTCCAGCGGCAGTCCCGGCAGCGAGCAGTAGTGGCCCTCGCCGGCGTCGCCGGACAGCTTGTGGAATTCGGTGGTGCAGCCGCCGTCGGCGAACAGCATCCTGGACTTGATGCCGAGCTTCTTCAGCTGCTGCGCCATCGGGCCGGCCTGGGCGTCCATGCCGCCGTACATGACGATGTCCGGCTTCTTCGACTTGATCTTGGTGAGGATGGCGGCGAAGTCGGTGGCCTTGTCGTTGGTGAACTCGCGCGCGACGATGGTGGCGCCGCCGGCCTTGGCGGCCTTCTCGAACTCGTCGGCGACGCCCTGGCCGTAGGCGGTGCGGTCGTCGATGATGGCGATCTTCTTGGCGGCCAGCTGATGGGTGGCGTAATCGCCCAGCACCTTGCCCTGCTGTTCATCGTTGGCCATCACGCGATAGGCGGTCTTGAAGCCCTGCTGCGTGTATTTCGGATTGGTGGCCGAAGGCGATATCTGCGGGATGCCGGCGTCGTGATAGAGCTTGGAGGCCGGAATGGTGGTGCCGGAGTTGAGGTGGCCGACGACGCCGTTCACCTTGGCGTCGATCAGTTTCTGCGCCACCGTCGTGCCCTGCTTCGGATCGGCCTGGTCGTCCTCGCCGAGCAGATCGAAGGTCACCACGGCGCCGCCGATTTCCAGCTTCCTGGCGTTGGCTTCCTCGATGGCCAGGCGCGCGCCGTTCTCGTTGTCCTTGCCGAGGTGGGCCTGCGGGCCGGTCAGCGGCGAGACGTGGCCGATTTTCACGGTGACCGTCGGCTTGGCCGGCGGCGCGGCGGGCTGCTCGGCCTTCGGCGGCGGGGGCGCTTCCGGCTTGCCGCAGCCGAGCACGACAAAGGCGGAAGCGACAGCGAGGCTGATCGTCTTGGCGGTGAATCGCATGGTCATCGTCTCCAGAAAATTTGAATTCTTTTTACGCGGGTGAACGCGCGGGGATTGTGCTGGGCGCATGGGGCGATGTCAATAAAAAAGGCCAGCCCGCGGGCTGGCCTTTTGTGCAGCAGACGCCGGTTACTTGGCCGCGAGAATCCAGGCCACCAGTTTCTTGATGTCGGCGTCGGAAACGGCCGGGTTCGGCGGCATCGGCACCGTGCCCCACACGCCCGAGCCGCCCTTCTTCACCTTGGCTTCCAGGGTGGCGGCGGCAGCGGCGTTGCCGGCGTACTTCTTGGCAACGTCCTTGTAGGACGGGCCGACGACTTTCTTGTCGACGGCGTGGCAGCTCATGCAGTTCTTGGCTTTCGCCAGGGCTTCATCAGCGGAGGCCTGGCCGGCGATCAGCAGGCCGGCGCCGGCGAGCAGCAGCGTTTTCAGCAGTTTCATTGAACTAATTCCTCTTAGGCGTGGTTGGAAAATGCGCCGATACTCTAAATCAATTCCGGGGTCTTGCAAACCCGTTCCAGACAAGAGAAATCGTCGATCGGCTCAAGACATTTAACGCCCGAGCAGACCCAGGCGTTGACACCCTCCTTCAGCGGTTTGTTCAGGGCGGGCGGCAGCTTGCCGGCCTGCGCCGGCAGCCCCAGCGTCAGCGCCCAGGGCCAATAGTGCCCGGCAATTTTTCTTTTCCACTCAGTGAGTTGATCTTCCGGTCCACGCAAGACAACGATGGCAGGAGGGGCAATCGCCTCGTCCAGCGCGGCCAGCAGGGTGGCAAAGCCGCCGGGCTGGCGCTCCATGTCGGGGTAGTACAGGCGCAGGGTACGGTCCGCGGCTTCCAGAAACCGCGTTTCGCCCGTCACATGCCCCAGGCGCTGCAAGGCGAAGGCCGCCGCGCCGTTGCCGGAGGGCATGGCGCTGTCGTGGCCCGCCTTGACCCGATGGATCAGGGCTTCGTGGTCGTGGCTGGTGAACCAGAAGCCGCCCATCCCTGTTTGGTCGCTGTGCGACTCAAGAACCTCCCCTCGCCCGCTTGCGGGAGAGGGGCCGGGGGAGAGGGTGCGCCTTCGATCCTCGAAATGCGCGAGCAGGGCGTCGCCGAGCGCTTCGGCGAAGGCCAGCAGCCCGGTGTCGAATTCCGCCTGCAGCAGTTCCAGCACCGCCTTGAGCAGGTAGGCGTAGTCGTCGAGATAGGCGTTGAGGTGGGCACGGCCGTCCTTGCTGGTCGCCAGCAGGCGCCCGTCCTTCCACATCTCGCGGCGGATGAAATCCAGTGCGCGCCGCGCCGACGCCAACCAGTCGTCGCGGCCGAGCACGCGCCCGGCATGGGCCATGCCCTCGATCATGAGGGCGTTCCAGCTGGTCAGGATCTTGTCGTCGCGGCCCGGGCGGATGCGCCGCTCGCGCGTCGCGAACAGCTTCTCCCGCGCCGAGGCGAGCAGGCGCTCACACTCGGCCAGCGGCCTGCCGAGCGACCCGGCGACCTCGGCGAGCGGCAGGGCGACGTGCAGATGCCAGTGCGCGCCCTCGAAATTCGCCGGCCGCTCCAGGCCGTAGTGCGCCGCCGCCACCGCGTATTCCTCCGCCGTGGTACAGCGACTGACTTCTTCGCGCGACCAGACGTAGAACTTGCCCTCCTCGTGCTCGGAGTCGGCATCGAGCGAGGAGTAGTAGCCGCCCTCCGGCGACTGCATCTCGCGCATCACCCAGCCGGCGGTCTCCTCGGCGACGCGCTTGAACAGCGGATCGCCCGAGATCAGCCAGGCATCCGCATACAGGCGCAGCAGCGGCCCGTTGTCGTAGAGCATCTTCTCGAAGTGCGGGATCGCCCAGCGCTCGTCCACGCTGTAGCGGCAGAAGCCGCCGCCGAGCTGGTCGTAGATGCCGCCCTCGGCCATGCGGCGCAAGGTGGTGAGCGCCATCTCGCCGCAGCGCACCTCACCCGTCGCGGCATGCCGGCGCAGCAACAGTTCCAGGTCGGCGGGATGCGGAAACTTCGGCGCGCCGCCGAAGCCGCCGAACTGCGGATCGTAGGCCTGCGCCGCGCGCTCGACGGCGAGCTTGAGCGGAGCGGCAGCGAGTTCGCCGCTGAGCGGCCGCGCCGCCGAGCCGCCCTTGAGCGCCCGCAGCAATTCCTCGTTCTGCTGCGCGATGTCGCCGCGCTTGTCGCGCCAGGCTTCCGCCACGCGCTGGCACAGGTCGGCGAAGCCGGGCAGGCCGTAGCGCGGCGTCTTGGGGAAGTAGGTGCCGCCGAAAAAGGGCGCGCCGTCCGGCGTGAGGAACATCGTCAGCGGCCAGCCGCCGGCGCGGCTGGTCAGCATCTGGTGCGCGGTCTGGTAGATCTGGTCGAGGTCCGGCCGCTCCTCGCGATCCACCTTGATGTTCACGAACAGCCGGTTCATCACCGCCGCCACCTCCGCATCCTCGAAGGATTCGTGGGCCATGACGTGGCACCAGTGGCAGGCGGAGTAGCCGATGGACAACAGGATCGGCCGGTCTTCCCGCTTCGCCAATGTAAGCGCTTCCTCACCCCATGGACGCCAATCCACGGGGTTCTCCGCGTGCTGCTGCAAATAGGGCGAGGTCTCGCCGGCAAGTCTGTTGGGCATGGGTTATTTCCGAGTAATTTTGTCGGAATTATGGTCGCGGCTTCGCCAAAGGGCAAGCGGGACGATCAGCTACCGAACAGGGAGCGCCACCAGCGCTTGCGGGCTTCCGGCAGGGGGCCGGGGCGTTCCAGCGCGACGGGCAGCACGCGGCTCATGATCCAGCCGGGCGGATGCGGGTGCTTGCCGGTGCCGCAGGACGAGCCGAGGTTGTTCGGATCGTAGATCTTCACCATGCGCGGCGCGTCGAGGTCGTCGGCGTAGACGATGCCGCAGTAGTCGTGGTGATGTTCCTTGCGCAGCAGGGCGTCGGTCTCGGCGATGAAACGCTCGACCTCGGCCGCCGCCGCGGGCGCCGACGGCAGGGGTTCGCCCACGGCATACAGATACCAGCCGGCGCCGCGGTCGATGCGCGCCCAGAAGTCCGTCAGCTGCTGCCAGGACAGCAGGCTCCACAGCCGGCCGCTGTAGAGCTGCTCGAAGGCCTCAGCGTCCGCCAAGCTGCTTCACGTCCCGCACCGCGCCGGTGTCGGCGCTGGTGGTCATGGCGGCGTAGGCCTGCAGCGCCGCCGAGACGGTGCGCTCGCGCTTGGCCGGCTTCCAGGCGTCGTCGCCCTTCGCTTCCATCGCCGCACGCCGTGCCGCCAGGACTGACTTTTCCACGGCGAGGTGGATGCGCCGGTTGGGGATGTCGATCTCGATGGTGTCGCCCTCCTCGACGAGGCCGATCGCGCCGCCGGCCGCCGCCTCGGGCGAGGCGTGGCCGATGGAGAGGCCCGAGGTGCCGCCGGAGAAACGGCCGTCGGTGAGCAGCGCGCATTCCTTTCCCAGCCCCATCGACTTGATGTACGAGGTCGGGTAGAGCATCTCCTGCATGCCGGGGCCGCCCTTCGGCCCTTCGTAGCGCACCACGACGACGTCGCCGGCGACGATCTTGCCGGCGAGGATCTTCTCCACCGCCTCTTCCTGCGATTCGCAGACGCGGGCGCGGCCGGTGAATGTCAGGATCGACTCGTCGACGCCCGCCGTCTTCACGATGCAGCCCTTCTCGGCGATGTTGCCGAACAGCACCGCCAGGCCGCCGTCCTGCGAATAGGCGTGCGCCTTGTCGCGGATGCAGCCGTTGGCGCGGTCGAGGTCGAGCTTCGGATAGCGGCGGCTTTGCGAGAAGGCCGTCTGCGTCGGCACGCCGCCCGGCGCGGCGCGGTAGTACTCGTGCACCTTGGGATCGGCATTGCGCTTCACGTCGCAGCAGTCGAGCGCCTCGCCCAGCGTCGGATAGAGCACCGTCGGGCAGTCGCGGTGGAGCAGGCCGGCGCGGTCGAGTTCGCCGAGGATGGCCATGATGCCGCCGGCGCGATGCACGTCCTCCATGTGGTATTGCTGCGTCGCCGGCGCCACCTTGGCCAGGCACGGAACCCTTCTCGACATTCTGTCGATGTCAGCCATGGTGAAATTCACGCCGGCTTCCTGCGCCGCGGCGAGCAGGTGCAGCACGGTGTTGGTCGAGCCGCCCATCGAAATGTCGAGGGCGATGGCGTTCTCGAAGGCCTTGAAGCTGGCGATGGAACGCGGCAGCACCGAGGCGTCGTTCTTCTCGTAGTAGCGCTTCGCCAGGTCGACGATCAGCCGGCCGGCCTTGACGAAGAGCTTCTCGCGGTCGGCGTGGGTGGCGAGCAGCGAGCCGTTGCCGGGCAGCGCCAGGCCGAGCGCCTCGGTCAGGCAGTTCATCGAGTTGGCGGTGAACATGCCGGAGCAGGAGCCGCAGGTCGGGCAGGCCGAGCGCTCCATGGCCTTCACGTCCTCGTCGCTGTTGTGCGAGTCCGCCGCCTCGATCATGGCGTCGATCAGGTCGACCATGCGGTACTCGCCGTGCCACTTCACCTTGCCCGCCTCCATCGGCCCGCCGGAGACGAATACCGCCGGGATGTTCAGGCGCAGGGCGGCCATCAGCATGCCCGGGGTGATCTTGTCGCAGTTGGAGATGCACACCATGGCGTCCGCCGTGTGGGCGTTCACCATGTACTCGACCGAGTCGGCGATCAGCTCGCGCGAGGGCAGCGAATACAGCATGCCGCCGTGGCCCATGGCGATGCCGTCGTCGACGGCGATGGTGTTGAACTCCTTGGCGATGCCGCCGGCCGCCTCGATCTGGCGGGCGACCAGCTGGCCCATGTCCTTCAGGTGCACATGGCCCGGAACGAACTGCGTGAACGAATTGACCACGGCGATGATCGGCTTGCCGAAATCGCCTTCCTTGATGCCGGTGGCGCGCCACAGCGCGCGCGCGCCGGCCATGTTGCGGCCGTGGGTGGAAGTGCGGGAACGGTATTCGGGCATGGCGGGACTCCGGGGGTTCAGATGATCTGGCGTCTATTTTACCGCTTGGTCAGGCGTAACCGCCCTCCCGCTGGTGTCGGATGGCCAGGACGAGCGCCGTATCCGTGGCGACATCGAAGCGGTAGAGGGCCACATAGCCGCTGCGCCCTCTCGAAATGACCAGTTCGCGCAAGCCGGCTTCGGCTTCGCGTCCGATGAGCGGGTGCTGTTTCAGGATGCCGAGGCCTTCGATCAGTATCCGCGCCGTGGCTCCCGCGGCATAGGCATCCTGTTCGATCAAAAATTCCGTCAATCGTTCGATATCGCGCAGCGCGCCCGGCGCAAAGACGAGGCGGGTCAAGGCGGCTAGCGCTTGCGCGGCTTGGGTTTGGCCGCGCGCTTGCCCTCGGCCTTGGTCAGGATGTAGCTGAACACCTCGTCGGCGTCGTAGACCAGCCCATACTCGGCCACTTCCTGCTCCGCCTTCAGCGCCGAGGCGACGAAAGCCTGCCGGCGCTGCGCAAGCGCCGCCTGGGCTTCGATGGCTTCCACCATCCAGGCATGCGGCGTCTTGCCGCTGGCGGCGGCGGCGGACGCGACGCGCTCTTTCAGGTCGTCGGGAAGCTTGATGGTTGTCGTGACGGTCATGGCGGCTCCGGCAAATCAGGTAATACGAAAGTATCACCTCGACGGCGAAGCGTCAATTTGCCCTTATCATCCCCGCCATGCTGACCTATCCCCACATCGATCCCGTGGCCTTTTCCCTCGGCCCGCTGTCGGTGCGCTGGTACGGGCTGATGTACCTCGCCGGCTTCGTCGCCTTCGTGATGCTCGGCCGCCGGCGCATCGCGCGCCGGCCCGACTTGAACTGGACGGCGAAGGACATCGACGACCTGCTCTTCTACGGCGTGCTCGGCGTGGTCATCGGCGGGCGGCTCGGCCAGGTGCTGTTCTACGAGCCGGCGCACTACCTCGCCAACCCGCTGGAAATCCTCGCCGTCTGGAAGGGCGGCATGAGCTTCCACGGCGGCTTCCTCGGCGTGCTGGCGGCACTGACTTTGTATGCGCGCAAGAAAAAGCTCGCCTGGTTCGCCGTGATGGACTTCATCGCCCCGCTGGTGCCGCCGGGACTCGGCTTCGGCCGCCTCGGCAACTTCATCAACGGCGAGCTGTGGGGGCGCGCCGCCGATCCTTCGCTGCCCTGGGCGATGGTGTTCCCGCACGTCGACGCCGTTGCGCGCCACCCCTCCCAGCTCTACCAGGCCTTCCTCGAGGGCGTCGTATTCTTCGCCGTGCTGTGGTGGTTCTCGGCGAAGCCGCGCGCACTGGGCGCAGTGTCGGCGGTGTTCCTCATCGGCTACGGCGCGGTGCGCTTCATCGCCGAATTCTTCCGCGAGCCGGACGCCGGCATCTTCGGCCTCAGCTACACCATCAGCATGGGCCAGTGGCTGTCGCTGCCGATGATCGCCGCCGGCGTGGCGATGCTGGTCTGGTCGAATAAAGCTGCGGCCAAGTAGCTTTGCGGATTGGCGATTGCATCGTCAATCTGTAAAACGCATCCAGGGCCAACCGAATCAGGGCGGCAGGAAAAGTCAGTAACTGTGATACGGCGATGGCGCGGCTAACTGAAGCTATCGACCCGAACGGATAGATAAAGTGAAGTTCAGGAGCGTCCGCTACGAGACAGTACTAAAAGGCGTTTACACGCTGATGCCGCCCGCGGAAGAAAGTATATTTGGCGCATTCATGGCCAGCCGAAATACTTCATTCAATACAGCTTTCACTGCGTCAGCCCCAGCCTTTTCCGCACCGGACGTAAGAACTTTTTTGACCTTCTTGATAATTGGCTCGGGTACTTCGCTCTGAGTGATCGACAAAGGAACAGAACCAAGAATGGACAGACCCTTCAATGTCAGTTGCACCTCGCGAAAAGTACCGACGTTCGTAACGGTCTCATATCGAAGAAAACCCTCGTTAGCAAGCCATGGCAATGTGGCATCGGCTACTGATATAGCACTCCATGCATCGTCCGAGGTAGCCACGTCTGATGTGATTTCAATCCCAATTGAGCCAGGCGTAATTTCGATTGGCATCGGGAAAGCCTCGTATAGCCGCTCAAGGATCCGAAGGGTGACAAGATCGAATATTTGCATGTTCTTCGGGATATCGGCCATCACGCTTCCTTTGCACTCTAGTCAAGCTGTATAGAAACTACCAGAGGGGTCGCCATAGGCGACTTTCGGGGATTACTTAGCCCCTCCCATGCAATCGGCCACAGCCAGTCGACCGATTTATGAAGCCGATTTCTTTGGTACGCATTCAACTTTTCCGATTTGAGTCTTCCTGCAGCCCATCGTTTGAAGTAAGAGACAAACGTCTCGCCGAAGAGACGCGGATGCGGTAAGCCAAGCTTGCTGGCAGAGCATCCACTCGAATGGGTTAGCGCACACGCTTGAACCTAACGGAGGCATAGCTGCTCCCCTGGTTAGCCATATCAACCAAAAAACCGGCGGATAACCAAGCGTGAGCTTGTGGACGCGTCTTTGAGTGCTTCTGGTTCCCCCACCATGGACGATGAGATTTCGCAGAAGCCGGTAGGGGTGCCCCTATGATGCGCTCAATGTCTGCAAAGGACAGAGTCACTTCGCTTGTGCTCGAGGGGACTGCACGAAGGAATAGCTCAAGAGGCTCGTACTTGCCCTGCATGGTTCCTCCCATTCTGTGCCGCTAACAATCAATGTCGCACTTGTCGGGTCCGAATATGATTTGCCATCTAGTCAGTAAGTAGTAAGTAATATGCGCTTGTAGTGCCTTAATGGGCGATGCGTGTCGCATTACTGCATCCATATTACAACTTCAAAATCCCGGGCAGACGAAACCGTTAGCATCGGCCCGTACCGAGCCGAATGCAGCCGTAAAGAAGACTCGCCGCACCTGCCGCAGCGTTCAAACCATCTGGATCGAATACTCTCGCCTTCTTCGTCGGTGAGGTGCACCGCGCAGGCGAGGCAGGGGTCGAAGCTGTGGATGGTGCGCAGCACTTCGAGCGGCTGCTTGGGGTCATGGACGCTGTGGCCGTGTTCTGAGGTGCCTGTGGCCATGCTCAATCTCCCCCTGCCAGCAGGTGCATGACGATGCGCACAAGCATGTCCTTTTCCTCGGGCCGGCTCTCGGCGATCATCAGCGTCAGCGCCACCAGCGTGCCGTTGGTCATGCGCGGCGTGCCGTCGTCCCTCAGCAGGGCGCCGTTGCGTTCCAGATACCAAAGGAACAGCGCCGCGGCGATGCGCTTATTGCCGTCGACGAAGGCATGGTTCTTGACCAGGAAATACAGCAGGTGCGCCGCCTTCTCCTCCAGGCCGGGATACAGCTCCCTGCCGCCGAAGGTCTGCATGATCGCCCCCAGCGCGCTCTCCAGCCCCTTGTCCTTTTCGACGCCGAAAATATCCGAGGCAGCAAACCGTTCGCGCAGGCGGCCGACGATGCGCAGGGCCTCGTCATGGCCCAGCACATAGCGCGCCGCGCCTCCCGGCCCGGGTTTGGCCACGCGCTGGTGGTCGTAGTCGTCCAGGAGTTCCAGTGCGCGGTTGTACTCCCCGACGATGGCCAGCAGGGCCTGGGCTTCGTCTCCGGCGAGGTCGCGGCGCCGTGCCGTGTCGGCGATGAGCCGCACCGCCTGGCGAAGATCGCGCAGGCGCGCCGCATTGACCGAATAGCCCTTGACCAGATGGTCGCGCAACACCCGCGTGGCCCAGATGCGGAACTGGGTGCCGCGCAGCGACTTGACGCGGTAGCCTACCGAGATGATGACGTTCAGGTTATAGAAGCCAACCGGCTTGTCCGAACCGGCAATGTGCAAATTTTGCACATTGCTCTCTTCCGCCAGTTCCCCCTCCCGAAACACGTTGCGGACGTGCTTGGTGATGACCGACCGCTCGCGCCCGAACAGCTCCGCCATCTGCGCCTGCGTCAGCCATACCGTGTCGCGCTCCAGCCGCACCTCGACGAGCGCCGAGCCGTCCTCGGCCTGATAGACCAGGACCTCGCCGCCGTTGATCGGGCCCATCCCGCTCATGCCTCGGTCTCCATGGGTCGTCTTGCGGAAATATTCTGAATCGATGAAGTGTAACAGCGTGCAGCCGCCCCTGGCCGAATGCGGCCTCCGCTGTCCGTGAAAGATCGACTCTTCGGGCGCCGCCGCAGCGCTCAAACCACCTTGACCTCGAAGGTTTCACCCTCGTCGTCGGTGAGGTGCACCGCGCAGGCGATGCACGGGTCGAAGCTGTGGATGGTGCGCAGCACTTCGAGCGGCTGCTTGGGGTCGTGGATGGCGTGGCCGGCGAGCGCCGCTTCGTAGGCGCCGGGCTTGCCGTCGGGGTCGCGCGGGCCGGCGTTCCAGGTGCTCGGCACGACGCACTGGTAGTTGGCGATCTTCTCGTTGTCGATGACGATCCAGTGGGCGAGGCCGCCGCGCGGCGCTTCCATGAAGCCGACGCCCTTCGCGCTCTTCGGCCATGAGGACGGTTCCCACAGCGACTCGTTGAAGGTGTCGACGTCGCCGCCCTTGATGTTGGCCGTCAGCTGGTCGAGCCAGCCCTGCATGGCATCGGCGAGAATCTTGGTCTCCAGCGTGCGCGCCGCCGTGCGGCCGAGCGTGGAGAACAGCGCCTGCACCGGCAGGTCGAGCTTCTTCAATGTGGCGCCGACCAGCTCCTTCGTCTGGGCGTGGCCCGTCGCGTAGAGCATCAGCACGCGCGCCAGCGGGCCGACTTCCATCGCCTGGCCTTTCCAGCGCGGCGACTTCAGCCAGGAATAGGCCTGCTCCACCGGCAGCTGCTGGAAGGGCGGCTTGGGGCCGCTGTAGTTCAGTTTCGTTTCGCCCTGGTAGGGATGCAGGCCCTTCGTCTTGCCGCCGGCGTAGTCGTACCAGGAATGGGCGACGTATTCCTGCACCTGGTCGTCGGCGTTGAGGTCGACCTCGTGCACCTTCGACAGGTCGCGGTTGAGGATGGCGCCGCGCGGGAAGAAATAGCCCGAAGGGTCGCCCATGCCCTTGGCCGGCAGGTCGCCGAAGGTCATGAAGTTGCCGAGGCCCTCGCCCTGCCTGAACCAGTCCTTGTAGAAGCCGGCGATGGCCAGCGTGTCGGGTACGTAGACCTGGTCGACGAACTCGCGCATCGACTGGATCACCGACTGGATGCGCTGCAGGCCGGTGACGTCGAGCGCGGTGCCGCCCTGGCCGCCGCGGTAGTGCGGCCCCTTGCCGCGGCCGGTATGGTCGGGCCAGATGCTGATGGCGATCGGCACGCCGCCGACGACGAAATTCGGATGCGGGTTCTTGCCGCCGAGAATGGTGTGCAGCGCCACCACCTCGCGCTGCCAGGCCAGCGCATCGAGGTAGTGCGCCACCGCCATCAGGTTGGCTTCCGGCGGCAGCTTGTACGCCGGATGGCCCCAGTAGCCGTTGCGGAAGAGGCCGAGCTGGCCGCTGTCCACCTGCTTCTTCAGTTTCGCCTGCACGTCGGCGAAATAGCCGGGCGAGGATTTCGCGTACTTCGACAGCGATTGCGCCAGCGCGGCGGTGGCCTTCGGGTCGGCCTTCAGCGCGGAGACCACGTCCACCCAGTCGAGCGCATGCAGGTGGTAGAAGTGCATGACGTGGTCGTGGATGTATTGCGCGCCGATCATCAGGTTGCGGATCAGCTCGGCGTTGGGCGGGATGCGGATCTTCAGCGCGTCCTCGACGGCGCGCACCGAGGCGATGGCGTGCACCAGGGTGCACACGCCGCAGATGCGCTGGGCGAAGGCCCAGGCGTCGCGCGGGTCGCGCCCGCGCAGGATGACTTCGATGCCGCGCACCATGGTGCCGGAGGAATACGCCGCCTCGATGGCGCCGTCCTTCATCTGCGCCTCGATGCGCAGGTGGCCCTCGATGCGGGTGATGGGGTCGATGACGAGACGTTCACTCATTGGGCTTGCCCTCGTCGAGGTGTTCGGCGACCAGCTCGGTGAGGCCGAGCATTTCGATGTCCATGTGGTAATGCTCCAGCGCCTCTTCCATGACGACACGGCAGTTGGCGCAGGCCGTCACCATCGTCTTCACGCCGAGCTCCTCGATCTGCGCCTTCTTGCGCTTGAAGGAAGTCAGTCGCAGCGACTCGGCGCGCTCGTTGGCGGAGACGCCGCCCCCGCCGCCGCAGCACCAGTTCAACGTTCCGGTCTCGTGCATCTCGCGGAATTGCGGCGCCAGCTGGTTGAGCAGGGTGCGCGGTTGTTCGTACACGCCGCCGCGGCGGGAGATCTGGCAGGGGTCGTGGTAGGTGAGCGGCTTGTCCAGCGTGCCTTTCAATTTGAGCTTGCCGGCTTTGCGCAGGTCGTCGAGCACTTCGAGGATGTGCTTCACCTCGAAGCCGAAGGGCCGGCCCATCAGGTTCGGTCCCTCCCAGCGGATGGCGGTGTAGGCGTGGCCGCATTCCGGGCTGATGACGCATTTCACCTTGAGCTGCTCGGCGGCGCCGACGATGCGGCCGACCAGCTCGCGGGCGAGGTCGGAGGCGCCGATCTGGATGCCGCTGTTGGTGGCCTCGTAGGCGTCCTGCGCCAGCGTCCACGTCGCGCCGGCCCGGTTGAGGATGCGGCCGACGGCGCCGAGGTATTCCGGGTAGTTGAGGATCTCCCACGACGACATCAGCACCAGGTAGTCGGCGTTCTCGCGGTTCACCGGCACCTCGAAGCCGAATTCCTTCTGCACGCGCTTGATCGTCGCTTCCACCGTGGCCCACTTCACGCCGGCCGGGCTGCCGCTCTGGATGGCGCGCTTGGTGGCGGTGACGAGGCCTTCCGGCGCATGGCCGGCGGCCGACATGCCTTCGCGCATCTTGCGCACCATGTAGGCGATGTCGTTGCCGACCGGGCAGACCATCGAGCAGCGGCCGCACAGGGTGCAGGAGTCGTAGACCAGCTCGCTCCATTCGGCCAGTTCGGCGTCGGTGACGGGTTTCGCCAGGCCGACCAGCTTCGCCAGCCTGCCGAGCACGGTGTATTCCTGCTGCCAGGCGCGGCGCAGCGGCTCCAGCTTGTGGATCGGCGTGTACTTCGGGTCGCTGGTCTCGGTGTAGAACAGGCAGGCCTCGGCGCACAGCCCGCAGTGCACGCAGCTGGAGAAGAAGCTGGCGATGGGCGCGTCGAGCACCTCCTTGAAGGCGTTGTAGCCGCGTTCGAACGATGCGCTCATGACGCCACCCCCTTTCTCCCGAAGATGTCGCCGTTGTACCAGCGCGAGACGAAGACGCTGACGGTGTGGAAGAGCTTGGTGAAGGGCAGCGCCACCAGCAGCAGCTCGACCGAGAGGATGTGCAGCGCCAGCGCCAGCGTGTAGTCGATGAGCAGGTGGTGGAAGGCCAGGTAGCCCGTCGCCAGCGGCAGGAAGGTGAGCAGCCAGGCGAGGTAGTCCTGGAAGCCGGAGAGCAGGCGCTTCACCGGATTGCTGAGCCGGCTCGCCAGCACGGCGATCAGGGCGAGGAGGCCGGCGACGGCCGAGATGTCGATCACCTGCGTCGGCAGCCCGGGCCAGCTGAGTCCCGTCAGCCCGCGCACCAGTTCGATGTGCGGCACGAAGAAGAACAGCGTGATGGCGAAGCCGAGGTGGAAGACGTAGCCGCCGATGTAGGTGACCGGCGCGCGCTTCATGAGGCCCGGCGGCGGCAGCGAGCGGCTGAGGATGGTGCGCCAGCCGCTGCCGGGGCTGTGCTCGCGCGCCTTGGAGAGATCCGCCTTGCGGCCGAGGCTGAAGATCTCGAACAGGCGCAGCAGGATGCCGAAGGCGCAGATCGCCAGCGCGATCGACAGGCCGGGGCCGCGCGCCCAGGTGAGCAGTTCGAGCGGGGTCATATTTCCCCCTCTCCCCGCTTGCGGGGAGAGGGCCGGGGTGAGGGGTCATCGGCCGATCCACCCTCACCCCAGCCCTCTCCCGCCAGCGGGAGAGGGGGTATGGGATGGGTCGCCAGCCACACGAAAGTCGGCTTCGTCATTTGGCTTTCTCCAGGTCGTCGACTGTCACCTTCTGGTGCGCCGCCTGCGCCGCTTTCTTCGCCGCGCGGTTGCGCATGGCCATGGCGGTGCCGGCGATGGCGCCGCCGGCCGCCGCCGCGCCGACCATCATCTGCACCGGCGCGATGGGCATCGACAGCGGCTTGTAGAGCGGCCCCATGTCCCAGAAGCCCGGCTCCGAGCAGCCGATGCAGCCGTGGCCGGACTGGATGGGGAAGCTCACGCCCTGGTTCCACTTGGTGGTGGCGCAGGCGTTGTAGGTGACCGGCCCCTTGCAGCCGAGCTTGAACAGGCACCAGCCCTTGCGCGCGCCCTCGTCGTCGAAGGTCTCGGCGAACTTGCCCTGGTCGTAGAAGGGGCGCCGGTAGCAGCGGTCGTGGATGCTCTCGCCGTAAAAAACTTTAGGCCGGCCGCGGTCGTCGAGTTCCGGCAGCGCGGCGAAGGTGAGGAAGTGCGCCAGCACGCCGGTGATCACCACCGGGATCGGCGGGCAGCCCGGCACGTTCATCACGGGCTTGTCCTTGATGATCGCCGACACCGGCACGGCGCCGGTCGGGTTCGGCAGCGCCGCCGGCAGGCCGCCGTAGGCCGCGCAGCTGCCCACCGCGATCACCGCTGCCGCGCCGGCGGCGGTCTCCTTCAGCATGTCGAGGTTGCTGATGCCGGCGATGGTCGAATAGCCGGCATTGCCGAGCGGGATCGAGCCGTCCACCACCAGCAGGTACTTGCCGTGGTTCTCGCGCATGGCCGCCTCGCGCGCGGCTTCTGCGGCCTCGCCGGAGGCGGCCTGCAAGGTGTGGTGGTAGTCGAGCGAGATCTGTTCGAGGATCAGCCCCTCGATCGAGGGCGTGTGCGAGCGGGTGAGCGATTCGGTGCAGCCGGTGCACTCCTGGAAGGAGAGCCAGATCACCGAGGGCCGGCGGGCTTTTTCGAGTGCCGCGGCGATGGCCGGGACCATCGAGGGGGGAAGCGCCATCAGCGAAGCGGTGGTGGCGCAGAACTTGAGGAAGCCGCGGCGGCTGATGCCTTGCCGTCGCAGGGTCTCGGCGATGGTCGGAGCGTCGTGCGCCATGGCACCTCCTGTTGGATGCACTGATAGCCGACGCGTCATTCCCGCGCAAGCGGGAATCCATAAGCCGCATGGATTCCGGGTTCCGCTACGCGGCCCCGGAATGACGAATTGCTATCGCTTATCCATTCTGCGCCTGCCCCAATTTTTTTGCCAGCGCCGCGGCCGAATCGGCGACATCCTCGGCCTGGCTCATGAGCAGCTCGGGCACGAAGGCGATTTCGATGAAGCGCGCCAGCGTTTCACCGGCCTCGTTGCGGTGGGTCAGCAGCCAGACGCCATGGAAGGCCGTCTCGCGCACGCTGCTCGGGCCGCCGGCGTTGATCGTGGCCTCGACTTCGCCCTCGCCCAGCGCGGCGAGCAGCTCGGCCTCGTCCTGCGGGCCCATCGGCAGGGCGCCGAGGTCGATCACGGAGGTTTCGCCCGACTCGAGCAGCCGCGCGAGGGCGTGGCGGATCTCGTTCAGGATCGGCAGGGCGTTGCCGTGCTCAGCGCCGGAATCGGTTGATGGCATCGCGGGTCTCCAGTGCCACGCGGCGCGCGGCGGCAGCGAAATTTTCGTCCTTGCCGGCATAGAGAATGGCGCGCGAGGAATTGATCATGAGGCCGGTGCCGGACGCCGTCCTGCCGGCACTGACTGTTGCCGCGATGTCGCCGCCCTGGGCGCCGATGCCCGGCACCAGCAGCGGCATGTCGCCGACGAGGCGGCGCACCTCGGCCAGCTCGGCGGGAAAGGTGGCGCCGACCACCAGCGCGCACTGGCCGCCGGCGTTCCATTTCGTCGCCACCAGTTCGGCGACGTGCTGGTACAGCTTGCGCCCGCCGGTCTCGAGGAATTGCAGGTCGGAGCCGCCAGGGTTGGAGGTGCGGCAGAGGATGATGACGCCGCGATCCTTCCAGGCGAAATACGGCTCGACCGAATCGAAGCCCATGTAGGGGTTCACCGTCAGCGCGTCGGCGCCGTAGCGCTCGAAGGCCTCGCGCGCGTACTGCTCGGCGGTGGCGCCGATGTCGCCGCGCTTGGCATCCAGGATCACCGGGATGCCCGGGTGCTTGTCGTGGATGTGGCGGATCAGCGCCTCGAGCTGGTCCTCGGCGCGGTTCGACGCGAAGTAGGCGATCTGCGGCTTGAAGGCGCAGGCGAGGTCGGCCGTGGCGTCGGCGATCGACTTGCAGAATTCGAGGATGGCGTCGCCGCGGCCCTTGAGGGCGGCGGGGAATTTCGCCGGGTCGGGGTCGAGGCCGACGCAGAGCAGCGAGTCGTTGCGCGCCCAGGCGGCCTGGAGGGTGGTCGAGAAATCCATGCCGCCATTGTAGCCCGGACGGCTTTCGGCAGCGCCCGGGCGAAGTAGAATTGAGCTTTGCGGGAGCGGACATGAGCGCACGACCCTTCAAGATTCTCGGCATCCAGCAGATCGCCATCGGCGGCCCCTCGAAGGAGCGGCTGAAGACGCTGTGGGTGGACAAGCTGGGCCTGACGGTGACCGGCAATTTCGTCAGCGAGCGGGAGAACGTCGACGAGGACATCTGCGCCATGGGCAGCGGCCCGTTCAAGGTGGAGGTGGACCTGATGCAGCCGCTCGATGCAGAGAAGAAGCCGGCGGTCCACGCCACCCCGCTCAACCACGTCGGCCTGTGGGTGGACGACCTGCCGAAGGCCATGGAATGGCTGACGGCGCAGGGCGTGCGTTTCGCCCCGGGCGGCATCCGCAAGGGCGCCGCCGGCTACGACATCTGCTTCCTGCACCCGAAGGCCAGCGAGGAGTTTCCCATCGCCGGCGAAGGCGTGCTGATCGAGCTGGTGCAGGCGCCGCCGGAAGTGGTCGAAGCGTTTTCCAAACTCGCCTGAAGGAGAAATGCATGAGGAGGAGGCTGTTTCTGGGGGGGATCGCCGTGCTGGCGGGACTGACTTTTGCCGGCTGCTCGACGATGTCCGATTCGCGCGCCGACCGCGGCACCGGCGTCGCGGCAAGCTATGCCGCGCCGTTCGAAGAGGTCTGGGCGGCGCTGCCCGGACTGCTCAAGGAACTCGGCATCCGCGTGACCGGCCAGAACGCGAACGAGGGCTACATGCTGGTCGAGGGCGGCGGCACCATGGGCGACAGCGCGACGATCTACGTCGAGCGCATCGGCACCAAGGGCAATAGCCGCGTCGAGGTGGCGCTCAAGGGCACGCTCGGCATCAACCTGTCGCTCGGCGACATGCCGAAGGACGTCCACAACCGCCTGGCCATGCGCTTCAAGCGTTTCTGAGGGGACCGGACGGGCGGTTCGCGAGCAGCCATTCCGCCATCTGCCCGGCCGGCATCGGGCGGCCGATATGGTAGCCCTGCGCCTCGTCGCAGCCGGCGTCCCGGATGAAGTCCAGCTGGCTGGCGTTTTCCACGCCTTCCGCGACGACCGTCAGCCCCAGGCTGTGGGCCAGGCCGATGATGGCGGTGACGATGGTGGCGTCGTCCGGATCGACCGCGATGTCGCGGACGAACGACTGGTCGATCTTCAGGAAGTCCACGGGGAAGCGCTTGAGATAACTCAGGCTGGAGTAGCCCGTGCCGAAATCGTCGATGGCCAGCCCGACTCCCAGCCGGTTCAGCGCCTCCAGCGTCTTGAGGGTGTCCGAGGTCTGCTGCATCAGCACGCCCTCGGTGATCTCCAGTTCGAGCAGGTTGCACGGCCAGCCATGCCGCTCGATCGCGCGCGCCACGGTGTCGACCAGATTCGATTGGCGGAACTGGCGGGGCGAGAGATTGACCGCCACCGGTATCTGCGGCAAGCCGGCGGCACACCAGGCGGTTCCCTGCCGGCAGGCCTCATTGATGACCCACTCGCCTATCGGGACGATCAGCCCGGTGTCCTCCGCGACCGGGATGAAGTGCCCGGGGAGGACCAGGCCGCGTTCCGGGTGGCGCCAGCGGATGAGCGCCTCGATGCCGCAGGCCAGCCCGTTCGCCACGGACACGCGCGGCTGGAAATGCAGCTCGAACTCCTGCCGCTCCAGCGCCCGGTGCAGGTCGTTCTCCAGGCGCAGGCGTTCCGCCGCCGCAACGTTCATCTGCTCCATGAAGAACTGGTAATTGTTCCTGCCCATGTCCTTGGCGTGATACATGGCCGAGTCGGCATTGCGCAGCAGGGTTTCCGTATCGCAGCCGTCTTCCGGGAAGAGGCTGATGCCGATGCTGGCCGACACCCTGAGCTCCTGGCCGCCGAGATCGATGGGCGGCGCCAGGGCATCGACAAGCTTGAGCGCGACCTTCTCGGCAGCCTTGGGCTGGTCCAGGCTGGGCAGCACGACGACGAATTCGTCGCCGCCCAGGCGCGAGACGGTGTCGCCCTCGCGCAAGGTTTCGGAGAGGCGGCGCGCGACGTTCTGCAGGAGGGCGTCACCCGTCATGTGGCCGAGCGAGTCGTTGATGGTCTTGAAGCGATCCAGGTCCATGAACAGCACCGCGACCTGATGGTTTTCGCGGTGCGCCAGTGCGAGGGCCTGGCCCAGCCGGTCGATCAGCAGGCGCCGGTTGGGCAAACCGGTCAGGGCGTCATGGTTGGCCAGGTGCATCACGCGTTCCTCGGCCTGTTGCCGCTCGGCGACTTCTTCCTGCAGGCGCAGGTTGGTCTCGGCCAGTTCGGCGGTCCGTTCCGCGACCCGGTTTTCCAGCTCCTCGTGGGCCTGCATGAGCGCCAGCTGCGCCTCGCGGCGGGCCGAGACGTCTTCCGTCGTCCAGATGGTGCCCTGGGTGGCGTCCCCGGGGACGACGGCGCGCGCCAAGATGCGGCACCAGAGGCGCGAGCCGTCCTTGCGGACGTTGGCCCATTCGACGTCGAGCTGGTTGCCGGACAGCAGGACGGGCCCGGCTTCCTGCCCGAACAGGCCATAGTCTTCGTCGCTGGCAAAAAAGACGCGCGCCGACTGGCCGATCAGTTCGCCCGGACCCCAGCCGAACATCTGTTCCATGCGCGCATTGCAATGCCGGATGCTCCCTTCCTGGGTGAACAGGATGCCGACGGAAGCGTTCTCGAGGATCGCCTGCTGTTGCAGCATGAGCTGCCGCGTGGTCTCTTCCGCCCGCCTGCGATCGGTGACATCCTCCCCGATCCAGATCGTGCCCTCCGTCGTGGCGGCCGGGTTCACCGCCTTGGCAACGATGTGGCAAAGAAAGGTACTGCCGTCCTTGCGCCGCATCGGGCGTTCCACCTCGAAGGACTGCCCGGCGGCCAGCACCGGGCCCGCGTTGCGCCCGACCTCCGCATAGTCCTCGAGGCTCAGCCAGAATACCGAGCCGGGCTGACCCTGGAGTTCCTCCGGCGACGACCAGCCGAACATTTCGGCGAAGCGGGCATTGCAATGCAGCACCCTGCTCTGCCGCGTAAACAGGATGGCGACCGAGGCGTTCTCGAGGATGGCGCGGTATTCCAGCACCAGCCGCGCCTCATCGGAGGACGCAGCAGCGACGCTGTTCGGTTGGCTTGAGGCGTTCATGTGCGGATGCGGGCAAGGCTGCCCATGCGTCGTATTCGACGGCTACGCCGGGTACTTTAACCCGCAACGAGCAGCTTAGTCGATTTCCCGCAGGCCGTCCGGCGTCCTGAGATAGGCCGCCAGGCCGGGCATTTCTTCCGCCTCCGCCGGGAAGAGCGCCAGTGCCTTGTCCAGGCCAAGCGCCGAGAGGGAACCCTGGATGCGCTTCGGTTCGGGATGGAAGCCTTCCAGCTTCATGAGGCCGCAGCCGCGGTCCGGCAGCTTGTCCGCCGGATGCACGGGCGAACGCCACTGGATGAGGCTGGGAATCAGCCCGTCGCCGGGCAGGCGGCCGTCGACCGGCACGGTGATGCGCCAGCGGAAGTCGCCGCGCGCAAGGTCGAGGATGTCGCCCGGCGGCTCCGGACAGGCAGCTGCCGCGGCGGCGATGTCGTCGCAGCGTGCCACCCAGTGGATGAGGCGCGGGCGCTCGGCAATCTTCTCCTTCAGGGCGGCATCGTCGAGGCCGAACCAGCGCGGCCGGCCGGGCGCCGGCGCTTCAGGGTCGATGGCGATCAGTTCGAGGTAGAGCCGCGGGCCGAGCTTCAGCAGCCGGTTGTGCGTGCCCATGGCGGCATGCCGGCCGCCCGGTGTGAGCGGCACGCCGAGATGCGCCTCCAGCCACGCCGCGCCGGCATCGAGGTCGGCCGCGGCGACGACGAGGTGGTCGAGGGCGGCCTGCACCCGTTCAGGCCATCCGGTCCAGCGCGTCGGCGAGGCGCTGCACGGCGCGGTCGATGTGCTGCAGCTTGTCGAGGCCGAACAGGCCGATGCGGAAGCTGCGGAAATCCGCCGGCTCGTCGCACATCAGCGGCACGCCGGCCGCCGTCTGCAGGCCCTGCGCGATGAATTTCTTCGCGGACTGGATGTCCGGATCGTCGGTGTAGCTGACCACCACGCCCGGTGCCTGAAATCCTTCGGCGGCGACGCTGCCGAAGCCGCGGCCTTCCAGCAGCGCGCGCACGCGGGCGCCCAACTCCGCCTGTGCGTCGCGCGCCCGCGCGAAGCCCCACGCGCGCGTCTCCTGCATGGCGCGGGCGACGGCCGCCAGGGCGTCGGTCGGCATCGTGGCGTGGTAGGCGTGGCCGCCGCCTTCGTAGGTTTCCATGATCTGCAGCCACTTGCGCAGGTCGGCGGCGAAGCTGGTGCTGGCAGTGGACTCGATGCGTTCCCGCGCCCGCGCGTTGAGCATCACCAGCGCGGCGCAGGACGGCCCGCTCCAGCCTTTCTGCGGCGCGCTGATCAGGATGTCCACGCCGCGCGCTTCCATGTCCACCCACATCGTGCCGGAGGCGATGCAGTCGAGCACGAAGAGGCCGCCGACTTCGCGTACCGCAGCGGCCACCGCGTCCAGATAATCGTCGGGCAGCATCATGCCGGAGGCGGTCTCAACGTGGGGCGCGAACACCAGGTCAGGCTTCTGCGCGCGGATGGCCGCCGTCACCTCGTCGACCGGCGGCGGCGCGAAGGCCGCCTTGGGGCCTGCCGCGGCCGGGCGCGCCTTCAGCACGATCTCCTCGGAGGGGATGCGCCCCATCTCGAAGATCTGGCTCCAGCGGTAGCTGAACCAGCCGTTGCGGATGACCAGGCACTTGCGCCCGGCGGCGAACTGCCGCGCCACCGCTTCCATGCCGTAGGTGCCGCCGCCGGGCACGACGATGGCGGAATGCGCCCGGTAGGCTTCCTTGAGGATGGCGGAGATGTCGCGCATGACGCCCTGGAAGGCGGGCGACATGTGGTTGAGGGCGCGGTCGGTGTAGACGACCGAGTATTCGAGCAGCCCCTGCTGCGACATTTGGTTCACGGCGAACTCCGGGAAGGCAAAGGCGCGCAGCTTAGCACGCAGCGGGCGCGCACGCCCGCTGCGGAAGCGCTCAGGCGAAGCGCACGATCGGCTGGTCCACGGCCAGGCTGTCGCCCTTCTTGGCCAGCACCTCGGCGACGACGCAGTCCTGGTCGGCCTTGAGGATGTTCTCCATCTTCATGGCCTCGATCACCGCCAGCTTTTCGCCGGCCTTGATTTCCTGCCCCGGTTTGAGCGACAGGTCGGTGAGCAGGCCCGGCATCGGCGAGAGCAGGAACTTCGACAGGTCGGGCTTCGGCTTCTCCGGCATCAGCGCCAGCAGCTCGGCGGCGCGGCCGGTCATCACCATCATGTCGGCCTGCGTGCCCCAGTGGGTGACGCGGTACTTGAGGCCGAGGCGCTCGAGCTGCAGGCAGACCGGCTCGTTGTTCCAGGTGCCGCGGAAGATCGGCTCGCCCAGGCGCCAGGTCGAGCGCAGCTCGCAGGTCTGGCCGTCGTGGCTGACCGCGTAGCCGCCGCCGATCGGCGTCAACGTCAGGTCGTACTTCTTCCCGCCCATCAGCACCGACCACTCGTTGCCGACCTTGCGCTCGTGCCCGCGCAGCTGGCCGCTGGTGCGGATGGCGCGGTCGATGTAGCGCCGGCGCGCGAAGGCCGCCACCGCCGCCAGCAGCAGCGGGTCCTCGTGCACCAGGCTCTCGGCGCTGAAGCCCTTGGGGAACTCCTCGGCGATGAAGCCGGTGTTGAACTTGCCCGACTGGAAGCGCGGGTGCTGCATCAACGCCGACTGGAAGGCGATGTTCGACGAGACGCCGCGGATGACGAAGGCGTTGAGGGCGTCGCGCATCTTGGCGATCGCCTGGTCGCGCGTGGCGCCGTGCACGATCAGCTTGGCGATCATCGAGTCGTAGTACATCGAGATCTCGCCGCCCTCGTAGACGCCGGTGTCGACGCGCACGCCGCCGTTCTCCGCCGGCGGGATGTAGCGCGTGAGGCGGCCGGTCGACGGCAGGAAGTTGCGGAACGGGTCTTCGGCGTTGATGCGGCATTCCATGGCCCAGCCGTTGAGCTTGACGTCCTTCTGCGCGAAGGGCAGCTTCTCGCCGGCGGCGACGCGGATCATCAGCTCGACGAGGTCGAGGCCGGTGATCAGTTCGGTGACCGGGTGCTCGACCTGCAGGCGGGTGTTCATCTCGAGGAAGTAGAAGCTCTTGTCCTTGCCGACGACGAACTCCACCGTGCCGGCCGACTGGTACTTCACGGCTTTCGCCAGCGCCACCGCCTGCTCGCCCATGGCCTTCCTGGTCTTCTCGTCGATAAAGGGGCTGGGCGCCTCCTCGATGACCTTCTGGTGGCGGCGCTGGATCGAGCATTCGCGCTCGTTCAGGTAGACGCAGTTGCCGTGGGCGTCGCCGATCAGCTGGATTTCGATGTGGCGCGGCTCCTCGACGAATTTCTCGATGAAGACGCGATCGTCGCCGAAGGCATTCTTCGCCTCGTTGCGGCAGGAGGAGAAGCCCTCGTGCGCCTCCTTGTCGTTGTAGGCGACGCGCAGGCCCTTGCCGCCGCCGCCGGCGGAGGCCTTGATCATCACCGGGTAGCCGATCTTCCTGGCGATCTCGACGGCCTGCTCCGGCGTGTCGATGGCCTCGTTGTAGCCGGGGATGGTGTTGACCTTGGCTTCCAGCGCCAGCTTCTTCGAGGCGATCTTGTCGCCCATGGCGGCGATGGAGTAGTGCTTCGGCCCGATGAAGACGATGCCCTCCTCCTCGAGGCGTTTGGAGAAGGCCTCGTTCTCGGAAAGGAAGCCGTAGCCCGGGTGCACCGCCTGCGCGCCGGTCTGCTTGCAGGCGGCGATGATCTTGTCGGCGACGAGGTAGGACTCCTTCGAGGGCGGCGGGCCGATGCAGACGGCCTCGTCGGCCAGCTCGACGTGGCGCGAGTCCTTGTCGGCCTCGGAATACACGGCGACGGTCCGGATGCCCATCTTGCGCGCCGTCTTGATGACGCGGCAGGCGATCTCGCCGCGGTTGGCAATCAGTATCTTCTTGAACATGGTTTAGAACCTTTCACCACAGAGACACAGAGGCACAGAGAAACCCAGAAGACTTACTAAAGAAGTTCTCTGTGTCTCTGTGCCTCTGTGGTTAATGGTTTTCACAGAGGGATATTGCCGTGCTTGCGCCACGGGTTTTCCAGTTTCTTTTCCTTCAGCATCGCCAGCGAGCGGCAGATGCGCTTGCGCGTCTCGTGCGGCATGATGACGTCGTCGATGAAGCCGCGGTGGCCGGCGACGAAGGGGTTGGCGAACTTCTCCTTGTATTCCTTCTCGCGCGCGGCGAGCTTGGCCGGGTCGCCCTTCTCCTCGCGGAAGATGATCTCCACCGCACCCTTCGGCCCCATCACGGCGATCTCGGCCGAGGGCCAGGCGAAGTTCACGTCGCCGCGCAGGTGCTTGGAGGACATCACGTCGTAGGCGCCGCCGTAGGCCTTGCGCGTGATCACCGTGACCTTCGGCACGGTGCACTCGGCGTAGGCGTAGAGCAGCTTGGCGCCGTGCTTGATGATGCCGCCGTACTCCTGCGCCGTGCCGGGCATGAAGCCGGGCACGTCGACGAAGGTCACCACCGGGATGTTGAAGGCGTCGCAGAAGCGCACGAAGCGCGCGCCCTTGATCGAGCTCTTGATGTCGAGGCAGCCGGCCAGCACCAGCGGCTGGTTGGCGACGATGCCGACAGTCTGCCCGGCCATGCGACCGAAGCCGATGACGATGTTCCTGGCGTAGTCGGGCTGCAGCTCGAAGAAGTCGCCCTCGTCCACCGTTTTGACGATGAGTTCCTTGATGTCGTAGGGCTTGTTCGGGTTGTCCGGCACCAGGGTGTCGAGCGACATCTCGATGCGCTCGGACGGGTCCTCGGTCGGCACCACCGGCGGCTTCTCGCGGTTGTTCGAGGGCAGGAAGGAGACGAGGCGGCGCAGCATCATCAGCGCCTCGACGTCGTTCTCGAAGGCGAGGTCGGCGACGCCCGACTTGGTGTTGTGCGTCACCGCGCCGCCGAGCTCCTCGGCGGTGACCTCCTCGTGCGTGACGGTCTTCACCACCTCCGGGCCGGTGACGAACATGTAGGAGGAGTCCTTCACCATGAAGATGAAGTCGGTCATGGCCGGGCTGTACACCGCGCCGCCGGCGCAGGGGCCCATGATCATCGAGATCTGCGGCACCACGCCGGAGGCCAGCACGTTCCTCTGGAACACGTCGGCGTAGCCGCCGAGGGAGGCGACGCCCTCCTGGATGCGCGCGCCGCCCGAGTCGTTGAGGCCGATCACCGGCGCGCCGGCCTTCATGGCGTGGTCCATCACCTTGCAGATCTTCTCGGCGTGCGCTTCCGACAGCGCGCCGCCGAACACCGTGAAGTCCTGGCTGAAGACGAAGACCAGCCGCCCGTTGACGGTGCCGTAGCCGGTCACCACGCCGTCGCCCGGCACC
>PQAF01000025.1 GCA_003105015.1 Rhodocyclales bacterium | reverse complement strand
ACGACGGTCAGTTCGTCCTGCATCCGGTGGTGGGCGACGCCGCAGTACTCGAGGCAGCGCACCGCGTACTTGCCCGGCTCCTTGAACGTATAGACGACCGAGGTGGGCTTGGTGGTGCCCGGCATCATCAGCATGGTGAACAGCACCCTGCCGTCCGGGTGATAGACGGCGAAGCCGTGCTGGGTGTCGCTCGCCCGGCCGGAGAAGCGCACCGGCTTGCCGGCCTCGATCTGGCGGTTGGAGATGTCGTAGGCCCAGGACTTCGCCGTGAAGTCGATTTGCACCTCGGCCTCGCCGTCGGTGCCGCCGGAGGCGGCGGCCCACGGGATGTATTTCAGGCTGGCCAGGTTGGCGACGACGAAGAAGATGAATGCGAACGTCAGCCAGACGCCCTCGATGGGTGCAAACTCGCCGGGCTGCAATTGGGTGGGTCCTGTATCGACCAGGCTTTTCCTGCGGATGACCCAGAATGCCATCAGGGCAAAGGGGACGAACATGAACATGGTCACCCAGAACGCGCCCCAGCCGGTATAGACGTAGTCCAACATGGCCATTGCCTCCTCCTCTAATTTGTCGGTACGGCCGGATTGCCTGCCGGTCTCGTAGTAGGCGAACGATAGGCCCCGCCACCGGCACGGGCAATCAGGATGTTTACCTAGGGACACTGCGGATGTTCCTGATTGAACGAACTGTCGGGGGGACTAGACTGGGCCGGCCATCAACGACACCGGAGGTCACCGCCAATGGCCGAAACGCTCCTCACCGTCCGCCCCGGCCCGGCCGAGCGCCTGCGCCGCTACCTGCGCCTGACCAAGCCGCGGGTGAACACCCTGATCGTCTTTTGCGCCGTCATCGGCATGTTCCTCGCCGCGCCGGGGATGGTGCCGCTGCAGGCGCTCTTCGCCGGCACGCTCGGCATCGCCCTGGTGGCCGGCGCCGCCGCAGCCATGAACTGCCTCATCGAGCAGGAGATCGACGCCGTGATGGCGCGCACGCAGGGGCGCCCGCTGCCGCGCGGCGAGGTGAATTCGCTGGAGACGCTGCTGCTCTCCGGTGTGACAGGCGGCATCGGCCTGTCGCTGCTGAACGTGTTCGTGAATCCCTTCACCATGTGGCTGACGCTGGCCACCTTCGTCGGCTACGCCATCGTCTACACGGTGATCCTGAAGCCGCGCACGCCGCAGAACATCGTCATCGGCGGCGCCTCGGGCGCCATGCCGCCGGTGCTCGGCTGGGCCGCCGTCACCGGACAGGCACCGGGCGAGGCCTGGCTGCTGTTCCTCATCATCTTCGTGTGGACGCCGCCGCACTTCTGGTCGCTGGCGCTGTACCGCGCCCACGAGTACGCCGACGCGAAGCTGCCGATGCTGCCGGTGGTGTGCGGCCGCGAATACACGCTGCGCTGCATCTTCGCCTACACCCTGGGCCTGGCGGCGGTGACGCTGATGCCGTTCGCCATCGGCATGAGCGGCTGGCCCTACCTCGCCGCGGCGCTGGTGCTCGACGGCATCTTCATCGCCCACGCCTGGCGCCTGCTGCGCCGTTACAGCGATCGCGCCGCGCAGGCGAGCTTCCGCTGGTCGATCACCTATCTCTTCCTGCTCTTCGCGGCGCTGCTGGTTGACCACTATCTGGCCTAGGGTCTTTCCGTACCTGGCGTGGGCAACGCCCCGATGGTTTTTCGTGACGGCTTGCCGCACATTCTCCGACGGGCAACCCACGCAGTTGCCGATTCCGACAACCATCAGGAGGAGACCGATCATGTCGCAGCAATCCCTGAAAGAGGCTTTGAGTAAGACTGTCAAGGGCATCCAGGACAATCCCGTCATGTCGCGCGTCGTGTTCGAGGCGCAGACGGCGCTGGTGGAAGACGTGCGCTGCACGGGCAACGTGCGCAACTTCGCGCCGATCGTCGTGGACGAGCCGCCGGAACTGGGCGGTCAGGACAAGGGCGCCAACCCGGTCGAGCTGCTGCTCGTTTCGCTCGGCGCCTGCCAGGAAATCATGTACTCGGCGATGGCCTCGATGATGGGCATCCGGCTCGACGAGGTGAAGGTGAACCTGAAGGGCTCGCTGGACCTCAAGGGCCTGTTCGGCATGGACCCCGCCATCCCGCCCGGTTACCAGAAGATCACCTACGAGACGACGCTGAAGAGCCCCGCGTCCGAGGAGGAATTGCGCAAGCTGGTCGAGGCGGTCGAGTCCCACTGCCCGGTGCTCGACACCCTGGTGCGCCCGATCGAGGTAACGGGCAGGGTGACGATCAACAGCGTGACGGTGGCGGCCTGAGGACGGCCGTGGCGCGGCTGCACGAAGTCACCGTACCCGACGTCGGCGACAAGGGCGACCTGTCGGTCGCCGAAGTCCACGTCAAGCCCGGCGACGCCGTCTGGGCCGACGACACTCTGGTGACGGTGGAGTCGGGCAAGGCCGCGCTCGACGTGCCGGCGCCGGTCGACGGCGCCGTGGTCGAGGTGCGCGTCGCGCCGGGCGAGGCGGTAGCCGCCGGCCACGTCGTCGCCGTCATCGAGGAAAGCCTGGAGCAGCGGCCGAAAAGTCAGCCTTTGCGAGGTGGCGCACTTCCCTCCGCGCCACCTCGTTTTTCTTTGTTCGCGGCCTTTGCCGCCACACAATCGAAAGCGCCGGCGCAGCCTGAAGAGATCGAGTGCGAGATGCTGGTGCTCGGCGGCGGTCCGGGCGGTTATTCGGCGGCCTTCCGCGCCGCCGACCTCGGCATGGACACCCTGCTGGTCGAGCGCCATGCGGCGCTGGGCGGCGTCTGCCTCAACGTCGGCTGCATCCCGTCGAAGGCGCTGCTGCACCTGTCGGCGGCGATGGAGGAGGCGAACGGGCTGGCCGGTGCCGGCATCCGCTTCCATCCGCCCGAGATCGATCTCGCCGCGCTGCGCGCGCACAAGGACAAGGTAGTCGGCCAGCTCACCGGCGGCCTGGCCGGCATGGCCCGTGCGCGCAAGGTGCGCATCGTCAACGGCAGCGGCCGCTTCCGCGACGCCCACTGCCTGGAAGTGGAGAGCGCCGAAGGCCGCCAGGCAATCCGCTTCAGGAAATGCATCATCGCCGCCGGCTCTCACCCGATCCACCTGCCCTTCCTGCCGAAGGACGAACGCATCGTGGATTCCAGCGGCGCGCTGGAACTGCGCCGGCGCCCGCGCCGCATGCTGGTGATCGGCGGCGGCATCGTCGGCCTGGAGATGGCCACGGTCTACTCGGCCCTCGGCGCGCGCCTCGACGTGGTGGAGATGCAGGATTGCCTGATGCCCGGCCCAGACCGCGACCTGGCGCGCATCTGGGAAGTGCGCAACCGCCATCGTTTCGACAACATTATGCTGCGCACGCGCAGCGTGGCGGCGCATGCCGACGAAGAGGGCGTCTGGGTACGCTTCGAGGGCGACATGGCGCCGGCGGATGCCCAGCGCTACGACCTGATCCTGCAGTCGGTCGGGCGCAAGCCGAACGGCCAGCGCCTCGACGCCGAGCGGGCGGGGGTGGCAGTGAGCGAGACCGGCTTCATTCCGGTGAATGCCCGCATGGCGACCAACGTACCACACATCTACGCCGTCGGCGACATCGCCGGCCTGCCGATGCTGGCGCACAAGGCGGTGCATCAGGGCCACGTCGCGGCCGAAGCCGCCGCCGGCATGGCCAGCCGCCACGACGACTCGCTGATCCCCGGTGTCGCCTACACCCTGCCCGAGGTGGCCTGGGTCGGCCTGTCCGAGGATGAGGCGCGGCGCCAAGACATGGCGGTGGAGGTGGCGCGCTTTCCCTGGTCCGCCTCGGGGCGCGCCATCGCCAACGGCGCCGAATACGGCATGACCAAGCTGATCTTCGAGCGGGCGGGCGGGCGACTGCTGGGCGGCGCCATCGCCGGCCCCGGCGCTGGCGACATGATCGGCGAGATCGCCCTGGCGGTCAGCCGCGGCTGCGACGCCGCCGCCATCGGCCGCGATATCCACCATCCGCATCCGACGCTGGGCGAGACGATGGGCCTGGCCGCCGACCTCGCTCACGGCAGCTGCACCGACCTGCCGCCGCAGCGCAAAAGTCAGTCCCTGCGCTACGGCGCCTGATTCTGCATCGCCATCTTCACCAGGTCGGAGATGGAGCGCGCATGCAGCTTCTCCATCACCTTGGCGCGATGCACCTCCACCGTCTTCGCGCTCAGGCCGAGGGCATTGGCGACGGCCTTGTTGGACAGGCCCTCCACCACCAGGTCGAGCACCTCGCGCTCGCGCGGCGTCAGGCCGGCGAACAGCGCCTTGAGCTGCGCCCGCTGCGCCTCCTTGCCGCGCTGGCCGGCGTCGTGGGCGATGGCGCGCTGGATGCGGTCGAGCAGGTCCTGGTCGTTGAAGGGCTTCTCGACGAAGTCGAAGGCGCCGGCCTGCACGGCGCGCACCGCCATCTGCACGTCGCCATGGCCGGTGATGAAGATGATCGGCACGTGGTAGCAGCGCCGCGCCGCCAGGCGCTCCTGCAGTTCCAGCCCGCTCATGCCGGGCATGCGCACGTCGAGCACCAGGCAGCCGGGCTTCGCGGCGTCGTAGCCGTCGAGGAAGGCCTGGGCCGAGGCGAAGGTCTCCACCTGCAGCCGCACCGTCTCGATCAGCCAGCGCAGGCTGCGGGCGACGGCCTGGTCGTCGTCAACTATGAAGACTGTAGCGTCGCTCATCGCGGTTCAGCCGGATCGGGATGGCCTTCAGGGTGAATCGGAACGTGGCGCCGCCGCCCGCGCGCGATTCGGCGCGGATGCTGCCGCCGTGCGACTCGACGATCGAGCGGCTGATCGACAGGCCCATGCCGACGCCCTCCGGCTTGGTGGTGAAGAACTGGTCGAAGATCTGGTCGATGACGGCGCCGTCGATGCCGGGTCCGGTGTCGATGACTTCGACCTCGACGAAATCGCCGCCATTCCGCACGGTCCGGATGATGATCTCGCGGCGCAGGGTGCGCGTTTCGGCCATGGCCTCCATGGCATTGCGCACGAGATTGCAGACCACCTGCTCGACCATGATGGAATCGGCCCACACCCGGGGCTGCTGGGGCGCCAGGTGCAGCGTCACGACCGTTTCGTTCTGGCGCGCCTCGTGCTCGGTGAACTTGACCACGCTGCGCACCACCAGGTTGATGTCGACGGCGGTCATCCTCGGCTCGCTCTTGCGGACGAAGTCGCGCACGTGGCGCATGATCTCGCCGGCGCGCTCCGCCTGCTCGCAGACTTCCTCGAGCGGCTCGATCAGGTCGGCCGGCGCCACGTCGCCGCTGCGCAGCCGGCGGATGCAGCCGCGCGCGAAGTTGGCGATCGCCGAGAGCGGCTGGTTCAGCTCGTGGGCCAGGCCGGTGGCCATTTCGCCCATGGTCGACAGGCGGGCCACCCGCGCCAGCTCGGTCTGGTGGCGCCGTCCCTGCTCCTCGGCCCACTTGTGCTCGGTGATGTCGCGCGTGATGCCGAGCAGCGCATAAACGGCGCCGCGCGCATCGCGCAAGGGCACGGCATGCGTCTCCATCCAGCAGACGCGGCCCTTGAGGGTGATCGACTTGAACTCGTAGACCACGGCTTCGCCGGCGAAGACGCGCCGCATGTTCTCCCGGTAGATGTCCTTGTATTCCTGCGCGACGACGTCGTAGATCTTCGTGCCGATGATGTCCTCCGGACGCCCGGCATCGAGCAGCCGGAGCCCCGCCGGGTTGATCTCCAGCACCGTGCCGTCGGCGGCCTGCAGCTTGACGCACTCGGGCTCGGATTCGATGATGGTGCGCAGCCGGTATTCGTTTTCCTGCAGGCGGTCGAGGATGCCCTGGTGCTGGTCTTCCTTCTCGTGGAGGCGTGTTTCCGCTTCGCGCAGGCGCAGCAGCAGGTAGGTCGATCCGATCATGGCGACCATCAGGGTTCCGACCAGCACCACCAGTCCCAGCAACATTGCTTCGCTTGCGCCGCTCATCCTTGCGCCCTTGCACCGCTGTCCAAGTCGAACATAGCAATCCCTCCGGCCCGATCAATCCGGGACAACCTCAGGCCGGCTAGGTAAACTCCCCAATTGCCGGGCCGGATCGTTCTGCTAGCTTCAGGCACCAGTATTGCAGATTTGGCGTTTCATGGCCCGCGGCACCGGCCGGCTTCGAGGAGAAATGGAGAAACCCGACGCGCCCTCCTGCGCCCGCAACCGCGAGCCGATCCTCGCCGTGCTGCGCGCGCATTTCGCGGATCGCCGCAGCGTGCTCGAGATCGGCAGCGGCACCGGCCAGCATGCGGTCTACTTCGCCGCGGCGCTGCCCCACCTGGCCTGGCAGGCCACCGACCGGCCGGAGAACCTGGCCGGCATCCGGGCCTGGCTCGACGAGGCGTCCCTGCCCAACACCCCGCCGCCCTTCGCGCTCGACGTGGGCGGCGACTGGCCGCAGCAGCGCTTCGACGCGGTGTTCTCCGCCAACACGCTGCACATCATGGGCTGGGAGGAGGTGGAAAGGCTGTTCGCCCGCTTGCCCGATGTCATGGCCGGCGACGCCACGCTCGTCGTCTACGGCGCCTTCAATTACGGCGGGCGCTTCACCAGCGAGAGCAATGCGGCCTTCGACGCCTGGCTGAAGGAGCAGGACCCGCGGCGGGGCCTGCGCGATTTCGAGGCGGTGAACGATCTGGCCGGCCGCGCCGGACTGGCGCTGGCCGAGGACCGCGCCATGCCCTCGAACAACCGCTGCCTGGTCTGGCGCCGGGAACGGCGGGGATAGCGCGGAAGCCTGGCCCGCCGGTACGGCCTGGGCCGGTTCTGGCACAATGCGCCTTCGATGATGCCGCCATTTCCGGCCGCCAACAGAAAGGAGCCCGCCATGAAAAAAACCCTTCTCGCCCTGAGCCTGCCCCTGCTCGCCGCCCCCGCCTTCGCCGGCGACATGAAGGCCGGCCTGTGGGAGGTCAAGACCCTCAAGCAGGTCGTCGACGGCCAGGACATGCGCGCCCAGATGCAGCAGATGCAGCAGCAGATGGCCAGCCTGCCGCCCGAGCAGCGCCGGCAGATGGAGGCCATGATGAACAAGCAGGGCGTCGGCATGGGCCCGGGCGGCGCCACGCGCATGTGCATCAGCGAGGAAATGGCCAAGCGCGATGCCCCGGTGGTCGATCCCGACGGGCGCTGCCAGCCGACCAAGGTCAGCCGCAGCGGCAACACCATGCGCTACGAGATCGATTGCAACGTCGACGGGCGCCGCTCGCAGGGCAAGGGCGAGAGCACCTTCTCCGGCAACAGCGTGCATTCGCGCATGGACATGACGACGATGGACGCTTCCGGCCGCCACACCATGCAGACCGAGTCGCAGATGACCTACCTCGGGCCGGACTGCAAGGGCCTGGCGCCGGTCGGCGCTGCCCGGCGCAAGTAAGCGGATTCAGGGGGTCGGCCAGCGGCCGGAGCGCAGCGCGTAGTCGGCGAAGAGGCCGGCGAAGATCGCCGCGCCGACCCAGTTGTTGTCCATGAAGGCGCGGAAGCAGGCCATGCGCTCGCGGCCGCGGATCCAGTAGTAGTGGCGCAGCATCATGCCGGCCGCCACCGCCAGCCCCGCGTAGAAGTAAACCCCCCGCCCCGCCTGCGCGCCGACCCAGGCGAGCATCGCCAGCGCGATCGCATAGCAAATCATCACCGCCGCCACGTCGAAGCGTCCGAAGGTGATGGCGGAGGTCTTGATGCCGATCTTCAGGTCGTCGTCGCGGTCCACCATGGCGTAGCAGGTGTCGTAGCCGATGGCCCAGAAGATGTTCGCCGCCAGCATCGCCCAGGCCAGCGGCGGCACGGTGTACAGCTGCGCGGCGAAGGCCATCGGGATGCCGAAGCCGAAGGCGATGCCCAGATACGCCTGCGGAATGGCCAGGAAGCGCTTGGTCAGCGGATAGCTCGCCGCCAGGAACAGCGCCACCACCGAGAGCGCCCACACCAGCTTGTGCAGCGGCAGGATGAGCAGGAAGGCGCACAGCGTCACGCCCGCAGCCAGCAACAATGCCTCGCGCTCGGTGACGATGCCGGCCGCGAGCGGCCGGTTCTTCGTGCGCTCGACGTGCGGATCGAAGTGGCGATCGGCGTAGTCGTTCATCACCACCCCGGCCGAACGCATCAGCAGCGTGCCGAGCGCGAAGATCCAGACGATGAACAGGCTCGGCGCCCCCTCCGCCGCGATCCACACCGCCCACATCGTCGGCCACAAGAGCAGCAGCGTGCCGATCGGCTTGTCGAGCCGCATCAGGCGTTCATAGGCGTCGAGGCGCTGGCGCAGGGTGAGCGTGTTCATGCGGGGAATTTTACACCGCAGCAATCGGCGTGAATCGATTGCCCCTTCCCGGCCGGAATAATCAGCGCCCCGGCAACAGGGCGTGGCGCCGCTTCGGGTGGTACAGGCTGCCGGCGGGGAGAATGTGCATGCGGATGTCGGTCGCCCCGGCCAGCATATCGTCGTCCTCGATTATGCGGGCGCGTCTGGCGTCGAAAATCTTGACGTAGTGGCTGCCCAGCACTTCCCAGACGCCGTCGGGGCGCACCAGGAGCGCCGTCTCCTCGTCGATGCCGACGCCGAGCAACTCCGGGTGGTCGAGCACCGCGCTCAACAGGCGGTTGTAGCGGGCGCGCTGCATGAAGTGCTGGTCGACGATGGCGCCGGGGAAGAAACCGAAGCCGAGGGCGACATCCGTCATGCCGCGGGCGATCTTTCTCAGCTCCGCCGCCTCGGGGCCCTTGAGCCGGCGCCCCCGGCCCGTCAGCATGGCGTTCGACATCACCGCAGCGCCGGCCGAGGTGCCGCCGACGACCGCGCCTTCATGGAAGCGGCGCTCGATGGTTTCCAGGGCGCGCGTTCCCAGCAGCATGGCGGCCAGGCGCAACTGGTCGCCGCCGAGAAACCAGTAGCCGGTGAATGCCTCGAGGTGTTTCGCGGTCGCTTCCTTCTTGGCGTCTTCGCGGCTGATGCTGACCAGCACGGCCTCGGCCTTGAGCTGTTTCAGCTCCTCGATGACCTCCCGGGCTTCCTCGTCGAACTTGGTGCTGGCCATCGGCAGGACCGCAATCCTCGCCTTGCCGGGCCCGCCAGCCAGTTCGACGAGGCGTTCCTGCACGAGCATGGGCGTATCTCCGCCGCCGACGACGATCAGGCTGCCGCGGGGTTCGAGTTTTCCGTCTTCCTCGGCCAGGGCGGCGCAGGAACACATCAGCCAGAACCCTAGCCAAAGCAGCAGCCGCATGAGTGTGTTGCGCATGTTTCAAAGTCCTTCCGACGGAACGCTCGAATGCGGCGAATTGTATTGCGGGTTCGGTCCGGAGGGTCAGGCTTTGAGCAACTCCTTGCGCCCGCCCAGCCAGCGCTCGACGTGGCGGTCGGCGGCCTCGGGGAAATCCTTCAGCAGCCGCTCCGCCGTTTCGCGTGCCGCTTCGAGCAGCCCGGCGTCGGCTTCGAGGTCGGCGTAGCGCAGCAGCGGGACGCCGCTCTGGCGGCTGCCGAGGAATTCGCCGGGGCCGCGCAGGTGCAGGTCCTGGCGGGCGATCTCGAAGCCGTCGGCGTTCTCGAAGATCACCTTCAGGCGCGCCCGCGCCGTCTCGCCGAGCGGGTGGGCGTAGAGCAGGATGCACACCGAATCGTCGGCGCCGCGCCCCACCCGGCCGCGCAGCTGGTGCAGCTGCGAGAGGCCGAAGCGCTCGGCGTGCTCGATCACCATCAGCGAGGCGTTGGCGACGTCGACGCCGACCTCGATCACCGTGGTGGCGACGAGGAGCTGCACGCGCCCCGCCGCGAAGTCGCCCATCACGGCGGCCTTCTCCTCGCCCTTGAGGCGGCCGTGCACCAAACCGACCTTCAACTCCGGCAGCTCGGCGCGCAGGCGTTCGAAGGTGTCCACCGCCGTCTGCAATTGCAGCTTCTCGCTCTCTTCAATCAGGGGGCAGACCCAGTAGGCCTGGCGGCCTTGCGCGCAGGCGTCGCGGATGCGGGCGATGACTTCGTCGCGGCGCGCCTCCGACACCAGCTTGGTGAGCACCGGCTGGCGGCCCGGCGGCAGTTCGTCGATGACCGAGACGTCGAGGTCGGCGTAGTAGCTCATGGCCAGGGTGCGCGGGATGGGCGTCGCCGACATCATGAGCTGGTGCGGGTTTTTCCCCTTCTCGCGCAAAGTCAGTCGCTGGCGCACGCCGAAGCGGTGCTGCTCGTCGATGATGACGAGGCCCAGCTTCGAGAAATCCACCGCCTCCTCGATCAGCGCGTGGGTGCCGATGGCGAGCGGGGCGCGGCCGGAGGCAATCGCCTCGGCCATCGCCGCCTTGTCCCTCTTCTTCAGGCTGCCGGAGAGCCAGGCGATCTCGAGGCCGAGCGGGGCGAGCCATTGCGAGAGCTTGCGGTAATGCTGCTCGGCGAGGATCTCGGTCGGCGCCATCAGCGCCGCCTGGTGGCCGTTCTCGACGGCCTGCAGCATGGCCAGCGCGGCGACCACCGTCTTGCCGCTGCCGACGTCGCCCTGCAGCAGGCGCTGCATCGGATGCGGCTGGCCGAGGTCATGCGCGATTTCCGCCCGGACGCGCTGCTGCGCAGCGGTCAGCCTGAAGGGCAGCGCGGCGAGCAGCTTCTTCGTCAGCGTGCCTTTCGCCGGCAGCGGCGGCGCGGTCTTGGCGCGGCGCGCTTCGTGCGCGCGGCGCAGCGAAAGCTGCTGGGCGAGCAGCTCGTCGAACTTGATGCGCTGCCAGGCCGGATGATCGCGGTCGGACAGCTCGGCGAGCGAGACGGCGGGCGTCGGATGGTGCAGCAGCTCGACGCTGTCGGAAAAAGAGGCAAGGCGGAGTTTCCTACGCAGCGGCTCGGGCAGGGTCTCGCCGAGGTCGGCCTGCTGCAGGGCGAGGTCGATGCATTTGCGCAGCGCCAGCTGCGAGAGGCCGGCGGTCGTCGGATAGATCGGCGTCATCGCCTCGGGCAGCGGCTCGTCTTCAGTGACCAGGCGGTAGCGCGGATGCACCATCTCGTCGCCGAGGAAGCCGCCGCGCGGTTCGCCGAAAATCCGCAGGCGGCGGCCGACGGCCAGTTGCTTCAACTGGCTGCCGTAGAAGTTGAGGAAGCGCAGCACCAGCTCGCCGCCGCCGGCGTCCTGCACGCGCACCACCAGCTGGCGGCGCGGGCGGTACTGCACGGAGGATTCGACGATCTCGGCCTCGACCTGGGCCGGCACGCCGGGGCGCAGGTCGGCGATGGCGGTAAGGCGGGTCTCGTCCTCGTAGCGCAGGGGCAGGTGGAGGACGAGGTCGGCCTGAGTGCGGATGCCGAGCGTTGCAAGCTTGGCCGCGGTGGCCGCTGTGACGCCGGCGATCACCCCAGCACGAGCACCGCGTCGATTTCCACCAGCGCGCCGCGCGGCAGCGCCGCCACCTGCACCGTGGCGCGGGCCGGATAGGGCTGGCTGAAGGCCTGCGCCATGGCGTCGTTCACCTTGGCGAAGTTGGCGAGGTCGGTGACGTAGATGTTGACCTTGACGGCGTCGGCGAGCGAGCCGCCGGCTGCCGCGGCGACGGCCTTGAGGTTGTCGAAGACGCGCGCGACCTGCGCATCGATGCCCTCGGCCATCTGCATGGTCGCCGGGTCGAGGCCGATCTGGCCGGAGAGGTAGACGGTGCTGCCGGCCTGCACGGCCTGCGAATAGGGCCCGATGGCGGCGGGCGCGGCGGCGGTGGCGATGATCTTCTTGCTCATGGCGGTTCCTTTGTTCAACGCTTTTGCGGCGGGATCAGCAGGCCGGGGCCGAGGCCGAGTTCCTTCAGCTTGCGGCGCGCCGCGTCGGCCTCCTTCTGCGTCTTGAAGGGCCCGACATGCACGCGCGACTCGACGTAGGACGGGATGCCGGCCTGCTCCAGCTTCGCATGCAGCTCCTCGGCGTTCGACGCGCTGGTGAACACGCCCATCTGCAGGCGGTAGCTGCGCGCGAGTGCGGCGGCGGGATCCGCCTTCGGAGCGGGCATCGGCGCGGCGGGTTCGACCTTTTCGACTTTGGCCGGTGCGGCCGGCTTCGCCGGCGCAGCCGGCGCGGCGGCCGGCGGCTTGATGACGACGCGCGAGGCGGGCCGCGGCTCGGGGGCCGGCGCGGGCGCCAGCGGCATCTCGGTCTTTTCCGGCTCGGCCCTGGGCTCTTCCTTCTTCTCCTCCGCCGGCTTCGCTTCTTCCTGCTTCTCCTCGGCGGGCGGGGCTTCCGCCTTCTGCGCTTCGGCCTGGGCCGGCGGGGGCGCCGGCGGGGCGGCGCCGGGGGCGGGCGGCGCAGCAGGTTTCTCGAGCAGCACGTCTTCGAGCAATGTCAGCCCGCCGAGCAGCACGACGATGAGCACGCCGGCGATGCCGACGCGGCGCACCAGCTTCTTCTTCAGCTCGTCCTGGTCATCCGGTCCCGGCTCGGCCATCGCTCCCCCCTATTCGGATTGTCTGCGGCTCAAGGCGCACACCATCTCGGCCTCCGCCACCGAGATGCCGCAACGCTCGGCGATCTGCGGCGCATCCAGGCCCTTCTGCGCCAGGGCGACCGCCTCGCCATACTGCGGCGAGACGTTGCGCGCCGCCTTGAGCAGCCTGACTTCCTCGTGCAGCAGGATCACCTCGTCCTTCAGCGCGGCCACTTCGCCGCGCAGCTCGGCGAGCTCCGCCTCGATGCCGGTCTTCAGCACCTGCTCGCCGAACTGGGTCGGCGGCTGCTTCCAGACCGGCTCGGGCGCGCGCGGCCGCGACATCCGCGCCAGGCGGATGATGACGATGCCGGAATAGATGCCGAGGAGGACGGCGGTGCCGATCACCATCTCGTGCAATCCGAAATTCTCGAAAAATTCCATATGCCCTGTCCCTCAGGCGGCGCTCTTCTCGAGCGCCTGGTCGATGTCCCACAAGATGTCGTCGAGCGTCTCCAGGCCGATCGACAGGCGGATCATGTCGGGCGAGACGCCGGCCTTGCGCTGCTGTTCCTCGCTCAACTGGCGGTGCGTGGTCGAGGCCGGGTGGATCACCAGCGTCCTGGCGTCGCCGACGTTGGCGAGGTGCGAGAGGAACTGCACGCTCTCGATGAACTTCTCGCCGGCGCGCTGGCCGCCCTGGATGCCGAAGGTGAAGATGGAACCGGCGCCCTTCGGCAGGTATTTCCGCGCCAGCGCATGATACGGGTTGTCCGGCAGGCCGGCGTGGTTGACCCAGGCGACGCGCGGATGCGCGGCAAGGAATTCCGCCACCGCCTGGGCGTTGGCGACGTGGCGCTCCATGCGCACGTGCAGGGTCTCCAGGCCCTGCAGCAGCAGCCAGGCGTTGAGCGGCGAGAGCGACGGACCGAGCGTGCGCAGCGTCTCGAAGCGGGCGCGCATGGTGAAGCCGAAGTCGCCGAAGGTCTCGTAGAAGCGCACGCCGTGGTAGCCGGCGGAGGGCTCGGTCATCTGCGGGAACTTGCCATTGTCCCAGGGGAACTTGCCCGACTCGACGAGCAGCCCGCCCATGGTGGTGCCGTGGCCGCCGATGAACTTGGTGGCCGAGTGCACCACGATGTCGGCGCCGTGCTCGATCGGCCGGCAGAGATACGGCGAGGCGAAGGTGTTGTCGACCACCAGCGGCAGGCCGGCCTCGCGCGCGACGGCCGCCACGGCGGCGATGTCGAGCACGTTGCCGCGCGGATTGCCGATGGTCTCGGCGTAGAGGCACTTCGTCTTCGGCCCGATGGCGCGGCGGAAATTCTCCGGCTCATCGGGGTCGACGAAGGTGGTGTCGATGCCGAGCTTGCGGAAATTGAAGTCGAACTGCGAGAAGGTGCCGCCGTAGAGGGTGCTGGCCGAGACGATGTGGTCGCCCGCCTCGCACAGCGTCAGCAGCGCCACCATCTGCGCCGACTGGCCGCTGGCGGCGGCGAGCGCGGCGCGGCCGCCTTCCAGGGCGGCGACGCGCTCCTCGAGCACCGCCACCGTCGGATTGGAAATGCGCGAATAGACGTTGCCGAAGGTCTGCAGGTTGAACAGGCTGGCGGCGTGGTCGGCGGAATCGAAGACGAAAGAGGTCGTCTGGTAGATGGGCACCGCCCGCGCGCCGGTGGCAGCATCGGGCTGGCTGCCCGCGTGCAGGCAGAGCGTCTCGAAGCCAAATTTCCTGTCTGGCATGGTGCCCCATTATGCCAGCCCGCAGGACAAAACGCAGTTTCAGAGGAGGCTAATGCCCGCATCAGCGGGCGTTACGCCGGAACTAAAAAAAACGGGCGCCCTTGCGGCGCCCCAATCAGGAGGAGGGTGGGTTTATTTCTGCTAGGCGGCGCGGGGCCGGGAGGCAGCGGCATCCAGCCCGACCAGCTCGGCCCGCTTGATTTCATCGGAAGCGGACGTCGCGGCCGGGGCGGCCTGCTCGGAGGCCAGCGAGCGCACGTCGCCGGAGACTTCGCCGCCCTCCTCGATGACGATCTTGCCGTAGCGGATCTTGCCGGTGACCTGCCCGGTCGAATGCACCACCAGTTTCTTGCGCGCGAGCAGGTCGCCGTCGAAACGGCCGTGGATCTCCGCCACGTCGATGACGACGCGCCCCGAGAAGGCGCCCTGCTCGGCGATCTGGATGGCCTGGCTGTCGAGCACCGCCTCGACCCGCCCTTCGACGACCAGCGTGCCGCAATCGCTGATCTCGGCGCCCTTCAGCTTGATGTCGGGGCCGACGATGAGGCGGCTGCCCTGCAGGGTGTCGGGCTTGGCTTCCGCCTTGGCGGCCGTCGCTGCGGGTACGGGCTCGGGCCGGGGCGGCGAGATGACCGGCTCGCCGGGTTTGCGGGCGATCGGGGCGCCGGGCCGTTGCTGGGGCTGGGGATCGTTGTGTTTGCCGAAGAGCTGCATCTTGTCGAGCATAGTGACTCCTTGTTTGAAATGACTCGCGGTACTGCGGGGCCGCGTAACGCCGTCGGCGCCCGCGGTGCTCAATGCAATCGCCATGCCAGGGCGCATTTCTTCCCTAGGATCAAATGGATGGGGCGCCGGCCCGGTGTTGAGCCGGCGGCAGCTGCAATGAATTCTGTCGTCCCCTGCCGACGCGAATTCGATTCTTCGAGACGAATCCTTGCGCAGCAAGGACTTGGCGTGTCGTTGCGGAACGACTCATGCCCACCGGGTTGCGCTATGCTTTCGTTTCGCGGGCGCGCAGCGACGCAGGACAAGATCGAAACCGCGCACGCACCGGGAACCCTTCCCGGCATGGAGGAGAAAGCATGCGAACCTACAAGAGCGACGTCGTCGTCATCGGCGGCGGCCTGGCCGGCATCTGCGCCGCGCTGGAGCTGCTGGATGCCGGCCGCAGCGTCACGATCCTCGACCGCGACGAAGAGGAGAACTTCGGCGGCCTGGCGAAGGAGAGCTTCGGCGGCATCTTCGTCGTCGGCAGCCGCGAGCAGAAGAAGAACGGCATCCAGGACACCCCGGCAAAAGCCTTCGCCGACTGGTGCGCCTTCGCCGAGTTCGGGCCGGACGACCACTGGCCGCGGCGCTGGGCCGAGGCCTACACCGAACGCTGCCACGACGAGGTCTACCTCTGGCTGAAGCGGAACGGCATCGCCTTCTTCCCGGTGCCGCACTGGATCGAACGCGGCCTCACCACTCCGGGCAATTCGGTGGCGCGCTTCCACATCGTCTGGGGCACCGGGCGCGAGCTGGCGGTGCGGTTGATCGCACGGCTGCGCAACCACCCGAACGCGGCGAAGCTGGCCGTGCACTTCGGCCACCGCGTCGAGGGCTTCACCACCCTGATGGGCGGCATCAGCGGCTGCAGCGGCGCGCTGGAAGGCGGCGGCGAGCCCTTCGAGGCCTTCGGCGAGGCGGTCGTGGTCGCTTCAGGCGGCATCAACGGCGGCGACCTGGAGAAGGTGCGCCGGCACTGGCACGCCGACTGGCGCACGCCGCCGCCGACGCTGCTCAACGGCTCGCACAAGTTCGCCGACGGCCGCCTGCATGATGCCGTGGCAGGCGCCGGCGGCAACCTCACCCATCTCGACAAGATGTGGGACTACGCCGCCGGCGTGCGCCACTGGCAGCCGAGGAAACCCAACCACGGCCTCTCCGTCGTGCCGCCGCGCTCTGCGCTGTGGGTCGACTGGCAGGGCCGGCGCTTCGCCCCGCCGCTGGTGACCGGCTTCGACACGCGCGACCTGGTGACGCGCATCTGCGCCACCGAGCGGCAGTATTCCTGGCAGGTCCTCAACCGCAGGATCGCGCTGAAGGAGCTGGCCGTCTCCGGCGCCGAGTTCAATCCCTCGATCCGCGACAAGAAGAAGCTGGCCTTCCTGCGCGACCTGCTCCTCGGCAACCGCTGGCTGGTCGACACCCTGGTCGAGAAATGCGAGGACGTCGTCGTCGCCGAGACGCTGCCGGCGCTGGTGGACAAAATGAACGCCCTGCAGGGCGACACGGCCGTCGACCTGGAGGCGCTGGGCGAGGCCATCAGCCGCTACGACGCGCAGATCGCGCGCGGCCCGGCGCACTTCGAGGACGAGCAGTTGAAGCGCCTCGTCCAGCTCAGGCAATGGAAGGGCGATCGCGTGCGCACCTGCAAGTTCCAGAAAATCCACGACCACAAGGCGCTGCCGCTGATCGCCATCCGCGAGCACATCATCAGCCGCAAGAGCCTCGGCGGCATCCAGACCGACCTCGACGGCCGCGTGCTCGACGCTGCCGGAAATCCGATCCCGCGCCTGTGGGCGGCGGGCGAGGCGACCGGCTTCGGCGGCGGCGGCATGCACGGCCTGCGCGCCCTCGAAGGCACCTTCCTCGGCGGCTGCGTGCTCTCCGGCCGCATCGCCGGCCGATCGATAGGAAAAGCGCTATGAAAAAAACCGCCGCCTGGCTCGCCGTGCATGCCCTCGAGCAGCTCGGCGTCAAATACACCTTCGGCATCCCCGGGGTGCAGAACACCGAGTTCTACGACGAGCTGAACAAGTCGGAACAGATCGTGCCGGTGCTCGTCACGCACGAGGGATCCGCCTCGTTCATCGCCGACGCGGTGAGCCGCGTCTCCGGCACGGTCGGCACGCTGGCCATCGTGCCGGCCGCCGGCCTCACCCACGCGGCGAGCGGAATCGCCGAGGCGCTGCTCGCCGGCGTGCCGATGCTGGTGATCACCGGCGGCATCCGCACCGACCTCGGCAAGCGCTACCAGCTGCACGAGATCGACCAGCACGCCTTCATGAAGCCGCTGACCAAGGCCACCTTCCACGTCAAGTCGCATGCCGAGGTGGTGCCGATGCTCTTCGAGGCGTATCGCATCGCCACGTCCGGCGTGCCCGGGCCGGTGTTCGTCGAGCTGCCGGTGAACCTGCAGCTGTTCCCGGAAGAGGTGGGCGAGTTGCCCGCCTACGTGCCACCCCCTGCGCCGGCCCTGCCCGCCGACGCGGACATCCAGCGCGCCGCCGAATTCCTGCTCGCCGCGAAGCGGCCCGGCCTCTTCGTCGGCTGGGGCGCCGTCGACGCCCTGCCGCAGCTCGTCGAACTCGCCGAGTTCCTGCAGGCGCCGGTGGCCACCACCCTGCAGGGACAGTCGGTGTTCCCGCACACCCACCCGCTGCACGCCGGCTACAGCTTCGGCCCGCACGCCGTGCCGTCTTCGCGCAACGCCTTCGACGGCTGCGACGCCCTGCTCGCCGTCGGCACGCGCTTCGGCGAGCTCGCCACCGGCAGCTTCGGCGCGCCGGTGCCGGAGAACCTGGTGCACATCGACATCAATCCCGAAGTGTTCAACCAGAACTATCCGGCCAAAGTCGCGCTCGCCGGCGACGCCGCCGCCGTATTGCAGCGACTGACTTTTGCATTGCGCGCGCGCGGCGCGGCGCGGCCCGCCGGCAGCGGCCCGCAGGCGCAGATCCGCCGCGACAAGCAGGCCTACCGGGACGAGTGGTACGCCCACGATTCGAAAGGCCGCGTCAATCCGGCACGTTTCTTCGACGAGGTGAGGAAGCAGATGCCCGACGATGCCATCGCCACGGTGGACGACGGCAACCACACCTTCCTCACCGCCGAGCTGTATCCGGTGCACGCCTCGCGCTGCCTGATCCTGCCGACCGACTTCAACTGCATGGGCTACGCCGTGCCGGCGGCGGTCGGCGCCAAGCTGTCGCAGCCGCAGCGCGAGGTCTTCTCCATCGTCGGCGACGGCGCCTTCATGATGACCGCCATGGAAATCCTCACCGCGACGAAGGAGGGGCTGGGCATCGTCTACTTCGTCTTCCACGACGGCGAGCTGTCGCAGATCGCCCAGGCGCAGGAGATCCCCTACAACCGCAAGCCCTGCGCCGTGCTCGGCTCGGTGAACCTGGAGGGCGTCGCCCTGGCCACCGGCGCCGCCTACCTCCGCATGGCGGACGACGCCGCCATCGCAGGCACGGTGGCCGAGGCGCGCCGCCTCGCCGCCGAGGGCCGGCCGGTGGTGGTGGACGTCAACATCGACTACTCGAAGCGCAGCGCCTTCACCCTCGGCGTGGTGAAGACCAACTTCAAGCGCTTCCCGCTGGCGCAGCGCCTGCGCATGGTGAGCCGCGCCTTGGTGCGGAAAGTCACTGGCTAGTGTTTCTGCTGAAAAAAATCCTCACCGCGCTGGCGTTGCCGCCGGCCGGACCGCTGCTGCTGGCCGCCCTCGGCCTGCTTCTGTTGCGGCGCTGGCCGCGCTTCGGCAAGTCCCTCGCCTGGAGCGGCCTTGCCCTGCTCTGGCTGCTCGCCACGCCGGCGGTGACGAAGCCGATGCTCGCCGCAATCGAGGACGTGCCGCCGCTCGACATCGCGCAGGCGAAGGGCGCGCAGGCCATCGTCGTTCTCGGCGGCGGCAGCTATTTCGCCGCGCCGGAATACGGCGGCGACACGGTCAGCCGCTGGACGCTCGAGCGCCTCCGCTACGCCGCTCGCCTGCAGCGCGAGACGGGGCTCCCCCTCCTGGTGACCGGCGGCGCACCGCTCGGCGGCGTGGCGGAAGCCCGCAGCATGCAGGCGGTGCTGGAAAGGGAATTCGGGGTGAAGGTGCGCTGGGTCGAGGATGCCTCCGCCGACACGCGCGGGAACGCGCGCCTTTCAGCGCCGCTGCTGCACAAGGCTGGCGTCACGCGCGTGCTGCTGGTGACCCACGCCTGGCACATGCGGCGCGCGCAAGGCGAATTCGCCGCCGAGAACGTGACGACCATTGCCGCCCCGACGGCCTACGAGGCGAAGGGGCCGCTGACCGCGCTCGACCTGCTGCCGGGATCGGGCGGCCTGTGGGCCGGCCGCATCGCCCTCAACGAACTGCTCGGCCAGTTCGTGCAGCGGGTCACTTCCCCTTGAAGGCCGGCTTGCGCTTCTCGACGAAGGCGGTGACGCCCTCGGCGAAATCGGCCGTCGCGCTGCAGCGGCCGAAGGAAGCGGCTTCCGCCGCCAGCTGGTCGGCCAGCGAGGCGGCCAGCGAGCCGTTGAGCAGGCGCTTGGCGTTGGCGTAGGCAAAGGCCGGCCCCGCGGCGAGGCGTGTCGCCAGCGCCTCGCAGGCCGCGTCGAGTTCCGCTGCCGGCACGACGCGGTTGATGAGGCCGAGGCCCAACGCCTGCTGGGCGTCGATCCGCTCGGCCAGCAGGGTCAGCTCGGCCGCCTTCTTCGCCCCGACCAGGCGCGGCAGGAAGTACGTGCCGCCGCCGTCGGCGGTGGTGCCGAGCAGGGAATAGCCGGTGGTGAAATAGGCGTTGTCGGCCGCCAGCGCCAGGTCGCAGCCGGCCATCAGCGAGAAGCCGAAGCCGGCGCAGGCGCCGCGGATCTTGCCGACGACCGGGGCCGGCAGGCCGCGCAGGATCTCGACGGCCGGGTTGATCAGCTCGCCGATCAGTTTGCCGAAGGCGCGCTCGCGTTCGTCCGGCGTCTCGGCCACCATGGTGTGGAACTCCTTGATGTCGCCGCCGGCCATGAAGTGGTCGCCGGCGCCGGTGACGACGACGACCTTCACGCCCTGCGCCTTCCGCAACTCCTCGGCACGCGCGAGGAAGGCCCGGCCCATCTCCAGCCCAAGCGAATTCATCGCCTGCGGGCGGTTCAAGGTCAGCGTGGCGATGGCGCCGCGGATGTCGAGCAGGACCTGTTCGTTCATTTCTTTTCCTCTTGATTGCCGGCCGCGTTGTGCAGCAGGCGATGGTAGAAGCGGATCAGCTCGGCGTGGTTGGCGACCGAGATGCGCTCGTTGGTGCTGTGGAAGCGCGGCAGGTCCTCGCTTCTCGCGCGCACCGGCGAGAAGCGGTAGATGGCGTCGGCGATCGGCGCCATGTGGCGCGAGTCGGTGGCCGCGATCATCAGGCCGGGCGCCACCACGGTGCCGGGAAACAGCTCGCGGATGCTGCGGTTGATCAGGCGGTAGCCAGGCGCGGCCGAGGGCGAGATCGCCGTCGGCTCGTTGGCATGGCCGCTGGGCGCCACCGAGACCGCCTGGTTGGCGACCGCAGCCCTGGCGTGCGCCGTCACGCCATCGATGCTGTCGCCCGGCAGGATGCGGAAGTTCACCTTCGCCTCGGCGAGCGCGGGCAGCACGTTCTCCTTGTTGCCGGCCTGCACCACGGTGAGCGCCGTGGTGGTGCGCAGCATGGCGTTGGTGCTGGCGGCCTTTTCCAGCTGGCCCTTCACGACGGGGCCGAACAGCCAGAGATTGGAGAGCAGCACGCGATTCACGCCATTCATTTCCGGCGCGATGGTGTCGAACATCTCTGCGGCGACGCCGCGGATCTCCGCCGGCATCTGCCGGTCCTCCAGCCGCACCAGCGCCGCGCTCAGCATGCCGATGGCGGTCTCGGGCGGCGGCATCGAGGAATGGCCGGGGCGGGCCTTCGCCGCCAGCGCCAGCGTGAGATAGCCCTTCTCCGCCGTACCGACGAGGGCCACCGGCTTGTCGAGGCCCTTCAGCACGCCCTCGGTGATGAGCAGGCCCTCGTCGAGGACGAATTCGAGCCGGACGCCGCGCGACTGCAACAGCGCGGCGATGGCCTTGGCACCCTGCTCGCCGCCGATCTCCTCGTCGTGGCCGGAGGCGATGTAGACGGTCTGGCGCGGCTTGAAGCCCGCGGCGGCGAGCGTCTCGACCGCCTCGAAGATGGCGAACAGGTTGGCCTTGTCGTCCCAGGCGCCGCGTCCCCAGACGAAGCCGTCGCGGATCACGCCGCCGAAGGGGTCGGCGAGCCAGTCCCGCTCGGTGCCGTGGGCGATGGGCACGACGTCCTGGTGCGCCATCAGCATGATCGGCTTCGCCGCCGGATCGCTGCCCGGCCAGGTGTACAGCAGGCTCAGCTCGTTGACGGTCTCGCGCTTGAGCACGGCATGGGCGCGCGGAAAGGATTTCTTCAGCAGGGCGTGCAGCTTGCGGAACTCGGCCGCGCTGGCGGCCGACCCGCCGTCGAGGGAAATGGTGCGCAGGCGCACGGCGGCGGCGAGGCGCTGCGCCGCGGCATTCTCGTCGAGCTTGAGCGGCGGCGCCGGCGTCACGTCGATCTGGCGCGAGCCGTGGCGCAGCGTGTTCGCCGCCACGACGGCGGCCAACAGCACGCACACGGACAACAGAGCCAGGGCGATTTTTTTCAGCATGTTTTCGCCTCCCCAAAAACGGCAAGGGGCGCTTGGCGCCCCTTGCGGACCCGCTGTTTTATACCACGGACTCGAACAGACCGGCCGCGCCCATGCCGGTGCCGATGCACATGGTGACCATGCCGAACTTCGCCTCGCCGCGCTGCATCGCCGCCATCACGGTGGCGGTACGGATGGCGCCGGTGGCGCCGAGCGGATGGCCCAGCGCGATGGCACCGCCGAGCGGGTTCACTTTCTGCGGGTCGAGTTCCAGCGTACGCATGACAGCCAGCGACTGGGCGGCGAAGGCTTCGTTGAGCTCGATCCAGTCCACGTCGGCCTGCTTGATGCCGGCTTGCTTGAGCACGCGCGGAATCGCCTCGATCGGGCCGATGCCCATGATTTCCGGCGGCACGCCGGCGACGGCGAAGCCGCGGAAGCGGGCGATCGGCTTCAGGTTGAACTGCTTGAGGATCTTCTCGGAAACCAGCAGCACGGCGCCGGCGCCGTCGGACATCTGCGAGGAATTGCCGGCGGTGACCGAGCCCTTCGCCGCAAACACCGGCCGCAGCTTGGCCAATCCCTCCATTGAACTATCGGGACGCGGGCCCTCGTCATGCTCGACCACGCGCTCGACGATCTTCACCGCGCCGCTCTTGAAATCCGGCTGGTGGTCGCGCGCCGTGTAGGGCGAGATCTCCGCCTTGAACCTGCCGGCGGTGATGGCGGCGGTGGCCTTGCGGTGGCTGGCGACGGCGAAGGCGTCCTGGTCCTCGCGGCTGACCTTCCACTGCGCCGCCACCTTCTCGGCGGTGAGGCCCATGCCGTAGGCGATGCCGACGTTCTCGTCGCGCTCGAACACCGCCGGGTTGAGCGAGATCTTGTTGCCCATCATGGTCGGCATCATGCTCATGGTCTCGGTGCCGGCGGCGATCATGACGTCGGCTTCGCCGAGGCGGATGCGGTCGGCGGCGAGCGCCACCGCCTGCACGCCGGAGGAGCAGAAGCGGTTGATGGTCATGCCCGGCACGCTATTCGGCAGGCCGGCCAGCAAGAGGCCGATGCGGGCGACGTTCATGCCCTGCTCGGCTTCCGGCATGGCGCAGCCGACGATGACGTCGCCGATCAGTTTCGGATCGAGGCCGGGCGCGCGCGCCATGACGTTCTTGATGACGTGGGCCAGCATGTCGTCGGGGCGCACGTTCCTCAGCGCGCCGCGGACCTTGCCGACCGGGGTGCGCGTGGCGGCGACGATGTAGGCGTCTTGCACTTGTCTGGTCATGATTTCACTCTCCGTATCAGTTGCGCAGCGGCTTGCCGGTTTCCAGCATGTGGGCGATGCGCTGTTGGGTCTTTTCGGTCTTCAGCAGCTCGACGAACTCGTGGCGCTCGACGGCGAGCAGCCAGTCCTCGTTCACCGGCGTGCCGGTCTCGACGTCGCCGCCGCAGAGGGCGGCTGCCGCCCCCTTCGCGACGCGGTAGTCGTGGGCGGAGATCATGCCGCCCTCCCTCATGTTCACCAGCATCATCTCCAGCGTGGCGATGCCGTTGCGGCCGGCCACCTTGATGCCGCGCGGCGGCAGCTTCGGCCGCCAGCCGGATTCGGCCAGCGCGCGCGCCGTCTGCCGGGCGACATGCAGGATCTCCTGGGCATTGAAGACGACCGGATCGGACTCGCGCAGGAAACCGAGCTCGCGCGCCTCCAGCGCGCTCTTCGAGACGTTGGCCATGGCGACGGTCTGGAACACCGGTTGCAGGAAGAGGAAGACGTCGCCGCCGGCGATGCGCGCCGCGGCTTCCGACGCGCGCAGGGCGAACTCCTTGCAACCGCCGCCGGCCGGGATGAGGCCGACGCCGGCCTCGACCAGGCCGATGTAGGACTCCAGCGCGGCGACGGCACGGCTCGAATGCATGACGACCTCGCAGCCGCCGCCCAGCGCCATGCCGCTCACCGCCGCCACCACCGGCACCTGGGCGTACTTCAGGGTCTGGCTCATCTGCTGGAAGCGCGCCACGCCCTTCTCCAGCCCGGCGAAATCCTTCGCCTGCAGGGCCGGCGCCAGCGCCGCGAGATTCGCCCCTGCCGAGAACGGCGGCTTCGATTGCCAGATCACCAGGCCCTGGTAGTCGCGCTCGGCGCGCGCCACCGCCTCGATGATGCCTTCCAGCACGTCGGGGCCGAGGGTGTTGGCCTTGCTCTTGAAGGACAGCACGGCAATGTCGGCATCGCCCGGCGCCGTCCACATGCGCACGCCCTCGCTCTCGAACACCGTCGTGCCGCGTTCCTCGGCCTCGCCCAGCACGCGCTCGGGGAAGACCTGGCGCGCATACACCGGCAGCGTCGAGCGCGGCTGCTCGACCCTGGCGCTGGCCGAATACGAGCCGGCCTTGCCGTGTACGCCAACCCGTCCATCGAAGACCCAGGCCGGCAGCGGCGCGGCGCTCATCGCCTGGCCGGCGTCGATGTCGGCCTTCACGGCATTCGCGATGGCCTGCCAGCCGGCGGCCTGCCAGGTCTCGAAGGGGCCTTCCTTCCAGCCGAAGCCCCAGCGCATGGCGAGGTCGACGTCGCGCGCGTTGCCGGCGATGGACTCGAGGTGGAAGGCGCAGTAATGGAAGATGTCGCGGAAGATGGCCCAGAGGAACTGCGCCTGCGGTGAGGCGTGCGCGCGCAGCTTCTCGAACTTCTCCGCCGGATTCCTGATCTTGAGGATGGCCGCCACCTCGGCGTCGACCTCGCCGGCGGAGGGCCGGTAGTCCTGCTTCGCCAGGTCGACGACGTGGATGGCCTTGCCTTCCTTCCTGTAGATGCCGGCGCGCGTCTTCTGGCCGAGCGCGCCCTTGCCGATGAGGAAAGTCAGCCACGCCGGGGCGGCGTAGAACTTGTGCCAGGGATCGGCCGGCAGCGTGTCCTGCATGGTCTTGATGACGTGGGCCAGGGTGTCGAGGCCGACCACGTCGGCGGTGCGGTAGGTGGCGCTCTTCGGCCGGCCGATCGCCGGGCCGGTCAGCGCATCCACCACGTCGAAGCCGAGGCCGAGGCGCTCGGTGTGGTGCATCACGGCGAGCATGGAGAAGACGCCGACGCGGTTGGCGACGAAGTTCGGCGTGTCGAGCGCGCGCACCACGCCCTTGCCGAGCGTGGTGGTGAGGAAGGTTTCCAGGTTGTCGAGCAATTCCGGCGCGGTGCCCTTGCAGGCGATCAGCTCGACCAGCTGCATGTAGCGCGGCGGGTTGAAGAAGTGCACGCCGCAGAAGCGCGGTTTGAGGCCCGCCGGCAGCGCCTCGGCCAGCGCGTTGATCGACAGGCCGGAGGTGTTGCTGGCGAAGATAGCGTGCTCGGCGACGAAAGGGGCAACCTTGCGGTAGAGGTCGTGCTTCCAGTCCATGCGCTCGGCGATGGCCTCGATGATCAGGTCGCAGCCGCGCAGCTGCTCGAGACCCGAGTCGTAGTTGGCGGCATCGATGTAGGCGACGCGGTCCTTGGCGGCGAGGGGCGAGGGTTCCAGCTTCTTCAGGCCGTCGAGGGCCTTTTTCACGATCCCATTGGGATCGCCTTCCTTCGCCGGCAGGTCGAACAGCACGACCGGCACGTTGGCGTTGGCGCAGTGGGCGGCGATCTGCGCGCCCATGACGCCGGCGCCGAGCACGGCGACTTTGCGTACGATGAAATTGCTCACATTCTTCTCCTGGTTCGGAAGCTGGAAATGGGGGTGCTGCGATGACGCGGAAATGCCTTGCTACTGTTCGGGCGGGACCTCGCGCTTGCTGCCGTCTGGATTCAGCGCGACGTAGGTGAGTTGCGCCTCGGTCACCTTGACCACCAGCGGATCGGTCGGGTGGCGCTCGGCATACACCTCGACATTGATGGTCATCGAGGTGCGGCCGACCTTGACCACCTCGGCGTAGAAGGACAGCACGTCGCCGACCGACACCGGCTGTTTGAAGAGGAACTGGTTCACCGCGATGGTGGCGACGCGGCCGCGCGCGCGGCGGATGGCGGCGATGCCGCCGGCCAGGTCGACGTTGGCCATGACGTAGCCGCCGAAGATGTCGCCGGCGTGGTTCACGTCGGCCGGCATCGGCATCAGGCGCAGGGTGGGCTGCTTGTTCGGCAGCCGGATCGGTTCGTCGCTCACGGATGCTCTTTCAAATAATTCATCGGCCCGCCGCGGAACGGCGCGAAGCCGGTGCCGAAGATCACGCCGGCGTCGGCCAGCTCGGCGTCGGCGACGACGCCCTCGTCGACTGCGCGCTGCGCGGCCGCCAGGAAGGGCTTCACCAGCCGGTCGGCGAGGCCTTCCGGCACCTGGCCGACCGCGCCCTTCTGCGGCTTGCCCTGATTGTACGTGTAGAAGCCGCGCCCCGTCTTGCGGCCGAGGTGGCCGGCATTCACCAGTTCCATCAGCTTTTTCGGCGGCTCGCTGATGCCGCTCGCCAGCTGCTGGCCGGCGGCCACGGCGATGTCGAGGCCGACGGTGTCGGCCAGCTCGATGGGCCCGAGCGGCATGCCGAAGGCCAGCGCCGCCTCGTCCACCGCTTCCGGCGCGATGCCCTCGTCGACGCAGCGCATCGCCTCCTGCATGTAGGGCGCCAGCACGGCGTTCACCAGGAAGCCGGGCGCGCTCTTCACCGGCAGCGCCAGCTTGTCGATCTTGCGCACGAAGGCCAGGCCCTTCTTCAGGGCGGCCGGGTCGGAATCCCTGCCCTCGACCACTTCCACCAGCGGCATCTTCGCCACCGGGTTGAAGAAGTGGATGCCGATCAGGCGCGACGGATTCTTCAGCGCCACGGCGATGTCTTCCAGCTTCAGGCTCGAGGTGTTGCTGGCGAGCACGGCGTCGGGCTTGGCGATGGCCTCGATGTCGGCGAACAGCTTGCGCTTCGCCTCCAGGTTCTCGAAGATCGCCTCGATCACCACGTCGGCCTGGCGCGCGCCCTGGCCGGACGGGTCGGGGATCAGCCGGTCGAGCGCGAAGCGCACCTGGGCGTCGTCGCGCAGCTTCTTCTTGAAGGCCGCCGCGGCGCGCTGGATGGCCGGGGCGATGCGCTCGATGTTCTGGTCCTGCAGCGTCACCGTGAGGCCGCGCAGCGCGCCCCAGGCGGCGATGTCGCCGCCCATGACGCCGGCGCCGATGACGTGCAGGTGCTTCGGCGCGAAATCGCTGTCTTTTCCGAAGCCCTTCAGGCGCTCCTGCAGGTAGTACACGCGCACCAGGTTCTTCGTCGTCGGCGAGGCGGCGATGGCTTCCATCGAGGTCGGTCTGTCGGCCGGCACGGCCAGCGCATCGCCGCCGTAGTTCGCCCACATGTCGAGGATGGCGTAGGGCGCCGGGTAGTGCTCGGGGCGGGCGCGCTTGGCCACCTGCTTGCGCGCCTGCGCGGCGACGAAGCCCTTGAGCGGGCCGTTCATCAGCTTCTGCATGAAGGGCAGCTGGCGCGGCGCCTGGCCGGACAGCACCAGCATGCGCGCGGCGTTCTCCATCACGCGCGGCGGCACGCATTCGTCAGCGAAACCCAGTTGCTTCGCCCGCTTCGCGTTCAGCGCGCGGCCGGTGAGCATCATGTCGAGCGCGGCGGCCGGGCCGATGACTTGCGGCAGGCGCAGCATGCCGCCCCAGCCCGGCACGATGCCGAGCATGACTTCCGGCAGGGCGATGCGCGTGCCCGGCTCGTCCACCGCGACGCGGTAGCGGCAGGCCAGCGCCAGTTCGGTGCCGCCGCCCATGCAGTGGCCGCGGATCAGCGCCAGCGTCGGGTACTTCACCGCGGCGAGGCGGTTGTAGAGGTCCCAGCCGCGCTTCACCAGGGCCTTGGCGCCCTCGGCCGATTCGACCTGGGTGAACTCCTCGATGTCGGCGCCGGCGATGAAGCCGGCGCTCTTGCCGGAACGGATCACCAGGCCCTTGGGCGGCTCGCGATCGAATTCGTCGAGGGCCTGCGACAGTTCGAGCATGGCCGCGGCGGAGAGGGTGTTGGTGGACTCCCCCGCCTTGTCGAAAGTCAGCCAGGCCAGCCCGCCGGGTTCGCGCTCGATGCGCCAATGCTTCAGCTCCGTCATTTCAACCTCGTGGAAAGTTCACAAAATGCCGCCGTCGCCGCGGCGCAGCTGGCCGACGATGGCCGGCCGCTCGTCCTCGTTCACGTGCAGGGCGAAGACCGCCCCGTCCGCGCCGGATTCGCTGCGCATCTTCACCGGCGCGCCGTAGAACACCGGTCCCTTGATCCAGGCATCCAGCCGCAGCGGCAGGCCCGTCTCCGCCGGCGGCAGGTGCGCCAGGCACTGGCCGAGCACGCGCGGCGGATGGAAGAAGGCGCGCGGGAAGCCGAGCTTGCGCGCATACCAGCCGAACATGTGCACGCCGTTGTAGTCGCCCGACAGGCCGCCGAAATGCCAGCCGCCGCCGGCCGGCATGCGCCAGGCCGCCGTCTCGCCGGGACTGACTTTGGGCGCCTCCGGCACGGCATCCGCCGTCGGCGCGCCGAAGCGGCCGCGCATGTAGAAGGTGTTCACGCTTTCCCAGGCGGTCGCCCCGCCCTCGCCCACCGTCGTGTGCAGGTCGAACTCGGCGCCCTTCTCCAGGATCCGATGGCCGGCGACCTTGACGGCGAAGTCGAGCGTGGCGTCGCGCGCCAGCGGCGCATGCTGCACGATGCGATTGCGCACCTGCAGGATCTTCCAGATCGGCACCGGGAAGGCCGGCTGCGTCAGGATGGCCATCTGCAGGGGGAAGCCGATGGTGTGCGGGTAGAGCAGCGGCAGCGCGTCGGCTTCCGGCAGGCCGGAGAGCGCGTGGAAGCGCTTCAGTTCGGCCGCATCGACGCGGTGCCGCCAGCGCGCCGAGATCGCCGGCACGCCCTTGCGCAGGCCGGGCGAGGGCCGCATCGCCCGCGCCATGAAAGCCAGCGCCGAGGGGCGTGCGCGGAAGTCGAGATGGAGGTCCCGGCTCATGGTCCGCCCCGCTCAGTGGAAGCCGTGCGGCTCGGCCGCATAGGCGATCGACAGCGCGCCGGAGCCGACGTTCACCGCCGCCGTCATGCTCATCACCGAGGTCAGCAGGTCGACCTCGCGCTCGCGCGCGGCGCGGTCGAGCTCCTCGTAGCCGGGCATCGATTTCACCTGCTCGGGATCGCCGCCGTAGCTGATGCACACCTGCGGCGCCTTGAGGCCCTTCCTGATCTGCGCCGCCGCGTTGCGGAACAGCTTCTCGACGCCGGTGTCGAAGCCGCGCACCTTGCCGACGGGGCCGGTCTGGTCGCGGTGCGAGCAGAGGATGGGCTTGACGTCGAGCATCTGGCCGAGGGTGTACGTGCCCCAGTTGATGCTCTTGTCGCCGCGCTTGGAGGCGCGCTTGTAGACATGGAACAGGTCGGCCGGCATGAGGAAGGCGTAGGTCTCCTCGGTGAGCTGGCGGATGCGGTTGCCGATCTGCGACGGCGTGCCGCCCTCGCGGATGAGGCGGATCACCTCGGCGGCCTGCACGCCCTGGCCGGTGAACATGGTGCGGCTGTTGATGACGCCGACGCTGAACGGCCCTTGCACGCCGGCCTGGCGGCGCCGTTCCTTGTAGCGGCCGATGATGTTGAGCGAAGCCTTGTTGGCGTGGTCGTAGATGAGGCTGCGCGCGCTGGTGATGGTGAGACAGAAGACGTGGTCATACTCGAGCACCATGCGGTCGAGGAACAGGTCCTCGATCTGCTGCTGCGTCCACGGGATCGACTCGGCGTGGTCCTCCGTGCGCGTATCCAGGTGGCTGGCGTAGAACGACCAGGTCTCCTGCGGATCGCGCCGGTCCACGAAGGTCTTGTCGCCGACGCGCACCGAGATCGGCATGACGACGATGTTGTTCTCCTCGATGAAGGACTTCGGCAGGTCGCATGCCGAGTCCACCACAATGCCTATCCTCATTTTTTCTCCTCCCCTGGTTGATGAAATGGCGGCTTGGGCCGCTCTAAACCGTTTCCACCAGCATGGCGCCGCCCTGGCCGCCGCCGATGCAGATCGTCGCGATGCCGCGCTTGCCGCCGCTGCGGCGGAGCACGTGCAGCAGGTGCAGCACGATGCGCGCGCCGGAGGCGCCGACCGGGTGGCCCAGCGCGACGGCGCCGCCGTCTACGTTGAGTTTCCCCTCGTCGAGCGCGCCGAGCGGTGCGTCGAGGCCGAGTTGCTCCTTGCAGTAGGCGGCGTCCTTCCAGGCCTCGATGCAGCCGAGCACCTGGGCGGCGAAGGCCTCGTTGATCTCCCAGGCGTCGAGGTCGTTCAGGCCAAGCCCGTGGCGCTGCAGAATCGGCGTCGCGGCATGCACGGGCCCCAGGCCCATCTGCGCCGGGTCGAGGCCGGCCCACTGCGAATCGGTGATGCGGCCGATCGGCTGCAGCTTGTGGCGTTGCACCGCTTCCTCTGAGGCGAGGATCAGCCAGACGCCGCCGTCGGTGATCTGCGAACTGTTGCCGGGCGTGACCTTGCCGTACTTGCGGTCGAAGAAGGGCTTCAGCTTGGCCAGGCCCGCCATCGAGGAGTCGCGCCGCACGCCGTCGTCGGCGGCGTATACCGCGCCGTCGCGGCCGACCAGCGGCACCACCTCGCCGTAGTGGCCGGCGTCCTGGCCGGCGGCGACGCGCCGGTGGCTGCGCACGGAAAATTCGTCCATCTGCTCGCGCGTGATGCCGAAGCGGTGCGCGAGGTTCTCCGCGGTCTGCCCCATGAGGAGGTTCACCACCGGGTCGGTGAGGCCCTTCATGATGCCGATCACCGGCGAGAGCAGCGCGCCGGGCTTCAGCTTCGCGAACAGCGCGGCCTTCTGTCCGGCGGACTTCGCCTGCGCCATCTTCGCGAACCACAGCACCATGGTCTTCGAATACAGCAGCGGCGCGTGCGACAGCGCGTCGACGCCGCCGGCCAGCACCAGCTGCGAGCGGCCGGAATTGATGTTGGCGATGGCCGAGTCGAGCGCCTGCATGCCGCTGGCGCAGTTGCGCATCACCGTCCAGCCCGGCACCTTGAGGCCGCAGCCCATGCGCAGGGCGGCGACGCGGCCGATATTCACCTCGTCCGGCGAGGGCGAGGCGCAGCCGAGGATGACCTCGTCGAGTTCCTCCGCGGCGAAGGGCTGGCGCACCAGCAGCGCGCGGCCGGCGGCGGTGGCGAGGTCGCCCGCCGAGAAGGGGCCGGGGGCATTGCGCGCCTTGAGGAAGGGCGTGCGCGCGCCGTCGATGATATATACCGGTTTAAAGCTCATAAAAGTCCTTTCACCACGGCGACACGGCGAATACGAGATGAAATGAAGTCCGCCGTGTCGCCGTGCCCGCCGTGGTAAACATTTAGGCCGCTGCGCGGTGCTGGGCCGGCTTGGGCTCGCTGCGCTGCAGGCCGAGGTCGAAGGGGAAGTCGTCCACCTTGATGACCTCGCCCGTCAGTTCGCGGGCGCGCACCAGCAGCGCGTGCTCGGCGCTGCTGACGACGCCGTGCGCCAGCGCCTGACTTTCGATCTCCTGCGCGCTGCGGCCGTCGATGCGGCCGTCCTTCTGCGCCGCGCGGACCTTGGCGTGGATCGGCTCCGCGGCGAGGGTGGCCTCCAGCGCCAGCTCGATGACGCCGACCGGGTCCTGCTCGTCGCGCGGGATGTACATGTCGGCGGTAAGGCGATCGCGCGTCGCCGACGGGGCGATGAGGAGATCCGCCACCTGGCCGCCGAGCTTGTCGGACGGCACCACGTAGGGCCGGCCAAGCGGGAAGATGGTCCGCCGCAGCAGGGTCGACACGAACTTGCTGGGGAAGTTGGAGACGACGCCTTCGAAGGCGTTCTGCGCCTTGAACATCGAATCCCAGATCGCCCAGTGCATCAGCGGTGCGTCGGCCTGCTGCCGCCCCTCGGCCTCGTAGCGCTTGAGCACCGCCGAGGAGAGGTACATCAGCGAGAGGATGTCGCCCATGCGCGCGGAGAGCTTCTCCTTGCGCTTCAGGTCGCCGCCCATCACCAGCATCGAGATGTCGGCGAGGAAGGCGAAGGCCGAGGAGAAGCGCGTCAGCTGCTGGTAGTAGCGGCGCGTCTCCGGCGCGACGTTCGCCGGCACGCCGACGAAATGCGAGCCGGTGAGGCCGGTGACCAGCGCGCGCAGGCCGTTGCCGACCGTATGGCCGATGTGGGCGAAGAGCGCCTTGTCGAAGGCGGCGAGGTCGTTGGTCTGCGCCGCCTGCATCTCCGCCATCACGTAGGGATGGCAGCGGATGGCGCCCTGGCCGAAGATGATCAGGCTGCGCGTCAGGATGTTGGCGCCTTCCACGGTGATCGCCACCGGCACCTGCTGGTAGGCGCGGCCGAGGAAGTTCGAGGGGCCGAGGCAGATGCCCTTGCCGCCGAGGATGTCCATGCCGTCGTTCACCGATTGGCGGGCGCGCTCGGTGACGTGGTACTTGACGATGGCGGAGACCACCGAGGGTTTCTCGCCGAGGTCGATGGCGCCGGCGGTCATGGTGCGGGCGGCATCGCACAGATACAGGTTGCCGCCCAGGCGCGCCAGCGGCTCCTGGATGCCCTCGAACTTGCCGATCGCCGTCTTGAACTGGTTGCGCACGCGGGCGTAGCCGCCGACGGTGCGCACCGTCAGCTTCTGCATGCCGGTGTTGGAGGCCGGCAGCGAGATCGAGCGGCCGGCGGCGAGGCACTCCATCAGCATGCGCCAGCCCTGGCCGGCCATCTTCGGCCCGCCGATGATGAACTCGAGCGGCATGAAGACGTCCTTGCCGCGCGTCGGGCCGTTGTGCCAGGCGGCGTTGAGCGGGAAGTGGCGGCGGCCGGTCTCGACGCCGGGATGGTTCGCCGGCACGAGGGCGCAGGTGATGCCGATGTCGTCCACGTCGCCGAGCAGGTGCTCGGGGTCGAACAGGCGAAAGGCGAGGCCGACCACCGTGGCGATCGGCGCCAGGGTGATGTAGCGCTTGTCCCAGGTGACGCGCATGCCGACGACTTCCTTGCCCTGCCACATGCCCCGGCAGACGATGCCCTGGTCGGGGATCGAGGCGGCGTCCGAGCCGGCCCACGGGCTGGTCAGCGCGAAGCAGGGAATGTCGAGGCCCTTGGCCAGGCGAGGCAGGTAGTGGTTCTTCTGTTCCTCGGTGCCGTAGTGCAGCAGCAGCTCGGCCGGCCCGAGGGAGTTCGGCACCATCACCGACACCGCCGTGGCGGCGCAGCGCGTGGACAGCTTGGTCACCACCTGCGAATGCGCGTAGGCGGAGAAGCCGACGCCGCCGTACTGCTTCGGGATGATCATGCCGAGGAAGCCCTTCTCCTTGAGGCATTTCCAGGCTTCCGGCGAGAGGTCGTGGTCGTAGTGCGAGGAGACCCAGTCGTCGGACAGGCGGCACAGCTCCTCGGTCTCGTTGTCGAGGAAGGATTGTTCTTCCGGCGTGAGCTTCGGCTGCGGGTAGGCGAGCAGCTTGTTCCAGTCGGGGCGGCCGTGGAACAGTTCGCCCTCCCACCAGACGCTGCCGGCATCGAGGGCCTCCTTCTCCGTCTGCGACATCTGCGGCAGCATCCTGCGGTAGGCGGCGAAGAGCGGCCGCGTAATGACCGCGCGGCGCAGCGGCCGGACGGCGAAGAGCGCCACGAGGGCGGCCAGCGGCAGGGCGATCAGTAAAGTCCAGGTCATGCTGTTCTCCTTTCACTCTCCCGGCGGATGCATCCGCCGTGTATTTGTAAAAATCAGGCCGCCTTGCGCGGAGATTTCTCTTTCGTTTTGACCGCCTGTCCGGCCAAAGGTGCGCGCAGGCCGCCGAGCAGGAAGGGCATCAGGCGGCGCGACAGCGCCTCGGGGTCCTTCTCGTCCAGTTCGTGCTCGGCCACCAGCTGCAGGGCGTCGGTGCCGGCAATGGCGTAGGACATGGCGCCGAGCATGAAGTGGAAGCGCCAGAGGATCTCCTCCGGCGGCACGTCGGGCAGCGAGCGGAACAGCGCCTGCTTGAAGCGCGGCACCACGGCGGCGTATTCGTCGGCGAGGAACTGGCGCACGAAGGCGGACGGCTCGGTGTAGGTGCGGCCGAGCAGGCGCATGAAGGTATGGCCGCCGTGCTCGGTGTCGGCCGCCATGCGCAGCGAGACGCCGAAGAAGGCCTCGACGATCTGGTGCGGCTTGAGCGGGGCGCCCCGGGCTTCCTTCTCGAAGCGCTCCAGGGCGCGCAGGCGCTCCTCGTTGAGCCAGGTGAGCCGTCGGCGGAAAACGTCCTGGATGAGGGCTTCCTTGCTGCCGAAGTGGTAATTGATGGCAGCGAGATTCACGCCGGCGCGGCCGGTGATCATGCGCATGGTGGTCGCCTCGAAGCCGTGCTCGACGAAGAGGGCTTCGGCGGCGTCGAGGATGCGCTCGCGGGTGTCGGGATGCTGCTTCGCTTCCGTCAGGCTCATAAAAAGGGAACGCTCGTTTCAAACGGCCGTTTGAATGATACGGCCGTTTCAGGCGATGTCAAGCCGGGAATTAGGCGCGCGGCCCTAAGCGCCGTGGCCAGGCCATAAGTAATTTAGAATTGAATGATGCGCCGTACCGCCACCACCGCCCCCCTGCCCGCCCCCGCCACCGGGGAGCGCCGCGACTGGCAGACCGTCCGCAGCCTGCTGCCCTACATCTGGGCCTACAAAGGGCGGGTGCTGTTCGCCCTCGCCTGCCTGATCGCCGCCAAGCTGGCCAACGTCGCGGTGCCGCTGGTGTTCAAGGAGGTGGTCGACGCCTTCACTGCGGAAAAGGCCGTGCTCGTCGTGCCGCTGGCCCTGCTCGCCGCCTACGGCCTGCTGCGCTTCTCGATGTCGCTGTTCACCGAGCTGCGCGAACTGCTGTTCACCCGCGTCACCCAGCAGGCGGTGCGCAACATCGCCCTGCAGGTGTTCCGCCACCTGCACGCCCTCTCGCTGCGCTTCCACCTCGAACGGCAGACCGGCGGCCTGACGCGCGACATCGAGCGCGGCACGCGCTCCATCGGCACCCTGATCAGCTACACCATCTACAGCATCCTGCCGACCCTGGTCGAGGTCGGGCTGGTGATCGGCATCCTGGCGACGCGCTACGAAGCCAGCTTCGCCTGGATCACCGTCGGCGCCCTCGTCATCTACATCGCCTTCACCGTGCTGGTGACCAACTGGCGCACCCAGCTGCGGCGCGAGGTGAACGAGATCGACTCCGCCGCCAATTCGCGCGCCATCGACAGCCTGCTCAACTACGAGACGGTGAAGTACTTCAACAACGAGGACTACGAGGCGCGCCGCTACGACCAGCAGATGCAGAAGTGGGAGGCGGCGCAGGTGAAGAGCCAGATGTCGCTCTCGCTGCTCAACCTCGGCCAGGCCGCCATCATCGCCGTCACCGTGACGCTGATCATGTGGCGCGCCGCCGTCGGCGTCACCGGCGGCGCCATGACGGTAGGCGACATCGTGCTGGTGAACGGCCTGCTGATCCAGCTCTACATCCCGCTCAACTGGCTCGGCGTGCTCTACCGCGAGATCCGCCAGGCGCTCACCGACATCGAGCGCATGTTCGCCCTCAAGGCCGAGCACCGCGAGATCGCCGACGCGCCCGACGCCGTGCCGCTCGCGCCCGGCCCCTGCGCGGTGCGCTTCGAGCACGTCGGCTTCTCCTACGAGGCGAAGCGGCAGATCCTCTTCGACGTCGACTTCGCCATTCCCGCCGGCGGCACGGTGGCGGTGGTCGGCCACTCGGGATCGGGCAAGTCGACCCTTTCGCGCCTGCTGTTCCGCTTCTACGACGTGCAGTCGGGCGCGGTGAAGGTCAACGGCACGGACATCCGCCGGCTGACGCAGGCGTCCTTGCGCGCAGCGATCGGCATCGTGCCGCAGGACACGGTGCTGTTCAACGACACCATCTTCTACAACATCCAGTACGGCCGCCCCGAGGCGAGCCGCGAGGACGTCATCGCCGCGGCGCAGGCCGCCCACATCCACGACTTCGTCGAGTCGCTGCCGGAAAAGTACGACACACGCGTCGGCGAGCGCGGCCTCAAGCTCTCCGGCGGCGAGAAGCAGCGCGTCGCCATCGCCCGCGCGCTGCTGAAGAACCCGCCGATCCTGATCTTCGACGAGGCCACCTCGGCGCTCGACTCGAAGTCGGAGAAGGCCATCCAGGCCGAACTGGAGCGAATCAGCGTCGGCCGCACCACCCTGGTCATCGCCCACCGCCTGTCGACCGTCATGAACGCCGACGAGATCCTCGTCCTCGACCAGGGCCGCATCGTCGAGCGCGGCACCCACCGGGCACTGCTCGAGCGCGGCGGCGCCTACGCCCAGATGTGGGCGCTGCAGCAGCAGGAAGCGGAAACCGAGGCGGCTTAACAAACCTTAACAAACCCTTTGGCCGGGCATAGAATGCCCGCTCCAAGAACAACCCCGGAGGAGACCCCCATGAGAACCCGCGCCGTGCTGCAGGGACTGACTTTTGCCGCCAGCCTGTGCCTCGCCCCGCCCGCCCTGTCCCAGGACAGCGGCACGCTGAAGAAAATCAAGGACAGCGGCAGCGCCACCATGGGCGTGCGCGAATCCTCCGGCGGCCTCTCCTTCACCCTCGGCGACGGCAAGTTCGCCGGCTTCCACGTCGAGCTGTGCCAGCGCGCGCTGGCCGACGTGCAGAAGCAGCTCGGGCTGGCGAAGCTCGACATCAAGTACCAGCCGGTGACCTCGCAGAACCGCATCCCGCTGGTGCAGAACGGCACGGTCGACATCGAGTGCGGCTCGACCACCAACAACGCCGCCCGCCAGAAGGACGTCGCCTTCGCCGTCACCACCTATGTCGAGGAGGTGCGCATCGCCGTCAAGGCCAATTCGGGCATCAATTCCATCGCACAGCTCAACGGCAAGAGCGTCGCCACCACCACCGGCACCACCTCGGTGCAGCACCTGCGCAAGCACGAACGCGCCACCGGCGTAAACTTCAACGAGGTGTTCGGCAAGGACCACGCCGACAGTTTTCTGCTGCTGGAATCCGGCCGCGCCGACGCCTTCGTCATGGACGGCCAGATCCTCGCCGGCAACATCGCCAAGTCGAAGAACCCGGCCGACTTCAGGATCGTCGGCGAGGTGCTCTCGGTCGAGCCGATCGCCATCATGGTGCGCAAGGACGACCCGGCCTTCAAGAAGGCGGTCGACGACAGCCTCAGGGCGCTGATGAAGTCGGGCGAGATGGCGAAGATCTACGACAAGTGGTTCATGCAGCCGATCCCGCCGGCCAACACGCGCATCGGCCTGCCCGCCTCGGATGCCACCAAGGCCGCCTGGGCCAACCCCAACGACAAGCCGATGGAAGACTACGCGAAGAAGTGACGGCGTAAAGGCGGTTCACCACGGCGCACACGGCGGCACGGCGCAAAACCAACATTCGACTTCACGCCGTGTCGCCGTGCCCGCCGTGGTTCAATTGATGTTTCGGAGCCGCTCTTCGCGATGAATTGGGACTGGCAGGTCTTCTGCAAGGACACCATCGACGGCGAGATCGTGCCGCGCTGCTTCGGCGGCGCCGGCGACGTCACCTACCTCGACTGGCTGCTCTCGGCCTGGGGCTGGACGCTGTCGGTGTCGCTGCTGGCGCTCCTGGTGGCGCTGGCCTTCGGCGCGATCATGGGCATCCTGCGCACCACACCCAATCGCGGTTTGGTTTTCCTCGGCAACGCCTGGACCGAGCTCTTCCGCAACATCCCGCTGCTGGTGCAGATCTTCCTCTGGTACCACGTCGTGCCGTCGCTGATCCCGCCGTTGCGCGGCGTGCCCAGCTTCATCCTGGTGGTGCTGGGACTTGGCCTGTTCACCTCGGCGCGCATCTCCGAGCAGGTGAAGGCCGGTATCCAGTCGCTGCCGCGCGGCCAGCGCATGGCCGGGCTGGCGATGGGATTCACCCTGCCGCAGACCTATCGCTACGTCCTGTTGCCGATGGCCTTCCGCATCGTCATCCCGCCGCTCACCAGCGAGGCGATGAACATCGTCAAGAACTCCGCGGTGGCCTTCGCCGTCAGCATTTCCGAGCTGACCCTGTTCGCCCTGCAGGCGCAGGAGGAGACGGCGCGCGGCATCGAGGTCTACCTCGCCGTCACCGGCCTCTACTTCATCTCCGCCTTCGTCCTCAACCGGGTGTTCCACTTCGTCGAGAGCCGCGTGCGCGTGCCGGGCATGATCGGGGGCGGCCACTGATGCTGACGCTGGACTTCGCCTTCCTCACGCCGCAGGTCGTCTCCAGCTACGTGCTGAAGGGCTTCGCCTTCTCGCTGCAGCTCACCCTCGTCGCCATGCTCGGCGGCATTGCCCTGGGCACCGTCCTCGCCCTGATGCGCCTCTCAAGCAAACCCTGGCTGGCGCTGCCGGCGGCCGGCTACGTGAACACCATGCGCAGCATCCCGCTGGTGATGGTGATCCTCTGGTTCTTCCTGCTCATCCCGCTCATCATCGGCCGCCCGCTCGGCGCCGAGATGTCGGCCGTCATCACCTTCACCCTGTTCGAGGCGGCCTACTACTCGGAGATCATGCGCGCCGGCATCCAGAGCATCCCCAAGGGCCAGGTCGCCGCCGGCTACGCCCTGGGCATGCGCTACGGCCAGACCATGCGCCTGATCGTTCTGCCGCAGGCCTTCCGCAACATGCTGCCGGTGCTGCTGACGCAGACCATCATCCTGTTCCAGGACACTTCGCTGGTGTACGCCATCGGCGCCTACGACCTGCTCAAGGGCTTCGAGGTCGCCGGCAAGAACTTCAACCGGCCGGTGGAGACCTACCTCGTCGCCGCCGTGCTCTACTTCGTCATCTGTTTCAGCCTGTCGATGCTGGTGAGAAAATTGCAGCAGCGCATCGCCATTGTCCGTTAGCCGGAACGCCATCATGCCCATGATCGAGATGAACAACGTCAGCAAGTGGTACGGAGAGTTCCGGGTGCTGACCGAATGCACGACGCAGGTCGAGAAGGGCGAGGTCATCGTCGTCTGCGGCCCCTCCGGCTCGGGCAAGTCGACCCTCATCAAGTGCGTGAACGGCCTCGAGCCGTTCCAGCAGGGCGAGGTCCTGGTGAACGGCATTTCCGTCGGCGACCCAAAGACCGACCTGCCGAAGCTGCGCGCCCGCGTCGGCATGGTGTTCCAGCACTTCGAGCTGTTCCCGCACATGTCGATCACGGAGAACCTCGCCATCGCCCAGGTCAAGGTGCTCGGCCGCGGCCGGGATGAAGCGCGCGAGCGCGGCCTCAAGCTGCTCGACCGCGTCGGCCTGCGCGCCCACGCCGACAAGTTCCCCGGCCAGCTCTCCGGCGGCCAGCAGCAGCGCGTCGCCATCGCCCGCGCCCTGTCCATGGACCCGATCTGCATGCTCTTCGACGAGCCGACCTCGGCGCTCGACCCGGAGATGATCAACGAAGTGCTCGACGTCATGGTCGAGCTGGCCCAGGAAGGCATGACCATGATGGTGGTGACGCACGAGATGGGCTTCGCCCGCAAGGTCGCGCACCGCGTCGTCTTCATGGATCACGGTAGAATCGTCGAGGACGACAGGAAGGACGCCTTCTTCGGCAGCCCGCGCTCCGAGCGCGCGCAGCAGTTCCTCTCCAAGATTCTCCACCATTAAGGAACACCACATGGCCCAGACCGAAACCAAGAACATGGCGCTGTTCTGCGACTTCGAGAACGTTGCCCTCGGCGTGCAGGAAGCCAAGTACGCCCAGTTCGACATCCGCAAGGTGCTCGAGCGCCTGCTGCTGAAGGGCAGCATCGTCGTCAAGAAGGCCTACTGCGACTGGGCGCGCTACAAGGACTTCAAGGCGCCCATGCACGAGGCCGCCTTCGAACTGATCGAGATTCCCCACGTGCGCCAGTCCGGCAA
>PQAF01000024.1 GCA_003105015.1 Rhodocyclales bacterium | reverse complement strand
TCAACAAGGACGGCATCGTGCAGCTGGCGGAACTCACCATCGGCGGCGACCTGATCGTGCTGGCCACGCCGGAAATCGCCGGCCTGCCCTACGTGATCTCGGGTCTCGTGGCTGCCGGCGGCCTGGCGGCGGCGCTCTCCACCGCCGACGGCCTGCTGCTGACCATCGCCAACGCGCTCTCGCACGATCTCTACTACAAGATGATCGACCCGAACGCGCCGACGGTGCGCCGCATCGCCGTGTCGAAGGGCCTGCTGCTGGTGGTCGCCCTGCTCGCTGCCTACGTCACCTCGCTCAAGCCGGGCAACATCCTGTTCCTGGTCGGCGCGGCGTTCTCGCTGGCGGCCTCGGGCTTCTTCCCGGCGCTGGTGGCAGGGGTGTTCTGGAAACGGGCCAACAAGCTCGGCGCCATCATCGGCATGTCGGCCGGCCTGTTCGTCTGCGGCTACTACATGTACCTGACCTACCCGTTCTTCGGCGTGAATGCCCCGCTCTGGTGGGACATCGCCCCGATTTCTTCGGGCATCTTCGGCATTCCCGCCGGCTTCATCGGCGTGATCGTCGGCTCGCTGATTTCCCCGGCGCCGTCGAAGGAAGTGCAGGAGCTGGTCGACCACGTCCGCTACCCGAACCTGGCGGGCGACATCGACACGTCCGGTCGCTAAGAACTACGAGGAGGAGGGGGGAAACCCCCTTGTCGAGCCCGCCGATTGGCGGGCTCTTTTTTTGAGGACTGCGGGAGCCCTCAAAAAAAGAGTTGGGTTACGAACGGTAGGTTTCGAAGAACTCCTGCACCTCGGCAGGCACCAGATGGCGCAGGTCCGGACGTTCGGCATCCTTGATCAGCTTCATTGCGCGCTTCGGCTCGAAGCCGGCCAGGCGCTTGGCGATCACGGTGACCTGGTCGGGCTGGTGGGCATGGTGGCAGGCCATGGCCCACTGGTAGAAAGCCTCGCCGTTCATGGGCTGCAGCTCGGCGGCCTTGGCGAAGGCGGCGGCGGCCTCGGCATGCTCGCCCAACCGGGCCTGCGCCATGCCCAGGCCGTACCAGGCCAGGTCAAGGGCGGGGTTCAGTCGCACGGCTTCGCCAAAGGCGCCGATGGCCTCGGCCGGCCGGCCACCCTGATCGAGCACGTAGCCGCGGTTGAAATGCATGCCGGCATCGCCGGGCATCAGACGCAACGCCTCGACAAACCACTTGTCGGCGACGTCGTACTCCTTCCTGCGGGCGGCGATGAAAGCCAGGCTACAGGCGGCTTTTGCGTTATTTGGCCGCAGGCGATAAGCGGCGGCATATTCATTGAAGGCTTTTTCTTCCTGGCCGAAGAAATGCAGCAGCCAGCCGCGGGCATAATGGCGGAAGTGTTCAAAATCCATTGCAGCACCTCGAATCGGAAGGCCAAGACAATACCATGACTCAGATCGATCTGTTCCTTGTTTCCGTCCTGCGCGCATTGGTCGAGGTGGGCCTGCTGGCCCTGATCGGCCAGGGCGTGCTGGCCCTGCTGGCGGGCGGGCGGCGCCACACCAATTTCGTCTACAAGCTGTTCCTCATCATCACCAGTCCGGTGATCAAGGTCTGCCGCTGGATCACCCCGAAGGTGATCATCGACAAGCACCTGCCTTTCGTCGCCTTCTTCCTGCTGTTCTGGGTCTGGATCCTGCTGGCCTGGGTCAAGCGCGAGCTGTGCGTGATGAGCGGACTGCCGCCCGTTTGCTGATCACAAGGTTGGCTGGAATTTCTCCGGCTGCTGCGCCAGCAGCGCCGAAACGGTGAAGCGGCGGCGCGGGAATACGGCCTGCGCCAGCGTGCCGCGCCCGCCCGGGCCGGGCTTCAACTGCACGCTGCCGCGGTGCAGCTCGGCGATCTCGCGGACGATGGCCAGCCCCAGGCCGCTGCCCGGCGCCTCGTTGCCGAGCACTCGGTAGAATCGCTCGAAAATCAGATCACGCTCGTTTTCCGGAATGCCCGGCCCGTCATCCTCGACTTCGAGGACGGCGAATTCCGCCGCCCGGGTGCGCACCGTAATGCGGCCGCCGACCTGAGTGTATTTCACGGCGTTGTCGATCAGGTTGACGACCAGCTCGCGCAGCAGCAGCGGGTTGCCGCTGACCTGCAGCGGCCAGCCGGTGCCCTCGAAGCCGAAATCGATCTTCTTGGCCATGGCGGCCGGCAGCCATTCCTGCGTCGCTTCGCGCGCCACCGCCTCGAGATCGACGCTCTCGATGGCATGGGTCTTCTCATGGCTGGATTCCGCACGCGCCAGGGCCAGCAGCTGGCTGATGAGGTGGGCGGCACGGTCGGTGCTCTCGGCAATCTGCCGCAGCAGGATGCGCATGTTCTCCGGGTCGGTCTCCGTCAGCGCCAGTTCGGTCTGCATCTTCAGGCCGGTTAGCGGGGTGCGCATCTGGTGCGCAGCATCGCCGATGAAGCGCTGCTGCGCCTGCAGGTTCTGCTCGAGGCGGGCCATCATGTCGTTGAAGGCATGGATGACGGGCTTGACCTCCTCCGGCACGCCGGCCGTCGGGATCGGCGAGAGATCGGTCGGCAGGCGCCGGCGGATCGACCGGCCCAGCCGGTTCAGCGGCGCGATGCCGCGGGAGAGGCCGAACCACACCAGCAGCACGGCGAGCGGAATCACGGCGAACTGCGGCAGGGTGACGCCGGAGATGATGCGCGAGGAGAGGGCGTTTCGCTTGTTGCGCGTCTCGGCCACCTGCACCAGGATCGGCTCCTTGTCGGGTTGCGGCTTGAGGTAGAGATAGGCGATGCGCACCGGCTCGCTGTGGATCTCGTCGTCCCGGAAATAAGGCTTGCCGGTCTCGATCTTCAGGGGCGGTTCGACCCAGTGGATGGCGGCCTCGCCCGCCACCAGCTCGTTGCGGAAGCCGAGCACCTGGAAGTACACGATGTCCAACTCGTCACGCTGCAGGAGGCTGCGCGCCTGGGCCGAGATGTCGGCCCTGACCCGGCCGCCGCTGACGCTGACGAGCCCGGCAATGGCCAGGGCATTCTCCGCCAGGGCCTTGTCGTAGGGATCGTCCGCAATGCTGTTGGCCACGCCCTGGATGAGGATCACGCTGAGCGGCCAGATCAGCAGCAGCGGCATCAGCATCCAGTCGAGGATCTCGCCGAAAACCGACTGGCGTTCGCCTTCGTCCTGCCGGCGCCGCAGCAGCCGGTCGCTAAGCGCCATTGGGCCGGTCCAGGCAGTAGCCGAGGCCCCGCACCGTGCTGATGCGCACCCCGCTGTCTTCCAGCTTTTTGCGCAGTCGGTGCACGTAGACCTCGATGGCGTTGGTGCTGACCTCCTCGCCCCAGCCGCAGAGATGGTCGACCAGTTGCTCCTTGCTCACCAGGCGGCCGGCGCGCAGGAGCAGGATCTCCAGCAGGGCCAGTTCGCGCGCGGAAAGATCCACGGCCTGGCCATCCAGCCTGGCGCTGCGCTCGGTCTGGTCATAGGTCAGCGGCCCGAATTCGATTTTCGTCGGATTGCCCGTGCCGCGCCGGGTGAGCGCGCGCACCCTCGCTTCCAGTTCAGGCAGGGCGAAGGGCTTGGTGAGATAGTCGTCGGCGCCGGCATCCAGCCCGCGCACGCGATCTTCCAGGCCGTCCTCGGCGGTGAGGATCAGCACCGGCAGGGGCGACTTGCGCGCACGCAGGCGCTTGAGAACCTCGATGCCATTCAGCCTGGGCAGGCCAAGATCGAGGATCAACAGATCGAATTGCTGCGAGAGCAGGGCCGCGTCCGCATCGCTGCCATTGGCGACATGGTCGACGGCGTAGCCGGACTTGCGCAGCGTGCGCAACAATCCGTCGGCAATAATGCGATCGTCTTCGGCAAGCAGGATGTGCATGGGAAAACCGGCGCGGTGTAAGGCAACTGTAAGCCTCCCAGTTTAGCCTGTTTCCGCTGTTCTCCTTTTACTCGGTCTTAGGGGGCGGGCCGGCAGCGCCGGCATGCCCTGGGGGGCGGACAAGGTCACATCGCTCCGCTCCCTGCCGTTTTTTTCCAGGTGTCGTCTGGCTCAGGCCTCGGGCAGGCGCTGTTCCACGCCGCTCCAGAACTCCTCGGCCTTGCGTTTTCCAGCCCCCACCTGCAGGGCATCCCGGCACTTTCCCAACGCAAGCCGCAATTCCGGCAATGTCCTGCATTTCTCGATGGCCTCGACCAGTGCGTCGCCCTGCGGCCCCAAGGCATCGAGGACGAAGCGCCGGGCAAAGCGGACCGCCTCCTGGACGGAAGGCTGCGGTTGCGCAGCAGGTGCTGGCTGGACGGGAGGCGGCGGCGCCGGACTGGCAGCCGGCGCGGGAGGAGGAACTGCCGGCGTGGCGGGGGCCGGCGGCGGGCGGCCTTCGAGACGGGCCTCGACATTCGCCCAGAACTCCTCGGCCCTACGTTTCTTTCCCATCCCGGCAATCGCGTCGCGCGTCTTTTCGAGCCGGGTGCGCAACTCGGGCATGGTCTTGCACCTGCCGATGGCCTCCGCGAGCAGGTCGGCTTCGGGGCCCAGAACCTCGTCGAGAAAGCGCTCGGCGTAGCGCATGGTGTCCTGCATGATGCGCTGGTCCTGCGGCGCGGCGGCTGCCGGCGCCGATGCCGCTGCTGTCGCAGGTGCGGCAGAAGCATCGGCCGCAATGAAACCGCCCTCGATCAGCTTCGCCAGCAGCCCTTGCGGGTCGGGCATGTGTTGCGCCCTGGCAAGCAGTTCGGCGGCGGTCGTTTTGCCGTCCACCATCACGAGAAGAGTCCGTTCACGCATCCCGAGCACGGTGCGCTGGGCCATCTCCTCCAGACCTTTTTGGGTTTTCTTGTAAACGGCCTTTAAGTCCATTTACATCTCCCTTTGGTTCTACTTTAGTGATATCACTATAACACGCAGCCCGAATCTCGAAAAAGCTTGTCATTCATCAAGGAAAAACCCCGCCGAAGCGGGGTCTGTCTTTGGAAGGAAGGTGGGTAACGGGAGGAAACCTGGGTTTCCTCCCGTTCCATCCTGCCCGGATATGTAATCGCCTCCGGCGATTACATATCCATTCCCATGCCGCCCATGCCACCCATGCCGCCCATGCCGCCGGGCATGCCGCCAGCCGGCTTGTCTTCGACCAGCTCGGCCACCATGCAGTCGGTGGTCAGCATCAGGCTGGCCACGGAGGCGGCATTCTGCAGCGCGGTGCGGGTGACCTTGGTCGGGTCGAGCACGCCCATCGCCACCATGTCGCCGTACTCGCCGGTAGCGGCGTTGTAGCCGAAGTTGCCCTTGCCCTCGGTGACCTTGTTCACCACCACGCTCGGCTCGTCGCCTGCATTGGCGACGATCTCGCGCATGGGCTGCTCCAGGGCGCGCAGCACGATCTTGATGCCGGCTTCCTGGTCGTGGTTGTCGCCCTTCACCTTGACGCTGCCGCGGGCGCGCATCAGCGCCACGCCGCCGCCGGGGACGATGCCCTCTTCCACCGCGGCGCGGGTGGCGTGCAGGGCGTCCTCGACGCGGGCCTTCTTCTCCTTCATCTCGACCTCGGTGGCGGCACCGACCTTGATCACCGCCACGCCGCCGGCCAGCTTGGCCACGCGCTCCTGCAGCTTCTCCTTGTCGTAGTCGCTGGTGGCTTCCTCGATCTGGGCGCGGATCTGCTTGACGCGCGCCTCGATGGCCTTGGCTTCGCCGGCGCCGTCGATGATCGTGGTGTTCTCCTTGCCGATCTCGATGCGCTTGGCCTGGCCGAGATCCTTCAGCGTGGCCTTCTCGAGCGACAGGCCGACTTCCTCGGCGATGACCTGGCCGCCGGTCAGGATGGCGATGTCCTCCAGCATGGCCTTGCGGCGGTCGCCGAAGCCCGGCGCCTTGACGGCGCAGGTCTTGAGGATGCCGCGGATGTTGTTCACCACCAGGGTGGCGAGCGCCTCGCCCTCGACGTCCTCGGCAATGATCAGCAGCGGACGGCCGGCCTTGGCCACCTGCTCCAGCACCGGCAGCAGGTCACGGATATTGGAGATCTTCTTGTCGTAGAGCAGGACGAAGGGATTGTCGAGGATGGCAATCTGCTTGTCCGGGTTGTTGATGAAATAGGGGCTGAGGTAGCCGCGGTCGAACTGCATGCCCTCGACCACTTCGAGTTCGTTCTGCAGCGACTTGCCGTCCTCGACGGTGATGACGCCTTCCTTGCCGACCTTGTCCATGGCGTCGGCGATGATCTTGCCGATATCGCTGTCGGCGTTGGCCGAGATGGCGCCGACCTGGGCGATCTCGGTGGAGGTGGTGCAGGGCTTCGACAGCTTCTTCAGCTCGTCGACGACGGCGACGACGGCCTTGTCGATGCCGCGCTTCAGATCCATCGGGTTCATGCCGGCGGCAACGAACTTCATGCCCTCGCGCACGATCGACTGGGCCAGCACGGTGGCGGTGGTGGTGCCGTCGCCGGCGACGTCGGACGTCTTCGAGGCGACTTCCTTCACCATCTGCGCACCCATGTTCTGGAACTTGTCCTTGAGCTCGATTTCCTTGGCGACGGAGACGCCGTCCTTGGTCACCGTCGGGGCGCCGAAGGAGCGCTCCAGCACGACGTTGCGGCCCTTGGGACCGAGCGTGACCTTGACCGCGTCGGCCAGGATATTGACGCCTTCCACCATGCGGTGGCGGGCGGAATCACCAAATTTGACCTCTTTAGCAGGCATTGTGTTTTCTCCTAATCGATTCTGTTACTTGCCTTCAACGACACCCATGATGTCTTCTTCGCGCATGACGAGCAGTTCCTCGCCCTGCACCTTGACGGTCTGGCCGGCGTACTTGCCGAACAGCACCTTGTCGCCGACCTTGACGTCGAGGGCGATGTGCTTGCCGTTGTCGTCGCGCTTGCCGGGACCGACGGCCATGACCTCGCCCTGATCGGGCTTCTCGGCAGCAGTGTCGGGAATGACGATGCCGGAGGCCGTCTTGCGTTCCTCTTCGAGGCGCTTGACGATCACGCGGTCATGCAAAGGACGAATTTTCATAGAGTTATCTCCTCTCTACAGATCGAATTTGACGAGAGTGAGCGAACGCTCACATTAAGGTGACCCAAAAACTTGCATTAGCACTCACTGCTAACGAGTGCTAATAATAGGGATATTTGTCGAGACATTCAAGGGGTACGCCGGATGTCGGCCGTCAAAAATGTCAGGAAGCAAACAACTCCGGAAAAAAGTCGAAAAGACTCCGGAAACCGAATTTCGCGCAAATCAGTGCCAAATGAGGCGAAAAATTAACGGCCGGTGATCAAGTGGCCGACAGGTGTTCCGGCGCTCTTGGCGCTCTGACACTCAATCACGCTCACCCTAAGGGCGCCGCCAGGCGGCGGGAGGAAGAAAGGAACCTCCGCCAGGCGACTTTCGGTCATGGGGCAGGCAGGCATTGCGCTATGACCGACACTCGCGCAGCGCCTATCGCCTCGTCAGGGAGATCCCCCGAACCTAACTATATTGATCCAGCTATACAGCGCTCCAGTCGTCGCCCTTCTTTTTCTTCTCGCGCAGCTCCTTGTCGTTGAGCTTGCGAGAGAGCTTCGAGCGGCCAATGCCGGCAACCAGGTCGAACGCCTCGCGGCGCGCGATGGAAAGGACCGTGCGCGTACCGTTTTCATCGCGCGTGTAGGTGCAACCGACGATCAGCATCTCCGCCGCGTTAAGCCACAGCATCGGCGAAGTGACCGCGACCAAGGTGTTCGGCTGCCAGAGCGCGCCTGAACTATCTCGCCAGCCCTGGACGGTGATCGAGCCGCGATTGCCGCGCCCCATGCGCACGTTGCGTTCCCACTCGGCGCGGTCGCGCAGCGTGGCGCCAGCGCCGTGGGACCCGGATAGCACGATCAGTGGGCGGTAATTCGTAATGGCGTCATCGCGCACGGTGGCTGAGGGACTGGCTGCATGTTCACCGTAGAACTCATCAGAGCCGCGCTCCTGCCCTTTGACCGTGTAGACCGAGTATCGATCCTTCCAACTGAATTGCCCTCTTCCCGCGAGAATATTCTCGCCCTCGACAAGCGTAGCATTGCGGCGTTGCGTACCAGCCCTGGTAATAACCAGGCTGCCTTCGCCGTCCGACACAAGCAGCACGGCCTTTGAACGGGCCGCGCGCTCAATGCACTCGAAGACTGTTTCGCCCTCCTCGATGTTGAAGCTGGGCAGCGCTGCCCCCACATCGGTTTCAACCTTGACCTTGATGCCGAACGGCGCGCACAGATCCCGAGCAATACGGTCCAGCGGGGCGTTTGCCCACTGCCCGGTCTTGTGAATCGCCGAGCAATCGACCAGGTAACCGGTAGCATCGCGCCCCCTCACAGACAAGCTATGCGCCTGGCTGCTGAATTCCGGTTCGGAGTCGTCGACGTAGCCGGTAATGACTGTTTGGCCGTCGAGCTTGAGCTGGCATTTTTCACCGGGCTTGATTGGGCGGCTCACGGACTGGCCCGGCCAGCGCTCGGTCACCTCCAACTCGAAGCCGCCGGCAATCTGCTCGATGGAGCGGGATACCGTAACGCGCAGCCAGCCACCATAAATCGCGCCCCCGACATACAGCTCGGCGCGGCCACTCGTGTACATCTCAGTCATCTGCAAACGCCTCAGAGATCATGATGCCGCAAGAGTCATGGCGCCAACATGGTCGTGCCGAGATCCAAACTAAACGGCACATCGCGATTGGTTGATTTGGCACTAACGGAGTTCAGGCGACCCTCCTGATCCACTTTCACAAGTATTTCGCCACTGACCTTGTTTTCCTGACGGTGGGTTTTGTCGTAAATATATCCACCAAGCGTAGTTTCTCGGCCAGCGATCCTGGACAGCCCCCAATTGATACCCTGATTGATGTAGCCGCCTGCCAACTGCCCCCCCTCCCAAGCGCCCAGCAGAGGCAAGCCACGTTTCAACGCAAACCCACCTATGGAGCGCAGAGCGCCCCCAGCAGCGCCGGCCATGCCAGCCGCTCTTGTGGCCGCACCACCTCCAGTAAGTACGCTGGTAAGGCCGGCAGCGCCCGCCGCAGCCGCAAGCGCTGTCAGTGCCGCAGATGCAGCCACGGTCGCCGTAGTCAAGCCAGGATAGGCTCGCGCGGCCTCGACAACCTTATCCGAGAGCGCCCCTATGACAGGCGTCAGCCCATTCATCGCGTTTTGCTGCGCGATCTCCTTCTCGTTCGCTGCCTGGCCGACCCTGAAGGACGCCGTGTCGGAAATCACTCCAAAATTCTTGTCAGTGGCGCCTGCTCCCCCTAGCGTCTTACGCTGCACATCAGCCAAATAATCCCGATTGTTCATGATGCCTACGAGGGCCATCAAGGCTTGACGGTCCTGCACCAGCTTGCCCACCGCAGACCCTTGTACGATGGCAGCCATGCTTTCGAGGGTTTCACGTTTCTCGGTGTCGTCTCTCGCGTCTGCCAGTTTTTTCTGCAACTGCTTCCACGCTGCCTGCTTCGAAACCGTTTGGTCGACAAGCCCCACAAAGGCGTCAACCGAGTCGACGCCATTCGCCCGTTGTGCGGCGAGATACTTTGGCAGATTGATGCCTAGCTTCTTCGCGTCCTCAGCGGTATCTTTGCTGTTGATCTTGGCGAGGAGGTTTACGAGGTTGTTGCCAGCCTCGTCCTTGCTGCCTGCCGTGATCACTGCCGCTTGATTGAGTGAAGCGAGCTTGGCAAATCCCCTCACACCTGTGAGACCGGAAGCGCTGGCTGCCGCCATCTGCTGTGGCAGCCACTTGGCCATATCCCTCAGCTCGAAACCTCCGGCCTGGCCAGCTGCAATTCCCATGTCGATAACCTTCGGCATGTCGCTAGGCTTGATCTTGAGGGTCTGCATGGCTCGAATGGCGATCTGTGCCAGTTGGCTGCTATCAGCGCCAGACGCGGTAGCCGATTTCATGAGTGTCGGCAGCAAACCGGAAGCGTCCTGTACGCTCATGGCGCCGGAGGCAATCAGGGCATCAAGAGTTTCGGCGGCTTGATCCCGCGTGCCGCCACCCTTGCGGATCGCCCCGGAGATGGTGGAATCGAGGTCTCGCACACCGGCCTTGCGACCGGATCGATCGCGGTCGGAAAACGCGGTGTTGGCCATGTGCGCCAATCGCAAATCGTAGCTCATGGCTCTATCAACGGCAGGCTTGAGAACATAGCCTGCCGCCATAACGCCCGCCGCCGTCCCGAGAACAGCTCGCCCACCCGCCGCAAGTTTCTGCATGTGAGTCAGTTTGCCCATCTCGTTACTGAGGGCCGCGACTTGACGACGTGCAGCCTCAGCCGCGCGCGCTTGCTCCCGCCAACTCAGATTGCCGGTTGCTGCCAGTCGCTTATAGGCGGCCTCAGTCTTTTGGACTTCTCGCCGGATCGTGTGCTCGGAGCGAATTCCAAGCGTCTCTCTGGCTTGAGCCAACCGCCGGTATTCGGCTTGCTGCTCTCTTACACCCTTGGTGGTTGCCGCCGTCAGTGTGGACATGGCCTTTGCAGCCGGCCCGGACATTCCATCCTTTAGGTTGAGAATTATGCTGAGAGACAGATTCTTGTTCATGATGGTGCTGGTGGTTGCGTCAGCTTCTCGATGAAGAATTCGAATTCCGACTTACTCAGGCGTCCGATCTCAGAGGGCGGCCAGTGGGTACGTAGGCCTAGCAGCAATACGGCTTCTAAGTATTCTCGACGGCGGCGGGCGCTGACTCCCCCAGCTTATCGGCCTCCAGCATGGCCTGCACAAGGGCGTTGTAATCGCCTCGCTTGAGCTTCATGAACATGCCGGGGGAAAACGGTCCGGTGAAGCTGCCGATCTTGACCGTTACTCGACATAGCAACTGGACATTGAAGGCATGAAGCTCTGTGGGCGAAACGTCCTTCTCCGCCTGGACCATGTCGTCGACAAGGGCCTCACGCACTTCGAAGTGTCGATGTATTTCTTCACCAACCCTCATGCCGTGCGGCAAAGTTCCTTTTACGGTGCTCATTCTCTTTCTCCTGGCAATTTGCTATTGGCCGCGAGTGGCTCCCACGCGCGGAATGAACTGGACACGCCGCCGGTTAGCCTTTGCAGACTGCGAGCACTTTCCGCCGCTAGAGCGATGGCGGTGCCTCCTCTCGCCAACTGCACAAGCCGACGCTGCACCCTCAGCATGTTGTAGTAATCTCTGAACGAAAAACCAGCGATGACTTCCAGAGAAAACGGACCGGCGATCTCGAAGCCGCTGTGCCACATTTCAACATGGGGCCGCATCGGTATCCCCTCAGGAGGCGCCATTGCCGTCATGCGACGCCAATCTCCATCGCCATTTCCGCCTGCAACTGCGCGACCTGTTCGGGCGAAGATCCCGCCCCGGAGCCCTTGGTGATGATCCGCGCAATGCATTGCTCCAGCGAGGCACCGCCGCCGCTTTTGAGCAGGGCCGCGTGAGCGCGGGCGATTTTTTGCGTAAGCTGGGGCATGGCTTCGTGAGTCAGTACCTCGGCAGCAATGGCGTCGAAGCAGGCCGACCAAAGCCCCGCCTCTTCGATGCGAAGTTGAAATTTTGCTTTCTCCAGCGCATCGGGAAGGGAACGCAAACGGCTGTCGATATTTGAAATCAGGGCTTCGACATCCGCATCGGCTGCACGCGCTTTCGCCAAGGCGGCGTTTGCGGAGGCAACGTCCCCGAGCGAAAGCGCGTTGCGTTTCGCCCCCTCAGCCTGGCTTATGCCAGCGACCGCCTTCCGTTTCGCTTCGGCTGCGCGATCACGCGCCTCCGTGAGATCGCGCTTTTGAGCTTCCAGCGTCTGGGTCTCGTTGCGCGCATCGCGGTATTTTTCAACCGCAAGATCGAGCAATCCCCGCTCGGGCAACTTGATGGCTTCGAGCCTGGCAATTTCCTCCTGCCACTTTCGTTTTTCGGCAGTCATTCTGCGCACATTTTCATTAAGCGCGGCGCAGCGTTCGTCAAGGTCTCGAACTTCGGCCAGCAGGGCTGCGTTTTTTTCCCGTTCCGCTTGCGTGCGATACCCATTCGCATGATTGCGAAGGTCCCGCAGTTCATGTTCGTAGGTCAGGCGCGCGGAGTCGGCTTCGGCCATTGCCTTCCTGGCCGCCGACAGGCAATTCAGCACTTCACGAACATTGACGACATTGGTCGTATCTTCCATCATGAATTCTCCTCTTCAAGAGTCCGTAGATAAGCCACCGGGGATACCCCCAACAAACGACACATCTCCAGCTGTGCCGGATTGAGCCCGCCTGCAGCCCCATTCGTTTTCTGGATGGCAACGTCCGCCCCAGCCCTGGTTTGCAGAAAGCTGTCCGCTGAAATACCCAAGCGCGCGCACACCACGCGATCCACCTCTGTCAAACCACACGCTTGTTCCGTAACGCGGTGATCCCGTCGCAGGGCGACGGCAACCATCCCGTCGAGGGCAGGGGAATTTGTCAGGGCTGCGCTGAGAATTTCTTGCACATGCCCGCTGCGAGCATCAAACCGGAACACGGGGGAAAGGTATTTGTATTCTCCCGCACGAATCATCGCGCTCGCTGCAGCAGTCCAGCGAACGTCAGTTGCGAATAACCCGATACCTTCGCGCCATTCAACCCGTTTGAACCATCCTGCAGCAGGAGCCGGCCTGCCGTTCTTTTCTGCGAGTTGGGTTTGGTGCTCGAAATCGATCACCAGGTCGTTTATGCGCCGCTCCGCACGCGCAATAACCTCATCGGCAATTCCGGCATCGATGCGCCAGGCAGCCACGCCCGCAGGGCGGCCATCGATGGATCGAAAATCACCGAAGGGCAACAATTGCACCTGGCCTCCGTCGTGAACAGCGACCGTGAGCGCAGCCCTTGCAATTTGATGTGTAGAACTCATCCCACTGTCTTTCTGTGTCGTTCGGCGATGGCCGCAAGCCTGGCTTCTTCCTGGGCCTTGTCCTGCGCCGGCCTCGTCATCCTCCACACGATCTGACGGACGCGCATCTCGGATAGACCGTGGCCCATCGCCAGCTCTCCATAATTCTTGCCGTTGAACTCAGAGAAGATGGCCAGGTCTCTTTTCTGCCGCTTCGCAGAGGCCCCTTGTGGCACATAGAAGGATTGGCCTGCCCAGTGCGCACGCAAGCCAGCCACAACTTCAACGGCGATATCGGCGCTCTTTTCCAAGCCAATACCGTGAGAGACCAGCAATGCCTGCAGTTTCACTGCGGCGTCTTCCAGGAGATCATCGGCATCAAAGCTCATGTTGCCGATGCTGGCTTGCCCAAAGCCTTTTGTTAAAGAAAACGTTTTAATAAATCGTAGGGCCAGATGCCGGTATGGTTGCTATTGCGATACGGCCGGTTAGCTACCACCTATCTCCTCTTCGGGGCTGACCATCAAGCCGTTCGCACCTGGCTGGCGACCGGAGCCGCCCTTCCAGATGGCCACGAGCCACCGTGAGGCCGGATAGCCCGCCAGGGCGTCGTCCACAAAGGGGTGGCCCCTTCAATCAGGGGCCACCCGGGCGACAACCCCGCCAAGAACCCCGTTAAACCCCCGTTAAAAACCGCTGACGGAAAATTCCTAGGGGTAGGTAGCCATCCGGGGCTTTCGGCGGCTCCAGGGGGCTGTATTGCGGCCGGCAGAATCCGGCCGGGCTTGACCTGGCGATCCCTCCCAAAAATGAAAAACCCGCCTGCTTTGGGCAAGGCGGGTTGGAAAGGGCAATGCCGGATGCTCAGCCGGGCGGGACGCCGGCAATCTGCCGGCCGTGATCGGAGATTTCGAGCAATCCGCCGCCAACTGCACAGAGCAGAGCCCCTAGACCGTTGAGCGTATGGTCTTCTAGGCTGCCCATGTCGGTCGCTTTCATCACATCGCCGAGGGCACACAGGCCCAGCCCAATGTCGCTCGTGACACCAAACAGGTTGCCGGCTTTCCCCAAAGCGGTAATGTCACTCATACCAATTCCCCCTTCGCTGCGCGCTCAAGCCGCTCCAGGTCGGTGTGCCCCTCATCCACCGGACCCTCTAGCGCTTCGCCGAAGAAGCGAAAGATAGCCGCCGCATCGCTGCGACGGGTTTCATTCAGCGGCTCGTCTGCGCTCAGGTATTCCGGCCGCATCATGCTGGCTATGCCGCGCAGGGCTTCGCCGGCCAACTTAATGAATTGCAGGCGGCCATACAGATCATCGAATGCGCCGTGCGTCGCCGGCGGCACTGCGAAGGATGTGCGCAGGATGTCGTCGATGCGTTGGACCCTTTCGTCTGCGCTTTTCGCTACGTTCGAAACCTTCGCTTGCTCCATTACGAGTTCCCCCCTTTCTGAAATTGGATCGAGTTCAGAGTAGAAAACACCTGATCGGGTGAGGCCCCGGTTTCAATGATCGTGGTTTGCCGGGATTTCGTGTCGATCACAAAAACTATTGAGCCGCCTCCCTCTGGCAGACCCAATCCTCCCACGCTGCAGCCGTCGCCAGCCTGCCGCATGGCTTGCGCTTCCAACAGCATCACCTTCGTTCTGAGTTGCGCGCCGTAGCGGCGCACGCATGACTCCGAAACGTCAATCCCTCGTTTGCGCAGGCCGAGAGCTACGGCAGCGTATTGTGCATAGCCGGCACGGTGGATCGCATCACGAATCAACTTCCGTACTGAAGGCGGCATGGTTTCAATCTTTGTGCGCGGCGGCATTCTGTTTTCCTCCCATTCGTTCAATCCAATTCCCCAATGCCGCAATGACACGCTGCGCACTGGTCATATCGAGAAAGCGCGGGTGTTCGGCCTTGCCGCGCGGCTTCGCCCAGGCAACAAAACGAGGATCGTCCAATCCGCCAAAGCCTACTTGCCGGGCACGATCTTCCATGAGACGCCACTGTGCTGGCGTTGGACGATTCGGCGCCGATCCTCGCCCGGCACCTTTGGGCCGACGCTGACTCGGCCGGTGGCGAAACCCCAGGCGCTTGAATTCCTCCATGACGGCCTCGAACCCTGATGGCGTCAGATCGTTTGCGTGCTCAACCCCGGCGACACGCAACAACAGGGCGCGATAGTCTTCATCCGCCATGCTCAGTTCGCGCCTTGCCACATGAATCAAGGCAATCTTGCCGCGCGGTAAAAAGCAGCCAGTGAGCTTACGTTGCTGTGCACTCACGCGTCGCCCTCCACATCTATCCAGCAGCCTGCGTTCATGGCTCCTAGTTTGAGATGGCGGACATCGATCCGCTGTGCCCCGCCAACCAGCGCTAGCTTGCGCGCTTCGCGAACGGTCAAATCGAGGTAACGCAGCCCACCGTCCTGGCGCCCAATCTGCTGACACAAAGCCCGCTCATCCCTGCCCGAGATCCCCCAGGCTTCCAGTAAGGCGTCCACGTCATCCTCGCCCGGCATGTTGATGAACAACTGCGCTCCGGCAATGCGCGAGGTGATCTGCGCGAGCTTGGCATCCATCAGGGCTTTGTAACCCTTGGCATTGCCGATGAAGGCAAGCGCGATGCCCTCTTCGTCGGGGAATACCAGCAGCTGCTCCATGATCGTGAGACGCAACAGGTGCGCATGATCGAAAATGATCAGCCCGCCCTCCCGCACCTCCCTGACCACCCGCTCACGCAGCGGCTCCTCGCGCCCGGCATAACCGGCATATCCCGTCTTCGCAGCCAGCACTCGCTTGAGCAACATCGTCCAGGTGCGGCATTCGCCATCCACCTGGACATATACGACGCTTTCATCCATGCGCGCCGCCCATTTCGCGGCCTCGCTCTTGCTGGTGCCGGAGGCGCCCCAGATCGAGCCAACGCCCCGTCTCCCCTCGTTGTTCTTCGGTGTGCGCGCCTGCTCGAATGTTCTCAGGATGCGTCCGGCGGTGGGAGTCAGGACGAAATCCCCGTTCAACTTTGCAATTTCGTCATCGATCTTCGTCAGCCAGGCAGAAAGCGCCTCGGTGATCTCTTTCGGGCGGGTTCCATTTTTCCATCCGTCGACAGCTGCCCTTAAAACGTGCGACTCGACGGCAATTTGTCGATCTTCAATGCCGGCCTTTTGCATTTCGTCCAGACGAGCAGCAATCGCTTCTTCACGCATCGCCGGTTTCGGCTTGGCCGGACCGAAGCCAGGCAAGTACCTGACGCCCGCCGGATTCTCCGGTTCGGAAGGAGTACCCGCAATTTCCTTGGTTTTCGCATTCATCTACAATGAATCTCCTTGCACGTTGATAGGGGCGCCACGCAAGCCGCTACTTGCCGGCGCCGTTTGTCTAGCGGCCCGCCAACGCCCGCTTGCGCAGGCGTTCGGCGGCTGCCGCAGCTTCTCGCTCTTGTAGTCGTTTTGCCTCCTTTCTGAGTTCTTCATCCTCGCGCGACATCGAACCACTTGATTCCTTCGGCATCTCTGCCTGGGACTTCACCATCTCCAGCACCTGAGCGACTGGCAATACCTCACCAGTCTCCGGATCGATCTTCTCCGGCAGCACCTGGCTGGCCAGTTGCGCTAGGTATTCCTTCGTGTCTGCGCCAGCTAGGGCTCGCAGGGCCTTTTCCTGCGCTTTCACCGCTTTTGTGTATGCCGCCGTGCGTTTCGCGCTGGCCTTGCCGCCTTCTTTGGTAATGAATGGGGTCAGTTCAATCCGCTCGGCTTCGCAGAGGAGTTTTTCCCGACGATAGACGTAGACCGGCGCGCTCAAGTCGTGAGGGTTGTATCGGGCGTAGTAGCCACGACCTGGCACAAGCCTGGCCGTGGCGTCGCTACGATAGGCGGCGCCAAGAATCGTAAAGCTGCCATCCTTGCGGATGGTGATCGGTGTGGCCGAATGGGCGCATAGGCGGGCTTGTGCTTCCGTGATGCGTCTTACAGCCAGGCCCAGGCGATTGATCTCTTCCGTGTAGACCTGCAATGGAGACTTGCCGCACATTCCTTGACCGCGATGCGGAGTGCGGTGATAGGCGTGTATTTCTTCTCTCAACGCCTGCTCGACCAACTCGACAGGAGCGGCTTTCGATCTATCCCACTCTTCGGGCCTGGCCTCCGGGCTGTTGCCACAGTAGGCCCCTCGGAATTCAGGACGCGTTTCCACCATGCCGGCGAGCGTGCCGAAGAGTCGCTCAATGGGCTTCGCCTGCCCGTGCGCCACCGTCGTCCACTGAACGTTGATATCGAGAAGCGGGAATAGCCCGATGATCTCGTTGTCCATCACCTTGCCGCGCCGGCGCCACAGCGCGCCGCCGGTGATTTCCTTGGCGGCGTTCTCCATGCCGTTATCGAGCTGAATATTGCGTGGGATCAGATTGCTGGTTGTCTTGATGGCGTCAAGAAACGCTGCCCGCACCAGATCGGCATTCAACGCGCCCCCTAATGCGTAACCGATCAGCATGCGGCTGCGCACATCCTGTATGGCGAGAATCCACAAGCGGAACGGCTTGCCTTCTTGACTGTACTTTCCCTTGTCATCGCGGACCATCAGATCCATGCGCCTGCCGTCCAACGACCATACTTCATGCAACGCCAAGCTTGTGTAATCGCGGCGCGCTGTCGGCGCTTTCACCTTGAGCGCGGTTTCACCTTCCTTGATCAGGGTGACTACGTCGTGAGGCAGCGCTTCGAAATCGCGCCGTGCTGTGTCATAGCTGGGCACCTCGCCCCACCCCCTCAACCGTGCCTCGCGTTCCGTGCGCTTCCAGGCAGTCTTGATCCGACAATTCGGAACCAAAGCGTTGCTCAGAAAAAAGCGCCAGGCCTCGTCATTCCATTCGGCGCGCTTGGCGTTGTCACCTGTCCATTGCCCAAGGAGGAGCGCCGGCCAGTGCAACGGGTCATAGCCTTTGATACGGGAAATCTTCTCGTAGATGGCTGACTTGCCAATACCGTAGCGCGCCTTAACCTCGGCCAATGCCTGCACTAGTGGGATGGAGTTCGCTTTCAGGTGTTGCCACAGGTGACAGGCTTCCGCATCACGCTGCGCCTTGGTCTTAAGGCTTGCGGTTGCATCCTCGAAACGACGCCACAGCACCTCTGCTTCTTCGTGAGGTAGCTCGCGCCTTTCCTCTGGCGCCCATCCGCCTGGTGCAATGCTGACGTGCTGCGCGTAGTAGATGACCTGCGCCCAGGGCGGCAGGCTAGATAGGGGAATGCGCCAAGCGCCGGAGGCGTCTTTGTGGGCACCAAGATATCGGGACTCTGAGCATCCTGCCCGTACAGCCTGGTTCGAGATTGACTGCAATACCGCAACTTCCTCGACGGCTAGCTGTAGATCGATGCTAGCCCGTTGCGGCGCAGGTTTCTTGTGGGAGTCAGTCATCGATGATTTCCCCGTCCTTTATGCCGAGCAGAACGGCGATCTTGTGCGACTTACCGAATCGGCATGTACGTTTGCCTTCGATGACATCTCTTACAAGTGACGGCGAAAACCCGTGTTTGAGCGCCCAACCGCGAACGCTGATGCCAGCACGGGATAATCTCGACTCAACCTCTTGACGGCGTTCGCAAGTAGAATCTCGCGGCATGCTTACCTCACGCAAATGAACACGAAAACGTGTGCATTTCAGCACACGCACACGTGTTCGTCAATGGGTGTCTTCCTATGGCTACAGAACGAGAGCGGCGACTTGCCAACAAACTGGCCGAATGGCGGTCACGGTTTCAACGCGAAGTTGGAGAGCGTCTAAAGGAAGAACGCAGGCGACTTGGAATGAGCAAGGTCGAGTTCGCCAAGCGCGTCGGGGTGCATCGAAACACACAGACAAACTACGAATCCGGCGAGCGCGAACCGGATGCGGATTATTTAGAAGCCGCTGAAAAGCTCGGAGTCAGTCTCTCATACATTCTCGATGGAGAAAGGGTAGACGGCCTACCTAGATTCGCAGCACATCTCGCCTATCAGATTTTTTTGAAAAGCGCACCGCTTTGCTCTATCGACGCCGTCGCAATGGAGGAGCTTTTTTTTCTATTAGGGCTCGACGAAGCTAACAAGCTGAGTGGTTCCAACCAAGTACTGGACGAAGAGCTAAGGGATGCGCTGATCCGTGAAGCCTTTCAGCGGGGCGATGTTTTCTCCGAGACGGCAAAAGCAATATCTAACTATGCCCTCCGGATTTGTGAAGAACCATCACCGAGACTGCGCGCTTCGCTCATTCTTCAGACGATTAAATACTACGATGCTGCAAGAGATAAGCTGCATCTCAGTCTGCGCGATAACATCAGACTGGTTGCTGACGATGTAGTTGAATTGGAAAGGGAAAGGAAAAACGAGATGAGGGGGCACAATCATTCTGGATGATCCGCCGCCAAGGATTCAAAGCATGCTTGGTTGCGCCTACCGATTGTGCAGACCGCAAACACTCAGACTGCCTGTTTAGCGCTTTTTCAATGGGTTATCGCTTTGCGCAACTGGAAAAGCTTGCTACACAATCAGGTTGCGCGCCAGTTCCCCGCTTTCCGCAACCTCTACACCTTGAAACCGCTGTGAGGACGCCTCTACTTACTTCTTTTGCCACCAGAGCCGCACTAGCTAAACGAGAATTTACGCGCCATTTGGCACTGCTGTCTTAAGGCGTTATCGATTTCCGGAGTTTCCTGCTGTGCTCTCTGTAACGGAAGGTATTTGGGGCCTTGAGCAGGGGAACTGCCAAGAGCGATAACCTATTGAAATCCCTTTATATCCCGGTTCGCCCCGGATAATCCCAGATACTCCGGACTTCCGCCTTTGCGTGCTTCCTCTCACCTGCGATAAACGACCGCGGCCGATTCCGCTCAAGGCAAGGGGCCGGCAGGTCGTATATCTTTCCGAAAAGCAAATGTTTGCTCGCCGGCACCGGTGCAGCCTGCATAGATGAACAAAAGGGGGACGGATGGCATTGAACGAAGGGGAACTGCTGCGGGTATTCCAGACCATCATCGACAACCTGCCGAGCGGCGTGACGCTGATGGACAGGGATCTGCGCTTTGTCGCCTGGAATTCCGAAATCAAGGAATTGCTCAACTTCCCCGACGAACTGTTCGATCCGGACGACCCGCCTCATCTTTCCAAGGTGGCGCTGTTCAACGCGCAACGCGGCGAATACGGGCCCGGCGACCCTGACGAGCAGGCCCGGGCGCTGGTCGAGCGGGCCGGCAAGATGCTGCCCCACGTCTTCGAGCGGACCCGGCCCGACGGCACGGTCCTGGAGATTCGCGGCCGGCCGTTGCCCAACGGCGGCTTCGTCTCGATCTACACCGACATGACCGAGCGCAAGCGCGCCGAGGAGGAGGTGCGGCGCACCGCCTCCTTCCTGCAGGCCGTACTCGACCACCTGCCCTTCGGCATGATGGTCGTCGACAAGGCCATCCGCTGCCGCTACTGGAACCGGCAGAGCGAAGCCCTGTTCGACCTGCCGCCCGGCTTCGTCCGCCAGGGCATTGCGATGGAAGAGGTGCTGCGGCAAATCGCCCGCAACGGCATCTACGGCCCGGGCGACGTGGAAGATCATGTCGCGCGGCGGCTGAAGATCATCGGCGGTTTCCAGGCGCACGCATTCGAACTGACCCGGCCGGACGGGCGCAGCCTGCGCATCATGGGCGCACCGGTGATGATCGAGGGCGAAGCCGAGGGGCTCGTGCTGTTGCAGGAGGACATCACCGAGCACAAGAACTACCAGGCGACACTGGAACGCCTGGCCACCACCGACCACCTGACGGGACTGCTCAACCGTCGCGCCTTCCTCGATGCGACCGAGCGGGAAATCCGCCGCGCCCACCGCTACGGCCAGCCCCTGGCGCTGGTCATGCTCGACGTCGATCACTTCAAGCGCATCAACGACAGCCACGGCCATCCGGCCGGCGACGAAGTCCTGCGCCGCATCGCCGCCACCTGCCGTGGCATGCTGCGCGACGGGGATCTGATGGGCCGGCTCGGCGGCGAGGAGTTCGCCATCACCCTGGTGCAGCCGCCCCTGCAGGTGGCCAGCGCCGTCGCCGAGCGCCTGCGCAAGGCCGTCAGCGAACTGGGCATCGAATTCGGCGGCGAACGGCTCGCCGTCACCATCAGCCTGGGCATCGCCGAAGTCGGCGAAGGCATCACCAGCCTCGACCACCTCATCTCCAGGGCCGACGCCTGCCTCTACACGGCCAAGCGCGAAGGCCGCAACCGTGCCTGCGTGGCCGGCGCCGCGCCCCCGCCAGGCCCCGCCTAGGCTTCACGCAGCCGCTACAATGGCGGCGTGAACGCCCTCCGCCTACTGCTCATTTCCGCTCTGCTGCTGGCGCCGGCAGCGGGGCGCGCCCAGACCGATGAGCGCCTGCCCGCCCCGGTCGCCCGAGCCCTGAAGACGGCCGGCGTACCGCCCGCGGCGGTGGCGGTGCTCGTGCAGGATGTCGATGCGCGCATGCCGCGCGCCAGCTTCAATGCCGCCCAGCCGATGAACCCCGCCTCGGTGATGAAGCTCGTCACCACCTACGCCGCGCTGGAGCTGCTCGGCCCGGCCTACACCTGGAAGACCGAAGCCTTCGCGCTCGGGCCGCTGAAGGACGGCGTGCTCGAGGGCGACCTCCTGCTGAAGGGCTACGGCGATCCCAGGCTCGGCTTCGAGCAGTTCTGGCTGCTGTTGCGACAGCTGCGCGCCAAGGGCCTGCGCGAGATCCGCGGCGATCTCGTGCTCGACCGCGGACACTTCGCCGCCGACAACCACGATCCGGCCCGCTTCGACGGCGAGCCGCTGCGGCCCTACAACGTCGGGCCGGACGCGCTGCTCCTCAACTTCAAGTCGATCCGGCTCGGCTTCGTGCCGGATGCCGAAAGGAAGTCGCTCGCGGTTTACGCCGAGCCGGCGCCCGCCCAGCTCGACATCGTGAACCTGGTGAAGCTGACCGATGCCGCCTGCGGCAACGCCTGGTACGAGGGCATCCGCATGGATCTCGCCCATGCCGGCGCCGGCGCGCGGCTGGTCCTCACCGGCACCTACCCTGCCGCCTGCGGCGAGAAGAGCCGCCATGTCGCCGTGCTCGATCATCCGCAGTTCATTGCCGGCGTCTTCCGTCAGCTGTGGGGCGAACTCGGCGGCACGTTCTCCGGCAACCTGCGCGAAGGCGCAACACCGGCCGCCGCGCGACTGCTGGCGCGCGGCGAGTCGCCGGCGCTGGCCGAGGTGGTGCGCGAGATCAACAAGTTCAGCAACAACGTCATGGCGCGCCAGCTCTGGCTCACGCTGGGCGCGGAAACGGCAAAGCGGCCGGCGCGCGGCGCCGATGCCGAGGCGGCCGTGCGCGCCTGGCTGGCGCAGAAGGAACTGCGCATGCCCGAGCTCGTCATCGAAAACGGCGCCGGCCTCTCGCGCAGCGACCGCATCAGCGCGGAGAACCTCGGCCGCCTGCTGCTGGCGGCCTATGCCAGTCCGGTGATGCCGGAGTTCATCGCCTCGCTGCCGCTCGCCGGCATCGACGGCACCATGCGAAAGCGCCTCAACGGCAACGGCGTCGCCGGCCAGGCGCACGTCAAGACCGGCTACCTCGACGGCGTGCGCGCCCTGGCGGGCTATGTGCTGGACCGTCGCGGCAAGCGCGTCGTCGTGGTGTTCCTCGCCAACCACCCGAATTCCGCCGCCACCAAGGCGGCGCAGGATGCGCTGCTCGCCTGCGTCTACGAAAGATCCTGCTGATGCGCCGCCTGCTGCTGCTCGCCGCCGGCTTCGCCTACATGGTCCTGCTCATCGAGGCCGTGCGCGCCGCCGTCGCCTGGTGGCGCGGCGAGGCGGCATTGGGCATGCTCGATTACGTGCTCATCGGCGCACTGCCGCTGCTGGCCTGGATATGGTGGCGACACCTTTCCATGTTCCGCAAGGACTGCGGCAAGGCGGCCTGCATGCTGCCCGAGGACGATCGACCGCAAGGGAGGGAATAAGTGGCCAGGAAAAAGACCGTGGTGAAGCGCACGTACGACGCCCGACCCGACACGCTGGATTTCCGCGACCGCCTGTACGAGCCGACGCTGGTCGAGGTGCCGCTGCGGCGCAGCCTGGAGGACTACCGCAAGGCGAAGGTACCGGTGCTCGACCAGGGCGAGGAAGGCGCGTGCACCGGCTTCGGCCTGGCCACGGTGGTGCACTACCTGCTGCGCACGCGCAGGGTGGACCCGGACACGCGCCCGGTCAGCCCGCGCATGCTCTACGAGATGGCGCGGCGCTACGACGAATGGAGCGGCGAGGACTATGCCGGCTCCAGCGCGCGCGGCGCCATGAAGGGCTGGCACAAGCACGGCGTCTGCAGCGACGAAGCCTGGCCTTATGCGCCCGGCCGGGACGGCGGCGTCCTCACCGGCGCGCGCGCCCGCGAGGCGCTGCAGCGGCCGCTCGGCGCCTACCTGCGCGTCAACCACCGCGACATCGTCGCCCTGCACGCCGCGATCAGCGAGGTCGGCATCCTCTACGCCACCGCCGCGGTGCATGCCGGCTGGGAAGCGGTCGGCGGTGACGGCGTGATCTCCCGCAACGACGCGAACGGCGAGCCCCATCCGCTGCGCGGCGGCCACGCCTTCGCCATCGTCGCCTACGACGAGCACGGCCTGTGGCTGCAGAATTCCTGGGACACGGGCTGGGGCAGGGGCGGCTTCGGCCGCCTGAGCTACGACGACTGGCTGGAGAACGGCACCGACGCCTGGGTGGCGCGCCTCGGTGCGCCCATCGAACTCGCCGAGGCGAAGAGCAGCGCCGTGCTGCACGGTGCGGGCAGCCGCGGCTCGCGCGCCTACGCCGGCGCCGACCTGCGCCCGCACATCGTCAGCATCGGCAACGACGGCCGGCTCTCCGCCAGGGGCCAGTACGGCACCTCGCCGGACGACGTGCGCGAGATCTTCGAGAAGGATTTCGCCGAGATCACGCAGGACTGGCCGAAGAAGCGCCTGCTGCTGTACGCCCACGGCGGGCTGGTAGGCGAGGAGGAAGCCGTCGCGCGCGTCGCCCGCGAGCGGCCGCGTTTGCTCGCCAACCAGATCTATCCCCTGCATTTCATCTGGCACACCGATTTCTGGAGCATCCTCAAGGACCTGCTCGAGGACGCCCTGCGCCAGCGCCGCCCGGAGGGCGTGCTCGACGCTTCGAAGGACTTCCTGCTCGACCGTGTGGACGACGGCCTCGAGGCGCTGGCGCGCGCGCTCGGCGGCAAGAAGCTGTGGGACGAAGTCAAGGAGAACGCGATCCTCGCCACGCAGCGCCAGGACGGCGGCGCGCGCTTCGTCGCCGAGCGCATCCGCGAGTTGTGCGGCCGCGAGGCGGGCGTCGAGGTGCATGCGCTCGCCCACAGCGCCGGCGGCGTGTTCCAGGCGCCGCTGGTGCAGTACCTGTCGTCCGGCGGCACCATCGCCAGCGGCCCGCTCAAGGGCGGAGCCGGGCTCGGCGTAAAGGTGGCGACCTGCACGCTGTGGGCGCCGGCCTGCCGCATCGAGCTGTTCAAGGACACCTACCTGCCGGCGATCCGCGCCGGCGGCATCGGGCGCTTCGCCCTGTACACCCTGAGCGATCAGAAGGAGCGGGACGACGACTGCGCCGGCATCTACAACAAGTCGCTGCTCTACCTGGTGTCGAACGCCGGCGAGGAGCCGCACCGCATTCCGCTGCTGCGGCCCGACGGCGGGCCGCTACTCGGCATGCAGAAGTACGTGCGGGAAGATGCGGAGCTGGGTCAGCTGTTCGCCGGCGGCGCGGCCGACTGGGTGGTGGCGCCGAACCAGAAGCCGGCCGATTCGCCCGGCGCCTCGCGGGCCACGAAGCATACCGACATCGACGAGGAGCCGGTGACGCTGAATGCCACGCTCGCCCGCATCCTCGGTCATCCGCCCGTCGAACCGGCGACCGGCGGGCGCACCAACGCGGCGGCGCGCGAGCTGCGCCAGCGCCTGTCCTGAGCGGGTTCAGGCCCGCGCCGGACGCAGCAGTTCGATCTTGAGCGCGTCCTCGTAGGGCGGCACGTTGCACTCGACGACGTCGCCCGCCGCGATCTGCAGCTTGACGCCGACGATGTTGGCACGGATCGGCAGCGCGGCGACGCAGCGGTCGGCCAGCACCGCGATGCGCACCGTCGGCGCGCCGCGCCGCGAGAGATAGGCCAGCACGCGCGCCAGCGAATGGCCTTCGTAGAGCACGTCGTCCACCACCAGCACGGTGGCGCGCGACAGGTCGCGCGCCGAGAATTCGGCGTTCTCGGTGAGTTCCGTCTCCGGATGCAGCAGGGTCAGGTCGTCGGCGTAGCGCTTCAGCCTCAGCCCGTAGCAGGGCACGTCGAGGCCGTGCTTCGCCTTCAGGCGCGTCTGCAGCATCTCCGCCAGCGGCAGGCCGCGGCGCAGGATGCCGAGCAGCAGCGGGTCGGCCTCGCCGGCGAGGAAGGTCGCCGCCTGCGCCGCCATGCGATCGAGCACCGCCTGCACGGCGGCCGTGTCGTAGAGGCAGAAGCGCTCGCCGGCGACCTTCGCTTCGCTCATTGAAGCACCTTCCCCCCGCCCCCTTCCCGGGGAAGGGGGTGACGGTGGTTCGCCGCTACGCGGCTCCATGTCGTTGGCTGCGCCATCCTTGGGGCGGCCCGGCGGAGGACGCTCACTGCGGCATGCCCTTTTCCGAGACGAGGCGCAGCCAGCCGCGCGCGATGCGGTAGAGCACCCACAAGCCGGCACCGAGCGCAACGACCCAGGCGAACGGCAGGCCGACAATAGTCAGTCCCGCCAGGACGGCGACCGCCACCCACAGCAGGGCGAACCAGAAGGTGCGGATCTGCCAGCGGAAGTGCGACTCGAGATACGTGCCGCGCGTCTCGCCGCGCTTGACGTAGTTGAGGACGACGGCGATGAGCGACGGCCAGCCGGTGAGGAAGGCGGTGACGACGAAGGCCGTGCCGAGCAGGCCGGTCACGGCGCTGAAGGCGTGCAGGCCGTAGATGACGTGCGTCAGCGTCACCAGCCCCTGCGGCGGCCGGGCGAGTCCGGTTTCATGATCGATGTCGGTCATCTTCCCTCCGTAGGTCGGGCTTCAGCCCGACATTAGCGTCGGCCTGAAGGCCGACCTACAAACCCAGCTTCCGCCACAACTCATCCACCCGCCGCTTCACCGTCTCGTCCATGGCGATGGCGCGGCCCCATTCGCGGCTGGTCTCGCCCGGCCACTTGTTCGTCGCGTCGATGCCCATCTTGCTGCCGAGGCCGGCCACCGGCGAGGCGAAGTCGAGGTAGTCGATCGGCGTGTTCTGCGCGATCAGGGTGTCGCGCGCGGCGTCGACGCGCGTCGTCAGCGCCCACACCACTTCCTTCCAGTCGCGCACGTCGATGTCGTCGTCGACGACGACGATGAACTTGGTGTACATGAACTGGCGCAGGAAGCTCCAGATGCCGAACATCACGCGCTTGGCGTGGCCGGGGTACTGCTTCTTCATGCTCGCCACCGCCAGGCGGTAGGAGCAGCCTTCGGGCGGCAGGTAGAAGTCGACGATCTCGGGGAACTGCTTCTGCAGCAGCGGCACGAACACCTCGTTGAGCGCCACGCCGAGCATGGCCGGCTCGTCGGGCGGCCTGCCGGTGTAGGTGCTGTGGTAGATCGGGTCGCGGCGCATGGTCATGCGCTCGATGGTGAACACCGGGAATTCCGCCTGCTCGTTGTAGTAGCCGGTGTGGTCGCCGTAGGGCCCTTCGACCGCGGTTTCGCCCGGATGAATCGCGCCTTCCAGCACGATCTCGGCGGAGGCCGGCACCTGCAGGTCCGAGCCGAGGCACTTCACCACTTCCGTCTTCGCCCCGCGCAGGAGACCCGCAAACTGGTATTCCGACAGCGCATCCGGCACCGGCGTCACCGCGCCGAGGATCGTCGCCGGATCGGCACCCAGTGCCACCGCAACCGGGAAGGGCTGGCCGGGATGCTTCAAGCCGTGGTCGCGAAAATCCAGCGCGCCGCCGCGATGCGGCAGCCAGCGCATGATGACCTTGTTGTGCGCAATCACCTGCTGGCGGTAGATGCCGAGATTCTGGCGGCTCTTCAGCGGCCCGCGCGTCACCGTGAGGCCCCAGGTGATGAGCGGCGCAACGTCGCCCGGCCAGCAGGTCTGGATGGGCAGGCGCGAGAGGTCGACATCCTTGCCTTCCCACACCACTTCCTGGCACGGCGCGGAGGAGACCTCCTTCGGCGCCATGTTGAGCACCTGCTTGAGCAGCGGCAGCTTGTCCCAGGCGTCGCGCAAGCCGTGCGGCGGCTCGGGTTCCTTCAGCGCGGCGAGCAGCGTGCCGACTTCGCGCAGCGCCGCCGTGGACTCCGCACCCATGCCAAGCGCCACGCGGTGCGGCGTACCGAACAGGTTGGCGAGCACCGGGACGGCATGGCCCTTCGGCTTCTCGAAGAGCAGCGCCGGGCCGCCCGCGCGCAGCACGCGGTCGCATACCTCGGTCATCTCCAGATGCGGATCGACCTCGACGCCGATGCGCTTGAGCTCGCCGAGATTTTCCAGTTGCGCGATGAAGTCGCGCAGGTCGCGGTATTTCATGTGAGCCGATGCCGGAAGGAATGCCGCCGATTATATCGGATGCATTCCTGCGCCTCCGTCGGCTCGATGCCGGAGACGCCGGCTGGCTTCAATAGCCGCCGCCGAGCGGGAGGTGGGATCCCGACCCCGAGGTGCCGGATGTACCGCTTCCCGAACTGCCGGCAGACGTGCCTGTCGAGGAAGTTCCGCTCGAGGATGTGCCCGTCGAGGAAGTTCCGCCGGCACTGCCCGGAGACGCGCCGGAGGCGGCGGCGGCCCGCCGGTAGCAATCGCGCAGGCAGGCTTCGAGCGCGTCGTGCGCCGCCTTCGCCTCCTGCTCGGCCCGTTCGCGGGCGGACCGCGCCTGATCCGACGACCGGCGGGCCGCCGCGGCTTCCTGCTCCTTCGTTTCGACGCGCCTGCGCTGCTGGGTGACTTCCCGCTCGCCGTCCCTGACCCTGGCACGAGCATTCGACAGATTCAAGTCGCTACCGCTCCCCTTGGTGGGAGTCCCCCCGGCCCGCCTGTTGAAATCCTCCAGTCTTTGCAGATTGGAACGGGCGCTTTGCAGGCGTGCCTCGGCCCTGGCCAGGTTCTCGCGCTCGGCCCCCAATTCGCGCTCCGCCGCGGTCTGGCGGTCGCGGGCGGTTTTCTCGTTCTGTTCGGCGCGATACTGGTTCCAGTCGGCACGGAAGGCGGCTGCGCTTTCCTTTTCGCATTGCCGGGCGCAGATCTCGTCGGTGATCGTCCAGCCCGGGCGGGGCACGAAAGGCCGGCCGCCTGCCGGCTCGTCTTGCGCGGTTGCCGGCGCGGCGCCGCCCGAGGCCGACCCGCCCGCCTTCATCGCTTCAACGGTATCGGGATCGAGAACAGGCATGCAGGCTCGCTCGACCTTGCTCAGCAGATCCTGCGCAGCCCGGATCAGCGAAAGCGGCGGATTGAGCCAGTCGCTGACGACAAGCCGCTGCAGCTCCTGGCGGAACGAAATGATCCATGCGCCGCAGATCAGGGTGTCGCTGCTGTACAGCAGCTGCATCATCGGCCCGCTGGCGCCCCGGGTGGTTTCGCCAGTGCTGGCATAACTCTCCAGTTCGGCCTCGACCGTGTCGAAGGCGTTCTTGATCTGCTCTTGCGTCTGGCGATCCTTCGTCACCTTCTCGGCCAGCTTGTCGGAAAAACCGCTCGCCGCCACGGCGCCGGGCAACATCAGCAATGCAAAAGACAACAGCACTCCGCGACACAGGCTCAGGGTGTTGCGCATGACCGCCTCCTTTGGTTTATTGTTGGGCGTTGCGACAATCCATTATAGACAGCGAAAAAGGCTCCACCCGGGATTTCGGAGCCGGGCAACGCACAGGACAGGGACATGAACGGACGCTGGCTCGTCATCGCCAACCCCATCTCCGGCCAGGGCCGGGCCATGCACCATCGCCACGAGATCGAGGCCGTGCTGCAGCGCCACGGCGTCGCCTTCGAGCTCGTCGTCAGCGAGCATCCGGGCCACGCCATCGAGCTCGTCGCGCACGCCGTCGAAGGCGGCTGCAGGCGCATCCTCGCCGTCGGCGGCGACGGCACGGTGAACGAATGCGCCAACGGCATCTTTCGCCAGCGCGCCGCGCCGACCGACGAGGTCGTCCTCGGCGTCATGCCGATCGGTACCGGCAACGACTGGGCGCGCGGTCTGCGCATGCCGAAGGACTACGCCGAAGTCGCCGCGCTGATGGCGCAGGGCAGCCACCGCCTGCACGACGTCGGCGTGGCCGAATTCGGCGACGGCTCGCGCCGGCATTTCATCAACGTCGCCGGCCTCGGCTTCGACGCCCATGTCGTCGCGTCCCTGCCCGACCGCACGCTCGGGCCGATGGCCTACCTGGTCGGCCTGGCGAAGGGCCTGCTCTCCTACGACGCCGTGTCGCTGGGACTGACTTTCTCCGACCGCAAGGTCGAGGCGCGCGCCTTCGTGCTGTTCTTCGCCATCGGCCGCTACTGCGGCAGCGGCATGAACGTGGCGCCGCGCGCCGAGGTGGACGACGGCCTGTTCGACGTCACGCTGGTGCAGGCGCTGTCGCGCTGGGAGGTGCTGAAGAGCCTGCGCAAGCTGTTCGACGGCACCCTGCTCGACCACCCGAAGGTGATCGCCCTGCGCGAGGCGCAAGCGCGGGTCGATGCCGGCCCGGTGCCGGTCGAGGCCGACGGCGAGCTGATCGGCCACGCGCCGGTGCGCTTCACGCTCCTGCCGCGCGCCCTGCGCGTGCTCGCCCCGCCGAAATAATCCCCCGCTGCACTCCTCAAGCTGTTACACTCCGCGCCGCGCTGGCCTTCCATCAGTCTGTCTGCCGCGCGCCGCGTAATTCCCTTCGCGTCTTTTTTCCCCCAACGAGATCCCGCCCAGACTGATCGCCGCCACGGCGAGGCAGGTCCAGGTAACACAACATGCAATTCACCGAACTCGGCCTGCGCGCCGAAATCCTTCGCGCCATCGCCGAAGAAGGCTACACCGAGCCGACGCCGATCCAGGCCAAGGCGATCCCCGCCGTCCTGCAGGGACGCGACCTGATGGCCGCCGCCCAGACCGGCACCGGCAAGACCGCCGGCTTCACCCTGCCCATTCTGCAATTGCTCAGCACGAAGCCGGCCGCCGCCCGCGGCAAGCCGCGCGTGCTGGTGCTGACACCGACGCGCGAGCTGGCCGCCCAGGTCGAGGAAAGCGTGCGCACCTATGGCCACTACCTGCCGCTGAAAACCGCGCTGGTCTTCGGCGGCGTCGGCATCGGGCCGCAGATCAAGGCTCTGAAGGGCGGCGTCGACATCCTCGTCGCCACGCCCGGCCGCCTGCTCGACCACGTCGGCCAGCGCACCGTCGACCTGTCGGGCATCGAGATCCTCGTCCTCGACGAGGCCGACCGCATGCTCGACATGGGCTTCATCCACGATATCAGGAAGGTGCTCGCGCTGGTGCCGAAGCAGAAGCAGACGCTGCTATTCTCCGCCACCTTCTCCGACGAGATCCGCGGCCTCGCCAACGGCCTGCTGCGCGATCCGCAGCTGGTCGAGGTGGCGCCGCGCAACGCCACCGCCGACCTGGTCAGCCAGCGCGTGTACCCCGTCGACAAGGCGAAGAAGCGCGAGCTGCTGATCAAGCTGATCGACGACCACCATTGGCACCAGGTGCTGGTGTTCACGCGCACCAAGCACGGCGCCAACACGCTCGCCGAGAAGCTCAACAAGGCCGACATCAGCGCCGCCGCCATCCACGGCAACAAGAGCCAGGGCGCGCGCACGCGGGCGCTGGCCGACTTCAAGAGCATGAAGCTCAACGTGCTGGTCGCCACCGACATCGCCGCGCGCGGGCTGGACATCGACCAGCTGCCGCACGTGGTGAACTTCGAGCTGCCCAACGTGCCGGAGGACTACGTGCACCGCATCGGCCGCACCGGCCGCGCCGGCGCCAGCGGCCATGCCGTCTCGCTGGTCTGCATCGACGAGCACAGCCTGCTGCGCGACATCGAGCGCCTGCTGAAGAAACCGATCGAGAAAGTGCTGCTGCCGGGCTTCGAGCCGGACCCGAGCATCCGCCCGGAACCGATCGAGAACGGCAAGCGCTCGGGACAGCGATCCGGCCAGCGTTCCGGCAAACAGGGAGGGCAGCGCCAGGGCAACGCGCCGAAGCCGAGCACGCCGCAGCGCCAGGGCAAGCCGCCGCAACGCGGCGGTCCGGCGCGGGGCAACGCGGCGCAGCACCACTCCGGTTCGCGGCACCGCTGAGCTGGTTGGCAGGTCGGGTTCAGCCCGACATGGTCCGCTGCCGTCGGCCTGAAGGCCGGCCTACAGATTGAGCATCTTCATCGCCTTGCCCAGGGTGTCCACGGACTCCTGGTGCTTGCCGGCCTTGTGCAGGGTCTCGCCCTCGGCGCGCAGCCTCTTCACTTCGGCCATCTGCTCGGCGGAGAGCTTCGGATTCTTGCCCATCGCCTCGTCGATCTTCTTCATGTCCATCGGGCAGTGGAAGGCGAAGGCCTGGCTGCTGGCCAGGGCCAGGCCGCCCAGCAATGCGAACGTAGTGGTTTTCATGTTGTCCTCTCTCTGTGGGTCCCGGCAAAGCCGGTACCTTCCCAGAATAGTCAAAACGTCCTAGAGTGCAAGCAGCGGGCCTGAAAACCCTGTTCACGGGAGTGGCAAATCGCGCATGAATACCGAAGCATCCCCGCCCATCGCCATCCGCACCCTCGCCGCCGACGAGCGCGATGCCGTCGAGCGCTTTTTCCTCGAGGAGATGGACGACATCGCCCTCTACTGGCGCTTCTTCCGCACCATGACGCCGATGACGGTGCACGCCTACGTGGCGCAGATGCGCTTCGAGAACGGCTGCGTGGTCTTCGGCGCCTTCTACGGCGAGCGCCTGGTCGGCGTCGCCGAGCTCTCCGCCATTCCCGGCAGCGAGATGTGCGCGGAGAACCGCCCCGGCGCCCTCTCCTGCGCCGAACTGGGCATCGCCGTCTCCAACCAGTTGCGCCACAAGGGCGTCGGCCGCGCCCTGCTCGACTACCTGCTGCGCCACGCCTGGACGCGCGGCCTGAAACGCATCCAGCTCTCCAGCCTGCGCGACAACCGGCCCATGCTGGCCCTCGCCGCCCGCCTCGGCTTCAAGGCGCTGCGCGAGGAATCGGGCGAGATCATCATGCAGGCGCTGCGTCCGGCCGACTGGCCGCAGGCAGTGCCCTTGCAGCCGCCGTCCGCCGCCGCCGCACCGGAGCGCGAAGTCAACTGCACGGCGAAAGTCGCTAACGTCCGCTGCAACTGAGCCGCGCGGCGCAGTACTTGAACTCGGGAATCTTGCCGAAGGGATCGAGCACCGGATTGGTGAGCAGGTTGGCCGCTGCCTCGACGTAGCAGAAGGGCATGAACAGCGTGCCGCGGGCGAGTCCCGCGTCGGCGCGCGCCCGCGCCGAAACTTTCCCGCGCCGCGTCTCCAGCGTGACGAACTCTCCCGTCTTCCAGCCCAGCGCGGCCAGGTCGTCCGGATGCGCATCGATGTGCGCTTCCGGCTCCAGCGCATCCAGCGCCGCCGAGCGGCGCGTCATGGCGCCGGTGTGCCAGTGCTCGAGCACGCGCCCGGTGATGAGCACGAAAGGATAGTCCGCATCCGGCAGCTCCGCCGCCGGCTTGAACTGCGCCGGCACGAACCTGCCGCGGCCGTTCGCCGTCGGGAAGCGCTCGGTGAAGATCACCGGCTGGCCGGGGTCCGACTCGTCCTTGCACGGATAGGTCACCGCGTCCTCGCGCTCCAGGCGCGCCCAGGAGATGCCCGCGATGGACGGCATGGCGCGGCGCATCTCCGCGAACACCTCCTGCGGCCCCGCATAGTTCCAGTCGAGGCCGAGCCGGCGCGCCATCTCCTGCACGATCCACAGGTCCTGCCGCGCCTCGCCCGGCGGCGCGATCGCCGCGCGGCCGAGCTGCACCGTGCGGTCGGTGTTGGTGAACGTGCCGGTCTTCTCGGCGAAGCCGGAGGCCGGCAGCACCACGTCGGCCAGCGCCGCCGTCTCGGTGAGGAAGAGGTCCTGCACGACCAGATGCTCCAGCGAAGCCAGCCCGGCCCGCGCATGGGCGAGGTCGGGGTCGGACATCGCCGGGTTCTCGCCCATGATGTACATGCCCTTGATCTCGCCGCGGCAGGCCGCGTCGAGGATCTCCACCACCGTGAGGCCCGGCTGCGGGTCGAGCGCCGCACCCCACAGTTGCTCGAACCGGAAACGCACGGCGGCATCGCCCACCCGTCCGTAGTCGGGCAGCATCATCGGGATGAGGCCGGCGTCGGAGGCGCCCTGCACGTTGTTCTGGCCGCGCAGCGGATGCAGGCCCGTGCCGGGGCGGCCGATCTGGCCGGTCATCAGCGCCAGCGCGATCAGGCAGCGCACGTTGTCGGTGCCGTGGGTGTGCTGCGAGACGCCCATGCCCCAGAAGATCATCGCCGCGCGCGCCTTCGCGTAGGTGCACGCCACGGCGCGAATGGTCTCGGCGTCGATGCCGCAGACGGGCGCCATCGCTTCCGGCGTCGCCGCCAGCACGTTGGCGCGGAAGGCCTCGAAGCCTTCGGTGCGCTCGGCGATGAAGCGCTCGTCGATCAACCCCTCGCTGACGATGGCGTTGGCGATGGCATTGAGCAGCGCCACATCGCTGTCGGGCCTGAACTGCAGCGCGTACTTGGCGTGGCGCGCCAGCTCGGTCTCGCGCGGGTCCATGACGATCAAGGTCGCCCCACGCTCCACCGCATTCTTCATCCAGGTCGCCGCCACCGGGTGGTTCACCGTCGGGTTGGCGCCGATCACCACGATCACGTCGGCGTGCTCGACGTCGGCGACGGGATTCGACACCGCGCCCGAGCCGATGCCCTCCAGCAGCGCCGCCACCGAGGAGGCATGGCACAGCCGCGTGCAGTGGTCGACGTTGTTGCTGCCGAAGCCCACGCGCACCAGCTTCTGGAAGAGATAGGCCTCCTCGTTCGAGCCCTTGGCCGAGCCGAAGCCGGCCAGGGCGGACCTGCCGTCGCGGGCGCGGATGCGCTTCAGCCCTTCGGCGGCGCAATCGAGCGCCTCCTCCCAGCTCGCCTCGCGGAAATCCGCCAGGGTGTTGTCGACCGACTTCGCCACGCCCGGCTTGCGGATCAGCGGCTTCAGCAGGCGCTGCGCATGGCGCACGTAATCGTAGCCGAAGCGGCCCTTGACGCAGAGCCGGCCATGGTTGGCCGGCCCGTCGCGGCCGTCGACGCCGACGATGGCGTTGTCGCGCACGCGGTAAGTGACCTGGCAGCCGACGCCGCAGTAGGGGCAGAGGGAATTGACGCACGTATCCTCCCCCTCACCCCGGCCCTCTCCCCCGCTCGCGGGGGAGAGGGGGAGTAATGCCCCCGTCGGGCAGGCGGCGACGCACTCGCCGCAGCCGACGCAACTGCTCTTGCCCATCGGATCATCGAAATCGAAGACGATCGCGCCGCGTCCGGCATAGCCGATGACGTCATTCACCTGCACTTCGCGGCAGGCGCGCAGGCAGCGCGTGCACTGGATGCAGGCATCGAGCCTGACGGCGATGGCCGGGTGCGAGGCGTCCGCTTCAGGCTGCGCGCGGCGCGGGAAGCGCAGCGCACCCACATTCATGCGCCGCGTCCAGTCGTCGAGTTCGGAATCCGCGCCCACCGCGTCGGCCGGCATGTCCGACTGCAGCAACTCCAGCACCATCTTCTGCGCCGCCACGGCCCGCGCGCTCTGCGCCTGCACCTGCATGCCTGCCTTCGGCGCGCGGCAGCAGGACGGCGCCAGCGTGCGCTCGCCGGCGATCTCCACCACGCAGGCGCGGCAGTTGCCGTCCCACAGGGATTTCCTTTGGTCATCGGCGCGCAGGCCGTCCTTGTAGCAGAGGTGCGGAATGTCGACGCCGTGGCGCTGCGCCGCCTGCAGGATGCTTTCGCCCTCGCGCGCCTCGACCTCGCGGCCGTCGAGCGTGAAACGGATTGTTTCAGCCATGGGAAAAACCATTAACCACAGAGGCACAGAGACACAGAGAATTCATTTTTCGCTTTCCTCCGTGTCTCTGTGTCTCTGTGGTGAAATTTCGGTTTTGAAGTATCTCAGCACCGACAGCAACGGGTTCGGCGCCGCCTGGCCGAGGCCGCAGATCGAGGCGTCCTGCATGGTCTGCGCCAGTTCCTTGAGCAGGCCGCTGTCCCAGTCCTCGCGCGCCATGAGTTCCGCCGCCTTTGCCGTGCCGACGCGGCAGGGCGTGCACTTGCCGCAGGATTCGTGGGCGAAGAAGCGCATCGCGTTCAGCGCCGCGGCGCGCGCCGAATCGTGCTGCGAGAGCACGATGATCGCCGCCGAGCCGATGAAGCAGCCGTGCTCCTGCAGGGTGTCGAAGTCGAGCGGCAGGTCGGCCAGCCGCGCCGGCAGGATGCCGCCCGAGGCGCCGCCGGGGAGGTAGGCGTACAGCTCGTGGCCGGGCTGCATGCCCTCGCAGAATTCGTCGATCAGCTCGCGCAGGGTGATGCCGGCCGGCGCCAGATGCACGCCCGGCTTCACCACGCGGCCGCTCACCGAGAAGGAGCGCAGGCCCTTGCGGCCGTGGCGGCCCTGCGCCGCGAACCACGCGGCGCCGCGCTCGACGATCTCGCGCACCCAGTAGAGCGTCTCCATGTTGTGCTCGAGGGTCGGTCGGCCGAACAGCCCGACTTCCGCCACGAAGGGCGGGCGCAGGCGCGGCTGACCGCGCTTGCCCTCGATCGACTCGATCATGGCCGACTCCTCGCCGCAGACGTAGGCGCCGGCGCCGCGGCGCAGCTCGATTTCCGGCGCCTGTGGGAAGGCGGCGCGCAAGGCGTCGAGTTCCTCGGCGAGCAGCGCGCGCAAGCCGGCATACTCGTCGCGCAAGTAAACGAATATTTTCTCGATGCCCACCGCCCAGGCGGCGATGAGCATGCCCTCGAGGAAGCGGTGCGGCTCGCGTTCGAGATAGAAGCGGTCCTTGAAGGTGCCCGGCTCGCCCTCGTCGATGTTAACCGCCATCAGGCGCGGCGCCGGCATGTCGCGCACGACGCGCCACTTGCGCCCGGCCGGAAAGCCCGCCCCGCCGAGGCCGCGCAGGTTGGCGTGCTCCAGCGCGGCGATGATCTCCTCCGCCGTGCGCCGGCCGGCCGCGCAATCCGCATAGAGCGCGTAGCCGCCGGCGGCGCGGTAGTCGGCGAAGCGGCGCGCACTCTCCGGCAGCGGCGCCTCGGTGGCGCCGGCGGCGATGGCATAGCGCACGGCATGCACATCGGCCTCCTCGACGGGATTTTGTCCGACCACCGCCAGCGGCGCGCACGCGCAGCGGCCGACGCAGGGCACGCGCTGCACGCGCACGCCGTCCCCCGGGGACTGACTTATGGCCGCGAGGAGTTCCTCGGCCCCGGCCATGACGCAGGCGAGCGAATCGCAGACCCGCACCGTCAGCGGCGGCGGGGGCGCCTCGCCTTCGCGCACGACGTCGAAGTGGTGGTAGAAGGTGGCGACCTCGTACACCTCGGCGCGCGACAGCTTCATCAGCTGCGCCAGCGCGGCGAGGCGTTCGGCGTCGATGAATCCGTGCGCGTCCTGGATGCGGTGCAGATATTCGACCAGAAGATCGCGGCGCGGCGCCCCGCCGACGAGGCTGCGGACTTCTTCCAGCGCGGCGGCGGGGACGGGGCGGACATGGCGGCGGGACATGCGTGGATTGTGCAGGAATGATGGCGCTTCAACAATCCCGCGCGCCTCAGGGACAACCACCATGCCGCTAGGTAAACATCCCGATTGTCCCTGTGCGGCGCGCGGTTTAAGTTTGCCCAGACATTCCGTTCGCAACCCATCCCGCCGAAAAGGAGAAACGACTCATGGGCAACGCCTTCACGATTCATCCCTCGATCGAGGCCGGCATCAAGCCGGCGGCGCCCGGCTTCGCCGGGGGCAAGCTGTATTGCAAGTGCCCCACCGACAAGGTCGAGGTGACGATTTCCGCGCAGACCGCGCACAACCATGCCTGCGGCTGCAGCAAGTGCTGGAAGCCGGCCGGCGCCTTGTTCTCGCAGGTCGCCGTCGTCTCGCGCGACGCGCTGAAGGTCACCGCCCATCCGGAAAAGCTGAAGGTCGTCGATCCCAGCGCCGTCATCCAGCGCCATGCCTGCAGCGGTTGCGGCGTGCACATGTACGGCCGCATCGAGAACAAGGCGCATCCCTTCTACGGCCTGGATTTCGTGCACACCGAGCTCTCCGACGGCAGCGGCTGGTCGCCGCCGGAATTCGCTGCGTTCGTCTCGTCGATCATCGAGACGGGAACCGATCCGGCGCAGATGGGCGCAGTGCGCGCGCGGCTGAAGCAGCTCAGGCTGGAGCCCTACGACTGCCTGTCGCCGGCGCTGATGGACGCGATATCGACGCACGTCGCGAAGAGCAGGAAGGCGGCGTAGGAAATCCTCCCCTCTCCCCGACCCTCTCCCCGAGAGGAGAGGGGGGTGTTTTTTTGCCTCTCCCCGCTGGCGGGAGAGGGGCTGGGGGAGAGGGAATTGGTTTTACTGCTGCAGCACGCCTTCCCCGGCAGACCGGCGTACGGCCAGTGCGTGGGCGTGAAACCTGAGGTGCTCCTCGATGAAGGTGGCGATGAAGAAGTAGCTGTGGTCGTAGCCCTCGCGCAGGCGCAGGTCGAGCGGCACGCCGGCCTTCGCACAGGCCTCGCGCAGCAGGTCCGGCTTGAGCTGGGTGTCGAGGAACTGGTCTTTCGTGCCCTGGTCGACCAGCAGGGTCGGCCCCGGCCAGCCGCGCGATTCGATCAGGGCGGTGGCGTCGTACGGGCGCCAGGCGTCGCGGTCATCGCCGAGATAGCCGGCGAGCGCCTTCTCGCCCCAGGGGCAGCGCATCGGCGAGGCGATCGGCGCGAAGGCCGACGCCGACTTGTAGCGCTGCGGATTGCGCAGCGCCAGCACCAGCGCGCCGTGGCCGCCCATGGAGTGGCCGAAGATGCCGGCCCGCGCCGGATCGACGGCGAAATTCGAGGCGACCAGCCAGGGCAGCTCCTCGGTCAGGTAGGAATACATCCGGAAGTGCTTACGCCAGGGTTCCTGCGTGGCGTCGACGTAGAAGCCGGCGCCCTGGCCGAAGTCGTAGCTGTCCTTGTCGTCGGGCACGCCTTCGCCGCGCGGGCTGGTATCCGGCGCGACGATGGCGATGCCGAGTTCCGCCGCCACGCGCTGCGCCCCCGCCTTGACGATGAAATTCTCCTCGGTGCAGGTGAGCCCCGACAGCCAGTAGAGCACCGGCACCAGGCCGTCCTTCGCCTGCGGCGGCAGGAACAGGCCGAAGCGCATGGTGCAGCCGGTCTCCGGCGAGGCGTGGCTGTAGACGCCCTGCACGCCGCCGAAGCACTGATTCTGCGAGACGGTGGTCAGCGTCATGCTCAGAAGGTGACGACCGAGCGGATCGACTTGCCTTCGTGCATCAGGTCGAAGGCCTCGTTGATGCGCTCCAGCGGCATGACGTGGGTGATCAGGTCGTCGATGTTGATCTTGCCGTCCATGTACCAGTCGACGATCTTCGGCACGTCGGTGCGGCCGCGCGCGCCGCCGAAGGCCGAGCCCTTCCACACCCGCCCGGTGACGAGCTGGAACGGCCGCGTGGCGATCTCCTGCCCGGCGCCGGCGACGCCGATGATGGTGGAGACGCCCCAACCCTTGTGGCAGCACTCCAGCGCCTGGCGCATCAGCTTGACGTTGCCGACGCACTCGAAGGTGTAGTCGGCGCCGCCCTTGGTGAGGTTCACCAGATGCGCGACGAGGTCGCCCTCGACCTCCTTCGGATTGACGAAGTGCGTCATGCCGAACTTCTCCGCCAGCGCCTGGCGCGCCGGGTTGAGGTCGACGCCGACGATCATGCCGGCGCCGGCCAGGCGCGCGCCCTGGATGACGTTGAGGCCGATGCCGCCGAGGCCGAACACCACCACGCTGCTGCCCGGCTGCACCTTGGCCGTATAGATCACCGCGCCGATGCCGGTGGTGACGCCGCAGCCGATGTAGCAGACCTTGTCGAAGGGCGCGTCCTCGCGGATCTTCGCCACCGAGATCTCCGGCATCACCGAATAGTTGGCGAAGGTCGACGTGCCCATGTAGTGGAAGAGCTTCTTGCCGCCGATGCTGAAGCGGCTGGTGCCGTCGGGCATCAGGCCCTGGCCCTGGGTGGAGCGGATCGCCTGGCAGAGGTTGGTCTTCTGCGACAGGCAGTACTCGCACTGGCGGCACTCCGGCGTGTACAGCGGAATGACGTGGTCGCCCGGCTTGACGCTGGTGACCCCGGCGCCGACCTCGACGACGACGCCGGCGCCCTCGTGGCCGAGGATCGCCGGAAACAGGCCCTCCGGATCGTCGCCGGAAAGCGTGAAGGCATCGGTGTGGCAGACGCCGGTGGCCTTGATCTCCACCAGCACCTCGCCGGCCTTCGGGCCGTCGAGCTGCACTGTTTCGATCGTCAGGGGGGCGCCGGCCTTCCAGGCCACGGCTGCGCGTACGTCCATGGTTCGCTCCTCGGTGATTTCGATGCCGGATCGGGCGGGATTTCCGTCCGGAAGTTGTCACTGGAATTTATCCAACTCCGCGGAAGCGCGGAATCCGGATCATTCCAGTGGAGGCTAGGGGTAATCCCTTAGCGCCGACTTCCCCCTCTCCCCGTTTCGGGGAGAGGGCTGGGGTGAGGGGAAACGCCGTACCACGCAGACTGACTTTCTAGCCCACCGAGGAAGGCGCGCCGGGAACGGGAGCCGGGCGTTCGCCGCCCCCGTCTTCGCCCTCGCCTTCGAACGGGTCCTTGCCGAGGATCGGCCGCGCGGCGTTCATCACCACCAGGATGCTGCTCGCGGACATCGCGACGGCGGCGACGAGCGGGCTGAGCATGCCGGTGGCCGCCAGCGGGATGGCGATGGCGTTGTAGGCCAGCGCCCAGCCGAGGTTCTGCCGGATGCGCCGGCGCGTGACGCCGATGAGGAGGAAGGCTTCGAGCACGCGCTCGAGGCGCTTGCCTGGGATGACGATGTCGGCGGCCTCGGCCGCCAGCGCGGTGGGCGCGCCGAAGGCGATGCCGAGGTCGGCCTCGGCCAGCGCCGGCGCGTCGTTGCTGCCGTCGCCGATCATGGCGACGCGGCCCTGGCTCTTCAGCCGGCGGATGACGGCGGCCTTGGCTTCGGGCGGCACGCCGGCGTGCACTTCGTCGACGTGCCGACGGTAGCCGTTGGGATGCTCGGCGCCGGTGAGCAGCACGACGCGGCAGTGGCGGCGCAGCGACTCGACGACGCGGTCCCAGGCCGGGCGCGAGCGGTCGCGCGTGAGGATGGCGCCTTCGGCGACGCCGTCCCAGCCGACGTAGGAGACGACGGCTTCGCCGTGGCGGCTCTGCTCGGCGCGGGCGGCGAGCGGCGCGGGGACCGTCCAGCCGAGCGTGGCGAACAGCGCGCGGCTGCCGACGGCGATGCGCTTGCCGCCGACCGTGGCGACGGCGCCGCGCCCCGGGTGGAGCTCGACCTCGCCGGCGCTGCGGCCGGCGTCGAGCCGGGCGATGGCGCGCGCCACCGGGTGCGGCGAGTGCCGCTCGACGGCGGCGGCGCGGGCGGCGACCTCGGCCGAGCCGATCACCTCGACCACCGCCATCTCGCCGCTGGAGAGCGTGCCGGTCTTGTCGAGGGCGACGACGTCGACGCGCGGCGATTTCTCGAAGAGGTCGGGGCCGGTGACGACGATGCCGCGGCGCAGCGCCGCGCCGATCGCCGCGGCGGTGGTGAGCGGGATGGCCAGGCCGAAGGTGCACGGGCAGGAGACGATGAGCGTGGCGAGCGCAGCCAGCAGCGCCTTCTCCGCCCCCGCGCCGGCGAGCAGGAAGCCGGCGCCGACCAGCGCCGCCAGCGCCAGCACGCCGGGCACGAAGCGGCGCGAGAGGCGGTCGACGCGGGCCTGCAGCCCGCTGCTCGCGCTCTGCGTGTTCCAGAGGATGCGGGCGAGGTTGGCCATGCGGCTTTCCACCTGCGGACCGGTGTCGATCTCCAGGTTGCCTTCGAGCAGGCGGCTGCCGCCGAGCACCTTCTCGCCCTCGCCGCGCGACACCGGGAAGGGTTCGCCGGTCATCAGCGATTCGTCCACCGCGCCGCGGCCGGCGACGATGCTGCCGTCGACGGGGACGGCCTCGCCCTGGCGCACGAAGACCCGGTCGTGCGGGCGCACCTCGTCGAGCGGACAGTCGAGATACTGGCCGCCGCGCAGCACGCAGGCGCGCGGCGCCCAGGCCTGCAGGATGGATTGGAGCGATTCGGTGGCGCGTGCGCGCGCGCCGCGCTCGAGGTGGCGGCCGATGGTGACGATCATGACCAGCGTGCCGGCCACTTCGAAATAGAGGTCGATGGAGCGGTTGAAGAACTGGATGACGCTGTAGCCGTAGGCCGCGAGGATGGCCAGGGCGAGCAGGACGTCCATGTTGGGCAGGCGTGCACGCAGGCCGATCCAGGCCCCGCGCAGGATCGGCCAGCCGACGAAGAACACCAGGATCGTCGTCAGGAAGAACAGGAAGATCGGCACGGCCTCGAAGGCGAGCCGGCGCATCGCGCCGTAGTCCTCCACCGTCAGCCAGCCGCCATGGATCGGGTAGATGAAGATGAAGGTCAGCATCATCACCAGCGAGGCGGCGGTGACGCCGGACACCAGGCGCAGCAGGTCGAGCCCCTCGTCGTCTTCCGGCGCCGGCTCGCCGCGCAGCCGGGCGCGGTAGCCGTGGCGGCTGAGGAGCCGCGGCAGTTCGGCTTCCTGCACCTGCGCCGGGTCGTAGACGATCTTCGCCGTGGCGGTGGCGTAGCTGGAGGCGACGTCGAGCACGCCGGGGTGCTTCAGGGCGAGCTTGCCGATGAGGAACTCGCAGGAGGCGCAGTGCATGCCGTCGATCCAGAGGAAGGCCTCGCGGCCATCCGCCGGCGCCGCCGTGCTGCGGGGACTGACTTTTGCCGGGACGAGGGCGTCCTCGCCGAAGGCGCGGTACACCTCGCGGCAGCCGATGCAGCAGAAGTCGTGGCCGGCGTCGGACACCGGCGGTTTCGGCAGGGGCAGGCCGCAGAGCGTGCAGGGCATCGGGACTTTTCCCCTCTCCCCAGCCCTCTCCCCGCGAGCGGGGAGAGGGGGTGTGGACCGGGCGGGCTCAGGCTCTCGCCAGTTCGCCCATGGGCGCGGAGATCTCGCGCGACTTCATCAGATTGTAGAAATATACGGCAAACGAGGCGCCGATGATCAGGCCGAAGGCCAGGATCAGGTTGCCGTAGAGCATCCAGCCTTCCGGGTGCCAGTCGGCGAAGCGCCGCGGCATGCCGGCCGCCCCGCCCGCCAGCATGACGATCGCCGCGCCGAAGCTGCCGACGGTTATCAGCTTGATATACAGGTTGCCCAGCGCCGCGTCGAGCTTGCGGCCCGTGATCACCGGATAGTGGTGATACAGAACGCCCATCCACATCAGCGACATGGACAGGACGACCGTCATGAAGTGGCCGCTCTGCCACATGGTGCCGTGCAGCTGGTAGGTCCAGGCGATGTTGGAGGTAACGATGGCGCTGGCGCCGTCGAGGATGTAGAGCGCCCAGCCGATGAGCACGGCGATGATGCCGGGCTCCGGCTTCAGCCCGTGCTGCCAAATGGTGGCGAGGACGGTGAAGATGCTGATCGCCGCGCCCAGGCCGGTGCCCCAGCTCATGATGTTGCCCCAGTAGGACAGGGCCGCCGGCTGGTTCGGATAGAAGGTGATGAAATGGTGCAGGCCGGAGGTGACCGATGTCACCAGCAGGACCCACAAGGCCAGGTTGGCCAGCTTTTCGCTGTAGAGCTTGCGCGAGCCGTCGGCCAGGTAGAGCGGCAGCGTGGCATACATCGCGCTCGCCACCATCAGGGCCATGGCCTCCATCAGGTTGTGGGCGAAGAGATAGAAGGTGTATTGGAACACCACCGGATCGGCCGCCCAGGCGGCGAGCGACATGGGCAGGATCTTGTAGAGCGCCAGCAACAGCGTCGTGCCGACCACCACCAGCGGCAGGCCCGTCAAGAGCAGGGTCGCGGCGGCGAGCAGCATGCCCAGCATGCCCGGCTCGTTGAGCGAGCGCTCGGAAAGGACGAGCTCCGCGCGCTTCCTGCCGAAGAACATCATCTTGAGCACCAGCAGCGGGTACCAGAGGATCATGCAGGACAGCACCAGGTAGATGCCGGTGAAGCCGACGATCACCGACTCCATGCTCCAGACGCCCATCTGCGCGCCGACCAGGGGCAGCGGGAACATCACCACCACGCTGACCTTGAGGCCCATGAGGACGGCGACGGTGAGAATGGCGGCGCCGAGGTTCATCGACAGCCAGGACATCGCCGCGAAAAATCCGGTGACCGGCTTGCCGACGCAGCCGCCGGAGCGGTGCAGGCCGACGCCCATCATGAGCTGGAACGAGAAGGGGAAGGTCAGCGCCGCGCCGTGCAACGTCAGCGTGGTGTAGAAGTGGTCGGAGCTCAGATCGAAGATCTGCGTCGCCGGCATGACCAGGCCAAGCAGGCCGGCCACGACGAGCCAGACGAAGGAACTCATGATCATCAGCGCCGGCCAGGCGTTGATCTCCTCCAGGCCGGTGCTCTTGTCGACCGCGAACATCTTGCCGAAGA
>PQAF01000023.1 GCA_003105015.1 Rhodocyclales bacterium | reverse complement strand
TCAGCCGAAGCCCTTCATGGGCGACAGTCCGATTTCCTTGATCTGGTCGACGTACTCGTTGATCAGCTTCACCACGCGGGCGTTGTCGGTGATCGCCACCTCCAGCGTCTGCACGCGCTCGGTCTCGAGGCCGAGCTGCTTCAGCGTGTCGTCGATCTTGCTCATCCGGTAGTAGGCCATCTCCGAGCCCTTGACGAAGTGGCACTGGTAGTCGTCGCCCTTCTTGCAGCCCATCATCATCACGCCGTCGTAGCCGGAGTTGAGCGCGTCGGTGATCCAGATGGTGTTCACCGAGCCGAGGCAGCGCACCGGGATCGCCCGCACGAAGGCCGAATAGCTCAGGCGCTGGATGCCGGCCATGTCGAGCGCCGGGTAGGCGTCGTTCTCGCAGGCGAGGATCAGGATGCGCGGCTTCTCCTCGAACTCGTCGGGGATGTTGACCGCCTTGATCTGCATGCCGACGGTGTCGCAGGAATAGTTCTCGAAGGAGATGACGCGCACCGGGCAGGCGCCCATGCAGGTGCCGCAGCGGCGGCAGCGCTCCTCGTTGAACTTCGGGAAGCGCTTCTCGTCCTCGTCGATGGCGCCGAAGGGGCATTCCACCGTGCAGCGCTTGCACTGGGTGCAGCCTTCCAGGCGCGCGATCGGGTAGGACAGGTCCCAGGCGCGCGGATGGGCGGCGCGGCCGCGGGCGGCGTTCTCCACCGCCTGGATCGCCTTCAGCGCGGCGCCGGTGGCGTCTTCGGTGGCCTGCAGCATGTCCATCGGCCGGCGCGTCGGGCCGGCGGCATAGACGCCGGTGCGGCGCGTTTCATACGGGAAGCAGATGAAGTGCGAGTCGGCGAAGCCGTACTTGAACTGCGGCATGTCCGGGCCCTGACGGTAGTTCAGGTTGAGCACGGAAATCTTCTGCAGTTCGCCCTTCTTGATCTTCGCCGCTTCGTCGCCGCTTTCCGCGGCGGTGACGGTGGCAGTCCACTCGTCGAGGTTCACGCCGGCGTTCGGCACCTGGCCGGTGGCGAGCACGACGAGGTCGGCGTCGATGCTGGCGTCTTCATTCAGGATGAGGTCCTTGAAGTCGACCTTGCATCCGTCGCCGCCGGACACCTTGCCGGCCTTGCCCTTGGTGAAGACGACGCCCTTGTCCTGGGCGCTGCGGTAGAAGTCCTCGCCCATGCCCGGCACGCGCAGATCCTGGTACATGACCACGGTGTCGACGTCGGGGTTGGCGTCCTTGAAATAGGTCGCCTGCTTGATGCTGGTGGCGCAGCAGTGGCCCGAGCAGTAGGGCAGGTGCTGGCCCGTGGTGTCGCGCTGGCCGGCGCACTGCACGAAGACGACGGACTTCACTTCCTTGCCGTCGGCGCGCTTGATCGGGCCGCCGTCGGCGGCCTTCGCCAGGGCCTCCAGCCCGGCCTGGTCGACGACGTTGGGCTGACCGCCGCCGAGCTCCGGCAGCTTGGCGAGGTCGTAGGGCGTGAAGCCGGTGGCCTGGACGATGGCGCCGCAGAGCTCCTCGGCGACGCTGCCGGATTCCTGGGCGATCTTCACGGCAAAGCGGCCCGGCGCGCCGCTGGTCTCGGCGACCGTCGAGTTCAGGTGCACCTTGATCCTGGCGTGGCCGGAGACCTGTGCCGCCAGTTCCGCCGCACCGACCGGCTGGGCGTCGGCATAGGGCGCGGCGAAGGGCACGCGCTTCCAGAGATTGTTGGCGAAGCCGCCGAGCGCCCCGGACTTCTCGACCAGCGCCACCTCGTAGCCGGCCTCGGCCGCGGCCAGCGCCGCCGTCATGCCGGACATGCCGCCGCCGACGACGAGGATCTTCTTGCTCGAGGCTTCCTTGACGTTGCCGCCCGGCACTTTCATCTTCTTGACCTCGGCGCAGCCCATGCGCACGTAGTCCTCGGCCATTTCCTGGCGCACCTCGTCGTGTTCGGACCCTTCGGCGACGACCCAGATGACGCCCTCGCGCAGGTTGGCGCGCGAGACGGCGGCTTCGGGGAAGCTGAAGGCCTCGGCCTTGGCGCGGCGCGAGCAGGCGGCGATGCACAGATGGGTGACGCCGTCGTTGGCGATGTCGTCCTTGATCATCTGCACGCCCTCGGCGTTGCAGAGGAAGGGGTGGCTTTTCACCACCGCCATCTTGCCCTCTTTCTGGGCGATCTTCTCCAGCGACGGAACGTCGAGCTTGTCGCCGATGCCGCAGCCGGAGCAGAGGTAGGCGGCGTACTTGGGTGTGGCGGGGGCGTTCATGCTGCCTCCGTGGATGCGGTTTTGTGGATCACTTGAATCGCCTTCAGGCTGGCCGCCGTGGCGCTCTGCACCGAGCGGTTGACGTCGAGCGGGCTCGCCGCGCTGCCGGCGCCGAACATGCCGCCGCTCTTCGAGCCTTCGATGAAGTTCGACGAGTCGAGGACGATGTCCTCGGGCAGCTTGACGCCGGTGACCTCCGGCTCCATGCCGACCGCCAGCACGACGAGGTCGTGCTCGGTGGCGTAGCGGTGGTAGCCCTCGGTGTCGACGCCGTGCAGGACCGGGTTGCCGTTTTCTTCATTCAAGGCGATGCGCGCCACCTTCGACTTGACGAAGCTGACCGTCGGGTCGTTCTGCACGCTCTGGTAGAAGTCCTCGAAGCGGTCGATGGCGCGGATGTCGATGTAGTAGATCGTGGACTTGCCCTCGTCGCCGCAGGCCTCGCGCACGTAATGGGTTTGCTTGAGCGAGGCCATGCAGCAGATGCGCGAGCAGTGGCGCAAGTGGTTCTCGTCACGCGAGCCGGCGCACTGGATGAAGGCGACATTCTTCGCCTCCTTGCCGTCGGCGCGCAGCAGTTTGCCGCCGGTGGGGCCGTGCGGATCGGCCATGCGCTCGAACTCGAGGCTGGTGACGACGTTGGGAATGCGGCCGTAGCCGTAGGGCTGGATCTTCGCTGCGTCGTAGGGCCGCCAGCCGGTGGCCCAGATCACGCTGCCGACCTTCAGCTCGACGGTTTCCTCCTGCATGCCGAGGTCGACCGCGCCGACCTTGCAGGCGGCCCTGGCCTTCTCGCCCTCGGGCGTGCCGACGATGGAGGGATCGATGACGTAGCGCTGCGGGTAGGCCATGCCGTGCGGCAGGTAGGCGGCCTTGATCCTGTCCAGGCCGTAGTTGGCCGGGTTGGGGATCTCCGCCGACACCGCGTTGCCGCAGTCGCCGCAGGCGGTGCAGTTCTCATTCACGTAGCGCGGCTTGACCTTCAGGGTGACGGTGTAGTCGCCGCGGCTGCCGGCGACGGCGGCCACTTCGGTCATCGTCATGACGCGCACGTTGGGGTTGCCCCGCAGGCGCTTCAGGTTGATCTCGAGGCCGCAGGTGGGATGGCACATCTTCGGAAAGTAGCGGTAGAGCAGCGCCGTGCGCCCGCCGAGGGTGGGCAGCTTCTCGGCGAGGATGACCTGCTGGCCGCACTCGGCGGCTTCGAGCGCCGCCGTCATGCCGGAGATGCCGCCGCCCACGACGAGGATCGTCTGGCTGGTAGCGATGGATGCTGACATCGAGCCTCCCGGAAACTGAAATTCTTGTTGAAGAACAGAAGCGAATTCTAATCAACAACGTCTTGTCGATCGGCTGATTTTCCCTATCGCAGGATTGAAACACTCAATCCCGTTTTCAAGAGAAGCTTGACGCAAATCAAACCACTTGCAGGGATGGGGTCAAACCATCGCCATGACCACCGGACGAATCGCGAATTCCATCGTCGCCAGATCGCCCAGCACCCAGGTCGCCGCCGGCGCGCCGAGGCCGGCCACGGTGCCGGGATTCACCAGCCAGGTGGCGCCGCCCCGGACGTTATTTTGCTGCGTCACCTCCGGCTTGTGGCTGTGGCCGCAGCAGACCAGGTCGTAGTCGCCGGTGCACGCCATGGCCTGGCCATAGTGCGGATAATGCACGAGAAAGATTTTCCGTCCGGCCAGCTCGATGGAGGCGTCGCCGCCGTGATAGTTCAGCAATCCGTTCGAACGAGCCGCCATCTGGCAGATGGCGGTGAAGTCGCCGAGGTTGTTGCCGTGGATGACGTGCGTCGGCAGGCCGATCTTCAGCAAGGGCTTGAGGGTGTTGGGGCCGATGACGTCGCCGCAATGGAGGACGGCTTCGGCGCCGAGGGATTTCGCTTCCTCGACGGCGGCGGCCAGCATGGGGCCGCGGTCGTGGCTGTCGGAGACGATGCAGATCTTCATTTTTTCCAGCTGTAGAGGGAGAAATCCTGTCCGGGGGCGAAACCGAAGATGCGCTCCAGGTCGAGTTCGGCAATCAGGGCATCCACGGCCTCGCGGCCGTGTTCGTGCTGCACTTCGGCCAGCACCAGGCGGGCGCCGTTGGCGCTGTAGCCGCCGCCGAAACCGGCCTGGGCCTGCAGCAGCTGGCGCGCCCGCTCGATCGTCATCAGACGACGATCGGCCCGTGGTAGTCCTCGTCCGGGCCGAGGCCGGGATTGGACATGATGGCGCGGCGCTTCACATCGTGGTCGACCTGCAGCTGCAGCAGGTTGCGCACGCAGTCCTCGATGACGTCGTAGTCCTGCTCGCCGATGCGATACTGCTGGTCCTCGGTGTAGAAGAAGTAGGAGCGGTAGCGCTTCGCAGCGAGCTTGCAGACGACGAACTGCACGTTGCGCTCGTTCCAGTAGATGCCCGGCACGCTGGTCAGCGCATCGGAGCCCGGCGTCAGGCGCACCTCGACGTCGGCTTCCTCGAGCGGGACCAGCTGGCCGTAGCGGTAGATCATGGCGGCCTCGACGGCGCGCCGCTCCTGAGGGTCGAATCCGGGAATTTCGCTCATGGGAAACCTACTAAACTTGAAAATTGCAGTATGCGCCTGCGTTGCGGACGCAACACTACATGAGTCCATAAGTTGCATCAACACCAGCTTCTTATGGACAAATAAAAACATTTGGCTTGAGGCGTTTAGTTAAAGTATTAAGAATATCGCCAACTACTAATACATCAGCGTTCCCAACAATGCCCGCTCCCTCTGCTCCGATCCAGGAGGTCAAGAAAACCACCTGCTACATGTGCGCCTGCCGCTGCGGCATCCGCGTGCATCTGGTCGACGGGCAGGTGCGCTACATCGACGGCAACCCGGAGCATCCGCTCAACCAGGGCGTCATTTGCGCCAAGGGCAGCTCCGGCATCATGAAGCAGTACTCGCCGGCGAGGCTGACGAAACCCCTGCTGCGCAAGCCGGGCAGCGAGCGCGGCGCCGGCGAGTTCGAGCCGATCTCCTGGGAGCAGGCCTTCTCGATCCTGTCCGAGCGCCTGGCGAAGATCCGCGCCACCGATCCCAAGAAGTTCGCCATCTTTACCGGCCGCGACCAGATGCAGGCGCTGACCGGTCTCTTCGCGCGCCAGTTCGGCACGCCCAACTATGCGGCGCACGGCGGCTTCTGCTCGGTGAACATGGCCGCCGGCATGATCTACACCATCGGCGGCTCCTTCTGGGAGTTCGGCGGGCCGGACCTCGACCGCGCCAAGCTGTTCGTCATGATCGGCACGGCGGAGGACCACCATTCCAATCCGATGAAGATCGCGCTGTCGAAATTCAAGAGGAACGGCGGCCGCTTCGTCTCGATCAACCCGGTGCGCACCGGCTACTCGGCCATCGCCGACGAGTGGGTGCCGATCCGGCCGGGTAGCGACGGCGCGCTGCTGCTGGCGATCATCCACGAGATCATCGCCCAGGGTCTCTACGACCGCGACTTCCTGGTGCGCTACACCAACGCCGGCCAACTGGTGAACCTCGACGAGAAGAGCGACGAGTTCGGCATGTTCCTGCGTACCGAGGTGCCGGAGGAGGAGGGCTGCTTCGACCCGCAGAACAAGCTGTGGTGGGACCGCGCCTCCAACAAGCCGGTGATCACCCACACCGAAGGCTGCGATCCCTTCCTGCTCGGCGAATTCAGGCTCGCCGACGGCACGCCGGTGAAGCCGTCCTTCCAGCTGCTGCAGGAGCGCGTCAAGGACTACACGCCGGAATGGGCCGAGGGGTTGACCGGCATTCCGGCCGCGACCATCAAGCGCCTTGCCTACGAGATGGGCGTCACGGCGCGCGACCAGAAGATCGAGCTGCCGATCGCGTGGACCGATTCCTGGGGCAAGGACCACGACACCGTCACCGGCAACCCGGTGGCCTTCCACGCCATGCGCGGCCTGGCGGCGCATTCGAACGGCTTCCACACCATCCGCGCGCTGGCCATCCTGATGAGCCTGCTCGGCACCATCGACCGGCCAGGCGGCTTCCGCCACAAGGCGCCGTTCCCGCGGCCGATCCCGCCCTGCGCCAAGACGCCCAACACGCCGCTGGCCGTCAAACCCAATTCCGTGCTCGACGGCATGGCGCTGGGCTGGCCGGCCGAGCCGGATGACCTGTTCGTCGACGACTCGGGAAATCCGGTGCGCATCGACAAGGCCTTTTCCTGGGAGTACCCGCTCTCGGTGCACGGCCTCATGCACAACGTCATCACCAATGCCTGGCGCGGCGACCCCTACCGCATCGACACCCTGCTCATCTTCATGGCCAACATGGCGTGGAACTCCACCATGAATACGGCGGAGGTGAGGAAGATGCTCAATGACAAGGATGAGCAGGGCGAATACAGGATTCCCTTCATCGCCGTCTGCGACGCCTTCCAGTCGGAGATGACGGCCTTCGCCGACCTGGTGCTGCCCGACACCACCTACCTCGAGCGCCACGACGTCATGTCCATGCTCGACCGGCCGATCTCGGAATTCGACGGCCCGGTGGATTCGGTGCGCATCCCGGTGCTCGCGCCGACCGGCGAGTGCAAGCCCTTCCAGGAGGTGCTGATCGAGCTGGGCACGCGCCTGAAACTGCCGGCCTTTACGACGAAGGAGGGCGCGCGCAAGTACCGCGACTACCCGGACTTCATCGTCAACTACGAGACCGAGCCGGGCTCCGGCATCGGCTTCCTCGCCGGCTGGCGCGGCAAGGGCGGCGAGAAGTTCATGCGAGGCGAGCCGAACCCGCGCCAGTGGGAGATGTATGCGGCCAACAACTGCGTCTACCACCATGAACTGCCGCGTTCCTACCAGTACATGCGCAACTGGAACCAGGGCTACCTCGACTGGTCGCAGCGCAGCCGCATCACGCGCTACGCCGAGCCGATCCTCATCCATCTGTATTCCGAGGTGCTGCAGAAATTCCGCCTCGCCGCCCAGGGCAAGGGCATCACGCGCAAGCCCCCCGAGCACCTGAAGCAGCGCATCGAAACCTACTTCGATCCGCTGCCCTTCTACTTCGACCCGCTCGAAGTGCAGGCCACCGACACGCACAAGTATCCGCTCGCCGCCGTGACGCAGCGACCGATGGCGATGTACCACTCCTGGGACTCGCAGAACGCCTGGCTGCGGCAGATCCACGCCCACAACTACCTGTTCGTGAACGCGCGCACGGCGCGGCTGGCCGGTATCGAGGACGGCGACTGGATCTGGGTCGAATCGCAGTGGGGCAAGGTGCGCTGCATGGCGCGCCATTCCGAGGCGGTGGAGCCGGGCACGGTGTGGACCTGGAACGCCATCGGCAAGGCCGCCGGCGCCTGGAACCTGACGCCCGACGCCAACGAGTCGCGGCTGGGCTTCCTGCTCAACCACGTCATTTCCGAGGAGCTGCCCGACGGCGGCAGACGGATCTCGAACTCCGACCCGATCACCGGCCAGGCCGCCTGGTACGACGTGCGCGTGCGGATTTCAAAAGTCAGTCCCGGCGAGACGGCGGAAACCTCGCCGCAGTTTGCGCCGTTGCATCCCTACCCGGGGCAGGAGGAGCGCAAGAGCCTCTGGGCTTACATGAAGGGGGCCGTCAAATGACGCAACTGGCTCTCGTCATCGACCTCAACGTCTGCGTCGGCTGCCACGCCTGCGTGACGAGCTGCAAGGAGTGGAACACCTCGGGGCAGGCCGGCCCGATGAGCGACTTCAATCCCTACGGCGCCGACCCGACCGGCACCTTCTTCAACCGCGTGCAGACCTTCGAGGTGGGCGAATTCCCGAACACGGAAACCGTGCACTTCCCGAAGTCCTGCCTGCACTGCGAGGAGCCGCCCTGCGTGCCGGTGTGCCCGACCGGCGCCTCCTACAAGCGCAAGGAGGACGGCATCGTCCTCGTCGACTACGACAAGTGCATCGGCTGCAAGTACTGCTCCTGGGCCTGCCCCTACGGCGCGCGCGAGATCGACGAGAAGCAGAAGGTGATGAAGAAGTGCACCCTGTGCGTGGACCGCATCTACGACACCAACCTGCCGGAGATCGACCGCAAGCCCGCCTGCGTCAAGGCCTGCCCGACCAGCGCGCGCCTGTTCGGCGACGTGCACGATCCCGATTCGGAAGTGTCGAAGGCGATCCGCGAGAGCGGCGGCTACCAGCTGATGCCGGAGTGGGGCACACAGCCGGCCAACCACTACCTGCCGCGGCGCAAGACCCAGCTGCGCATCCACGAGGACGAACTGGTGCGCGCCGACAACCCGCTCAAGATCGAGGGCAGGCTGCCGAAGCCGGCAATGACCGAACCCTCGCTCGACGACGTGACTTCCTGGTAAGGCTGACACCATGCATCCCGCCTTCTCCGTGATCTTCCTGACGACGCTCATCGGCGTGGGGCAAGGGCTGTTCCTCGCCCTGTTTACCGTCGAGTCCTATGCCGCCTTCGGCCTGCTGCCGGCTCAGGACAGCCGCTTCTACGCGTTGGGCAGCGCCGTGGCACTCGGCTTTCTCGTCGCCGGCCTGATCGCCTCCTTCTTCCACCTCGGCCGTCCTGAGCGCGCCTGGCGTTCCGCCGCGAAATGGCGCACTTCCTGGCTGTCGCGCGAAGTGATCGTCCTGCCCGCCTTCATGGGCACGGTGTTCCTCTACGGCGCAGCGCACTGCACCGGTTTCAATCCGGTGCTGGCGCAGCTGCCGTCCGGCGCGCCGATCAACGTCACGGCGATGCTCGGCGTGGCGGGCACCGTGCTGTCGTTCGCGCTGTTCGTATGCACCGGCATGATCTACGCCTGCCTGCGCTTCCTGCAGGAGTGGCACACGCCGCTGACGGTGATCAACTACATCCTGCTGGGCGGCGCCTCGGGCTTCGTCCTGGCGACCGCGCTGTCCGCGCTGGTGGCGCCAGGGGTGACCGGCTTCTTTGGCGGCTGGGCCATGATCCTGACGGTGCTGGCGTTCGTCGGCCGCATTGCCTCGCTGCTGCGCAATGCACGCCTGCGGCCCAAGTCGACGCTGCGCACGGCCATCGGCGTCAAGCATCCGCGCATCGTGCAGAAGGCGCAGGGGGCGATGGGCGGTTCGTTCAACACCCGCGAGTTCTTTCACGGCCGGCCAGCCTTTTTCCTGCGCCAGGTGAAATGGTTGTTCCTCCTGCTGGCCTTCGCCGTGCCCATGGGATTGCTGGCAGGCGGGACGACGGCGGGATCTGGCGTGCTGCTGCTGACCGCCTTCGCCGTGCAGTATCTCGGCCTCCTCGCCGAGCGCTGGTTCTTCTTCGCCCAGGCGAACCACCCGCAGAACCTGTATTACCAGGCGGTATCCTGAATGGACGAAAAAAGAAATTCGATGCTGCCGAATGCCCGGCATGGGTTGCGCTGGACCTGTGGCAAAAGTATATTAGCGGCGTCTGAAATGACTTTCGCTTTGCTAGTGCGGCAGGCGGGTTTCGATCAAATTATTCCGGAGGAGCAATCATGAATTTCGACAAGGAACTGGATGCCAAGGGACTGAACTGCCCGCTGCCGATTCTGCGTGCCAAGAAGGCGCTGGCGGAAATGACGAGCGGCCAGGTGCTGCGCATCATGGCCACCGACCCGGGGTCGGTGAAGGACTTCGCCGCCTTTGCCAAGCAGACCGGCAACGAATTGCTGTCGACGGCCGAGCAGGGCAAGGAGTTCGAGTTCTACATCAAGCGCAAGTAATCGCCCGCCTTCGTTGGAACGGCCCGGTTTTCCGGGCCGTTTCTTTTTGTCCGGCCTGACGCAGCGCAGCATATGCGGCCAATATGGGGCGATAAGCAGAATCGTCTGGCGAGCCGGACTGCCTTAGAACATCATTATTCGTTAATGAATAAAATATAGCGACGGGGCGAACTTGTCCGACCCTGCCCGCGCAAGAGGAGCAATCATGAACATGCCCACCGACCAGGCCGCCCTGGATGCACTGATCCGCCAGCGCCTCGACGAAATCCTGCCGCAGAAACTCGAGGAACTGAAGGCGTCCAAAACGCCCTCGATGTCCATCATCGCGACCAAAGGCACGCTCGATTGGGCCTACCCTCCCTTCATCCTCGGCTCGACTGCCGCTGCACTGGGCTGGGACGTGCAAATCTTTTTCACCTTCTACGGCCTCAACCTGCTGAAGAAGGATGTCGGCGACCTCAAGGTCAGCCCGCTGGGCAATCCCGGCATGCCGATGAAGATGCCGTTCGGGCCGGACTGGTTCAAGGGCATCGACTGGAACAAGTTCCTGATGCCGAACCTCATCCAGTCGAACCTTCCCGGCTTCGAATCGGTGGCCACCATGCTCATGAAGCAGACCATCAAGAACAACGGCGTGGCGACGATCGACGAGCTTCGCTCGCTGTCGAAGGAAGCCGATGTCAAGTTCATCGCCTGCCAGATGACGGTCGAGCTGTTCGGCTTCAGCCACGACGACTTCATCGAGGGCATCGACTACGCCGGCGCAGCGACTTTCCTGCCGGTGGCGCAGCAGTCCGACGTCTGCCTGTTCATGTGATGTTGCTTCTATGCAACATCAATGGGCTGATGCGGGATAAAAGAAGGCTGGAATATTGCATTCAAACGCTATCAAGAATACTTTGCTGATGTGGGTATGGGCTGGTTGGATTTGTTACTCAAAAAATATTAGGGGGGCGGAACGATGAAGATGAAAAGACTGATGGGTGCGCTGGCTATTGCGGGCGTGATGGTTCCTGGCATGGCGCTGGCGACGAACGGCTATTTCTCGCATGGCTACGGGATGAAGGCCAAGGGCATGGCGGGCGTCAGCATTGCCATGCCGCAGGACGCCCTCGCGGCTGCGAATAACCCGGCAGGCATGGCCTTCGTCGGCGACCGTCTCGACGTCGGCATCGACTGGTTCAGGCCGATCCGTAATTCGGAGCTGGTATCACCCTTCGGTGTTATTCCCGGCTTGACGGGGGATTTCGACGGCAGCGGCAAGAAGAACTTCCTCGTCCCCGAATTCGGCTACAACAAGATGCTTGGCTGGAATATGTCGCTCGGCGTCAGCGTCTATGGCAACGGCGGCATGAACACGACTTACGACAACGGCCCGGCCCCGTTCGGCGGCGGCATTCCGTTGTTCAATGGGGGCACTGGCCAAAAGACCGGCATGAACCTGGAGCAGCTGTTCATCGCACCGACCTTCGCCTACAAGATCAACAAGAACCATGCCGTCGGAGTGTCTTTGAACTTGGCCTATCAGCGCTTCAGGCTGGATGGCCTTGGCGGATTCGCCTTTGCCTCGATGAACCCCACCAACTTTTCCGACAGGGGTGTTGATACGTCGACCGGGTGGGGCATCAAGATCGGCTATACGGGCAACCTGACCGATGCAGTCACCGTCGGCGCCACCTACCAGTCGCGCACATGGATGAGCAAGTTCGGTCGCTACAAGGGGCTGTTTGCCAATCAAGGCGAATTCGACATTCCCGAGAACTACGGCATCGGCATTGCCGTGAAGGCCACGCCGAAGCTGACAGTCGCGGCCGATATTCAGCAGATCAATTTCGGGAAAATCGAATCTGTTGGCAACTCGGTGACGAACATGCTGGCGGGATTCCCTCTGGGTAGCGACAACGGCCCCGGCTTCGGCTGGCGCAACATGACGATCTTCAAGCTGGGTGTCAGCTACGCCTGGAGCGAGAAGCTGACCCTGCGCGCCGGTGTCAGCACTACGCGGCAGCCGATTCCGAAGGACGAAACCCTTTTCAACATGATTGCACCGGGTATAGTGGAGAACCATCTGACATTGGGTGCAACGTGGGCGGTGTCGCCTTCTTCCGAACTGACGGTGGCCTATATGCACGCTTTCAACAAGAAGGTTAAGGGTTCCGGCTCTTTCGTGCTGGCCCCCGGCGTTGCCGAAGCCAACCTGAAGATGCACCAGGATTCGCTGGGCATCGCCTACGGCTTGAAGTTCTGACCTAGTCCCACTAGCGTCAAGCAGTAAAAATCGGGGTTGAGGCGGCTTCGCTTCAACCCCTTTTTCATACAAAAATTTGCAGATAACCAAAGGAGAGCAACGATGAGAGCCATTCTCAGGGGAGCGTTTTGCCTGTTTTTCTTCATCAGCGGTGCTGTGCAGGCGCAGGATGCCGTGCTGAAGCCGTTCGTGCTGGGCTCGAAGGGGCCTGGCGAGGTGGCGGCCAAGGCTGACGAGGTGAAGGCTGCGGTGACGAAGCACGGTTTCACGGTTGCCGGCAGCTATTCGCCGTATCCCAACGCAGTGGTGATTGCCGTCACCAACGACGAGATGCGCACCACTGCCGCCAAGTCGGAGCACGGCGGCTTCGGCGCGGCCCAGCGCGTGTCGGTCACCAAGGTCGGCAATGAGGTTCAGGTCGCCTATACCAATCCGGTGTATATGGCGAACGCCTACCGCATGGCGGGCGACCTGAAGGAGACTTCGGCCAAGCTGCAGGCGGCCCTGGGACGCATCGAGGAATTCGGCGCCAAGGGCCTGACGGCGGACAAGTTGCGCAAGTACCACTACACCTTCGGCATGGAGTACTTCGACGAGCCGAACGAGTTCGTCAAGTACGGCAGCTACGAGGAGGCGCTGAAGGCGGTCGAGGCGGGACTGGCCGCGGGCAAGCATGGCGTGACCAAGGTCTATCGCGTCGACGTCGCCGGCAAGAAGGAGACCCTGTTCGGCGTCGCCATGAAGGGCGAAGGCGAGGCCGGCAAATTCATGGACGACAAGTACATCATGAGCGAGATCGACTTCAAGGACGTGAAGTCGACGGCGCACCTGCCCTATGACATCCTGGTTTCGGACAACAAGGTATATGCCCTCTATGCCCGCTTCCGCATCGCCATCAGCTTCCCCGATCTGGCGATGATGGGGGCGAACAGCTTCATGAACATCATGAAGTCGCCCGAGGCGATCCGCGAGGCGCTGGCGCTGTCGGTCGGCGGCAAGAAGGACGCGCGCTAGGAACTTCAGGCTGGGTGAAAGGCCGGAGGCTTGCCTCCGGCCTTTTCATTTGTGTTGCGCGTGCAGGGGCTCGAGCACCGCACGCAATTGTTGCAGACGCGCGTAGAACCAGGCGGCGCCGAGCAGGCAGGCGAGGCCGCCGATCGCTAGCGCCAGGCGCGCGCCGAAGTGCTCGGCAATCCAGCCCGAGGCGAAGTGTCCGAGCGGGGCGACGCCGAGGAAGGCCATGACGTGGAAGCTGACCAGGCGGCCGCGCAGATGATCCGGCACCACCGACTGCAGGATCATGTTCGCCGAGGCGGTGTTCACCATGATGCCGAAACCGACCAGCGGCAGGACGGCGAGCGAGAGGCCGAACCAGGGCGACTGGGAGAAGACGAGCAGGCCGGCGCCGGCGCAGCCGGCGGCGACCGGCACCAGCGCCTCCAGTCCGGCGACGTGTTTCCGGGAAGCCAGGTAAAGCACGCCGGCGATGGCGCCGACGCTGCCGGCGCCGACCAGCACGCCGAGCAGGTCGGCGCCGCCGGCGAAGATGTCCCGCGCGAATACCGGCATGAGCGAAGCGTAGGGGTTGGCGAAGAAGCTCACCAGCGCCACCAGCGCCAGCATGGTGCGCGTCGGCAGGAAATGCCAGGCGAACTGCGCCGCCTCCTTCAACCCGGCCAGCCAGCCCTGGGTGTGCGGCTTGCGCGGCAGGCCGCACACGCGGATGGCCGCCAGCGAGGCGATCACCGCCAGGTAGGAGAGGGCGTTCACCGTGAAGCACCACGCTTCGCCGGCCAGCGCCAGCACCACGCCGGCGATCGGCGGGCCGACCAGGCGCGAGGCGTTCATCATCAGCGAATTGAGTGCAATGGCGTTGGGCAGGTGCTCGCGCGAGCCCACCAGCTCCAGCAGGAAGGACTGGCGCAGCGGCGTGTCGATGGCATTCACCACGCCGAGGAAGGCCGCCGCGACGAGCAGGTGCCACACTTCCACCCAGCCGGCAAAAGTCAGTCCCGCCAGCACGGCGGCTTGCAGCAGCGACAGCACCTGGGTGACGAGCATGGTGCGGCGCCGGTCGAAGCGGTCGGCCCAGAGGCCGCCGAGCGGGGCGAGGAAGAGGATGGGAATGTGGCCGACGAAGCTGGCCAGGCCGAGCATGAAGGGCGAGCCGGTCAGGCGGTAGACCAGCCAGGCGAGCGCGATCTGCTGCATCCAGGTGCCGACCAGCGATGCGCTCTGGCCGATGAAGTAGATGCGGAAGTTGCGCTGCCCGAGCGCGCGCAGGAGATGCTTCATCTGATGTTCATGGCATGTCTGGTAGCGTAGGTCGGCCTTCAGGCCGACAAACCAGGTCGTTCATGCCGCCGTCGGGCTGAAGCCCGACCTACAGCCGGGCAAGTTGCGCACGCAACTTGTCGACGAGCGCGCCGAAGTTCGCCAGCCGCTCCTTCTCCTGCGCCACCACGGCGGCCGGGGCGCGCGCGACGAATCCCTCGTTGGCGAGCTTGGCCTGTGCCTTGGCGATTTCCCCGTCGATGCGGGCGATCTCCTTGCCCAGGCGCTCGCGCTCGGCCGCGACGTCGATCTCGATCTTCAGCATCAGGCGGAAGTCGCCGACGATCTGCACCGGCGCGTCGCCGGCCGGCAGTTCGGCGCCGGTGGCCGTGACCTCGGAGAGTTTGGCCAAGGCGGCGAGGTAGGGCGCGAAGACGGCGACGCGTTCCTTGTCGCCGGCGGCGAGCAGGGGCACCTTCTGTGCCGGCGAGAGGTTCATTTCCCCGCGCAGGCTGCGGCAGGCGTTGATGAGGTCCTTGAGCAACTGGATATCGGCCTCGGCCTTCCCGTCGATGCGCGACGGCTCGGAGGCAGGGTAGGGCTGCAGCATGATGCTCTCGCCCGATCTTCCCGCCACCGGCGCCACCTTCTGCCACAGTTCCTCGGTGATGAAGGGGATGAGCGGGTGGGCGAGGCGCAGCATGGCCTCCAGCACCCGCACCAGGGTGCGGCGCGTGGCGCGCTGCTGTGCCTCAGAGCCGGTCTGGATCTGCACCTTGGCGAGCTCGACGTACCAGTCGCAGTACTCGTCCCAGACGAATTCGTAGATGGCGCGCGCGAGCAGGTCGAAGCGGTAGTCGGCGAAGTGCTGTGCCACCTCGGCCTCGGTGCGCTGCAGGCGGCTGACGATCCAGCGGTCGGCCGACGAGAAATCGAGGTAGGCGCCGTTGCAGGCGTCCGAACCGTGCGGCGCCAGGCCGCAGTCCTGCCCCTCGCAGTTCATCAGCACGAAGCGCGTGGCGTTCCACAGCTTGTTGCAGAAGTTGCGGTAGCCCTCGCAGCGGCCCATGTCGAACTTGATGTCGCGGCCGGGGCTGGCGAGCGAGGCGAAGGTGAAGCGCAATGCGTCGGTGCCGAAGCCGGGAATGCCGTTCGGGTACTCCTTGCGTGTGCGCTTCTCGATCTTGGGCGCATCCTTGGGGTTCATCAGCCCCGTGGTGCGCTTGGCCACGAGATCGTCGAGCGAGATGCCGTCGATGAGGTCGATCGGGTCGAGTACGTTGCCCTTCGACTTGGACATCTTCTGGCCCTCGGCGTCGCGGATCAGGCCGTGCACATAGACGTCGCGGAAGGGAATCTTCCCGGTGATGTGCCTGGTCATCATCACCATGCGCGCCACCCAGAAGAAGATGATGTCGAAGCCGGTGACCAGCACCGAGGAGGGCAGGTAGAGGTCGAGCGCGGTGTTGGACTTCGCCGGCCATTCGGGGGTCCAGTCCAGTGTCGAGAAGGGCCACAGCGCCGAGGAGTACCAAGTGTCGAGGACATCCGGGTCGCGCTCGAGTCCGCCGGTGTAGCCGTCGGCCCGCGCCAGCGTGTAAGCCTCGTTCTCGTCGTGGGCGACATAGACGCGGCCGTCGTCGGAATGCCAGGCCGGGATCTGGTGGCCCCACCAGAGCTGGCGCGAGATGCACCAGTCCTGGATATTGTTGAGCCACTGGTTGTAGGTGTTCACCCACTGCTCGGGCACGAAGCGGACCTCGCCGGACGCCACGCATTCGAGCGCCTTGCCGGCGATGCTTTTGCCGTCCTCGCCCGGTTTCGACATGGCGACGAACCACTGGTCGGTGAGCATCGGCTCGATGACGGCGTTGGTGCGGTCGCCGCGCGGCACCATCAGCTTGTGCTTGTCGGTCTTTT
>PQAF01000022.1 GCA_003105015.1 Rhodocyclales bacterium | reverse complement strand
GGCGGTGTCGAAGGTGTAGCCGAGCATTTCGATCTTCTGCGCGGTGATGACGCCGGAGGAGCTGTAGTTGGTGAACCAGCCCACCTTGGTCAGGCACCAGACGATGAAGAACTGCGTCGCCAGCGTGGCGGCCGCCAGATAGAAGCCGCGGATGCGCAGGCTGGGCAGGCCGAAGACGATGCCGACCGCCGCGGCGCAGAGCCCGCCGAGGATGAAGGCCACCAGGATCGGCATGCCGTCGATGCGCAGCATGAAATTGTAGGAGGCAAAGGCGCCCACCGCCATGAAGGCCGCCGTGCCGAGCGACAGCTGACCGGCATAGCCGGTGAGGATGTTCAGCCCGAGCGCCGCCAGCGAGAAGATCAGGAAGGGCGTCAGGATGGCGGTGAAGGTGTAGTCGGTGAGAACGCCCATCACCGAGAGGAGCGGGACGCCGGCAAAGGCGGCGACGAGGATGATCGCAATGCCGATCTTGTCCTGCCGGATCGGGAAGATCTGGCTGTCTTCGGCGTAGGTGGCCTTGAACTGGCCGGCTTCTCTGTAGAGCATAGGTGTCCGTCTTCTCGCGTCAGATGCGGCGAATGATCTTTTCGCCGAAGAGCCCTTCGGGCCGCACCAGCAGGAACAGCAGCGCCAGCACGTAGGGGAACCAGCCCTCGATGCCGCCGCCGACGTGGGGACCGATGTAGACCTCGGCCAGCTTCTCCGAGGCGCCGATGATGAGGCCGCCGACGATGGCGCCGGGCACGCTGGTGAAGCCGCCGAGGATCAGCACCGGCAGCGCCTTCAGCGCGACGAAGGTCAGGGCGAACTGCACGCCGTTGCGCGAGCCCCAGAGCAGGCCGGCCACCAGCGCGACGAAGCCGGCGACGCCCCAGACGATGCCCCAGATGTGCTGCAGCGGAATGCCGATCGACAGCGCCGCCTGATGGTCGTCGGCCACGGCGCGCAACGCGCGGCCGATCTTGGTCTTGGAGAAAAAGATGGCGAGCATCGTCACCAGCGCAGCGGCGATGCCGGAAGCAACGAGGTCGAACTGCGAGATGGCGATGTTGGCGTTCTCCAGCAGCCATTCCAGCGGCACGTCCTCGATGCCGAGGTCGAGGCTGCGCACGTTGGCACCCCAGATCGCCTGGGCCAGGCCCTCGACGAAGAAGGTCAGGCCGATGGTGGCCATGAACAGCGTGATCTCGTGCTGGGCAACGAGCGGACGCAGCACGATCTTTTCCGTCAGCAGGCCGAGGGCGACCATCGCCACCATGGTCAGCGGTGCCGCCAGCCACAGGGAGAGGCCGGAGTCGACCAGGCCGGCGGTGGTCAGGGCGGCAAAGAACACCATGGCGCCCTGGGCGAAGTTGAACACGCCGGAGGCCTTGTAGATCAGCACATAGCCAAGCGCCACCAGCGCATACATCACGCCGGAGAGCAGGCCGCCGATGAGAACTTCGAGGAAGAATTGCATCTCGTTAGCCTTGCTTAGTGAGCGACGCCGAGGTAGGCGTCGATGACGTCCTGGTTGGCGCGCACCTCGTCGGGCGTGCCGTCGGCGATCTTCTTGCCGTAGTCGAGTACCACGACGCGGTCGGAAATGTCCATCACCACGCCCATGTCGTGCTCGATCAGCACGATGGTGGTGCCGAGCTGGTCGTTGACGTCGAGGATGAAGCGGCACATGTCCTGCTTCTCCTCCACGTTCATGCCCGCCATCGGCTCGTCGAGCAGCAGAATCGACGGCTCGGCGGCCAGCGCCCGTCCCAGTTCGACACGCTTCTGCAGGCCGTAGGGCAGGCGCGCCACCGGGGTCTTGCGGATGTGCTGGATCTCGAGGAAGTCGATGATCTCCTCGACCTTCCTGCGATGCGCGATCTCCTCGCGCTGCGCCGGGCCCCAATAGAGGGCGTCGAGCAGGAAGTTCGACTTCATCTTCAGGTTGCGCCCGGTCATGATGTTGTCGAGCACCGTCATGCCCTTGAACAGCGCGATGTTCTGGAAGGTCCGCGCGATGCCGGCCTTGGCCGCCTCGTAGGTGTTCATGTCCCGGTGGTGCTTGCCGCGGAAGACGATGTCGCCTTCCTGCGGCCGGTAAACCCCATTGATGACGTTGAGCATCGAGCTCTTGCCGGCACCGTTGGGCCCGATGATGGCGCGAACTTCATGCTCGCGCACATCGAAGGAAATGTCCGTCAGCGCCTTGACCCCGCCGAAACGCAGCGAAATGTTCTTCAGGTCGAGGATCACCTCGCCGATCTGCCTGCCTTCGCTCATGATTTCCCTATGGTCCCTATGCCGCCTTCTTCGCCGCCTGCGACGGGAAGGTCTTCGCCTCCATGATGCGCAGGTCGGCGCTGACCTTGCCCTTGCGCCCGTCCTCGAACTTCACCTCGGTCTCGATGAACTGCGAAGCCTTGCCGGAATACAGCGCATCGATCAGGACGCCGTATTTTTCGGCGATGAAGCCGCGGCGTACCTTCCGCGTGCGGGTCAGCTCGTCGTCGTCCGGATCGAGTTCCTTGTGCAGGATGAGGAAGCGGTGCACCTGCGAATCGCTCAGCATGGCATCGTGCGCCAGCTCGGCATTGGCCTGCTCGACGCACTCCCGGATCAGTTCGTACACCTCGGTCTTCTGCGCCAGGTCGGTATAGCCCGAATAGGCGATGTTGCGGCGCTCCGCCCAGTTGCCGACCGCCCCCATGTCGATGTTGATGAAGGCGCAGACCTCGTCCTTGCGGTCGCCGAAGGCCACCGCCTCCTTGATGTGGGAGAAGAACTTCAGCTTGTTCTCGATGTAGTTGGGCGCGAACATGGCGCCGCTGGCGAGCTTGCCGACATCCTTGGCGCGATCGATGATCTTCAGGTGGCCGTCCTCGTCGAAGAAGCCGGCATCGCCCGTATGGAAGTAGCCCTGGGCGTCGATCGACTCGGCCGTGGCATCGGGCCGTTTGTAGTACTCCTTGAGCATCACCGCGCCGCGCACCAGCACCTCGCCACTGTCGTCGATCTTCACCTCGACGCCGGGCGCCGGCGGGCCGACGGTATCGAACTTGATCTGGCCGTCCGGCTGCAGGCAGACGGCGGCGCAGGTTTCGGTCGCGCCGTAGAGCTGCTTGAGGTTCACGCCGATCGAGCGGTAGAAGCGGAACAGGTCGGGGCCGATGGCGGCACCGGCCGTGTAGGCGACGCGGATGCGGCTCATGCCGAGCACGTTGCGCAGCGGCCCATACACCAGCAGGTTGCCGAGCGCATAGAGCAGTCGGTCCGTGCCGCTCACCGGCTTGCCGTCGAGGATCTCGGCGCCGCAGCGGCGCGCCACGCCCATGAAATAGTGGAACATGTTGCGCTTGAGGGCGCCGGCGTCCTCCATGCGGATCATCACCTGGGTCAGCAGGTTCTCGAACACGCGCGGCGGCGCGAAATAGTAGCTCGGGCCGATCTCGCGCATGTCGGTCATCACCGTATCGCCCGATTCGGGGCAGTTGATGGTGAAGCCGGCATACGCGGCCTGGGCGAAGGAGAACAGGTGGTCGCCCACCCAAGCCATCGGCAGGTAGGACAGGATGTTGTCGTCGGGGCCGAGTTTGTCGAACTCGCAGCCGCTCTGCGCCGCGGCGATGAAGGCACCGTGCGTCTGGCAGACGCCCTTCGGCTTGCCGGTGGTGCCCGAGGTGTACAGCATCACGGCAACATCGTCCGACTTGCCCAGCTCGATCTCGCCGTCGAGGAATTCGGGGTGGTTGCGGTTGTGGATGCGCCCCATCTCCTGCACTTCGTCGAGGCCGTGCAGGAAAGCCTGATTGTAGTGGCGCAGACCGCGCGGGTCGTCGTAGAGGATGTGCTGCAGGTCGGGGCACTGCGACATGTTTTCGAGGAGCTTATCCACCTGCTCCTGATCCTCGACGATGGCGAACTTGATGCCGGCATCCTGCAGCACGAAGACCATTTCGGCCGCGACGGCGTCCTGATACAGGGGAACGGGCACGCCGCCGAGGCATTGCGCGGCATACATCGCCCAGTACAGGCGGGGACGGTTGTCGCCGATGATGGCCAGGTTGTCGCCGCGCTTGAAGCCCAGTTCCGCCAGGCCGCAGGCCATGGCGCGCACTTCCTCGGCCACCTGCGACCAGGTCCAGGTCTGCCAGATGCCCAAGTCCTTCTCGCGCGTCGCCGGATGGTTCGGCCGCACCTGGGCGTGATGTTTCAGAAGGCGAGGAAACGTGCTGAGCGACGACAGTCGAACGTTGTCCGACATTGACTCCTCCTGTTGCTTACGCTGGCACCTTGGACGGCGATCCGTCCGGCGCTGTTCTGTTCAATGCAGCGGCCGATGATTCTCCATCGGACGCACCGCCGAGTCAAACCGGGCGGCTGCTCGGGACTGGTACCCGATAAACGGGCTAGGTTACTGAAGCACCCTCTCCTGCGCTGTCATCCGACAGACAATCCTGTAAACTGCGTTTCATGCTTACCTTGGGCGAAATGCTGCAGGCCAGCCTGTGGTCGCGTTCCCTCAGTCCGGAGCAATTGCGGCGGGTGGAAAGCGAGATCATCACCCGCCAGATCCCGGCCGGCGGCTTCGTCTGTCGCAAGGGGGAACCGGTCGAGCACTGGGTCGGGGTGATCGATGGCCTGGTCAAGATGACAAACCTGTCGGCCGATGGCAAGCCTACCACTTTCACCGGCCTGCCCACCGGCGGCTGGTTCGGCGAGGGTTCGCTGTTCAAGGAGGAGCCGCGCCGCTACGACGTTGTTGCACTGCGCAATAGCCACGTCGCCTACATGCCGAAGTCCACGTTCAATCGGCTGCTCGACACCAGCATCGAATTCAACCGCTTCCTGCTGGTGCAGTTGAACGAGCGCCTCGGCCAGTTCATCGCCATGGTCGAGTACGACCGCCTGCTCGAACCCGATGCCCGCGTGGCGCGCAGCCTGGCGGCCATGTTCAATCCCCACCTCTACCCGGGAATCGGCCCGCAGCTGCAGATTTCGCAGGAGGAGATCGGCTACTTGGCCGGCCTGTCGCGCCAGCGCGCCAACCAAGCGCTGAAAGCCCTGGAAAAGGCCGGCCTGCTGCGCGTCGAGTATGGCGGCATCACCGTGCTCGACCTCGACGGGCTGAGGAATTTCGGCGCCTGACGGCGCCGTATGAATCACATACTCCTACGGTACTGCCCGCCCACCTCGAACAGGGCCTGGGTGATCTGGCCCAGCGAGCAGACCCGCACCGCGTCGACCAGCACCGCGAAGACGTTGCCGTTCTCGATCACGGTCTGCTTCAGGCGCGCCAGCATCGGGCCCGCCTCGGCGGCATGGCGGCTCTGGAAGTCGGCCAGGCGCTTCAGCTGCGACTGCTTCTCCTCCTCCGTCGAGCGCGCCAGCTCGACCTTCTCGGGCACGCCGTCGCCGTGCGGGTTGCGGAAGGTGTTCACGCCGATTATGGGATAGGAGCCGTCGTGCTTGCGGTGCTCGTAGTAGAGCGATTCCTCCTGGATCTTGCCGCGCTGGTAGCCGGTCTCCATGGCACCGAGCACGCCGCCGCGCGAGGAGATCGCCTCGAACTCCTTCAGCACGGCCTCCTCGACCAGGTCGGTCAGCTCGTCGATAACGAAGGCGCCCTGGTTCGGGTTCTCGTTCTTGGCCAGGCCCCACTCGCGGTTGATGACCAGCTGGATGGCCATGGCGCGGCGCACCGACTCCTCGGTCGGCGTGGTGATGGCCTCGTCGTAGGCGTTGGTGTGCAGGCTGTTGCAGTTGTCGTAGATGGCAATTAACGCTTGTAAGGTCGTGCGGATGTCGTTGAAAGCCATCTCCTGGGCGTGCAGCGAGCGGCCGGAGGTCTGCACGTGGTACTTCAGCTTCTGGCTGCGCTCGTTGGCGCCGTAGCGGTTCTTCATCGCCACCGCCCAGATGCGGCGCGCGACGCGGCCGATCACCGAGTACTCCGGGTCCATGCCGTTGGAGAAGAAGAAGGAGAGGTTCGGCGCGAAGTCGTCGACGTGCATGCCGCGCGCGAGATACGTTTCCACGTAGGTGAAGCCGTTGGCCAGCGTGAACGCCAGCTGCGAGATCGGGTTCGCCCCGGCCTCGGCGATGTGATAGCCGGAGATCGACACCGAATAGAAGTTCTTCACGTCGTTGTGGACGAAGTACTCCTGGATGTCGCCCATCATCTTGAGGGCAAATTCGGTGGAGAAGATGCAGGTGTTCTGACCCTGGTCCTCCTTGAGGATGTCGGCCTGAACGGTACCGCGCACCGAGGACAGCACCCACTCGCGGATCTTGTCGGCCTCGTCCTCGGTCGGCTCGCGCTGGTTGTCGGCGCGGAACCTGTCGAGCTGCTGGTCGAGCGCGGTGTTGAAGAACATGGCGAGGATCACCGGCGCCGGGCCGTTGATGGTCATCGACACCGAGGTGGTCGGGCAGACCAGGTCGAACCCGGAGTAGAGCACCTTCATGTCGTCGAGCGTGGCGATCGACACGCCGGAGTTGCCGACCTTGCCGTAGATGTCCGGCCGCAGGTCCGGGTCGCAGCCGTACAGCGTCACCGAGTCGAAGGCCGTCGACAGGCGGTGCGCCGGCATGCCCTCGGAGACCTTCTTGAAGCGGCGGTTGGTGCGGAAGGCGTCGCCCTCGCCCGCGAACATGCGCGTCGGGTCCTCGTTCTCGCGCTTGAAGGCGAAGACGCCGGCGGTATAGGGGAAGGAGCCGGGGACGTTCTCCTTCATGAGGAAGCGCAGGGTCTCGCCCTCGTCCTCGAACTTCGGCAGCACCACCTTGCGGATCTTGGTGCCGGAGAGACTTTCGTACACGAGCCCTGTGCGCACTTCCCTGTCGCGGATCTTCACGACGTACTCGTCGCCGGCATAGGCGCGCTGCATGGCGGGCCACATCTCGAGCAGCTTCCTGGCGCGCGGGTCGAGCTGTCCGTCCTTCCAGGCGATCAGTTCGTCGAAGTGCGCAGACTCCTTGCCGCAGCCCTCGAAGAGGGCCTTGGCCGTGCGCAGGCTCTGCCGCTCGCGGGCAATCGTCGCCTGCTCGGCCGTGTGCTTGTGGTAGCCGCGCACCGCATCCGCGATGTCGGCGAGGTAGCGCACGCGCTCGGACGGCACGATGGCGCGGCCGCGCGAGGACTGCTTCACCGCCACCTTCGGCAGCTTGCCGGGCGCGGCCTTGAGGCCGAGCGACACCAGCTTCGGCAGCAGCGCCTGGTAGAGCGCCGTGACGCCGTCGTCGTTGAAGCGCGCCGCCATGGTGCCGAACACCGGCATTTCCTCGACCGGCACGGCGAACAGCTCGCGGTTGCGCTGCACCTGCTTGCGCACGTCGCGGAAGGCGTCCTCGGCGCCCTTGCGGTCGAACTTGTTGATGGCGACGAAGTCGGCGAAGTCGAGCATGTCGATCTTCTCGAGCTGGCTGGCGGCGCCGAACTCGGGGGTCATGACGTAGAGCGAGGCATCCACGTGCGGCACGATGGCGGCGTCGCCCTGGCCGATACCGGAGGTCTCGACGACGACGAGGTCGAAGCCGGCCAGCTTGCAGGCGGCGACGACTTCCGGCAGCGCGGCGGAGATTTCCGAGCCGGTGTCGCGCGTGGCCAGCGAGCGCATGAAGATGTTCGGGTGATCGATGGCGTTCATGCGGATGCGGTCGCCGAGCAGCGCGCCGCCGGTGCGCTTGCGCGAGGGGTCGACCGCCACCACGGCAATCTTCAATCGGTCCTCCTGGTCGAGGCGCAGGCGGCGGATCAGCTCGTCGGTGAGGCTGGACTTGCCCGAGCCGCCTGTGCCGGTGATGCCGAGCGTCGGCACTTTGGCCGCGGCGCCGTCCTGCAGCAGCTGACTTTTCAGCTTGTCGGCCACCGCGCCGTTTTCCAGCGCGGTGATGAGGCGGGCGAGCGCCCTGCGGTCCCCCTCGGCGACGGCCTTCAGGTTCGGCGTGGTTTTCGACAAATCGAAGTCGCACTGCGCGACCATGTCGTTGATCATGCCCTGCAGGCCCATCCGGCGGCCGTCCTCGACGGAATAGATGTGCGCCACGCCGTAGTCGTGCAGTTCGCGGATCTCCGCCGGCACGATGACGCCGCCGCCGCCGCCGAAGACCTTGATGCCCTCGCCGCCGCGACTCTTCAGCAGGTCCACCATGTACTTGAAGTACTCGACGTGGCCGCCCTGGTAGGAGGAGACGGCGATGCCCTGCACGTCCTCCTGCAGCGCCGCCGTGACGATCTCCTCGACCGAGCGGTTGTGGCCGAGGTGGATCACCTCGCTGCCGGTCGACTGCAGAATGCGCCGCATGATGTTGATCGAGGCATCGTGGCCGTCGAACAGCGAAGCGGCGGTGACGAAGCGCACCTTGTGCTTCGGCTTGTAGGGGCTGATCTTCTGGCTCACGCTCAAATCGGTCATGGCAAGCACTCTGGCAGCGGGTGAGGAATGGGGCAATCTATCTGACGTTGACGTCAACGTCAACCTGACGGATCGCCCAAGTGGCTGTCAAGCAAGGGGTTTGTCGTAAAGACGACAAACTCGCGGGCAGCGCCGGGGGTATCGTCCGCCATGGACGTGCCGTCGAATCAGAAACCGAGATCGAGGCAGGCGGCACGATACCTGGCCTCGATCTCGCCAAACCGTCCGGCCACGTCCGGCCAGGAGAGGCCCAGGTGGGCGCGGGCGCGTTCCGAAAGCGCCGGCACCGCGCTGCGCGGCACCGTGCCGATGTCCAGGGCATAGGACAGCACTTCGGCGACGTGCACGATGTTCGAATAAGCCTCGTAGTTCGTCGCATCCGGCTGGTGGTGGCCATCGATGGCCTCGACGAATGCCTCGGGCAAACGCCAGCATCCGGCCAGGATGCTGCCGACCTGGCCATGATCGAGTCCGAGAACCTCGCGCTCGGCCTCGGCAATGTCGCTGTCGAGCGCTTCCATTCGGGCCAGCACCGCCTCGAACTCGCGCGGAAAAGCGACCACGATCAGCAGCTGGCCGATGTCGTGCAGCAGCCCGGCGTTGAACGCCAGCTCCTCGCCGAAGGCGGTTTCCCGCGCCAGCACGCCGGCGCACACCGCGACCGCGAAGCTGTGCCGCCAGAAGGCGGTCGGATCGAACCCCGGCGCCAGGGGCTGGAACTGGCGCACCAGCGCCGTCATGAGGACGAGCTGGCGCACGCGATCGAAGCCGAGCAGGGTGATCGCATCCATGAGGCTGCCGATGCGCTGCCGTCCCCCCTGCGCTGCGGCATTCGCGGCACCGAGAATGCGCGCGACCAGCACCGGATCGGCATTGATGCGGCCGACCAGCCGTTCGACGGTCTCGGCTTCGTCCTCGATGGCGCCGAGTATGTCGCCCACCACGGCCGGCAGCGCCGGCAGGTCGGCGATCCGGGACAACACGGTTTCGCGGCTCAGGGCAGGACTCATGCCAAGGCCTTCCGCCGGTACTCGAGGACGGCCTGCATCAGCAACTGCAATTCCGGATTGCCGCGATGGCGATGGAACAGGTGCCGGACGCGCGCTTCCATGCGCGCCAGTTCCTCGGCGATCTCGGTTTCCGAGCGCGGATCGGGCCGATCCACGACAAGGCACTCGACGCCGCGCCGGCACAGGCCGGCCAGGACGGCCTCGTCGAGTTCCGTCCCGGCGGTCAGCAGAACGCCGCCGGCGGCATTGCGTACCTCCTCGGCAAGCAGCATGCCCGTTTGCGCTTCCTGGATCGGCACGACAACCCGACGCATTTTCATGGCGCCTCCTCCGACGAGGCCCTGCCAGCATTCGTCCGGATGGCAGGACCTGCAACCCCATTTTCTTTTTAGCATCTTTCGAGTTGGTTTATCGGCAGGAAACGGCCATGACTTGACCTCGCCATGGGTGGCGAAGGACAAAAGCGCTATGATGACCGGTGTCCCGCCACGACACGAGGAGCAAGCGATGACTGCCAAGCTGCTGCGTACCCGGCTGACCCTGCTGCTGTTGGTTTCAACCCTGCTCGCCGCCTGCGCCGGCCTGACCCTGCAAAGCGAGATCGACGGCCTGATGAAGGAAGGCCAACAGCTTTATTCGGAAAAGAAATACGACGCGGCCATCGACAAGTTCGTCGTCGTGATCGGCAAGGATCCCGCCTACTGGCAGGCCTATCTGTGGGCGGCGCGCGCCTTCATCGCCAAGGGCAACTGGGGCGACGCCATCGCCAACGGCCGCAAGGCTTTCGAGCTCGCGCCGAAGGACAAGGAAACGCTGCCGGTGTTCGCCCAGGCCCTGTTCGGCGGCGGCGCCGATGCGCTGAAGAACGGCCGCTTCGCCGAGTCGGTGAACCTCTTTGTCGAATACCTCAAGCTCGATCCTGCCAGCACCCAGGCCTGGCTCAACGTCGGCAAGGCCTACCTCGGCCAGAAGGACTTCCGCCAGGCGCTCGGCGCCTTCGCCCAGGGGCTGGCCGCCGGCGGCGGCGCGGAACGCCAGGAACTCATCCGCCAGCTCCTCGACGGCGGCATACAGGCCTTCGCCAGCGGCAGGCACCGCGAGTCGATCGACCTGCTCAGGGAGTACCTCAAGTACGACGCAAGGAACCTGCAGGCCTACCTGAACATTGCCAAGGCCTACTGGGAAACCGGCGACCGGGGCAAGGCGCTGGACGCCTTCAAGCAGGTGCTGCAGCTCGATCCGCGCCAGGAGGAGGCGCTGCGCTACATGCTGCGGCGCTGACCCCGCCTATTCCACCACCTTGATCGGCTGTCCGGCCGGCGGCTCGCCGCCGGCATAGACGCCGTTGAGCAGGCGCAGCTGCGCCTCGGCGTTGCCGCCCAGCGGCGACTGCCGCGCCAGCTGCCCGAGCACGCCGCGCTGGTAGGGCACCGTCTTCAACACCCAGGGGCGCGCCGCCGCCCGATCCGCCGCAGTGAAGGCGCGGAACGAGGCCTCCGCCTGCCGCAACTGGCCGCGGGCGCGGGAGAGCGCCTGCGCATCGCGCGCGCCGTAGAACAGCAGGAAATGCCGGTTGGCCGGTCCGGTCGCCACGGTGGCCTCGACCGCCTGCGCCTGTCCCTGCCGGTTGCGGGCGATGCCGGCGAAATGAGTCGCCGGGAAGCTGCCCAGCGCCAGCCGCTCCGTGCGGCCCTGCTCGAGCTTGAAGACGTTGCGGATGATTTCGTCGTGCGAATTGCCGGCCTTCGGCGGCACCACCTGCACGATCAGGCCGGCATCCCCGGCGGCGTTCACCAGCGCCACGGCCTCCCCGGAGTTCTGCACCTTCCAGCCTTCCGGCGCAGTCAGCGCGATGCCCAGCGGCTCGTGGAAGAAATTCCGCCCGCGCGTGACCCCCTGCTCGCGGCTTTCGCCGAAGGTCATGCCGTCGATGGCCTGCAGGTAGCGGACGCGCCCCTCGTCGCCGTACTTGCCCTTGTACTGCGCGGCAAACTGGGCAATGTCCTGCAGGCGCTTGTCGTTGCTCGGGTGCGAGGCGAGCCATCCCGCGCCGGCCGGCGGCTTGCGGCCTTCGGCGCGCGCGGTGTCGGCGGCATACTGTTCCTGGCTCTTCAGCACGCGGATGACGTCGATCATGTTCTTCGGATCGTAGTTGTTGCGCGCCAGGTACTCGGCCCCCAGCTTGTCCGCCTGCGTCTCCTGGTCGCGGCTGTAGGAGGCGATGTAGCCGGCCGCCACGCCCTGCGACAGCGTACTGGCGATGTCGGTGGCACCGCTCACGCCCTTGACCTCCAGCACGGCGCCGAGGACGGTGGCGGCCAGCACGCCGAGACCCGCCGTCTGCTGGCGCGTGGCACGCTGGGCGCCGTGGCGGGCGGTGACATGGCCGATCTCGTGGCCGATCACGCCGGCCAGGTCGGCCTCGCTCTCCATGTAGGCCATCAGGCCGCGGGTGACATAGACGTAGCCGCCGGGCAGGGCGAAGGCGTTGACCTCGGGGCTGTCGAGGACGGTGAAATGCCACTCGAGGTTCTTGCGGTGCGACTGCTTCGCCAGCCGCTGGCCGAGCTCATTCACGTAGGCCTGCAGGCGCGGACTGGCGTAGACGCCGTAATCCTGCAGCACCTCCTCGTGCGCCTTGCGCCCTTCGGCGATCTCGCTGCGCTCGTCCATGACCGTGATCTCGCGCTGCCCGGTCACCGGGTTCGTCACGGTTGCGCAGCCGGCGAGCAGGGCTGCAGCCAATGCCATCGGCAAGACTCTGTCGCGCATGAACGCTCTCCTTGGTTCGGAAGCTAGGGCATGTTCACGCCAATTCTACCCAGGCGCCAACCCTTCAGCGGTGACTTTCGAATACGCGGCTGCCCCCGGCGCCATCGAAGGATACGACGTCGTAAGGATCACGCTTCCCCGGCACTTCCATGCCGGGCGAGCCGAGCGGCATGCCCGGTACCGCCAAGCCCGACACTGCCGGCCTTTCGCGCAGCAGGCGCTTGATCGCGGAGGCCGGCACGTGGCCTTCGATGACGTAGCCGCCGACCCTGGCGGTGTGGCAGGAAGTCAGCCGCTGCGGCACGGCGAAGCGCCGCTTGATCGCCTGCATATCGCGCTCGGCGACGGTCTTCACCTTGAAGCCGTTCGCCTCCAGGTGTTCCGCCCAGGCACTGCAACAGCCGCAGTTGGGGTCCTTGTGCGTGACGACTTCCGGCAGCAGATCGGCGGCGGCGCCCTGGACGAACAGCGCCAGCAGGATTGAAAAAAGCAATGCAAACGGATTCATGCGTTCTCCTTCTATCGGCCGCGGTTACGCAGCATTTCTTCCCGCGCGCGCCGGACTTCCGGCGACCAGCGGCTCTGGATGTACGACAGCACGGCGGCGATGTCGGCGTCGCCAAGCGCGCCGCCAAAGGCCGGCATGTCGCTGACGTAGCCGGGCGGGCCGTACTTGCCCGGCACGAGGCCTTCCCTGGTGATGCCGAACAGGATTTCGTCCGGATGATGCCAGGTGTGGCCGGAATCGTCGTGCGGCGGCGCCGGCATGCGCCCGTCCGGCTTGCGGCGGCGCCAGTCGGGCTGGCCCTCCAGCCGGGCGCCGTGGCAAGCCGCGCAGGAGGCGGCATACACCGCCTGGCCCCGCGCGACCTTCGCGGCGTCCTGCGGATCGATCGTCGTACCGGTTCGCTGTTGTCCGCAGCCGGCCAACAGCATCAGCATGACCGACAATCCGATCATTTTCATGCCAAACCCCTCATCCGCCGCCAGGCTTCGGCAGGAAGGCGGGCGTAGCGGCGCGATATCGGACATAGTCTTCGCCGAACTCGGCGGCCGCGTCGCGTTCCTCGCGCAAGGCGAGCCGCCAATACATGAACACCAGGACCGGGAACATCGCCAGCGTCACCAGCGTCGGCCATTGCAGCAGAAATCCGAACATGATGAGGACGAATCCGGCGTACTGGGGATGCCGGATCCGTGCATAGGGGCCTGTCGTCGCCAAGCGGTGTTCGCGCTGGGCGGCGTAGAGCACCTTCCAGGCGGCGGCGAGCAACCAGAAGCCGGCGAAGATGAACAGCGAGCTGAGGATATGGAAGGGGCCGAAGTGCGGATTCGACTTCCAGCCGAAGACCATCTCCAGCAGGTGGCCCGAGTCGTGGGTGAGCCAATCGACGCCGGGAAAGCGGCTGGTCAGCCAGCCGGACAGCATGTAGATCGTCAGGGGGAAACCGTACATCTCGGTGAACAGCGCGACCAGGAAAGCCGAGAAGGCGCCGAAGGAGCGCCAGTCGCGCGCGCTCTGCGGCTTGGCGAAGCTGAAGGCGAATATGATGAAGATGGCCGAGTTGAGGACGACCAGCGGCCACAGGCCGTAGGCCGGCGTCTCGTTCATTTGCCTTCTCCTTCGGCCTTGTCGCGGGCCGCGCCGCCGTGGCCGCCATGCCCTCCATGTCCGCCGTGATGGAACAGGTGCATCAAGGGGCACGCCAGCAGGAGCAGGTAGGGCAGCGCGCCGAACAGGTGCGCGCGGTGCTCCGTGAAGAGGAAGAACGCGGCGATGGCGGCGAATGCCGCAAACACCCATTTGCCGCGCGACGATGCCGCCTGCGGCGCTTCATGCCGGTGCCCGGGTTCATGCGTCTCGTCCATTGGCTTCTCCCGATTCAGATTTCGGCGCGTCGCAGCCGGAGCGCATTGGTGACGACCGAAGCCGAGCTGAAGCTCATCGCCAGGGCGGCGATCAGCGGCGAGAGCAGCAGGCCGAAGAACGGGTAGAGCACGCCGGCCGCGATCGGCACGCCGAGCGCGTTGTAGACAAAGGCGAAAAGCAGGTTCTGCCGCATGTTCTTCACGGCGGCGAGCGACAGCCGGCGTGCGGCGGCGATGCCGCGCAGGTCGCCCTTCACCAGCGTGAGCTGGGCACTGTTCATCGCCACGTCGGTCCCCGTGCCCATGGCGATGCCGACATCGGCGCGCGCCAGCGCCGGCGCATCGTTGATGCCGTCGCCGGCCATGGCGACAACGCGGCCTTCGGCCTGCAGGCGGGCCACCAGGGCATCCTTGTCCTGCGGCTTGACCTCGCCGTGCACCTCGTCGATGCCGAGCTGGCGGCCGACCGCGCGGGCGGTGGTGAGGCCGTCGCCGGTGGCCATGATGAGGTGCATGCCGCCCTCGCGCAGCGCCGCCAAGGCTTCCGGCGTGGAGCGCTTGACCGGATCGGACACCGCGACGAGACCGGCGACCTTTCCATCCACGGCAAGAAACATGACGCTGGCGCCTTCCAGCCGCAGGGCTTCGGCCTTCTCCGCCAGCGGATGCCAGTCGACGCCGCCCTCCTCCATCAGCGCGGTGTTGCCGAGAGCGATAGTCAGTCCCTGCACCACGCCGCGCACGCCGATGCCCGAGGCGGACTCGAATTTCTCCGCGGCATCCAGCTTGAGTTCGCGCCGGCGCGCCTCGGCGACGATGGTCTTCGCCAGCGGGTGCTCTGCGCCCTGGTCAAGGCTGGCGGCGATCCGCAGGATGTCGTCTTCGTTCCAGCCTGCCGCCGCGGCCACGGCATGGAAGGCCGGCTTGCCCTCGGTCAGCGTGCCGGTCTTGTCCACGATCAGGGTGTCGACCTTGCGCAGGTTCTCGATCGCCGCCGCGTCGCGGAACAGCACGCCGTGGGTCGCCCCCTTGCCGGTGGCGACCATCACCGACATCGGCGTCGCCAGGCCGAGCGCGCAGGGGCAGGCGATGATCAGCACCGCCACCGCGTTGATGAGGCCGTAGGCCCACGAAGGCTGCGGCCCGAACAGGCCCCAGCCGAGGAGGGTGAGCAGCGCAATGGCCACGACGCCGGCGACGAACCAGCCGGCGACGACGTCGGCCAAGCGCTGCATCGGCGCGCGCGAGCGCTGCGCCTGCGCCACCATCTGCACGATCTGCGCCAGCACCGTCTGCGCACCGATCTTCTCGGCGCGCATGACGAGGGCGCCGCTGGTGTTGAGCGTGGCGCCGATCAGCTTGTCGCCGGCCGCCTTGCCCACCGGCATCGGTTCGCCGGTGAGCATGGACTCATCCACGGCGCTCGCCCCCGACAGGACGACGCCGTCGACGGGCACTTTCTCGCCCGGGCGCACGCGCAGCCGGTCGCCGGGGTGCACGTGGGTGAGCGGGATGTCCTCCTCGGTCTCGTCGTCGCGGATGCGCCGCGCCGTCTTCGGCGCCAGCCCGAGCAGGGCGCGGATGGCGGCGCCGGTCTCCGAGCGCGCCTTGAGTTCCAGCACCTGGCCGAGCAGGGTGAGCGAAATGATCACCGCCGCCGCCTCGAAATACACGGCAACGTGGCCATCGATGCGGAACGAGGGCGGAAAGATGCTGGGCAGCACGGTCGCCGTCACGCTGTAGAGCCAGGCCGCGCCCGTGCCGAGGCCGATCAGGGTCCACATGTTCGGGCTGCGGTTCTTCACCGACTGCGCGCCGCGCACGAAGAACGGCCAGCCCGCCCACAGCACGACGGGCGTGCCCAGGGCCAGCTCGGCCCAAGGCCGGGCGGCGCCGAGCAGCGGATCGAAGAGGCCGCCGGACATGGCGATCAGGGTGACCAGCACGGTCAGCGGCAGCGTGCCCCGGAAACGGCGGCGGAAATCGGCCAGCTCGGGATTTTCGCCCGCCTCGAGTTCCGGCAGCACCGGCTCCAGCGCCATGCCGCACTTCGGGCAGGTGCCGGGGCCGATCTGGCGCACCTCCGGATGCATCGGGCAGGTGTATTCCGTGCCCGCCGGGGCGGCTTCCGCCGGCGCCGGCGCCGCGGCGGGCGCCAGGTAGCGCTGCGGCTCGGCCTGGAATTTCGCCAGGCACTTGGCGCTGCAGAAGCGGATCGTGCGGCCGTCATGCACGGTCGCGTGCGGCGAATCCGGCTTCACGCTCATGCCGCAGACGGGATCCTTCTCCTCCGCCGCGGCATGGCCGCCGCCTTCATGCGCCGGGCGATGATGTGCGTGTTCCACGGCCGCCCCCGTCAGGTCACTTCATCGGCGCCGGCTGCGCCTGGCCTTCCTGGCGGCGCATCATGTGCTCCATCATCGTCTGCATCATGTCCATGCGGCGCTCCATCTGCTGCATGCGATCGGCCCCGCCGGCCTGCGGCCCGCCCATCATGCCGCCGCCCATCATGCCGCCGCCCATCATGCCCATGCCGCCCTTGCCGCCCATCATGCCGCCTTCCATCATCGGGCAACCCATCATGCCGGCCTGCATGCCGCGCGCCATTTGCATGTTCTCCTGCATGGTCTGCATGTGCTCGGCCATCGCCTTCTGGCGCTCCTCGTCGGTCTTCGCCTTGGCGACGCGGTCGAGCTGTCCCTGCATCTTCTTCACGTTCTCCTGCATCTTCTTCACGGCCTGCTCGGGCGCCTTCGCCGCCGGCCTGGCCGGGACGCTTTTCGCCTCCTGCGCTTTCTCGGGATGATGGGCGTCGTCCGCGAAGGCGGCGGACGCAAATACGAGCGCGGCGGCAATGGCTGAAATGGCTGACGTTTTCATGGTCTGGCTCCTTTCAATCGGGCTTGTGCCCGAAAAACAAAATCGGAATGGCGGGCGGCAATCAGTGCTTGTGGCCGGAACCCTGCGCAACGGCGACGGCCGGCGTGAACCGCGCCTGTTCGGGCTGCTTGCCTGCCAGCGCGATCGACACCACCACCTTCATGTCCGGCGCCGGGGCATACTGGGCGAATCCCTTCATGCGGTTGTCGCCGTCCGGCTTGAGTTCGGCCATGGCCTTCTGCTTGCCGGCGAGGATGGTTGCCGTGCCGGCGGCGCCGGCCGTCGGAACCTTCTGTCCGGCATGATCCGTCACGTACACCACCACCGGGTTGGCCTTGATGTCGCGCCCGTCCTTCGCCACCACCAGTTCGTAGTGGTAGGGGCCGGCCATGCGCAGCTGCCCGCCGTTGGGCGCCTTCTGCGTGTCGAGGTAGGCGTCGTCGTGGGCCAGGGCGGCGCCCGCCGCAAAAGTCAGTCCCAGCAGGACGGCGATCGTCTTGGGGTGTTTCATTTCATCTCCTTTCACAATAGACCACGGGGTTCAGAAACTTTCCTGCTCCTTCACGGCGAGCAGCCGCTGCAAGGGCTTCTCGCCCCACAGGTGGAACATCACCGGCGTGAGCAGGGTATCCAGCAGCGTCGAGCTCACCAGGCCGCCGAAGATCACCACAGCCACCGGGTGCAGCACTTCCTTGCCCGGCGCATCGGCCGAGACCAGCAGCGGCACCAGGGCGAAGGCCGCCACCAGCGCCGTCATCAGCACCGGCGTCAGGCGCTCGAGCGAGCCGCGCACGATCATGCGGTCGCCGAAGGTCTCGCCCTCGAAGGCGCACAGGTTGATGTAGTGGCTGATCTTGAGGATCCCATTCCGCGTGGCGATGCCGGTGAGCGTGATGAAGCCAACCAGCGCCGCCACCGACAGCGGCTGGCCGGAAAGCCACAATGCGACGACGCTGCCGACCAGCGCCAGCGGGATGTTGCCCATGATGATGGCCGTCAGCGCCATCGAGCGATAACGGCTGTAGAGCACCAGGAAGATCATCGTCAACGACACCGCCGCCAGCAGGGCGATCAGGCGCGCCGCCTGCTCCTGGGCCTGGAACTGTCCTTCGAGTGCAGTGAAGTAGCCTTCGGGCAGGGGCCGCGCGGCCAGTTCGGCACGGATGTCGCTGATCACCTTCGACATGTCGCGGCCGTCGGTGTTGGCGGAGATGACGATGCGGCGCCGCGCGTTCTCGCGGCTGACCTGGTTCGGCCCGTCGCCGTCCTCGATCGCAGCCAGCCGGGAGAGGGGCACATGCCCGCCGGGCGTCTCGATGAGCAGGTTTTCCAGCTCGCGCAGCCCGCGCCCGCTCTCGGGCAGGCGCACGACGAGATCGAAGCGCCGGTTGCCCTCGACGATCTGGGTGATGCGCTCGCCCTCGATCATCTGTGAGAGCGAAGTCAGCAGGGCGCCCGGCGCCACGCCGTGGCGCGCCGCCTGCTCGTAGTCGACGCGGATCTTGATCTGCGGGATCAGCACCTGCTTCTCGATCTGCAGGTCGGTAACGCCGGGGATCTTCGCCAGCCGTGCGCGCAGGTCGGCGGCCAGGCCGCGCAGGGTGTCGAGGTCGTCCCCATACACCTTCAGCGCGATCTGCGCGCGCACGCCGGAGAGCAGGTGGTCGAGACGGTGCGAGATCGGCTGGCCGACGTTGCTCGCCGCCGGCAGCACGGCCAGCCGCGTGCGGATGTCGTTGATGATCGCCTCGCGGCTGCGTTCGGACGCCTTCAGGTCCACGTCCATTTCCGTGTAATGGACGCCTTCCGCGTGCTCGTCCAACTCGGCGCGTCCGGTGCGGCGGCCGACCTGGGTCACCTCCGGCACGCCGGCGACGATCTGCTCGGCCAGGGTGCCGATGCGGTTCGACTCGGCGAGCGAGGTGCCTGGGTTGAGCAGCACATTCACCGTCAGCGTGCCCTCGTTGAACGGCGGCAGAAAGGAACGCGGGAAGAACGGGATGCTGGCGGCGGTGAGGACGACCACCGCCGCCGCGCCGGCGAGGAGCAGACGGCCGTGGCCGAAGGACCAGTGCAGCAGTTTCGCATCCCGGCGCTTGAGCCAGGCGACCAGCGGACTGTCGCCGGCATGCAACTGCTTCATCCCCGGCAGCAGATAGTAGGCCAGCACCGGGGTGACGGTGACCGAGACGATCATGCTGGCGAGGATGGAGACGATGTAGGCGACGCCGAGCGGCGTGAACAGGCGGCCCTCGATGCCGGGCAGGACGAACAGCGGCACGAACACCAGCACGATGATGAAGGTGGCGTAGACGATGGCCGAGCGCACTTCCAGCGTCGCCTTGGCGATGACTTCCGCGACCGGCCGCGGCTCGGCCAGATCGCGGTTGAGCTTGAGGCGGCGCAGGACGTTCTCGACGCCCACCACCGCATCGTCCACCAGCTCGCCGATGGCGATGGCGAGCCCGCCCAGGGTCATGGTGTTGATGGACAGGCCGAAGTAGCGGAACACCAGCGCGGTCACCAGCAGCGACAGCGGGATGGCCGTCAGCGAGATCAACGTGGTGCGCACGTTGAGCAGGAACAGGAACAGGATCACCGCCACCAGGATGGCGCCGTCGCGCAGCGCCTCCTCGACGTTGGTCACCGAATGCTCGATGAAGTCGGCCTGCTTGAAGAGGAACTGMGGCGCCTCGACGCCCTGCGGCAATGACTTCGACAGGTCGGCCATGGCGCGCTCGACTTCGCGCGTCAGGGCCACGCTGTCGGCGGCGGGCTGCTTCTGCACGGAAAGGATCACGGCCGGCTTGGCGTTGTAGCCGGCGTCGCCGCGCTTGATGGCCGGCGCCAGCTTCACCTCGGCGAGCTGCCTGAGCAGGACCGGCTGGCCATTCTTCACTGCCACCACCAGGTTCTGCAGGTCCTCGATGCGGCTGGTGCGGCCGATCTGGCGGATCAGGTATTCGCGGCCCTGCGCCTCGAGGAAGCCGCCGCTGGTATTGGCGCCGAAATCCTTCAGCGCCGCCTCCAGCTTCTCGCGCTCGATGCCGAGCGCCTGCAGCTGCGCCGGCTTGAGTTCGACGCGGTACTGCCGCACTTCGCCGCCGATCGGGATCACCTGGGCGATGCCCGGGATGGTGAGCAGGCGCGGCCGCATCACCCAGTCGGCGTATTCGCGCACCTGCATCGGACTGACCTTGTCCGGATCCGCATTTGGGTTGATGGGCAGGGCGATGAGCAGGATCTCCCCCATGATCGAGGAAATCGGGCCCAGCTGCGGCACGATGCCTTCCGGCAGCTGCTCGCGCACCAGGTTCAGGCGCTCGCTGATCTGCTGACGGTTGCGGTAGATGTCCGAGCCCCACTCGAATTCGACATAGACGATGGACAGGCCGATGCCCGACACCGAGCGCACGCGGGTGACACCGGGCATGCCGTTCATGCTCGATTCGACGGGAAAGGTCACCAACTGCTCGACTTCCTCCGGCGCCATGCCGCCGGCCTCGGTCATCAGCGTCACCGTCGGCTTGTTGAGGTCGGGGAAGACGTCCACCGGCATCTGGCGCACCGTGAGCGCGCCGTAGATCACCAGCAGCAGCGACACGCCGAGGACGATCAGCCGCTGCTTCAGGCTGGCGTGGATGATGGCGTCGAACATGGCTATCTGACCTGGGCCAGCAGGCCGGCGCCTTCGGTGACGACGCGTTCGCCGTCGTTGATTCCGGATATCGCCGCCGTATGGGTCGCGTCGAGCAGTGCCACGCCCACTTTGCGCAGAACGAAGCGTTCCGCCCCGTCGCGCACCCACACCGCCGTCTCGCCGGCACTGACTTTCACCAGCGCGGCCCGCGGCAGCGCCGCGCCCTTGACGGTGCGCGCGGTCTGGGCGATCACCTTGAGCGGCTGGCCGACGGCCACGGGAGCATTTGCCGACTTGACGCGGAACAGCAGCGGCAGCGCTTGCTCGCGCAGCTGCCGGCCGCCGCCGACGAACTGCAATTCCAGCGTGCCGCCGGGCAGCGGCGACGAGGCCGCGGCGATGCCCTCCGCCAGCGCCGGATCGTAGGCCAGCGCCTCCACTGCGAGGCGCGCCGGGTCGATCACTTCGAAGAGGATCTCCTTCGCCTCCACCACCTGGCCGGCCACCACGTTGGCCGCGCCGATCACCCCGGACACCGGCGCGACGAGCGGCTCGGGCGCACCGATGCTGGCGCCGACGGCAGCGCGGCGCTTCTTCAGCGCCGCGGCCTCGAAGCGCGCCGCCTCGATCGCCGATTGCGGCACGGCGCCCTCGAGTTGTTCATAGCGGGCAAGCTTGCGTTCGGCGATGGCCAGTTGCGCGTCGAGTTCGGCGTACTGCGCCTGCTGGTTGCCGCGGTCGATGCTGTTCGCCACGGGGCGCAGATAGGCGAGCACCTGTCCCTTGGCCACCTTCTGGCCCAGGGTCGGCAGTCCTTTCGGCCCGGCCTCGATGCGGCCCGACTGGGTCGCCTGGATGCGGCCGCCGGCGTTCGGGTCGGCGATGACCTTGCCGTTGAATTCCACTGTCGCCGCCAGCTCGCCGACCTCGGCCACCACATGGCGCAGGCCGAGCTGGCGCTGCACGCCCTTCGGCACGAACAGGCTGCCGTCGGGCAGCCGCTGGGCCGCCGTCGCTTCGGCGGGCAGTGTTCCCGTCGGCGCCGGTTTGGCGACGACGGCGGGCTTCTTGTCCTGGCTGTGGTCTTCGTCGCCGTGGGCGATGGCTCGCCCGGCGGCAAGCCCCAATAGCGCGACCGTGACGACGGCCGCAAGATTCATTCGTGGCATCGATTCCATCCCTTAGAGTTTGCGATTCTTCTTGCGGCGGCGTACGGCGACGAGGCCGGCGCCGGCCAGCAGCAGCACGCCCGAGGCGCCCCACACCGTCCATTCGCCCCAGCCATGGGCATGCTCGACGCCGGCTGCCGGCGGAGCAAGGTCGAGGGCGGCGGTGAGCAGGTCGGCGGCATCGCCCGCCTGCACGGAAATCGTCAGCGGGTGCTTGCCGGGTTGGGCGAAGACCTGGCCCGGCACCGAATACACGCCCGGTGCGACCTGGGCCGCGACGGCCTTGAAGGTCCCGCTCTCGACCTCAACCTCGGCGCCGGGCACGGGCGCGTTGTCGGCATAGCGGTCGAGGTAGAGCGTCAGCTTGCCGTCCGCCAGCACGGCGACCAGCTCGAACTCCTCGGACTGGGCGAAAGCGCGCGGCGCGACACCGCCCGTCGCGGCAGGCACGGCGCCGTCGCCGTGGTCCTCGCCGCCGTGCGCCGCGGCAGCCGATGCGAGAAAAGCCGCCGCAATGAATGATATGAGGTGCTTCAAGGCATGACTCCCAGAACTTGTTTGAGACGGGATTGAACCGCGGCACGCGCGACCTGCTGTCGATTGAGGAAAGCTTCCGCCTCGAAGGCGCCGGCGCGCACGCGCAGCAGCGTCGTCAGATCCGATTCGCCGAGCGAGAAGGCCTTTTCGGCCAGGCCCAGGTTGTCGGCCGCCAAGGCGTGGCGCGCCCGTGCCATGGCAAGCTGGCGCTCGGCGGCGGCAAGGTCGAGGCGAACCTTTTCCACATCGAGCTGCAGCTTGTGGCGGGCCAGCGCCCACTCGGCATCGGCCTGGATTGTTTCGGCACGGGCGGCGGCGTTTTCCTGGCGCACGCGCGGGCCGGACGAGAAGGGGATCGTCAGTTTCACGCCGACGGTGTTCGCATAGGGCTCGGAGAAATCCCCCCGTTCCCGCACCACCCGCACGGCGAGTTCCGGGGCATCGCGGCGGGTTTCCTCGGCGACGCGCAGCCGGCTGCGCGCCGTGCGTGCGGCTGCGGCGGCGGCGGCAAGCTGCGGATGATTCTCGTCAGGCTCGCGCGCAACGGCCGCGCCCTCCTCCGCCAGGACAGCAGGGGCCGCAGTGCCGGTCAGGTTGCGCCAGGCCTGTTCTGCGGCCAGCAGCACGGCCTCCGTCTCGATCGCCTCGGCTTCCGCGGCAAGGCGCTCGCCCTGCGCCAGGTTGGCGTCGATGCGCGCCAGATCGCCGGCCTTGTAGCGGCGCTGCACATCGGATTCCAGCGCCCGGGCCGTCGCCGCGCGGCGCTTGGCCAGGCTGCTCGCATTGCGGGCGGCGGCCACTGCCCACCAGGCCTCTCGCACCTCGCCCGCCAGCTGCAGGCGCAGGGCTTTGCTGCGCGCGGCGACTTCCGCCAGGGCGCTTTCCGCCTCGGCCTCGCGTGCCGTCCGCTGCCCGGGCAGCCAGAGCGGGACGGCCATTTCGGCCTCCCACTCCTGCTTGCCGCGGTTGCGATTGAGACGGTCGTTCAGGCTGGAGAGGGACAGCGCCGCCGGCCCCGGCGTGATGCCGCCCGCCAGTTCGGCCCGTGCCCGCGCTTCGTCCTCTCGCGCGGACACGGCGCTGGCCTGGGGATGGCGCGCCCAGGCCTGCTCCAGTGCCTCCCCGAGGGTCTGGGCAAATGCCGGCAGGGCGGCCGCCAGCCCGGCCAGCAGGATCGGTAGCTTTCTCATCGGGAGCCGTCCTTGTTTCGTCATGGCTGTCATGATGCTGTCGGCCGCCCGACGGCTAGCTGACAGAGGGATTACAAATTTGTAATCTTCCGGAAATGAGGCTGGCCGGCATGCACAATGGCGGCATCCGGAATCGGCTGCGGCAAGGACCATGAGAATTCTGATCGTCGAGGACGAGCAAAAGACCGGCGAATACCTCAGGCAGGGGCTGGCGGAAGCCGGCTTCGTGGTCGATCTCGTGCGCGACGGCCTCGACGGCAAGCATCTGGCGCTGACCGAGGACTACGACCTGGTGGTACTCGACGTCATGCTGCCGGGGCTCGACGGCTGGCACGTGCTGCACGAAATCCGCCAGGCCGGTCGACACATGCCGGTTCTCTTCCTCACGGCGCGCGATCAGGTCGAGGATCGCGTGAAGGGACTGGAACTGGGCGCCGACGATTACCTGGTCAAGCCGTTCGCCTTCTCGGAACTGCTGGCGCGCGTGCGCACGCTGCTGCGGCGCGGGAAAAGCAAGGAGCCTGAAACGCTGCGCGCGGCCGATCTGGAGCTCGACCTTCTGCGGCGAAGGGTGTCGCGCGCCGGCCGGCGCATCGATCTCACCGCCAAGGAGTTCGCCCTGCTCGAACTGCTGCTGCGCCGCCAGGGCGAAGTGCTGCCGCGCTCGCTGATCGCCTCCCAGGTGTGGGACATGAATTTCGACAGCGACACCAACGTCATCGAGGTCGCCGTGAGGCGCCTGCGCGCGAAGGTCGACGACGACTTCGAGCCGAAGCTGATCCGCACCGTGCGCGGCATGGGCTACGTCCTCGAAGTCCCGGGGGCGGCGTGATAAGCCCTAAATCGATCACGCTCCGGCTGGCGCTGTTCTTTTCCTCGGCGTCGACCGTCGTCCTGCTGGCCATCGGCTACTGGATCGGCGCGATGGTGGAGACGCACTTCGAGGAACAGGATCTGCACGAATTCGAGGGCAAGCTGACCCTGATCCGCCATGTCCTGTCGAAGGCGCAGTCGCCCGACGACCTGACCAACGCAGCCCAGCGGCTCGAGGAAGCCCTGGTCGGCCATCACGGACTGGCCGTCGCGATCGCCGCGGGCAAGCAGCAGACGCTCTTCGCGACACCGGACGCGGCACTGCTCGCCCCCCTCCTGGGGGCTCAAGCCATGCCGGCATCGGCCGGGCCATCGAGGCCGGCGGTATGGTCATGGGAGGGTCGGACCTACAGGGGGCTTCTCGCGACGGCGCCGACCAGCATGCCGCAAGGCGCGCCCGTCACGGTCGCCCTCGCCCTGGACATCGGCCATCATCTGGAATTCCTGGAGGCGTTCCGCAAGCGCCTCTGGCTGGCCATCGTGGTCTGCATCCTGCTGACGGCGCTGTTCGGCTGGGTCGCCGCGCGCAGGGGGCTGGCGCCGGTGCGCGACATGGCCAGAATCGCCCACGGCATTTCCGCCAGCCGCCTGGAGAACCGGCTGCCGCTCGACGCCGTGCCGGAAGAGCTGACGCAACTGGCGACCGCCTTCAACGAAATGCTCGGGCGTCTCGAAGATTCCTTCAGGCGCCTGTCGGATTTCTCGTCGGACCTGGCGCACGAGCTGCGCACGCCGATCAGCAACCTGATGACCCAGACCCAGGTGGCCCTGTCGAAGGCCAGATCGGCCGACGAATACCGCGAAGTGCTGTACTCGAACCTGGAGGAATACGACCGCCTCGCCCGCATGATCGGCGACATGCTCTTCCTGGCAAAGGCCGACAACGGGTTGCTCGTGCAACGGCGCGGCCCGGTCAGCCTGGCGGAGGAGGTGCGGCAGCTGTTCGAATTCTACGAAGCGTGGTCGGATGAACTGGGGGTCGGCCTCGACTCGGCCGGCGAGGGCATCGTGCCGGGCGACAGGCTGATGCTTCGCCGCGCCATCAGCAACCTGCTTTCGAATGCCATACGCCACGCGCCCCGGGGCGGCTCGGTGCGGGTTCGCATCGAGCGCAGCGGCCAGGAGGTCCGTCTATCGGTCGAAAACCCCGGCGAGCCGATACCGCCGGAACACTTGCCGCGACTGTTCGATCGCTTCTACCAGGTCGACGCCTCGCGCCACCGGTCGCATGAAGGCGCAGGGCTGGGCCTGGCCATCACCCAATCGATCATCGAGGCGCACGGCGGCAGGATCGCCGTGACGTCGACCGATGGCGTGACCCGCTTCGAGGCGATATTCCCGGCAGGCTGACCGTCACTCGACTGTGACCGATTTCGCCAGGTTGCGCGGCTTATCCACGTCCGTGCCCTTCACGAGCGCGGCATGGTAGGCCAGCAGTTGCAGGGGCACGACGTGCAGCACGGGCGAGAGCAGGCCGTAATGCTCGGGCATGCGGATGATGTGAACGCCTTCCGACTCGGCGATCTCGCTGCCGGCATCGGCGAAGACGAACAGCTCGCCGCCGCGGGCGCGCACTTCCTGCAGGTTGGACTTGAGTTTTTCCAGCAGCGCGTCGTTGGGGGCGACGGCGATCACCGGCATCTCCTTGTCGACCAACGCCAGCGGACCGTGCTTGAGCTCGCCGGCCGGATAGGCCTCGGCGTGGATGTAGGAGATTTCCTTCAGCTTCAGGGCGCCCTCGAGAGCGATCGGGTAATGCAGACCGCGGCCGAGGAACAGCGCGTGGTGCTTGCCGGCGAACTGTTTTGCCCAGGCGGCGATGTCCTTTTCCAGTTCGAGCACGCGTCCCACCGCCAGCGGCAGATGGCGCATGGCGGTGAGATGCGCCGCTTCCTCGCGCGCATCGATGCGGCCATTCACCCTGGCCAGCGTCACCGCCAGCAGGAACAGCGCGGCCAGCTGGGTGGTGAAGGCCTTGGTCGACGCCACGCCGATCTCCGGGCCGGCGCGGGTGAGGAACTTCAGCGCCGCCTCGCGCACGATGGCCGATTCGGGCACGTTGCAGAGCGCCAGGGTACGCGACTGGCCGAGCACGCGCGCGTGTTTGAGCGCCGCCAGGGTGTCGGCCGTCTCGCCGGATTGCGAGATGGCCACCACCAGCGCCTCCGGGTTCGGCACCGAGTTGCGGTAGCGGTACTCGCTGGCGATCTCGACGCTGCAGGGCAGGCCTGCCAGCTGCTCGATCCAGTAGCGCGCCGTGAGGCCGGCGTGATAACTGGTGCCGCAGGCGAGGATCAGCACGCTCTTGGCGTCGGCGAGCATTTCCTCGGCGCCGGCGCCGAAGAGCTGCGGCGCCGCCGACTGCGCCGTGCCGATCATCTCCAGCGTGTTGGCGAGCGCCTGCGGCTGCTCGAAGATTTCCTTCTGCATGTAGTGGCGATAGTGCCCCAGCTCGACGGCGTCGGCCGCCAGCGTGCTCTCATGGCTGGGCCGCTCGACCGGCGAGCCGTCGGCGCGCACGATGCGCACGCCGCCGCGGGCGATTTCGGCGATGTCGCCGTCCTCGAGGTAGATCAGGGTGCGCGTCACCTGCAGCAGCGCGGCGGTATCCGAGGCAGCGTAATGACCGTCCTCGCCGAGCCCGAGCAGGAGGGGGGCGCCGTGGCGCGCGACGACGACGCGCTGCGGCTCCTTTTCAGAAAGGACGGCAATGGCGTAGGCGCCGACCAGTTCGGCGCAGGCGGCGCGCACGGCGGCGAGGAGATCGGCCTGCGACTTCAGCTTGTGCTCGATGAGATGGGCGATGACCTCGGTGTCGGTCTCCGAGGTGAAGACGTAGCCGAGGCCGGCCAGGCGGGCCTTGATCTCGCCGTAGTTCTCGATGATGCCGTTGTGCACCACCGCCAGACCGCCCGAGACGTGCGGGTGGGCGTTGCGCTCGGAGGGTACGCCGTGCGTGGCCCAGCGCGTGTGGGCGATGCCGGTGCCGGCCGAGAGGCCCTCGGCCCGTGTGGCCAGCTCCGCGACGCGCCCGACGGCGCGCAGGCGATGCATGCCGCCGTTATGCACGGCCATACCGGCCGAATCGTAGCCGCGGTACTCGAGCTTGCGCAGGCCTTCGATCAGGACCGGGACGATGTTGCGGTCGGCGACCGCGGCGACGATTCCGCACATGGCTATTTCTTCTTCTGCGGCCGCTTCCAGCCGGGAACGGTGAGCTGCTTGACGCGCGTGATGGTGAGCTTGTCGGGCGGCGCATCCTCGGTCAGCGTGGTGCCGGCGCCCAGCGTGGCACCGCGGCCGACGGTGACCGGCGCCACCAGTTGGGTGTCGGAACCGATGAAGACGTCGTCCTCGATCACCGTGCGGTGCTTGTTGGCGCCATCGTAGTTGCAGGTGATGGTGCCGGCGCCGACATTGACGTTCCGGCCCACGGTGGCGTCGCCGACGTAGGCGAGATGGTTGGCCTTCGACTTGTCGGCCACCGTGCTGTTCTTCACCTCGACGAAGTTGCCGATGTGCACGTCCTCGCCGAGCTTCGTGCCGGGCCGCAGGCGGGCATAGGGGCCGATGCTGCAGCCGCGGCCGGCATCGGCCTCCTCGATGTGGCTGAAGGGGGCGATGCGCGTGCCGGCGCCGATGACGGCGTTCCTCAGCACGCAGTGGGCGCCGACCTCGACGCCGTCGCCGAGCACGACGCGGCCCTCGAAGACGCAGTTCACGTCGATCGCCACGTCGCGGCCGCAGTCGAGCTCGCCGCGCACGTCGATGCGCTCCGGATCGAGCAGCGTGACGCCCTGCTCCATCAGCAGCAGCGCATTGCGGTGCTGGTGGATGCGCTCCAGCTCGGCCAGCTGCACCTTGCTGTTCACGCCAAGCACTTCCCAGGCCTCGTCGGGCTGGGCGGTCGCCACCGGCATGCCCTCGCCGATGGCCAGCCGGACGATGTCGGTCAGGTAGTACTCGCCCTGCGCGTTGTCGTTGCCCAGCGCCGGCAGCCAGCGCTTGAGCGCCGCCGTCGGTGCAGCGATGAAGCCGGTGTTGATCTCGCCGATGGCGCGTTCGTCGTCGGAAGCGTCGCGCTCCTCGACGATGCGCAGGACGTTGCCGTCGCCGTCTCGCACGATGCGGCCATAGCCGCCCGGATTTTCAAGCTCCTCGGTCAGCACGCCGAGCCCGCTGCCGGCGGCTTCGACCAGGCGGCTCAGGGTGGGTGCGCCGATCAGGGGCACATCGCCGTAGAGCACCAGGGTGGGAACGCCGTCGTCAAGGAAAGTCAGTGTCTGCAGGACGGCGTGGCCGGTGCCCAGCTGGGGCTCCTGCCTGACCCAGGTGACGTCGGCGGCATCGAGGGCTTCGCGCACGACTTCGCCGCCGTGGCCGTAGACGACGCAGATCCTTTTCGCGCCCAGCTCGCGCGCCGTGTCCAGCACGTGCGCCAGCAGCGGACGGCCGCCCAGGCGGTGCAGCACCTTGGGCAGGTCGGAGCGCATTCGTTTGCCCTGGCCGGCGGCGAGGATGACGACGTTCATGACGTGGGAATCGGTATGCCTATGTAAAAATTCTAGCATGGGGCCCGGCGGGCCCGAAAAAACAAGGGCGGCCGCAGCCGCCCTCACCCGCATTTCCGCCGCTCAGCGCGGCAGGGTCGAGCTGCCCATCAGGAATTCATCGACGGCACGAGCGCACTGGCGACCCTCGCGGATTGCCCAGACGATCAGCGACTGGCCGCGGCGCATGTCGCCGGCGGCGAAGACCTTGCCGACGTTGGTCTGGTAGCACTCGTCGCCATCGGTTGTCGCCCGGGCGTTGCCGCGGGCGTCCTTGTCCACGCCGAACGCCTCGAGCACGCCGCCCACGGGGGAGACGAAGCCCATGGCGAGGAAGACCAGATCGGCCTTCACGATGAACTCGCTGCCGGGGATCTCGCTCATCTTGCCGTCCTTCCACTCGAGGCGGACCACCTTGAGCGCCTTCAGTTTGCCATTTTCGCCGATGAATTCCTTGGTGGCGATGGACCAGTCGCGGCTGCAACCCTCTTCGTGCGAGGATGAGGTACGCAGCTTCAGCGGCCAGTAGGGCCAGGTCAGCGTGCCATTCTCCTGTTTCGGCGGCTGCGGCAGCAGCTCGAACTGGGTGACCGAGGCGGCGCCGTGGCGGTTCGAGGTGCCGACACAGTCGGAACCGGTATCGCCGCCGCCGATGACGACGACGTGCTTGCCCGCGGCGGAAATCGGGTTCTTGCGGTCGCCGGCCACTTCCTTGTTCTGCGGGATGAGAAACTCAAGGGCGAAATGCACGCCGGCCAGGTCGCGGCCGGGAATCGGCAGGTCGCGCGGATGCTCGGCGCCGCCGGCCAGCACCACCGCGTCGAAATCCTTGACCAGCTTGGCGGCCTCGATCGTCTTGGCGGCGTCGTTGGCGACCCCATGAGGCAACGCCGCCTTCGTCACCATCATGCCCGTCGTGAACTTCACGCCCTCGGCTTCCAACTGGGCCATGCGCCAGTCGACCAAGCGCTTGTCGAGTTTGAAGTCGGGGATGCCGTAGCGCATCAGGCCGCCGATGCGGCTGTTCTTCTCGAACACGGTGACGTCATGGCCGACGCGCGCCAGCTGCTGCGCCGCCGCCAGGCCGGCAGGGCCGGAGCCGACCACCGCCACCTTCCTGCCGGTCTTCTTCGCCGGCGGCTGCGGCAGCACCCAGCCGTTCTCGCCCGCCTTGTCGATGATGGCGCGCTCGATCGACTTGATGCCGACCGCGTCGTCGTTGATGTTCAGCGTGCACGCCGCCTCGCAGGGCGCCGGGCAGACGCGGCTGGTGACTTCGGGGAAGTTGTTGGTGGAATGCAGCGCCTCGATGGCCTGCTTCCAGTTGCCGCGGTAGACGAGGTCGTTCCAGTCTGGAATGACGTTGTTCACCGGGCAGCCGTTCGAGCAGAAGGGAATGCCGCAGTCCATGCAGCGCGCGCCCTGTTGGGCGGCCTGCTCGTCGGTCAGGTGGTGGACGAACTCCCGATAGTTCTGCACGCGCTCGTCCTTCGCCTCGTAGGCCTCGGAGAGGCGTTTGAATTCCATGAATCCGGTGGGCTTGCCCATTACGCGGCCTCCAGCTCTTTCTTCTGCGCTGCCATTTCCTTGAGCGCGCGGCGGTACTCGTGCGGCATCACCTTGACGAACTTGCCGCGATAGGAAGCCCACTTGTCGAGGATCGTTCTCGCCCTGACGCTGCCGGTGAGCTGCGCATGCTTCTCGATGAGCGAGCGCAGAAGCTCGTCGTCTGCACGGCCGAGGTGGCGCACCGCCACCTTGCCGTGCGACTCCAGTTCGCCCGTCTCGCTGACAGCCTCTTCCTCGGGAACCGGCTCGAGCGCCACCATGGAGAGGTTGCAGCGCTTCTCGAAGCCGCCGTCCTCGTCCAGCACATAGGCAACCCCGCCGGACATGCCGGCGGCGAAATTGCGGCCGGTCTGACCCAGCACCACCACCGTGCCGCCAGTCATGTATTCGCAGCCGTGGTCGCCCAGCCCCTCGACCACCGCCGTGACGCCCGAATTGCGCACGGCGAAGCGCTCGCCGGCGACGCCGCGTAAGTAGCACTCACCGGAAATCGCGCCGTAGAGCACCGTGTTGCCGATGATGATGTTTTCTTCCGGCTTGCCGCGGAAGGCGGGCGAAGGCTTGACGACGATGCGCCCGCCGGAGAGGCCCTTGCCGACGTAGTCGTTGGCTTCGCCGGTCAGCTCAAGCGTTATGCCCTTCGCCAGGAAGGCGCCGAAACTCTGGCCGGCGGTGCCGGTCAGCTTGATGCGAATGGTGTCGTCCGGCAGCCCGGCATGGCCGTACCGCTTCGCCACTTCATGCGAGAGCATGGTGCCGCAGGTGCGATTCACGTTGCGGATGGCGTTTTCGATGACGACCTTCTCCCGCTTCTCCAGCGCCGCACCTGCCTTGGCGATGAACTGGTGGTCGAGCGCGCCGGCGAGGCCGTGATCCTGTTCCTCGGCGTGGCGGCGCGCCACCTCGGCCGGTACCTTCGGCATATGGAAGATGCGCGTGAAATCGAGGCCGCGGGCCTTCCAGTGCGCGATGCCCTCGCGCATGTCGAGCAGGTCGGCGCGGCCGATCAGCTCGTCGAACCTGCGGATGCCCATCTGCGCCATCAGTTCGCGCAGTTCCTCGGCGACGAAGAAGAAGTAGTTCACGACGTGCTCGGGCTTGCCGGTGAACTTCTTGCGCAGCTCGGGATCCTGCGTGGCCACGCCCACCGGGCAGGTGTTGAGGTGGCACTTGCGCATCATGATGCAGCCCTCGACCACCAGCGGCGCGGTGGCGAAGCCGAACTCGTCGGCGCCGAGCAGCGCGCCGATCACCACGTCGCGGCCGGTCTTCATCTGGCCGTCGACCTGCACGCGGATGCGGCCGCGCAGGCGGTTCAGCACCAGCGTCTGCTGGGTCTCGGCGAGGCCGAGTTCCCACGGCGTGCCGGCATGCTTGATCGAGGAGATCGGGCTGGCGCCGGTGCCGCCGTCATGGCCGGCGATCACCACGTGATCGGCCTTGGCCTTCGACACGCCGGCGGCAACCGTGCCGACACCGGTTTCCGACACCAGTTTCACCGAGACGGAGGCCTGCGGGTTGGCGTTCTTCAGGTCATGGATGAGCTGCGCCAGGTCCTCGATCGAATAGATGTCGTGGTGCGGCGGCGGCGAGATGAGGCCGACGCCGGGCACGGAATGGCGCAGGAAGCCGATGTATTCGGACACCTTGTGGCCGGGCAGCTGGCCACCCTCGCCGGGCTTGGCGCCCTGCGCCATCTTGATCTGGATCTGGTCGGCGGAAGCCAGGTACTCGGCGGTGACGCCGAAGCGCCCCGAGGCTACCTGCTTGATTTTCGAGCGCAGCGAGTCGCCCGCCTTCAACGTGAGGTCGCGCGCGATGCGGCTCTTGCCGATCAGTCCCGACAGTGTTTCGCCGCCCTTCACCGGGCGATAGCGCATCGCATCCTCGCCGCCCTCGCCGGTGTTCGACTTGCCGCCGATGCGGTTCATGGCGATGGCCAGCGTGGTGTGCGCCTCCGTCGAGATCGAGCCGAGCGACATGGCGCCGGTGGCGAAACGCTTGACGATCTCCTTGGCCGGCTCGACCTCCTCCAGCGGCACGGACGCGCCGGCCGGCAGGACCTCGAAGAGGCCGCGCAGCGTCATGTGGCGCCTGGTCTGGTCGTTGATGAGCCTGGCGTATTCCTTGTAGGTCTCGTACTTGCCGGAGCGGGTCGCATGCTGCAGCTTGGCAATCGAGTCCGGCGTCCACATGTGGTCCTCGCCGCGCACGCGCCAGGCGTACTCGCCGCCGGTCTCGAGCGCGCCGGCCAGCACCGGGTCGTTGCCATAGGCCGCCGCATGCGTGCGCAACGCCTCCTCGGCCACTTCCTTCAGGCCGATCCCTTCGACGCGGGTCGGCGTGCCCGTAAAGTAACGGGAGACGAAATCGGAGGACAGGCCGACCGCCTCGAAAATTTGCGCGCCGCAATAGGACTGGTAGGTGGAGATGCCCATCTTGGACATGACCTTCATCAGCCCCTTGTCGATGGCCTTGATGAAGCGTTTCTGCGCCTCCTTGACGCCCGGCTTGCCGGGCAGCCGGTCGGCGATGGCGGCGATGCTTTCGAACGCTAGCCAGGGGTGGATTGCTTCGGCGCCGTAGCCGGCGAGCGTGGCGAAATGGTGCACCTCGCGCGCCGCGCCGGTCTCCACCACCATGCCGACCGAGGTGCGAAGGCCAGTCCGCACCAGGTGCTGATGCACGGCCGAGCAGGCCAGCAGCGCAGGGATCGGCGCATGCCCCCTGTCGACGGCCCGGTCGGACAGGATGATCACGTTGTAGCCCTCATGCACCGCCCGCTCGACGCGGGTGCACACGCGGTAGAGCGAGCGGCTCATGCCGGAGGTTCCTTCGGCGGCAGGCGTGGTGATGTCGACCACGATGGAGCGGAATGCCCCCTTGGTCAGGCGGTCGATCTGCTTCAGTTTGGCCATGTCCGCCGGCGAGACGACCGGCTGCATGACTTCCAGCCGCGGCGTCGGCTCTTCGTCGTCGATGCCGAGCAGATTCGGGTTGGGGCTGACCAGGGAAATCAGGGACATGACGATTTCCTCGCGGATCGGGTCGATCGGCGGGTTGGTCACCTGGGCGAACAGCTGCTTGAAGTAGCTGAACAGCGGCTTGTTCTTTTCGGACAGCACCGGCAGCGGCGTGTCGGTGCCCATCGAGCCGGTCGCCTCCTCGCCCTGGGTCGCCATCGGCTCGAGGATGAACTTGAAGTCTTCCTGCGTGTAGCCGAAGGCCTGCTGGATGTCCAGCAGCGGTCCCGACAACGGCTCACTGTGCTTGACTTCGGGCAGGTCATCCACGAAATAGCGCGACTGCTCGATCCACTTGCGATAGGGCTTGGCGGAAGCGAGGGACCGCTTGAGCTCGGCATCGTCGATGACGCGGCCCTGCTCGAGGTCGATCAGCAGCATCTTGCCGGGCTGAAGGCGCCACTTCTTGACGATTTTTTCCTCCGGAATCGGCAGCACGCCGATTTCCGAGGACATGACCATCAGGTCGTCGTCGGTGACCAGGTAGCGCGCCGGGCGCAGGCCGTTGCGGTCGAGCGTGGCGCCGATCTGGCGGCCGTCGGTGAACGCCACCGCGGCGGGTCCGTCCCACGGCTCCATCAGTGCCATGTGGTATTCGTAGAAAGCGCGCCGCTCCTCGTCCATCAGGCGGTTGCCCGCCCAGGCCTCGGGGATCAGCATCATCATGGCATGGGCAAGGCTGTAGCCGCCCATCACCAGCAATTCCAGCGCGTTGTCGAAGGAGGCCGAATCGGACTGGCCGTCGTAGATCAGCGGCCAGATCTTCTCGAGATCTTCGCCGAGCACTCGCGACGAAATGCCGTTCTGCCGCGCGCGGATCCAGTTGACGTTGCCGCGCAGGGTGTTGATCTCGCCGTTGTGGGCGATCATGCGGAAGGGATGTGCCAAATCCCAAGTCGGGAAGGTGTTGGTGGAGAAGCGCTGGTGCACCAACGCCAGCGCCGTCACCAGGCGCGGGTCCTGCAGGTCGAGGTAGTACTCGCCGACCTGGTTGGCCAGCAGCATGCCCTTGTAGACCACGGTGCGCGCCGACATCGACGGCACGTAGAACATTTTGCCCTCGGGCAGCTTGAGCGCCTGCACGGCATGGCCGGCCGCCTTGCGGATGACGTAGAGCTTGCGCTCCAGGGCATCGGTGTCGGTGACGCCCTGGCCGCGGCCGATGAAGACCTGGCGCACGGACGGTTCGATGTCCTTCGCCGCCTGGGCCAGGCCGCGGTTGTCGCGCGGGACGTCGCGCCAGCCGAGCAGCGCCTGCCCTTCATAGCGAATGGTGCGCTCGATCGCCGCTTCGCAGGCGCGGCGACCGGCTTCATCCCGCGGCAGGAACACCATGCCGACCCCGTACTCGCCGGCCGGCGGCAGCGTCACGCCCTGCTTGGCCATCTCATCGCGGAAGAAGGCGTCCGGGATCTGGATCAGGATGCCGGCGCCGTCGCCGAGCAGCGGGTCGTAGCCGGTGGCGCCGCGGTGCTCGAGGTTTTTCAGGATCTGCAGGCCTTGCTCGACGATGGCATGGCTCTTTCGATTCTTGATGTTGACCACGAAGCCGACGCCGCAGGCGTCGTGTTCGTTGCGGGGGTCGTAGAGGCCTTCTTTCCGGGGGCAGTCCATCTCAGTTTCCTCGACACTAGTGCATCGGCTTGTCAGCCGGGTCGCCCTGCCCATGCCGGGTCGGCATGCGGGCCGCGGTCGATAAAAAGCCGGTGCTGGGTCATGCGCACCGGCCTTCTCATGAAACCTTTCGGGCGAACCGAGAAATATACCCAGAAACCCCCCCTCTTTCAAGATCAACTTGTCCGGTTTCCGAACAATGCGGAAGGCTCCCATTCCCGTCGTCGTACAGGAAACCATTTCGACCACGGGGACGCACCAAATTGGGGCGTGATTTCCGGTTTCTGCTATGAACCGGTCATGACCACGCACTGCCTTTCGGCATCCGCAAAAAGGGTGACCGAATCCTGATTGAAATCGACCACCCGTACGACATTCTCGAATTGCTGGGCGTTGGGAAGCAGTTCCAGGAGACGGTTGTGGCGACTCAGTATTCCGGACTCGTCGATGCGGTTTCCGGCCCTGCTCGGAAACAACGCAAAGTAGAGCATGTCCGCCTCGATCAGCTCGTTGAGGAAATGGGTACCCAGCGAGACATCCGGCACCAGGTTTTCGCTCATGGCGACGATCTCGCATAGAGCGGCAACGTGATTGATCTCACTGAAGCTGACGGGCACGCCCAGCCAAGGATCGCGGGTGCCCCAGCGGCCGGGACCGAGCACCACCATGGTCCGGTCTGCGCTGATGCGATTGATGGCGCCGATCAGGCGGGCGACATCGAGGCGCTCCCCCTGGCCCAACGAAGCGTAGCGGGATTGGACGACGTAGATCAGACGGTCCGGCCGGACAACCCGGCTGGGGCCGATCACCGCGCCCTGCGCATCGAAGAGGTGCGGCGCATCCGCAGGCGGCTCGACGCTGACCGTACCGTCCAGACTGCGCACCTGGAGGGGCCGGCACTGGAGCAGGTTGATCCGGTAGCTGCCGTCAGCCAGGACATTCAGCGCGAACTCGATCTCCACCGGATAACGATAGGCGGCATGCAGTTGCGCCAGCATGGCACGCAGGTCGGCGACGAAGGGGGTTTCCTTGAGCAGGCTATCGAAGGTCAGAAAAGCCGGCTTGCCCAGATCTTCGCGGGTGGTAAACAAATCGAGGGGGAAATCCGGATGGTCGCGCACCATCTCGGCAAACGGGCCACTGACGATCCTGTTCTCCTGCAGATCGATGGCGTCCATGCGCCGCTGGGCATGGCGGGCGATGTCGCCGAAACTGGTTTCCGGGCGCAGCTCGGGCGCATTCAACGCCACCAGGCGAGTGTAGTCGTCGTCATTGCGATCCACCGCGCGCGTGCCCAACCCGGCCACCAGCCGGATCACGCCGGCCTTCATGTCGATGCGGGGGTTCCAGCGATAGGGATTCACCGACATGCCGACACCCGCCGCATGCGGATGGAAATAGCGCCCCCCCGCGGTGCCGGAGACGCGCATGATCAGCACCGCCATCTTCTCGTTTTCCCCGAGCAGGCCGCGCCGCTCGCGATAACGCAATGCCTGCTCGCTCATGGTGCTGGCGTAGACCTGACGGACTGCATCGAGCAGATCGCCGATGCGCTGCTCCCACGGGCCGCGGTTGGCGCAGAACACGCTGTCGTACTGGCCCGCAAAGGCATTGCCGTAGCGGTCCTCCAGCCGCGAACTGGAGCGCACGATGAACGGCCACTCCCCGAAATACTCCAGCATGCCCTCGAACTGGCGCAGCGTCGTCGGCGAGAACGTGCCGGCGAGGACCCGCTGGCGCGCCTCGTCGATCTCATCCAGAAATACCGCAGGGTCACGCTGCCGGCGGCGGATCCACCAAAGCTCGTTGTGCACCATGAAGGTGTCGAACACGTCGGTGCCGATATAGAAGGAATCATGGGCCTCGAGCCGGGCGTCGAGTTGCGGTGCGTCGCGGCGCAGCACCGCGCGCGCCAGCAGCATGCCCAGCGCCTTGCCGCCAATGGTGCCGGTGCCGATCATGCGGCTGCGCACCGTCAGAAGGTCGTCGAGCGTCAGGTACTCGTCGATCAGCCGCGACATCGCCGGGTCGTCGACGAATAGCAGGCGGCTCAAGCGGGCAAACCATTCCCATTCGGCAGGATCGGGAAACCCCGCCCGGCGCGCAGCCGCCACCGGCTTCGCCGCGGCAAACTGCTTCTGCCAGTGGCTGGCGATCTGGTTGTCCTCCAGTCCCGGCCACCGAGAGTTGGCGAGTATCTCGGCGACTGTGCCGCTGTCCCGCACCGGACGAAACCGGCCTTCCGGCTCCCAGGCATGAATCAGGTTCATAGCAGCCGCCGAGCGATGCTGCACCTTGATAGGACGCAGATAGAGTCGCGCACGGCAGCGGAAGATGTCGATCATGAATTGAGTCGTGTTGGCAATCACCCCCATGGCCGGCTTCGCGTGGCGATTGCGGTAGACGCCGAAATAGGTGACCGTGTCGAGATCGAAGAGGCGCGGACAGGTCAAACGGAAAAAATTGCCCATCTTGCGATCCGACTGCCAGACGTCGGCAAGATAGGACAGGCAGTCGAATACATAGAACGTTTCGCGGCCTGCAGCCTCGATCACCGAATGCACCTGGTCCACAAACACATCGAAGCCGGAGGTCGCGTCTGGATAGTGGAACTCGGCATCGTCCAGCAGCGGGGGGTGATCGGCGAAGCGAAAATAGATCAGTCGCCTGCCGGAAGTCCGGGCTGCCTTGGCATAGGGCCTGACCAGGGCAAGGTAATCCTCGAGCGACTCGATCTGCCAGACGATGTTGTCGCCGCGCTGCACGCCGCACAGCACCGCGTCAAGTTCCGGCAGGCCGGTGGTCGGCGTGAATTCCCGGCTCATCCGCCCTGTCCGAACTGGCTAGATTTCGCCCACGGCGAACAACCGCCGGTGTTCGCGTATGGCGTAGCGGTCCGTCATGCCGGCGACGTAGTCGGCGATGGCCCGCGGCTTGTCGGCCTTGGCCATCTGCTGGTACTGGGGCGGCAGCAGGCGCGGATCCTCCATGAAGGCACCGAACAGATCGCTGATGATGCGCCGCGCCTTGTTGGTCATGCGCAGCACCTGGTAGTGCTGATAGAGGTTGATGCGCAGGAAGTGCTTGAGCTCCTTGTGCTCGGCGTGCATGCCGGCACTGAAGGCGGCCAGGGGGCTCGTCTTGCGCACGTCTTCGATCGAGGCAACCCCTACCTCCGAGATGTTGCTGCGGGTTTCCTCGATCAGGTCGACCGCCAGGGAATTGATCATGCGGCGGACCGTCTCGTGGATCAGGCGGCGTCCGCCGACCTGAGGGAAGGCGCGGCGCACCTCGGTGACATGGCGCACCCAGATGCCTACTTCTTCCAGTTGTTCCAGCGTGATCAGTCCGGAGCGCAAGCCGTCGTCTACGTCATGGTTGTTGTAGCCGATCTCATCGGCCAAGTTGCACAACTGGGCCTCGAGCGAGGGCTGCGTACCCTCGATGAAGCGTCGACCAAGCTCGCCCAGCTCGTACGCCTTTTTCGGCGCGCAATGCTTGAGGATGCCTTCGCGCGTCTCGTAGGTCAGGTTAAGGCCGTCGAAGGCGCCATAGCGTTCCTCCAGCAGATCGACGGTGCGCAGGCTCTGCAGGTTGTGCTCGAAGCCGCCATGCTCCCGCATGCAGGCATTCAACGCGTCCTGGCCGGCGTGTCCGAACGGCGTATGGCCCAGGTCGTGCGCCAGCGCAATGGCTTCGGCCAGATCTTCGTTCAACTGCATCGCGCGCGCCAGCGTGCGCGCGATCTGCGCCACCTCGATGCTGTGCGTCAGGCGCGTGCGAAACAGGTCGCCTTCATGATTGACGAAGACCTGGGTCTTGTATTCGAGACGGCGGAACGCCGTCGAATGCACGACGCGATCGCGGTCCCGCTGGAATTCACTGCGTGCGGCAGGCGTCGGCTCAGGATGCCGGCGCCCCTTCGAGCGCGCCTCGGAAACGGCATATGGGGCCAATTCAGCCACGGCAGCAGGCCTCGATGGCAGCACAAATCTCCGACTCGGGAGCCTCGGCGCTGACCACGCCCCGTCCCATCGCTTCGAGCAGGATCAGGCGCAGCTTGCCCGCGGCCACTTTCTTGTCCAGCGCCATCAATTCCATGTAACGGGTTGCGCCCAGCGCCGGGCCCTGTACGGGCAAACCGGCCCGCTTGAACAGCGAAATGGTTCTTGCAAGGTCCGCCTCCTTCAGCCAGCCCAGGCGGCGCGAAAGTTCCATCGCCATCACTGTTCCTGCGGCGACCGCTTCTCCGTGCAGCCACTCTCCATAACCGAGGCCTGCCTCAATGGCATGACCGAAGGTGTGACCGAGATTGAGCAGGGCGCGCACGCCGGATTCGGTTTCATCGGCCGCCACCAGGTCAGCCTTGTTGCTGCAGGATCGCTCGATGGCATAGGTCAGCGCCTCGGGATCGCGTGTGCGCAGGCGCTCCATGTTACCTTCCAGCCATTCGAAGAAGGGCAAGTCCCGGATCAGGCCGTACTTAATCACCTCGGCCAGTCCGGCACACAGTTCCCGCTCGGGCAGGGTTTTCAGGGTGCCCGTATCGGCCAGCACCAGGCGCGGCTGGTAAAAGGCGCCGACCATGTTCTTACCGAGCGGGTGGTTGATGCCGGTCTTGCCGCCAACCGACGAGTCCACCTGCGCCAGCAGGGTGGTCGGCACCTGTATGAAGGGGACGCCCCGCTGGTAGGTTGCTGCAGCAAACCCGGCAAGATCGCCTACGACGCCGCCGCCTAGGGCGATAATGGTCGTTGCGCGTTCGCAGCGATTTTCCAGCAGCGCATCGTAGATGCGATTGAGCGTCTGCCAGTTCTTGTGCTCTTCGCCGTCCGGCAGGACGATCTCGGTGACTCGCACCCCACCCGCCCGCAGCGCGCCGGACAGGGTAGAGAGGTAGAGAGGGGCTACTGTCTCGTTGCTGACAATGGCTGCGATCGGCGCCTTCAGATGCGGCAGCATGAGGTCGGCCCTCCCCAGCAGGCGATCTCCTATATGAATGGGGTAACTGCGCGCATCGAGCGCGACCTTCAGGGTTCGCATCGTTTCCGTATTTCCTGTTCGAGCTGGCGCGCTGCGGCCAAAGGCGACCGTCCGCCACCTTCCATGACGATATCGGCTATTTCCCGATATAGCGGATCTCGCTGTTCGTGGAGTTCCCGGATCTTCGAAAGTGGATCTGCCACCTGCAATAGGGGCCTGTTACGATCGTGCCGCGTTCTTGCAAACAGTTCATCCGGTTGCACGCATATGTAGATCACTAGTCCGGTTTCTGCTAGGCGCCTGCGGTTTTGCGGGTCCAGCACCGCCCCGCCGCCCGTGGCTAGCACCAGATCGTGCTCTCCTGACAGGGCATGCAGGGCCTGCGACTCGCGGCGGCGAAATCCGGCCTCCCCTTCGATCTCGAAGATCACCGGAATACGCACCCCGGTGCGCGCCTCGATTTCATGGTCGCAATCGACAAAGCGCTTCTTCAAGCGTCTCGCCAGCTGCCGGCCGATCGTCGTCTTGCCCGCGCCCATCATGCCCACGAAATAGATGTTGTCGCAGGATTTCACCCAAGAATTTTATCAGGCGGCAGTGCCGGCGTAAAAAAGAAAGGGCCGGCTAGGCCGGCCCTGAAGTGCATTGCAACTGGGGCTCAGCGCATGCTGAGCGACTCGCTGATGATCTTCGGGGTGATGAAGACCAGCAACTCGGTCTTGTTGTCCCTTTTCTCGTTGTGCTTGAAAAGGAAGCCAACGTACGGAATGTCTCCCAGAACGGGTACTCTGGTCGTGATGTTCCGTTCATCCTGTGTATAAATGCCCCCGATCACGACCGTGCCGCCGTTATCAACCAGCACCTCCGTTTTGACATGCTTGGTGTCGATGGCGACGCCCGCGCCGGTGGCAATCTGCGTGTTCGGCGAGTCTTTGTTGACATCGACGGTCAGATTAACCCGCCCGTCCGGAGTGATCTGCGGCTTGACCTTCAGGGCAAGGTTCGCTTTCCGGAAGGAGACGCTCGTCGCGCCGGAACTGGTCGCCTGCTGATATGGCAGTTCAACCCCCTGCTCGATAAGTGCCTCGACCTGGTCGGCTGTCACGATGCGCGGGCTGGAAATGATCTTGCCCTTGCCGTCAGCTTCAAGCGCACTGATTTCCAGGTTCAGGAAGCGCGTAGCCGCAGTATTGAACAGCACAAAGGAGAACTGCCCGGCTTGCTTTCCCGCAATTGAGGTTGCCGGGAGGTTAACCCCCAAAGACTCAGTGGTGAAATCCGGTATCGGGCTGGCAATTTGTCCGGTATGGAACCCTGGAACGGTTATCCGACCGCCCAGCGTATATCCCACGTTGCCGATTCTGCTGGCCGACCTTGTAGGAGTCATGTCGTGATAGCCGATCCTGGCTCCCACGTTCTTGGTGAAGTTGTCCTCCGCCTCCACGATGCGCGCCTCGATCATCACCTGGCGAGCCGGGATGTCGATTTCGGCGATCAGCCGGCGCACATCATCCAGGCGGGAAGGCGAGTCGGTCACGAAGAGCTTGTTCGTGCGTTCATCGACAATGACCGAGCCCCGCTTGGAGAGCGCTGTCTGGTCCTTGTTCTTGAGGAAATCGAATACCGATTTGGCCTTGTGGTAGTTCAACTGGAAGGTCTCGGTCCGCACCGGCTCCAAGTCAGTGATCTGCTGGCGCGATTCGAGTTGCAGCTTCTCCTTGGCGGCCAGTTCGTCGCGCGGAGCGATCCAGATGACATTGCCGTTCTTGCGCATGTCCAGGCCCTTCGCCTGCAGAATGATGTCAAGCGCCTGATCCCACGGAACGTCCTTGAGGCGCAGCGTCAGGCTGCCGCCCACGGTATCGCTGGTAATGATATTGAAGTCCGTGAAGTCGGCGATCACCTGCAGAACGGCGCGCACGTCGATGTTCTGGAAATTCAGGGACAATTTCTCTCCCTGGTAGCCCTTCCGTCCGCCCTGTACGAGTTTGTTCGGGTCCTCGATCATCTGCTTCACTTCGACCACGAACTGGTTGTCGCTCTGATAGGCGTTGTGTTCCCACAACCCTTTCGGTGCAATGACCATACGGATATTTTCGCCCTGCGGTTGCGTATTCACCGTCGTGATCGGCGTCGCGAAATCGGTCACGTCCAGGCGTCGGCGCAAGTTCTCCGGGAGTGTGGTTTTCAGAAATTCGACCACCAGATTCGAACCTTGCTGGCGAATGTCGATGCCCACGTTGCTGTCGGACAGGTCGACGATGACGCGACCCTCGCCGTTGGTCCCGCGACGGAAGTTGATGTCCCGAATGCTGCTTTGCGATATCGACGGCTTCACCTCCGCGAAGTGCTGGGTGCTGGCCTGCTCGGCCTTCGCCGCCGTACCGGCCGCGACGCCACCGAGCGTGATGAACAGATCCTTCCCCTCAATGCGCGAATCCGCCTGGCGTACCTGCTTAAGATTCAGCACGACCCGCGTGCGATCGCCCACCTCGACCAAGCTGACGCTGCGCAAATCGCCCTCGTTGACGATCTGCGAGTTCCGGCCCAGCGCATTCTTGACGCCAGGGAAATCGAATGCGATACGCGGCGGGTTGGCCACGCTGAAGCTCGCCGGCACGGCGGCCAACGGCTGTGTGGTCGTCAGTTTCAGGACGATGTCGCTGCCTTGCTGGCTTACACCCAGGGCCTCAATGGCATTCTGTGCCCATGCCGACTGCGTCAGCAGCATGCACAGCGGGAGAAGCAATCGTCTAATGATGGTTTTGGCTGTATTCATTTCCTGCCCTCCGGCTGCTGCTTTTCCTGCAATTGCAATGTGCTCGTGCGTTCCATATAGTCCCCCAGAGAATCGGGAACCAGTTCTTTCAGTTTGACCTCGGTTTCGGTGATGTCGGTAATGATCCCGAAGTTTTGTCCCAAGTAATTTCCGATCTTCACCTGGTGCAGATTTTTGTCTGCTTGTATCAGGGCGTGGACCATTTTCCCTTTGATCAACGCCCCCACCATCTTGAGGGACTCAAGCGGATAGGCCTCCAGCGGTTCCTTGCGGCGGTCAAGGTCAGGCTTGAGTGCGCCCCCGCCGGCCTTCCGCTCGGGTTCTATTTTCGAGGCATTGTAGGGATCGAGCAGGTCTCCCGGTTCGTACGCCACAACCGGAAAGCTCTTGATTTCCGGAAGTGGCGGGATCTTCCCCTTGAAATCCTTGGTCGACTCCTTCATCCATTGCCGCAGATCCTGATGCTCCTCACCGCCGCACGCCGTCAGGCCGAGGCAGGCCAGGAAGATGGCTGTCCGCCTCATTTCTTCGCTCCTTTGGCCTTGGACTTGGCTCTCCGCTGTGCAGCCAGTTCTTCTTCATCGAGGTAGCGATAGGTCATCGCAGTGGCATCCATCTTGAGTTGCCCTCCCTTGTCCGGCACAACGGCAACGTTGGTCAGGGAGACGATGCGGGACAGTTTCGCGACGTCGGCGGAAAAGGCGCCCAAATCATGGTACGTGCCGGTGATCTTCAGTGTAATTGGCAATTCGGCATAGAAATCCCGGCTCGTTTCCCGTCCGGGCTTGAACAATTCGAACTGCAAGCCGCGCCCCAGCCCGGCCTGGTTGATATCGATCAGCAGGGCCTCCATTTCAGCCTTGTTGGGCAACTGCTTGAGCAGCGCTCCGAACGTCTTGTCGATTTCAGCCAACTGCTTGCGGTGCTCTTCAAGGTTGACCGCCTGCCGCTTCTTGTCGAGATACTCATCCTTGAGCTTGGCCTCCTGTTGCCGCTTGCCCTCCAGTTCCTCCAGTTGGGACTTCCAGTCAAACCACCAGCCGCCGACCAGCAGTGCGGCGAACACGCCCAGAAGCACGGTCACGCGCGGCAGGAGCGGCCAGGTGCCGATGTCCTTGGGATCTAGGGACTTGAAATCCTCGGCCAGCGCCTTGAAGTCGATTTTCGGTACCGCCGGCATCTGGGGCATGTTGGGCTTCTTCATGCTTTTTTGTCCTGCTTGGGCGGCTGCGCACCGGATGCCGGCTTCTTGTCGGCGGCTGGGGCAGTCCTCGAAATAACGACATTCAAACTGAATTCCGCATAGCGTCGGTTGCCTTGGTTGACTGCCTTGATCTCGACAAGATCGGGTCTTTCGAGCAGCGGAGAAGCCTCAAGATTGCGCATCAGAGTGGACACCCGGGCATTCGATTGGGCGACGCCAATCAGGTTGACTCTGGCCCCTGTCTGTTTCAGCGCCTTCAGGTATATGCCCGCGGGAATCTGTCGGGCCAACTCGTTGAACAACTGGACGGTTTCGGTACGGCTGGTCTGCAAAGTTTCGATCACCCCCTTGCGCGAGAGCAGGGCGCTGGTCTGTTCCTTCAGGCGCTTGATTTCGTCTATTTCCTTGTCCAGCGCGGCGATCTCTTTCTTGAGAAATGCGTTTTTGCTCTCCTGCTGGCTGATATAGCCGGAAATCACGCCATGCACCATGATGACGATCACAGCCGCCAATATGGCAATCAGGCCGGACAACGCAAAAAACTGCTGGCGCAGCGCCTTGCGCCTCTCCTCGCGGTAAGGCAGTAGATTGATGCGGATCACTGGTCGAACCTCCGCAGCGCAAGCCCACAGGCGACTATCAGGGATGGCGCATCCGACGCCAGGTTCTTCGGGCGGATTCGCTGGGAAAGCGCCATGCTGGCAAAGGGATTGGCGACAACCGTGCTGATCTGGGTGCGCCCGGACACGGCTTCATCAACGCCGGGAATCACGGCACATCCTCCCGCCAGAACAATGTGGTCAACCTGGTTGTACTGGGTTGAGGTAAAGAAGAACTGCAGTGCCCGCGAAACTTCCAATGCAAGATTGTCCAGGAAAGGCCGCAGCAGATCGGATTCGAAGTTCTCGGGGAGATTGCCGGTTCGTTTCGCAGTTTCGGCCTCTTCCTGGCTCATGCCGTACTGGCGGACGATGTCCTGCGTGAGTTGGCTGCCGCCGAAAGCCTGTTCGCGCACATAGACAGGCTGGTCGTTGCGCAAGATCGTGACATTCATGACATTCGCGCCGATATCAACCAGAGCGATCGTCTGGTTCTTGCCTCCCCCAGGAAGCTGGCTCTCGACCAGCTCGAACGCCGCCTGCGCAGCATATGACTCGACATCCATGACCAGAGGCTTCAATCCTGCCGCCTCCGCCACGGCCACCCGATCTTCCACCTTCTCCTTGCGCGAAGCCGCAATCAGAACCTCCACCTCCTCGGGACTGCTCGGCGCCGGCCCGGCCACCTGGAAATCCAGATTGACCTCGTCCAGCGCGAACGGGATGTACTGATTCGCTTCCGATTCGACCTGAACCTCCAGTTCGCGTTCGCGCAATCCGGCCGGGACGATAATCTTCTTTGTGATAACGGCAGCCGCCGGCAGCGCCATGGCGACGAATTTTGTCGACGTGCCCATACGCTTCCACGCCCGCTTGACCGCCTCCGCCACCGCCTCAAGATTGGTGATGTTCCCATCAACCACCGCATCACGCGGCAACGTCTCGATTGCGTAGCGCTCGATCCGGTAGCTCCCTTTCGCAGCCTCAGCCAGTTCGACCATCTTGACCGATGACGAACTGATATCGAGCCCAAACAACGGGCGGGCCTTCGGGTTGAATATCGAGAGATCTATCTGCAAGGAAAATCCTTTTGAATTCTCGTTAGTTAGGCGCAATACAGATAATTTACATTAAATCCTAGCAACAACTATGGTCTGTGTAAAGTTTTTTTTCCCGCGGCGTGTCGCTTTTCCCCGACACCCCACGGGACTCCTCCCAGGGTAACGCCAACTATTTGATTGTAATCGTGTAATTTTGCGATCCTGTCAGGGCAGCTCAGGGCAAATTCTCTGGATAATCAATCGCCGACAGGGTAGGCATATAATTGCGCGCTTTCTCTAATTGCATCGAGCCCATCCTTGCCTACCGCCCTGCGCTGGATCGCCTATCCGGTTCTCTTTCTGGCAGGCCTTGCCCTCATCGGCATCGCCTTGCTGGCAATCATTGTCGTGCTGGCCTACCCCCAGTTGCCCTCGCTCGAGGTGCTGACCGACTACCAGCCGAAAATTCCGCTCCGCGTCTATACCGCAGACGGCCACTTGATAGGCGAGTTCGGCGAGGAGCGGCGAGCCCTGGTGCGCTTCCAGGACGTGCCGGACATCATGAAGCAGGCCATCCTGGCAGCAGAAGACGAGCGCTTCTACCAGCATCCCGGCGTAGATACGATTGGCGTACTGCGCGCCGCCTATGCCAATTTCACCAGCGGCGGCAAGCGGCAGGGTGCGAGCACCATCACCATGCAGGTGGCACGGAATTTTTTCCTGTCGAGCGAAAAGACCCTCTCGCGCAAGGTCTATGAGGCCCTGCTCGCCTTCAAGATCGAGAGCAACCTGTCCAAGGACGAGATCTTCGAGCTCTATATCAATCAGATCTACCTCGGGCAGCGCGCCTACGGTTTCGCCGCCGCTTCGCAAATCTATTATGGCAAGCCGCTGAAGAGCATCAGCCTGGCGGAGGCTGCCATGCTGGCGGGGCTGCCGAAAGCCCCCTCCAGCTTCAACCCGGTGGCCAATCCGAAGCGGGCCAAGCTGCGCCAGCTATACGTCCTGCGCCGGATGCATGAACTCAATTTCATCAATGACGCACAATTGGCCCAGGCACAGAAACAGGATCTCCATATCAAGCGCGACGTCAATGAGTTCGCCGTGAGGGCGGACCACGTCGCCGAAATGGCCCGGCAGATGGCCTACGAGCGCTTTCAGGGGGAAGCGTATACGCGCGGCCTGCGCGTCGTCACCACCATTCTCAAGGCGGACCAGGAGGCGGCTTATGCCAGCCTGAGGCGCGGCGTCCTCGATTACGACAAGCGGCATGGTTATCGAGGCGCAAAGGGCTATGTCGATCTTGGGCAGTCGGGCGCGGCTCTGGACGAAGCCCTGGAAGAGGCGCTGCAGGATGAAGTCGACTCCGATGACATCTATGCCGCAGTGATTCTCGAGGCCGGACAGAAGCTGGTGAAAGCCTACCGACGCGGCGGCGAAACGGTTCAGATTGCCGGCGAAGGCCTCAAGTTTGCCCAGCGCATGCTTGACGAAAAGGCGCCCGCCAACAAGCGCCTGCGCCGCGGCGCCATCATCCATGTGCAACAGGACAACAAGAACAACTGGCAGATCGTGCAACTGCCGGAGGTCGAGGCCGCCTTCGTCGCCGCCAACCCTCAGGACGGCGCCATCCGTGCCCTCGTGGGAGGATTCGACTTCAACCGCAACAAGTTCAATCACGTTACCCAGGCCTGGCGCCAGCCGGGTTCCAGCTTCAAACCCTTCATCTATTCCGCCTCGCTGGAAAAGGGCTTCACGCCGGCCAGCATCATCGAGGACGAGCCGCTGATCGTCTCCGCTGCCGAAACCGGCAGCCAGGAGTGGGAACCGAAGAACTACGATGGCAAGTTCGAAGGGCCGATGACCATGCGCACGGGTCTGGCGAAATCGAAGAATCTGGTCTCCATCCGCATCCTCAAGTCGATCGGCACGCAGTACGCGCAGGACTACGTCACCCGCTTCGGCTTCGATGCCGACAAGCACCCCCCCTATCTCACCATGGCCTTGGGTGCCGGCTCAGTGACCCCCTGGCAGCAACTGGCCGGCTATGCCGTCTTCGCCAACGGCGGCTATCGCATCCAGCCCTACATCGTGAAGCAGATCCTCGATGACAAGGGCAATGTGCTGGCCGAAGCCCAGCCTGTCGCGGCCGGCGACGAAAGCCTGCGCGTCATCGATCCGCGCAACGCGTTCCTGATGGACAGCATGATGCACGATGTGGTCCGCCGCGGTACGGCAACGCGCGCGCTGCAACTCAAGCGCGGCGACCTGGCCGGCAAGACGGGCACCACCAACGACTTCGTCGACGCATGGTTCTGCGGCTATCAGCCCACCATCGTCGGCGTCGCCTGGATCGGCTTCGACCAGCCGAAGAAGCTGGGCAACGGGGAAACGGGCGGTTCCGCTGCCCTGCCGATCTGGATCGGCTACATGGACAAGGCGCTGAAGAATGTGCCGGAAACCTTCATGCCAACCCCTCCGGGACTGATCACTGTCACGGTTCCGGCCGGCGGCGCAGGAGAAACCGTCGGCAAGGGGTCGGAGTTGATCTATAAGGAAAGCCTGCCACCACCCCCGGAGGGGTCCGAGCCGGCGGGTCCTCCAGTTTTCCCGCCGCCGACACAGAACGTATCAGGCTAGGCAGACAAGACGACGCGCTCGCCAGACTGCTCCGAAGCCAGCCGCTCGATAGTCGAAAAAAGTTCCGCTCCGTCGCGCGTGCCGATCCAGCGGCCGTTCTCATGGCGAAAATGGAAACCGCCTGAACGCGCCGCCACCCAGATCTCGCGCGCGGCCGCATGACGATTGATGATGATCTTGCTGCCGTCGCCGAACTCCAGTTCCAAAACACCGCCAGGCTGCAATTCATAGTCGATGTCGGCCGCGCAGGCATCCAGCGCCTGCTCGATCCTCGCCAGCGTCGCCCCGGCCAGGGTGTTGAACTCGGTTTCTTCCATTACAGGCCTTCTGCTAACATCATGATTTTTGCAGGCATCATGCGTACCTTCGGGACAATACTCGCTCTACTGCTTCTTGGCGCCTGCGGCACCAGGACTTCGCTTACCCTACCGCCCCGGCCGGCACCGGCGGGCGCCACGCAGGCCGCGCCAGCGGCACCGACACCGGCTGCCGATGATAGCAAAGCCGGCGGCACTGCTGCGCGATGAGCCATTTCGCCTACCGTGACGGCATGCTCCATGCCGAGGACGTACCGTTGCCGCAGATTGCCGCCGCCCACGGCACGCCCTGCTTTGTTTATTCGCGCGCCGCGCTGCTGTCGCGCTTCGAGGAGTTCCGCCAGGCCCTGGCCGGGCGGGACACACTGCTCTGTTATGCCGTCAAGGCCAATTCGAATCTGGCCATCCTGAACCTGTTCGCCCGCGCCGGCGCCGGTTTCGACATCGTTTCAGGCGGGGAGCTGGCGCGCGTCATCGCCGCCGGCGGCGATCCGGCAAGAGTGGTTTTTTCCGGCGTCGGCAAGACGAAAGACGAAATGCACCAGGCCCTGGTGGCCGGCATTTTCTGTTTCAACGTCGAATCCTCGGCGGAATTGGAGCGGCTCGACGCCATCGCCGGCCAGGCCGGCAAGCGGGCATCGATTGCACTGCGCGTGAATCCCGACGTCGACGCGAAGACGCACCCCTACATTTCCACCGGCCTGCGCAGCAACAAGTTCGGCGTCGCCTATGCCGAAGCGCTCGACCTGTACCGCCGCGCCCGCGTCCTGCCGAACGTCGACATCGCCGGGATTGCCTGCCACATCGGTTCGCAACTGCTCGATCCGGCGCCGGCCGCCGAGGCAGCGGAAAAAATTCTCGCCCTTGCCGACCGGCTGGCGGCCGACGGCATCGTCCTGCGCCACCTCGACCTCGGCGGCGGCATCGGCATCCGCTACCGCGACGAAACGCCGCTGCCCGTCGCCGGCTATCTCGCGCCAGTCCTGGAAAAACTGGCCGGGCGCAAGGAGAAAATCCTGTTCGAGCCGGGGCGCGCCCTCGTCGGCAATGCCGGCGTCCTGCTCACCCGAATCGAGCACCTCAAGCACGGCGAGGAAAAGAACTTTGCCATCGTCGACGCCGCCATGAACGATCTGATGCGGCCGGCGCTCTACGACGCCTGGCACGACATCCTGCCAGTGCGGCAGGCAGCCGGTGCAACGGCGGAGTACGAGGTGGTCGGGCCGGTGTGCGAGTCGGGCGACTTTCTCGGCCACGCCCGCGCGCTGGCGGTCGCCGAAGGGGACCTGCTGTCCGTGATGTCGGCCGGCGCCTATGGCATGGCGATGAGTTCGAACTACAACACGCGACCGCGTGCCGCGGAGGTGATGGTCGATGGAAACCAGATCCACCTCGTGCGCGAACGCGAGCGTATCGAGCAACTTTTCGCCGGAGAGCGTGTCCTTCCTTGATCAAAACAGAGCACCCCTGCCGGAATCACATGCATAGAAGCCGTCTTGCCGTTCTGGCCGCCGCCCTCGTGCTTGCGGCCTGCCAGAAAGCCGAGGAAAAAAAACCCTCCGGCCCGCCGCCCGCCCTGATCACCGTCACCCAGGCCAGGACCGGCGCGATGGAAATCACCGAGGAGACGCTCGGTACCCTGGAAGCGGTCGTCGACCCGAAGATCGGCGCCGAGGTGGCGGGCAAGGTCGTCCAGGTGCTTGTAGGTACCGGCAAGGCCGTCGGGAAAGGTGAGTTGCTGGCGGTCATCGACGATACCGATTTCGCCATCCAGAACCGCGCCGACGAGGCCGACCACAAGCGCACCGAAGCCCTTCTGGCGCAACAGGAGCGCGTCGTCGAGCGGCAGCAGCAGCTCGTCCAGAAGGGGTTCATCTCGCAGAATGCCGCCGACGATGCCCGCGCCCAGCGCGACGCACTGCGCGAGCAGCTCGCCGCCGCCCGCGCCCGCGGCGACATGAGCCGACGCAGCCAGGGCAAGGCGCGCGTCGTCGCGCCCTTCGACGGCGTGGTCGAGGCGCAGGTCGCCTCGGTCGGCGACTACGTCAAGGTCGGCGATCCGCTGTTCCAGCTGGTCTCCAGCCAGAAGCTGCGCGCCCACCTGCCCTTTCCCGAGTCGGCCGCGCCACGCCTGAAGAAGGGCCAGCCGGTCGTCCTCGGCTCGCCGCTGCTGCCGGGCTTCGAGATTCGCGCCGCCATCAGCGACATCAAGGCCGGCGTGTCCGAGACGGGCCGCGCTCTCGACGTCATCGTCGACATCGACGGCCAGAACGGACTGCGCCCCGGCGGCACGGTGAACGCCAGCGTGGTGGTCGCCCGGCGCGAGGACGCCGTGCTGGTGCCGGAGCAAAGCGTGGTGCTGCGCCCGGCCGGCAAAGTGGTCTATGCCATCGCCGAGGGCAAGGCGGTGCAGCGTGTCGTCGAGGCCGGCGCCCGACGCGCCGGCATGGTCGAAATCCTCAAGGGCCTGCCGGCCGGCGCCACCGTCGCGCTGGACGGCGCCGGCTTCCTCACGCACAACGCGGCCGTTACCGTGAAGGAACCGGGCAAGCCGGCGGAAAGTCAGTCCCCGCAGCACGGCGCCGCAGCGCAAGCCCCCGCCCAGACCGGCGCGAAGAAATGACCCTGCCCGAGCTTTCCATCCGGCGCCATGTCCTGGCGTGGATGCTCAACGCCGTGCTGGTGCTGTTCGGCCTCATCGCCTACCAGCGCATCGGCATGGACCGCTTCCCCTACATCGAGTTCCCCGTCATCTCGGTGACGACGACGGTGAAGGGCGCCAACCCCGACATCGTCGACGCCAGCGTCACCAACCTCGTCGAGTCGGCCGCCAACACGGTGCCGGGCATCGAGCACATCCAGTCCACCTCTTCCCCGGGCGTCTCGCAGGTCAACATCACCTTCGCACTGGAGAAGGACGTCGACATCGCCTTCAACGAGGTGCAGGCCAAGCTCAACCAGGTATTGCGCCGGCTGCCGAAGGACGCCGATCCGCCGGTGGTGGCCAAGGTGGAGACCAATACCCAGCCGATCATGTGGCTGGCGCTGCAGGGCGACCGCACCCAGCAGCAGCTCAACCAGTACGCCGCCAACGTCGTCAAGAAGCGGCTGGAGAGCATCGACGGCGTCGGTGAGGTACGGCTGGGCGGACGTCGCGACCGCACCATCCGGGTGAACCTCCTGCCGGCACGCATGGCCGCCCACGGCATCACAGCGCAGGACATCAATGAGGCCTTTGCCAAGGAGCACGTCCAGCTCGCCGGCGGCTTCGTCGTCGGCCAGGCCACCGAGGCGCTGGTCAAGCTCGACCTCGAGTTCCACCGCATCGAGGACCTCGCCGGCATGATCCTCGGCTACAAGGGCGGCTATCCGATCCGGCTCGCCGACGTGGCCCAAGTCGAGGACGGCCTCGCCGACAACCGCCAGCTCGCCCGCTTCAACGGCGAGACCACCGTCGGCCTCGGCATCGTCAAGGTGGCCAACACCAACACCGTCGCCATCACCGAGGCAGTGCTGGCACGGCTGGAGAACGAGATCCGCCCGCAGCTGCCGCCGGGCATGCGCATCACCATCGTCTCCAACGACGCCGTCTTCATCCAGGAGATCGTCAGCTCCCTGAAGGAGCACCTGATCGAGGGCACCCTGCTCGCCTCGCTGGTGGTGTGGTTCTTCCTGCGCTCGCTGCGCTCCACCCTGATCATCGCCCTGGCGATTCCCGTCTCGCTGATGGGCGCCATCGCCGTCATCTACTTCTTCGGCTACACGCTGAACTCCCTCACTCTTCTGGCGCTGCTGCTGCTCATCGGCGTCGTCGTGGACGACGCGATCGTGGTGCTGGAGAACATCTTCCGCCACCGCGAGGAGATCGATCCCGACCCGATTGCCGCCGCCGTCAACGGCAGCCGCGAGGTGGTCTTCGCCGTCATCGCCGCAACGCTGTCGCTGGTGTCGATCTTCGCCCCGGTGATCTTCCTTTCCGGCATCATCGGCCAGTTCTTCCGCTCCTTCGCCGTGGTCGTCACCTTCGGCGTGATGGTGTCGCTGTTCGTCTCGCTGACGCTGACGCCGATGCTGTGCTCGCGCTACCTGAAGGTGGAGAAGTCGCACGGCCGCGTCTATCACCTGCTCGACGGCATCCTCGGCGGCATGGAGCGGTTCTACCGCCGCCTGCTCGACGCCGCACTCGCCCACCGCTGGAAGGTCGTCGCGCTGACTGCGATGGCAGTCGCATCGAGCGCCTTTTTCTTCGCCAGCATCGGCAAGACCTTCACGCCCGAGCAGGACGAGGGCCGCTTCCTGGTGCGCCTGCGCGCGCCGCTCGGCTCCAGCATCGATTACACGGATTCGCGCCTGCGCATGGTCGAAGCCATCCTCGACCGCCACAAGGAGATCGTCACCGAGTTCGCGTTGATCGGCTTCGGTTCGGCCGGCCAGGTCAACCAGGGCCTGGTCGTCGTGCGCATGGCGCCGCGCCAGGAGCGCACAGTCCGACAGCAGGACCTGCTGCCGAAGCTGCGCAAGGAACTGGCCACCGTGCCGGGCGCCTTCGTCTTCGCCGCGCCCTACCCCATCGTCGGCGGCCAGCGCGGCGAACCGCTGCAGTTCGTGCTCGCCGGCGAGAACCTGCAGGAGGTGGGCCGCCTGTCGCGCGAGCTGCAGCAAAGATTGTCGCAGACCGCCGGCATCGGCCGGCTCGACACCGACCTCCAGCTCGACCTGCCGCAACTGGTGTTCCAGCCCGACCGCACGCGCATCGCCGCCGCCCAGCTCAATTCGCAGGACGTGGCGCTCGCCGTCAACATGCTCACCGGCGGCGTGGACATCGCCAAGTTCAACGACGAGCCGGGCGACGGCCAGCGCTACGACATCCGCGTCAAGGCCCGCGAGGGCGAGTTCACGCAGCCGTCCGACCTGTCGAAGATCTGGCTGCGGGCCAGGGACGGCAAGCTGGTGCGCCTCGACAGCGTCGCCTCGTTCGGCGAGCGCCTCGGCCCGGCGGTGATCGGGCGTTTCGACCTGCAATACGCCGCCACCTTCTACGCCTCGCCGACCATCCCCCTCGGCGAGGCCGTCGCCAAGCTGCGGGAGGTCGCCGCCGAGATCCTGCCGGCCGGCTACCAGGTGAAGCTCGTCGGGCAGGCGGAGGAGTTCGGCAAGACGCAGAAGTACATGGCCTTCGCCTTCTCGCTGGCGCTGGTGCTGCTCTACATGGTGCTCGCCAGCCAGTTCAACTCCTTCCTGCAGCCGGCGATCATCATGCTGGCGCAGCCGCTCGCCATCATCGGCGGCGTCGCGGCATTGTGGCTGTTCGGCCAGACGCTCAACATCTACTCGATGATCGGCCTGGTGCTGCTGATCGGCCTGGTGGCGAAGAACTCGATCCTGCTGGTGGATCTCACCAACCAGCGCCGCGAGGGCGGCATGCAGGTGGATGCGGCCCTGCGCGACGCCTGCCCGACGCGCATGCGGCCCGTGCTGATGACCTCGGCCACCGTCATCCTCGCCCTCTTTCCCGCCGCTCTCGGCCTGGGCGCCGGCGCGGAGACCAACCAGCCGCTGTCGATCGCCGTCATCGGCGGCATGATCTCCTCGACGCTGCTGACGCTGGTGGTGGTGCCGGCGGTGTACTCCCTGGTGGAATCGCGCCGCAGTCAGCGCTGAGATGGATCGGTGACGAAGCCGATGCGCACCAGCCCGGCCTTGGCGGCCTTGCTCATCACCTGCGCGACACGTTCGTAAGGCACCAGGCGGTCGGCGCGAATGTGCAGTTCCGGCTGCGGCTGCTGCATCGCCGCCGCGGAGAAGTGCGATTCGAGCTCTTCCAGCGCCACCACCGCGCCATTCCAGTGCAGGCTGCCGTCCTCGCGGATGCCGAGCTGGACGTGCTCCGGCCGCGTCAGGTTCGGGCTGCTCGAGGCCTTCGGCAGGTCGATCTTCACCGAGTGGGTGAGCAGCGGCGCGGTGACGATGAAGATCACCAGCAGCACCAGCATCACGTCCACAAGCGGCACCACGTTGATTTCCGCCATCGGCCCCTGCTGGCCGCGCCCGTCGAAGCTTCCCATCGCCATGATCCGGTCCTCGCTCAGCGCGGTGCGACGGCGCGCAGCGGGCGCACCTCGCCCGCCGAGCTGTTGCTCTTGGCGCCGACCGTCATCAGCGCGTAGAGGTCGTGGGCGAAGGCATCCAGCTTCGCCAGCCAGATGCGGTTGCGCCGGCTGAAGGCGTTGTAGGCCAGCACCGCCGGAATCGCCACCGCCAGGCCGAGCGCCGTCATGATCAGCGCCTCGCCGACCGGGCCGGCCACCTTGTCCAGCGTACCCTGCCCGCTCATGCCGATCTGCACCAAGGCGTGGTAGATGCCCCAGACCGTGCCGAACAGGCCGACGTAGGGCGCCGCCGAGCCGGCCGAGGCCATCAGCGTCAGGCCATGCTCGACGCGCGCCGCCTCCTGGTCGATGCCGTTCCTCAGCACGCGCGTGAGGAACTCCCCCGGCCCGCCGGCGGCGGCAAGCCGCTGCAGTCCCTGCTGGCTGTTGTCGTCGGCGGCGCCCAGCGCCTGCTGCGCCAGCTCGGCGAAGGCGCTGTCGAGCGGCCGTTGCGCCAGCATGGCGTTGACGTCCTGCAGGGAGCCGGCGGCCCAGAACTGCCGCAGGAAGGCCGCGGCGCGACGGCCGGCGAGAAAGTTCGCCAGCCCCTTGGTCAGGATCAGGTACCAGCTCGCCACCGAGAGGGCGAGCAGCAGGAACAGCACGATGCGTCCGACGGCATCGGTCTGCGAAAGGAAATGGGCAAAGCCGAGGCTTTCATTCATGGCGAATCCTTCAATCAGAAAAAGTCAGTCTCCCGGATACGGCGATCACTGCAGCACAAACTTGAAGGGCTGCAGGGCCACGGCGCGCACCGGCTGGCCGTCGCGTCGCGCCGGGTTACAGCGCCAGGTCTTCACGGCGGCCAGCGCCGCCTCGTCGAGGCGGGAAAATCCGCTCGCCGTGGCCACGCGCGCCGCGCTGACGTTGCCTTGTTCGTCGAGCTCCACGCGCAGCACCACCTTGCCCTCCTCGCCCAGCCGGCGCGACAGCGGCGGATAGTTGGGCGCCCTGCGTTCGGGGCAGGCGACGGCCAATTCGGCGCCAAGCGTAATGGGGCCCGCCGGCTTCACCGGCGCCGCCTCGACCGGCGGCGCCGGCGGAGGCGCCACGGGTTCCGCCGGCGAACTCACCGGTGCCTCGGCGACCAGTTGCTGGGGCCGCAGCTTCTCCGCCGGCCTGGGCTTTTCCAGCCGGGCCGGCTTCGGCGTCTCTTTCGGCGGAGGCGGCGGCGTGGTGATCGTCTCGACGAACAGCGTCACCACCTCGTCCGGGACCACCAGGATGCGGTGGCTCCACAACCCCCACAAGGCGGCGGCATGCACGGCCAGGACCAGCAGGAATCCCGCAGCGCGCTCCGTCTCCGGTTTCCGGATCATTTTCGACGACGTTTCAGTAGTCAAACTTCACGCTGGCAAAAAAGGTCCGTTGTGAGTAGGGGTACAGAGTGAAATACTTGGCGTTGCCGATGTTGTCGATGCCGACGGAGGCTGTCATTTGCTTTGCGAACCTGTACAGCACCTTGGCGTCGAACACGCTGAAATTGCTGCGTCCGCCATAGACATCCGGATTCGGATCGGGATATCGCCCCGCTGCCGTGTCGTAGAGGCCGCTGTGCTGCCTTCCGCTGTAACGCCACCCCAGGCTATACGAGAGCGCATCCGAAGCGCGGTACACGGCCAGCAGTGAGGCGCGCCAAACCGGAATCAGCGGCAGCTGCGTGCCCTCGAGCCCCGGATTCGCGGTGTTTTTCGCGATCCTGGAGTGAATGTAGGCAATGCTGCCGGAAAGATTCAGGCCGCGTACCCATAGATCGTTCACCTGAAGCGATGTTTCGACGCCGTAGGTGCGCACCTTGTCGACATTCTGCACGCTGCTGATGCTGAACCCGGGCAGCGTCGTAATGTCGGCCTGCGAAACGAGCGCATCCTTTTTCTCCTCCCCGAACAGCGAGGTTCTCCACACGCCATTGGGCAGGAACCGCTCGGCGACGAGTTCCCAGGAATCGGCGGTCTCCGGCTTGAGGTTCGGGTTATTGGTCAGCGCCACGTTGTAGGGTGCCGGAAACGCGGCAATCTCCGCGGCAGTCGGCGCACCGCCGCCGACGCGGGTGATGCCGACGTTCTTGAACAGCTCGCCGACGGTCGGGAAGCGGACCCCGCGGCCGACGGAGCCCCGCAGCGCCAGCACGTCGGACGCCTGATAGGAGAGCGAGCCCTTGGGAGAAAAGGCCCGCAGGGCTTTGTCCTTGTAGCTTACGTTTCTCCCGTTTGCATAGTTGCTGCCATCGGAAGCTTCCCACCTTTCCTCGCGTCCCCCGACGACCAGCTTCACGTTCGGCGAAATCTGCCAGGCATCCTGCAGATAGATCGCGTTGGTCGACGTCACCCCCCTCGAATTCGTGTTCAAGGTGGCCGGGTTGCTGGTCTCCCAGTTGCCTGCCGCCAGCCGGTATTGGTCCGTCCTCGTCGTATAAGTGTCGGTGTGGAAGCCGAAGCTGACCTGGTGCTCGCTGCGCAGATTGCCGCCCGGACGCCATTCGCCGCGCAGGTCCAGGTTCTGCCAGCCCGTTCCGTCTGCAAACGTGATCGTCCCTGCCGTCGCCGCCGTGCTCGGCGTCCGGCCGAAGTTGCCCGACGACGCACGGGTGACATCCTTATTCTGGTTGAAGATGCTGCCTGCCACTTCCCAGTCCCAGGTTCCCCCGGTCTGCGACTTCACCGACAAGCCGTGCATGAAATACTCGGCTTCTGCGTGACTGGTGCTTGGCGCCGTCACGGAATAGTCCCTGCCGTTGATGCGGACATAGCGGTAGGGGCCCGCCGCCGTGCTCGTGCCGTAGATTGGATTGCCGGCCGCATCCTTCAGATAGCTTTCGACCCGCTTGTCGGACGTGTTCTGCCAGACGTTGAAGGTGTAGACCGCGCGGACGGTCGGCGAGAAGTCGTAGCCGATCTTCAGGGTCGCGTCATCCTTGACGGTGTGGTCCATGCTGGTGGCGGCCGTGATGACCCGGGGGCGGTCCGCGATGTCCCGGTCGAAATGCGCGCCGGTGACCACGGTGTACTGTCCTGCCGCCGCCGGAGCCCCCGTCTTGGCCGTCGCGGAGGTGAAATCCGTCGGATGGCTATGGTTGTCCAGCCGGTCGGCGCTCAGCCAGAACGACCAGTCGCCCATCCTGTTGCCGATCGTGGCGGCGCCATGCACGCCGTTAAACCTCTTGTCGGTGCCATACAGCTTGAAATTCTCGGTGAAGGCGTCCAGCTGCGCGTGCGCCTCGAACCGGGTCGGCATGTGGGTGGTCATCAGCACCACACCGCCCACCGAATTTCCGGGATACAGGGCCGAGAAGGGACCGTACATGACGTCGACGCGGTCGATGGCGTGCTGCGACACCATGCCCCAGCGCGGGCCGGGGCAGCAGCTGTTGGTCAGGAAGTTGGAGAGCAGCAACCCGTCCGCATAGACGATGGTCTCTGCGCTGGAATTGACGCCGTACATCCGCATTGCCAGGCCGCCGTTGACGTCGCCGATGAAGCGCTCGCGGACATGGACGCTCGGCACGTACTGCAGCGCGCCGGCCGAGGAAACCGAATTGACGCTCTCGGCAATCTGTCTGGCCGTGAAGCTCTCGGTGGTCGAGGGCACGTTGGCCGGCACCGCCGGCTTGTCGCTCTTGACGAGCATTTCGTCGAATTGCTTCTCCTCTTCCGCCAGCGCGTATTGCGGAATGTTCAAGGCAAGGGCGACAACCAGCGCGATTCGGCCGGTCGCGGCATGCCGTCCGTCAGCGCGGGCATTCTGCCCCCCCCGAATCCTGTTTTTCTTCTTTCCCATGATACTTCCCTGTGATTGCAATGAAATCCGATTACCTCGCCTGGCGGTTCTGCCGCAGCCAGTTCCTGAGCTGTGCCTCGCTCAACATTCCGGAATGCGCCTCGCGGCGGTGCGCCGAGTCGAACAGGTAGCTGCGCGGCAGTTCGCCGCGCCAGGACGGGTCGATTGAATAACGCAGGCGTTCCGGCACAGCGTCGACGAAAACCCAGGTGTCGAAGCGCTCGAGTCCGAAGCGCTTCAGGGCGGCACGGATCTCGGGCGCTTCGGCCGGCGTGTCGGTGGAGACGATCACCAGCGGCAGGTTGCGTTCGCTGCGGGCGAGCCTGCCGAGGGTCTGCAGTTCCTTCACGCAGTGGTGGCAGGTCAGCGACCACAAGGTCAGGATGAAGGGGCGGCCGGCGAACGTATGCCGGATGGCCGTCAGGCTGTCGGCGGTGAAAGGGCGCAGCTCGCCGGCGCCAACGGCGGCGGCGCCAAGCGCCAACCACAGGAAAAGCAGCGCAGCGGCCAAGCGCTTCATGGTCTGCCCTCCGCAACCGTCAGCACGCGCAAGCCCTCGGCGGCGGTGTTCCACACCACCCATGCCTGCTGCGCGTCGATCAGCGGCAGCGCGTAGTCGGCCTGCTGCGCCGCCTCGGCGAGTTTCTGCGGCGCGCTCCAGCTGGTTCCGGCATCGCGCGACAGCATGGCCCAGGCGGAAAAGCGCTGGCCGTCGAATTCCCGCCACGTCAGCAGGATGCGGTCGCCAGCCGCTGCCACGGCGGGATGGCCGGCCTGGCGCGCGGGATCGCCCAGCGACAGCGGCGCGCTCATGTCGAGGCGGGCATCCGCTTTCGAAAAGTCAGTCCCTGCGATGCGGCGATAGAAGATGCCCTTGCGCTTCTCGCCGTTGGTGAACCAGGCGATGTGCAGGTTGCCGCGGCCGTCGACCGCGATGCCGCCTCCGTGGTGCGGGCAACCGTCGATCTCCCATGCGTCGTCGGTGACGCGCAGGACGGGGCCGCCGTTCAGGCCGGCGATGGCGAAGTCGCGGATGTTGCGGCCGAAGACGTGGCGCCAGTAGGCAATCGGCCCGGAAGCCGTCCATGTCAGCCCTGTGCGACAGCACTGGCAGCTGTGGTCGGCCACCTTGCGGTTGCGGCCGAACGTGGCGCCGCCGTCCTCCGATACCGCCGCATAGAGGCCGACGTCGGTCTGCGGGGATTTCTTGACCGTCCTGTCGGTCCGGCTGCGCGCATCGAGCCAAACCACGGCAACGCGGCCGCGACCATCGGCGGCGAGCGAATCGAAGCGGTGGCTGATGATCTGGCGGTCGTCGTTGAGAATGATCGGCGGCGTGAAGGTGCGCCCGCCATCGGTCGAGCGGGCGTAGCGGATGTGCGCCGACATCGGCTTGCCGAGACTCTGCGTCCACGAGACATGCACCGAGCCGTCGGCGCCGACGGCGATCTTCGGCCGGTTCTCGGCATCGGCCATCACCGCTTCCGGCTGCGGCGTGACGGCGACAGGCGAGGAAAAGTTTCGGCCGCCATCGGTCGAGTGCGACACCAGCAGGTGGCGGTTCTCCACTCGCGCCAGCCAGAGTCTTCCGCGGGAATCGAGCGCAGCGCCAACGGAAAGCGGAGTGGCCTCCGCCAGACGCGCTTCCCAGGCACGCTGGCGGCGCGCCTCGGCATCGTCCGCCTGCGGCGCGTGGCCGGCATGCTGCTGGGCCGCCGCGACAAGCGGCAGCAACGCCATCGCCAGCACACCGATTCGACCTGTCCGCCACCGCATGAGATGCCTCCCGGGAAAGCCGGGAAGAATAGCGAAATGCGGCGCGACGAGCGTGCGACATATCGTCGCAGAAACGGCGACGGCGCCCGCAGGCGCCGTCGTGCAAAACGGAAGACGTTCTTAGTGCTTGTGGCCGTGGTCCATGGTCGCCGGCGCGGCAAGGTCGCGCACCTCGGCCTTGATCTCGAGGGTCTGCACCTTCTTGTCCTTGCCCTCGACCTTCAGCGTGATCGGCACCACGTCGCCCTTCTTCAGCTGCTGCTTGAGGTCCATCAGCATGACGTGGTTGCCGCCCGGCGCGAGCTTGACGCCTTTTCCGGCCGGCAGGTCGAGCTTCGGAATGGCGCGCATCTTCATCACGCCTTCCTCCATCTTCATGGTGTGCATCTCGACCACGCCGGCCACCGGGCTGCTGGCCGACAGCAACGAAGCCGCGTCGCTGCTGGTGATTTCAAAAAACGCCCCCGTCGCCTTCTGCGCCGGGGTGGTGCCGCGCACCCAGGAATCCTTGACCGTCACGTCGGCCTGTGCCATCGCGCCGAAGAGCATGAGGGAGAGGGCCAGTGTCGTCTTGCGCATTTTCGTTGCCTCCGGAATTTAAGCCAATTTCACAGGGTGGATTCTACGCCGGTTGTCATTGCGCGTCCTGTCCGCCGGCCTGCGGCAAATTGCCGCACGGCACGGGGGCGCCATCGGCTAGAATCGGCCGCGGAAGATCGAATCGATGAGCCCTGCCGCCACCCCACACGAGAAGGGCGCCGACCACCTGCGGCGCCTGCTGCTGATGCGCTGGTTCGCCGTCGCCGGGCAGCTTGCCCTCATCGCGGCGGCACAGCCCCTGCTCGACATCGAATTGCCGCTGGTGCCGATGCTGGCCATCGTGGCCCTGCTCGCCGGCTTCAACCTCGCCACGCGGCAGCGCCTGGCGCGGGGCGGGGCCGTCGCCGACGGCGAACTGTTTGCCCAGCTCTGCGTGGACGTCACGGCGCTGACCCTGCTGCTCTTCTTCAGCGGCGGCGCCGCCAATCCGCTGGTCTCCCTCTACCTGCCCTCGATCGCCATCGCCGCGGTGGTATTGCCGGGGCGCTTCGCCTGGGGCGTCGTGTTCCTCGGCGTCGCCGCCTATTCGCTGCTGGTGTTCTGGAACGTTCCCCTGCCGGTGTCCGACGCCGCCCGCGCGACGCGCCTGCACCTGGCGGGCATGTGGCTGATCTTCGTCGCCTCCGCCGCCCTCATCGCCTGGTTCGTCGCGCGCATGGCTGCCGCCATCCGCAGCCGCGACCTGGAACTCGCCGCCGCACGCGAGGAAGCCCTGCGCAACGAACGCGTGATCGCACTGGGAAGCCTCGCCGCCGGCGCCGCGCACGAGCTGGGCACGCCGCTGGCGACCATGGCCATCCTCGCCGGCGAGTTGGGCCGGAACGCAGACCTGGGCCCGGAGACGCAGGAGGACCTGGCCCTGCTGCGCGAGCAGGTCGAGCACTGCAAGGGCATCATCACGGGCCTGGCCGCGCGCGCCGGACAGACGCGCGCCGAGGGCGGCGGCGCCGTCGCCCTCGACCGCTGGCTGGAGCAGGTCATCGCCCGCTGGCGCCAGTTGCGGCCGCACGCCGAGGCAAAAGTCAGCCTCCACGGCACGGCGCCGGCGCCGCGGGTGGTCGGCGAAGCTACCCTCGAGCAGGCCCTGCTCAACCTGTTCAACAATGCCGCCGATGCCGGCAACAGCGAGGTGGACATCGAGGCGGAATGGGACGCCGAATGGTTGCGCCTCGAAGTGCGCGACCACGGCCCGGGTTTCGACGAAAACGTCCTGCTGCAGGCCGGCCGCGCCTTCGTCACCACGCGCTCGGAGGGGACCGGCATTGGATTGTTCCTCGCCCACGCCGCGGTGGAGCGGCTGGGCGGCCGCATCGCGCTGGCCAACCGCGAGGACGGCGGTGCCGTCACCCGCGTTGAACTTCCATTGGAAAAAATCAGGGCAGGAGAAGCATGACCGAAACCCCGCAGATTCTCGTCATCGACGACGACCCCGCCTTCAACCGCGTGCTCAGCCGCGCGCTGAAGAGCCGGGGCTTCGAGGTCGCCAGCGCCCTCAGCGCAGAGGAAGCCGCCGCACTCATTCCCGCGACGCGGGCAACACAAGCCGTGCTGGACCTCAACATCGCCGGCACCTCCGGCCTGACGCTGATCGCGCCGCTGCTCGCCGCCAACCCCGGCTGCCGCATCGTCGTGCTGACCGGCTACGCCAGCATCGCCACGGCGGTCGAGGCGATCAAGCTCGGCGCCACGCACTACCTCGCCAAGCCGACCGACGTGGACGCCATCCTGGCCGCCTTCGAGGCGACGGCGCCGCAGGCGGATATCGCCACCCCCAGCGAGCCGCTTTCGGTGGACCGCCTCGAGTGGGAGCACATCCAGCGCGTGCTGAAGGAGCACGACGGCAATATCTCGTCGACCGCCCGCGCCCTGAAAATGCACCGCCGCACGCTGCAGCGCAAGCTGATGAAGAAGCCGGTGAAGAGTTAGCCCAGCACGATGGCGAGCGCCATCGAGATGAAAAGCAATGCGGCGACGTTGCCGATCATGACGATCGAGGCGACCTTCTCCGGCTCCTGCCGGTAGCGCTCGGCGAAGACGTAGTTGAGCACCGCCGGCGGCAGTGCGCCGAAGATCAGCAGCATGGCGCCGTGTTGCGCATCCAGTCCGAGCAGGCGCGCCGCAATCCAGGCGATGGCCATTCCGATCAGCGGACGCGCCGCGGCGCCGGCGACGCCGATGCGCCAGGTGTGGAAGTTCGCGTCGGTCAGCCGCACGCCGAGCGAAAAGAGCAGCAGCGGAATCGAGATCTCGCCGAGCATGCGGATCGCCGTCAGCAGCGGCGGCCACAGCTCGATGCCGGCCACGCTCACGCCGAGGCCGGCCAAGGCGGCCAGCACCACCGGCATGCGCCACAAGTTCGACAAGCGCGCATGGTGGTCGAGAATGTAGATGCCGAGCGAGAAGTGCAGCAGGTTCTCCACCAGGAACAGCACCACCGCCGCCGGCAGCGCCGCCTCGCCGAAGGCCAGCACCGCCAGCGGCAGGCCCATGTTGCCGGAGTTGTTGAACATCATCGGCGGCACGAAGGTCTTCGCCTCCACTTTCAACAGCCGCGCCAGCGGCCAGGCCAGCAGGCCGGAGCCGAGCACGACCGCCAGCGCACCCAGCGCCAGCGCCTGGTACTGGCCCAGGTCGAAGGACTTGCCGGCCAGGGTGGCGAACACCAGCGCCGGCACGAAGACGTCCATGTTGATCTCGTTGGCGAAGGACATGTCCGGCCGCCGCGCGCGGCCGTAGAGCCAGCCCGCCAGGACGACGGCGAACAGCGGAAAGATGATGGAAACGATCCTGAGCAGCATGAACCGCTCAGAGGACGTAGCGCGCGAGATCCTCGCTCTGCGCCAGATCCTTCAGGCGCGTATCGACGTAGGCGGCGTCGACGACCAGCGCCGACTTGCCGTGGCTGCCGGCATCGAAGGCGACTTCCTCGAGCAACTTCTCGATGACCGTGTACAGCCGGCGCGCGCCGATGTTCTCGGTCTTCTCGTTGACGGCGAAGGCGATCTCGGCGAGGCGGCGGATGCCGTCGGCCTGGAAGTCGAGTGCGACCCCCTCGGTGGCGAGCAGCGCCTCGTACTGGCGCGTCAGGCAGGCGTCGGTGCCGGTGAGGATCTGCTCGAAATCCTCCACCGAAAGCGAATCCAGCTCGACGCGGATGGGGAAGCGGCCCTGCAGTTCCGGGATCAGGTCGGAGGGCTTCGACAGGTGGAAGGCGCCGCTGCCGATGAAGAGGATGTGGTCGGTCTTGATCATGCCGTACTTGGTGGCGATGGTGGTGCCCTCGACCAGCGGCAGCAGGTCGCGCTGCACGCCCTGGCGCGAGACGTCGGCGCCGTGCATTTCCGACCGCGACGCGATCTTGTCTATCTCGTCCAGGAAGACGATGCCGTTCTGCTCGACCGCGCGCACCGCGGCGAGCTTGATCTCGTCGTCGTTCACCAGGCGTGCGGCCTCCTCGTCGGCAATCGCCTTGAGCGCTTCCTTGATGTTCATCTTCCGCGTCTTGCGCCTGCCGCCGCCGAGGTTCTGGAACATGCCCTGGATCTGCGAGGTCAGTTCCTCCATGCCGGGCGGGGCGAGGATCTCCATCTGCGCGCTCGGTGCCGCCACCTCGATCTCGATCTCGCGCGCATCGAGTTCGCCCTCGCGCAGCTTCTTGCGGAATTTCTGCCGCGTGGCGGTTTCCTCCGTGGCTTCGGCATCGCCATGGAAGCCGACGCTGCGCGCCGGCGGCAGCAGCACGTCGAGCACGCGGTCCTCGGCGGCGTCCATGGCGCGGTCGCGCACGGCGCGCATGGCCGCCTCGCGGCCGTCCTTGATGGCGATCTCGACGAGGTCGCGCACGATGGTGTCGACGTCGCGGCCGACGTAGCCAACCTCGGTGAACTTGGTCGCCTCGATCTTGATGAAGGGCGCGTTGGCCAGCCGCGCCAGGCGGCGCGCGATCTCGGTCTTGCCGACGCCGGTGGGGCCGATCATGAGGATGTTCTTCGGCGTGATCTCCGAGCGCAGCGGCTCGGCCACCTGGGCGCGGCGCCAGCGATTGCGCAGGGCGATGGCGACGGCGCGCTTGGCGCGCCCCTGGCCGACGATATTCTTGTCGAGTTCGTGGACGATTTCCTGCGGCGTCATCTGGCTCATTCCAATACCTCGATGACGTGGCTCTGGTTGGTGTAGATGCACAGGTCGCCGGCGACGGTCAGCGCCTTCTTGACGATCTCTTCCGGCGTCAGGGCGGTGTTCTCCAGCAGGGCGCGCGCCGCCGCCTGCGCGTAGGGGCCGCCGCTGCCGATGGCGACGATGCCTTGCTCGGGTTCAAGCACGTCGCCGTTGCCGGTGATGATCAGCGACGATTGCCGGTCGGCCACCGCCAGCATGGCCTCCAGGCGGCGCAGGATGCGGTCGGTGCGCCAGTCCTTGGCCAGCTCGACGGCGCTCCTCAGCAGATTGCCCTGGTGCTTGTCCAGCTTGGCCTCGAAGCGCTCGAACAGGGTGAACGCATCGGCCGTGCCGCCGGCGAAGCCGGCCAGGATCTTCTCCTGGTAGAGCCGGCGCACCTTGCGCGCGCTGGCCTTGACGACGATGTTGCCGAGCGTCACCTGGCCGTCGCCGCCGAGGGCGACGCTGGCGCCGCGGCGCACGGAAAGGATGGTGGTGCCGTGATATTGCTCCATGGGGCTGCCCGATAGGAATGCGCTGAAACGGGGAAGGGAAACGTCAGAACTTGCGCCGTTCGACGTGGGCCACCTGGTTGATGCCGAGCACGCCGAACAGGGCGTACAGCAGCTGGTTGGGATTGCGGATCGTCACGCTGCAGCCGGTGATCTGCAGATTGGTCAGCGTATTGAGGAACAGCCCGGCGCTGACGAAATCCATGCGCTTGAGCGCGCTGCAGTCGATCAGCACGTGTTCGCGGCCCGCGGCGAACTCCACCAGCTGGCGGAAGGCATCGGAGCCGGCGCTGTACATCTCGCCGGCAAGGGGAAAGACATCCGGCTCGGACGCGCCAGCCGCCGGCGCAGCCATCGCCGCAGGCTTCTTCGGCGGCGGCCGGTTCTCCCAGGAGGGCGGGGACACCTCGAAGGTGATGGCGTAATTCACCGCCCACTCCTCGAAGGGCTCCTGTTGCGCCATGTGCTGATAGAGTTCCAGCAGCAGCATCCAGAGCGGCTCGTCCTCCCGCTTGCCGACCTCGAGCTTGCCTTTCAGCAGTTCGGCCAGCTTCTCGGCGCCGCTCATCACCAGTTCGCACCTGGCCTTGCGCGCCGCCTGCATCGCCTGCAGCAGCATCTCCGCACCCAGCGGGTCGACGCTCTGCAGCTTGCCGAATTCGACGCGTGCCACCGGGTTGCCGGCAACGATCTTTTCCAGTTGCCTGGCCGCCTTGTCGGCGCTCTCGTCCAGCGCGCCGGTAAAGGCCACGAAGGCGGTGCCGCCGGTGGTCAGCGCCGGTCCGAGCGACTGCTTCGCCTGTTCGACCCAGGTCGGCGGCGATTTCTCGTATTTCACCGAGTAGTCGAGGGCGCGCTTGTCGAAGAGGTCGCGCTTGCCGACGATCTGGTAGAGGTCGAACAGCATGGCCCACACCTGGTCGGCTGCCGCCCCCAGGCCGCCGGCATCGGCTGCCGATTCCAGTGTCGCCAGGGCTGCCTCGTCCTGGCCATTGGCGAACAGGATGGCCGCCTCCTCGACGACCGGATGCATGGTCGCCGAGCTTTCGCGAATCTCGAAGTGGCCGGGATGGTCTTCCTCGTGCACCTCGATCGCGCCGGGCGCGGTGAAGTCCAGGGATTCCAGCTCTTCCTTCGGTGGTGGCGGCGGTTCGGGCGCCGGCTTGGGCGCAGCCGGGCGCGCGGGCGCCGGCGCAGCGGGCGCCGGTTGTTTCTTGGCTGCCGGCTTCGCCGGCGGCTCTGGTTTCTTGCCGAAGAGTGAAAAAGCCACGATCTCTGTCAGGGGTGTCTTTTCTAAGTGTGCCGACCCGGCTTGGCCAGGCGGCAGGACCGGATATCGCTTTTAGCATATCGGCCGGGGAGGCGCAACGCTGAAGCGGATGAGCACGAACACGAGACCCGCCGCAGCCAGCATCCAGACACTGGCTGCCCCTGCCGGCAAATCCGCCAGCGCCGCCAGGGACAAGCCCGCAGTATACCCCGCCACGCCGAGGCCAAGGCCGGTCGCCAGCCGCCGTCGCAGCATGCCATGGGTGGCGAGCGCTGGAACGATCAGGCTGGCGAAAACCAGATACACCCCGACCAGCTGCACCGAAACCGTTACGGCCACGGAGAACAGCGCGTAAAACGCCAAGCTGCTGCCCTGCCGGCCCAACGCCCGCCACGCCAGCAGGAGCACGGCGCTGGCTGCCGCCGCGGCCAGCAATTGGTCATGCGACACCCACAACATCTGGCCGGCCAGCAGGTCCCGCAGGTGCTCGCCGCCATGGGCGTCGCGCGAGAGCAGCAGCACCGTGCCGCTGGCCGCCAGCACGAAGAGCAGGCCGATCAGCGCTTCCTGCAGCTGCGGCCAGCGCCGCTCACTCCATTGCAGCAGCAGCGCCGCTGCCAGCGCCGCGCCGACCGCCGCGCCCTGCACGACCCAAAGGTTGCCGCCCTGATCGGCCAGATGCGCCGCCAGGGCGCCGAGGCCGGCCACTTGCGCCACGGCCAGGTCGATGAAGATGATGCCGCGCGCCAGCACCTGGATGCCCAGGGGCACATGGGTGGCGAGGACGATGACGCCGGCGGCGAGGGCCGGCCAGAGCAGGTCGAGCTGCGCTGCGATGCCGTTCATGGCGTCCGCTCCTTGAGCCTGGCGATCGTGTCGTCGAAGAGGCCGAACAAGTCCTGCGCCCGCTCGCTGCCGCCGACGGTGAACGGCAGGGTCACCAGCGGAATGCCGGCGCGCCCGGCCAGCCACTCGCCCGGCCGCGGCGAGTCATAGGGCGTGCGCACGATCAGCCGGACCTGCCGCGCCTTCACCTGCGCCAGGAGCTGCGCCAGGTGCGCGCTGCCCGGCTCGATGCCCGGCTTCGGTTCCAGCGTACCGACCTCGACGAGGCCGAGCCAGTTGAACAGGTAGCTGAAGCTTTTGTGCTGGGCGATCACCTGCGTGCCGCGCAGCGGGGCGGCCTCCTGCTCCCAGCGTGCGATGGCCTGCTGCATTTTTTCAGCGAAGGCCCGGTGCCGTTCGGCGTAGTGGCCGGCGTTCGCCGCGTCCAGCTCGCCCAGGCGCTTCGCCAGCGGGCCGGCCACGGCCAGCAGGTTGCGCGGATCGAGCTGGATGTGCGGATTGCCCGAGGCATGCACATCGCCCTCGCTGCGGTCGAGCCTGGCCGGAATCTCCAGCCGCATGACATGCGGCGCCGCCTCGAAATAGCCGGCCCGGCCCGGCTGCACGGCAGCATTGCCCGATTCGCGCAGCACCGGCGGCAGCCAGCCCGCCTCCAGTTCGGCGCCGGTGCACACCACCAGTTGCGCGTTGCGCGCCTTGGCGATCAGCGAGGGCCGCGCCTCGATGCGGTGCGGGTCCTGCAGGGCGTGGGTAGCGGAGTAGGCGCTCACCTTGTCGCCGCCCAGCGCCTTCGCCAGTGCCGCCCATTCGGGCTCGCAGGCGAAGATGTTGAAGGCGGCGGCGGACGGCAGCGCCATCGCCAGTCCGGCCAGAAAAACGAACGAACGCAACATGGCTCCTCCTTAGAACTTGTGCGCGCCGTGGGCGCCCAGGCTCATGATGTACTGCAGGGTCACCTGGTTGTCGGTGACGCCCTGCATCGACCTGTCGCGAGCGTACTGCAGGCGCAGGCGGGAGAATTCGCTCTGCGACCAGTCCGCCATCAGCGTATGCCGTTTCGGCCGGTAGCCGGCGAAATAGGCGTTGGCCGGATCGAGCGCCGCGAAGACGGTGGCCGGGTCGTAACGCTTGCTGCCCGAATTCAGCCAGTCGAAACGGTAGCCGACGCGCCAGCGCGGCATGAACTGCCAGACCGCCTGCGCGTAGCCGCCGGTCTGGCTGGAGCGCAGCTTGCCCAGCCCCGGTCCGCCCAGGCAGGGTGAGCTCGCCACGTCCGAGGCGCAGGCCAGGTCGCCGCCTTCCGTGCGGCGGAAGAGCTCCGTCTGGAACTTGAAGTTGCGTTGCTTCGGATTGCCCTCCGGCGCCCACTTCCAGACAAAGTCGGCCACCACGGTACGGCTCCGGCCGGTGAACAAGCCCTCGACCTCGTTCGGGCCGGCGGCATCGGTGTCCTCGAAATGCGCCTCGCGGTCCTTGGCCCGCGTCGACAGCCAGGAGAGGCCGGCGCGCCAGGCGTGCGAGCGGCCGACATCGTCGCCGACATGGGCGAAGATCGCCCCGGCTCCGGCCGAGTTCCTGTTGCGGTCGGTGCCGGGAAAGCCGGCGCCGCGGCCGACTTCCGCGCCGAATTCCAGGAACAGGTCGGTCGGCGCCACCCACTTCAGCTGCAGGCCGTCCTTGCCGTAGTGCTCGCCGAACAGCGCCTTCGTCATCAGCGGCGCGTCGGCGAAATCCCAGGCATGCGGGTGCTGCTCGTTGAGGTAGCCGATGCCGGAGAGGAAGCGGCCGCCCTTGAGCGTGAAGCCGTTGCCGAGGCCCAGCGTCTGGAACCAGGCCTCCTCGACCTCGGCTTCGCCGTCCTTCAGCGCCACGTTGAGCATGCCTCGATACCAGGGGTCGATGTTGGCCGAGACGATCAGCTCGGAATGGTCGAGCGTCAGGCCGCGTTCGTCGCCGCCGTGGCCGTGGCCGCCGGCCGGCCAGTAGCCGGTGATGGAACGCTCCGGCACGTCCTTCATGCGGCGATACTGTCCTTGCAGGATAAGCGAGACCTCGGGATTGAAGCCGCCGGCCGCGCGCGCCGGCGCCGCGCCGTCCTGCGGGGACTGACTTTTAACCGGGGCCGACTCCGCCGCGGCCAGCCGCTGCTCCAGCGCCTCGATGCGCTGCTCGTAGGATTTCTTCATCTGCGCGACTTCCTCGCGCAGAACTTTCAGGTCTTCGTCGCTCGCCGCGGCGGCGGGCAGGGCCAGCGTCGACGCGACGGCAAGCAATGCGATGCGATGCATGGTGTTCTCCAAAGCAAATGAAACGACCGTCGCGCTCGGCGCGACGGCACGATCGACAACAGGCTTCAGAGAACGAAGGGCGGGGCGCGGGAATCGTAGCGCCGTATTGCGGAGACTGACTTTTCCTGCGGCGCCGGCAGGGCGGATTCGACGAAGGCGAAGGGATCTGCTGCGGACAGCGTGCTGCCCGGCAGCGCCGCATCGAGGCCGGCGAAGGCGGCGCAACCGGTGCAGGACTGGCCGAGGACGGCTGCGGCGGCATGCTCGCCGTCGGGCGCCTCCATTTCGACCGCCACCGGCGCGCCGAGGTGGGCTGCCCAATGGGCGAATGCCGCCTGCTGTGCCCCGAACAGGCACAGCACGGCAAGGACGGCGATCAGCTTGCGGTGGAAATTCATCGGACCGGCATTATACGGCCTGGCAGAGCAGGCCCTTCAGGTATTCGCCTTCCGGGAAGGCCAGCGAAACGGGGTGGTCGGGCGCCGCCGAAAGGCGCCGCAGGATGCGCGCATCCGCCCCGGCATCGATTGCCGCGCCGGCGACGATCTTCTGGAACAGCTCGATGCCGATGCCGCCCGAGCAGGAATAGCTCATCAGCAGCCCGCCCGGGTTGAGCAGGCGGAAGCCGAGCAGGTTGATGTCCTTGTAGGCACGCGCGGCACGATCGGCGTGGGCCGCCGACGGCGCGAACTTGGGCGGGTCGAGGATGATCAGGTCGAAGCGCGCGCCGGCCTTCTTCAGCGCGCGCAGCTCCTCGAAGACGTCGGCGTCGCGCCACTCGGCGCGCCGCGCGGACAACTGCGGGTTGAGCGCCAGATTGCGCCGCGCCCCCTCCAGCGCCGGGCCTGAGCTGTCGATGGAGAGCACGCTCGCCGCGCCGCCGGCCAGCGCCTGCAGGCTGAAGCCGCCGGTGTAGCAGAAGCAGTTGAGCACGCTGCGCCCGGCGGCAAGCGTGCGCGCAAGCCAGCGGTTCTCACGCTGATCGAGGTAGAAGCCGGTCTTGTGGCCGCCGCGGATGTCGACTTCGAGACGGACGCCGTGCTCCTCGATGACCACCGGACCCTCGGGCTCGCCGCCATGCAGGGTGCCTGTTCTCGCCTCCAGCCCCTCCAGCCCGCGCACGTCCGAATCCGAGCGCTCGAAGACGCGCACGCAGCCGCTCGCCTGCACCAGCGCCGTCGCCAGGGCATCGCGCCATTTCTCCGCGCCGGCGCTGTTCAGCTGCAGCACCACCGTGTCGCCGTAGCGGTCGGCGATGACGCCGGGCAGGCCGTCCGACTCGCCGTGGATCAGGCGCAGGCCCTGCTGATCGCGCAGTTCCGGCAGCGCCGCGCGCGCGGCGACTGCGGCGGCGATGCGCCGCTTGAAGAAAGCATGGTCGATGGTCTCTTCGCTATCGAAGGTCCACATGCGGGCGCGGATCTGCGAGTGCGGGCTGAAGGCCGCCCGCCCGAGCGGACGGCCGTCGTCGGCGAGGACGTCCACCGTGTCGCCGACGCGGGCGCGGCCCTTCAGGTGGGCCACCGAACCCGCGAAGATCCAGGGGTGGCGGCGCATCACGGAGCGCTCCTTGCCGGACTGGAGGATGAGTTCAGTCATGTTCTGGCAATCAGGGCGTCGAACCCGGGATACTGTTGCGGTGTCAATGTGACTTTCCGCGACGTCGTGCCCCATTTCTCGCCGGCGGCGACGCGGGCAAGGAAGGCGTCGGCATCGGCGATCCAGGCGGTGCCGACCGCCGAGACGCCGGCGGCGAAAAGCGGGTCGGGCGGGCAGCCGGCCGAAGGACCGACGATGGCCACCGCCGTCTTGTCCTTCCAGAGCGCGGCCACCTGCTCGAAGGTGTCGTTGAGCAGCAGCGTGCTGGTCGACACGATCTTGTTGCAGCCGGCCAGGCGCTGCGCGTCGAGCGTGACGACCAGCCCCGGCTCCTCGCGCACCAGCTCGGGCTTGAGTTCCAGCACGGTGACGGGAATGCCGAGTGCCCGCGCCTGCCCGATCAGCGGCGTGAAATGGCCGACCATGCCGAGGCGGTCGCCGGGCGCAAGCAGAAGCGAGCCGAAGGAATCGATGGAGTCGTCGGGCAGGAAGCCCGAGCGGTCGAAGAGGCGGCGCGTCAGGGCGTTGATCGTCGCCAGCCCCAACGCACGCGCGGCGCCTTCGCCTGCCGCGTAACCGCGCACCAGATCCATCGCCGCGCCGCCGGCCTCAGAACCGCGCGCATGCAGTGCCCCCAGCGTGCCGTCGAGCAGGGTGAAGGCGAGGCCGACGCTGCCGTCGTCGAGCTGCACGGCGCAGAACTCGCCCTCCTTGCCCGGCTGGTCGACCAGCGGCGGCAGCACGATGCGCTCGATGCGCGCCGGGCCCAGCGCCGCATCGATGCGCTGCGCGGCGTCGACCAGCCAGCGGCGAACGGGCGGCGTGCTCATTCTGAACCCTTCAATTGAACCACGGCGGGCACGGCGACACGGCGAATTACAAAATCACATGACTTTCGCGCCGTGTCGCCGTGCTCGCCGTGGTGCACCGCTTTTCCCCGCTTCATTTCTTCTTCGCCCGCGGATGCGCCGCGTCGTACACCTTGGCCAGGTGCATGAAGTCCAAATGGGTATACACCTGCGTCGTGCCGATACTGGAGTGGCCGAGCATCTCCTGCACGGCGCGCAGGTCGCCGGAGGACTGCAGCACATGCGAGGCGAAGGAGTGGCGCAGCATGTGCGGATGGACGTGGGCGCCGAGGCCGGCCTTCTTCGCCCAGCGCTCGAGCCGCAGCTGGATCATGCGCATCGACAGGCGCGAGCCGTTGCGGCTGACGAACAGCGCCGGGCAGTCGGCGGCGGCCACTTCACCGCGGCGCGCCAGCCACGCCGCCAGCGCCTCGCGCGCCTTGGCACCGACCGGCACGCTGCGCGTCTTGGCGCGCTTGCCGGTGACGGTCACTTCGCCCGCCGCCAGGTCCTGCGCCGTGTTGCAGTCGAGGCTCGCCAGCTCGGCCAGGCGCAGGCCCGACGAGTAGCACAGTTCGAACATCGCCTTGTCGCGCAGTTCCAGCAGGCCGTCGGCTTCCATTTCCAGCAGCGCATTCGCCTGGTCCGGCGAGAGCACGGACGGCAGGGCTTTTTTCGCTTTCGGCGCGCGCACGGCGAGGCAGGGGTTCTGTTCCAGGCCGCGGTGCTTCGCCAGCCAGTTGAAGAAGCCGCGCCAAGCCGACAGCACACGCGCCAGCGAACGGCCCGACAGCCCGCGCGCATGCAGCTGCGCGACGAAGCGGCGGATATCGTGGTGCTTGAGCTTGTCGAGGGGGGCGGCGCCGGCCAGGTCCAGCAGCGCGGCGAGGTCGTGGCCGTAGCCTTCGAGGGTCAGCCGGCTGACGCGGCGCTGGTGGGCCAGCTCGTCGAGCCAGGTCGCCGCTGCGGCCTTCGCTGCCTCGCCTGCCAGCCCGGGCATCGCTACTCCAGGGTTCTCAGCAGCGCCGCGCCCGCCAGGTCGCCGATGTGGCCGAGGTAGAGCGTGCCCATCTCGGGATAGAAGCGCTGTACGTCCTCGGAGCCGAGCGCCAGCAGGCCGACCGTCTCGGCATCGCGCCGCAGGGCGACCAGCGCCACCGAGCGCACCTGTCCGCCGGCTTCGCCGAACCAGGCGGCGGCCTCGAAGCCGGCATTGGCGCCGCAGAAGGGATGCGCCAGGCCGGCCGCGAAGATGCGCGTCTGTTCATTCACCTCGGCGAACTCCGCCGCCCCGGCCTGCGCCGGCACATTCCACAGGCGGAAGGCGACGTGCGGCACGGCGAAGTCCTCACCCAAGTTGGTGAGCAGCGCCTGCCGCACCGCGGCGAAGTCGCGGGCGCCGGCGAGTGCCGTCGCCAGCCGGTGCACCTTCTCTCCGATGGCGTCGTTTTCCTCGCCGAAACGGATCAGCTCGCCCAGCTTGCCCTCGAGCAGCTTGGCTTTCTCGCGCAGCGTCAGTATCTGCCGTTCGGTGATGGAGATGGCGCGGCCGCCGTGCGGATGCGGGATGTACAGCTGCGCCAGCAGGTCGGCGTACTCCTCGAAGAACTTCGGATGGTCCTGCAGGTAGCGGGCGATTTCGTCGGCCTTCATTATTCTCCCTTTCAGATATCGATTTCGCTGTCGAACACCGTCACCGCCGGACCGGTCATCCGCACCGGCCGGCCCGGTCCGTCCCAGGCAATGGCGAGCTCGCCGCCGCGCGTCGCCACCTTCACCGGCGAGTCGAGCAGGCCACGGGCGATGCCGGCGACGACGGCGGCGCAGGCGCCCGTACCGCACGCCAAGGTCTCGCCGGCGCCGCGCTCGTAGACGCGCAGACGGATGGCATGGCGGTCGACCACCTGCATGAAGCCGGCGTTCACCCGCTGCGGAAAGCGCGGATGGTTCTCGATCTGCGGGCCCTGCCCGGCGACCGGGGCGGTATCGACGTTCGCCACCACCTGCACCGCGTGCGGATTGCCCATCGAGAGGGCGGTGATGTCGACGCTGGCGCCGTCGAGCTGCAGCGGCTGCACCAGCGCATCGCTTTCGCCGATGAAGGGCACGCGCGTCGGCTCGAACCGCGGCACGCCCATGTCCACCGTGACGAGACCGTCGTCCTCGAGGCGCGGCTCGATGAGGCCGCCTTTCGTCTCGACGCGGATGGCGCGCTTCTCCGTCAGGCCCTTCTCGTGCACGAAGCGCACGAAGCAGCGCGCGCCGTTGCCGCACTGCTCGACCTCGCCGCCGTCGGCATTGAAGATGCGGTAGCGGAAGTCGGCATCGGGCCGCGAGGATTTCTCGACGACGAGGATCTGGTCGCAGCCGACGCCGAAATGGCGGTCGGCAAGGAAGCGCGCCTGCCCGGGCGTCAGGTCGATGGCCTGATTGACGGCGTCGAGCACGACGAAGTCGTTGCCGAGGCCGTGCATCTTGGTGAACTTAATCCGCACCGGCTGTCTCCGTGCACAGATTGACGTAGTCGCGCCAGATGCAGCGGTCCATCACCACCGTCATGCCGCCGGCAACGGCCTTGCCGGCGGCGGCCTCATTGACCACGCCGTCCTGCAGCCAGAGGCGCTTCAGGCCCAGGCGCAGGCACTCGTCGACGATCGGCCCGACATGCTCGGGCGCGCGGAAGACGTCCACCAGGTCGATCTTCTCCGGCACCTCGGCGAGCGAGGCATAGGCCTTCTCGCCCAGCACCGACTCCACCTTCGGCCGCACCGGAATGACGCGGTAGCCGAAGCCCTGCAGGGCGCGGGCGATGCGGAAGGCGGGACGGGCGGGATTCGGCGACAGGCCGACGACGGCGATGGTCTTCACCTCGCGCAGCAGGGCGCAGATTGCCTCCGGATCGGGATTGCGAAACATTCCGCAATCTTACTATGAGGCGATGCTCAATACGGCTTCTTCTCGCCCTTCGGCCGCGTCTTGAAGCGCTTGTGCACCCAGTAGTACTGCTCGGGCATCTCGGCGATGCGCTGCTCGATCCAGGCGTTCATGCGCAGCGTGTCGGCCTCGATGCTCTCGCCCGGATAGTCCGGCCACGGCTCGCCCAGCTCGACGACGTAGCCGTCGCCGCCCGGCAGCATGCGCGTGATGCAGGGCACGACCCTTGCACCGGTCATGCGCGCCAGTCGCGACAGGCCGGTGATGGTCGCCGCCGGGACATTGAAGAAGGGCACGAAAATGGTGTCGCGCTGGCCGTAGTCCATGTCCGGCAGATAGTAGAAGGGCCGGCCGGCTTTCATGCCGCGGATGGCCTGGCGCACCCCCTCCTGGCGCGAGAGCAGTTTCGAGTGCCCGAAGCGCAGGCGGCCCTTGTAGAGCGCGGCATTGAAATAGAAGTTCTTCTGCTGGGCGTAGATGCTCACCATGTCGAGCTCGAGGGTGAGCCGCGTCCAGCCCATGTCGAGCCCGACGAAGTGCGGCACGAAGAGGATCACCGGCTTGCCGGCCAGGACGCGCACGCGCTCAATCCCCTCGACACGCACCAGGCGGCGGATATCCTCGGGCGGCGACCACCAGAGCAGGCCGCGTTCGAGGAAACTGCGGCCGAAGGCGCGGAAATGCGCCCGCGCCAGCCGCTCGCGCTCGGTCTCTGCCATCTGCGGATAGCACAGGCGCAGGTTGGTCAGCGCGATGTGGCGGCGCTCGCGGCCGAAGGCGTAGAGGAGGCCGCCGAACAGCTCGCCCACCGGCGCCAGCCGCTTCAGCGGCAGGAAATGCAGCAGCCAGATGAGGGCCAGCCCGAGCCTGGTCAACATGGCGGCGGCTCCGCGCCGCGCGGCGCCTTGTAGCGGTTGTAGCCCCAGAGGTATTGCTGTGGGCAGCTGCGGATGAGGTCTTCCAGCGCCCGGTTGATCGCCGCCACGCGCTCCGCCTGCGTGCCGGCGATCGGCTGCGTCGGCGCGGAAAAGCGCAGGTTGTAGCCGCGACCGCCCGGCAGGCGCTCGGCGTAGACCAGCAGCACCGTCGTCCGGCCCGTCTCGCTCAGCCGCGCCCCCAGGGTCATGGTGTAGGCCGGCCGGCCGAAGAAGTCCGCCCACTGGCCCTCGCCCATGCCCGGCACCTGGTCGGGCAGCATGCCCACCGCCTCGCGGCGCTTGAGTGCCTTCAGCAGCAGGCGCACGCCGGACAGGTCCGCCGGCGCCAGGTGGAGATGGGCACTGCCGCCGCGTCCGCTTTCGATGAACGGCTGCAGCCAGGCCTGCTTCGGCCGGCGGTAGAGCACCGTGATCGGCGTGCGCACGGCAATGTACTGGGCAGTGATTTCGAAGCAGCCCAGATGGGGCGTGAAGAAGAGGAGGCCGTCGCCGCGTTGCAGGGCGGCCTCGACCAGTTCCCAGCCGGTGGCCTCCCTCACCAGCCCGAGCACCTCGGCTTTCGGCCGCGTCCACAAGTACGGCAGTTCCAGCACGCCGCGGCCGGCGTGGGCCACCGCGGCCGGCAGGATGGCGGCGGCCTCGGCAGGGCCATAGGCCAGCGCCAGGTTTTCCTGCGTGTGGCGCCGGTAGGTGGGCGAGGCGAGCCAGGCGGCCCAGCCGAACAGGGCGCCGAGGGCATGCAGCAGGCGGAGGGGAAGGCGGCCCAGCAGGCGGAAAAGCAATGACATTCGACAAAAATACCTTGGTTTGACCCGGCAAGGGTCGAAAATTATAATTGCGTTTCCGCCGAGTTAACGGGACTTCACGAGTTCCCCAGGACAACTTGCAGGGCGGCCACCTAAATACTGCTAAAGCGTCACCTGCTCGTCTTCCCGGGGCCGGTAACGTCGGAGCACCGGGAATAACACATCAGGAGCAGGACACATGTCCAGAGAATTTCTTTTCACTTCAGAGTCGGTCGGCGAAGGCCATCCCGACAAGGTCGCCGACCAGATTTCCGATTCCGTCCTCGACGCCATCCTGGCCGTCGACAAGCATTCCCGCGTCGCCTGCGAGACGCTGGTGTCCACCGGCCTCGTCGTCATCTCCGGCGAGATCACCACCAAGGCGCACATCAACTACCGCGAGATCGCCCAGGACGCCATCAAGCGCATCGGCTACGACAATTCCGACATCGGCTTCGACTACAAGTCCTGCGCC
>PQAF01000021.1 GCA_003105015.1 Rhodocyclales bacterium | reverse complement strand
CAGCGCGTCCTCGGATTGGGCGGGGCCGACTGCATCGTGCTCTCCCACGACCACGCCCTGGGCTACGGCGGGGCGGGCAACGACCGGATCATCGACGGGGCGGGCGCGCAAAGTCAGTACGGGGAGGACGGCGACGATGTGCTGCTGGCCGGCGCGGGCAACGACGAACTGTTCGGCGGCGCCGGCGGCGATGCGCTGCAGGGCGGGGCGGGAGCGGATCTGCTCGACGGCGGCAATGGAGACGACTTCCTCGACGGCGGCGTCGGGGCGGATGCGATATCCGGCGGCGACGGACGGGACTACATCCTGGGCGGGGGCAATCTCAGCTACGCCATCAAAACTTCCGACGACCACTACCGCTTCGCCATGGGCAGCTTCGGGGCGCTGGCTTACAGCGACGGCACGGTCAGCCTGCCGCCGCTCGCCGGCGTCGATCCATGGACGGCCGGTTGGACGAATCTGGGCTACGGCGTTGTCGAGGGCGACGAGGGGGATACGATCGACGCCGGTGCGGGCGAGGACACGGTCTACGGCGGGCTGGGCGAAGACGCCATCCTGGGCGGCGACGATGCAGACCACCTGGTGGGTGGCTCGGAAGGCGATTATATCGACGGCGGAGAAGGCGACGACACGATACTCGGCGATGGCCTTGCCGGGGACATGCTGCAGGAGGAAGGCATGCTCTGGTTCTATCCCTTCCCGGAAATCCACGGCAGCGACGTGCTGGAGGGCGGCGCCGGCGACGACTACCTGAGGGGCGACGGCGGCGCCGACCTGCTGTCCGGGGGTGAGGGGAACGACGTGCTGGCAGGCGACGCCGACCACAGCCGACTCGATGCCCGCTACCACGGCGACGACGAGCTCGACGGCGGCGCGGGCAATGATCGCCTGTACGGCCAGGGCGGCAACGACGCGCTCTCCGGTGGCGAGGGCGACGACACGCTGATGGGCGACGACGCTTCGCATCCGGCAGCCAGTCATGGCGCCGACATGCTCGACGGTGGCGAAGGCGATGACCTGCTGGTCGGGGCGGGCGGCGCCGACCGTCTGTTCGGCGGCGCGGGCAACGACACACTGGCGGGAGATGCAGACGATGTCGCCGTCGAATTCCACGGCGCCGACGTTCTCGACGGCGAAGCGGGCGAGGATTACCTGCGCGGCTTCGGCGGAGACGATCTCCTGTATGGCGGTGCGGACAACGACGAACTGCACGGCGGCGATGGCGACGACTGGCTCGACGGCGGCGCCGGTGCCGACATCCTGGTAGGCGGCACGGGCGCCGACACCTTCGTCGTCGATCTCGACGACGCCGTGACGGACGCAGGGGCAGGCGACCGCATCGCCTTCGCCGCGGATGTCGACATCTATGCCCTGCAGGCCTCGCTCAGCAACGTCGGCGGGCAGACGTGGACAACGCTGGCCTACGAGGGAGAGGGCGGGGGACTCCTTATTCAGGGCGACCTGGCCACGCTCGATCTGGGCTTCGTCACTGCCGAGGGCGAACTCCTCGGCAAACGGCCGTTCCTCAACATGGTCTACCGCGATGCCGTTAGGGCACAGGGCGGCGGTGGGGCGGACGTGCTGGAAGGCTATGGCGGCGACGACGTACTGGAAGGCGGCGGCGGGTCGGATAGCTTGCATGGCGGTGCGGGCGACGACGCCTTGGCCGGCGGTGCGGGCGACGACCTGTACACCTATGAGATTGGCGATGATGACGATCTCATCACCGAGGTCGGCGGGACCGATACGCTGCGCTTCATCGGAGGGATCACGCGGGCGGAGGTACAGATCGAACGCCATGGAGACGACCTCGTCGCGCGGCTTGCCGACGACTGGGGCAGCGTGACGATGGCCGGCTGGTATGCCGATCCGGCCAGCCGCATCGAGCACATCGAGTTCGCCGACGGTGCGGTGGGCGAGGCGGAACTGGCGGCCATGGTTTCGCTGGTCGAAGGCGACGAGAGCGACAACGCGCTTGCCGGCACGCCCTACGCCGACGTCCTGCTCGGCCATGGCGGGGAGGATGCGCTCGACGGCGCTGGCGGCAACGACGAACTGCTGGGCGGCGAGGGCCGCGATACCTACCGGCTTGGCTTCGGCATGGGGCGCGACAGGATCGTCGATACCGGGGAGAACGCCATCCTTGTCGACGGAGGATTGTCTTTCGCCGACATCGATGCCGTGCGGGACGGCGAAGATCTCCTGCTGAACGTGCGCGGCGACGCAGGTCACGCCCGTATCGTCGATTACTTCATAACGGCCACGCCCTGGCGCGTGTGCGATGGCTCGGGCGGAGAGACCGATACCACCGCCTTGATCGCGGCCACGCAGGCGCTCAGGGAAAACTGGCGGGCGTTGCAGCGAGAGGAATACCTTGCCGGGCTGCGCAGCGATTTCCTCGCCCCGCTGCTGGCGCAGGGGTATCAGGTGCAGGCGGACGGCAGCTACAAGCGGGTTGCGTATTCCGCGGCCGATGCCAGCTTTACCGATGGAACCCAGACCGACACGACGACCTACGAGTGGTGGAGTACGGGCACTAGTTACACGAGCGCTACGACCAGGAGCATGGACGACTGGAATTACGGGAACTCGGCGGGCATTTCCGAGTACAGCGCCGTTTACCGTGTGAATGTCCTCTACAGCAACGACAGCGTCATCAATTCAAGCACGGCCTACCAGACGACGAGTTTCGGTCGGGACACCCGCTACGTGGAGCTGGCCTGGACGACGACCTGGATCGGGCCGAGGATCCAGAGCACCTCGACCGTCGGATCGGGGCCGATCTATGGTGGTTCATACTCCCAGGAGGTCGTCGGCTGGAGCACGACCGTCAGAACAACGGACTACATCCAGGGGCGCGCCTCTGGGCGAATCGTCGATGCTGAACCGGACACCTATCACGGCATTCCCCATTACACGACGTTGAATCCGCGCTGGAGCTACGCAAATGGGTTCTACCTGACGACGACGCAAAACGTTCAGGTCGTGCGGGGCGGCGATGGCGACAGCTGGATTTACGGCGGCGATATGGTCGATGCTGGCGGCGGGAACGATGTCGTGCGCCATGGCGGTTTTCTCTACGGCGGCGCGGGCGATGACGTGTTGGAAGGCGGCGAGGTGATGGCCGGCGGCGACGGCAGCGATTATCTTGAAGGCGGCAGTTGGCCGACGCGCTTTCTGGTCTCCGCGGGCGAAGGCGGCACGGATACCGTCTGGAGCCGGGGTCTGGATTCGTACGATTTCGCGCGCCGCTTCTACGAGGCGCTGGGCATCGAAGACTGGGAGATGCGCCAGGCGTTCGGCGGTCGCTGGGCGCTTGGCCTCCTCGAAGGTGGCTGGGAAGCCGCCCGCTTTTTCGATTCACGGGAGGAGGCTGTCGCCTACGCTGAGCAGGATGTAGACGATTACTACTGGGGCCTGGAGCCCTCGTATGTCGAACCGCTGACGGTGCTGCCTCCCACGGCGGCCGACGACTACGCGGTGCTCGAACCGCTGTATGCCAGCGGGGTCATCGAGCAGGACACGGTCGAGTTCGCGCCGGATGTCGATCCGCAGGACTTGGCCTGCTCGTGGGGAACGTGGCAGCGGACAGACCCGTTCGAGCCGGACGTCCCGGCAGATCCGCTGCGGAGGACACTCGATATTTCGGTGAACGGCGCGGTTTTTTTGCGGATCGTGGTGCCGAATGCCGACGATGCCATCGGCGCGGGCGTCGAAGTTTTCCGCTTCGCCGACGGCACGCAGCTGTCGATAAGGGAAATGATCGCCCTGGCGCCGCCTGTCTCGAACCTGCCGGTCATCATGGGGACCGAGGGAGGCGAGGCGCTGACGGGCAGCGACCAGGCGGAGGCGCTGCTGGGCCTCGGCGGCAGTGACGACATCCAAGCCGGCGCCGGCGACGACGTGCTCGACGGCGGAACGGGAAACGATCGACTCGTCGGCGGTGCCGGAGCGGACACCTATCGCGTCGGCGTCGGCGACGGCATCGATCGTCTCTTCGAGGCACAAGACGAGGCGGGCATCGACACCATCGAGTTCGGCGCCGGCATCACGCCGGACATGCTGAGCCTGGGACTTGGCTCGCTGCTGATCCGCATCGGCGGCAATGGCGACGAACTGCATCTCGAAGCCTTCGATCCGGCACGGGCCGAAGCCGGCGCCGGCATTGAGCGTTTCCGTTTTGCCGACGGCGAGGAGCTCGGCTGGACGGAACTGGTCGCCCGCGGCTTCGACATCGCCGGCAGCGGAGACGACGATGCCCTCTCCGGCACCAGCGTGTCAGACCGTCTCTTCGGACATGAAGGCACTGACACCCTGGCCGGTGGCACGGGCGATGACGTGCTGGATGGCGGTGGCGGAAGTGATCGGTATGTTTTCAGCCGGGGTGACGGCGTCGACCTGATTGTCGAAGCCGGCGGGGACGACGAGGGCGACATTCTCTCTTTCGGCATCGGCATAGCCGCGACGGATCTTGCCTGGCGGCGTGAAGGCGAAGACCTGCTCATCGAATACGGCCCCGGCGACGCCGTGCGCATCCGCGACTGGCCGCGTCAGCAGGCCGCGCTGTGGCAGCTGCGCTTTGCCGACGGCGGCGCGGTCACGGTGGCCGGACTGATGAACGCCGCGCCGTTGGCGATGCAGCCGCTCGAAGCGCAGACGGCGCAGGAAGACGCCCACTTCGCTTACGTCGTGCCGGCGGATGCCTTTGTCGATCCGGAGGGTGGCCCGCTCGCATACGGTGCGATGCTGGCTGACGGCAGTGCACTGCCTTCGTGGCTCGCCTTCGACCCCACCACGCGCACCTTCACCGGTACGCCGGAGAATGCCGACGTCGGTCCGCTCGACGTTGTCGTCCGTGCCGCCGATGAACACGGTGCCTTCGCCGCGGAGCCTCTGCGCATCGAGGTCGGCAATACCAACGATGCGCCGGAGGCCGCGGCGGCCATTCCGAACCGGCAGCTCATCGAGAACGAGGCCTTTGCCTTTGCCGCGGCGGAAGGGGCTTTCAGCGACGTCGACGCCGGCGACGTGCTGACCTACTCGGCCAGCCTTGCCGATGGCAGCGTGTTGCCCGAGTGGCTCGGCTTTGATGCAGCTACCGGCACTTTCAGCGGCACGCCCACGGCAGCCGGCAGCTTCTCCGTCCGCGTTACCGTCGCGGATATAGTTGGGGCCGAAGCGAGCCAGATCTTTTCTTTGGAAGTGATCGCCAACGACCTGCCGCCCGTCGCCGCGGCGGACGCAGGCGAGGTGACGGAAGACCGCAGGCTGTTCGCGTGGGGCAATGTGCTTGCCAACGACAGCGATCCGGAGGGCGGCAGCCTCTCGGTTGCGGACCCCGGCATCCGGCGCGGCGAGTACGGCCTGTTCGGCATCATGCCCGACGGCAACTACGCTTATTGGCTCGACAACTTTTCGCCGGAAGTCCAGGGGCTGGGGGCGGGCGAAAGCGTCGTCGAGCGGCTCAGCTACCTGGCCAGCGATGGTACGGGCCGGAGCAGCGGAGAGCTTGCCATAACCATTCATGGCGCGAACGACGCGCCGGTGCTCGCGAGAAGGCTGGCCGACGTTCAGCTGGCCCGGGGTGCGGCTTTTTCCTGGCAAGTGCCGGCCGGCAGCTTCCGCGACCGCGATCGCAACGATGTGCTGAACTATTCGGCGACGCTTGCCAACGGCAAGCCGCTGCCGGGCTGGCTCAAATTCGACGCGGCGACGCAGACCTTCAGCGGCACGGCGCCCGGCGGCGGCAGAGGCAGCATCGAAGTCAGGGTCGTGGCGAGCGACGGCCACGGCGAGTGTTCGAGCGCCGAGGATGTCTTCAGGATTGCGCTGGGCAGCAGGACGATCCTGCCCAAGGGCAACGAGGGGGTGGGGAACGGCGAGGATCCGCCGCCGCCCGGGCATGGCGACAACTGGAACGACGGGCCGGGAGCGATGCCGGGACATCCCGGACGCCGCCGGGATGAAGTCGAATGCGATGTCCGGGCGCCGCATGCCGCTTGCGAGGACTGGATCGCCGAATGGGGCAGGAGCCGGGGACACCGCCAGTCCGATCGCATCGATGCCGCCGCCGTCTCCCGTTGGAGCGACCCCCTTCGCGATTGCGGCGGCAAGGCGGGCGCACACAGGGAGAGCGATATCCGGCAAAGCTGGATTCGCATGGAAAGGGCATTGCAGCACCTGCTCGCCGAGCGGCCAGCTGGCTGGGACGGCTTGGGGCAGGCTGCGGAATACGGGGGACTGGGAGGAATGGTTCATGGCGGTCGCGACGCCATGTGCCGGGAGTTCGCCCCCGTGCCGCCGGGCCCGGGAGCGGATCACGGCCTCGTGCGTTTTCAGGGGCTGCGCGATGGCATCCAGAGGCTGGGATGGTCATGAGCCGATTGGCCGGGAAATGGTCGATGCCCGAGGCGGATCCCGCGATCTTCTCGCCCCGGATCGTAAGCCTGCAGGAGTCGCCGCCTTCGCCGCTGGGCCGGCGCGTGCTCCATGTTTTGCTTGGCCTCCTGGGCGCGCTGCTCGCCTGGTCGGTGCTCGGCCGCCTCGACATCGTCGCCGTGGCCGAGGGCAAGCTGGTGCCGCACAGCTACGTGAAGATCGTGCAGCCGGCCGAAGGCGGCATCGTCAAGGAAATCCTCGTGCGCGAAGGCGAGCGGGTTGCGGAGGGCCAGGTGCTGATGCGCATGGATACGCAGCTCTCCGAAGCGGATCGCCGTGCCCTGGAGGCTGACTTTTTCCGCAAGCGCCTGACGCTCGTCCGCATCGATGCGGAGCTGGCGCAGACGGAGTTCAGGACCGAGGCCGGCGTGCCGGCCGGGCTGGTGCGAGAGGTCGAGGCGCAGTTCAGGGCCAACCGCGCTGCGCTCGAGGCGGCGCTTGCGGAGGAGCGGGCGAAGCTGGAGAAGGCACGCCGCGAGATGGCCGCCGCACAGCAGGTGAGGGCCAAGCTGGCCGATACCCTGCCGCACTATCGCGCCCAGGACGCCGCCTTCGAGAAGCTCTCGAAGGATGGCTTCGCCGGTCCGCTGATGGCCTCGGACAAGCGCCGCGAGCGCATCGAGAAGGAGCAGGAGTTCGCCACCCAGGAGCACGTCATCGAGTCGGCGCGCGCCTCGGTTGCGCAGTCGGAGAAACGGCTTGCGCAGATTGTCGCCGACAACCGTCGCCAGCTCTTTGCCGAGCGCAACGAGATACAGGGGCAGGTGGACAAGCTCATGCAGGAGCGGGACAAGCAGGCGCACCGCGAGGGCTTGCTCGAACTCAAGGCCTCGCAGGCCGGCGTGGTGAAGGACATCGCCACCCACACCGCCGGCACGGTGGTGCAGCCGGGCACGGTGCTGCTGACCCTGGTGCCGCAGGACGACGTCCTGCGCGCCGAGGTGTGGGTGTCGAACCAGGACATCGGCTTCGTCCGCCAGGGTCAGCCGGTGAAGGTGAAGCTCGCCGCCTTTCCCTTTCAGAAGTACGGCATGGTGGAAGGCACGGTGGAACACGTCAGTGCCGATGCGGCCGACGGCAATCTGCAGGGGAAGCAGAACGGCAGCGGGGAGAGGAACGCGAAGGCCGCGCCGCTGACCTATCGCGCACTGGTGGCGCTGAAGGCCATGCAGCTCGAGCAGAACAGCGAGCGCCTGATGCTTACCGCCGGCATGCAGGCCTCGGCGGAAATCCTGCTCGGCACCCGCAGCGTGCTGGAATACCTGCTCTCGCCCGTGCAGAAGGCCTGGCACGAGGCCGGGCGGGAGCGTTGAAGGCGCTTTAGTAATTTGCGGCGTGGCGTGACGGAATTCACGGACTTTTTCCGCCGGGGCGCCTAGCATTCAATCCAGCAAGTGTGTTTTTGATGCCCCTCCCGGCTCAGGGAGCGGGGGCAGGAAGTTACCGGAATCCCCGATCCGCGCAGCGCCTGTAAGCATGGCGGCCGGGCAGGCGGCGGCGGGGAGGTCCGGGGTTGGGTTTGAGGGTAGTGCGAAAGGCGCGAGGGCGAAGGCTCCCGCGCCTTTTGTTTTGTCGGCGGGGTCTATACTGAAAGCGCTGCACCCACGACAAGGAGGAAGCCATGAAGAAGAAACTTGCCGAAGCGCTTTATTCCGAAACTTTTCGTTCCCTTGGCATGCCCCTGCTGTTGCTGACGGTGGCCGTCCTGCTGTCCGCCTGCACGGGCGGACCGGTTCATCCGGGCGGCGGGGGAGAGTAGGCGAAACGCCGGGCGGTCGCGGCAGGCCTCCGCCTAGGCGGAGGCCTTGTCGTCCTTCTTCCAGCTGCCGACGTCGGGTGCGCCGGCGGGGTCGAACCACTTCAGCTTGTCGTGCAGCCGGACCACGTCGCCGACGATGATGAGGGTCGGCGGCTTGAGCTGGGCGTCCTGCGCCTGCTGCGGCAGGCTGGCCAGGGTGCCGATGAGGACGCGCTGGCGGCTGGTGGTGCCCTGCTGGACGATGGCGGCCGGGGTGGTGTCGGGCAGGCCGTGGGCCACCAGTTCCTTGCACAGCACCGGCAGGCCGTGCAGGCCCATGTAGAAGACGACGGTCTGCTGCGGCCGCGCCAGGCCGGTCCAGTCGAGGTCCATCGTGCCGTCCTTGAGGTGGCCGGTGACGAAGACGCAGGCGTGGGCGTAGTCGCGGTGGGTCAGCGGAATGCCCGAGTACGAGGCGACGCCCGCCGCCGCGGTGATGCCGGGCACCACCTCGAAGGAGATGCCGTTGGCGGTGAGCGTCTCGATCTCCTCGCCGCCGCGGCCGAAGATGAAGGGGTCGCCGCCCTTCAGGCGCAGCACGCGCTTGCCTTCCTTGGCCAGCTTCACCAGCAGGGCGTTGATCTCTTCCTGGCGCAGGGTGTGGTCGTTGCGCTGCTTGCCGACGTAGATGCGGCTGGCGTCGCGCCGGCACAGCTCGACGATGGCGGGCGATACGAGGTTGTCGTGCACCACCACGTCGGCCTGCTGCATCAGCTTCAGCGCGCGGAAGGTGAGGAGGTCCGGGTTGCCGGGGCCGGCGCCGACGAGGTAGACCTCGCCGCGCAGCGGTTCGTCCTGCGTCGCGGCGAGCTGTTCGTCGAAATATTTTTCCGCTTCCGTGCCCTTGCCGGCCAGCACCAGGTCGGCGAAGCTGCCGCCGAGCATTTTTTCCCAGAAGATGCGCCGCTGCGCCGGGTTGGCGAAATGCTGCTTGACGCGGTCGCGCAGGCCGTTGGCCAGCTGCGCCAGGCGGCCGTAGGTGGCCGGCAGCAGGGTCTCCAGCTTCGCCCGCATCAGGCGCGCCAGCACCGGCGAGGCGCCGCCGGTCGATACCGCCACGATCATCGGCGAGCGGTCGACGATGGACGGGAAGATGAAGCTGCACAGCTCGGGCGAGTCGACCACGTTCACCGGCAGGTCGCGGGCCTTGGCGGCGCGCGAGACGGCGGCGTTCACGGCATGGTCGTCGGTGGCGGCGATGACGACGGTCGCACCGGCGAGGTGGGCGTCGTCGAAGCGCGCCGCGATGTGCTCGATGCGGCCGGCGGCCTTCTCGGCGGCGAGGGTCTCGCCCAGTTCGGGGGAAACGACGGCGACTTTCGCGCCGCAGCCGGCGAGCAGGCCGGCCTTGCGCGCGGCGACGGCGCCGCCGCCGACGACGAGGCAGCGTGCGCCCTTGAGGTTCAGGAAGATCGGCAGGAAATCCATGGATTCGGCGGTGGCGGCGGCCGGGTCAGTGTCCGGCCGCCTTCATTGCAAGTTGGCCGCCATTATACCTGCGAAGCCTAGTTGGCCGAGCCGCAGCCGCCCCGGCTGCCGCAGCCGCCGCAGCTGGAGGGCGGGCAGCTGCCGCCCGGCGCCTGGGTCTGCATGAAGACGAACTGCCATTCGCCCGGCTCGACCTCGACGAAGTCGAGCAGCATACCGTCCAGGAGGTCGCGGCTGGGCGGGGCGATGAGGACGGTGAGGCCCTCGCATTCGTAGGAAAGGTCGTGCTCGCGCTCGTCGTCGAAGCCGATGCCGAAGGCGATCTGGCCGTCTTCTTCCATCTTGGCGGCGACGCGCAGGGCCATGCCGACGGCGTCGCTCTGCTGGGCGGAGTCGAGGATGCGGGTGGCGGCGGCGGGGGTCAGGGTAAACATGGTCGGTCTTGTCCTATTCAGGGGTTGGGGTGGGAAGCGGTTTCCAGGCACAGCCGGGCGAAGCCGACGAAGCGGGCGGCCCAGTTGCAGTTGCCGGCGCTCCTGAGGTGCGTGTAGGAGGCCAGCAGGTTCTTGTGGACGATGCCGTCGTGGGCGCCGTCGGCGCCGTGGCCGCGCTTCACCTCGTAGGCGAAGCGCGTGGCCGGGTCGAGGTTCTCCAGGCTGGAGTAGTGGAATTCGTGCGCCGGGATCTCGTCCGGATGGCTGCCTGCCGGCAGCCAGGGGTGGGCGTCGGTGGGCGCCAGTCGCACGTAGCCGCGGCCGACCGGCTTCTCGTGCATCACCACGTCGGCGGCGATCACGCCGGCCATCTCGCGCTTCTCGCCGCGCCAGGCCAGGCTGCGGGCGAGGTACATGAGGCCGCCGCACTCGGCATAGGCCGGCAGGCCGGCCTCGATGGCGTTGCGCACGGATTCGCGCATGCCGCGGTTGGCTTCCAGTTCGCGCATGAAGCACTCGGGGAAGCCGCCGCCGAGGAAGAGGGCGTCGACTTCCGGCAGTTGCCGGTCGGCGATGGGGCTGAAGAACACCGGCTCGGCGCCGGCCTGCCGGAGGGCGTCGAGGTCGTCGGCGTAGTAGAAGCCGAAGGCCGGGTCGCGGGCGATGCCCACGCGCAACGTCGGTTGCGTGTCTACTGCGGCCGCCCGCAAGGCGGGCCGCAGCGGCTGGTCGGTGGCGGTGACCTGCAGCAGGCGCTCGATGTCCACCTGTTCCGAAACGATTTTGGCGATGGCCGCGATGCGTGCCTCGGCGGCGGCGGCCTCGTTGGCCGGCATCAGGCCGAGGTGGCGCTCGACGATGGCCAGCTCGGGGTTCTCCAGCACGGCGCCCAGCACCGGCACGTCGGTGTAGTGCTCGATGACGGCGCGCAGCTTGGCCTCGTGGCGCTTGCCGCCGAGGCGGTTGAGGATGACGCCGGCGATGCGGATGTTGCGGTCGAAGGCCTGGTAGCCGAGGATCAGCGGGGCGATGCCGCGCGTCATGCCGCGCGCGTCGAGCACCAGCACCACCGGCAGGTCGAGCAGTTCGGCCAGGGCGGCGTTGCTGTTGCTGCCGGCCAGGTCGAGCCCGTCGTAGAGGCCCTTGTTGCCCTCGACGAGGGCGACGTCGGTGTGCGTGGCGTGGCGGGCGAAGCTGTCGAGGATCTCGGCGTAGGGCTGCAGGTAGAAATCCAGGTTGCGGCAGGGGCGGCCGCCGGCCAGCCCGAGCCAGATCGGGTCGATGTAGTCGGGACCCTTCTTGAAGGTCTGCACCGAGAGGCCGCGCTGCCGCAGGGCGGCCGCCAGCCCGAGGCTCAGCGTCGTCTTGCCGGAGGACTTGTGCGCGGCGGAAATGAGGAAGCGGTGCATCCGCTGCAGTGTAGCGCGGTCCGGCCGGGCCGGATCAGTCTTCGGCCTTGAGCGCGGCGAAATCGTCCTGCGGCAGGAAGCGCAGCACGCGCACCGCGACGACGGTGATGAGGAAGGCCAGGGCGATGCCGCCGAAGCCGAGGGCGAACTCGCCGAGCACCGGCGAATAGCTGTTCACGATGCCGTCCTGGAAGGTGCTGGAGACGGCGTAGCCGGGGAACATCTCGAGCGGGAAGGCCTGGCCGCCGACGATGGTGACGAACATCTGGGCGAGGCCGCCCAGCACCACCAGGACGGAGGCGGCAATCACCCGCGTTTGCGTCGCGCCGGGCGCGAAGATCAGCGCCAGCGGCAGGATGCCGCCGACCGCGACCTGGCCGAGCCAGAAGGCCGTGGTGTAGATGCCGCCGTCGAGCAGGAGGAAGCGCTCGTAGGCGTCCTGCTTGGCGAAATAGAGGCTGGTCAGGTGCATCACGGCGGTGAAATACAGCGCCGCGCCGACGAAGACGGCGAGCAGGTTCTTCATGCGGGCGAGGATGCGCGCGTCGAGTTGCAGGCCGTTCCAGGCGTACATCGAGCCCTGCACGATGAGGAAGGCCGCCAGGCCGTAGGCGAAGGAGTAGATGATGAACATCGGCGCCATCAGGGCCGAGCCGTAGGCGGTGCGGGCGATCAGGAAGCCGAAGATCGAGCCGGTGGCGGTGGTCAGCGCCAGGCGCCAGAAGAAGGCGAGGAAGCCGACGATCTTCGAGTAGCCGTTCAGGCTGCGGTCCATCATCGTCACCAGGTAGGCTGCGACGATGGCGAAGAAGCCCGAGTAGAACATCATGTTGAGGGCGAAGATCGACTTGAAGTTGAAGTGCGTCATCGCCACGATGAGGCGGTCGGGGCGGCCGAGGTCGGCCGCCAGCACGGCGAGGCCGCCGGCCATCATGGCCAGCGCCAGCAGGCCGGACAGCGGCGCACGCGCCTTGTACATCGGCTTGCCGAAGACCGAGCCGATCGAGGCGACGTTGAGCACGCCCGAGGCGGCGACGATGAGGAACACGGCGAAGACGTGCGGGATGCCCCAGACGATCTGGTTGTCCATGCCGGTGACGACGTGGCCGCTATGCTCGAAGTGCAGGAAGGCGGCGAAGGCCGCCAGCAGGAACAGGCCGCCTGCGGCCAGCAGGCCCCAGAAGGCGGCGGGGCGGCTTTGCGTTTCGACGTAGCTTGCGGATGCCATGATCAAATGCCCTCGTAACGGACGCCGAGGTCGAGCTTGAGGTCGGCGCGCACCTGGGTGGTCTTCACTTCGCGGACGCGCTTGGCGATCGCGCTCTCGGGGTCGTTCAGGTCGCCGAACAGCATGGCGTTGTGGCCGGCTGCGGCGCAGGCCTCGACGCAGGCCGGCGTGCCGCCGCGGTCGACGCGGTGCACGCACAGCGTGCAGCTCTCGACGCAGCCCTGGCCGCGCGGCACTTCGGGGTTCTGGTCGGTGTGCGGCTCATGCACGAAGGAGCGCGCCTTGTACGGGCAGGCCATCATGCAGTAGCGGCAGCCGATGCAGATGTGGCGGTCGACCAGCACGATGCCGTCGGCGCGCTTGAACGAGGCGCCGGTCGGGCAGACGTCCACGCAGGGCGGGTGGGCGCAGTGCTGGCACATCATCGGCAGCGAGAGGGCGTGGCCGCTCTTCAGGTCCTTCAGGTCGATCTTGCGGATCCACTGCGCGTCGGTGCGCGGCTTCGTCACTTCGCCGAGGCCGTTTTCCTTGCCGCAGGCGGAGACGCATTCGGTGCAGCCGCTCTGGCAGCGCGTGGTGTCGATCAGCATGCCCCAGCGCACTTTTGACGTGACCGGCTCGTTGTCCGGCTTGGCGGCGGCGATCTCGACGAGGCGGATGCCGGGGGCCAAAGTCAGTCCCGCCAGGGCGGCGGCGGAGGTGGCGAGGAAGCCGCGGCGGCTGGTGCTGTTGTTGTCGCTCATGGCCGGACTCCCGTGGCGGCCTTCTGGCCGGGTTTCGGCTGGTGGCAGTCCCAGCAGTCGAGCTTCACCGCCGCGTAGTCGTGGCAGCTCTGGCAGAAGCCGCCGTCGCCGGTGACGCTGCCGGTCTTCTGGCTGGCGTGGCAGGAAATGCACTCGTTCAGGCTGTGCGGCTTGGTGCGGATGCCCTGGTGCATGGTCTTGTCGCGCTGGTGCTTCAGCAGCTTCATGTGGTCGCGCCGCATGACATCCTTCGGCTCGACGCACTGGCCGGGCTTCTCGATGGCGATGGCCGGCAGCGGCGTGCGGCCGGGCTCCGCCGCGTGCGCCGCGGCAAAAGTCAGTCCCCACAGCACGGCGATCGCCAGGGTTTTCATTCGCCCAGTCCCATCTGGATGTAGCCGGTCGGGCAGACGTCGTGGCAGATGTGGCAGCCGATGCACTTCGTGTAGTCGGTCGCCACGTAGCGGCCGGTGGTCGCCTCGGTCTTCTTGACGCGATACACCGCCGTCTGCGGGCAGTACACCACGCAGTTGTCGCACTCGAAGCACTGGCCGCAGCTCATGCAGCGCTTGGCCTCGGCAATGGCCTGCGCCTCGATGAGCGGGTCCAGGCGCTCCTGGAAGTTGCCGAGGGCCTGCTCCTTGTTCAGCGTGATGACGTTGCGGATGTTGCGCGGCGTGTAGCCGAAGTGGCCGAGGAACAGCTCCTTGTGCGTGATGACGTAGCGGTCGGAGCGGTTGTCGTAGTTGTGCACGGCGACGTTGGAGGCGTCGGTGCCGCGCAGCGGCTCGGTGGCCGGCTGCGGCTGCTTGCCCTTTTCGATCAGCTTGCGCTGCATGTCCCAGTAATGCACGTCGATCTTGGCGCGCTTGTCCTGTTCCTCGCCGCGCAGGAAGCGGTCGATGCCCTCGGCGGCGATCCAGCCGTGGCCGATGGCGGTGGTCAGGAGGTGCGGACGGATGACGTCGCCGCCCGTGAACACGCCGGGCTTGTTCTGCACCTGGTAGTTCTTGTCGGCGGCCACGTTGCCCTTGCCGGAGTCGAACTCCTCGAGGCCGGTGAAATCCACCGCCTGGCCGATGGCCGAGACGATCAGGTCGGCCGGGATCTCCTGCTCGGTGCCTTCGATCATCTTGATCTCGAGCTTCGGGCCGACGAACTTGGCCTCGCACTGCGCCACGCGCAGCGCCGTGGCGCGGCCGTCGGCCCCGCGCACCACGCCGACCGGGGCCCAGCCGCCGCGGATGTCGATGCCTTCCGCCTTGGCCTGCTCGATCTCGTGCTTGTTGGCCTGCATCTTGTCGACGCCGAACACCGAGGTCAGCGTCACTTCGGCGCCCTGGCGGGCCGAGATCTCGGCGACGTCGTGGGCGGCGCGGCCGCCGATGATGTCCTCCGGACGGTCGGTCGGCTTCGGGTTGTCGATGGCGCCGAGGCGGCGCGCCACGGTGGCGACGTCGATCGAGGTGTCGCCGCCGCCGACCACCACCACGCGCTTGCCGACGTACTTCATGCGGCCGTCGTTGAAGGCGCGCAGGAAGGAGGTCGCGGTGACCACGTTGGGGGCGTCGTTGCCGTCGCAGGGCAAGGCACGCCCGCCCTGGGCGCCGAGGCCGAGGAACACGGCGTCGAACTGCTTGCGGATGTCCTCCATCTTGACGTCGGTGCCGATGCGGGTCTTCAGCCTGGTCTTCACGCCGAGGTCGAGGATGCGCTGGATCTCGGCGTCGAGGACCTCGCGCGGCGTGCGGAAGCCGGGGATGCCGTAGCGCATCATGCCGCCGAGGAACTCGTGCTCGTCGAAGATGGTGACTTCATGGCCCATGCGCGCCAGCTGGTAGGCGCAGGAGAGGCCGGCCGGGCCGCCGCCGATGACCGCCACTTTCTTGCCGGTCTTCGTTTCGGGGGCCGCGAACTTCAGGTTGTTCTTGATGGCGTACTCGCCGAGGAAGTGCTCGACGGAGTTGATGCCGACGTGGTCTTCGAGGGCGTTGCGGTTGCAGCCGGTCTCGCAGGGCGCCGGGCAGACGCGGCCCATCACCGAGGGGAAGGGGTTGGCCTCGGTCAGGCGGCGCCAGGCGTATTCATACACCGGCATCACCGGCTTGCCGTCGGCGCCGACCGGCGGCTTCTCGACGCCGCGCACGATGTTGAGGTAGCCGCGGATGTCCTCGCCGGAGGGGCAGCTGCCCTGGCAGGGCGGCGTCGACTGGATGTAGGTCGGGCACTTGTAGGTGTGGCTGGCCTGGAAGATCTGCTTGTTCCAGGGCACGTGCTTGCTGTCGCCGTCCTTGTAGCGACGGAAGGTCAGTTTCTGGGTATCGGATTTCTCGTTGGTGGCCGACATCTTTGTCTCCTTGTAATGCTTAATCGTTGCTGCCGAGCCGGATGGCCGTGCTGACGAGCTGGTGCACGCCGCCGACCATGCCGCGGTTGAACTTGTAGTAGGGCAGGACCTTGGTGAACTGCGCCTTGCAGATGGCGCAGATGGTCGCCATGAAATTCACGCCATGCTGGTCCACCACCTGCTTGAGCGCGCCCATGCGCGGCATCGAGCCCTTGACGCGCAGCTCGAGCAGCTCGTCGGTGAGCACGCCGCCGCCGCCGCCGCAGCAGAAGGTCGCCTCGTGCGTGGTGCCGGGCGCCATCTCGAAGTAATTGTTCGCCACGGCCTTGATGATCGATCGCGGGATATCGAACTGGCCGCCGGGCGTGTCGCCCATGCGCGAGGCGCGCGCCACGTTGCAGGAGTCGTGGAAGGTGATGATGCGGTGGTCGTTGGCGGATTTGTCGAACTTCAGGGCGCCGCGCTGGATCAGGTCCCAGGTTACCTCGCAGATGTGCGCCGGCTGCTTGTAGCGGTGGTCGAGCTGGCTCTGCAGCTGCACCGCGAAGGGATCGTTGGCGCCGGCGCCGATGCCGGTCAGGGTGTTCCAGAAGCTGTAGGCGACGCGCCAGGCGTGGCCGCATTCGCCGACGACGATGCGCTTGACGCCCAGTTCGAGGGCCGCCTCGCGGATGCGCAGGGCGATCGTCCGCAGCTGGTCGTAGTTGCCGATGAACATGCCGAAGTTGCCGGCTTCCGAGGCCTTCGAGGACAGCGTCCAGGAAATGCCGGCGGCGTGGAAGACCTTGCCGTAGCCGATCAGGCTGTCGATGTGCGGCTCGGCGAAGAAGTCGGCCGAGGGGGTGATCAGCAGGACCTCGGCGCCCTTCACGTCCATCGGATACTTGACGTCGACGCCGGTGTCTTCCTTGACGTCCTCCTCGACGCCCTGAAGGGTGTCTGCCAGCGCCGGGCCGGGCAGGCCGAGGTTGTTGCCGATCTTGTGTACCTTGCCGATGATCTCGTTCGAGTACTTCTGGCCGTAGCCGATCGAATCGAGGATCTCGCGGCCGGCCATGGTGATCTCGGCGGTGTCGATGCCGTAGGGGCAGAACACCGAGCAGCGGCGGCACTCGGAACACTGGTGGTAGTACTTGTACCAGTCGTCGAGCACTTCGCGCGTCAGGTCGGTGGCGCCGACCAGCTTCGGGAACAGCTTGCCGGCCAGGGTGAAGTGGCGGCGGTAGACGCCGCGCAGCAGGTCCTGGCGCGCCACCGGCATGTTCTTCGGGTCGCCGGTGCCGAGGAAATAGTGGCACTTGTCGGTGCAGGCGCCGCAATGCACGCAGGCGTCGAGGTAGACCTTGAGCGAGCGGTATTTCTTCAGCAGCTCGCCGAGGTGGCCGATGGCCTTGGCCTCCCAGTCCGGCACCAGCTCGCCGGGGAAGCCGATGGCCGTGTTGATCTTGTCGCTGGCGACGTAGGGCTTGCTCTCCGCCATGGCGTCGCGCTGCAGCGCCGGGATGGCGGGGAAGTCCTTGAGTTCGGGTGTCGTGAATTCTGCGGCGGCCATGGCAGTCTCAGTTCTTCTCGAGTTCGGCGGCCCAGGGCGCCAGATGGCGCTTCTCGCGCGGGTCGTCGGCCTGGTTGCGCGACGGGCTGAAGAACACGCCCGGCGCGTGCAGCAGCTTGCTGAAGGGGAAGATGATCATCAGCAGCGCCACCAGCGTCAGGTGGATGTAGAGGCCCGGATGCGCGGGCAGCGGCTGCACGTCGAAGCGCATCAGGCCGAGGAAGAAGGCCTTCACGGCGACGATGTCGGTGTGCATGAGGAACTTCATGGCCAGGCCGGAGAGGCCGATGCCGGCGAGCAGGGCCAGCATCAGGTGGTCGGACGGCGTCGAGATGTAGCGGATGCGCTCGACGACGAAGCGGCGGCCCCACAGGCCGGCGAGGCCGGCCACCATGGCGAAGCCGGCATACAGGCCGAAGGGTTGCACCCAGCCGACCCAGAACCACACCGGCTCGGTGAAGTAGCGCAGGTGGCGCAGCAGCACCAGCAGCAGCGCGCCGTGGAAGAGGATGCCGAAGGCCCAGATCCACAGGTTGGACTTGAACAGGCTCTCGAACAGCGCCACTTCGCGCAGCATGCGCAGCACCACGCCGCCGGTGGTGGTCGGCGCCGGGGTGGTGGGGATCTTCAGCGGCGCCGGCGTGCGGAAGTAGTCGGCGATCTTGTACGCCAGGCCGGCGACGAGGATCGCCGTGGCGGCGTAGAAGAGGACGGCGAAGAAGATCGTGGCTGCGCTCATGGGCTAGGGGCTGTCCGTGCGTTGTGGGCCATGCCCTGTCGTCCCCGCGCAGGCGGGGACCCAGCACTCATCCTGGATTCCCGCTTGCGCGGGAACGACGGGCTACCGGCGAGTCCGGCGAATCAGATGCAGCCGGTCGGCTTCGGCAGGCCGGCGATCTTGCACGCCTGCTTGCCCGGGCCGTAGGGGAACAGCTCGTACAGGTACTGGCTGTTGCCCTTCTCCGGCCCCAGCTTCTTGCCGATGGCCTTGGTCAGCACGCGCACGGCCGGGGCGATCTGGAACTCGTTGTAGTACTCGCGCAGGAAGTTGATGACCTCCCAGTGCTGCTCGCTCATGTTGATGTTTTCCTGCTCGGCGAGAATCTTGGCGACATCCTCGTTCCACTCGTTGATGTCGGTCAGGTAGCCTTCCTCGTCGGTCTCGTAGGTCTTGCCATTCACTTCGATAGCCATGGTGTATCTCCTTAAAAAACCAAAAATCGCTTACAGCCAGGATTGGCAGGTGGCGTGTTCCGTCACGAGATCGACGAAGCCGCCGTAATCGACCAGGTTGACGCCTTCCAGGACGCGATCGGCCATGCCGCGCGCCTCCAGATCGGGTTTCAGCGCATAGACCTTCATCTGGCCCATGGCCTGCTTCAGCTTGCCGGCGGCGGCATTGCCGTTCGTCGCGGCGTAGACGCCGTCCTCGATGAGCAGCAGGGCGCCGCCCGGCTGCGCCGTGGCGAGGCAGGTGTCCAGGGAATTGCGGTCCAGGGGCGACTTGTTCACGATGTGCAGCATCTTATTTCCCCTTTAGAAGCTCAGGACCACGTCCTGGGTTTCCATCAGCTTGCCGATCTCGGCGCGCGAGAGCACCTCGACGGGCACGCACATGTCCTCTTCCGTCAGGCCGCGCGCTTCCAGGGCCTCCTTCTCGACGTAGAGCTTGTTGATGTCGTAGTCGTCCAGCGCGCGGTAGGTCGGCTGGAAGCTCTTCACCTCGATGCCCTTGGTGTTCCAGCCCTTCTTCAGCTGGTACACGCCGTCGTCCATGAAGGCCAGGCTGACGTCCTGGTCGAAGGCGGCGGCGATCAGCACCACTTCCAGCGACTCCAGCGCGTAGATGGTGCCGTGCGGTGCCTTGCGGTTCACGTACATGAATTTCTTGATTTGTCCTTCGCTCATCGCGATGTCTCCCTGAGCCTTGCCTTAATCGCCGAAGGTGACCAGACGGTCGGCCTGGATGCCGGCTTCGATCAGCTGCCCCAGCCCCGAGATGCGGAAGCCGGGCGCCAGGTTCTCGTCCTTGATGCCGCGGCGCAGGGCGGCGGCCACGCACACCACCAGGTCGATGCCGTGCTCCTGGGCCAGCTTGGCCCAGCGGTTCACGATGTGGCGGTCGTCCTGCGGCGGCTCGGTCAGGCGCGTCGAGTTGTTCACGCCGTCGTGGTAGAAGAACACGCGGCTGACCTCGTGTCCCTTCTCGATGGCGGCGCGGGCGAACAGGTAGGCGCTGTCCGTGGCCTGGTGCGTGTAGGGGCCTTCGTTGATGAGGATGCCGATCTTCATGGCGTCTCCGAATCAGAAGCGGATGTGCGTCGAGGCGTTCAGGTTCGAACGCGAGCCGCGCCAGTCGTCGATCAGGTACTTCGTGAAGGGCAGGCCGGTCTTCTCGAAGAAGCGCGGCCAGCCGATGCGCTCGATCCAGTCGGCCATGCGCTCCCAGGGACGGGCATCTTCCTTGTACACGCGCAGGATCTTCTTCACCACGGCGGCGACTTCGGGCCAGCGCGGGGCGTTGTTGGGCAGGCCCGCCGCGACCATCTTCATGAACTGCGGCTTGATGCGGGCGTTGGAGTTCTTGCCGCCGACCCAGATCGCCAGCTTCGAGTGCTCGGGATCGTTGATCTGCATGGGCGGGCAGGGCGGGAAGCAGGCGCCGCAGCAGACGCACTTCTTCTCGTCGACTTCCAGCGAGGGCTTGCCGTTCACCATGGCCGGGCGGATGGCCGCCACCGGGCAGCGCGCGACGACGGACGGGCGCTCGCAGACGTTGGCGACGAGGTCGTGGTTGATCTTCGGCGGCTTGGTGTGCTGGATGACGATGGCCAGGTCGGCCTGGCCGCCGCAGTTGATCTCGCAGCAGGAGGTGGACAGGCGCACGCGGTTCGGCATTTCCTCGTGGATGAATTCCTCGTAGAGCTCGTCCATCAGGGACTTCACCACGCCCGAGGCGTCGGTGCCGGGGATGTCGCAGTGCAGCCAGCCCTGGGTGTGGGCGATCATCGACACCGAGTTGCCGGTGCCGCCGACCGGGAAGCCGCTCTTCTCCAGTTCGGCGATCAGCGGGGCCACCTTCTTCTCGTCGGCGACCATGAACTCGATGTTGCTGCGGATGGTGAAGCGGACATGGCCTTCGGCGTACTTGTCGGCGATGTCGCACAGCTTGCGGATGGTGTAGACGTCCATCTGGCGCTGCGTGCCGGCGCGCACCGACCAGACTTCCTCGCCGGAATGCGAGACGTGGTGCAGCACGCCGGGCCGGGGCCGGTCATGGTATTTCCAGTTGCCGTAGTTCTTCCGCAGGGTCGGATGCAGGTACTGCATGTGGTCCGGCACGCCGCACTCGACCGGCTTGCGCAATTGAGGCTGTGACATGGTGTGTCTCCGTCAGTTTGTACGTTCGTCGATCAGGCGGCCGCCTGCTTGGCCTTGACCCGGGCCACTTCCTCGTCCCAGTCGTCCATGCGGACGTAGGGGTTGGTGCGCGGGTTCGAGATCATGCTCGGGTCGACCTCGACCTCGATGCCCTCGAGGAAGTTCACCAGGCCGATGCGCTCGATCATCTCGCCGGTGCGCTCGTGCTCCAGCGCGTTCTCGGCGAAGAAATCGACGGTGCGCTTGGCCAGGTCGAGGAGGGCTTCGTAGTCCTCGTCGGTCTTCAGCTTCATGAACGGCACGACGACGGTGCCCATCAGGTCGCCGATCTTCAGGGTGCGCTTGCCGCCGACCAGGATGGTGGCGCCGCGGTCCTTGCCCGGGGCCAGGGCGCCGGTCATGACGTTGATGCAGTGCATGCAGCGCACGCAGTCCTTGTTGTTGATCTCCAGGGCCTGGGTGTCATTGACGGCGACGCTGGAAACGGCGGCGTCCTTGGAGACGGCCTTGATCTCCTTCAGCTGGATGGCGCGCGTCGGGCACATGCCGACGACGTCGTTCACCAGCTCGTTCATGCCGTGCTTGGCGAACCATTTCTTCGCCAGGGCCTCGTCGGTCTGGATGTTGTCGCGCCAGGTGCCGATGATGGCCATGTCCGAGCGCTGGATGGAGTTCATGCAGTCGTTCGGGCAGCCGGAGAACTTGAACTTGAACTTGTAGGGCAGGGCCGGGCGGTGGATGTCGTCGAGGAAGGCATTGACGATGGTGCGCAGGCCCTTGCCTTCGTCGTAGCAGGACTGCTCGCAGCGGGCGTGGCCGACGCAGGCCATCGAGGTGCGCACGGCGGGGCCGGCGCCGCCCAGGTCGAAGCCCAGTTCATTGATCTCGTCGAAGGCCTTCTGCACGTTCTCGGTGGTGCAGCCCTGGAACATGATGTCGCCGGACTGGCCGTGGAAGGCGATCAGGCCGGAGCCGTGCTTGTCCCAGATGTCGCAGAATTTGCGCAGGATGTCGGTGTTATAGTGCATGCCGGCCGGCGGCATGATGCGCAGCGTGTGGAATTCGGCCGCATCCTTGAAGACCGGCTGCTCCTTGTCGTCCTTGATCTCGGTGAAGCGCGGGATGACGCCGCCGCCGTAGCCGAAGACGCCGACCGTGCCGCCCTTCCAGTAGCCCTTGCGCGTCTGGTAGGAATGCTCGAGGTGGCCGAGCAGGTCGGTCATGCCATCCTTGTCCTTCGCCAGGCGCTTGAGGCCGGTGACGAAGCTGGGCCAGGGGCCCGATTCCAGCTGGTCGAGATTGGGCGTGTCGTGCTGTTTCTTAGCCATGATTTGTCTCCGGTGCTAAGGTTTATATACGGTGCTGCTGGGGTCAGACTGTCTATAAGTTGGCGCTGATGTTACGCATGCTGCACTGCGATCTCCTATACCTCCCGCAGGGTATCGCCCCCCTCCCGTGGGGGTAGGGAAAACCTACCCGAAAGGGGTATGCCGCGGCACGCCATGCCGGTGATAGGCGGAGAGGGTGGCGAAAGGCATATTTCGCCAAATACTTATATATGGCTGACGCCTTTGCCTTGTTGATGCGGCGTCGGGCCGCCGCGTAACCGGGCAAAGCCGTCGGGTGGAACGAACATGGACGACAAGGAAAAAATCACCACGCTGGACAAGTTCACCGCTCCGATCTGGGGGCAGGAGATCGAGCTGCAGCAGGTCGAATACCTTGCCGGCGGCACGCCCATGCTCCGCCTGCGCATCCGCGAGAAAAAGCGCTTCACCATATTCGATATAGACGCCCAGACGGCTTCCCGCTGGGGAAAGGCCCTGCAGGATTGGGCCGACAGGCAAAAATGAAGGTTGTAGACATCAGCTTCGAGGTCTTTTGCGAGCGATTGCCGCGCGACTATGGCTATGCCCTGTTCCGGGCGCTGGCCGAGTCGCTGGACTGGCTGGAGGAAGAGGCCCTGGCCGGCGTGCATCCCCTGCATGGCACCGCCAGCACCGACGGCGGCCTGTTCCTCGGCCGCCGCGCACGGCTGATGCTGCGGCTTCCGTCGGCGCGCGCCGAGCAGGCGATGGCTCTCACCGGCCGCCGGCTCGAGTTGGGCAGCGGCCTGGAGGTCGGCGCCGGCCGGCTGCGCGAGCTGATGCCGTATGCCACAGTGCATTCCCATTTCGTCAGCATCGGCAGCATCGACGAGGCCGAGTTTCTCAGGCAGGCGGCCGCCGAGCTGCGCGAGGCGGGCCTGCCGGAGCGGATGATCACCGGCAAGGCGCATGCAATGAGCACGCCGGAAGGCGAGGTGCAGGGTTTCAGCCTGCTGCTGCACGGCCTGACGCCGTCGCAGTCGCTGGCCGTGCAGGCGCGCGGCCTGGGCGAAGGGCGCAAGCTCGGCTGCGGCATCTTCGTGCCGCACAAGTCGGTGGTTGCCGTCGGCGCCGACGAATAGAACGAACAAACAACTTGAGCCATCTGGAGGAGTCATGAGCACGAAACCCGCAGTCACCCTGGACATGAGCGGCCTGTCCTGTCCGGCGCCGCTGATCGGCGCCAAGAAGATCGTCGACGACATGGAGCCCGGCCAGTCCCTGCTGCTCGTCTCCGACTGCCCCGGCACCTCCGACGACCTGTTCGCCTGGTCGCGCCAGACCGGCAACGAGGTCGCGGTGAAGGACAAGATGGCCGACGGACGTACCGCCTACCTGGTCACCCGCGGCAGCGGCAAGAGAACCCTCAAGCCCAACGTCACGCTCGACATGCGCGGCACGAGCTGCCCCGGCCCCATCCTCGAGGCGAAAAAGCTGCTCGACGGCATGCAGTCCGGCGAATTGCTGATGCTGGTGAGCAACTGTCCCGGCACGCCGGCCGACGTCGACGCCTGGGTCAAGAACACCGCCCTGGAACTGGCCGACCGCATCGAGATCGCGCGCGGCGCCTTCGAGTTCTACCTGCGCAAGAAATAACTTAACCAACCTGGAGAGGACCATGAGCTACACCATCAATGGCGAAGAGAAGGAAGTCGACGCCGACGGCTACCTGGTGGAAGCGGATTTCAGCGACGAGGCGGTGCAGGTCATCGCCGCGGCCGAAGGCATCGCGCTGACCGACGACCACTGGAAGATCATCAACTACATGCGCGACAAGTACCGCGAGGACGGCCACACGCCGAATTTCCGCAACTTCATGAAGGACATGGCGGAGCTGATGCCGGAGGCCGACTCGAAGGTCATGTACGACCTCTTCCCGAAGGACGGCCCGGCCAAGCAGGCGGTGAAGGTCGCCGGCCTGCCCAAGCCCTTCGGCAAGGGCGGCTACTAGAAAAAAACCGGAGTAGCCCCTCCTCCTCGAGCCAAAACAACACGACCCGGACAATGTCGACCACAACCAAAGGAGAAGCAGGATGGGAGATGCGTATCGCGATACCACCGCGCGCTGGATGACCGTCGGAGGCCGGGAGATCCCGGTCGACTCCGAGGGCTACCTGATCGACCTCGACGACTGGTCGGAGGACTTCGCCCGCGCCCTGGCGAAGGAGGAAGGCCTCGACCTCACCGACGAGCACTGGCAGATCATCCGGTTCATTCGCGATTACCACAACGAGCACCGCGTGCAGCCGCAGGTGCGCGCGATGATCGCCCACTTCACCGGCAAGTGGGGCGCGGAGAAGGGCAGCAACCACTATCTGCACGAGATATTCCCGCGCGGCGGCCCGCAGAAGCAGGGCAACCGCCTCGCCGGCATCCGCCGCACGAAAGGGGAGCACTAAAAGACGGTTCACCACGGCGAACACGGCGACACGGCGTAAATGCATGTTATCCCGCCGTGTCGCCGTGTCCGCCGTGGTTCAAATGGGGTTGAGAAGATGGCGGTTCGAATCAGGAGCAGGTTCCACGCCGGCGGGCGGGAGCGCACGATGGCGGAGCTCGCCAGCGTCGTCGCCATGCTGTCGTGGAAGCTCGCCGTCGAATCGATCAAGCGCATGCGCGAGGCCAGGTTCGACATCGACCTCGGCCGGCCGTATTTCGACTACGTCGTCGAGACCATGGCCTTCCACGCGCACTACGCCGACCGCGTCGCCTTCGACAAGCTGGGACCGGAACCGCGCGGCGAGTTCACCACCGCGCTGGCCAAGCGCATGGCCGAGGCCATCGAGGACAACGCCGACATGCTGCTCGCGACCAGCGAGCCGGGCGCCTGCCGCCGGCACTTCCTCGAGGTCTTCAACGCCGCCGGCGCCGACTACGCCGAATATTCCTGCGACCGGGAGGGTGACAAAATCGGAGGCCCCGACTTCGGCTTCCGCCGCGCCTATGCCGCGCGCGTGCGCGAGGGCATGCCGGAGAAGGACAGGAACTGGGTGTACGACCAGGTCATGGAGATAGAGGCGCCCGAAGGCGTGAAGGCCATCCGCAAAACCCTCGACGGCCTCTTCGGCGGCGAGGAGAAGTCCGCCCGGCGTTCCCGCGAAGGCCTGTCGGGCGAATGATCCTTCCCGCCCACTTCGACCTCGACAACGCCACGGCCTATGCCGCCTGGCGCGAAGCCAAGCTGGCCGCCCATCCGCGCCGGCTCGAAGACCTGCTGGTCGAGGTCGCCGATCCGCGCAGACTGACTTTTGCCGAGCGCGAGGCGCTGCTGGCGCGCTGCGGCGTCGCCAACATGGCGCTGTATGCCTCGACGACCGGCAACGATCCCGACAAGGACATCCCGCGCCTGCTCGGCCGCCAGATCGGCCTGGTCAGCCTCGACGCCAACCGGCTCGCCGACGACGACGGCATCTCGCCGCTGGCGGTGGCGCCGGCCGGCACGCGCACCGAGTTCATCCCGTACACCGACCGCGGCATCAAGTGGCACACCGACGGCTACTACAACACGCTCGACCGCCAGGTGCGCGGCCTGCTGCTGCATTGCGTGCAGAGCGCCGAGTCCGGCGGCGAGAACCGGCTGATGGACCACGAGATCGCCTACATCCTGCTGCGCGACGAGAACCCCGACTACATCCGCGCCCTGATGGCGCCCGACGCCATGACCATCCCGCCGCGGCTGGAAGAGGGCGAAGTGGCGCGCGCGGCGCAACCGGGGCCGGTGTTCAGCGTGTATCCCGACGGCCACCTGCACATGCGCTACACGGCGCGCACCGTCAGCATCGAGTGGCACGACGACCCTGCGACGAAGGGCGCCGTCGCCGCGCTGGAGCGCCTCCTCGCCGATGCGGACACCCCGTACGTCTTCCGCGGCCGCCTCGAGCCGGGCATGGGCCTCGTCTGCAACAACGTCCTGCACGACCGCGCCGCCTTTTCCGACAGCGAGACGCGCAAGCGCCTGCTCTACCGCGCCCGCTACTTCGACCGCATTACCGATGCGCCGTATTCCGCAGACTGACTTTTGATGCACTCCGCCCCGCGCGAAATCGTCACGCCCTACCGGCCCATCCCGCTCGAGGTGCCCGAGGGCATGAAGCCCAACGAGTTCTTCAATTCCGCCGAGAACCTCGCCGACCTGGAGCACAACAACGGCCTGCTGGCGAATCCCGAGGGCCTGCTCTTCTACCGCAAGGCGATCGGCCATTCCAACCTCTTCGACGGCTCGATCATCTACAACACCTCGCAGCGCATCCTCGACCCGCTCGGCCGCCCGGTGCGCCGCACCCAGGTGCCGGAGCCGGTGCGCCGCGTCTGGAACCGCATGAACCGCATCGCCGTCGAGTTCATGCTCGAGCGCTATCCCGACCCGGCGCGCCACCTGGTGCTGGCCGGCGAGGCCAGCCTCGACGCCACCTGGCCGCTCACCGCGCCCGGCGTGCCCTCGATCCGCATGCTGCACAACCACTTCATCGTCTTCGACAAGGGCGACCTTGCGGCGGCGGCCCCGGCCGATCCCGACAACCCCAACCTCACCGACGGCGGCCAGCACTCGCTGTTCCAGGCGCACATGCGCGAGGCCTACCGCGCCTTCTTCGCCGGCCTCGATTTGAAACTGCTGGCGCCGTGCGAGCGCGGCGAGTGCCGCCTGGCGCTCACCGGCTACCCGCAGGGCCTGCCGAGCTGGGAAGTGAAGGGCGGCGCGGCCGGACTCGGCGAGGTGCGCTTCTGGCACGAGTACGACACCCTGCTGCAGGGCTTCCTCGACTTCTACCGCAGCTTTTTCAGCCAGGTGTCGACGCGCAACGCGCCGATGCTGCCGGACCTGCATTTCCCGGCGCTGGTCGAGGAGCGGCTGCTGTTCGACAACGACTTCCTCAGGACGGCGAAGATGGTGCGCGAGCGCTGCATCAAGGATGCCCGCTACGCCAACGCCATCCGCTGGCAGCCGGCCTTCAAGCAGCTCATCTACCGCAACGACGAAGGGAAGCTGATCGTCACCATCAGCCAGAACTCCATCGGCAACGCCATCACGGAACTCCTCGGCGTGGTGGTCAAGCGCGTGCCCGATGCCGATGCCTACGCGCGCGCCGAGCCGCAGCTCATCGAACAGCTGCTCGAACTGCGCCGGCGCTTCGTCGAGGCCGACCTCGGCGAGGGCATCGCCACGCCGCACTGGCCGGCGCAGTAGCGCCGCCGGCCGGACACAATCCCTTACAAACTTTACAAAACGCCTGTCGCCTCCGGCGCCGGATGGGCGTTAAATAGGGCATGCGCATTGCGCCGATTCCGGCGTGCGCCGAAAGGAGAACCGACATGAACACCAGCAGATCGACCCGCATCGCCCTGATTGCCGCAGCGGTGTCCTCCCTCACCCTGGCCGGCTGCGCCGTCGCGCCGGCGTCGAACGGTTATGTCTACTATGAGCCGGTGATGGTCGCGCCGCCGCCGCCGCGCGTCGAGGTGATCACCGTCGCGCCCTATCCGGGCTACGTCTGGATCGGCGGCTACTGGGGCTGGAACGGCCGCGCCCATCACTGGGTGCCCGGCCGCTGGGAAGCGCCGCGTCCGGGCCACTACTGGGAGCCGCACCGCTGGGAGCCGCAGGGCAAGGGCTGGCGCGAGCGTCCGGGCCAGTGGGCGCCGCGGGGCAAGGAATGGCGCGAACCGCCGCGGCCGCGCGACCCGCACGGCAAGGACGTGCGCGAACCGCCGCGGCCGCGCGATCCGCACGGCAAGGACGTGCGCTAAGCGCCCGGCCGCAGCGGCCTATTTTCCCTTCTTCCCGTCCAGCAGGTCCTTCAGGTTGGCGAAGGGCGAGTGGGTGGCGATGCTGCCCGCCGCCTTGCCGTCGCCGCCGCCCGTTGCCTCCAGCCGGCGCTGGTGCTCGTTGTCGTGGCAGTAGAGGCAGAGCAGCTCCCAGTTGCTGCCGTCGGGCGGGTTGTTGTCGTGGTTGTGGTCGCGGTGGTGCACCGTCAGCTCGCGCAGGTTGGTGCGGGTGAACTCGCGCGCGCAGCGGCCGCAGATCCACGGATAGAGCTTCAGCGCCTGCTCGCGGTAGCTCTGCTCGCGCCGCTCTGCCGCGCGGCGGGCTTCGAGGACGATGCGGTCGAGCTTGTCGGTGGGCTTCATGCGGAAAAGTCAGTCCATGCGATACGGCGATATTACGCCGCCTGCTTGACTAGAATAATATTCTAGAATATTGTTCCAGTCATGCCCGCACCCCCACCCGTCATCGATATCGAAACGTCGCCCGACCGCAAGTCGGCGATCCTGGCGGCCGCGCTCGCGGTGTTCTCCGAGAAGGGCATCGAGGCGGCGACCATCGAGGACGTCCGCCAGCGCAGCCAGGCCTCGGTCGGCAGCATCTATCACCACTTCGGCACCAAGGAGGGCATCGCCGCCGCGCTGTTCGCCCACGGCATCGACGACTACTGGGCGCGGCTGATCGCCAGCGCCGCGGGCAAGGCGAGCGCCGAGCGCACGATCCACGGCCTGATCGCGGCGCACATCGGCTGGATCGCCGAGAAGCCCGACCTGGCGCGCTTCCTCTTCTCGCGGCGGCAGGCGGTCGGCCAGGCCTACGACGAGGCTATCCGGCAGCGCACCGCCGCGCATTTCAAGACCCTCTTCGAGCTGCTCAAGCCCTGGTTCAAGCAAGGGGTGCTGCGCCGCCTGCCGGCCGGGCTCTATGCGCCGCTGCTGATGGGGCCGGCCCAGGAATATTCGCGGCAGTGGCTGGGCGGGCGCATCGACATCGAGCCGCGCGTCGCCATCCGGGAACTGAGCCAGGCCGCCTGGCGCAGCCTCGCCGTCGACCCCGACCGCCGCGACTGAAAGGACCGTCATGGAACCGACCCGATTCGACCTCAAGACGCACGACGGCCCGCCGCTCGCCGTCTATTGCCACGAACCGGCGCGGCCGCTGCGCGCCGGCCTGGTGATCGCCCCGGCGATGGCCGTGCCGCAATCCTTCTATGCCGAGTTCGCCGCCTTCCTGGCCGGCCAGGGCTTCCGCGTGTGGACCTTCGACTACCGCGGCATCGGCGAATCCTGGCGGGGGCCGATGCGGGCCTGCACGGCCGACATCACCGACTGGATCACGCGCGACTACGACGCGGTGGTGCGGCATGCCAGCGCCGCGCTGGACGGCGCGCCGCTCTTCGCGCTGGGCCACAGCCTCGGCGGGCAGGCGACGCCCCTGCTGCCGTCGGCCGACCGCCTCAGCGGCCTCGTCAACATCGCGGTCGGCAGCGGCGCGACGCGGCACAACCAGCCCAAGGTGCGGCGCTCGGCGCCGCTGTTGTGGTACGTGCTCGGGCCGACGCTGTGCCCGGCGTTCGGCTATTTCCCGGGCAACCGCATCGGCCTGCTCGGCGACATCCCGCGCCGCGCCTTCTACCAGTGGCGGCGCTGGTGCCTGACGCCCGACTACATCCTGAGCGGCGAGCCCGGCGCGCGCGAGGCCTACGCCCGCGCCCGCTACCCGGTGCTGGGGCTGACCTTCACCGACGACGAGCTGCTGCACGAATCCGGCTCGCGGCTGCTGCACGACGCCTACACCGGCGCGCCGGTCGACTACCGCGAGCTCAGCCCGCGGCAGTTCGGCCTCGATCGCATCGGGCACTTCGGTTTTTTCCGGCGCAGCCAGGAGACGGTCCTGTGGCCGCTGGTCAGCGCCTGGCTGCACGACAACAGCGCGGCGGCGCTGCGTTGAAACAATCCTAGGCGAACTTCGCGCCGCGCTCGGCGAGCAGCGCGCGCAGCACCGAGCGGTGGCAGTGCGCCTCGTCCTCGCAGTAGCAGCCGACCGAGAAGTCGGTTTGGTGCGAGAGCGCGGCGAGGAGGTCGAGCGTGCGCGCTGCGTCCGGCGCCGCCATCTCGGCGCGGTACTTCTTCGCGAAGGCCGCCCACTGCGCCGGCGTCTGCGCCGACTGCGCGAACTTCACCGTCTCCGCGCTCGGCGACAGGTTCGGGAACCACACGTCGTACCAGTCGCCGCTGGCGAATTCCGACTTCGGCACGCCGCGCGGCGGCCGCCGCACCGTGCCGATGCGCAGGCCCTCGTCCTTCGCCCGCGGCGTGCCCAGCCTGACTACGCGCACGGCCATTGCGAGGCCTCGATGGTGTAGAAGACGTAGTCGAGCGCGACGCCGTTGAACTCCTTGCGCCCCTCGTGCGAGAAGCGCGCGCCGATCTTCTCGACGGCCTTGCGCGAGCGCCAGTTGTCCCTGCCGATGTCGAAACGGACGACCCTGGCCCGGCGGAAGGCGTTGTCGAGCATCAGCCGCTTCATTTCGCCGTTGGTGGCGCCGCCCCAGTGGCTGCGGGCGAGGAAGGTGTAGCCGATGGCGATCTCCCCCTTGTCCGGGTTCCAGTCGTAGTAGCGCGTCGAGCCGATGATCCGGCCGCTGGCGTTCTCGACGACCGTGTAGGCGCCGCCGGCCAGCGCGCCGGCGAAGAAGTTCTTCTCGAAGACCGGCCGCAGGTGGCGCACCGGGTCCGGGTGCTGCGACCAGATCAGCGGGTCGGCGGCCGCCGCATGCAGCGCCTCCAGGTCGTCGGCGCGCAGCGGGCGCAGGGTGATCGTCTCGCCCGCCAGCAAGGGATGGAGATCGGTTGTCGCTTCGCTCATGTCCTCATGTCCCTTTTGCGCCCTCCGGAAAAGTCAGTCCCTGCGCCACGGCGATATTGTGCCTCTGCATCCGCGGCGCGGCTACATGCCCTCGCGCCGCCGGGCACGTCAGGTCTTCGCCCCCAACATCACGAGTGTCGCAATGAAGGCGATGGGCAGCGCCGGCGCCAGGGCCAGCAGGGACAGCGCCACGCAAGGCCACCGGACCCTGCGGACCATGGCCAGCAGCGGCCACACGAAGATCCAGGCACAGGTCCAGAGGAGGCCGGCGGCGAGGTAGGGGCCGGACATCTCGCCCAGCGTCCTGCTCCACCACAGGACCGAAATGCTGAGGCCATGGACGATTGCCGCGACGCAAAGCGCCGTCGGCCAGGCGGCGCGCGCGGTCGAAGGTGTCGGAGCGTTCATGATCGCATCGGTCCCGGCTATGCGCCCCCGCGCAGCCGGATCAGCTGCCGCCGGTCGCGCTTGGTCGGGCGGCCCTTCGCGTCGGCCTGCGGCAGCGGCGCCAGCCGGCGCAGTTCCGCCGCCTCGGCGCGCTTCCTCGCGCCCTCCGGCGTCTCCCGGTAGAGCAGCCGGGCCTCGGCGGCGGGGCGGCGCTGCGCGTTGAAGCCCAGCACGTCCACTTCCCAGTCCTCGCCCTCGGTGCGGATGTGCAGCCGGTCGCCCGGCTTCAGCTCCCGCGCCGGCTTGGCGGCGGCGCCGTTCAGCTTCACCTTGCCGCCGTCCGCCGCCGCGGCCGCCTGGCTGCGGGTCTTGAAGAAACGCGCGGCCCACAGCCACTTGTCCAGGCGCATTGAATCCGGGGACGTCCTAGTGATGCGTGATGAATTCCAAGTCCGCGTCGAGGCCGGTGACGGCATCCAGCACCTCTTCGACGACTTCGACATTGATGTCCGACCATTCGGCGTCGGGGTCGCCGGAGGTCGTCGCCAGGGGCGCCAGGTCGAAGTCGACGAAGGTGTCGCCGATCTTGAGGACGGTGATTCCCGAAGGATGCCGGACGATCTCCCAGTCATCGGGCACTTCGAGCTCGGCTTGTATCTTGACGACCAGTTTTTTCATCGGGTTTCCCGTTCAAAAGGGCACTGCGGAGAATACATAAAATACCAGCACCAGGGTTGCCGCGGCCAGCCAGAGTGTGCGCTTGCGGTTGGCCTCGATGCGCTTGACGAGCTGCGCGTTCTGCTCGGCGAGTTCCTTGATGAGTTCGGAGGAGGCGAGCATCTGGCCGTGCAGGTCGGACACCGCCTTCTCAAGGACGGCGGTGCGGGCTTCCAGCGCCTCCAGGGTGTGCGGTTCGTGCGATGCGGCCGGCTGCGCGCCTGCCTCCGCAACCTCGTCCGCAGCGCGCTGCTTGCCCACCGCGTTCCACAGCTTCTTCGCACCCTCGGCCACCTTCGGCGCATTTTTGATGACCTCGGTCCAAGGGACGCTCTTGAGGATCGTCAGCCAGCCGATTGCCATTGAATTGCCTCCTGTGGCGCTGCCGGAGTGGAAAGTCAGTCCCTGCGGGACGGCGTATTAAAGCCGGCTGACAAGCGGATATTGTTCGGGATGGAAGACCGACTCCACCGCGAGATCCACGTCGAGATCGGGCCAGTAGAGATGGTGGCTGGAGGGAAGCTGGACGTTCACCAGCTTGCCGATCGGGGCATCGCGGAACCAGGGGAACTGCTCGAAGGGAAGGAAGGCCTCTCGCTCGCCGAGCAGCAGCCAGAAGCCGTGCTTCGAGACGTTGGTGACCTCAACCGCCGAAATGTCCTTGCCAAGCGCTGCGGATGTCATGTTCGTGCTCCTGAACCAGGCGAAGCGTTTCGCCAATCTCCCTCTGCGACAGGCCATAATTCTGCGCCAGTTCGATAACCGGCTCAATCCAGAATTTCGCCTCCCCGTTCGGGCCCATGACGTGAATGTGCATCCTGGGCTCTTCGCGCGAGAAGAAGTAGAAACGATAGCCGCCTGCGCGAAATACGGTCGGGCTCATGAGGGAATCATACTCCTCGCCAACGCCGGCAGTTTCCACGCCGGAAAAGTCAGTCGCTGGGGTACGGCGCCGTCAGCGCCGGTACTCGCGCATCGCCGGGTTGAGGCGGTCGATGTCGGCCTGCACCTGCTCGCGGCTGCGCTCGTAGACGATCTCGCGCCCCATCACGCTGCCGGCGTAGGCCAGCCCGTTGCGCGTCGGCGACAGGTCGCACTTCATGCTGTGCTGTCCCTCGCCGAGCACCACCGTGATGCCGCTGGCCCGCTTGTTGAGGACGACGACGTCCATGGTCTGGCCGGATTGGGTGACGCGGACTTTGATTTTTTCTGTGTTCATATGACGGACACCCCGCTTCTAAGTTTAGTTATCCAATACCTCGGAAATAAATCGAGTCTGACCCCTTTAGCTCTTATCTGGTTGTCCGAGGTTAGCTGCCTGCGGCCACGGAGAAAGCCGCAACCAATACAGGCCACCATTTTTGGCAAACGTCCGTAATGTCATTTGCCAGTGCGGTGATTTTCATTGTCTTTTCAAGAAGCGATAAGGCGACGGTATTCTGTCTCGCTCCCGCAGGGGTGGCGGCCTCCCTAGAAATGACGCTCAGGCTCTCGATGAGTTCGTTCTTCTGGTTTTGGGTGAGGTCACCGCTTTGTAGGATTGCTTCAGACAACCCTTTGATGGCTTCAGCAAGTGCCGGCTCGCCACTGCGCACAAGTGCACTGATTGATTGGTCGACGGTTCCAATAGAGCCCGTGTTGATTGTGCCTACGATGCTGTTATTCACATGAATGTTGTGCAATTTGGCTCCCGCGACAACAACTGGTTGTGGACGAGGCGGAAACCTTGGTCCCATGGGTGGCAGGCCAACAGCAAACGCCATTTCATCGCTGAAGTAATTCATTATCCGCTCATTGTTCTCGATCTGCTGCTGCTGGATTTGAGAAAGCTTGAAGTAGCAGTCGAGGCAGAGGGGAGTCTTCTGTTCTCCAATTTGATACATCGCAGTCCTGTCACATTGGTGGCATTTCATGGGCGTCCCTTGGAAGCTGACGAATGACATAATCGGCGCTGCGCGACTTCATCGCGCATCATCCATGTTGATGGATGGGTTGGACGAAGCCTCCAGTAAGCCGATAAGAGTGTTCATTCGTTCTTGAATATTTTTCAGTTTAGGGCCAGCATATTGCGCTCTAGCTGATTCAATCCACTGCAGGCTATCTAACTTTACGTATTCAATTTCAGCCTGCAACGCAGCGATCTTTAGTTGAACTATTGATTGTTGCAATTGAAGTTCCTGCAATCGTGATTGCCGAGCGACTTCATCGCGTGCCAGTTGCATCTCCTGAATCTGTGCGAAGAAATCTTCCCTTTGCAATTTGATTTCTCGCTGCTGCAACAGCACGGTAAACACTAGGCCGGCAAACCCGAGCCCAGTGAACAACGAAGTTACTGCACCGTACGAATCACCGAAGACACCACGGTCCTTTATCTCTGTAAGTTCCGGTGCAAGGCGATCTGGTAACCACAGCCAAATTGCAACCACAATCGCAATCAAGAGTAGTAAAGTAAGTGTCGAAACGATTGGGTTATCGATTTGGCTTCTACCGCTCATTAATTGCCTCAAAATGATTCTGATATGTCGTAACGGATCCCTTGGATATTAACTTTCAGATCCGGCTAATAAAAAAGCCCCACCGGTCTCCCGATGGGGCTTCGTCTTTTTGCCATTCCGGCGCTCACGGCAAGATGATCACCCGCAAGCCCCCACCGCGCCGCAGGCGCTGCAGAAGTCGCAGCCGTCCTTGCGGATCACCGTGTAGTTGCCGCACTCCTTGCACAGGGCGCCCTGCATGATCTTCGGCGCGCTGGCTTCGCGCGGCGCTTCGAGGATGCCCATTTCGCGCGTCGGGTAGCCGTTCTCGTCGAGGATGCCGAGCATGGCGTAGCGGTGCATGATCAGGCGCGCCATGTAGGCCACGGTCGACGGCCAGTTCTGCTGCTTGCGCGTGCCGGGCACGAAGGCCATGAAGTCGCCGAGCGGCTCGGGGTAGTTGAGGAGCTTCCTCAGCTTCATGCCGATCCAGGCCGGGTCCATCACGCGCATGTCGAGCGAGAGGATGTGCGAGAGGCCGTCGAGCGCGCGCGGGTAGTTGCCCGAGAGCCACATCGAGTAGGGCCGCGTGACGCCGTCGGGGAGGGTGATCTCCTTGAGGCCGAGCACGAAGTCCTCGCCCGAGGCCGGGTTCTGGATGTCCACCGTCCACGACAGCGTGCCGTCGGTGCCGGTCTTCGGTTCCTGCAGGCTGAACATGGAGTCGAGCACCGGGGTCGGCACCTTCTCGTCGAGGTTGCCGCAGAGCTGCTCGACGCGGTAGCGCACCACCTGCGCCACGGCGGCGACGACGCCGGGCATGCGCTTGTTCTCGCCGTGCGGCGGGAAGGGCATGTCGAACATCTCTTCGCCGCGGGTGCGGGCGAGGGTGTCGAGCTTGAGCTTGAGCCAGGCGCGGTCCTGCGCGCGCATGTCCATCGACAGGGTCTTGGCGACGGCGCCGAGGCCGCGCGGCTGCTCGGAGCCGTTCACCCACACTTCGAAGGGCACCGGCTTGGCGTTCTGCTCGATGTGGCCGACGAAGAGGGCGAACTCGCCGTTCGGCGTCTCGATCATGTAGGTCCACGCCGAGTTGCCGTCGGTCATGCGCGGGCGGCCAGGCCAGCGCAGGCTGGCGAGCACCGGCGCCGGCAGGCTCTTGATGGCGAGGCGGCGGTTGGCGTCGCCGATCTTCACGTCCTGCGGCTGCTTCTTCTCGGTGCTGGCGCCGCCGTCGACGGAGAGCACCGCGCCGAGCACCTTGTTGGGCCGGTAGGTAGCGAGGCCCTTGAGACCGGACTTCCAGGCCGCCAGGTAGAGGTGCTCGAAGTCGGCGTAGGGGTAGTCCTCCGGCACGTTCACCGTCTTGGAGATGCTGGTGTCGATGTAGGGGGCCACGGCCGCCACCATCTCTTCATGCGCCTGCGCGGAGATTTCCAGCGCGGTGACGAAGTAGTTGGGCAGCTTGGCCATGTCGCCGCCGAGGTACTTGTACAGGCGCCAGGCGTAGTCCTCGACGGAGTACTGCTTGTGCGTGCCGTCGGTCATGCGCTTCTTGCGCGTGTAGGTCCACGAGAACGGCGGCTCGATGCCGTTGGAGGCGTTGTCGGCGAAGGCCAGCGAGATGGTGCCGGTCGGCGCGATCGACAGCAGGTGCGAGTTGCGGATGCCGTGCTTGCGGATCTGCTCCTTGATCTCGGCCGGCAGGCGGGAGGCGAAGTTGCCGCCGGAGAGGTAGAGGTCGGCGTTGAACAGCGGGAAGGCGCCGCGCTCCTTGGCCAGTTCCACCGAGGCGAGGTAGGCGCGGTCGCGCATGAAGGCCGAGATCTCGGTGGCCTTGGCGCGGGCTTCCGCCGTGTCGTAGCGCAGGCCGAGCATGATCAGCGCGTCGCCCAGGCCGGTGAAGCCGAGGCCGATGCGGCGCTTGGCGTTGGCCTCCGCCTGCTGCTGCGGCAGCGGCCAGTGGGTGGCGTCGAGCACGTTGTCGAGCATGCGCGTCGACACCTCGACGCAGCGGCCGAAGCCGGCGTAGTCGAACTCGGCCTTCTTGGTGAACGAGTGCTTGACGAAACGGGTGAGATTGATCGAGCCCAGGCAGCAGCAGCCGTAGGGCGGCAGCGGCTGCTCGGCGCAGGGGTTGGTGGCCTCGATGGTCTCGCAGTAGTTGAGGTTGTTGTCGCGGTTGATGCGGTCGAGGAACAGGATGCCCGGCTCGGCGTGGTCGTAGGTCGAGCGCATGATCTGGTCCCACAGCTCGCGCGCGCGCACCTTGCGGTACACCCAGCTGCCGTCCTCGCGCTGGTAGGCGCCGGCCGCCTTGAAGTCGGCGGAGGGCTCGGCCTTGTGCGCCAGCTCGACATCGCCGTCGTTCTCGACCGCCTGCATGAAGGCGTCGGTCACGCCGATGGAGATGTTGAAGTTGGTGAGGTCGCCCTGGTCCTTGGCGTGGATGAACATCTCGATGTCCGGATGGTCGCAGCGCAGCACGCCCATCTGCGCGCCGCGGCGCGCGCCGGCGGATTCCACCGTCTCGCAGGAGCGGTCGAAGACGCGCATGTAGGACACCGGGCCCGAGGCGCGCGAATGCGTGCCCTTGACGAAGGCGCCGACCGGGCGGATCGAGGAGAAGTCGTAGCCGACGCCGCCGCCGCGGCGCATGGTCTCGGCCGCCTGCGACAGCGCGGTGTAGATGCCGGGACGGCCGTCGACGACCTCGGAGATGGAGTCGCCGACCGGCTGCACGAAGCAGTTGATCAGCGTCGCCTGCAGGTCGGTGCCGGCGGCGGAATTGATGCGGCCGGCCGGCACGAAGCCGTTCTCCTGCGCTTCGAGGAAATGCTTTTCCCAATGRSYKCGYTTGTCYTCSGCYTCSACSGCGGCSAGCGCRCGCGCCACGCGSKSRCGCACSTCATGCACRTTYTGTTCRYTGCCTTTGGCGTATTTCTCGAGCAGGACTTCGCCGGAAATCTCTTGTTCTGCAGGTAGGGTGTTGTCGTCGCGGAGCTTTGTCTCAGGATTGTTTGAAGACAGAGTTGTGCTCATCTGTTTTTTTCTCCGTAGTTCGGGTTGATTCTGACCGGGGAYCAATATACTGCTTCRATCCGGYCATGTGAACAGGTTTTTAAAAAAATATATTYGCGYAAAAACAATRGCTTACTGAATTCTCTTGTGTAATCAATGAGAAATGCCCACTAGATATAGTATGTCGCACCGCACACAAGGACTGGCGCGGGTTTCCGGGCGGTTTCACCCCTGAAAGCGGGGTTTGGCCGGTTCGTCGATGGCGTACAGAACGGGACGGAAAAGCTCGGGCTGGAGGGTGGTGTGCCCGATTTCAAAATCCGCGCGCAGCAGTTGCGTCAGCGCGGCGAGGATGCGCGGCCAGTCGTCCAGGTCGCGCACCACGACGTGGGCGGAGAGCGCGGCGTGGCGCGAGGAGAGCGACCAGATATGGAGGTCGTGCACCGAGACGACGCCGTCGACGGCGGCCATGCGGCGGCCGACTTCCGGCAAGGCCAGTCCCGGCGGCACGCCTTCGAGCAGGGCGTGCACCGCTTCGCGCGCCAGGCGCAGGGTGGAGAAGAGGATCAGGGCGCAGATGAACAGCGAGAGCAGCGGGTCGGCCGGCGTCCAGCCGGTGAACTGGATGACGAGGCCGGAGGCCAGCGCCGCCACTGAGCCGAGCAGGTCGCCCAGCACGTGCAGCAGGGCGGCGCGCGTGTTGAGGGTTTCCTCGCCGTGCGCCAGCAGCCAGGCGACGCCGACATTGACCAGCAGGCCGACGACGGCGACGGCCGTCACCACCATGCCCTGCACCGGGACGGGATGCAGCAGGCGGTCGGCCGCGCTCCAGGCGATACCGAGGATCACCGCCAGCATGAAGCCGGCGTTGCCCAGCGCGGCGAGGATCTCGATGCGCTGCAGGCCGAAGCTGAGGCGATGCGTCGGCGGGCGCCGCGCCGCCCAGGCGGCGGCCGCCGCCAGCGCCAGGGCCAGCGCATCGGTGAGCATGTGGCCGGCGTCGGAGAGCAGCGCCAGCGAGCCGGCCCACCAGCCGGCGCCGGCCTCTACCGCGGCGTAGAGCAGCGTGACGCCGAGCGCCAGCGGCAGGTAGGCGGCATGGCCGTGCGCGTGGCCATGGCCGTGGTGGTGATGGGCGTGGTCGTGGGCCATGTTCACTGCACCAGCGCCGCCGCGTGCTGCGCGATCATCCATTCCTCGTTGGTCGGCAGGACGAGGACGTCGACCGGGCTGTCCGGCGCCGAGATGCGCGTGGCGTGGCGGGCGTTGGCGGCGGCGTCCAGACGCACGCCGAGCCATTCGGACTGCCGGCAGACCTGCCCGCGCACCGGCGCGGCGTGCTCGCCGATGCCGGCGGTGAATACCAGCGCGTCGAGCCCGCCGAGCGCGGCCGCCAGCGAGCCCAGCTCGCGCGCGATGCGGTAGCAGAAGAGCTCGACCGCCTCGGCCGCCCCGGGCGCGGGGCTGTCGAGCAGCGCGCGCATGTCCTGGCTCACGCCGGAGACGCCGAGCAGGCCGGATTCCTTGTAGAGCAGCTTCGTCAGGGCGGCGGCGTCCATGCCGCGGAATTCCATCAGGTGCAGCAGTACGCCGGGATCGATGGCGCCGCAGCGCGTGCCCATCATGAGGCCGTCGAGGGCGGTGAAGCCCATCGTCGTGGCGACGCTCTTGCGCCCGTGCAGGGCGCACATCGAGGCGCCGTTGCCGAGGTGGGCGACGACGATTCGGCCGTCGGCCTTCGCGCCGAGGTGCTGCGGCAGCACGCGGGCGACGTATTCGTAGGAGAGGCCGTGGAAGCCGTAGCGCTTGATGCCGGCCTCCGACAGGCGGCGCGGCAGGGCGAAGCGGCGCGCCCGCTCGGGCTGCGTCATGTGGAAGGCGGTGTCGAAGCAGGCCGCCTGCGGCACCTCGGGCAGCAGGGCGGCGAGGGCGCGGATGCCGGCGACGTTGTAGGGCTGGTGCAGCGGCGCCAGCGGGACGAAGCCGGCCAGCGCGTCGACGTCGGCGGGCGAGAGCGCCACCGGCGCGGCGTAGCGGTCGGCGCCGTGCACGACGCGGTGCCCGACGGCGATGATCCGCCAGGCATTGTCGTGCTCGTCGAGCCAGCGCACGAGGAAGTCGAGGCTGCGGCGGTGCTGCTCGTCGGCGGGCAGGCCGGCCAGCTCGGCGAAAGTCAGTTCCGCCAGCACGGCGCCTTGCGCATCCCGGGCCTTGAGGCGCGGCTGCGCGCCGATGCCGTCGAGTTCGCCGCGCAGCGCCGCCTGCGGCCGCACGGGATCGTCGCGCTCGAAGAGGGCGAACTTGATGCTCGACGAGCCGGCGTTGATGGTGAGGATGGCCTGGGTCATGGTGTCATTCCGTCATTCCCGCGCAAGCGGGAATCCAGCAGTCCGAGACCCTGGATCCCCGCTTTCGCGGGGATGACTAGGTGGTTTTCGCGGTTTTCCGTTTCGCATGCGCCATGAGCAGCGCGATGGCGCAGGAGGCGGCGCGGGTCTCGGCGGTGTCGGCGCGGCTGGTGAGCACGATCGGCACGCGCGCGCCGACGACGACGCCGGTGAGCAGGGCCTCGGCGAGGTATTCGAGCTGCTTGGCCAGCATGTTGCCGGACTCCAGGTCGGGCACCACCAGGATGTCGGCGCGGCCGGCCACGGCGGAGAGGATACCCTTGGTCTTGGCGGCGACGATGGAGATGGCGTTGTCGAAGGCCAGCGGGCCGTCGAGCACGCCGCCGGCGATCTGGCCGCGGTCGGCCATCTTGCACAGCGCGGCGGCGTCGATCGTGCTGCGCATCTTCGGCGTCACCGTCTCGACGGCGGCGAGGATGGCCACCTTCGGCTCGACGATGCCGAGCACGATCGCCAGGTCGATGGCGTTCCTCACGATGTCGGCCTTGCACTCGAGGTCGGGCTCGATGTTGATCGCCGCGTCGGTGATGAGCAGCGGCTTCGGGTAGGTCGGCACGTCGGCGAGGAAGACGTGGCTGATGCGCCGCGCCGTGCGCAGGCCGGTGGCGGCGTCGACCACCGCGCCCATCAGTTCGTCGGTGTGCAGCGAGCCCTTCATCAGCGCCTCGGCGCGGCCTTCGCGCACCAGCGCCACCGCGCGGTCGGCCGCGGCATGGCTGTGCTCGACGTCGATGACGGCGATGCCGGCGAGGTCGACGCCCTGCTGTTCGGCCACCGCGCGGATCTTCGCTTCCGGGCCGACCAGGGTCGGCACGATGAGGCCGGCCTGCGTCGCCTCGACCACGCCGAGCAGGGATTCGCGGTCGCAGGGGTGCACCACGGCCATGGGAATCGCGGCGAGCCCCCTGGTGCGGGCGAGCAGGTGCTGGTAGCGCGCCTCGCGGTCGAGGAGGGTGACTTCCGGCAGCTCGATGCGCGCGCGCTTGACTTTCTCGGTCGGCGCCAGCACCTCGGCCGTGCCGCGGATCACCGTCTGGCCGTCCTGGTTGGTGCACACGCAGTCGAAGAGGATGTGGTGGTTGTGGTCGAACTTGCGCGTCGCCGTCAGCGTCACGGTGATGGTGTCGCCGAGGCCGACCGGGCGCGAGAAGTGCAGCGTCTGGTCGATGTAGATGGTGCCCGGGCCGGGGAACTGCGTGCCGAGCACGGTGGAGATCAGCGCGCCGCCCCACATGCCGTGGGCGATCACCTCCTGGAACATGCTGCTCTTGGCGTATTCGGGGTCGACGTGGGCGGGGTTCACGTCGCCCGACATGATGGCGAAGAGCTGGATGTCCTCCGGCTTGAGCGTGCGCACCAGGGTGGCGCAGTCGCCGACCTGGATCTCGTCGAAGGTGCGGTTCTCGATGTACTCCATGGCTTCCATGATGGCTTTCGGGTGGGTTGTTTGTTTCAATTTATGCCGCAGAGATTGCGAATACTTTGCGCCGCGTCAAGTTGTGTTCAGGCGCATGATAACCCCGCCATCTTGCCGCCGACGTTTAAACCCACATAGACTGCGGGTATGCACGAGGGGATGAGCGACGAAGCGCTGATGCTGGCCTACCGCGACGGCGACGCCGCTGCCTTCGAGGCGCTCTACCGGCGCTGGCGCAGCCGCCTGTACCGCTATCTGCTGCGCCAGTGCGGTGCCGCCGCCCAGGCCGACGAATTGTTCCAGGACGTCTGGCTCAAGGTGGTGAATGCGCGCAAGGGCTACGAGGTGGCGGCGAAGTTCTCCACCTGGCTGTTCCGCATCGCCCACAACCGCCTGATCGACCATTACCGCGCGCAGGGCCGCAGCGAGATCGTCAGCTACGACGACGATCCGGAGGACGCCGACCGGGTTGCATCGCTGCCGGCGGCGGCGACGGCGCAGCCGGAGGCCCTGCTCGAGCGCAAGGCGCTGGCGCAGGAACTGGTGCGGCACATCGAGGCGCTGCCGGCGGCGCAGCGCGAGACCTTCCTGCTCAGCGAGGAGGGCGAGCTGACGCTGGAGGAGATCGCCGCCGCCACCGGCACGAACCGCGAGACGGCGAAGAGCCGCCTGCGCTATGCCGTGAACAAGCTGCGCTCCGCACTGAAGGATCTGAAATGAGCGACGAACCGCGCGACGAACAGCTGTCCCGCCTCTACCGCGAGGCCGGCGGCGCCGCCCCCCCGGCGGCGCTGGATGCGGCCATCCTCGCCGCCGCGCGCGCCGTATCGCTTGGCGATGCGCAGACCATTGTCGCCGGCGGGGCCGAAGCAATCTCCATGGCACCCTGGCGCGTGGCTAAGCCGCGCAGCCTGCAGCAGCTTCCCCGCTTTCTCAGCCACGAGCCGGGCTCCGGCGACGAGCGCGAAGGCCCGGCCCACATCGAATCATCCGAAGCGCTGGCGGCGGAGCTCGGCATTGGCCGCGCCGAGCAGGACGCCTACGCGCTGCGTTCGCATCTCAAGGCCGAGCAGGCGCGCGAGGGTAAGCGCTTCGTCGGCGAGATCAGCCCGCTGCGCGCCAACGCGGAGGAGGCCCGCGACCAAAGCTCGGTCGCGCCCGACTTCAAGGATTTGGCGCAGCAGGCTCCCTACCTGCCCGATGGCACGCTGACGCCCGGCAACACCTCGAGCCTGCATGACGGGGCGGCGATGGCCGTAGTCGTATCGAAGAGCGTGTGGGCCTCGCTCGGCAAGCCGCGCGGCTTGCGCCTCGTGGCACACGCTGCGCGCGGCACGGCGCCTGACAACGAGGCGGCCGCACCCATCGAAGCGATGCAGAAATTGAAAGCCGGCTTCAACGGTTACAGGCCTTCCGACATCGGCGTCATTGAGATGAGTGAGTCCTCGGCCGCCCAGGCGATTGCCCTCATCCGCAGCCTTGAGGTCGATGAGGACCTCGTCAATCCGGATGGCGGCGCGTTGGCTCGCGGGCACCCGTTCGCTGCTGCGAGCTCGGTGCTCGTGGCGCGACTTTTCACCCGCCTCGCACGCGGTGAGAACAAGGGACCGCCGCTCGGCATCGCGACGCTGGGCGTCGCCGGCGGCATGGGGCTCGCGGCCCTGTTCGAAGCTGTCTAACGCCGCAACACGCATTGAATAATCGGCGAGGCGCGACCGTCGCCGCCGAGCTCGCGCGCAGGTGCCGCTTGCACCGACGGGGTGTCGACCCCAATTCTCTCCAGCGCGCGACGCTCGTCAATCCTGGCCCAGTCAGAGAGCCCAAAATCAGGTCTTCGTGCATGGGATCGCCGCAATCCTGCCCCGAAGTGGCCAGGAGCTGTGGTCATCGTGCATCGTCGCGTGACCTTTGCGCCGCTGTGAAATCGCGGCATGCTGGATCCGGCGTCAGCCGGCTAAGCGGGAACTGTACATGGACGTGAAGCAGGCTTTGGACGCCGTAATGGCCAACCCGGCCGCCTACGCGCGCAGCATTCTCCTGACCGTTGTGGTGATCGCCGCCCTCATTGCTCTGTTCAAGGTGGGGCCGCGGCTGTGGCGCGTTATCGAGGAGGTGTTCTTCACCAACTGGCAGCTCGCCATGCTCGGCACGGCGGCCCTGGTCCTCTCCCTGGCCGGCGGCTGGACCACCTGGGACGGCATGACGAATTTCACCGGCGAGCCGGTGCTATCGCTCATGTTCACCTTCGGCATCCACGGCGTGATGCTGATCGTCGCCTGGCTGATCGGCGAGAGCTTCGCCACCGGCATGAGCACCGTGCCGCGCTCGGGCATCGCCCGCGTCACCGCACCG
>PQAF01000020.1:350-21346 GCA_003105015.1 Rhodocyclales bacterium | reverse complement strand
CGGCGCTGCTCGCCGCGGCGCGCATCGACCGCATGATCAAGGGCCTGGTGCAGGGCGACGTCTGGGACGAATTTCTCCAGCTGGCCCTGCGGCTGGCAAGGAAACCGACATGAAGAATGAAGCGATGAACGTGAAGGACTACATGCAGGCCCTCGGCCGTCAGGCGCGCGCGGCCTCGCGCGACATGGCGAAGGCCTCGACCAATGCCAAGAACCGCGCCCTGCTGGCGATGGCCGCGGCCATCCGCCGCGACACGGCGGCGCTGCTTGCCGCCAACCGCGAGGACCTCGACGCCGCGCGCGCCGCCGGCCTCGACGAGGCCATGCTCGACCGCCTCGCCCTTTCCGACAAGTCGGTGGCGACCATGGCCGAAGGACTGGAGCAGATCGCCGCCCTGGCCGACCCCATCGGCGAGATGACCGACCTCAAGTTCCGCCCCTCCGGCATCCAGGTCGGCCGCATGCGCGTGCCGCTCGGCGTCATCGGCATCATTTATGAGGCGCGCCCCAACGTCACCGTCGACGCCGCCGGCCTGTGCCTGAAGGCCGGCAACGCCGCCATCCTGCGCGGCGGCTCGGAAGCGATCCGCTGCAACCGCGCGCTCGCCGCGCTGGTGCACGAGGGGTTGCGCGAAGCCGGTCTCCCCGCCGCCGCCGTGCAGGTGGTGGACACCACCGACCGCGCCGCCGTCGGCGAACTGGTGACCATGAAGGACTTCGTCGATGTCATCGTGCCGCGCGGCGGCAAGGGCCTGATCGAACGCATCTCCAACGAGGCGCGCATCCCCGTCATCAAGCACCTCGACGGCAATTGCCACGTCTATGTAGACGACGATGCCGACGCCGACAAGGCGCTGCGCATCGTCGACAACGCCAAGACGCAGCGCCTCGGCACCTGCAACACCGCCGAGTCGCTGCTGGTGGCGCGCGGCATCGCCGATACTCTGCTGCCGCGGCTCGGCGCCCTGCTGGCCGGCAAGGGCGTGGAGCTGCGCGGCTGCGCCGAATCGCTTGCGCTCCTGCGCGGCGCCGGCATCGACGCCGCGAAGCTGAAGGAAGCGGCCGAGCAGGACTGGTACGAGGAATACCTCGCCGCCATCATCGCCGTGAAGGTGGTGGCCGGCGTGGACGAGGCCATCGCCCACATCAACAAGTACAGCTCGCAGCACACCGACGCCATCGTCACCGAGGACTACACGCGCGCCATGCGCTTCCTGCGCGAGGTGGATTCGGCCTCGGTGATGGTCAACGCCTCGACGCGCTTCGCCGACGGCTTCGAATACGGCCTCGGCGCCGAGATCGGCATTTCCACGGACAAGATCCACGCCCGCGGCCCGGTCGGCCTGGAGGGGCTGACCAGCCAGAAGTGGGTGGTGCTGGGCAACGGGGAGGTTCGGCAATAACGCTGTAGAAAGTCAGTCGCCGCGACACGGCGGTCAACAACAAAAAGGAGGAGACATGCAAGTCCGCAATGCCATCGTTTCGTTCGCGGCCGTCCTGCTGCTGGCCGCCTGCGCATCCGTGCCGCCGCAAAGCCAGCAGCTGGCGGCCAACTTCAAGTCGATGTCGCCGACCTCGGGGCTGTCCAAGGACATGTCCATGGAGGAGGCCGCGCGCATCCGCGACGGCCTGGTCGCCGAACTGTCCGCCAGCCACGGCAAGATCGTCGGCTACAAGGCCGGCCTCACCAACCCGATGGTGCAGAAGCGCTTCGGCCACGGCTCGCCGGTGCGCGGCGTGCTGCTGGAGAAGATGCTGCTCGACGACGGCGCCGAGGTGCCGGCGAAGTTCGGCGCCATCCCGTTCTTCGAGGCCGACCTCGTCGTGGTGGTCAAGGACGAGGGCATCAACCAGGCGAAGACGCCGGCCGAGGTGATCCGGCATGTGGCGAGCATCCGTCCCTTCATCGAACTGCCCGACCTGGTGACGGCCAAGGAGCAGCCGCTCACCGGCGCCGTCATCACCGCCTTCAACGTCGGCGCCCGCCTCGGCGTGCTGGGCAAGCCGATCGCCGCGACGCCCGAACTGGCCGACGCGCTCGGCAAGATGACCGTCGTGATGCGCGACCAGGACGGCAAGGAACTCGGCCGAGCGCCCGGCGCGGCCATCCTCGGCCACCCGCTCAATGCCGTCGTCTGGCTGGCGCAGGACGTCGCCAAGTCCGGCGGCAGGCTGCAAGCCGGGGACATCCTCAGCCTGGGCTCCTTCACGGCGCCGAATTTCACCAAGCCGGGCACCCGGATCACGGTGACCTACGAGGGCCTGCCGGGCAACCCGACGGTATCCGTCCGCTTCAAGTAAAGGAAACGGCATGAAGAAACTCGCTCTGGCGGCACTCGCCGCCCTCGCCCTGAATCTCGCCCATGCCGCCGAACTGGAAGGCTTCAAGTTCGACGACCAGATCAAGCTCGGCAACGCGGAACTCGTGGTGAACGGCACCGGCGTGCGCTCCAAGTTCGGCAAGCGCTACGCCATGGCGCTCTACCTGCCGGCCAAGACCGCCGACGCCAAGGCCGCGCTCGCCGCGAAAGGGGCCAAGCGCGTCGACGTCCGCCTGATCAAGGACGTCTCCGGCGACACCTTCGCCAACGCCGTCAGCGGCGGCATCAACGACAACAGCTCGGATGCGGAGAAGGCCGCGCTGAAGGACCGCATCAAGCAGCTGGCCGACACCGTCGTCGCGCTGGGCGAGATCAAGGCCGGCACCGCCATCGTCTTCGACTGGATTCCGGAACGGGGCATGGTGCTCACCGTCGGCGGAAAGCCGGCCGGCCAGCCCATCCCCGGCGAGGATTTCTACACGGCCCTGCTGCGCGTCTGGCTGGGCGAGGATCCGGCACAGGGAAACCTCAAGGAAGCCCTGCTCGGCAAGCCGCAATAACTCGCTATAATTCTGCGACCCATTACAACCAGAGGAGACAAACATGAATAAGCCGTATCGCGTCCTGGCCGCCCTGGCCACCGGCGCCCTGCTCGCCCTGCCCGTCCAGGCCCAGCAGTTCATCAACGTGCTGAGCGGCGGCACCAGCGGCATTTATTACCCGCTCGGCGTCTCGCTGACGCAAATCTACGGCAAGGCCATCCCCGAGGCCAAGGCCACGGTGCAGGCGACCAAGGCCTCCGCCGAGAACCTCAATCTGCTGCAGGCCGGCCGCGGCGAGATCGCCTGGACGCTCGGCGACGCACTCTCGCTGGCCTGGAAGGGCGATGCCGACGCCGGCTTCAAGGCGCCATTGAACAAGCTGCGCGGCGTCTCCGCCACCTACAGCAATTACATCCAGATCGTCGCCTCGGCCGACTCGGGCATCAAGTCCATGGCCGACCTGAAGGGCAAGCGCATCTCCGTCGGCGCGCCCAAGTCCGGCACCGAGCTCAACGCCCGCGCCATCCTCAAGGCGGCCGGCCTCGGCTACGGCGATTTCGCCAAGGTGGAATACCTGCCGTTCGGCGAATCGGTTGAACTCATCAAGAACCGCCAGCTCGACGTCACCCTGCAGTCGGCCGGCCTCGGCGTGGCTTCCATCCGCGACCTCGCCACCTCGGTCAGCATCGTGGTGGTGCCGATCCCGGCCGACGTCGTGGCCAAGGTCGGCGACGCCGCCTACCAGTCGGCCATCATTCCGGCCAACACCTACCAGGGCCAGGCCGCCGACGTGCCCACCGCGGTCATTCCCAACTTCCTGGTCACCCACGAAGGCGTATCGGCGGATCTGGTATGCAAGATGGCCAAGTCCATGTACGACAACCTCGACATGATGGTGGCCGCCCATGCCGCCGCCAAGGCCATCAAGCGCGAAAACGCCACGAAAGGCATGCCGCTGCCCCTGCACCCCGGCGCCGAGAAGTACTACAAGAACGGCGCCTGCTGAAGCAATGCGGTTCCGCCCGGCGCCTCGGTGCCGGGCGGACGCCTCGCCGTATCGCCGACACTGACTTTTTTCGGGCCGCATGCCGCGATGCGCCCGTCGATAACGCCATGCCCGTGATTTCCGATGAGCACCCCCGGACACGCTGAAGCGCCCGGCCTTGCCCGCGAATTCGGCTGGGATGCCGGCCCGCGCGGCCGCGCACTGTTCCTGATCGCCGTCCTGTTCTCCTCGTTCCAGGTGGTCACCGCCGCCTTCAGCCCGCTCTCCAGCGTGGTGGTGCGCGCCATCCACGTCGGCTTCCTGCTGCTGATGACCTTCGCCCTGTTTCCCGGCGTCAGCGCGAAGCGGCAGCCGCTGCCCGGCGTGGCCTGGCTGCTCGGGGGCGCGGGCTTCCTCCTGGCCTTCTACCACTGGATCTTCGAGGCGGCGCGCCGCGTCATGGGCCCGGCGCTGCCGCTCATCTGCGGCGCCTTCCTGGCCTACGCCCTGTTCGGCAACTACCTGCCGGGCGCGCTGGCGCATCGCGGCTTCGCCTTCAGCCAGGTGATCGACCAGCTCGGCTTCGGCACTGAGGGCATCTACGGCATCCCGACCTATGTGTCGTCGACCTACATCTTCCTGTTCATCCTGTTCGGCTCCTTCCTCGAGCAGGCCGGGATGATCCGCCTGTTCACCGACTTCGCCATGGGCACCGTCGGCCACACCCGGGGCGGCCCGGCCAAGGTCTCGGTCATCTCCTCCGGCCTGATGGGCACCATCAACGGTTCCGGCGTCGCCAACGTGGTGACCACCGGCCAGTTCACCATCCCGCTCATGAAGCGCTTCGGCTACCGCGCCGAGTTCGCCGGCGGCGTGGAAGCCACCTCCAGCATGGGCGGCCAGATCATGCCGCCGGTGATGGGCGCGGTGGCCTTCATCATGGCCGAGACAATCAACGTGCCCTATGTCGAGGTGGTCAAGGCCGCCACCATCCCGGCCCTGCTGTATTTCGCCTCGGCCTTCTGGATGGTGCATCTGGAAGCCGGCCGCATGGGCCTGCACGGCCTGCCCAAGTCGGAGTGCCCGGACGCCTGGGCAGCGGTGAAAAACGGCTGGTACCTGATCCTGCCGCTGGCGGCCCTGGTGTGGCTGCTGTTCTCGGGCTACACGCCGCTCTTCTCCGGCACGGTCGGCCTCGCGCTCACCGCCATCCTGATCCTCGGCGTCGCCGTGGCGGCGCGGCTGTCCGCCACCGCCCTGCGCTTCGCCTTCTGGATCGCATTGGGCCTGGCCAGCGCCGCCTTCTTCAAGCTCGGCGTCGGCGTCTTCTTCGCCATCGCCGGCGCACTCGTCGTCGCCTGCCTGTTCATCGAGGGCGGCCGCGGCACCTTGAAGCTGGCGGTCAACGCCCTGGCCGACGGCGCCCGCCACGCCCTGCCGGTGGGCGTCGCCTGCGCCCTGGTCGGCGTGATCATCGGCGTCATCACCCTTACAGGCGTCGCCACCACCTTCGCCGGCTTCATCATCAAGCTGGGCGCCGACAGCCTGTTCCTCTCCTTGCTGCTGACCATGCTGGTCTGCCTGCTGCTCGGCATGGGCATTCCGACCATTCCGAACTACATCATCACCAGCTCGCTCGCCGCACCGGCGCTGCTGGAACTCGGCGTGCCGCTGATCGTCTCGCACATGTTCGTCTTTTATTTCGGCATCATGGCCGACCTCACCCCGCCGGTGGCGCTGGCGGCCTTCGCCGCATCGCCCATCGCCCAGGCTTCCGGACTGAAAATCGGCGTGCAGGCGGTCCGCATCGCGGCGGCCGGCTTCGTCGTGCCCTACATGGCGGTCTATGCGCCCGCCCTCATGCTCCAGGACGGCTCCTGGCTCGACACGGCCTACATCGTGTTCAAGGCCATACTGGCCATCGGCCTGTGGGGCGCCGCCTCCATCGGCCACCTGCGCACGCGCATGAACTGGCCGGAGCGCATCCTCGCCACAACGGCGGCCGGATTCCTCATCGTCGCCCTGCCGGTGACCGACGAGATCGGCTTCGGCCTCGGCGCAGCCTTCCTGGCCTGGCATGTCTGGCACAGCCGCCGTATCGCGCGGACTGACTTTTCCTGATGCCGCTCTGCATCGCCGCCGGTGCGCTGGTGGCCACACTGGCCGCCGAATCCTTCACCCTGGCGTGGACCCATTCGATCGAGAAGATCCGCTGGGAAGAGGACTGGCGCATCGAGAACGGCCGCCTGCACCTGGTCGAGGCGCGCATCCGCGGCAGCGGCGCTGGCATGGAGCCGCCCGACGGTGCCGTGCTGAGGCACGGCGCCTGGCACTACGCGCCGGTCATCCCGCCTCTGCCACGCCTGCGCCTGGCCCATTCCACCTTCACGGCCGGCTACGAACTATGCGCCGAAGGCCGTTGCCGGCCGCTTGCCGATCTGGCAGGCAGCGCGGAGAATGAACCGGTCGAGCTGTTCGCCTGTGAGGGAGGAAACCATGCCCGCTGAATTCGATGCCGTTGTCGCCACCCATTTCGGTGCGCTGGGCGTGCGCACCGAGGAGGATGCCATCGCCGAAATCCGCTTCCTGCCGCCTGGCACGAAAACCCTCGAACCGAGAAACGCCCTGGCCGCGCGGGCCTGCCTGCAGCTCGCCGCCTACCTCTCCGATCCCAAGGCCGGCTTCGATCTGCCGCTGAAAGCCGCCGGGACGGACTTCCAGCGCAGCGTCTGGCGCGCCATCGCCGCGATCCCGAAAGGCAAGACGCTGACCTACGGCGAGATCGCCCGGCAACTGAAGAGCGCACCACGCGCCGTCGGCCAGGCCTGCGGCCGCAACCCTTATCCCGTGGTGGTGCCCTGCCACCGCGTGGTGGCTGCGGACGGCGGCCTCGGCGGCTTCGCCAGCGCAACGGGCGGCTATCTGCTCGACACCAAGCGCTGGCTGCTGGCGCATGAACGAGGCTGACGCGCAGCTGCTCGACGCCTTCGCCGACACGCTCTGGCTGGAGGCCGGCCTGTCGAAGAACACCCTGTCGAGCTACCGGGCCGACCTCGCGCAATTCTCCGCCTGGCTCGCCCCGCGGGACAAGACGCTCGACCGGGTCGAGCCGGTCGACATCCACGACTACCTGCGCGACTTCAGCCGCCGCGCCAAATCCACCAGCCAGCGCCGCCTGATTTCCGCCCTGCGCCGCTTCTACCAGCACCTGCTGGCGGTCGGCGCGATCAAGGCCGACCCCAGCCTGAACATCGAGCCGCCGCCGCGCCCGGAACGCTTCCCCAAGACGCTGTCGGAAGCCCAGGTGGAAGCGCTGCTGGCTGCGCCGGACTGCGACACCCCGCTCGGCCTGCGCGACCGCGCCATGCTCGAAGTGCTCTACGCCACCGGCCTGCGCGTCTCCGAGCTGGTCGCACTGAAGCTGTTCGAGGTCGGCTTGAACGAAGGTGTGGTACGCGTCTTCGGCAAGGGGTCGAAGGAGCGGCTGGTACCGCTCGGCCAGGTGGCGCTGGAGTGGATCGAACGCTACCTGAAGGAAGCCCGGCCGCAACTGCTCGACGGCCGCAACTGCGACGCGGTCTTCGTCACGCGGCGTGCGGCGGGACTGTCGCGCCAGATGTTCTGGCATCTGATCAAGCGCCATGCCGCGCAGGCGGGCATCGATCCGGCGCGCATCTCGCCGCACACGCTGCGCCACGCCTTCGCCACGCACCTGATCAACCACGGCGCCGACCTGCGCGTGGTGCAGCTGCTGCTCGGCCACGCCGACATCTCGACGACCCAGGTCTACACCCACGTCGCCCGCGAGCGGCTCAAGCAGTTGCACGCGATGCACCATCCGCGCGGCTGAAGCCCGCAAAATGAGAAGCCCCGCAATCGCGGGGCTCTCGTGCGCCGATTCCGGCGCGGCGCCTTCGATGAGGCGCAACCACGGGATCGTCGATCCCGCAAAGGTGCTCCGGCAAAACAAGTGCTGCCTGCTTTTTCCGGCTCGTTCTCCAGGCTATGGGAACAATCCATTTATAGCCGCCGGCGCGGCAGGGTTCAAGGCGTATTTTGTAGAATGCTGATATGAAACACGAAACCCACGCCCCCGAAACGCCGGCGACCGTCTTTCTCCGCCAGCACCGCGTCGCGCATTCCAACCATCTCTACGAATACGAGGAGCACGGCGGCACCCGCGTTTCCGCGCGCGAACTCAACGTGGACGAGCACGCCGTGGTGAAGACGCTGGTCATGGAAGACGAGGCCGGCAAGCCCTTGATCGTGCTGATGCACGGCGACCGCAAGGTGTCGACGAAGAACCTGGCGCGGCAGATCGGTGCCAAGAACGTATCGCCCTGCAAGCCGGAGGTGGCGCAACGCCATACCGGCTACATGGTCGGCGGCACCTCGCCCTTCGGCACGAAGAAGAGGCTGCCGGTGTTCATCGAGAAGACCATCCTCGACCTGCCGCTCATCTACATCAACGGCGGCCGCCGCGGCTTTCTCGTCGGCGTGCAGCCGCACGAGATCGTGCGCGTGCTGGCACCGAAACAGGTCGAGTGCGCCTTGTCCGATTAGGACAGTTTTCCCCGCTCGATCGCCACGCCGACCCGCTTCACCCCCCGCGCCACGCCGGTCTTGGCGATGGAGATCTTCACCCAGGGCGCGCCGAAGTCCTCGGTGAGCAGGGCGACGACATACTCCCCCAGCGTCTCGAGCAGGTTGAAGTGGCGCTCGCCGAGCTCCTTGCGGATGCGCGCGATCACCTCCGCGTAATCGATGGTGTCGGCGATGTCGTCGTGCTGGGCGGCGGCGTCGGGCACGCCGAACTCCAGGTTGATCTCGATGGTCTGGCGCGCCGCGCGCTCGCGCGCGTAGATGCCGACCCAGGCCTCGACGCGCAACTCGTCGATGAAGATGCGATCCATGGGGGAATCTCGATTAGAATGCCGCTGATTTTAGGGGATATATGATGACTACGCTCGGTTTTGCCATCCTGGCCTACCTGCTCGGCTCCATCCCCTTCGCGGTGGTGACGAGCAAGCTCTTCGGCCTGGCCGATCCGCGCAGCTACGGCTCAGGCAATCCCGGCGCAACCAACGTGCTGCGCAGCGGCAACAAGCTGGCGGCGCTGCTCACCCTGCTCGGCGATGCAGCCAAGGGCTGGCTGGCGGTGTTCCTCGTGCAGCAGTTCGGCCCGGCCTACGGCGCGCAGCCGCAGGATGTGGCGATTGCCGGCTTCGCCGCCTTCTTCGGCCACCTGCACCCGATCTTCCTCAACTTCAAGGGCGGCAAGGGCGTCGCCACCGCCGCCGGCGTGCTGTTCGGCTTCAGCCTGTGGCTGGGCCTCGCCGTCCTTGCGGTGTGGGCCGGCGTGGTGTGGTTCTTCCGCTATTCCTCGCTCGGCGCCATCGCCGCCGCCATCACCGCACCGATCATCGCCATCGCCCTGGTCGGCTCGGGCGATACGCTCACCGCCGTGTTCTGCATCGCCCTGCTGCTGTTCTGGCGCCACAGCGAGAACCTGCAGCGCATCCGCGCCGGCACCGAACCGAAGATCGGCCAGAAGAAGGACGCTACGTCCTGAATTTCCCGGCGAGGCCGTCGGCCGCCTGCGCCAGCAGGCTGGCATCGACGCCGACGGCAACGAACAGGCAACCCGCCGACAGCCAGCGCCGCGCGCCCTCTTCGCCGCGCGCGAGTATCCCCGCCGCCTTTCCCACGGCACGAATGCGGCGCACCGCGTCCCCGATCGCCGCCTGCACGTCCCGATGCTGCGGATCGCCGAGATGCCCCATGTCGGCCGACAGATCCGCCGGCCCGATGAAGACCCCGTCCACCCCCGGCGTCGCGGCGATGGCATCGAGGTTCTCCAGCCCCTGGCGCGACTCCACCTGCACCAGCAGGCACAGCTCTTCCCCGACGCGCTTGTAATAGTCGCGGACGCGGCCCCATTGCGTGGCCCGCGTGCCGCCCGCCACGCCGCGGCGCCCCGCCGGCGGATAGCGCATGAAGGCAACCGCCTGCGCCGCCTCTTCCGCCGTCTGCACATAGGGAACCAGCAGCGTCTGCGCGCCGAGGTCGAGCACGCGCTTGACCCACACCATGTCGTTCCAGGGCGGGCGCACGATGGGCGTCGTCGCCGATCCGCGCAGGGCCTGCAACTGCGCCTGCACGCCCGGCAGTTCGTTGGGGGCGTGCTCCATGTCGATCAGCAGCCAGTCGTAGCCGGAGGCGCCGAGCAGTTCGGCCACCGAGGCGTTGGCGAGAACCGACCAGAGGCCGATCTGCGGCCGGCCTTCGCGCAGCGCGCGCTTGAACGCATTCACGGGCAAGTCCATGCACACCTCCTGCAAGGCCCAGCGCGGCCTGACGCCGAAGCTGCCGGCTTGTTTGGGGGGAGCAGCAAAAGTCAGCCGCTGTGCACCGGCGAAGGCGATCATGGCGCCGTTGTCCGTGCATAACTCCATTTCCGGATAGAACACCCGCGCACCCGCCGCCCGCGTGCCGGCATCCAGCGCGGCACGCAGTGCCCGGTTGGCACCGACGCCGCCGGCGACGACCAGCTGCCTGAGTCCTGTCGCCTTCAGCGCGGCCAGCGCCTTGGCCGCCAGCACCTCGACGATCGCCGCCTGGAATTCGGCGCACAGGTCGGCCTTTTCCGCATCCGCCATCTTCTGCTTGCGCACCAGGGTCAGCACCGCGGTTTTCAGGCCGGAAAAGCTGAAGCTCAGATCCCCGCTGTGCAGCATCGGGCGCGGCAGGGAAAACCGCCCCGGCCGCCCCTCTTCCGCCAGGCGCGCGAGCTGCGGTCCGCCGGGATAGCCGAGGCCGAGCAGCTTGGCGGTCTTGTCGAAGGCCTCGCCAGCGGCGTCGTCCAGCGTCTCGCCCAGCAATTCGTATTGGCCGACGCCGGACACCCGCATCAGCTGGGTATGGCCGCCCGACACCAGCAGGGCCACGAAAGGAAAGCGCGGCGGATCGGCCGAGAGCAGCGGCGACAGGAGGTGGCCTTCCAGATGGTGCACCGGCAGGGCCGGCACCTTCAGGGCCAGCGCCAGCGATTCGGCGAAACCGGCCCCGACCAGCAAGGCCCCCGCCAGGCCCGGCCCGGCCGTGTAGGCGATGGCGTCGACCGCCTCCAGGCCGGTGCCGGCCTCGGCCAGCACCTTGCGCAGGAGCGGCACGACGCGGCGGATATGGTCGCGCGAGGCCAGTTCGGGGACGACACCGCCGTAGGCATCGTGCAGGTCGATCTGGGAATGGACGGCATGCGCCAGCAGGCCGCGCCCCGTGTCGTAAAGGGCCAGGCCGGTTTCGTCGCAGGAGGATTCGATGCCGAGGACGAGCATGGCGGCCATTCTACGGGCTGTTGGACTTTCGCGAAAATGTGGATATAATGCGCGGCTTTCCCAGTTAGCAGGGTTAATCCGCATGCCTGGCATCCGCGTCAAGGAAAACGAGCCGTTCGAAGTGGCCATTCGCCGCTTCAAGCGCGCCATCGAGAAAACCGGTCTTCTGACCGAACTGCGTTCGCGCGAGTTCTACGAAAAACCCACGGCCGAGCGCAAGCGCAAGCTCTCCGCTGCGGTGAAGCGCCATCACAAGCGCATCCGCAGCCAGATGCTGCCGCCGAAGATGTACTAATAACCGCCCGGGTGCCGGCACGCCAGCAATGGCGCAGGCATCCGACGGTTCAGGGCTTAGCCGGCCCCACAGCCAGCCTCGGACTGCGAAGTGCCGGGGCTTTTTGCTTTGTATCCTCTACGCCCGGTAATCCGATATGTCGCTCAAAGCCAAGATCAGCGAAGACATGAAGGCAGCCATGAAGGCCCGCGAGACCGCGCGCCTGGGCGCCATCCGGCTGCTGCTCGCCGCCATCAAGCAGCGCGAGGTGGATGACCGCATCGAACTCGACGATGCCGGCGTCCTGGCCGTCATCGACAAGATGCTGAAACAGCGCCGCGATTCCATCGCCCAGTACGAGAAGGCCGGCCGGCAGGACCTGGTCGATGCCGAGAAACTCGAGGTCGGCGTGCTCACCGGCTACATGCCTCAGGCCCTCTCGCCGGAGGAAATCCAGTCCGCCGTGGCCGAGGCCATCGCCGCCAGCGGAGCCGCCGGCCCGCAGGACATGGGCAAGGTGATGGCGGTGCTGAAGCCGAAGCTGGCCGGCCGCGCCGATATGAGCCAGGTCTCCGGCCTGGTCAAGGCCGCCCTGTCCAAATAAGCCGGAATTCCGCCGGCAAAACCGGCGGCCTTTCCTATAATGGGTTGAAGGCCGGGAGCGTGGCCCGATTGGGCGGCCTCCCGAGAAATTGAGCGTGATTCCAGAATCCTTCATCCAGGAACTCCTCGCGCGGATAGACATCGTCGACGTCATCGAGCGCTACCTGCCCCTGAAAAAGGCCGGGGCCAACTACGTCGCCTGCTGCCCCTTCCACAGCGAAAAGACCCCCTCCTTCTCGGTCAGCCCGAGCAAGCAGTTCTACCACTGCTTCGGCTGCGGCGCGCACGGCAGCGCCATCGGCTTCGTCATGGAATATTCCGGCCTCGGCTTCGTCGAGGCAGTTGAAGACCTCGCCGGACAGATCGGGATGCAGGTGCCGCAGCAGCGCCCCGACGAACGCCGGCAGAAGGCCGCCGAAGCCGCCCCGCTCACCGAGTTCATGGCCCGTGCGGCGAAGTACTACAAGGAACAGCTCAAGGCCAGCCAGAAGGCCATCGACTACCTGAAGGGTCGCGGCCTCACCGGCGAGATCGCCGCCCGCTTCGGCCTCGGCTACGCGCCGGACGGCTGGCAAAACCTGGCCGCCGTCTTTCCCGAATACCAGAACAAGGCGCTGGTCGACTGCGGCCTGGTCATCGAAGGCGACGCCGGCAAGCGCTACGACCGCTTCCGCGACCGCATCATGTTCCCCATCCTCGACGGTCGCGGCAACGTCATCGGCTTCGGCGGACGGGTCATCGGCCAGGGCGAGCCGAAATACCTCAATTCGCCGGAGACGCCGCTGTTCGAGAAGGGCCGCGAACTCTACGGCCTGACGCAGGCGCGCGTCGCCATCCGCGACGAGGACTGCGTCATCGTCGTCGAGGGCTACATGGACGTGGTCGCCCTCGCCCAACACGGCGTCGGCAATGCCGTGGCAACGCTGGGCACCGCCACCACGCCGACCCACGTGCACAAGCTGCTGCGCCAAGCCGACCGTGTCATCTTCTGCTTCGACGGCGACAACGCCGGCCGCAAGGCAGCGGCCCGTGCGCTGGAAGCCAGCCTGGAGCAGGTCGCCGACAACAAGACCGTCGCCTTCCTCTTCCTGCCGCCCGAGGACGACCCGGACAGCTATGTGCGCGCCCATGGAGCCGACGCCTTCCGAAAACTGGCGCGGCAGGCCATGCCGATGACGGATTTCCTCATGCAGGAATTGAAGGCCGGCAAGGATCTCGCCACGGCCGAAGGACGCTCGCAACTGGTGCATGCCGCCAAGCCGCTGCTCGGCCGCCTGCAGGCGCCGCTGCTGCGCCTGCAACTCGTCAAACTCCTGGCGCAAGCCAGCAGCTTCTCGCAGGCCGAGATCGAATCGCTCTGCGGTCTGCCGGCCGTGGTGCGCAAGGCGGCGCCGGCGCGCTCGCCGCGCGGCACACCTTCCCCCATCGCCCGGAAACTGCTGCGCCTGATCGTGCAGCAGCCCGGCCTGGCGGCGCGCCTGTCCGCGGACCTGATCCCCGACGGGCATGCCGAAACCGAGGCGCTCGACGCCCTGATCGCGGCCGTCGCCGAGGGCGGACTGTCCGGCGAAGGCTTCGGCATGGTGCTGGAACATTTTCGAGGCACGCCGCACGAAGGGCTGATTTCCGAAATCCTCGGGGAACTCGTCGAGCAGGAATTCGACGAGGAATCCATCGAGGCCGTTTTCGCCGATACCGTCGAGCGCTTGCGGCAGGCCGGCATACGCAACGAAATCGACGCACTCAACGCCAAGAACAAGAGCGTCGGACTGGCTCCCGAGGAAGTGCGCCGTCTCCAGCAATTACTGACGCAGAAACAGGCAGTTAAACCCGCAACACCTGCCTGATTTTTTGATATAATTTTCGGTTTTCCCCGCATACCGCGCTCACTGAGGAACGACATGGCCAAGGAAAAAGCCAAAGCGGCCGCAAAATCCGCCGGAAAACGGAGCAAGGCAGTAGCCAAGCCGGCTGCCAAGCCAGTCAAGAAGGCTAAGCCGGCCAAGGTGGTCAAGGTGGCCAAGTCAGCGCCCGCCAAGGTGAAGGCGCCGGCCAGGCCGGCTCCAGCCAAGGCGGCAAAACCGCGCAAGGAAGCCCCGCCGGCAGCTCCCGTAGCGGCAGTCGGCGCAACCGCCCCGAAGGCCGCTGCCAAGGAAGCGCCAAAACTGAAGGTTGGCCGAGGCAAGGGCCGCACCGCGCTCGCACCCGCCCCGCAGGCGCAACCGCTCGACCTTGAAACGCGGCGCACCCGCCTGAAGAACCTGATCGCACTGGGCAAGGAACGCGGCTTCCTGACCTACGCCGAGGTGAACGACCATCTGCCGGACGACATGGTGGACGCCGAGCAGATCGAGTCCATCATCAGCACCTTCAACGACATGGGCATCCAGGTTTTCGACGAAGCCCCGGCCGCCGAAGACCTGCTGATGACCGAAGGCACGCCGCCGGCCGTCGCCGACGAGGACATCGAAGAGGAAGCCGAGCAGGCCCTGTCCACGGTCGAGTCCGAATTCGGCCGCACCACCGACCCGGTGCGCATGTACATGCGCGAGATGGGTTCCGTCGAACTGCTCACGCGGGAAGGCGAAATCGAAATCGCCAAGCGCATCGAGGACGGACTCAAGCACATGGTGCAGGCCATTTCCGCCTGTCCGACCACCATCGCCGAAATGCTCGACATGGCGGCAAAGGTGGCACGCGACGAGATGCGCATCGACGAACTGGTGGACGGCCTGATCGACCCCAATGCCGCCGAGGACATCGAGGCGCTGGCGGAAAACGAGGAACTGGCGGTCGAGGAGGACGAGGCCGAGGAGGACGGCGAAGGCGGTGCCGTTTCCGCCTCGCTGCTGCAACTCAAGGCCGACGCGCTGGAGCGCTTCACCACCATCCACGGCCTCTTCGTCAAGATGCAGAACGTGCTGGTCAAGAAGGGCCCGCGAGAAAAAGCCTATCTCAAGGCACAACAGCAGATCTCCGGCGAGCTGATGAACATCCGCTTCACGGCCCGCATCATCGAGCGGCTGTGCGACTCCGTGCGCCACATGGTGGAGGACGTGCGCAACCACGAGCGCAAGATCCTTGAACTGTGCGTCAAGAAGGGCAACATGCCGCGCCCGCACTTCATCAAGGTGTTCCCGGGCAACGAGACCAACCTCGAGTGGCTCAAGCACGAAGTCACCGGCGGCAAGCCCTACGCCTCCACGCTGATGCGCGCGGCGCCGGCCATCATCGAAGAGCAGCAGAAGCTGATCAACCTGCAGAACCACATCGGCATTCCGCTGAAGGACCTCAAGGACATCAACAAGCAGATGTCCACCGGCGAGGCCAAGGCGCGGCGCGCCAAGCGCGAGATGACCGAGGCCAACCTGCGGCTGGTGATCTCCATCGCCAAGAAGTACACCAACCGCGGCCTGCAGTTCCTCGATCTCATCCAGGAAGGCAACATCGGCCTGATGAAGGCGGTGGACAAGTTCGAATACCGGCGCGGCTACAAGTTCTCGACCTACGCCACCTGGTGGATCCGCCAGGCCATCACCCGCTCGATCGCCGACCAGGCGCGCACCATCCGCATCCCGGTGCACATGATCGAGACCATCAACAAGATGAACCGCATCTCGCGCCAGATCCTGCAGGAGACCGGCCAGGAGCCGGATCCCGCCACGCTGGCGATCAAGATGGAAATGCCCGAGGAGAAGATCCGCAAGATCCTCAAGATCTCCAAGGAGCCGATCTCCATGGAGACGCCGATCGGCGACGACGACGACTCGCATCTGGGCGATTTCATCGAGGACGCCGCCACTTTGGCGCCGGCCGAGGCCGCCGTGTATGCCAGCCTGCGCGACGTCACCAAGGAGATCCTCGACACGCTGACCCCGCGCGAGGCCAAGGTGCTGCGCATGCGCTTCGGCATCGAGATGAACACCGACCACACGCTGGAGGAAGTCGGCAAGCAGTTCGACGTCACGCGCGAGCGCATCCGCCAGATCGAGGCCAAGGCCCTGCGCAAGCTGCGGCACCCCTCGCGCTCGGAGAAACTGCGCAGCTTCCTCGACACGGAAACTTGAGCAAGAAAAACGGCAGCCCAGGCTGCCGTTTCAGTATCATCCTGCCGGGGGCCGTTAGCTCAGTCGGTTAGAGCAGGGGACTCATAATCCCTTGGTCGTTGGTTCGAGTCCAACACGGCCCACCAAACACATCAACTACTTAGCTGCTTCCGGCGCCGGCGTCCTTGTGGGTCGCGTGACCGGATCGTGACTGACCTTCGAGGCGTTGCACCGCAGCGCGCACGTTTTCGGGTGCGAGATGCGCGTAGCGCTCGGTCATGACGACCGAAGCGTGTCCGAGCAGGTCCCGCACTTCCGACAGCGGCACGCCGGCGGAAACCAGCCAGGCCGCGCACGTGTGGCGCAGGTCGTGGATGCGGAAATCCGCGATCCCCGCCTTCGCGCACGCGACGGCGAAGCTGCGCTTCAGCTCGGTGATCGGCTTGCCGTCCTTGCCGCAGAACACCCAGGGCGAATCCGCGCAGTGCTCGGCGCGGAAGCGCGCGCGACGGATGAGCGCCGCCCTTGCCTCCGCGTTGAGCGGCACGCTCCTGCGCCGCTTCGTCTTGGTGTGCTCCGCTTCGAGGAAGACCAGCCCCTCCCGCAGATCCACGCGCCGCCACTCCAGCCGCAGCAGCTCGCCGCGCCGCATGCCGGTGTTCAGCGCCAGCCGCAGGAAGTCCGCCAGGTGCGGCGCCCGGGTGCTGGCGTCCGCAGCGGCAAGCAGTGCGACCGCTTCCGCTCGCGTCAGCCAGCGCACCCGGCCTTCCGGCTCCTTCAGCTTGCGGCCGATCACCGGGTTGGGCAGCTGCCATTCCCACTCGCGGTTGGCGAAGTTGATCGCCGCCGAGAGCAGGCACAGCTCGCGGTTCACGGTGCTGTTGCTCACGCCCTGCTTTTTCCGCTGATCGACATAGCCGCGCACATCCGTCGGCGCCAGCGCGCGCATTTCGCGCCCCGCGAAAAACTTCCGCAGGGTGCGCGTGCGTTCGCGGTCCTTCGGCGCGCTGCGCTTCTCGCTTGCCGTGGCGTTCAAATAGGCGAGCATCAACTCCTCGAACGTCCTGCCGGGCGCCTCGTCCCAGTTTTGGCGACGGTAGGCCTCCAGCTTCCACTTCGCTTCTAAAGCTTCTGCTTCCTTCCGGTCCGTGGTTCCAGTAGGGCGTCGAGTTCTCTGCCCACGTGAGTCGATGATGCTGACCCACCAGACCGGACTGTCCTTGCGCTTGTATGGCATCGGGAACTACCTCCATTTCCCGCGCCACGCCCCGCGCGGTGTGAATTATGCGCGTGCGACATGCCGCGCGCCACCCAGGCGCGCACGGCTTCGGCGGGCACCGTCACGCGGCGGCCGACGCGCACCATGGGAATTTCGCCGCGCTCGATGAGGCGGCGCACCGTTCGCACCGAGAGCCCGCCGAGCTGGCGGGCGGCCTCGGGCAGCGGCCAGAGCAGGCAGGCCGTCATGCGGCAACGCGGGCGGCTTGCATCGCCCCGGCAAAAGTCAGTCTGCGGAACACGGCGCGCACGCGCTCGACGTCGCCCTTGCAGTATTCCGCCACCTCGGCGATGCGCCCGTCGGCGACGAAATCCCACACCTTGCTGCCGTCGATCTCCGCGCCGATCTCGGCGCCCTTCCCCGGCAGGCCCAGCGCCCGGCAGAGCTTGTCCAGGCCGACGCGGTTGCCGTAGCCGGCCCAGGCGGTCATGGTGTCGAAGATGCAGTCCTCCCAAGGGCGGGCGCTGAACGGGATCACGGCCGGCGGCTCGATGCCGTGCAGCACAGCGCGCTGGAAGAGGAAGCGCAGGTCGAAGCCGGCGATGTTGTGGCCGACGAAGACCGGCCGGGTCATGCGCGCCCCGTCGTGCGCCGCGCGGATGGCCGCAAACAGGTTGCGCAGGATGCCCGCCTCGGCGCGTGCCCAGTCCTCGGCGTAGAACACCGCCGGCGGCGCGTCGTCGATGGCAATCGCCGCACAGGCGACCTGCCCGAGGGCGCCGTCGAGCGCCGTCTTGCGCCAGGCCTCCTCGACCAGCGCCGCCTTCTGCTCGCGCTCCCACTCGGCGATGGTCTCCGGCTTCTTGTAGTTGCCCGGCGGCGTGATTGTCGCGGCGAGCTCTTCGCGCACGCCCGCGCCCTGCGCCGGGATGGTCTCGATGTCCAGAAAGATGTGCATGTCAGTTCCTTTCGTCAAAAGTCAGTCTGCGCAGGACGGCGATGTCAGAAGGGGATGTCGTCGTCCATGTCGGCGAAGGCCGGCTTCGCCTTCGGCGGCGGCGATGCGGGCGCCGGCGCGGGTCTCTCCTTCTCCTCGCGCGGGAACACCTTCAGCCAGCCGTCCCAGGCGCCGGCCGGCACGGCGTCAAGGCGGATCGCGATGCGGCCGTCCTCCGCCATCACCAGCACGCCGACCCGGTTCCAGGCCGTCTTCGTCTCGCCGCCCTTCTCGTATTCGCGGCCATGGCACACGTCGTAGAGCTTCTTCGTCATTGCGGTTCCTCCAGTGGTTGATCCATCTCACGCGCCACCTGAGGCGGCGCTCCTCGTTGCGCGCGGCCAGCTCCGCCGCACGGTGCAGGTCGCTCCTCACGCCAGCGCGATCTGCTCCCCGCAGGCGCACACCGGCAGGCCGTAGCCCGCCCACTTCGCGGCGACGCGCATCGTGAAGCCGCAGGCCGGGCAGATGGCCTTGTGCATCCGGGTGTTCTGTCTTCGCCCGAAGGCGGAGCGGTCGAGCGCGCCGTGCGGATACGGGCCGAGCGTTTCCGCCAGCGTGTTTAAACGCGCTTCCAGTTGCGGCCCGGCGTGGGTGGCGGTCATCCTGCCTTCCAGGCCGAGCGCCTTCGCCACGCGGCGGAACGGCCCGCGGTGGCCGTGCGCGACGCCGACGGCGGCGTGCACCAGCTCATGCACCAGCACGTCGAGCACGCGCGCCGGCTCGGCCAGGCACGGCGATATGAAAATCTCCGAGGCGCCCGCCGCCGAGGCCTTCGGGTCCCAGCACTCGCCGATGCGGCGCCGGCTCGCCGACAGGCCCTTCCTGCTCGGCCAGCCGCAGGAGGCGCGCACCGCCTCGGGCAGCGGCGCGCGCTCGGCCTCGAACCACGGCCGCATCGCCTCCACGGCGGCGGCCAGCCATTCTTCGCGCGTCATGCCGGCTGCTCCTGCGCCCACTGCTCGAGCTTGCCGTCGAGAATCGCGTAGTCGCTGGTCGTCAGGTCGGCGAAGTGGCCGACGCGCCCATGCGTGGCCCGGCGCAGCCAGTCCTTCACCCGCTCGCGGTCGAAGCCGAGCCCGTCGATGCGGGCCTCCAGCCTTCTTCGCTGCGCCTCCGTGATCGCCGACGGCGCATCCGCCTGCGCTGCGCCTTCAGCGCCAGCCGCCACGCCAGCGGAATCCTGCTTGCCTTGGTCATTGCCGAACCCTCCTTTCATGTCCTCGATGTCCTGCGTAAAAACCTCGCTCAGCCCCGCCATGCGCAGCGCCGAATCGATGTGGGCCGACTTCTCGGCCATCTTCAAGGCCTTGTTCAGGTCGCCGTAGTCCTGCGCCAGCGTGCGCGCGCCGACGCCGTCGGCCACCACGCGCCCGCCGGCGTCGCGTATCTCGCAGCGGAGAATGACGTGCTTGATGTCCACGCCGTGCAGCGCGGCCTGCTCGTAGTCGTGCAGGGTCGGGTAATGGACGGTGACGCCGAGCATTCCGCAAATCTTCTCGGCGCCCGGCTTGAAGAGACTGGGCTTGCTCCAGTGGCGCGCATCGGGGCACTCGCTCCCCAAACCCTTCGCCGCGTACTGGCATTTGCTCTTCCCCGCCGTGTGGATGCGCCCGAAATCCACGCCCTCCACCAGGGCGGCGCGCACCCACTCCATGAGCGCGGCGCGATTGGCCTTGCGGCGGTCGAGGCCGGCGCGGAAAACTTCCACCGGCAGATCGAGCGGGCTGGCCGGCTGCAGGTGCGCCGGCGCCATCACCGCCAGCGGACGGGGCGCGGTCTCCGCCGCCACGGCGACGGCTTCGGCTTCCTCGCAATGCGTTCCGGTCATCGTTCATGCCCTCCGGTCATGTTGAAGGGCAAGCGTCTGCTCCTGCTGCTCGCGCTCCAGCTGCTCCTGCTGCTGCCACCAGTCCGCGCCCCCGCCTCGGTCGAGGCGCGCGGTGCACTCCCTCAGCTCGGCGCCTACTTCGCCGAGAACCTCATTCGCCAACTGCAGAAAAGCCAGGCCATCCATGAACAGACTCCTTTTCTTGTTGTGATACAGATTGAGCATGATAACTAAGTAATGTCCCACAGTCATATTTTATGCTACTCGGTCATAATGTCAAGCAAATAATGACTGGCGGTCATGCGGCAAACCGCCGCACACAGAGAACAGCTCCGCCGGCGCCCAGCGCCAGCCGCCGCGCCAGGGCGCGGGCTGCCAGGCACCCGGCCCGAGGACGGGAAGCTGCTCGGGCGCGAAGCCGAGCGGAAAGGCCACCACCGGCAGGCCGCGCGCAATCGCCAGGCGCGCCGCCAGCCACGAGCCGCGCGAGAACGGCGCCGACGGGAACAGCAGCAGCCCCGAGGACGCCGCCGACACCACGGCGCGCGTGCGGCCCGCCAGGCGCGCGGCCAGCGGCACGGCCAGGAGGCCAACCAGGCCAAGATCCTGCTCGACCGGCAAAAGGGCCGCAGCGAGGACTCGGCCGGCAGGCTGCGGCAGCAACATGCCGCCGCCCACGAACGCCTCGCCCAGGCCGTGCGCGACGCCGCGGCGCAGGTGGAAAAGGACGCCGACATCTCGCTGCATGCCCTGCCCGTCGCGCAGGCGGCGCAGCGGCGCGTGGCGGAGCTGGACGCCGTCACGTTGCCCTTCATCGCAGGCCCCACCCGCCACGTCGACCT
>PQAF01000020.1:0-271 GCA_003105015.1 Rhodocyclales bacterium | reverse complement strand
AATGCGTCTATCTCGACCAGCGCCTGACCGACCTGGTCTCGGATCGGCCCGTGCTCGAACAACTGCAAGCGGTCAACGCCGCCCTCGACGAAGGCGAACTGCGCATGCGACTGGCGCACCTCGGCCTGGACGCGCGCAAGATCACGGCGCCAAGCGGCGCGCTCAGCGGCGGCGAACGCCTGAAGGCGGCGCTGGCCTGCGCGCTCTACGCCGATCCGCCGCCGCGGCTATTGCTGCTGGACGAACCGAGCAATCACCTCGACCTGCCCTC
>PQAF01000019.1 GCA_003105015.1 Rhodocyclales bacterium | reverse complement strand
CGCTTGAGGAAGCGGTAGCTGCCGTCCACGCCCGAGTCCGACCACTCCAGCGTCTGCTCCGGCGGGCTGGCGAACATCATGAAGAAGCGCGCCGTGTCGGCGCCGTACTGTTCGATCAGGTGCTGCGGGTCGACGCCGTTGTTCTTCGACTTCGACATGGTGCCGATGCCGCCGGATTCGACCGGCTGGCCGTCGCTCTTCAGCGCTGCGCCTACGCGATTGCCCTTGTCGTCGAACTTCAGCTCGACGTCGGCCGGGTTGTAGTAGCTGATGCGTCCCGAGGACGGCTTGCGGAAGAAAATCTCGTTGAGCACCATGCCCTGGGTCAGCAGGCGCGAGAAGGGCTCGTCGAACGCGACGAGGCCGAGGTCGCGCATGACCTTGGTCCAGAAGCGCGAATAGAGCAGGTGCAGGATGGCGTGCTCGATGCCGCCGATGTACTGGTCGACCGGCAGCCAGTACTTGACGCGTTCGTCCACCATTGCCTGGCCGCTGTCGGCGGAGGCGTAGCGGCTGTAGTACCAGGACGAGTCGACGAAGGTGTCCATGGTGTCGGTCTCGCGCCGCGCCCTGGCACCGCACTTCGGGCAGGCGCAGTCGAGGAAGTCGGCCCGCTTGTTGAGCGGGTTGCCCGAGCCGTCCGGCACGCAGTCCTCCGGCAGCACCACCGGCAACTGATCGTCGGGCACCGGCACGGTGCCGCATTTTTCGCAGTGGATCAGCGGGATCGGGCAGCCCCAGTAGCGCTGGCGCGAGATGCCCCAGTCGCGCAAGCGCCAGGTGACCTGCTTGTCGCCGAGGCCCCTGGCCTTGAGGTCGGCGGCGATGGCGTCCACCGCCGCCTGTAAGCCGAGGCCGTCGTACTTGCCGGAATTCACGCAGCGGCCGGCCTCCTTGTCGGCGTACCACTCCTGCCAGGCGTCCAGCGAGAAGGGCTTGCCGGGGACGTCGATGACCTGCCGGATCGGCAGCTTGTACTTCTTGGCGAAATGGAAGTCGCGCTCGTCGTGCGCCGGCACCGCCATCACGGCGCCCTCGCCATAGCCCAGCAGCACGTAGTTGCCGACCCAGACCTCGACCTGCTCGCCGGTGAGCGGGTGGCTGACGAAGATGCCGGTCGGCATGCCCTTCTTTTCCATGGTGGCGAGGTCCGCTTCCATGACCGAGCCGTGCTTGCATTCCTCGACGAAGGCGGCGAGCGCCGGGTTGTCGCGCGCGGCGCGCGCGGCCAGGGGATGCTCGGCGGCCACCGCGCAGAAGGTGACGCCCATGATGGTGTCGGCGCGGGTGGTGAATACCCAGAGTTTTTCCTGCTTCCCATCCAGTTCATACGGGAACGCAAACCGCACGCCGAAGCTCTTGCCGATCCAGTTGGCCTGCATGGTCTTCACGCGCTCCGGCCAGCCGGGCAGGGCGTCGAGCGAGGCGAGCAGTTCCTCGGCATATTTCGTGATGGCGAGGTAGTACATCGGAATCTCGCGCTTCTCCACCACGGCGCCGGTGCGCCAGCCGCGGCCGTCGATGACCTGCTCGTTGGCGAGCACGGTCTGGTCGACCGGGTCCCAGTTCACCACGCCGGTCTTCTGGTAGGCGAGGCCCTTCTCCAGCATGCGCAGGAACAGCCACTGGTTCCACTTGTAGTAGTCGGGCCGGCAGGTCGCCAACTCGCGCGCCCAGTCGAGGGCGAAGCCCAGCGACTTGAGCTGCTTCTTCATGTAGGCGATGTTGTCGTAGGTCCACTTTGCCGGCGGCACGCCGTTGGCCATGGCGGCGTTCTCCGCCGGCAGGCCGAAGGCGTCCCAGCCCATCGGCTGCAGCACGTTGAAGCCGCGCATGCGGTGATAGCGGGTCAGCACGTCGCCGATGGTGTAGTTGCGCACGTGGCCCATGTGCAGCTTGCCCGAGGGGTAGGGGAACATCGACAGGCAGTAGTACTTCGGCTTCGAGCGATCTTCGACGGCACGGAAGGCGGCGGTGTTTTCCCAGTGCTGCTGGGCGGCCTGCTCGATCCCGGCCGGGGCGTATTTTTCCTGCATGAGGGAAGTGCGGATCAGTGTTGCAAAGGAGCGGATTATACTCTGCGCCTGCGACGCCCAGCCGCGTCACCGACCGAGGAGACAAGAATGAGAAAAACCCTGTTTTGGGCAATGCTGGCGCTTGCCGTCCAGGCCTGGGCGGCCCCCCAGGCGGTGGTGGACGCCGTGCAGGCGCCGGCCTGGCGCGACCGCGCGGGCCGTGTCGAGCCGCTGGCGCCGGGGATGGCGCTGCAAAGCCGCGACCGCATTCGCACCGGCGAAGGCTCGCGGGTATACCTGAAGCTTGCCGACGGCAGCACGGTGAAATTGGGCGAGAACGGTGTCCTGCTGGCCGAGCGCCTGGGGCCCGGTGAAAGGCAGTTCTACTCGGCCGCACTCGATGTCGCCAAGGGCGCCTTCCGCTTCACCACCGACAAGCTGAGGAGGCTTTCCCGGCGCGACATCAGCATCCGCGTCGCCACCGTGACGGCCGGCATCCGCGGCACCGACATCTGGGGCAAGACCGAGCCGGAGCGGGATTTCGTCTGCCTGCTGGAAGGCCGCATCGGCGTCAGCCACCAGGACGGCGATTCGCGGGAGATGAGCGAGCCTTTGACCTTCTACGTGGCGCCGCGCGGCCAACCGCCGAAGGGCATCGAGAAAGCCGATCCGGAAACGGTGAAGAAGTGGGCGGCCGAAACCGAAATCCAGTCGGGGGCGGGCGCCCTTCGCCGCGGCGGGCAATGGAAACTGCTGCTGGCCCGTGCCGACAGCCAGCAGGAGGCCCTGGAGGTGTTTGACCGCCTGGCTGCGGCGGGCTATCCGCCTTCGATCCGGCCGCGCGTCGCCGACGGCGTGGTGCGCTATGAGATCCTGCTGCGCGGCCTGGCCAACCGCGCCGAGGCCGAGGCGCTGGCGGCGGGGCTCAGGGCCCGGCTTGGCCTCGAAGCCAAGGTGACGCGCTAGGCGTTTTCAGGCTTTTGCGGAGAGCAGCCGGACCCAGGCCAGCGACCAGCGCTCGGCCAGCAGCAGCGGCAGGTGGGCCATGCGCGACTGCAGGCGCACCCATGGGCTGATTTCCGGGGTCGGCAGGCAATGCGTCCGCTTTTCGCGTTCGATCAGCTTGTGCAGGCGGGCTTCGGCGGCTTCCCAGTATTCGGACGTGCCGACCCAGCCAGTGCTGTCGGTAGCGTGGCAGAGGGCTTCGCGCCAGAGTTCCTCGGCGCGCGCTTCGGATATGCCGGCCTTGTGGGCGATCCAGGGCAGGATCATGGGGCCATTCATGCAATTCTCCTTTTAACCATTTTGTAGTTTGGCGCTGCCTGCCGGCGGCTTCATGGGCGGCGAACAGGCTGTGTTGGCGCGGTGCAACAACTCATCGTGTTGCATTGTACGCATGGTTTGATGCAACTTTAGTTGATTAGGTTCAAGAAAATGCTGCAAAGCAGCATTGTTTAGGCTGTTTTACCTAACTGCCTGAGTGGGTACTTACACGAGATTGGCGCTACTGCCTCTTGGTGCCCTGGCGGCAGAGCGTAAACCTGAAAACGGCCCCCTTGCCGGGCGCCGATTCCGCCCAGACGCGGCCGCCGTGACGATGAACCACCCGGGCGACCGTGGCGAGCCCGACGCCGGTACCCGGAAACTCTTCCGGCCGGTGCAGCCGCTGGAAGGGCATGAACAGTCGATTGGCATACTGCATATCGAAACCGACGCCGTTGTCCCGGACGAAATAGATCGGCTCGCCGTCGACCCTTTCGCAGCCGAACTCGATCCTGGGCGAATCGGCCTTGGCGGAGTATTTCCAGGCGTTCTCCAGCAGGTTCTGCAGCATCACGCGCAGGAGCTGCGGGTCGCCGACGGCCACGCAGCCCTGCGCGAGGCTGAAATCGACGCGATGCCCCGGTTCGGCGCGGACATGCTCCTCGACCAGTTCTGCCGCGAGCTGGCTCAGGTCGACTTCGACGCGGCGCATTTCCTGGAGGCTGATGCGGGACAGTTCGAGGATGTCGTCGATGAGGGCGCCCATGCGCTGGGCGGCGCGGCGCACGCGATCGAGGTAGTCGCGGCCGGTTTCGTCAAGGCGCTCGCCGTATTCCTCGGCAAGGAGATGGCTGAAGCCGTCGATGCCGCGCAACGGCGCCCTCAGATCGTGCGAGATGGAGTAGGCGAAGGACTCCAGCTGGCGGTTGGCTGCCTGCAGCTCCGCTGTGCGCTCGTGCACGCGTGTCTCCAACTCGTCGTTGAGGCGCTGGATCTCCGCCTTCGTCTGCACCTGCTCGGTGACGTCGCGCACCATGCCGATGACGCAGGCCTCACCCTCGATGCGGATGAGCTCGGCCGAAATGAGGACGGTGCGCTGCTCCCCGGATTTGGTGTTGAGCCGGAACTCCGCATTCCTGATCCTGCCGCACTTGCGCAACCGGGCGACCCACCGCTGCCGCGCTGCCGTGTCGGACCACAGGCCGATGTCCGTCGCGGTGCGGCCGATCAATTCCTCGCGATGCCAGCCGAACTGCTCGACGAAGGCTTCATTGACGTCCAAGTAGAGGCCGTCGCGAAGGCGGCTGATCGAGATGGCCTCCGGACTGGCATGGAAGACCTTGGCGAACTTCTCCCCGGCGCGCCTGCTTTCGGTGACGTCGGAGGCCAGGACCAGGGCGCAGGGCTCGCCGTCCAGCTCGATCAGGACGGACGACATCTGCACGTCGTGGAGCACGCCACTCCTGGCGCGGAAGTGCGTTTCCCGGCTGCCGACGCGTCCCGCCTGCCTGAGCTCGCGCACCCAGGCCTGCCGGTCCTCGGGCGCCAGCCACTTGCCGAACTCCAGCGCGCTGCGTCCGACGAGCTCCTCCCGGCGCCAGCCGAGCAGGCCGGCGAAGGCATCGTTGATGTCCAGGCAGCGGCCATCGGAGAGCCGCGTGATGGACATCGCCAGCGGACCCTCGTGGAAGGCGACGGAAAACTTCTCCTCGGAGCGGCGCAGCGCCTCGTGCCGCAGACGGAAGCCGCGGAAGATGTAGTAGGCGAGCGTGGCCGCCAGTGCGACGTAGGTCGAAAAGGCCAGCCAGACCAGAAGCGGCGGCGAGGGCTCGACATAGAGCGGCAGCAGGCCGGCCAGTTCCCCCAGCGCGAGGGCCAGTCCGAAAAGGACGGTGGCGGCACCGAGGACGATCGCGTTGCGCGCGGTCAGCAGCCAGCCGGCAAGCATGATGACGATGGGTAGCGCCATCAGGCTGCGGCTCGACAGGCCATTGCTGACGAACACCTGCAACTGCAGGGACAGCCAGAAGCCCCAGACCAGAACCTGGGCTGCGGTTCCGCTGCGTTTCAGCCGAAGCAGGACGTAGGCGCCCACGGCAGCGCACAGGGCGGCGATCACGCCGGCGCTGCGAAGGATCGGTTCTTCGGACAGGAAGACGACGGCGATCAGGTAGGTGATGCCGCCCGCCGGCGCGAGGGCGACGAGCAGCTTGAGCAGTCGCTGGGTGTTGTCGTCGCGCGGCGGGATGTGCCCGAAGTTGCGATCAAGCCCGATCTTTTCGACCAATCGAATCACCCTCGCGTCGGATTCAGTGTGGAAGTGTAATCCTAAACGTTGCCCCCCTGCCGGGCGCCGATTCCGCCCAGACGCGGCCGCC
>PQAF01000018.1 GCA_003105015.1 Rhodocyclales bacterium | reverse complement strand
CCCATTGCGCCGTCCGGCGAACCGACGATCACCTGCGCCGCCTGCTTCAACGAGGTGCCGCTCAGCGCCGCCTTCACGCCGGAAGGCGCCGAGTATGTCGGGCATTTCTGCGGCATCGAGTGCTACCAGCAGTTCCTCGCCGAGGCGAAGCGGCGCGGGGAGGGCACGCCGGGCGGCGGCGCATAAGCGGGCGGCGCCGGCGACGAGTCCGGCCCTACTGGCCGCGCACCAAAGACATCACTTTCGCCATGTCGAGGCTGTCCGCCTGCTGGCGGATCTGCGGCAGGTATTCCGCCTGCATCCGCTTCGCCGGCTCGAACAGGTTGCGAAAAGTCTCCTTCAGCAGCGCGCCGTCCATCTGCCGGCCGCCCGCGTAATAGCGCTTGGCGACGTGGCCGAGGGCGTAGGTGGTGGCAAACGAGAAAGCCATGCCGGTAGCCGCCCGGCCGATCTGCCTGCCGAGCCCGCCGGCGGCTTTGCCGAGCAGGCCGCCGAGCAGCTTGCGGCCGAACTGCTCGAGGTACTGCGAGGTCAGCCCGACGCCGAGCGTCGCCAGCAGTTCGCGGATGTGGCCCTGGTCCAGCTCGTAGCCGTGCGCCTTGCCGATGCGGTAGACCATCTTCATCTGCAGCGGAATGATCGCCATCGAGGCCCAGGACTGCGGCAACAGCTCGAGCGCGCCGTTGAGGATGGCGTAGTTGAGGATGCTGCGGTCGAGCTCGGCCTCGGGCACGTTCGGCGTCGCCGCCACCACCGGCCCGGCCGCCGCGGCCGGCGCGGCGGCCTCGGCCAGCTCCGCCATCGCCTCGCCCTGGCGGTCGAGGGGCGCGGTGACGCCGGCGTCGAGCCCCAGCGCCCGCGCCAGTCCGGCGAGGAAGCCGCGCTCGGCCTCGGTCGCGCGCCCGTCGGCGTCGCACACGCAGACCGCCATCTCGTAGGCCAGCTGGCGGTGCCCCGGCTCGGCGAGGGCGGCGGCGGCCTCCTGCAGGCCGGCGCGCTTGAGCAGCACGTCTCGATACAGGCCGGCGACGTCGGGCGCGCCGGGCGCCGCGCCGAGCGATTCGGCCAGGCGGCGGATCTCCTCGCGCTCGCGTTCGTCGTTGGCGCCGTCGGCGAAGGCGGCAAGCAAGGCGATGGTGAGGACGGCTTTCTGCTGTTCCGGGTTCATGCGTTTTTTCCTGTCGTCGTGTAGGGAAATCTGCGCGCTGCGCACAGGCGCCGACGTGTGACGCCGGCCATGGCGGGCAAGTTCCCGGCCCTGCGGTAAGATGCATTTCCATGACCTATCCCGCGATCCTGATCGCTTCGGCAATCCTGCTGCTGACCTTCGGCGTCGAGCGGCTCGGCCGCGCCAGCGGCATCCCGGCAGTGATCATGCTGATCGCCATCGGGCTGGCGGCCAAGCCGCTGCTGGCCTTCTTCGGCCTGGCCCTCGAGGGCCTCGACCTCGTCGTGCCCGTCATCGGCGCCATCGGCCTGGTGCTGATCGTCCTCGAGGGTGCGCTCGACATCGAGCTGCGCCGCAGCCGCCTGAAGGCCGCGGCGGGCGCCTTCGCCATGGCCGCCAGCGGCTTTCTCGTCATCGCCGCCGCGCTCACGGGCCTGGCCCTGCTGGCCCTGCCACTCGCCCCCCTCCAGGCCATGCTGCTGGCCGTGCCCTTCGCCGTCATCAGCAGCGCGGTGGCCATCCCGAGCAGCGGCTTCCTGCCCCAGCGCGCGCGCGAGTTCGTCGTGTACGAGAGCTCGCTCTCCGACATCCTCGGCGTGCTGGTGTTCTTCGCCCTGCTCAACTCGGACGGCACCGCGGCCGGCGTCCTGCTCGGCCTGGTCGGCGGCGGCGCGCTGTCGCTGCTGCTGGCGCTGGTGTTCGCCGTCGGCCTGGTGCTGGTGCTGATGCGCGTCGACGGCCACATCCGCTTCATCCCGCTGCTGGCCGGGCTGTTCGGCCTCTACGCCGCCGGCAAGCTGCTGCACCTGTCGCCGCTGATCCTGGTGCTGCTGTTCGGCCTGGCCCTGAACAACCCGTCGCTGATCACCCGCTTCCGGCCCTTCCGCGGCTGGATGGACGACACCTACGAGGCGACCCTGGGCGAGTTCAAGGTGCTCGTCATGGAGCTCACCTTCGCCGTGCGCGGCTTCTTTTTCATCCTGCTCGGCTACTGGACCGATCCGGGCGAGCTCGCCTCCCCCTGGGCCTGGCTCGCCGCCGCCGCCGTGCTGGTCGTCGTCTTCGGCTCGCGCCGGATCATGCTGCGCCTCGGCCGCGTGCCGCTGGGCGACGCGCTGACCTGGATCGCCCCGCGCGGGCTGATCACCGTGCTGCTGTTCCTCGGCGCGCGCGAGGCCCTGCCCATGCCCGCCTTCGCCGGCGGCGCCGTCATGCTGGTGGTGCTCGTCTCGGCCGCCCTCATCTCGCTCGCCCGGCTGGGTTCCGCCGGCGCGGCCGCCACGCAAACCTGAAGGAGACCCCACCATGCAACTCCTGCTGATCTTCGGCATCGTCTTCGCCATCGCCGCGGTGTTGTTCGCCCTGCAGAACAATGCGCCGGTCACGGTGACGATCGCCTTGTGGCATTTCGAGAGCACCCTGGCCGTGGTGCTGCTGCTGGCCATCGGCCTGGGCGTGCTGATCGCCGGCCTGGTCTCCACGCCCACCGTGCTGCGCGGCCAGTGGAGCGGCGCACGGCTGCGGCGCCAGGTCGCCGCCCTCGAAAAGGAGAAGGCCGCGCTCGAGCAGCGTGTCGCGGCGCTGGAAGCCGAGGCGGCACGCAACCGGCCGCAGCCGCCGCCGGATGCGGAGCCCGAGCGCTTCGCCGAACTGAAATCGATCCTCACCGGCGGGGAGCAGGCGTCGAAGCCACCGCCGGCGTAAGCCGGCAGGCCGCCGGCACGTCGCGATTCAGCCCCCTTCCGCGTTTGCGCCGCCCGCCGCGCCGAGGCTGAGGCGGACCAGTTGCGCGACGCCGTCCACCTGCAGCTTCTGCATCACCCGTGCCTTGTGCACTTCCACCGTGCGCGGGCTGATACCCAGCTTCTCGGCGATGTCGCGGTTGTGCCCGCCGGCGACGATCATCTCCATCACCTCGCGCTCCCGCGGCGTCAGCGTCGCCAGCAGGCGGGCGAAGGCGTCGCGGCGATCGGCCTCCTGCCGCGTCGACTCGCACTTCGACAGGGCATCGTCGAGGGCCGCCATCAGCCGCGCCTGGTCGAGCGGCTTCTCCAGGAAATCCACCGCGCGCGCCTTGAAGGCCTCGCGCGCCGACTCGACGTCGCCGTGGCCGGTCATGACGACGACCGTCAAGCCGCAGTCGAGCGCGCCCAGACGCTTCTGCAATTCGAGGCCGTCCATGCCCGGCATGCGGATGTCGAGCAGAACGCAGCCGCGCCAGTCGGGCCGGTAGGCATGCAGGAAGCTTTCGGCATCGGCGAAGATCGCCGTGCGATAGCCGCGCAGGCCGAGCAGCAGGCCGAGCGAGTCGCGCACGGAAGGGTCGTCGTCGACGATGAAGACGGTTGCGTCAGTCATTCGATGCTTTCCTTTCGAAGGGGAGCTGCAGGCGGAACACGCCATGGCCGCCGACCTCGGCGCGCAGGCTGCCGCCATGCGCCTCGGCGATCGCCCGGCTGATGGCGAGCCCGAGGCCGAGGCCGCTCGACTTGGTGGAACTGAAGGGCTCGAACAGACGGGCCGCCGCCGTGCCGGAGAGGCCCGGCCCGCTGTCCTCGACCTTGATGCAGACGCGGTCGGGGCCTTCCGCCTCGGCCGACAGGCGCACCTCGCGGCTGCCCGCCGGCCGGACCGCCACGGCGTCGAAGGCGTTCGACAGCAGGTTGCGGATCACCACCTCGACCTGCGGCCGGTCGGCCATGACGATGCCTTCCGGCGCCGGCGAAAGCATCAGTTCCACGCCGGCCTGCTCGGCCCGCATCCGGAAGGGCGCGGCGGCGGCGGGCAGCAGCTCGGCGAGCGGGATCGCCTCGAGGCGGGTGGTGCCGGTGCGGAAGAAGTCGCGCAGGCGGCGCACCACCTCGGCGGCGCGGAAGGACTCCGACACCATCAGCCGGATGGCGCTCTTCAGGGATTCGCCGGTGTCGCCGCGCGCGAGCAGTTCCTCGCAGGCGGTGCCGTAGGCGGACAGCGCCGTCAGCGGCTGGTTGAGCTCGTGGGCCAGCGCGCCGGCCATCTCGCCGGCGGCGGCGAGCCGCAGCGTCTGCCGCAGCTCGGCGCTGATGCGCTGCTGGGCGTCGACGACGATGCCGACGAAGAAGCCGACGAGGGCGAGCACCACCGTCAGCGCCTGGATCTCGAAGGCCGTGACGGCGGCGAAGCCGAGCGACTGCACGGCGACGACGATGCCGGTCTGGACCAGCGCGGCGCCGAGCACCGCCCCGGCCAGGCCCTGGCGCGCCGCCGCCCAGACGATGGGCAGGAAGAGCACGTAGAAATACTTGAACTCGGATTCGGCGCCGAGGCCGAAGGCCACCCACAGGGCGGCGGCCGCGAGCAGGACATGCCAGACGGTGTCGAGGCGCATCAGCGTCGCGCCCAGCTGGGCGCGCCCCTGCTCGTCGAACAGCATCCACAGCAGCGGCATGGTGACGAGGATGCCGACGCCGTCGCCGATCCAGTAGCGGCCGACGGCCTGGCGCCAGTCCTCCGGCGGGATCAGGCCGAGCGCGACCAGCGCCAGCACGAAGGCCAGGCTGGTGAGCAGGGTGCCGGCGACGACGATGCCGGCCCACTGCAGCATGCCGCCGCGGTCCGAGAAGATCACCAGGCCGCCGAGGCGCCGCCGCAGCAGTTCGCCGATGGCGCCGTAGCCGGCCGCCAGCATCGCGGCGATCGCCAGCGAGACCGGCAGCGCCACCGGCAGGTCGCGCACCCACACCTCCGCCAGCAGCACGGCCAGGGCGAGCGGCCAGGCCGCCTTCCAGCCGTAGCGCAGCAGGAACACCAGGCCGAGCGCCGGCGCCGGATTCCACGGCGTGATGTTGAGTCCGTGCAGGGGATGGAAGAAGCTGGCCCAGTCGAGCGCGACGTAACCCGCGATCAGCAGCAGCGCATCGGTCCAGCGCAGTCGGCGGGCAGTGAGCATCGAGGCGTTCGGTTCGGCGTTGTCGATTCGCATTGTGCGCAGGCAGGTGGTGCGGCGTCATCCGCCGCACCCGTAAGGGTAACGCTTATTTTCTCCCGATTCGCCCGGCGCCGGGCGAATCGCCGCGCGCGCATGGCCGTACGCTGGCGCCCGAATTTTCAGGGCGGGTTTCTCCCTCTAGGATTTTCCCTGCGCAACCGCATCCGCCACCGGGAGAATCCATGCTCCACGCCGCGAGCGTCTTCCTCGTCCTGTACGCCTTCTGGCTCCTGCTCTCGGGCCTGTTCACGCCCTTCCTGCTGGCCGCCGGCGCCGGCTGCGCGCTGGCGGTGCTGGCCTTCGCCCGCCGCATGGACGTCATCGACCGCGAGGGCCACCCGATCCACCTCGGCTGGCGGGCGCTCTTCTCCTACTGGCCCTGGCTGATCAAGGAGATCGCCAAATCGTCCTGGGACGTCAGCCGGCGCATCCTCGATCCGCGCCTGCCGATCTCGCCGACCCTGGCGCGCTTCCGGCCCTCCCAGAAAAGCGAGCTTGGGCTCGTCATCCACGCCAACTCGATCACGCTGACGCCCGGCACCGTCGCGGTGGAGGTCGAGGCGGGCGAATTCCTCGTGCACGCCCTGACGCGGGAAGGCGCCGCCGGCCTCGCCGGCAGCGAGATGGACCGCCGCGTCGCCGCCCTCGAGCAGAAAGCCGCCCCCTGATGTTCGCCGCCGCCGCCCTCGCCCTGCTGGCGACGCTCGCCCTGACCCTGGTGCGCGCGGCGCGCGGCCCCAGCGTCTTCGACCGCCTGCTGGCGACCAACACCGTCGGCACCTGCACGGTGCTGCTGCTGGCGGTGATCGGCTTCCTCACCGGGCGGCCGGACTTCCTCGACCTGGCGCTGGTGTACGGCCTGCTCAACGTGATCGGCACCGTCGCCGTGCTGAAGTTCTTCCGCCAGGGCGCGCTCGGCGATCCGGGCAACGGCAATGGCAGCGGGGCGGCGCGATGAGCGCAGTGGTCGACGCGCTGAGCTGGGCCTGTCTCCTCGCCGGCGGCTTCTTCTGCGCCGTCGGCGCGATCGGCCTGCTGCGCATGCCCGACTTCTACACGCGCATGCACGCCGCCAGCGTCACCGACACGCTCGGCGCCGGCCTGATCCTGCTCGGCCTGATGCTGCAGGCCGGCCCGACGCTGGTGGCGGCGAAGCTGGCGATGGTCGGCCTGCTGCTCTTTTTTTCAGCTCCGGTCGCCGCCCACGCCTTGACCAAGGCGGCAATGACGCGCGGACTGGCGCCGAAGCTGGCGGAATCCGATGTCTCCGCTCCAGCCCCCGCCTTCCCCTCTCCCCCGGCCCCTCTCCCCGGCGGGGAGAGGGGAGCTTCCTGAGTCGCGGAGTGACTGGGATCGTATGGAAACCCTGATCGTGAACGTGCTGCTCACCCTGATGATGCTGGCGGTGGTGGTGCTGGCGCGCACGCGCAACCTGTTCTCGGTGATCGTGCTGTCCGGCCTCTACAGCTTCCTCATGGCCACCGTGATGGTGGCGCTCGACGCCGTGGACGTCGCCATGACGGAGGCGGCGGTGGGCGCCGGCATCTCCACCGTGCTGCTGCTCGGCGCCCTGCACCTGTGCAGGAGCGAGGAGGCGAAGCCGGCGCACAAGCCCTGGCTGCCGCTGGCGGTGACGGCAAGCGCCGGCCTGCTGCTGGTCTACGGCACCTGGGACCTGCCGGCCTTCTCCGACCCCGAGGCGCCGATCCACAAGCACGTCGCCCCGCGCTACCTCGAGGCCGGCCCGAGCGAGACCGGCGTGCCCAACGTGGTGACCGCCGTGCTGGCGAGCTACCGCGGCTTCGACACGCTGGGCGAGACGACGGTGGTGTTCACCGCCGGCGCCGGCATCGTCGCGCTGCTGCGGCGCCGCCGGCGCAAGACGGCGGACAAGGAGGCGCCGTGACAAGGGACATGGTCCTGCGGGTGGTGGCCAAGCTGCTCATCCCCTTCATCCTGCTGTTCGCCCTCTACGTGCAGTTCCACGGCGACTTCGGCCCCGGCGGCGGCTTCCAGGCCGGCGTCATCCTCGCCGCGGCGATGGTCTTCTACGCCGTCATCTTCGGCCTCGACAACGCGCGCAAGGTGCTGCCCGACCGGCTGGTCGAGACGATGGTCGCCGCCGGCGTGCTGCTCTACCTCGGCGTCGGCGCCGCCGGCCTGCTGCTCGGCGGCAACTTCCTCGACTATTTCGTGCTCGCCGCCGACCCGGTCGCCGGCCAGCACCGCGGCATCTTCTGGATCGAGCTGGGCGTCGCGATCACCGTCTGCGGCGTGATGCTGAAGGTCTTCTACCTGTTCGCCGGACGCGGCCCGGAAGAGGAACAGTAGCCATGCTCGCCCACATCTGGAGCCACTTCGACTACTGGGCCATGATCTTCCTGGCGATGGCCGGGCTGTTCATCGTCATCGCCCGCGGCAACCTGATCAAGAAGCTGGTCGGCCTCGGCATCTTCCAGACCTCGGTGTATCTGCTCTACGTCGCGCCGGGCAAGATCGTCGGCGGCACGGCGCCCATCGTCGCCGAGGGCTTCCGCGTCTACTCGAACCCCCTGCCGCACGTGCTGATCCTCACCGCCATCGTCGTCGGCGTCGCCACGCTGGCCCTCGGCCTGGCGCTGGTGGTGCGCATCCGCGAGGCCTACGACAGCATCGAGGAGGACGAGATCCTGCGGCGCGACCAGGCGCCCGACGGCGGAGGCGAAGCATGAATCTCGCCGCGCACCTGCCGGCCCTCCAGGTCGTCCTGCCGCTGGCCGCCGCACCGCTGGCGGTGCTGCTGCGCGGCCGCGGCGCGGCCTTCATGCTGGTCACCCTGGCGGCCTGGGCCGCCTTCGCCGTCAGCATCCTGCTCTGGCTGCAGGTGAACGCGTCGGGGCCGATCTCCTACGCCCTCGGCAGCTGGGCGCCGCCCTGGGGCATCGAGTACCGCGTGGACAGCCTCTCGGCGCTGCTGCTGATGCTGGTCTGCGGCATCGCCGCGGTGGTGCTGCCCTACGCGCGCGCCAGCATCGAGCGCGAGCTGCGGCAGGACGTCCATTACCTGTTCTACGCCATGTTCGCGCTGTGCCTGGCGGGGCTGGCCGGCATCGCCATCACCGGCGACGCCTTCAACCTGTTCGTCTTCCTGGAGATCTCCTCGCTCTCCTCCTACGTGCTGATCGCCCTCGGCCGCGACCGCCGCGCGCTGGTGGCCGCCTACCAGTACCTGATCATGGGCACCATCGGCGCCACCTTCATCGTCGTCGGCGTCGGCCTGCTCTACCTGAAGACCGGCACCCTCAACCTGGCGGACATGGGCGTGCGCCTGCAGGAGATGACCAGCCACCGCCCGGTGCTGGCGGCGCTGGCCTTCCTCACCGTCGGCATCTCGCTGAAGCTGGCCCTCTTTCCGCTGCACCAGTGGCTGCCCAACGCCTACGCCTACGCGCCCTCTGCGGTGTCGGCCTTCCTCGCCGCCACCGCCACCAAGGTCTCGGTGTACGCCCTCCTGCGCTTCTACTTCTCGGTGTTCGGCGAGACCGCCGTCTTCAAGCGCCTGCCGATGGAGGACCTGATGCTGATCCTGGCGCTGGCCGGCATGTTCGTCGCCTCGGCGGTGGCGATCTTCCAGCACGACCTGAAGCGGCTGTTCGCCTACTCCAGCGTCGCGCAGGTCGGCTACATCGTGCTGGGCATCTCCTTCGATTCGGTGACGGGGCTCACCGCCACCATCGCGCATCTGGTCAACCACGCCGTCACCAAGGGCGGGCTGTTCCTGCTGCTGGGCGCCGTCATGGCCGGCATGGGCGGGACGACGCTCGCGCGCGTGCACGGCATCGGCCGCGTCATGCCGCTCACCGCCTTCGGCATCGTGCTGTGCGGCCTCGGCCTGATCGGCGTGCCCGGCACGGCCGGCTTCGTCAGCAAGTGGTATCTCATCCTCGCCGCGCTGGAGAAGGGCCAGTGGTGGCTGGTGTTCCTCATCGTCGCCTCCTCGCTGCTGGCGGTGGCCTACGTCTGGCGCTTCGTCGAGGCGGCGTACTTCCACGCGCCGCGCGCCGACCTCGCAGCGGTGCGCGAGGCGCCGGCGGGGCTGGCGATCCCCGCCTGGACCCTGGTCGGCGCCACGATCTGGTTCGGCCTCGACACCTCCGTCACCGTCGGCTCCGCCGCGCGGGCGGCGGCGATGCTCCTCGGCACGGGGGCACCATGACGCCGGAGCACCTGATCCTGGCTTCGCTCGCGCTGCCGGCCGCCGGCGCCGCGGCGATCCTCGCCTGCCGGCGCGCGCCGAACCTGCGCGAGGCGGCGACGCTGGCCAGCGCGGCGCTGCTGTTCCTCTGCGTCGCCGCGCTGCTGCCCGGCGTGCTGGCCGGCGCGCGGCCGGCGCTGCGGCTGATGGAAGTCCTGCCCGGCCTCGACCTCGCCTTCGCCGTCGAGCCGCTCGGCATGCTCTTCGCCCTGGTCGCCTCGGGATTGTGGATCGTCAACTCGCTCTACTCGATCGGCTACATGCGCGGCAACGACGAGGCGAACCAGACGCGCTTCTACGTCTGCTTCGCCCTGGCCATCGCCGCGGCGCTCGGCATCGCCTTCTCCGCCAACGTGTTCACCCTGTTCGTCTTCTACGAGCTGCTGACGCTGATCACCTATCCGCTGGTGACCCACCACGGCAGCGACAAGGCGCGCAACGGCGGGCGCACCTACCTCGGCCTGCTGGTCGGCACCTCGGTGCTGTTCCTGCTGCCGGCCCTGGCGTTCACCTGGCACGTCGCCGGCACCACCGACTTCGCGCCGGGCGGCATCCTCGGCGGCCGGCTCGACGGCCTCGCGCTGGCCGGCCTGCTGGCGCTCTACATGTTCGGCCTCGGCAAGGCGGCGCTGATGCCCTTCCACCGCTGGCTGCCGGCGGCGATGGTGGCGCCGACGCCGGTCTCGGCGCTGCTGCACGCCGTCGCCGTGGTGAAGGCCGGCGTCTTCAGCGTGGTGAAGGTGGTGGTCTACGTCTTCGGCCTCGACAACCTCGCCGGCAGCGCCGACTGGCTGGTCGCCGTCGCCGGCTTCACCATCCTCGCCGCCTCGGTGGTGGCGCTCAACGCCGACAACCTGAAGCGGCGCCTGGCCTACTCCACCGTCAGCCAGCTCTCCTACGTGGTGCTCGCCGCCGCGCTGCTGGCGCCGCTGTCGGTGGTCGGCGCGGCGCTGCACATCGCCGCCCACGCGCTGGGCAAGATCACCCTGTTCTTCGCCGCCGGCGCCATCTACACCGCCGCGCACAAGACCGAGGTGAGCCAGCTCGACGGCATCGGCCGGCGCATGCCGTGGACCATGGGCGCCTTCGCCATCGGCGCGCTGTCGATGATCGGCCTGCCGCCGGCGGCCGGCTTCGTCTCGAAGTGGTACATGCTCTCCGGCGCCATGGCGGCGTCGCACTGGCCGGCGGTGGCGGTGATCGCCGCCAGCACCCTGCTCAACGCCGGCTACTTCCTGCCCATCCTCTGGCGCGCCTTCTTCCGCCCGGCCGCCGCCGACGACGCCCACCACCCGCACGGCGAGGCGCCGCTGCCGATGGTGATCGCGCTCACGCTCACCGCCGCCGGCACGCTGGCGCTGTTCTTCCAGCCCGACGTGCCGCTGGCGCTGGCGCAGCAGATGCTCGGAGGGCTGCCATGAAGCCGCACTGGCTGGATGAGCCCAGAAATGTGAAGAGGCTCTGGCGCCTGTTCCTCGCCGTGCTGGCGGCAACGGTGCTGGCGGAGCTGGCGGTGGCGCTGCATCCGCACTTCGAGGTCGAGGCGCTGTTCGGCTTCCACGCCTGGTACGGCTTCCTCGCCTGCGCGGCGATGATCCTCGTCGCCAAGGGACTGGGACTGCTGCTGAAGCGGCCGGACACTTACTACGAGGGCGACGGCGATGAGTGAGTGGCTCGTCCATCCCGGCCTGGTGCTGGTGCTTGGCGCCTTCGCCCTGCCCTGGCTGCACGGCGGCGCGCGCAGTGCGGCGGTGCTGGCGCTGCCGCTGGCCGCCCTGGTCTGTCTCTGGCAGCTGCCGGAGGGCGCGCGCTGGCAAACGGCGTGGCTGGGCTACGAGCTGGCGCCGCTGAGCGTCGACAAGCTGTCGCGCCTGTTCGCCACCATCTTCGCCCTGATGGCCTGCGGCGGCGGCCTCTTCGCGCTGCGGCAGACGAGCCGCCTGGAAATCCCCGCCGCCTACGTCTACGCCGGCTCGGCCATCGGCGTGGCGCTGGCCGGCGACCTCGTCACGGTGTTCGTCTTCTGGGAGCTGATGGCGGTCGGCTCGACGCTGGTGCTGTGGAGCGCCGGCACGAAGACGGCCTGGGCCGCCAGCCGGCGCTACGTGATGATTCATCTCCTCGGCGGCGTCGTACTCTTCGCCGGCGTCACCGGCCACCTGCTCGACGCCGGCGACGCCGCCTTCGTCCGCATGGCGCCCGACTCCGTCGCGCACTGGCTGATCCTGATCGGCTTCCTGATCAACGCCGGCGCGCCGCCGCTCTCGGCCTGGCTGCCCGACGCCTACCCGGAGGCCTCCTGGAGCGGCACGGTGTTCCTCTCCGCCTTCACCACCAAGACGGCGGTCTACGTGCTGCTGCGCGGCTTCCCCGGCACCGAGTTCCTCGTCTGGATCGGCCTCTTCATGGTGTTCTACGGCATCGTCTACGCGCTGCTGGAGAACGACATGCGGCGCATCCTCGCCTACAGCATCGTGAACCAGGTCGGCTTCATGATCGCCGGCATCGGCATCGGCACCGAGATGGCGTTGAACGGCGCCGCCGCGCACGCCTTCACCCACATCGTCTACAAGGCCCTGCTGCTGATGTCGGCCGGCGCCGTGCTCGCCGCCACCGGCCGGCGCAAATGCTCGGAACTGGGCGGGCTCTTCCACAGCATGCCGCTGACGACGATTTGCGGCACCATCGGCGCGCTCGCCATCTCCTCGTTCCCGCTCACCTCGGGCTTCGTCTCGAAGTCGATGGTGACGCAGGCGGCCATCGACGGCCACCTGACCTGGGTCTGGCTGGCGCTCGCCGCCGCCTCGGCCGGCGTCTTCCTGCACGCCGGCATCAAGTTCCCCTGGTTCGTCTTCTTCCAGAAGGACTCGGGGCTGCGCCCGGGCGATCCGCCCGCGAGCATGCGCTGGGCGATGATCGCCTTCGCCTTCCTGTGCATCGCGCTGGGCGTCTGGCCGGAGCCGCTCTATCGCCTGCTGCCCTACGCGGTCGACTATGTTCCCTACACGGCGGCGCACGTGCTGACGCAGCTGCAGCTGCTGCTGTTCTCCGGCCTCGCCTTCTTCGCCATGCTGCCCTGGCTGAAGCGCACGCCGACCCTCACGCTCGACGTCGACTGGCTGTGGCGCAGGCCGCTGCCGGCCCTGGCGCGGGCCGCCGCCCGCAACTTCGGACGGCTGCGCGACGGCGCCGCCGTCCGCGCCGGATCGCTGGCCGGGCGCGTGTCTGCCGGCCTCCGGCGGCATCGCGAACCGGACGGCCTGTTCCTGCGCAGTTGGCCAACCGGCGGCATGGCCCTCTGGACGATGACCATGCTGCTGGCCTGGCTGGTCCTCTACTACCTTCCCTGACGCTGAACCGCAAGGATGAAAGGAGACATCATGACCGACAAAGCGACCGATGCCCCGGCCGGCCCGGGGACGACGGCCATGCGGCTGCTGATCCCGATCGACGCCACCGAGCGCTCGCGCTGGGGCGTCCGCTACGCCCTGCGCCAGCACCAGGTCGGCAAGCCGGTGCAGGCCTGCCTGCTGTTCGTTGCGGAACCCGCCACCAGCCTCGAGCTGCTGCGCTTCCGCACGCACGACGAGATCGCCCGCTTCCAGGCCGAGAGCGGCCAGTACCTCATCGAGGACGCCGCCGACCCGCTGCTGCGCGCCGGCATCCCCTACGAGGCGGTGCTGCGCGAAGGCGAGGTCGCCTTCCAGATCCTCGATGCCGCCGAGCAGCTCGGCTGCAGCAGCGTCGTGCTGCCGCAGCCGCAGCCCCGGCTGGCGCGGCTGCTGTGCCGCGACGTGGCGAACGAGGTGCTGAGCCAGGCGCGCGGCGTGCCGGTGGTCACGGTCGACGCCGAAGGAATCCCCGTGGGCGGCCGCTGAACGGCCGACACGCAAAAGGGCAGTGCGAGAGTGGAGATTGGGGCGGCCTCGGCCGCCCGTTTTTTTCACCCGACCGGGTTAAGATGCAGGCAGGCCTGCAAGCAACTGGAAAAGACGCCATGAACGCAAACTACGAAGTGGTCATCGTCGGCGCCGGCAGCGCCGGTCTCGCCGCGCTGCGCGAGGTCAGGAAGCGCACGCAGGATTTCCTGCTGGTCAACGACGGCCCCTGGGGCACCACCTGCGCCCGTGTCGGCTGCATGCCCTCGAAAGTGCTGATCGAGGCCGCCAACGCCTACCACCGGCGCCACGCCTTCGAGGAATTCGGCCTCCGCGGCGCCGGTGGACTCTCCGTCGACCTGCCGGCCGTGCTGCGGCGCGTGCGGCGGCTGCGCGACGGCTTCGTCAAGGGCACCCTGCAGGCCACCGACAACCTGGGCGAGCGCGCCGTCGCCGGTCGCGCGCGCCTCCTCGGCCCCGGTCGCCTGGCAGTGAACGGCCAGGAAATTTCCGCGCGCGCCATCGTCCTCGCCACCGGCTCCAGCCCGGTGGTGCCGCCGGCCTGGCAGGCGCTGGGCGACAGGCTGCTCACCACCGACACCCTGTTCGAGCGGGAGTCACTGCCGCCGCGCATGGCGGTCATCGGCCTCGGCGCCATCGGCGTCGAGATGGCGCAGGCGCTGGCACGGCTGGGCATCGCGGTGGCCGCCTTCGGCCGCGGCCACCTCGGCGGCCTCTCCGACGCAAAAGTCAGTGCCGCCGCCACGGCGCTGCTCGGCGGCGAATTCGCCCTGCACCTCGGCGCCGAAGCGGAAGTGATTGCCGCAGACGGCGCGATCCGCGTGCGCGCCGGCGACGCCGAAGCGACGGTGGATGCCGTGCTCGCCGCGCTCGGCCGCCGGCCCAACCTCGCCGGCCTCGGCCTGGAAACCTTGGGCATTTCGCTCGATGCGCGCGGGATGCCGCCGGTCGACCCGAACACCCTGCAGATCGCCGGCCTGCCGCTGTTCCTCGCCGGCGACGCCAACGGTGATCGGGCGCTGCTGCACGAGGCCGCCGACGAGGGCCACATCGCCGGGCTCAACGCCGTGCGCGTCGCCGCCGGCGAGAAGCCGGCCTGCTACGCGCGGCGCACGCCGCTCGCCATCGTCTTCTCCGAGCCCAACATCGCCGTCGCCGGCCGCCGCCGCGCCGATCTGGCGGACACGCCCATCATCGAGGGTGAAATCGATTTCGCCCGCCAGGGCCGCGCCCGCGCCGGCCAGCGCAACCACGGCCTGATGCGCATTTATGCGGAAAAAGACACCGGCAAGCTGCTCGGCGCCGAGATGTGCACGCCGGCCGCCGAGCACATGGCGCACCTGCTGGCGCTGGCACTCGACCGCGGCATGACGGTGCGCGAGCTGCTGCGCCTGCCCTTCTACCACCCGGTGCTGGAGGAAGGCCTGCGCAGCGCCCTGCGCGAGCTGGCGGCGCAGTTGCCCGCCGCCGGCGAATCCGACCTGAATGCCTGCGACTTCGAGGCCATCGGCGCCGAGGCGCTGGATTGAGCGCGTCAGGGAACGCTTCGTGCTAAGGTCTGTCGGACAGAGGTAAGCCAGGGACAAACGATGAAACGCCTGCTGCTCCTCATTGCCGCGCTTGTGTTCCTCCCGTTGCCGGCAGCGGCCGGCACGGTGAAGGTGGCGGAAATCCACGGCGCCGTCAGCCCGGCCAGCGCCGCCTATTTCCTGCGCGCCCTCGACGAGGCGCAACGCGCGAAGGCGGCCCTGCTGGTGCTCAAGCTCGACACGCCGGGCGGGCTCGATTCGGCCATGCGCGAGATGATCCAGGGCATCCTCGCCTCGCCGGTGCCGGTGGCGACCTGGGTGGCGCCCGCCGGCGCGCGCGCCGCCAGCGCCGGCACCTACCTGCTGTATGCCAGCCACGTCGCCGCCATGGCGCCGGGCACCAACCTCGGCGCGGCGACGCCGGTGGCGATCGGCATCGGCGGCGAGGGGGCCAAGCCGGGCGCGGACAAGTCCGAGGACGGCAAGGGCCGTGCACCGCCGGGCGGCGCCATGGAGAAGAAGGCGGTGCACGACGCCGCCGCCTACCTGCGCAGCCTGGCGCAGCTGCGCGGGCGCAACGCCGAGTGGGCGGAGCGCGCCGTGCGCGAGGCGGAAAGCCTCTCGGCCGAGGAGGCGCTGAAGCTGAAAGTGATCGATTTCGTCGCCGCCGACCTGCCCGAGCTGCTGCAGAAGGCGGAAGGGCGCAAGGTGAAGCTCGCCGCCGGCGAAGCGACGCTCTCGCTCGCCGGCGCCGCGGTCGTGGCCGTCGAGCGCAACTGGAAGGAGCGCCTGCTCGCCGCCGTCGCCGACCCGAACATCGCGCTGATCCTGATGATGCTCGGCGTCTACGGCCTGCTCTTCGAGTTCTACACGCCGGGCTTCGGCGTCGCCGGCATCGTCGGCGCGATCTGCCTGCTGCTGGCGCTCTACGCCCTGGCCATGCTGCCGATCAACGCCACCGGCGCGCTGCTGATCGTGCTCGGCGTGGCGCTGATGACGACGGAGGCCTTCGTGCCGAGCTTCGGCGCCTTCGGCATCGGCGGCATCGTCGCCTTCGTCGCCGGCTCGCTGATGCTGATCGACGCCGACGTGCCGGGCCTGCAGATATCGCTCGCCTTCATTGTGCCGCTGGCGGCGGCGAGCGCGGTGGTGCTGGGCGGCGTCGGCGCCTTCGCCCTGCGCTCGCGGCGCCGCCCGGTGGTGGCCGGCGTCGAGGCGATGGTCGGCGGCACGGCCGTGGCGCTGGAGGACTGCGTGCGCGAGGGCTGGGTGCAGGCCTTCGGCGAACGCTGGAAGGCGCGCAGCGCAGCGCCGCTGAAAAGCGGCGCCCGGGCGCGCATCGTGGCGGTGGATGGACTGACCCTCGTAGTTGAACCGGAAGACAAAGGAGAACAACCATGATGATCTGGGATTTCGGCTGGGGCGGCGCGCTGCTGCTGCTCATCGCGCTGGCGGCGGCCAGCATCCGCATCATGCGCGAGTACGAGCGCGGCGTGGTGTTCCTGCTCGGCCGCTTCTGGAAGGTCAAGGGTCCGGGCATCGTCCTGGTCGTGCCGGGCATCCAGCAGATGGTGCGCGTCGACCTGCGCCTGGTGGTGATGGACGTGCCGAGCCAGGACGTCATCTCGCGCGACAACGTCTCGGTGAAGGTGAACGCGGTGGTGTACTTCCGCGTCGTCGATCCGCAGAAGGCCATCATCCACGTCGAGAACTACTTCGAGGCCACCTCGCAGCTGGCGCAGACGACGCTGCGCTCGGTACTCGGCAAGCACGAGCTCGACGACATGCTGGCCGAGCGCGAGCGGCTCAACGTCGACATCCAGCAGATCCTCGACGCGCAGACCGACTCCTGGGGCATCAAGGTCGCCAACGTCGAGATCAAGCACGTCGACATCGACGAGTCGATGGTGCGCGCCATCGCCCGCCAGGCCGAGGCGGAGCGCGAGCGGCGGGCCAAGGTGATCCATGCCGAGGGCGAGCAGCAGGCCTCGGAGAAGCTGCTGGAGGCGGCCAACGTGCTGTCGCGCTCGCCGCAGGCGATGCAGTTGCGCTACCTGCAGACGCTGGTGAACATCGCCGGCGACAAGACCTCGACCATCGTCTTCCCGATGCCGATGGACATCATGGAGGCGCTGAAGAAGCTCACCGCCGACAAGCCCTGACCGCCACGCCGGACCGCCCGGGAGGGGGCGGAGCATGTTCGCCGACGCCTACACCGAATTCACCGTCCTGCTGCTGACCGCTGCCGTCATCGGCGCGCTCGGCGTGCGCCTGCGCCAGCCGCTCATCGTCGTCTACATCGTCGTCGGCATCGCCGTCGGCCCCTCGGCGCTCGGCTGGGTGACGGCGCGCGACCAGATCGACCTGCTGGCGCAGATCGGCGTCACCCTGCTGCTGTTCGTGGTCGGCCTCAAGCTCGACATGCACCTGGTGCGCAACCTCGGCAGCGTGGCGCTCGCCACCGGCCTGGGCCAGCTCCTGTTCACCATCGTCTTCGGCTACCTGATCGCACTGGCGCTCGGCATGACGGCCATGACGGCGCTCTACGTCGCCGTGGCGCTGACCTTCTCCAGCACCATCATCATCGTCAAGCTGCTCTCCGACAAGCGCGAGATCGACTCCCTGCACGGACGCATCGCCATGGGCTTCCTCATCGTGCAGGATATCGCCGTAGTGGTGGCGATGATGGTGCTCGGGGCCCACCACGCCGGCAGCGGCGACGGCGGCTGGCTGGCGATCGCCGCCACCGTCACCGTCAAGCTCGCCGTCGTGCTCGCCGTCATCGCCGCACTGATGCGCTGGGTGCTGCCGCACCTGCTGCGCCGGATCGCCGGCTCGCCCGAGCTGCTGCTGCTCGCCGCCGTCGCCTGGGGCACGGCGCTCGCCACCGCCGGCGAGCTGTTCGGCTTCAGCAAGGAGGTCGGCGCCTTCCTCGCCGGATTCTCGCTCGCGTCCACCCCCTACCGCGAGGCGATGAGCACGCGGCTCACCAGTCTGCGCGACTTCCTGCTGTTGTTCTTCTTCATCGACCTCGGCGCCAAGCTCGACCTCTCGGCGCTCGGCGGCGACCTCGGCCCGGCCGTCGTCCTGTCGCTCTTCGTGCTGATCGGCAATCCGCTCATCGTCATGGCCATCATGGGCTGGATGGGCTACCGCAAGCGCACCGGCTTCCTCGCCGGCCTCACCGTGGCGCAGATCAGCGAGTTCTCCATCGTCTTCGTCGCCATGGGCATCACGCTCGGCCACGTCGGCCAGGAGGCGCTCGGCCTGGTGACGCTGGTGGGACTCGTCACCATCACGCTGTCGACCTACATGATCCTCTACTCGCAGCCGCTCTATGCCCAGCTCAAGCCCTGGCTTGGCCGCTTCGAGCGGCGCGTGCCCTTCCGCGAGCTGGCGGTCGAGAAAAGCGAAGCCGGCCCGGCCGAGGCGGAGGTGATCGTCTTCGGCATGGGCCGCTACGGCAAGCACCTGGCGCAGCGGCTGGCGCGGCTGGAAACACGTATACTGGGCGTGGACTTTGATCCCGAGGCGGTGGCGCATTGCCGCCAGCGCGGCATTCCGATCCGCTTCGGCGACGCCGAGGATCCGACCTTTCCCGAAACGCTGCCGCTGGACGGCGCGCGCTGGGTGGTGAGCACCCTGCCGCAGCTCGACGTGAACCTCGGCCTGCTCGACGCACTGCGCCGCCACGGCTACCGCGGCCGCGTCGCCATGACGGCACACGCGCCGGCCGATATCCTCCGGCTCGAGCACGCCGGCGTCGACCGGGTGCTGCAGCCCTTCGACGACGCCGCCGAGTTCGCCGCCCGCGCCATCGGCAACGAAATTCACACACAGGAGCGCTGACATGGAAAAACCTGCCCACATCCTGATCGCCACGGACCTGTCCTCGCACGCCGGCAAGGCCGAGACGCGCGCCGCCATGCTGGCGCAGTCGCTCGGCGCCGGCAAACTGGTCCTCATGCACGTCGTGCCGCGCCTGCCGCTGGAGGCGCTCACCAACATCCTCGAACGCACGCCGCTGGAGACCGAGCAGCAGCTGCTCGACGCAGCCTACGCGGAATTGAAGCTGCGGGCGGACCGCCTCGCCGCGAAGTACGGCATCGCCACCGGCACCGCCGTGCGCATCGGCCGCCCGCACGTCGAGATCGCCGAGGAGGCCGAGGCGCTCGACGCCGGGCTGGTGGTGGTCGGCGGCTACGGCGCCCACCTGGTGCGCGAGCTGTTCCTCGGCGCCACCGCCGAGAAGGTGCTGCGCAAGAGCCGCCGCCCGGTGCTGGTGGTCAAGCAGGAGCCGCTCTCGCCCTACAAGCGCCTGCTGGTGCCGGTGGACTTCTCGCCCTGCTCCGTCCGCGCGCTGGACTGGGCGCAGGCGCTGGGCAAAGGCGCCGAGTTCACCGTCGCCCACGTGTACGAAGCGCCCTACGAGAGCACGCTGCGATACGCCAGCGTCGAGGACAAGGTGCTGGAAGGCTACCAGGCCGCCGCGCGCCAGCAGGCGCAGGACGCCATGCGCGCCTTCCTCGAGCCGCGCCGTGCCGCCGGGACTGACTTTCTGCAGCGCATGCTGCATGGCCACCCCGCCGCCGGCATCCGCGAGCTGGCCGAGGAAATGCGCCCCGATCTCATCGTCATGGGCAAGCACGGCCAGTCCGAGCTCGAGGAACTGCTGCTCGGCAGCGTCACCAAACACGTGCTGTTCGAGACGCGCTGCGACATGCTGGTGGCGCCGGAACGCTAGATGCAGGCGGCGAACGAACTGCTCTTCGTCGGCGCGCTGCTCTTCGTCGCCGCCGTCCTCGTCAGCGCCTGGGCCTTCCGCGTCGGCGCCCCGCTGCTGCTGGTGTTCCTCGTCGTCGGCATGCTCGCCGGCGAGGAGGGGCCGGGCGGCATCCGCTTCGACGACTTCCGCGCCACCTACATCGTCGGCAACATCGCCCTGGCGGTGATCCTCTTCGACGGCGGCCTGCGCACGCGCGTCACCAGCTTCACGCTCGGCTTCAGGCCGGCCATGTCGCTCGCCACGCTCGGCGTCCTCGTCACCGCCGCCATCACCGGCGCCATCGCCACCTGGGCGCTCGGCCTGAGCCTCCTGCAGGGCCTGCTGGTCGGCGCCATCGTCGGCTCCACCGATGCCGCCGCCGTCTTCTCGCTGCTGCGCAACCAGGGCATCGGCCTCAAGCAGCGCGTGGCGACGGTGCTGGAGATCGAATCCGGCAGCAACGACCCGATGGCGATCTTCCTCACCGTGGCCCTGGTGGCATTGCTGGCGAGCGGCGAGGCGCCGTCGTGGCAGATCGGCGTCTTCTTCGTCCAGCAGATGGGCATAGGCCTGCTCGCCGGCTATGCCGGCGGCCGCCTGCTCGCCTGGGGCATCAACCGCATCCGCCTCGCCGAGGGCCTCTACCCGCTGCTGGCGCTGGCCGGCGGGCTGTTCGTCTTCGGCGCCACCGCCTACGCCGGCGGCAGCGGCTTCCTGGCCATCTACGTCGCCGGCATCGTCCTCGGCAACCGGCCGGTGCACGCCCTGCAGGACATCCTCAGCGTGCACGACGGCCTCGCCTGGCTGTCGCAGATCGTGATGTTCCTCGTGCTCGGCCTGCTCGCCACGCCGAGCGAGCTGCTCGCGGTGGCGCCGGCGGCGCTGCTGGTGGCCGCCGGCATGATCCTCGTCGCACGGCCGGTGGCGGTGTGGCTGTCGCTGCTGCTCTACCGCGCCCCGGTGGCGGAGAAGCTGTTCATCTCCTGGGTCGGCCTGCGCGGCGCGGTGCCGGTCGTGCTGGCGCTGTTCCCGCTGATGGCCGGGCTGGAACAGGCGTACCTCTATTTCAACGTCGCCTTCTTCGTCGTGCTCGTTTCGCTGGTCTGCCAGGGCTGGACCATCACGCCGCTGGCGCGGCTGCTCAAGCTGGAACTGCCGCCCGCCTTCGAGGCGCGGCAGCGCGTGGCGCTCGACATCGGCGGCGACAAGGGCTTCGAGCTGGTCGGCTACCAAGTGCCGGAATGGAGCCCGCTCAACGGCGCCGGGGCGGACGAGCTGGATCTGGCGCCCGGCGAGCGCATCGTCGCCGCCTTCCGCGGCGACCAGCCGCTCGAGCCGCCCGAGGCTGCGCGCTTCGCCGGCGGCGACATCGTCTATCTCCTCGCGCGCAGCGGGAACGTCGACGCCGTCAGCCGCCGCTTCGCCGCCCGGCCCCTGCCGGAGCCGCTGCTCGAGCGCCGCTTCTTCGGCGACTTCGCCCTCGACCCGCAGGCGCGGCTGGCGGACGTCTGCCTCGCCTACGGCATCCGGCCGCCCGCCGAACTGGCCGACCTCAGCCTGGCGGAAGTGATCGCCCGCCGCTTCAAGGGCGTCCCGGTGGTCGGCGACCGCGTCACCCTCGAAGGCATCGACCTCGTCGTCAGGCAGACGGACGGCAAGTCCATCGCCAAGGTCGGGCTGGTGCTGCACCCGCCCCCGGCGAACAAGGACCGCTCATAGCAGCGCGCGCTCGGCGCGCCGCAGATCCTCTTCCGGACCGAACAGCACCACGGCATCGCCCGCCTCCAGCCGCGTGTCCGGTGCCGGGGACAGCCGGCGCTGCCCCTGCCGCACCAGGGCCGTGACCGCCACCCCGTCGAGGCCGCACTCGCCGAGGGCGCGCCCGACCGCGGCGCTCTCCGCCGACAGCAGCACCGGATGCAGGCGGTCGCCGTCCCCCGCCGGCTGACTTTCGTCGAGCCCGTTCTCGCCGCGGAAGAACTCGCGCATCAGGCGGTAGCGCCCGCTGCGCTGGTCGCGCATGCGGCGCACCACGCGCGACAGCGGCACCGCCAGCAGGAGCAGCGCATGCGAGGCGATCATCATGCCGGCCTCGAGCGTCTCCGGCACCACCTCGGTCGCCCCCGCCGCGCGCAGTTCGTCGACATGGCTCTCGTCGCGTGTACGCACCATCACCGGCAGCTCCGGCCGCCGCCGGCGGACATGTTGCAGCGCCTTCAGCGCGGCAGCCAGGTCCTCGTGGCTGACGACGACCAGGCGCGCCCGGTCGACGCCGACGGCATCGAGGATGTCGCCCTCGGCGCTGTCGCCGTAGTAGACCGGCTCGCCGGCGCGGTGCGCTTCCCGCACCCTGGCCGGATCGAGGTCGAGCGCCACGAAGGGAATGCGCTCCTCGTCGAGGAAGTGGCCGACGCTCTGGCCGATGCGGCCGTAGCCGCAGATGATGACGTGGTCGCGGAAATCGCCGGCCGCCCTGGCATCGATGCGCAGGGCCTCCTCGACCGGCTGCCGCGGCGAGGAAGCCGTCAACCGCCTCGCCAGGGCATGGTTGTAGCGGATCAGGAAGGGCGCGACGATCATGGAAAACAACACCGAAGTCAGGACGATCTGGCCCGCCAGCGGCTCGATGCTGCCGTCGCCGAGCGCGAAGGCGAGCAGCGCGAAGCCGAATTCGCCTCCTACCGCCAGCAGCAGGCCGGTGCGCCAGGCCGTCAGCGCGTCGATGCCCGCCCGGCGCACGATGTACGCCACCAGCAGGGTCTTGACGAGGAGCAGCACCGCGGCGCCCAGCAGGCCCCAATGCCACAGCGCAGGCAGCTGCGCCGGCTCGATGAGCATGCCGATGCCGACGAAGAACAGCCCGATCAGGACGTCGCGGAAGGGCCGGATGACGGATTCGACCTGGTGGCGGAATTCCGTCTCCCCCAGCACCATGCCCGCCAGGAACGCCCCGAACGCCATCGACATGCCGAGGCTGTGGGTGATCCACGCCGCCACCAGCGAGACCAGCAGCACCGTCAGGGTGAACAGCTCCGCCGAGCGCTGCGCGGCGACCAGGTGGAACAGGGGGCGCAGCAGCCAGCGCCCGCCGAAGAACACCAGCAGGAACGCCGCCACCGCCTTGCCGAGCGTAAGGCCGAGCGCGCCAGCCAGCGCGCTGGCGCCGACCGCCGTGCCGAGCACCGGGATGATCACGACGAAGGGCACCGCGGTGACGTCCTGGAACACCGACATGGCGGTACCGAGCCGGCCGTGCCGGCTGTTCTCCTCGCCCTGCTCGGCCAGCTGCTTGACGATGATGGTGGTCGAGGACTGCGCGAAGACGGCGCCGACGATGAAGGCGGCCACCGCCGGCAGGCCGGCCAGCCAGGCGAGCAGCGCGACCGCAACCGTGGTGAGCAGCACCTGGGCGGTGCCGAGGCCGAGCACCAGATGGCGCAGGGCGTAGATCTGCGGCAGGGAAAAATTCAGGCCGGTGGTGAACAGCAGGAACACGATGCCGAACTCGGCCAGGCTGCGCAACGGCTCCGGCTCGATGACCGGACCCGCGGTATGCGGCCCGAGCAGCACGCCGACCAGCAGGTAGCCGAGGCTGGAGGGGATGCGCAGCCGCTGGAAGACCACCACCACGGCAACGGCGGTCCCCAGCAGGAGCAGCATCTCCACGAAAAATTGGTCCATCGGGCGGTTTTCAAAAAAAGGGCGCGCACACCGCCAGCCGGACGCCGGCTGGCATTCGATCGCTACCCGAAGTTACCAGAAATCAGGCGCCCCGGCAGTCCGGGAAAGTCAGTCTCTGGATGACGGCGAACGGGAGCAAGCGACCCTCCAGAAACCTATCGCCGTCCCGCAGCGACTGACTTTGGCGGCAGTTCAGCGCCGCCCGCCGCGGCGCCAGTCCCACCACACCTTCAGCCGCCACAGCCAGGTGGCGAGCAGCCAGGCGACAAGTCCGGCGACGCTGGCCATGATGGCCATGCCGAGCAGCAGCGGGCGGCCGAGCGCGGCGATGCGCTCCCACCAATAGGCCGCCCAGCCGAGCGCGCCCGGCTCGCGCAGTGCGGCGGGCGCGGGGGCCTGGCGCGGCGCCTCCTCGCCGAGGATCGCGCTGCCGATGCGGTAGGCGGCATAGTAGAGCGGCGCGTAGGTGACCGGGTTGCTGACCAGCGTGCTCGCCACGGCGGTGGGGACGTTGGCGCGCAGGATGATGGCGGCGGCGGCCGAGAGCGGGATCTGCGCGATGGGAATCAGCAGGCCGAAGAACACGCCGATGGCCACGCCGAGGGCGACGCCGCGGCGGGTCAGGCGCCACAGGCGCGGATGCTGCATCGCCGGCGCCAGCCAGCGCAGCCAGCGGTGGGCGCGCAGGCGCTCGGGATCGGGCAGCAGGCGGCGCAGGAATTCGCGCACGGCTCGGAATTCCGCCCTCAGGCGCCGGCGACCAGGCGCCGGCGCAGGAACTTCTCGATCTCCAGCAGCACCAGCAGCGCAACGCCGACCGCCACGATCTGCAGGCCGGTGGCGAAGGACAGCGGGCGGCTGTGGAAGAAAGTCTCCATGAACGGCGCATAGGTGAACAGCAGCTGCAGGCCGAACACCGCGAAGACGGCGATCAGCACCGGCTGCGTGCCCCTGACGCCCGCGAAGGTGAAGGACGGCGCGCGCAGGTAGCGCACGCTGAAGAGGTAGAACACCTCCATCGCCACCAGGGTGTTCACGGCGATGGTGCGCGCCTCCTCGACGGGGGCGCCGCGCAGGAGCGCCAGCTCGAACATGCCGAAGATGCCGGCGAGGAAGAGCGCCGAGACGAGCAGGATGCGCCAGAGCAGGAAGCCGGAGATGACCGGCTCGTCGGGCGCGCGCGGGCGGCGGCGCATGACCTCGCGCTCGGTCGGCTCGAAGGCCAGCGTCATCGCCAGCGCCACCGAACTGACCATGTTCACCCAGAGGATCTGCACCGGCGTGATCGGCAAAGTCAGTCCCAGCAGGACGGCGGCGACCAGCGAGAGCGACTCGCCGCCGTTGATCGGCAGCAGGAAGGTGATGGCCTTGCGCAGGTTGTCGTAGACGGTGCGGCCCTCCTCGACGGCGTGGGCGATGGAGGCGAAGTTGTCGTCGGCGAGCACCATCTCGGCGGCCTCCTTGGCCGCCTCGGTGCCCTTCAGCCCCATCGCCACGCCGACGTCGGCCTGCTTCAGGGCCGGCGCGTCGTTCACGCCGTCGCCGGTCATGGCGACGATCTCGCCTTCCGCCTGCAGCGCGCGCACCAGGCGCAGCTTGTGCTCGGGGCTGGCGCGGGCGAAGACGTCGACCTCGCGCACGGCGCCGCGCAGCGCGGCGTCGTCGAGTTCCTCGATCTCGGCGCCGGTGAGGACGCGGCGGCCGTCGCCGATGCCCATGGCGGCGGCGATGGCGCGCGCCGTGACGCCGTGGTCGCCGGTGATCATCTTGACGCGGATGCCGGCAGCGCGGCATTGCGCCACCGCCGCGATGGCCTCCTCGCGCGGCGGGTCGATGATGCCGACCAGCGCCAGCAGGGTGAGGCCCTGCTCGACGTCGGCGAAATCGAGCTCGCGCCGGCCCTTCTCCATCGGCGCCTCGGCCAGCGCCAGCACGCGCTGGCCGGCCGCGGCGAGCGCCTCGACCTGGCGGTGCCAGAAGGCGTCGTCGAGCGGGCGGTCCTCGCCGGCAACGCGCTGGCGCGTGCACATCCGCAGCAGCCGCTCGGGCGCGCCCTTGACGAAGGCGAAGGCATGGCCGGCGTGGTCGTGGTGCAGGGTGGCCATGAAGCGGTGCTCGGACTCGAAGGGGATGGCATCGACGCGCGGCAGCGATTCGCTCTCGTGGTGCCGCTCGAGGCCGGCCTTGAGGGCGAGCGTGAGCAGCGCACCCTCGGTCGGGTCGCCCTCCAGCTTCCAGTCGCCGTCCCGTTCGTGCAGCACGGCGTCGTTGCAGAGCAGCGCGGCGCGCGCGATGTCGGCCAACTCGGGCGCGTCCTGCGGCGCGACCTCGGCGCCGTCGACGCCGAAACCGCCGCGCGGCGCGTAGCCGGCGCCGTCGACCTCGAAGATGCGCTCGGCGGTGACGACGCGCTGCACGGTCATTTCGTTCTTCGTCAGCGTGCCGGTCTTGTCCGAGCAGATGACGGTGACGGAACCGAGCGTCTCCACCGCCGGCAGGCGGCGGACGATGGCGTGGCGGCGCGCCATGCGCTGCACGCCGATGGCCAGCGTCACGGTGAGGATGGTCGGCAGCCCCTCGGGGATCGCCGCCACGGCGAGGCCGACGGCGGCGGTGAACATCTCGGCGGCGGTGAAGTTGCGCACCGCCACGCCGAAGGCGAACAGGGCGGCGGCGGACAGCAGGATGGCGCCGGTCAGCCAGCGCGCGAAGACCGCCATCTTGCGCAGCAGCGGCGTGGCGATGTCCTCGACCTCGGCGAGCAGGCGGCCGATGCGGCCGATCTCGGTGGCCTCGCCGGTGGCCGTCACCAGGCCCTTCGCCTGGCCGTAGGTGACCAGCGTGCCGGAATAGGCCATCGAACGGCGGTCGCCGATCGGCGCCTCGACCGCCACCGGCGCGACATCCTTCTCCACCGCCACCGACTCGCCGGTGAGCGCCGCCTCGTCGACGCGCAGGCTGCGCGCCTCGATCAGGCGCAGGTCGGCCGGCACCTTGTCGCCGGAGGCGAGGAAGACGATGTCGCCCGGCACCAGTTCCTCGGCCGGAATCTCGCGGCGGCGGCCGTCGCGCAGCACGACGGCGGTGAGCGAGAGCATGTTGCGGATGGCGTCGAGCGCCGCCTCCGCCTTGCCTTCCTGGAAGAAGCCGATGACGGTATTGGCCAGCACCACGGCGAGGATGACGCCGCTGTCGACGTAATGGCCGAGCGCCGCCGTCACCGCGACGGCGGCGAGCAGGACGTAGATGAGGACGTTGTGGAACTGGGCGAGGAAGCGCAGGAGCGGGCCGCGCTTCTTCGGCGGCGGCAGGCGGTTGGGGCCGTGCTCGGCGAGGCGGCGCGCCGCCCCGTCATGGCTCAGGCCCTGCGGCGTCGATTCAAATCCGGCGAGCGCTTCTTCCTTGGTGCGGGCGTGCCAGGCCGGCGGCGCATCCATGGCCTCCCCTTTCGACTCCGGGCGGCGTCAGGCGCCGCGCTGCAGCGCCGCGATGCGCTCCTCGAGCGGCGGATGCGTCATGAACAGGCGCCTCAGCCCCGCCTCGGCGCCGCCGGAGATGCCGAAGGCGGCCATCTTGTCGGGCAGCGGCGCCGGCTCGTGGGCGGCGCGCAGGCGCTCGAGCGCGGCAATCATCTTGTCGCGCCCGGAGAGCCTGGCGGCGCCGGCGTCGGCGCGGAACTCGCGCTGGCGCGAGAACCAGAAGACGATGACCGAGGCGAGGATGCCGAGCACCATCTGCGCGACGATCAGCGTGACGAAATAGGCCGGGCCATGGCCGCGCTCGGTCTTGAAGACGACGCGGTCGACGACGTGGCCGATCACCCGCGAGAGGAAGATGACGAAGGTGTTCACCACGCCCTGGATCAGCGCCAGGGTCACCATGTCGCCGTTGGCGACGTGGGAGACCTCGTGCGCCAGCACCGCCTCGGCCTCGTCGCGGTCCATGGCGCGCAACAGCCCCGTCGACACCGCCACCAGCGCGTTGTTGCGGCTCATGCCGGTGGCGAAGGCGTTGACCTCGGGCGCCTCGTAGATCGCCACCTCCGGCATGCCGATGCCGGCGGCCTGGGCCTGGCGGCGCACCGTCTCGACCAGCCAGCGCTCGACTTCCGAGGACGGCTGCTCGATGACGTGGGCGCCGACCATGCGCTTGGCGCTCCACTTCGACATGGCCAGCGAGATGAAGGCGCCGCCCATGCCCATCACGGCGGCGAAGGCGAGCAGGCTGCCGAGGTTGAGCCCGCCGTCGGCCAGCACCGGCTCCAGCCCGAGCAGCTGGACGACGATGCTGAGGACGACCAGGATCGCGACGTTGGTGGCGAGGAACAGGACGATGCGCTTCATGGCGGACTCCCGGGCGGTATGCGGCCTCAGTCGTTGTTGGCGAAGCCCAGCAGCGAAAGCAGGCTCACGAACAAATTGTAGATGGAAACGTAGAGGCTGACCGTGGCCATCACGTAGTTGGTCTCGCCGCCGTGGATGATCTGCGAGGTCTCGTACAGGATCAGGCCCGAGGCGAGCAGCATGAAGGCGGCGGAAACGGCCAGCGACAGGGCCGGCACCTGGAAGAAGATCGCCGCCAGGCCGGCGAGGAAGGCGACCAGGATGCCGACGGCGAGGAAGCCGCCCATGAAGCCGAAGTCCTTGCGGCTGACGACGGCGTAGGCGGACAGGCCGAGGAACACCGCGCCGGTGCCGCCGAGCGCCAGCATCACCGTTTCGTGGCCGTTGGGCATGGCAAGGTGGGCGCTGAGGATCGGGCCGAGGGTGTAGCCCATGAAGCCGGTCAGGCCGAACACCGAGAGCACGCCCCAGCCGCTGTTGCGCAGCTTGGTCGTCAGGAACAGCAGGCCGAAGTAGCCGACCAGCGTCAGCACGATGCCGGGGTGCGGCAGCTTGAGCGCGGCGGCGGCGCCGGCGGTGACGGCGGAAAACAGCAGCGTCATGGCGAGCAGCGCATAGGTGTTGCGCAGCACCTTGTGGGTGGCGAGCAGCGAAGGCGCCGTGCCGGCATAACGATCGGCCGGAAGGGCGATGGCGGTGGGACGTTCGGTTCTCATGGCGGATTTCTCCTGTTAAGAAAGCCCGGCAAGTTTACGTGCCGGCGACAATCAAATAAAGTCGATTTTTGTATATTGACAGTTCGTTTTAATCGAAGTTTCAGGAGATCCGGCGATGAACCTCAAGCATCTGTTTTATTTCTGGAAAACCGCCAAGGAAGGCGGTGTCATGCGGGCCGGCGAGGCGTTGCATGTGACGCCGCAGACCATCAGCGGGCAGATCGGCCTGCTGGAGGACAGCCTCGGCGTCGAACTGTTCTCGCGCCAGGGCCGCGCGCTGGAACTCACCGACGCCGGCCGGCTCGCCCTGAGCTACGCCGACGAGATCTTCTCGCTCGGCGCCGAACTCGAGCAGGCGATCCGCCACTATCCGAAGGGGCGACCCGCCACCTTCCGCGTCGGCGTCTCCGATGCGCTGCCGAAGCAGTTGGCCTACCGACTGCTCGAGCCGGCCGTCGCCGTGGGCGAGCCGCTGCGCATCGTCTGCCGCGAAGGCCGGCTCGAGCGCCTGCTCACCGAGCTGGCGGTGCACCGCCTCGATCTCGTCATCGCCGACACGCCGCTGCCGGCCACGCTCGACGTGCGCGCCTACAACCACCGCCTGGCCGAGTCGGGCATGAGCTTCGTCGCCGCGCCGGCGCTGGCGGCGCGCTGCGCGAAAAAATTTCCCGACTGCCTGGCCGAGCTGCCGCTGCTGGTGCCGGGCGAGGATTCCTCGGCGCGCCTCAAGCTGATGCGCTGGCTGGAAAAGGTGCGCCTGCGCCCGAAGATCGTCGGCGAGTTCGACGACAGCGCGCTGATGACGGCCTTCGGCCAGGCCGGCGTCGGCGTCTTCCCGGTGCCCACCGTCGTCGAGGCGGAGATCGTCGCGGCCTACGGCGTGAAGATCCTCGGCCGCAGCGCGGAGGCACGCACGGAATACTTCGCGATTTCCGCCGAGCGCCGCGTCACCCATCCCTGCGTGCTGGCGATCGCCGAGTCGGCGCGCACGCGCTTCATGCAATAGTCAGGCTTCAGGGCACGGCGGCGCGGCCGCAGCAGGCCGCCAGCGCGGCCGCCAGCGCGCGGCAGCTCTCCCAGCGCGCCGACTTGCGACGGCGCAGCGCCTTGGCGATGACGGCCTCGAGGCCGGGCGTCTCCAGCCGCCGGCGCGCACCGATCCGCGGCGCCTCCTCGGGCGCGGCGCTCTCGAGATCGGGCAGCCACGCCTCGCCCGTCAGCAGAAAGGCGCCGATGGCGCCGACGGCATACACCTCGCCGCGGATGTCGGCGTCGGCCGGATCGCGGATGCGCTCGGGCGCAAGGTAGCCCAGCGTGCCGAGCAGGCTGACTTCCTGCGTCAGCTGGTCGTGCTCGGCGGGATCGAGCGCCTTGGCAAGGCCGAAATCGATCAGCTTCAGCACCGGCGCGCCCTGCGCGTCGCGCGCGAGGAGGAGGTTGTCCGGCTTGACGTCGCGATGCAGGACGCCGCGGTCGCAGGCGTGCTGGAGGATGCCGCAGAGGCGGATCAGCACCTCGCAGGCGAGCCTCTCGTCCAGCGGGCCGTCGCGCGCGACGATGCGGTCGAGCGGCTCGCCGTCGAAGTACTCCATGGCGTAGTAGGGACGGCCGTCCTCGACGCTGCCGATCTCGTACACGGCCGCGATGTCCGTGTGGCTGAGCGAGGCGAGCAGGCGCGCCTCGCGCTCGAAGCGCTGCTGGATTTCCTCGCGCTGGCCGCCCTTGACGATCTTCACCGCCGCCGGCCGCCCCAGCCGCTCGTGAATGCCGAGAAAGACCTCGGCCATGCCGCCTTCGCCGAGCTTGCGCTCCAGCCGGTAGGCGCCCACGCTCTGCCCGCTCTTCACCGGCACGACGCGGCGCCAGAGGACGCCCGGCAGCATCGGGCCGAGGAACAGCGCCACCGCCAGCGTCAGCACCATCACCACCAGCTGCGTGTTGAGGATGGCGATGGTGCGGTAGGCCTCGGCCTCGCCGATCTCGACGGCGAGGCCGAGCTGATGCTCGTCCAGCCACTGCCAGGCGCCGATGACGGAATCGCCCGCATAGTTGCGATAGGGCGTGAGGAGGATGCCTTTCCTCTCGCCGCCGGGCGTCGCGGCGGCCTGCAGCGCCCGCGCCGCCAGTTCCGTCGGCCGGGCCGTCGCCGCGCGAATGCCCTGGTCGCCGTCGGGCGGCCGCACCATCACCCGGCCGAGCGCCGTCTGCCCGGGCGCCAGCAGGCCGGCTTCCCTCAGCCGATGTTCGAAGCGGCTGTTCGACGCCATCCTGCCGCCGAGGTCGAAGACGTAGGCCTCGCCCGTTGTGCCGGGACGGGTGATTTCGAGCCGATGCGAAAACCCCTTGCCGGCATGGCGGCCGAGGCAGAGCACGGCGACCACCCGCCCGGACTCGTCGCGTATCGGCGCCGTCGCCCAGACGATGGCCGTGTCGGGATTGGCCACGCTCGGCCCGGGGAGGCGCTCCGCCTCGAACACCGGCCCGATGAATACCTGCTCGCCGCGGAAAACCCGCGCCAGCCGCTCACTGAAGGCCGGCGCAAGCCGCCGGCCGGTGTACTCCGGCACCAGGGAAGCGAGCAGGATGCCGTCGGGGGCGACGATGTTGGCCAGCGCCAGGTTGCGTTCCTCGAGGGCGGGTGCCAGGCGCTTCTGGAGTTCGTCATTCAGGCGCCGCGCCGTCGAGGGTTTCCTGTCGCGGGAATGGGCAATCAGCTCGCGCACCATGCGGCGCAGCTCGGCGTCGTCCGCCCATTGTCGGGCGTCTTCCTTCCTCGCCGAAATCCAGAACTGGATCAATTCCGCCTGGGTGGCCAGCAGGCCGCCGAGATAGGCGCGGCGCGCTTCCCTGACGGCGGTCTGCACGTTGAGGAAGGCCCAGACGGCTGCGGCGGCGGCGACGAGGGCGACCAGTATCGCAATCAGCGTGTTGCGCCGCGTGAAATCGGACAGCCAGCGATAGACGATGGGACGCATCGCGAAAAGGATTTCGCTGCGCTATGGGCGCGCCGCCGCGAGGAAGGCCTCGAGGATCGGCGAGCAGTCGAGCAGTTCCAGGCCGGCCTGTTGGTGAAACTCGGGATGCCACTGCACGCCGAAGACGAAGCCGCGGCCCGTGCCGCGTAACGCCTCGACCACGCCGTCCTGCGAACTTGCCTCGACGACCAGGTCGCGGCCGAGGCGGTTGACGGCCTGATGGTGGATCGACACGACCTGCCCGCCCGTCGCATCGCCGAACCAGCGCGTCAACTGTCCCTTTTCGGCAAAGGCGACGGCGTGGGCGTTGCCGTCGTAGGCCTCGCTCTCGTGCGCCACCGCGCCGGGGCACTGCGTCGGCAGGTCCTGGTAGAGCGAGCCGCCGAGGGCGACGTTGATCAGCTGCATGCCGCGGCAGATGCCGAGCACGGGCTTCCTCGCCTCCATGAACTCGTGCAGCAGCTCCAGTTCGTAGGCATCGCGCACCGGATCGCCGCTCCATTCGGGGCGCAGCGGCTCCTCGCCGTAGGCGCGCGGGCTAACGTCGGCGCCGCCCTGCAGGATCAGGCCGTCGAGATTCTCGGCATAGTCGCGCAGGCGGATGTTGCTGCGCATAAGGATGCCGTCCTGCACCACCGAGGGCACCATCAGCAGCAGCACGCCGCGCGCCATGACCCACTGGGCAACCGACTGCTCGAGCACCTGCAGGGTCTTGCTGCGGATGCCGCGGGCATCCTGCTCGGGATGGAAGATCCGCGCCGACAGGCCGATGCGGATGGGACGCCGTGATCCGATCATGCCGTCACCTCCTCGCGAAAGCATCGTATCGCCGCGTCCACCACGCCCTCGACGCCGCCCTCCTCGGCATGCTGCCGCCGCAGGAAGCTGGCATGGTTGCCTTCGCCGGCGGCGACGCGGTACAGCTCGTCGAGCGCGGCCCGGCTGTCCAGCGCCGCGGCATGCGGCTCGAGCCGGCGCAGCGTCGCCAGGATGTCCTCGCGCAGGGGCAGCGACGCGTTGGTCTGCGGATGCACGAGCATGCCGTCGAGGCCGAAGCGGCAGGCCTGGAAGCGGTTGTAGTTGTACACGAGATAGTCGTCCTCGGCCGGCGGGGGGTCGCTGCGCTCCAGCAGCATGCGGCACAGGGCCTGCAGGTAGCAGGCGAGCGCCGCGGCGCGCTCGACCGTCAGCGGCGTGTCGCAGACGCGCAGCTCGATGGTGCCGTACTCCGGCTTCGGGCGGATGTCCCAGTAGAAATCCTTCATGCTCTTCACCACGCCGGTCTTTTCCATCTTGGCGAAATAGCCGTGCTCGAACTCCTCCCACTTCAGCAGGAAGGGCGCCCGGCCGGAAAGCGGGAAGGCGAATACGGAATTCAGCCGCGCCGAGTCGAACAGCGTGTCCACGCCCTGGAAGAAGGGCGAGGAGGCCGACAGGGCGATGAAGTGCGGCAGGTAGCGGTTGAGCGCGTGCAGCAGGTGGAGCGCCTCATCGGCCGAGCCGCAGCCGATGTGCACATGCTGGCCGAACACCGTGAACTGCTTGGCGAGGTAGCCGTACAGCGACGATATTTCCTTGAAGCGCGGCTTGGAGAAGATGCGCTGGTGGAACCAGCGCTGGAAGGGATGCGTGCCGCCGCCGCACAGGCCGACATTGAGGCGGTCGCCCGCCGCGACGAGCGCATCGCGCATCTGCCACAGCTGGGCGAGGAGCGCGTCATGGCGGGTGTGCACGTCGGTGGACACCTCGATCATGCTTTCCGTCATTTCCGGCTTGACGTCGCCGGGGAAGCGCCCGCGCCCGAGCAGGTGCAGCATGTCGGTGGCCGACGAGGACAGGTCGAAGTCGGTCGGGTTGACGAGCTGCAGTTCCAGTTCGACGCCCATGGTGAGGGCCTGTGCGGACTTGAAGGGCTCGAGCGGCATGTTCAGCCTTCCTCTTTGCGCTGCGTCTCGCCGGCCCACACCAGCGCCCAGCGAGTCAGCAGCGGGCCGACAACCTCGAGCAGCAGGGCGATCGCCATGACGCCGGCCACTTCCTCGAGCAGGTCCAGCTTCAGGTGCCGCGACTGCTCCAGCAGCAGGATGGCAAAGGCCGACAGCGGCGTCAGGGCGAGGCCGGTCAGCGCACCCTTGCGCCAGGTGATGCCGCTCAGGCGCGCGAACAGCGTCGTTGCCAGGGTCTTCGCCATCAGGCGCACGACCACCACGGCAAGGGCGAGTCCGATGCCTGCCTGGGCCTGGCGCCAGTCCAGCGTGGCGCCGACGAAAACGAACAGCAACACCGTCAGCAGGTCGCCCAGGGCGCCGAAATTGCGCTGCACCTGGGACAGCACCACGCGCCGGTGCCGTGCCACCAAGCCGAAAGCCAGCGCCGCCAGCAGCGGCGAGAACTTGAGCGCGTCGGTGAGCGCGGTGAGCATCAGCACGGCAAGCGCGAAGACGACGGTGGCGTTGCGCGCCAGCCCGCCGAGCAGCCGCAGCAGCCCCGGCACGGCGACGCCGAAGAGGGCGCCGATTCCAGCCGAGACCAGCACCACCACCAGGCTGTTCCAGACGGCCTGGAAAACGCTGCCGGCGCTGGACAGCACCTCGTAGCCCACCACCGCCTTGAACACCACCAGGGCCAGCACGCAGTTGAAGGCGGACAAATGCAGCGTGCGTTCCGTCACCTGGCCGGAGCTGCGCGCCTCGTTCACCACCCGCAGCACGGCCGCAGGCGAGGTCGACATGGCGAGCGCCGAGAGCAGCAGGGCGGGCAGGATCGGCACGCCCAGCGCCTGGGCGACGACGAACACCGCATAGAAGGTGCAGGCCGACTCGACGACGCTGGTGAGGCCGAGCCAGGGATTGGCGCGCAGCCAGGCCAGGTTGATGCGGTAGCCCAGTTCGAACAGGATCAGGCCGAAGGCGACGTTGGCGAGCAGCGCCATCGCGCCGCCGCGCACTTCCGGCAGCACGCCGGCCTGCCCGGCGGCAAGCAGAAATCCGGCGATGCCGTAGCTGCTGATGCGCGGCAGGGCGAGCCAGCGGTGTCCCAGCTCGCCCGCCAGCCAGGCGACGGCCAGCGCCAGCGGCCAGGCGACCTGGCCCATCAGGTTGATCAGTGCTTCAGGCACGGCACCTCCTTCGTGCGCTGGTCACGCGTCCTTTGACGGCATGACCAGCTTGACGTGCGGAAAGGGAATTTCGATCCCTTCCCGGTCGAAGGCCATCTTGAGCCGGCGCAGGTACTCCCGGCGGACGTTCCACTGCTCGAGCGGCATCACCTTGAAGCGGCAGCGGATCACCACGGCGGAGTCCGCCCAGCGGTCGACGCCGGCCACCTCCAGCGCGTCGAGGATCTTCGCCGAGAAGGCGTCATCCCGCCGCAGCTCCTCGCCGACCTGGCGCATCACCGCGACGACGCGGTCGATGTCCTCGCCGTAGGCGACACCGGCGTCGATGACGGCCTGGGCGAAGCCGAGGCTCATGTTGGTCACCACCGAAATGTTGCCGTTCGGCACATAATGCACGTTGCCCGAGTAGTCGCGCAGGCGCAGGTAGCGCAAAGTCAGTTCCTCCACCACGCCGGACTTGCCGCCGGCCTCGACGACGTCGCCGACGCGGATCTGGTTCTCCAGCAGCAGGAAGAAGCCGGTGAAGTAGTCCTTCACCAGGCTCTGCGCGCCGAAGCCGAGGGCGATGCCGACGACGCCGGCGGCGCCGAGGATCGGCGCCACCGAGACGCCGAACTCGCCGAGGATGAGGATGCCGGCGACCACCGTCACTGCCACCGTCACGACGTAGCGGATCACCCGCGACAGGGTCTGCACGCGGCGGCCGTCCTCGGCGCTCTCCTGGCGCGCCTCCACCGCCCTGCGCACGCGCGAAATGGCGCGCGGGACCAGGCGCAGCGCGATGCCCGCCATCAGGAGGATCAGGAGCACGCGGGCGGGCGTGGCCAGATATGCCGGCAGGCCGGCGACGAAAGCGTCGAGTGTCTGTCTCATCAGAAGGCCTGGTCCCAGCGCACGCTCAGGCGGATCGCCGAATTGATCAGCCCGACCATGCTGTAGGTCTGCACGAAATTGCCCCACTGTTCGCCGCTCTTCGGATCGACGTGCTCGGCAAGCAGGCCGTGGCGGTTGCGGCAGGCGAGCAGGCGCTCGAAGAGGGCGCGCGCCTCGTCGCGCCGCCCCAGGGCCGACAAGGCATTGATGTACCAGAACGTGCAGATCAGGAAGGCGTTGGAGGGCTCGCCGAAATCGTCCTTCTCGACGTAGCGGAAGATGAAATCGCCGCGCCGCAGCTCGCGTTCGACGGCTGCGACCGTGCCGGCGAAGCGCGGGTCCTCGGCATCCAGGAAACCCACCTCGTTGAGCAGCAGCAGGCTGGCGTCCATCGAGTTCCCGTCGAGCGTGGCGACGAAGCTGTTGAGCTTCTCGTTCCAGGCGCGCTGGCTGACGACCCGGTGGATGCGCTCGGCCTGGCTATGCCAGTAGTCCGCACGCTGCGCCAGCCCGAGCCGGGTGGCAATCTTCGCCAGCCGGTCGCAGGCAGCCCAGCACATCACGCTGGAAAAGGTGTGCACGCGGGCCGTGCCGCGCAGTTCCCACAGGCCGGCGTCCGGCTGGTCGTGCACCTGCACGGCGCGCTCGCCAAGGGCTTCGAGCCGATGGAACAGCGCCTCGTCGCCGCAGCGCACGAGCCGCTTGTCGAAGAAGACGTGGGTTGCCGTGAGGATGGCCGAGCCGTAGACGTCGTGCTGCACCTGGCGGTAGGCCTGGTTGCCGACGCGCACCGGCCCCATGCCGCGGTAGCCGGGCAGGGTGTCGATCTCGCGCTCCTCGATGAGCGAGCGGCCGTTGATGCGATAAACCGGCTGCAGCACGCCGTCCTTGGCGCCGGCGGCGATGTTCACGACGTAGCCGAGGTAGCGCTCCATGGTCTGCGTCGTACCGAGGCGGTTGAGGGCGTTTACCACGAAATAGCCGTCGCGCAGCCAGCAGTAGCGGTAATCCCAGTTGCGCCCGCTGTCTGCCGCCTCGGGAATCGAGGTCGTCATGGCGGCCACGATGGCGCCGGAGTCGTCGTAGGCGTTGAGCTTGAGGGTGATGGCGGCGCGGATCACCGCCTCCTGCCATTCGTAGGGGATGCCGAGATAGCGCACCCACTCGCGCCAGTAGGCGGCCGTCTCCTCGGCGAAGCGCCGGCCGGTCTCGCCGACCGCGCCCTGCAGGGTCTCGTCCGGACCGAGGATCAGCGTCACCATGTCGTCCAGGAAGAACGGCGTCTCCTCGATGACGGCAGTCACCGAGGCGTCGGTGGTCAGGCGCAGCACCAGGTCGGGGGTGACGAAGCGGATATGGTTGCTGCCCCAGGTCACGGCCGGACGCTCGCGGCCATAGTCGTGGGCAGGGCGCACGCGCAGCACGATGCGCGGGCTGCCGGAGAGCCGCCGCACCTGGCGCACCAGGGTCATGGGGGCGAACATGCGTCCATGCTGGCGGAAGCGCGGCGAGAAATCGGTCACTTCCACCACGCCGCCGTGGCGGTCATGCAGGCGGGTGACGAGGATCGCCGTATTGGTCAGGTACTCCTGTTCGGCATGGGTGAAGTCCAGCAGGTCGACCGCCATGAAGCCGAAACCCGACTCGTCGGTGCGTTCCCGCAGCAGCGAGCAGAACAGGGCATCGCCGTCGAATCGCGGGAAGCAGGCCCAGACGACCTCGGCCTTTTCGTCGAGCAGCGCACCGATGCTGCTGTTGCCGATCAACGCCAGATCCAGTGTCTTCATGTCATGCTCCCCCGCCGGCCGCCCCGGCAATCCGGGTCGCCTTCCAGGATCTGCGTCAACCACGCACGCACCGCCCGCACGTCATCGATGCGCCAGCGCGCAATGGTTTCGCCCTCGCCGACCTTGACCGAATCGCCGCCCAGATCGTTCACCACGCGAAAGCCGTACTCGTCCGTCACGTCGTCTCCTACGAAAACCGGCCGCCGCCCGCGGAACGGCGGCTCCGACATGAATTCGGCGAGGGCCGTGCCCTTGTCGCGGCCGGCCGGCTTCACTTCCATCACGCATTTGCCGGGCTGCAGGCTCACCGCGGCGCCGGCATCCGCAACGATGCGCCGAAGCGATTCCCGGACCCTGTCTTCCTGTCCGGGATTCAGCCTGAAGTGCACCGCCAGCGTCAACCCCTTGTCCTCGATGATCAGGCCCTGGCCGTCCTCGAAGGTTCCCTTCACGAGCGCCTTCAGCCAAGGCCAGTCCACGCCCTCGGGGGCATGGCTGTGGATGCCGCCGGCGGCGTCGCGGCGTTCGAGGCCGTGCTGGCCTGCGATGGGCAGGCGCAGGCCGGGGAACAGGGCGTCGATATCGGCAACGCACCGTCCGCTGATGAGGGCCACCGCGCCGCCGGTGCACTCATGGAGGCGGCGGATCATGTCGACGAGCGTGCCGTCGACCCGCACGCCGGAAGGCGTTTCCGCGATTTCCAGCAGGGTGCCGTCGATGTCGAGGAAATAGGCCCGATCCGCATCCGCCGCCGGCAGGGCCACGGACGTGCCGCTCAGGCTTTTGGCTTCGGCCATTCTTCTTTTTTCTCCAGTACTTTTCCCCTGCGCCGCATGCCGGCCGCGTCGAGCAGCATGCGCCCGGCCCAGCGGTACACGTTGAATTCGGCCACCAGCCCGCGCATCAGGCGCATGCGGTCGCGCTGTTCCACCGCCGGCATCGAGAGCGCCACATGCAGCGCCGCAGCGCATTGGTCGGCGTCGTAGGGATTGACGAGCAGCGCCTCGGGCAGTTCGCGTGCGGCCCCGGTGAAACGGCTGAGGATCAGCACGCCGCGATCGTCGTCGCGCGCGGCAACGAATTCCTTCGCCACCAGGTTCATGCCGTCGTGCAGGCTGCTGACGAAGCACAGGTCGGCTGCCCGGTAGTACTCATATACGTCCTGGGGCTCATGGTGCTCGATCTTCAGGATGATGGGGCTGTAGCCGCCGCGGCCGTAGCGATCGTTGATCTCCTTCGCCAGGGCGCGCACATGCGCCTCGTACTGCTGGTACTCGCCGATGCTGGTGCGCGTCGGCGCGGCGATCTGCACGAAGCTGAAGCGGCCGATCCAGACGGGCTCCAGCTCGAGCAGCCGCTCGATGGCGCGGAAGCGCTCGATGACGCCCTTGGTGTAGTCCAGGCGATCGACACCGACGCCCAGCAGGTGATCCTGCCCAAGCCCATGCCGGCGTCGCACTTCGCTGCGGCATCGGTCGACCGGTTTCTCGGTCAGCTCGGCCGGCGGCGGCCATTCGATGGAAATCGGATAGCGCTTGACCATCGTCGACTTCCCGCCGTAGCTGACGCTGAAGTTCTCCCGGTTGACGCGCGCCTCGAGCATGCGATCCACGGTGTCGACGAAATTGTTGCAATGAAACTGCGTGTGGAAGCCGAGGATGCTGCTGCCGAGCAGCCCCTCGAGGATTTCCTTGCGCCAGGGACAAATGGAAAACGCCTCCGGATTTGGCCAGGGTATGTGCCAGAAGGTGATGACGATGGCCTCGGGCAGCCGCTCGCGGATCATCCGCGGCAACAGGGCCAGATGGTAGTCCTGCACCAGCACGATCGGATTGGGCTTCTTCGCCTCGGCAACGACCGCCTCGGCAAATTTGCTGTTGACCTCGACGTACTGCCGCCAGTCGCTGGTGCGGAAGGTCGGCCGCACATGGGCAATATGGCAAAGCGGCCACAGGCCTTCGTTGGAGAAGCCGTAGTAGTAGCCGGCCTCTTCCTCGGGCGAAAGCCAGACGCGGCGGATGTGGTAGGCAGGCCGCTCGGGCGGCACGGCCACCCGGTCGCTTGCGTCCACCACTTCACGGTCCGCGTTGCCGCTGCCGTGGGCAATCCAGGTGCCCGAGCAGGCGCGCATGATCGGCTCCAGCGCGGTGACGAGCCCGCTCGCCGGCCGCTGCACGTCGATCTTTTCGCCATGGCGCACGTGAATGTAGGGCTCTCGGTTGGAGACGACCAGCACATCCTCGCCGCTCAGTTCGCCGAGCAGGATGGCGCGCAGCGTTTCCGGCGTCCAGGTCATCTGCGCATCGTCGCGCGGACGGAACTCGGCCTCCATTTCGCGGATGAGGACGCGCAGGTCGCGGGCGATCGGCAGGAACTCGGGCGCCGCCAGTTCCATTTTGCCGGGCTCGCGCAGCAGGCCCTCGCCGCGCAGCAGCGCGCGCATGCCCTGGATCCAGCCGCGCCAGGACAGCTGGGCAATCACCACCGTGATGAGAGAGACGACCAGGCCGAGGCCGATGAAGAAATAGAAGACGTATTGCTTGGTCTCCTCGCTGCGGCGCTGGATGAAGCTCATGTCGTGCACCAGCACGAGCTTGCCGAGCACCTCTCCCTCCGCCGTGATCGGGCGCACGGCCACATGCAGCGGCCCCTGGCCGCTTTCCAGCAGGCGCGCAGCGGGGTCGCTGAAGCGGGCGAGCCCCTCGCAGCGAATCGCCTCCGGAAACCCCCGAGTGGCGATCAAGGCGCCGCCTTCAGGGCAGAAGCCGACGCCGAACAGGCGCTCGTCCTGGGTTAGGCGGGTGAAATAGAGCTGGGTCTTGGCCTTCTGCCCGACCCGAAGATGCTCCTGCAGCGGCTCCTGCATGGAATTGGCGACCAGTTCGGCGCGGATGTCGAGGTCACGCACGAACCAGCGCAGCGTCAGCTGATCCACCAGGGGCACGACGCTGTAGGCAATCGCCGCCAGGGCCAGCACCAGGGGAAGGATGAAGCGCAGTGAAAGGGACATCGAAACCTCCTCATGGCGCGCTCGGTTCAAAATATCATGTTTCAGCGCCGCATTGCATCAAGCGGCATTTCTGGCATAGTCCGTTTTTTCGGACCCGGGTTCCTGCAATGACCGCTCAAGCGAGAAAACCGCACGGCAAGAATATTGCCGGCATCAAGCGCGGCAAAGCCTCCGCCAGCGACCCTCAGCGCGAGCAGGCAATGGCGGTATTGCAGCAGTTCCGTTTCGTCTTCAAGTCGGCCAAGAAGCATTTCCAGTGGGTGGAGCGGGAAACGGGCGTCAGCGGCTCGCAGCTCTGGGCGATGGCGCAGATCGCCGACACCCCCGGCATGAGCGTCACGGAACTGGCCCGCGCGCTCGCCATCCACCAGTCGACCGCCAGCAACCTGATCGACAAGCTTGTGCAACGCGACCTGGCGCGGCGCGAACGGAAAAGCGACGACCAGCGCATCGTGCGGCTCTATCTGACCAGGCAGGGCCAAACCATCGTGGCCAAGGCGCCGCAACCCGTCGAAGGCGTACTGCCGGATGCGCTGATGCGCCTGCCCAAGGCCGACTTGCACAAGCTCGACGCCCTGCTGAAGGGGCTCACGCAACTCATGCGCGTGCGCGATGCCAGCGGCCGACACACGCCGCTCGCCGACATCTGAAAAAAAGGCCCCGCGGAGCGAGGCCTGAATACTTGCCACCCTCACCTCCACCCTCCTCATGGCGGCAGTCAGGGCAAACGACAGGAGGCTGTTTTGGCTGTCGTTGCGACATTATATTTTCACAAATGCATTTGCTGCAATACTTTTCTCGGCCCGCCCGGCCGCTGCCGCGTGACGGGAAGGTTGCCGGCGCGGCGCAGCATGCTTTACGCTGCGTGCCGTGAACCCGTCCCTCGACCGCGCGCGCCTCGTCCTGCTCCTGCTGCTCGCCGCCATGCTGGCCGTCGGCCTATGGGCCTATCGCGGCGTCGGTGCGTCGCTGCGCGATATCCGCGCCACCGGCCTGCAGACACTGCTCGACACCCAGGTCGAGGCGCTTGAGCAATGGATCGCACAAGGGCGGAACGAAGCGGAGCAGTTATCCGCCGATGACGAATTGCGCGCATCGATCGCCGGGCTTTCCCGCCGCGGCCCGCAAAAAGGCGACGGCAACCATGTCATCGGACACATCCTGCAGAAGGCGGGCGGGATCGGCATCACGGCAGCCCACATCATCGACCCTCAAGGCGGCATTCTGGCCTCGAGCGATACGACGCGCATCAGCCAGGGCGTGACGCCCGATTTTTTCGCCCACCTTTCTCCGGCCCTGGGCGGCCGGTCGGTATTCATCCGGCCGTATCGAAGCGGCAGCGGCGCCGGCCCGGGCCTGCTTGGGCGCGTCTGGGTGGCAGCCCCCGTGCGGGCCGATGGCGGCAGGGTCATCGCCATCATCGCGCTGGGTTCCCCAGCCGGGGAGCGCTTCGCGGCGCTCTTCCGGACCGCCCGCCCCGGCCGCACGGGAGAAGCGCTGGTCTTCGATGCCGAGGGCTGGCTGTTGTCGGAGAGCCGCCATGCAGACGATCTCAGGCAGCGCGGACTGGCACACCGGCTGGTCATGCCGGAGACGGAAACGCTGACCCGGCTTGCGGCGGCAGCCAGCACCGCACGCATGCGCAGCGCAGGAGAACGTCAGGGGCTGCTTCTCGCCCCCTATGCGAACTATCTCGGCAACGATGTCATCGGTGCCTGGCGCTGGCTCGCCGACCACGACATCGGCGTGGCCATCGAGATGGAGGCCGGCGAGGCCTACGCCCCGCTCACCTACCTGCAGATCGGCTTTGCCGTCGTGCTGCTGCTGATGGGCGCCGTGTGGCTCTCGGGATTCCTGCCGCCGCAGACATTGGCTTCATTGCTGCGGCGCGAGGGGCAGGCAAGGCAGCTCGGGCCCTACCGGCTGATCCGCCAGATCGGCGAGGGGGCGCTCTCCAACGTGTATCTCGCCCAGCACCGCATGCTCAAGCGCCCGGCTGCGATAAAGGTGCTCAAGCCGCAGACGACCTCCGACGAATGGACCGCGCGTTTCCAGCGCGAAGTGCAATCGGCCAGCCAGCTCGGCCACCCCAACACCATCACCATCTACGATTACGGCACCGGACCCAGCAGCGAGTTCTGGTATGCCATGGAATACCTCGAGGGCCTCTCGCTTTCCGATCTCGTCGAACGATATGGCCCGGTGCCGCCCTCCAGAGCTGCCTGGATCCTGCGCCAGGCCTGCGCGTCGCTCTGGGAGGCGCATGCCAGCGGACTGGTGCATCGCGACATCAAGCCGCAGAACATCATGCTGTGCGACATCCGCGGCGAGCGCGACGTGGTGAAGGTGCTCGACTTCGGACTGGTCAAGCAGATGTCCGGCGAGCAGACGCGCGATCTCACCAGCACGCTGCGCATCCTCGGCACCCCGCTCTACATGTCGCCCGAGCGCATCCGCCATCCCGGCGACGCCGATGCCCGCGCCGACATTTACGCGCTGGGCGCCGTCGGCTATTACCTGCTCACCGGCAAGCGCCTGTTCGAGACCGAGACCGAACACGACCTGATCTACCAGGTGCTGCATACGGTGCCGCCGCTCGCCTCGGAACGCTCGCCCTTCACCGTGCCGGTCGAACTCGATGCGCTGATCGGCCGCTGCCTGGAAAAGGATCCCGACCGGCGCCCGCAGAGCATGGCGGAGGTTGCCAGCGCACTCGATGCCGTGCTGGTCTACCAGCCATGGACGCGCCAGCAGATCAGCGCCTGGTGGGAGAAGAACTGGATCGCCGAGGACCATCCGGAGCGGCGATTCGCTGTCCGCTGACGAGGGGCAGCCCGGGATCGTTACGGCCGGCCCTGCTGCATCGGCGAGGCAGGCTGGCCAAAGCGGCCCCCGCACCACGCCTCGATGGCATCGCGCATCGCCTCGGGCTGTTCGGTCGGGATCCAATGCCGCGCCTCGAACCGGACGGTGCGGCAATCGGGCAGCGGTGACAGCAGGTGTGCCGTCAGTTGCGGATCGCTGAAAGCGGCGCCCGTGGAAAGGATCGCCAGGACCGGCACCTGCAGCATCGGCAGGGCGGGAAGCGGGGCAGTCACGGCGAGCAGGTCCTGGCAGTAGGCCGAGACGGGCAGGCTGCGCAGGTCCTGCCAGGGCGACGCGTAACGTTGCTCGGGGAAAGTGCCGCCTGCGCGCAGCATGGCTGCGCGCGCTTCGCGATCGAGCGCCGCCAGATCGAGTTGTTCCAGATGCCGGCGGTGCAAACCGAGCGCAGCCATTCCTCTCAACACCGGCGCAAGCACCGCCAGCAGCGGACGCAGCGCTGCAACACGCGCCAGCGGGCCGCGCAAGGCCTGGCGAAACATCGGTTCGATGAGCACCAGTCCGGCAACCGTCCCCGGGGAACGGTGCGCGAAGTGCATCGCGGCATTCGCACCCAGGCAGTGGCCGACGAGTACCGCCTGCGGCACGCCCTCCGTCTGCAGGAGGCCGGCCAGGTCGGCGCACCAGGCATCGATGCCGATGCGGCCGCGCCACAGCGACCCGCCATGTCCGCGCAAGTCGAGTCGCAGGATGTCCCAGCTTTCGGCGAGGCGGGTCGTCGCGACGAACTCCGACCAGCGCGTCAGGTTGCTGGCCAGTCCGTGCAGGAGGACCAGGGTGCGGCGCGGTGCGCCCGGCCGCCGGAGCCGATAGGCAATGGCGGCGCCGTCATCGGCAACGAAGCTTCGCTGCACTTCGGCCGTCATCGGACAATGACGATATGCACCCGGTAGGGCCCGTGCGCGCCAAGCACCAGCGTCTGCTCGATGTCGCCGGTGCGCGAGGGGCCGGAGATGAAGTTCGCCGCGCGCGGCAGGTCGCCGCATTCGGCGCGGATGAGCGCCCACACCTCTTCCATGCCAGGCACGATGCGCGCAGCCGGCACGATGGCGATGTGCGTCTCGGGCAACAGGCTGTTGGCGGCCGGCGTGTCGGTGCCGGAGAGCACCACCAGCGAGCCGGTCTCGGCCACGGCACAGAAGACGCCGGTGATGCCGACGAGGTCGTCGCCGCGGGCGGCGCGGCATTCCACCTGCAGGCCGGCGCCGACCCAGTCGAGGCCGGCCAGCTGCGGCCAGGCGACGGCCGACAGCGGCAGTTGATGCGCGGCGAGATATCGCGCCGCCGCCGCCGGCGCATCCTCGATCCGCTCGACGATCTCGACCGTGCTCGCCAGCGCCTCCGAGCGGCCGCGCAGGCGGGCGACGAGGTCGGCCTCGACCGCCGGCCGCGGCCCCTGCGCGCGGCGCGCGAGGACGGCGTCGATGGCGCCCCGCCTGGCCGCGGCGTTCTCCTCCGTGCGGCCCAGCCGGAGGCGAATACGCTTGAGGATGTCGTCGCGCGAGCTCATGGACCTTCCCCCCATCCCCCTTCCCGTGGAAGGGGGTGACGATTGTTCGCCGCTACGCGGCTCCATGTGCTTGACTGCGCCGTCCTTGGGGCGGCCCGGCGGACGGCGCTCATGCGACGCGGTTCCTTGGCTCGCCGCGGGCGAAGGCCTCGATGTTGCCGGTGAGCTGGTCGAGCAGCGTCTGCATCGCCCGCGCCGAGGCCCAGGCGACGTGCGGCGTCAGGATGAAGTTGGGCTGGTCGATCTCCAACAGCGGGTTGCCCTCGCGCGGCGGCTCCTTCGACAGCACGTCGAATCCGGCGCCGCCGATCCAGCCTTCTTTCAGCGCCCGCGCCAGCGCCGCCTCGTCGACCAGGCCGCCGCGCGCGGTGTTGATGAGCACGGCATCCGGCTTCATCGCCTTCAGCTCCGCCTCGCCGATCATGCCGCGCGTGGCGTCGTTCAAGGGGCAGTGCAGCGAGATGACGTCGGACTCGCGCAGCACGTCCGCGAACGCCGTCCTGCCGGGCCTGACTTTTGTTTCACCCTTATGCTCGCCCCACAGCACACGCATGCCGAAGGCCTCGGCCAGGCGCGCCACGCCCTCGCCGAGCGAGCCGCGGCCGAAGATGCCGAGCGTGGAGCCGTTCAGATCGCTGATGGGGTGGTCGAAGAAGCAGAACATCGGCGCCTGCTGCCACTTGCCGGCCTGCACGTCGCGGCGGTAGGCGAGCAGGTTGCGCCTGAGCGCCATGGTGAGCGCAATGACGTGCTCCGGCACGGTGTTCACGGCATAGCCGCGGATGTTCGAGGCGACGATACCGTGCTCGCGGCACCAGACCAGGTCGACGTTGTCGGTGCCGGTGGCGGCGACGGCGACCATCTTCAGCTTCGGCAGGGTCGCCAGCAGCTCGCCGCGCAGCTGCACCTTGTTCACGATGACGATGCTGGCATCCTGGACGCGCGACGCCAGCTCCTCGGGCTTGGTCAGCGGATATTCGGCGTAGTCGTGCGCGAAGTCCGGCCGGCGGAAAGTGCCGCGGATCGACTCGCGCTCGAGAAAGACGATTTTATGGTCGGCCATGGCTCACCCCAGTGTCGGCATGTTGAGTCCTGGCGCGGCGGCGGCCGCTTCCGGCCAGCGCGTCGTGACCACCTTGCCGCGCGTGTAGAAGCGCACGCCGTCCGGGCCGTGCACGTGCAGGTCGCCGAACAGCGAGGCTTTCCAGCCGCCGAAGGAGAAGAAGGCCATCGGCACCGGGATCGGCACGTTGATGCCGACCATGCCGACCTCGATCTCGTTCTGGAAGCGGCGCGCGGCACCGCCGTCGCGCGTAAAGATCGCCGTGCCGTTGCCGTAGGGATTGGCGTTCACCAGGGCGATGGCCTCCGCCAGCGTGGCGGCGCGCAGCACCACCAGCACCGGGCCGAAGATCTCGTCGCGGTAGATCGCCATCTCCGGCCGCACGCGGTCGAACAGCGTCGGGCCGAGGAAGAAGCCCTGCTCGCTCCCCGGCACCTTGAGGCCGCGGCCGTCGACCACCAGTTCGGCGCCTTCCCTGACGCCCTGGTCCACGTAGCCGGCCACCTTGGCGCGGTGCGGCGCGGAGATCACCGGCCCCATGCCGACGCCGGGCGCGCAGCCCGGGCCGACGCGGATCGCCTGCGCCTTCGCCTTCAGCTTCGCCACCAGGGCGTCGCCGGCCGCGCCGACCGCCACCACGGCGGAAATCGCCATGCAGCGCTCCCCGGCCGAGCCGTAGGCGGCGCCGGTCAGCGCCTCGGCGGTGAACTCGAGGTCGGCGTCGGGCAGCACGATGGCGTGGTTCTTGGCGCCGCCGAGGGCCTGCACGCGCTTGCCGGCGCGGGTGCCGGTTTCATAAATGTGGCGCGCCACCGGCGTCGAACCGACGAAGGACACCGCCTTCACCAGCGGATGCGCCAGCAGGGCGTCGACCACGACGCGGTCGCCGTGGAGGACGTTGAAGACGCCCGGCGGCAGGCCGGCTTCGGTGAGCAGCTCGGCCATGCGCAGGCTGGCCGAGGGCACCTTCTCCGAGGGCTTCAGCACGAAGGTGTTGCCGCAGGCGAGCGCCACCGGGAACATCCACAGCGGCACCATCACCGGGAAGTTGAAGGGCGTGATGCCGGCGCAGACCCCGAGCGGCTGGCGCAGCGAAACGCAGTCGACGCCGCCGCCGACGTTCTCGGCGAACTCGCCTTTCAGGAGATGCGGGATGCCGGTGGCGAACTCGACCACCTCGATGCCGCGCGTCACCGAGCCGATGGCGTCTTCCAGCGTCTTGCCGTGCTCCTCGACCACCAGTCGGGCGAGCGCTTCCTTGTTGGCTTCCAGCAGTTCACGGAAGCGCATCAGGATGCGCGCGCGGCGCAGCGGCGGCGTGTCGCGCCAGGCCGGGAAGGCCTGCGCGGCGGCCGACACCGCCCGCTCGACGTCCGGCGCCTCGCACAGCGGCGCCAGGCGGACGGCCGCGCCGCGCGCCGGGTCGAACACCTCGCCGAAGCGCTGCGCGCCGGCGGCCTGCGCCCTGCCGTCGATCCAGAGGGGGGTCTGCGGCAGGGCCGCGGGTTGAATCACTGCACTCATCTGTCTCTCCTGTTGGTTTTATAGAGTTCGCGGAAGGTGCGTCCTTCCGGGGCGGGGAAATCGCGGCCGGCCGTCCATGACGGCGCGATGCCCATGACGCGGATGCGGTCCTCGCCCTCGGCCAGCCAGTTCAGGTAGCGCACGCCGAGTTTTGCGGCGAGCGCATACAGCCCAGGATGCCGCGCCAGCCAGGACCACAGCCTGAGCGCCGCGCGTTCGCCCCACGGGCGCAGGCCGCGCTCCACCTGCTGCTCGCGCAGCTTGCGCATGAGATCCGGCAGCGGGATCTTCACCGGACAGACGACGCCGCACTGGTTGCACAGGGTGGCGGCATGCGGCAGTTCGATGGCGTTCTCGATGCCGACGTAGAGCGGCGTCAGCACCGCACCCATCGGTCCGGGATAGACCCAGCCGTAGGCATGGCCGCCGATGGTCTGGTACACCGGGCAGTGGTTCATGCAGGCGGCACAGCGGATGCAACGCAGCATGTCCTGGAAGTCGCTGCCGACCAGGCCGACGCGGCCGTTGTCGACCAGGATGAAGTAGTGGTGTTCGGGGCCGTCGGTGTCGCCCGGCCGCTTCGTGCCGGTCAGCACGGAGAAGTAGTTGGAGATGGTCTGGCCGGTGGCCGAGCGCGGCAGGATGCGCATCAGCGTGGCGAGGTCCTCCAGCGTCGGGATGACCTTCTCGACGCCGGTGATGACGACATGTACGCGCGGCAGGGTGGTCACCATGCGGCCGTTGCCTTCGTTGGTGACCAGCGCCACCGAGCCGGTCTCGGCGACGAGGAAGTTGCCACCCGAGATGCCCATGTCGGCGGAAAGAAAGTGGGCGCGCAGCATCTCGCGCGCCTCGCGCGTCATCTCGCCGATGTCGGTCTTGCGCGGCCTGTGGTGCACGCGCTCGAACAGCTCCGCCACCTCTTCCTTGGTCTTGTGGATGGCCGGCGCGATGATGTGCGAAGGGTGCTCGTTGCCGTTGATCTGCAGGATGTACTCGCCGAGGTCGGTCTCGACCGGCTCCACACCGGCCGCTTCCAGCGCGGCATTCAGGCCGGCCTCCTCGGAGAGCATGGACTTCGACTTGATGGCCTTCTTGACGCCGTGGCGGCGGGCGATGTCCACCACTAGGCGGCAGATCTCGGCGCCATCGCGCGCCCACAGCACCCGGCCGCCGCGCTTCGTCGCCTCCTGCTCGAAGCGCTCCAGCCACACGTCGAGGTCGGCGAGGCAGGTGTCGCGGATGGCCTTCGACGCCTCTCGCGTCGCCTCGAGGTCGATCTCCGCCACGGCGCGCTTGCGCCCCTCGACGAACAGGCCCTTGGCCGTGGACAACTTGGCCTGCAGCGCCTTGTCGGCGGCCGCCGCGCCGGCGCGCGCCTTGAAGTGCATGGAGCGGACTTCCATCACGCCTCTCCCGCCAGCACTTCCGCGATGTGCAGCACCTGCGTCCGCTCGTCGCCCAAGCGCCGCAGCTTGCCTTCGATGTTGAGCATGCAGCCGAGGTCGCCCAGCACCACGGCGTCGGCGCCGCTGGCGCGCATGTTCTCGCATTTCTTCTCGGCCAGGCGCGCCGAGATCTCGCCGAATTTCACCGAGAAGGTGCCGCCAAAGCCGCAGCATTCCTCCGCGCCGTTCATTTCTGTGAGCGTCACGCCGGGCAGCTTCGCCAGCAGGGCGCGCGGCTGCGCCTTGACGCCCAGCTCGCGCAGGCCGGAGCAGGAATCGTGGTAGGTGACCGTGCCGGTGAAGTCGCCCGGCAGCTTGTCGAGCTTCGCCACGGTGGCGAGGAAGTCGGCAAGCTCGTAGGTGCGCGAACCCAGGGCGGCGGCCCGTTCCAGCCACGCCGCATCGTCGGCGAACAGCTCGGGGTAATGGGTGCGGATCGTGCCGACGCAGGAGCCGGAGGGTGCCACGATGTAGTCGCAGCCCTCGAACTCGGCGATCATCTTTTCGGCCAGCAGTCGCGCGGCGCGGCGATCGCCTGAATTCCAGGCAGGCTGGCCGCAGCAGGTCTGGCTCGCCGGCACGACGACCTCGCAGCCGGCTGCCTCGAGCAGACGCAATGCCGCGAAGCCGATGCGCGGACGCATCAGGTCGACCAGGCAGGTGACAAACAGGCCTACTTTCATTCTCTCTCCGTTGCCGCCGCCGTCTTCTGCGGCGGTCAGGGTTTCACGATCTGATATAGTATTCCGCCATTCGATTCAACGGAAGCCGACCTTGTCCCAGCCGGAAGCGAAAAGCTCCATCCAGGTCATCGAGCGCATGATGGCGCTGCTCGACGTGCTGGCGCACCACCACGACGCCGTCAGCCTGAAGCAGTTGTCTCTGGAGACCGGCCTGCATCCGTCCACCGCCCACCGCATCCTCGGCGCCATGACGCACAGCGGCTTCGTCGAGCGCGCCGAGCCGGGCGCCTACCGTCTCGGCATCCGCCTGCTGGAACTCGGCAATATCGTCAAGTCGCGCATCAACATCCGCGAAATCGCGCTGCCTTTCATGCAAGCCCTGCACGGGGAAATCGGCGAAAGCGTGAACCTCGGCGTGCGCCACGACGACGAAATCATCTATGTCGAGCGCACCTCCAGCGGACGCTCCTCCGTGCGGGTGGTGCATCTGGTAGGCGCCCGCGCACCGCTGCACGCCACCGCCGTCGGCAAGCTGTTCCTCGTCGAGGATGGCCTGCAGAAACTGCGCGAGTACGCCAGGCGCACCGGCCTGCCCGGCTTTACGCCGACCTCGCTCACCACCCTGCCGGCCCTGGAAAAGGAACTCGACCGCGTGCGCCGCCACGGCATCGCCTTCGACAACGAGGAAATCGAGCAGGGCCTGCGCTGCATCGCCGCGCCGGTGCGGGACGACTCCGGCGAATTGGTTGCCGGCCTTTCCGTTTCGGCGCCCGCCGAGCGCTACAACCCCGACTGGATCCCGCTCATCAAGCAGGCAGCCGACAACATTTCCCACGCCCTGGGATACGCCAAAAAATAAGGCCGGCAAGCGCCGGCCTCAGGGAGAATCCGGGAAACTGGAATCAGCCGGCCGTGCGGCGGCCCAGCGCGGCGCTCGGCCGGCCGCTGCCGGTCGAAGCATTCTCGATCCAGCGCTTGATGCGGTTGGCGTCGCCAATGCGCGTCAGCCGGCCCCAGGAATCCAGCAGCACGATGACCACCGGACGGTTGCTCAGCCAGGCCTGCATCACGAGGCACTTGCCCGCCTCGCGGATGTAGCCGGTCTTCGACACGGCGATTTCCCAGCCCGAGGCCGGGCTGCGTACCAGGGTATTGGTGTTGTGAAATGACACCGGGCGTCCGCCCGACCACACCGTGCGCTCGCTGGTGGTGGACAACTCGCGGATGAGGGGATAGTGCGAGGCCGCAGCCACCATCTTGGTGAGGTCGCGCGCACTGGAGACATTGGCGGCAGTCAGTCCGGTGGGATCGGCAAAATAAGTGTCCTTGAGGCCGATGGCGGCTGCCTTGTGGTTCATGGCCGCGATGAATGCCTCGGCACCGCCCGGATAGTGGCGGGACAGTGCGGAGGCCGCACGATTCTCGGAAGCCATCAGCGCCAGCAGCAGCATGTCCTCGCGGCTCAACCGGGTCCCCACCTTCAGGCGCGAACGAGTGCCCTTGAGGGTATCCACGTCCTCCTGGCCGATGCTGAGGGTTTCGGTCAGGGACAATTGGGCGTCGAGCACCACCATCGCCGTCATCAGTTTGGTGATGGAGGCGATCGGCAGGACGGCATCGGAATTCTTCTCGAAAAGAACCTCGCCTGAAGACTGGTCCTGCACGATGACGGCAGCGGATTTCAGCAGCAGGTCGTCCGACTCGTGCACTTCGGTGCGCTTCTCGACCTTTTTAACGGACTTGGCCTTGCGTTGGGCCGCCGCTTTCTTCGTCGAGGCTGCTTCGGCCGGCGTCACTTCTCCCAACGTGCCCAGCGCCAGCGCTGCACTGATTGCCAGCAGGGTCGTCAACTTGAATTTCACGCAATCTCCCTTGTTTGGGACATGGTTTTACGAGTTTAGCACCAAAAACAACATTTTCAATAAAAATAGCTCTTTAGCCAATTATCTTCAAGTTGTTTCGGCAGCCCGGGTGTCGGCCACCTTGAGAAAAGTACGCACTTCCTCGCGGCGCGCCATCGTATCCGTATAGCCGAGTTCCATCAAGGCGCGGGTATAGGATTTCTCGAATAGCAGGTAGCTCGCCAGGGCGGACCCGGTCTTGTTGGTGGCGCCGATGCCGCGCAACAGGGCCCGCACCGGCCAAGGCAGACTCCTGACATGCCGCGCCGCCATGTAGTCCAGCCGCTGGGAAGGCGAAATCACCAGCGTCTCGATCTTGCGCAGGGGAAAGCCGGCCTGTTCGCGCACCTCCGGCGGGATGATCGCCACCGTATTGTTGATGCGCTGCAGGCGTTCCAGATCGACGTGCAGGCTGTCGAGAAAAATCGACGAGAGGGCATGGCCGGCGATCTGGGCCAGCGGCGGATAGGCGTCGCCGCGCCTCGACCGCTTCTCGTCTTCCATGCGGCCGGCACCGATGACCAGGATGCGCTCGGCGCCGAGATGGATGGCCGGGGAGACCGGTGCCAATTGGCGCATCGAACCGTCGCCGAAATACTCGCGGTGGATCTTGATGGCCGGAAAAATGAAGGGGATGGCACTCGAGGCGAGTAGGTGGTCGACGGTCAGCCTGACGCGGGTGCCCCCACGATGGGTGCGCCTCCAGGTTTCCGCCGCCTCGGCGGCCTGGAAAAAGCTGACGCTATGGCCCGACTGGTAGCCCGAAGCGGTAATCGAGACGGCATACAGGGAACCGCGTCGAATGGCCGCATCGATGTTCCCCAGGTCCAGGCTGCGCTCCAGCAGGCATCGCAGGGGAGTATTGTCGAGGAGCGAGCGCGGGCTGTGCCTGAAAAGCCAGCCAAACATGAGGGCGGACAGCCAGTTCAGGCCACTGGCGCCGATGCCCAGCGCATCGGCGCGATATACCTGCGCCGCATGGAAGTTGCCCCAGGTTTCCTGCAGATAGCCGACGCCCTTGCCGAAGTCGTCGGCAAAGCAGGCCAGCGCGGCAGCATTGATGGCGCCGGCCGAGGTGCCGCAGATGATCGGGAAGGGGTTGCGGCCGGGCTCCGGCAGCAACTCGCCGATGGCGCCCAGCACGCCGACCTGATAGGCGGCGCGTGCGCCGCCGCCCGTCAGGATCAGCGCCGTCTTGTCGGGACTGACTTTCATCCCGCAGGGATTTTCTTCGGTCATGACAACAGTAACGGCGGCCGCGCGGCAGCCTTGAAGACTGTTGCGCCCCCGCCTCAGGCCTTGGCCGCGGCCTCGACGACGGTGACGGCCGTCAGGTTGATGATGCGCCGCACGGTGGCGGTCGGCGTCAGGATGGTCACCGGCGCCCGCGTGCCGAGCAGGATCGGTCCGATGGTGACGCCATCGCCGGCGGACTGCTTGAGCAGGTTGAAGGAAATGTTGGCGGCGTCCAGGGTCGGCATGATGAGCAGGTTGGCCTCCCCCTTCAGGCGGGAATGGGGGAAGACCTGGCTGCGCACGTCGCCGGAGAGCGCCGCGTCGCCATGCATCTCGCCCTCTACCTCCAGTTCCGGCGCGCGCTCACACAGCAGTTGCGCGGCACGCTGCATCTTCCTGGCGCTGGGCGTGTCATAGCTGCCGAAACTGGAGTGCGACAGCAGCGCCACCTTGGGCGTGAGTCCGAAGCGGCGCACTTCCTCGGCTGCGAGGATGGTCATTTCGACCAGCTGTTCCGCGCTGGGATCGTAGTTGACGTAGGTATCGCAGATGAAGACCGTCTGCTTGGGCAGCATCAGGCCGTTCATGGCGTAGTAGGCGGACACGCCCTCGCGCCGACCGATCACCTGGTCTACGTATTTCAGGTGCAGGGCATGGGTGCCGAAAGTGCCGCAGAGCATGCCGTCGGCGTCGCCCTTGTGGATCATCATGGCACCGATCAGGGTGTGGCGGCGGCGCATCTCTATCTGGGCATAGTCAGGCGAGACGCCCTTGCGCTCGGTCAACTCGTGGTAGGTCTGCCAGTAGTCCTTGTAGCGCGGGTCCTTCTGCGGGTTGCACAGCTCGAAGTCGATGCCCGGCCGGATGCGCAGGCCGCACTTCTGGATGCGGTGCTCGATCACCTCGGGCCGGCCGATGAGGATCGGCCGGGCCAGATGCTCGTCCACCACCACCTGCACGGCGCGCAGGATGCGCTCGTCCTCGCCCTCGGCATAGACGATGCGCTTGTCGATCTTCTTGGCCGCCGCGAACACCGGCTTCATCAGCAGGCCGGAGTGATAGACAAACTGCTGCAGCTGTTCACGGTAGGCGTCGAAGTCGGCGATCGGCCGGGTGGCCACGCCGGAATCCATCGCAGCCTTCGCCACCGCCGGCGCAATCTTGACGATGAGGCGCGGATCGAAGGGTTTCGGAATGAGGTACTCGGGACCGAAGTTGAGATCCGAGCCGGCATAAGCGGCGGCAACCACATCGGACTGCTCGGCATGCGCCAGATCGGCAATGGCGCGCACCGTCGCCAGCTCCATTTCCTGCGTGATGGTGGTGGCGCCGACATCGAGCGCGCCACGGAAAATGAAGGGAAAGCAGAGGACGTTGTTGACCTGGTTCGGGTAATCGGAGCGCCCCGTGGCAATGATGCAGTCGGGCCGCACCGCCTTGGCGTCCTCGGGAAGAATCTCCGGCACCGGGTTGGCCAGCGCCAGAATGAGCGGTTTGTCGGCCATGGTCCTGACCATCTCCGGCTTGAGCACGCCCGCCGTCGACAGGCCAAGGAAGATGTCGGCGCCGGCGACGACCTCGCCCAGTGTCATGGCCGCGGTGTTCTGGGCGAACTGCGCCTTGCTCGGATCGAGGTCGGCCAGCCGCCTCTTGCTCACCACACCCTTGGAGTCGGTCATCCAGACGTTCTCGCGGCGCAGACCGAGGGCGATCATGAGGTTCACGCAGGCAATGGCCGCCGCGCCTGCACCGGAACACACCAGTTTGACTTCCTCGATCTGCTTGCCGACGACGCGCAGGCCGTTCAGCACCGCCGCCGCGGAAATGATGGCCGTGCCGTGCTGGTCGTCGTGGAAGACGGGAATGCGCATGCGCTCGCGCAGCTTCTTCTCGATGTAGAAGCATTCCGGCGCCTTGATGTCCTCGAGGTTGATGCCGCCGAAGGTCGGTTCCAGCGAGGCGATGATGTCGATCAGCTTGTCGGGGTCGAGTTCATTGACCTCGATGTCGAAAACGTCGACGCCGGCGAACTTCTTGAAGAGCACGCCCTTACCTTCCATCACCGGCTTGCCGGCCAGCGGGCCGATGTTGCCGAGGCCGAGCACGGCCGTGCCGTTGGTGATCACCGCCACCAGGTTGCCACGCGACGTCAGGCTGGACGCCTCGGCGGGATTGGCGACGATTTCCTCGCAGGCGGCGGCGACGCCGGGCGAATAGGCCAGCGCCAGGTCGCGCTGGGTAATCAACTGCTTGGTCGGCGTGACGGCGATCTTGCCGGGGCGGGGCTTGCGGTGGTACTCGAGGGCTGCGGCGCGGATTGCTTCATCCATCTTCATGTCCTTGTGATTGCCATCCCGGGCGCTTGTGCCCGGGGTACAGGGTAATAACGGAGTTTATCGGGGTATCGAAGTGTGGCATAATATTGCATTGCACTTTCCGCCTCAAATCGACCCCACACAGAATATTCGCCGCCGCCCGCCCTTGCCGGCCCGCGACGCCTAATTCATATCCACAAGATCAGTCCTGGAGATTCCGCACCATGAACCAGCGCTTTTCCGATCCCGCCGCACTCAACGCACCCGCCTATGTCCGCCACGCCCGCCTCAAGGCCTGGGTGGCGGAAATGGCCGCCCTCACCCAGCCCGACCGCATCGTCTGGGCCGACGGCTCCGAGGAGGAATATGACCGCCTGTGCGGCGAGATGGTCGCTTCAGGCAGCCTGATCAAGCTCAATCCGGAAAAGCGTCCGAACTCCTACCTGGCCTGGTCAGATCCCTCTGACGTGGCGCGCGTGGAAGACCGCACCTTCATCTGCTCGCAGAACAAGGAGGACGCCGGCCCGAACAACAACTGGGAAGACCCGACGAAGATGAAGGCGACCCTGACGGGGCTCTTCAACGGCTGCATGCGCGGCCGCACGATGTACGTGATTCCCTTCAGCATGGGACCGCTCGGCAGCCCGATCGCCCACATCGGCGTGGAAATTTCCGATTCGCCCTATGTCGTCACCAACATGCGCATCATGACGCGCATGGGCAAGGCGGTGTATGACGTGCTCGGCGAGGATGGCGAGTTCGTGCCCTGCCTGCACAGCGTCGGCCATCCCCTGCAGCCCGGCCAGCAGGACGTGCGCTGGCCCTGCAACAAGGACACCAAGTACATCGTGCATTTCCCCGAGACACGGGAAATCTGGTCCTACGGCTCCGGCTACGGCGGCAACGCCCTGCTCGGCAAGAAATGCTTCGCCCTGCGCATCGCCTCGACCATGGCGCGCGACCAGGGCTGGCTGGCCGAGCACATGCTGATCCTCGGCGTCGAATCGCCCGAAGGCGAGAAGAGCTACGTCGCGGCGGCCTTCCCCAGCGCCTGCGGCAAGACCAACTTCGCCATGCTGATCCCGCCAAAGACCTTCGGCGGCTGGAAAGTCACCACGGTCGGTGACGACATCGCCTGGATCAAGCCGGGCAAGGACGGCCGCCTCTATGCCATCAACCCGGAGGCCGGCTATTTCGGCGTCGCCCCCGGCACGTCGGAGAAGTCCAACTTCAACGCCATGGCGACGTTGCACGCCAACATCATCTACACCAACGTGGCACTCACTCCGGACGGCGACGTCTGGTGGGAAGGCATGAGCAAGCAACTCCCCGAGAAGCTGACCGACTGGACCGGCAAGGAATGGACGCCCGGCTGCGGCCGCCCGGCGGCGCATCCCAACGCCCGTTTCACCGCGCCCGCCAGCCAGTGCCCCTCGCTCGACCCGAACTGGGAAGACCCTGCCGGCGTGCCCATCTCCGCCTTCATCTTCGGCGGCCGCCGTTCCACCACCGTGCCGCTGGTGTTCGAGGCGTTCAACTGGAACTACGGCGTCTACATGGCTGCCACGCTGGGCTCCGAGACCACCGCCGCCGCCGCCGGCAAGATCGGCCAGGTGCGCCGCGACCCCTTCGCAATGCTGCCCTTTTGCGGCTATCACATGGGCGACTACTTCAATCACTGGCTGCGCATGGGCCATGTCGTCGACAATCCGCCGCGCATCTTCACGGTAAACTGGTTCCGCCAGGACGAGAAGGGCAACTTCATGTGGCCCGGCTTCGGCGAAAACATGCGCGTACTCAAATGGATCGTCGACCGCGTCAAGGGCCGCGTCGGCGCGCAGCAGACGCCGCTCGGCTGGATGCCGCGCTTCGAGGATCTCGACTGGACCGGTCTGGATGAAGTCAGCAAGGCACAATTCCAGGAGCTCACCCGCGTCGACACCCAAATGTGGCAGGAGGAACTCGACCTGCACGGCGAGTTGTTCGACAAGCTGAAAGAACGACTGCCTAAGCAACTGGTGCTCAAGCGTGAACTCTTCCGCATGAATTTCGGCGGCCTGGAGTAAGCGGTTACCCTCATGAAACGGGCGCCCTGCGGCGCCCGTTTTTATTTTGGGGGAATGCTATCCTGTGCCGACGATGAACAAGCACGCACCACCTCCCGCCGCCGCACGGCGCATGGTCGACATCGCGCCATTCCATGTCATGGAATTGCTCACGCGCGCCCGCCAGATCGAGGCAGAGGGGCGCAGCATCATTCACATGGAAGTGGGCGAGCCGGATTTTCCCACGCCGCCGCAAGTGATCGAAGCCGCCGCCGAATTCATCCGCGGCGGTCAGATCTTCTACACGCCGGCCCTCGGCATCCCCGCCTTGCGCGAGGCGATTGCCCGCTTCTATGCCGAGCGTTATGGCGTCAACGTCTCACCCGAACGGATCGCCGTCACCGCTGGCGCTTCCGGCGCCCTGCTGCTGGCGCTGGCTGTGTTGCTCGACCCCGGCGACGAACTGTTATTGCCAGACCCCGGCTATCCCTGCAACCGGCACTTGGTGCGCACCCTGGAAGGCGTACCGCGCACCCTCTTCGTCGATGCGGAAACCGACTATCAGCCCACGGCCGAACTGGTCGCCCGACACTGGACGGCGCGCACCAAGGGCCTGCTGGTCGCATCCCCCGCCAATCCCACCGGCACCATGATTTCGCCGACGGCGATGTCAAGGCTAGCGTCCTGCATCTCCGAACGCAGCGGTGCGCTGCTGGTCGACGAGATCTACCATGGGCTGACCTACGACTGCAACGCCAGCACGGCCCTTGCACTGTCCGACGAGATTTTCATCATCAACAGCTTTTCGAAGTATTTCGGCATGACCGGCTGGCGGCTCGGCTGGCTGGTGGTTCCACCGCGCTTCGTACGAGACGTCGAAAAACTGGCGCAGAACCTTTTCATCTCCCCCTCAACCCCGGCACAGCATGCCGCACTGGCCGCCTTCCGGCCAGAAACGATTGACTTACTGGAGGCACGGCGCGCTGAATTCCAGTCTCGACGGGACTATCTGCTGCCAGCCCTGCGCCAGTTGGGTTTTCGCATCCCCACGGAGCCCCATGGCGCCTTTTACCTTTACGCTGACTGTTCAGATCTTGCTCAGGATAGCCATACCTTCGCCCATGCACTGCTCGAGCAGGCAGGTGTGGCCATTACGCCCGGTCTTGATTTCGGGGAGAACGCCCCGCAGCGGCACCTGCGCTTCGCCTACACGGTGGCCCGGAGAAAGCTGGAAGATGGCGTGGCGCGGCTGGCGCACCACTTGGGAAAGTAGGGTTGTCAGGCGCTGCCCTGACGACCGCGTTTGGAAGCAGACTCGATTCGCTGCTTCTCTGCCAGCACCTTTGCGGCATAAATGCCCTCTTCATCGCTGGCGGCCCCTGCATACTGTTGCAATCCGGCTTCCAGTGAGCCGGTGCGCCTGATGTATTCCTGCAGCACGAGCGCACCAACATGAATGTTCACGGCCGGGTCGAGCAGGCTGTTGTTGCCTGAGAACGCATCAAGCTTATCCTGGTGGAAACGCGGGATTACCTGCATCAAACCCTGGGCACCCATCGGGCTTTCGGCAATGGGATTGAATCCAGACTCGATCGCCATGACGGCGACAAGCAGCATCGGGTCAAGCCCTGTCCGCGCTCCCGCTGTTTGGGCCGCGAGCATGAGCGGTTCAATGGCTGTTGCGGCTACGCGATACTTTCGCGAAAGATAATCCACCGTGGCACGCCCCTCCGAATTCGAAAGAGTCAGCTCTGGCACAGGAGACGCGGTTTTGAATACCCGCCCTTCGGCGATGATATCGCCCAGTTCCTGCAAGCCACGTCCATGGCTCTCTGCCGACCCGACATGCGCAAACAGGAGAGCCGTGACAAGAATACCGGCCACCAACAAGCCGCCATGGGCGAAATGAATTACAAACGACGCCGCTTCTCTCATGAACTTCTTCAGTTCTGTCGCGCTCATCATGCTTGCTCCTTTCAGTATCCGGACCATCCGCCCCGCACCGGTCGTCTGATGCTCGGCATCAGACCTGCCTGGGAACGCTGGGGGATGAAATACGGCGCGGAATGGAACTTCACGCGCTTGATCTCGGTGCCGGAAGAACCGATTTGAAATGTCGTCTTATATTAAGCGGGCAGCTGCCGAATTTATTGGCTTTTGCCCCTAAAATAGGGCGATGCAATAATTTGCATTATCTTGATTTAATGCGATTTTGTCAATAACTTTATATGTAATTTGTGCAACGCACAGGCGACGCCCTGCCAGACACAAGGAACCCGTTTGACTACAAAACAGAGCTGGAAGGGAAATGACCGCGGACAGGCGGCTGGATCACATTGTGACCAAGCCGCCCGTCCGGGCGGTCCGCACGCGCTCAGGAAGGACGCGAGCCGGTCGGAAAGGGCCAAGCAGCTGCCGGGTTGAGCGACGACTTCAGGCCGGGGGCTGCCGCAGTTGAAGGCGCAGCAGCTGGTGCGGGGGCTGCTGCCGGCTTCGCAGCGGGCTTCGCAGCTTTCTTTGCCGCAGGCTTCTTTTTGGCCGCTTTCTTCGCTGCAGGTTTTTTGGCAGCTTTCTTTGCCGCAGGCTTTTTCTTGGCTGCCTTTTTCGCTGCAGGCTTTTTCTTGGCTGCTTTTTTCGCCGCAGGCTTCTTCTTTGCGACTTTCTTCGCGACTTTCTTCGCCGCCGGCTTCTTCTTCGCCGCCGGCTTCTTGGCGGCCTTCTTCGCCGCCGGCTTCTTGGCAGCGGCCTTCTTCACCGCCGGCTTCTTGGCAGCGGCCTTCTTCGCCGCCGGCTTCTTGGCAGCGGCCTTCTTCGCCGCCGGCTTCTTGGCAGCAGCTTTCTTGGCGGCCGGCTTCTTGGCAGCGGCCTTCTTCACCGCCGGTTTCTTGGCGGCAGGCTTCTTGGCTTTAGAAGCGGGTTTCTTAGCAGTAGCCATCTCAAACCTCCTATATGAAGTAACAGGAAAGAAACAACATCAACTACAGCCCGTCCCGACTAGCACGGGCTATCCAACAGTACGACAAAGCCGCACCGATTGAATTCAAAATGCCACTGGCCACCGACGCTGCCAACATGGGCGCAAACGGCACTCGACGCGATATCGGCATCGGCTGCGGTTCGTTTCGGGTGGTCTGGGCGCCAGCAGCGATGCCACTGCGGCTGAAGAAGATGGGGAAAGAAAAGAAGAAAGAAGGGAAAAGGGGAGCGCCGGAATCGGAGGGAGGTCGCGGCCTATGGCCGACGAATATCGCAATCTGCATCAAGCGGTCTCCGTACGTCTCCTGCTGCCTGGTTCGTTGAACTGCCTCGTTCCCCTTGCGACCATGCTCTGCCGCACATCATTTTGGCACTACCGGCACTACCACAACCCACTAGATCTAGTGCCCTGGCGAATATTTCGACCTAATTCTAGTAGCTTGACTTTTCGGATGCAAGTGTTTTTTGCATTTTTTGTCATACCCCGCAAATCAGCGTCGCAAAAAATCCGCACGGCGCGCAGACACATCATGCGATCGCGATCGGCAGGCGATTTTTTCACACCTTGCGGCAGGCGAGAAGTCGATTGAGATAGGCCCAGTCGAAACGCGGGCCGGGGTCCGTCTTGCGACCGGGCGCAATCTCGGCATGGCCAACGATGTCTTCGATGGGGTAGCGCTGCTGCAGGATGTGAATCAGCCGAACCAGGACCGCATATTGCGGCGGATCGAAAGGCAACTCGTCGCCCCCCTCCAGTTCGATGCCGATCGAGAAATCATTGCAGCGTTCGATCCCGTGCCAGCTCGAGGCACCGGCATGCCAAGCACGCAAGTCGCAGGGCACGAACTGCACGAGTCCGCCATCGCGTCGGATCAGGAAATGGGCTGAGACGCGTAGAAACTGGATTTCGCGGTAGTAGGGATGCGCCTCGGGGTCCAGCGTATTCGTGAACAGTCGCACGATCCCATCCCCGCCGAATACGCCGGGAGGCAGGGAGATGGCGTGAACAACGATCAGCCGCACCGCCTGGCCGGCAGGCCGCTCATCGCAATTGGGGGAAGGGATGCGCCGGGCGCCGGTCAGCCAGCCTGCGGCATCAAGCTCGCTATTCATTCAAGCCGAGCCGCTCCATCCGGTAACGCAGGGAACGGAAAGTGACGCCGAGCAGTTTGGCGGCCGCCGTCCGGTTGAAGCGCGTTTTCTGCAGGGCATCCAGGATTGCCTGCTTCTCGACCCGGTCCAGATGATCCTGAAGCGAGGCATCGCCCTTTCCCTCCTGCGAAAGTGAAGGCGCATCCGGTTCCGCCAGTGGAGCCAAATGAAGGTCCTCAACGCCGATTTCGCTGCCCCCTATCAAGGCCAGGGTGCGCTCCAGGATATTCTCCAGTTCCCGCACATTGCCCGGAAACGGATACTCGCCCAGAGCCTTGATTGCCTTCTGACTCAGGCGCGGCATTGGCATGCCGGCCTCCCGCGCCAGGCGGGCCAGGATGCTCTCAGCCAAGAGGGGGATGTCCTCGCGGCATTCGCGCAGGGCCGGCATCTTCAGTTCGATCACATCCAGCCTATAGAACAGATCCTGACGAAAACGGGCAGCAGCCACCAGTTGCTTCAGATTCTGGTGGGTGGCGCTGATGATGCGGACGTCCACGGGATCCTCGGCCGGAGCACCAACCTTGCGTACGCGCTTCTCCTGTATGGCGCGCAGCAGCTTGACCTGCATGGTCAGCGGCAAATCGGCCACTTCATCAAGAAACAGGGTGCCGCCGTGCGCTGCCTGGAAAAAGCCGTCACGATCAGCATCGGCTCCAGTGAATGCGCCCTTCTTGTAACCGAAGAACTCGCTCTCCATCAAGTTCTCCGGAATGGCGCCGCAATTGACAGCTATGAAGGGCTGTCCCCGCCGAGCCCCTTGCTCATGGATGAGCCGCGCAGCCAGTTCCTTGCCGCTGCCGGATTCGCCGCTGATGTAGACCGGGGCCTGGCTGCGCGCAACCTTGCCTATCATGGTACGGGCTTGGCGAATGGCCTGGGATTCGCCAAGCAGCGTCTGTCCCGTCACTTCTGGCCGGCTCGCGTCCTGGCTTGGCAGATTGAGCACCGATTTCACGAGGGCCCGCAACTGCTCCAGCGATACCGGTTTGGGAACGTAATCGAAAGCCCCTGCCTTCAATGCAGAGACGGCATTTTCCATGCTGCCGTGGGCGGTGATGACTGCCACCGGCAGGTCCCGGCATTGCTCTCCGATGTAGCGCACCAGCTCCAGCCCGTCACCGTCGGGCAGGCGCATGTCCGTCAGGCAAAGTTGGTAGGCATTTTCGGCCAGAAACCGGCGCGCCTCCGCCACGTTCGCCGCACAGTCCGCATACAACCCCATGCGCGACAGCGTCATGTCGAGCAACTCACGGATGTCGTCCTCATCGTCAACGACAAGAACCCGACCTACCCCAGATGCTGCCCTGCGATCCTGTTTTCCCGCCACTGCTGGTTTCTCCCGATAATCCGGAAATGCGCGCCAGGCTCGTTGCCGACCCATTCAAGGACCGCATCGTTCGCCTCGCACAACTCTCGGGCTATATACAGCCCGAGCCCGGTTCCCTTGCTATGGGTAGTGAAAAAAGGCTCGAAGATCTTGCTACGCGACTCCTCGTCCACCCCGATCCCATCGTCAATGATATGCAATTCGACGCGCCCCGAGGCGGGCAAGTCGAGTGCCTCGATTTTCACTGCCCCTGGCCTGCCGCTGCAATAGCGTTGTGCATTTGACAACAGATTCCAGAGCACCTGGTTGAGGTGGGCGCGATCAAAGAGAAGCGTCGCATCGGCTCCAGCCTTCAACGCAAAAAGAGGCCTGTCGATCTGCTCGTGCATGGCCATTTCATCCAGAAAGCTTTCCAGAAAGCCGGCCAGCCGTATCGGCTCGGGGGATGCCCGGTCGCGCCGCCCCAATTCAAGCACATCGCGCACCAGTCGCTCCAGACGAAGCGCATTATCGTTAATGATGCGCGACAGTCGTTCGTACCCTTCCGCCCGTTTCTCCTCCCGCAGCAGCTCGGCAGCGTGGCTAATGGCGGAAAGGGGATTGCGAATTTCATGCGCGATGTTCGCCGTCAGCCTACCAAGCGCGGCCAGCTTGATTTGCTGGGCTTGTTGCTGGATGCGTCCCATGTCCTCGATATAGATGAGGACGTCGCCGCTTTCGCCGGCGCTAACAAGGCGCGCGCGCAGCAACGCCCCGCTGCCCGGCACGCGCAGCGACGCCACACGCTCCCTCAAGTCGTTCTTGAAGCTGCGGTACTCGCCGGCAAGCACAACCGAGAAAGAGGCCAGGTCCGGATGGGACGGGGGGTGCACCCCAAGCAACACTTCCGCCTGCGGATTCCATTGCCGCACTCTCTCGCTGGAATCCACAACCATCACCCCATCCTGCATGTCGCGGATCACCCGCTCGCTGACCGACAGTTGATTGGCCAGATCAATGCCGCGCTGGCGTGCCAGTTCTTCGTTGGCAATGACACGCCTGGCGAGAAGCCTGGCGGAAATCGCTGTGGCAAAGAAGCCGGTGCAAAGGATGCCGGTCTGGACGAAGTCGGCCAGGTCGGCGCCCGACTCGAGTACGCGGGCGCCCTGCTCGAAAAGCACCGCAACGGTAGCAAGGGCAGCATAGAACAAGGTCAGCCGACCCTGGCCGACCAAACCCGCCCCCGCCAGGACGACCAACAGCATCACGGCCACGCCGCTCTTCTCGCCGCCGCTTGCGTACATCATCAGGGTGATCGCCAGGATGTCGACCGATACCTGAAGCGTAAGGAGCTTGTTGAAGCCCAAGCGCAGCCGTTTCAGTGCCCCATAGAAAAAGATCGCCAACAGCCAGTAGGCCAGGCAGGTCCACACGAACAGCATCAGGTTCTGCGAACCAAGGCCGCTCGTCCTCGGATAGAAAGCGACGGCGAGCATGAACACGCTCGCCACGATCAGGCGATAGATATTGAAGTAGTGGAGCGAGGTCCAGACCGAAACGGGACGGCCGGCCGTATAGGGTGTGCCAGAACGGCCTTCAGTCATGGGCGCCCAAGCGACGGTGCTCTTCGCAGCAGAAGCGCCCGCCATTGCCTTCGAGGGCCTCGCTCTCGGGAAGGTTCACGCCACAGCTCGCGCAGGCGACCATACGCTCGGGCGCTTTTGGCCTGCTCGAATCTCCTGCGCGGCGTGATGCTGCGCGCTGGTAACCCTTGAAAACGATGTAGGCGAGGAAGCCGAGAAAGAGCAGCAGGATCAGCTTGGACATGCCTGGCTCCGTCGCCGCCCGTCTTGGGCGAGCGATGTTAGGATTGGTCGGGGTGAGAGGATTTGAACCTCCGACTCCTGCGTCCCGAACGCAGTACTCTACCAGGCTGAGCTACACCCCGACGTCTTGGCTGGGCACAATGGACAACCGCCAGCCGAAACGAATACAGCCGCGACCGCGCCTTCAAATCAGAAGTCGCGTGCGACTGCAAACGATGCCAATTGTACCAGAGAATCCTTGAATGGCGAAGCCGGCAGCGGTGCTACGGCCTCTAGCGCAAGCCTTGCCTCGGCCTCGGCATGACGCCGCGTCTCGTCCAGCGCCCCCGTGGCACGAATCGCCCCCAGCACCCCCGGCAATGACTCGCGCCCACCTTCCTCGATGGCATGGCGCACGCAGGCCGACTGCTCGGCGCTGCCGTGCTTCATGGCGTGGATCAGCGGCAGCGTCGGCTTGCCCTCTGCCAGATCATCACCGAGGTGCTTGCCGGTGGCCGCCTCGTCGCCGGAATAATCCAGTACGTCGTCGACCAGCTGAAAGGCCGTGCCCAGATGCATGCCGTAGCGCGCCATGCCTTCCTCGATTACAGCAGGGGCACCGGAAAGAATGGCGCCCAGACGCGCCGCCGCCTCAAACAGTTTGGCCGTCTTGTAGCGGATCACCTGCAGGTACTGCGGGATGTCTACATCGGCGTTGTGGCAATTGAGCAGTTGCAGCACTTCGCCTTCGGCGATGGTATTGGTGGCATCGGCCAGCACCTGCTGGATGCGCATGCTGCCCACCGATACCATCATTTGGAAGGCGCGGGAGTAAAGGAAGTCCCCCACCAGCACCGAAGCGGCATTGCCGAAAAGGGCATTGGCGGTTTGGTTGCCGCGGCGCAATTCGGACTCGTCCACCACATCGTCGTGCAGGAGGGTAGCGGTATGGATGAACTCCACCACCGCGGCCAGTTCCTGATGGTGGGTGCCGCGGTAGCCAAGCGCGCCTGCCGAGAAAAGTACTAGAGCCGGGCGAAGCCGCTTGCCGCCGGCGCCGATGATGTATTCGGCCACCTGGCGGATCAGAACCACGTCGGAATGCAGCCTGTCGCGGATGACCGCATCCACCGCCCGCATGTCGGCGGCGATCGGCACATAAAGGGTTTCGAGGCTCAAGGCTGGGGCAATTGCGGGAAAAGCGGCATGGTAGGGGGGCGCCCGGGCGGCGTCAAGCAAGGCAAATTTCCTTTTGACTCTAACACCTTGCATATGTATAATGCGCGGTCCTGTTGCAACACGAACCACACGGAGTCCATCATGTATGCGGTCATAAAAACCGGCGGCAAGCAGTATCGCGTCGCGGCCGGCGAAAAACTGAAAATAGAACAGATACCGGCAGAAGTGGGCGCTGAAATCACCCTCGACCAGGTTCTCATGGTCGGCGATGGCGAGTCGGTGAAAATCGGCGCGCCGCTGGTGCAAGGCGCTTCTGTCAAGGCGAAAGTCCTCGCCCAGGGCCGGCACGACAAAGTGAAGATATTCAAGATGCGCCGGCGCAAGCACTACCAGAAGCACCAGGGCCACCGGCAGAACTTCACCGAAATCCAGATTTCCGGTATTTCGGCGTAAGCAAGGAGCAGACACATGGCACATAAAAAAGCAGGCGGCAGCTCGCGCAACGGCCGCGACTCGCAATCCAAGCGCCTCGGCGTGAAGCGCTACGGCGGCATGCTGATCAACGCCGGCAGCATCATCGTGCGCCAGCGCGGCACCCAATTCCACGCCGGCGACAACGTCGGCATGGGCCGCGACCACACGCTGTTCGCCAAGGTCACCGGCACGGTCGAATTCACGATCAAGGGCGCCGAGAGGCGCAAGACCGTGAACATCGTCCCGGCCGCCTAAGCAACCCGGTCGCCGCGACAAAAAGCCCTGCCGTCGCGGCAGGGCTTTTTTATTTTTCACAGCGCTCATGAAATTCTTCGACGAAGCCAAGATCGAGGTCGTTGCCGGCGACGGCGGCAATGGCGCGGCCACCTTCCGGCGCGAGAAATACGTGCCGAAGGGCGGTCCGTCGGGCGGAGACGGCGGCCGCGGCGGCAGCATCTACGCCATTGCCGACCGCAACCTCAACACGCTCATCGATTTCCGCTACACGCGCATCTTCCGCGCCGAGCGCGGCGAGAACGGCATGAGCTCGGATTGCTACGGCCGCGGCGGCGAGGATCTGCTTCTGCGCATGCCGGTCGGCACGGTCATCAGCGACCTGGAGACCGGCGAGCCGATCGCCGACCTAGATCGCGACGGCAAAAAGGCGCTCATCGCCAAGGGCGGCCAGGGCGGTCTTGGCAACATCCATTTCAAATCCAGCACCAACCGTGCGCCGAAGCAGTGCACGCCCGGCACGCCGGGTGAGCGGCGCGACCTCAAGCTGGAGCTCAGGGTGCTGGCCGACGTCGGTCTGCTCGGCCTGCCCAACGCAGGAAAGTCCACCTTCATCCGTGCCGTTTCCTCGGCACGGCCGAAGGTCGCCGACTATCCGTTCACGACCCTGCACCCGAACCTCGGCGTCGTGCGCGTCGATGCCAACCGCAGCTTCGTCGTCGCCGACATCCCCGGCCTCATCGAGGGTGCAGCCGAGGGCGCCGGCCTCGGCCACCAGTTCCTGCGCCACCTGCAGCGCACCCATCTGTTGCTGCACATCGTGGACATCGCCCCCTTCGATCCTGGCGCCGATCCCGTGCACGATGCCCGCGTCATTCTGGATGAGCTGAAGAAATACGATCCGGCACTATATGAAAAGCCGCGCTGGCTGGTCGCCAACAAGCTCGACCTGCTGCCGGAGGAGGAGCGCGAGGCGCGCCTCGCCGCCGTGCTCGCCGGCTACGGCCCGGTCGAACGACATTTCGCCATCTCCGCCATCAACGGCGCCGGGTGCCGCGAGCTGACTTTCGCTATCATGGAGCACATCGAAGAAGAGAAACGTAGGTCGGGCTTCAGCCCGACAACGAACGCCGATGTCGGCCTGAAGGCCGACCTGCAGGATCATGACGAGACAGAAAATTAGCCAAGCCCGCCGGCTGGTGGTCAAGGTCGGCAGTGCGCTGGTCACCAATAATGGCACCGGCCTCGCCATCGACTACCTCGGCGAGCTGGCGCGGCAGATCGCCCGCCTGCGCGAGGATGGCCGCGAGGTGCTGCTGGTCTCCAGCGGCGCCATCGCCGCCGGCATGCAGCGCCTTGGCTGGACAAGCCGCCCGCATGCCATGCACGAGCTGCAGGCCGCCGCCGCAGTAGGCCAGATGGGCCTGGCCCAGGCCTACGAGACCTGTTTCACCCAGTATGGCCTGAAGACAGCGCAAATCCTGCTTACGCACGAGGACCTTGCCGACCGGCTGCGCTACCTCAACGCCCGCTCGACGCTCACCGCCCTGCTCCAGCTTGGTGTCGTCCCCATCATCAACGAGAACGACACCGTCGTCACCGACGAAATCAAGTTCGGCGATAACGACACGCTGGGGGCGCTGGTCGCCAATCTGGTGGAGGCCGAAGCGCTGGTGATCCTCACCGACCAGGCCGGCCTGTACACCGCCGACCCGCGCAAGGACCCCGCTGCAACGCTGGTCGTCGAGCATCGCGCCGACGACCCGGCACTGGAAGCCATGGCCGGCGGCGCCGGAACGGGCATTTCCAAGGGCGGCATGATCACCAAAGTGCGGGCAGCACAGCGTGCCGCCCGCAGCGGCGCCCATACCCTGATCGCCAGCGGCCGCGAGGCCGACGTCCTGCCGCGGCTGTCGCAGGGCGAAGCGCTCGGCACCCTCCTCATCGCCTCCGCCACACCGCTGGCGGCACGCAAGCAGTGGCTGGCCGACCATCTCCAGTTGGCCGGCAGCCTGATTCTCGATGCAGGGGCGGCGAAGGCCCTGGCTTCGGGCAAGAGCCTGCTGCCGATCGGCGTCACTGCAGTGGAAGGGGAATTCGAACGCGGTGCGGCAGTCGCCTGCCGCAGCGCAGACGGCCATGAAATCGCCCGCGGCCTGGTCAATTACTCCAGCTCGGAAGCGCGCCGCATCGCACGCCAGCCCAGCTCGGAAATCGAGGCCCTTCTCGGCTACCTCGACGAGCCGGAGCTGATCCACCGCAACAATCTCATCCTGCTCTAGCGGCATCCCGGCCGGGGTGCCACCCTTCTCTTTTCCGGATTACAAATAAAAAACGGCCGCCCGAAGGCGGCCGTTTCGAAACTTGCTAAAGACTCGTGAGAGTCGATTAGAAGTTGTGGGCCATGCCGAAGTACCACTGGCGGGAATCCTCGCCACCGGCACCGGACGTGGCGGTCGCACCGTTCACGACGAGGCCGAACATGTCGTACGCGCCCATCGAGGCGTTGTTGACCTTGGTGTAGAACACGCCGGCCGAGGTGCGCTTCGAGAAGGCGTAGTCGTAGCCAAGCATCCACTGGTGGGCCTTGTAGCGGCCGCCGGTGCCCGCGGCGATGGCGGAACCGCTGTGGCTGCCGGCACGGGCGTACTGGCCGTAGACCTTATGCGGGCCCCAGGCGTAGCTGACCGGGATGGTCCAGGCATTGCGGGCGGCGCGGAAGCTGGCACCACCGTTCACGCCGGTGTCGAGCGAGCTGCGGTCCCAGGCGAAGCCGAGCTTCAGGCCCATGGCGAAGGTGTAACCCACCCAGGCGCGGGTGCTGCGCTGGTCGTTCTCGGCGGCGCCGTTGACCTGGCTTTCCGCGTTGGAGTTCCAGTAGCTGAGGCCGGCGGTCCAGGGGCCGTTGTTGTAGCGCACGGCACCGGTCCAGGAGCGGCCGGCACCGGGGTCGCCGTTGGCGCGGTTGGTGTTGCCTTCGGTCGTGGCCGCGCCGGAACCGGTGGTGGAGTAGCCGAGGCGGGCGGTGAAGCCGTTCCAGTTCGGGCTGTCCCACATCAGCAGGTTCGGGGTACGGGTGCCGTTGCCCATGGTGGCCAGGGCGGCGCCGTTCCACACTTGCGACATGATGCCGTTGCCGACCAGGGTCTGCAGGGAGCCGGCGCGGTTGCCGCCGATGGCGCCGTCGAGTTCGCCGTAGTGCACATCCCAGCGGCCGATGGTGAATTTGCCCCAGCTGCCCATGAAGCCGGCGCCGGTGTTGCCGGACATGGCGATGCCGCCCATGTCGTTGCCGTAGCGCATGTCCATCTGCGCCCAGGCCTTCAGGCCGCCGCCGAGATCCTCATTGACGTTGAAGATGATGCGGGAGGACTGGTCGGAGACGCGCGACTCGCTGTCGTGGCCGGTGAAGCCGCCGCCGGACAGCTTGTAGCTTTCCCAACCGGTCGCAACACGGCCGGAAATCGTGACGTTGGTCTGCGCCAGAGCCGGCACGGCGATCAGGCCGGCCACTGCAGCAGCGATGAGTTTCTTTTGCATTGTGTGAATCTCCTCTTTGTTTGAGAGTTCGGCAGGTTGTTCCGGCGCCATGTGCACATCACGTACTGCACCGTTACTCCCCGCCTGCCTTGCTTCCCGCGAATCTGAGAAGTCGGGGCCATTGTGCCTATCCAGGTTGGGGCGGGGCAAGGAAAAAGGCCCCTTTCAGAGGGATGTCGCCCAAGGTTGTTGCTTTTTTGCAACAGGGATTTTTCTATCCGAACAGGGCAGAGAGCGCAGTCCCCGGATCGTCGGCCCGCATGAATGCCTCGCCGACCAAAAATGCTTTTACATCATTAGCTTGCATGATGGCCACATCTGACGGCGCGATGATGCCCGATTCGGTTACGACAATTCGGTCCGGCGGTATGCGGGCAAGCAGGTCCAAGGTCACCTGCAGCGAGACTTCAAACGTGCGCAGGTTGCGGTTGTTGATGCCGACCAGCGGCGTCTTGAGATGCAGGGCGACATCGAGTTCGGCGGCGTCGTGCACCTCGACCAGCACTGCCATGCCCAGTTCATGGGCGAGGGCTTCCAGTTCCAGCAATTGCGGCAATTCCAGCGCCGCCACGATGAGGAGGATGCAGTCGGCGCCCATGGCGCGCGCCTCGACCACCTGGTATTCGTCGACGATGAAGTCCTTGCGCAGCACCGGCAGCGCGCAGGCGGCACGCGCTTCCTGCAGGCATTCGGGCGCACCCTGGAAGAACTGGCGGTCGGTCAGCACGGAGAGGCAGGCGGCGCCGTGGGCGGCGTAGCTGCGCGCAATCTCGCCGGGACGGAAATCCGCCCGGATGACGCCCTTCGAGGGGCTGGCCTTCTTGATCTCGGCAATTACCGCCGTCTTACCGAGACTGACTTTTGCACGGATGGCGCCGACGAAGTCGCGCGGCGGCGATTGCTGAAGTGCTTCGGCGTGCAGCGCGGCCAGCGCCTTCCGCGCCTGCGCGGCGGCGACTTCCTCGCGCTTGACGGCGAGGATCTTCTGCAGGATGTCGCTCATTTGAAGCGCTGCGTATAGGCGACGAACTGGTCGAGCTTGGCGCGCGCCGCGCCGCTGGCAATGGCCTCGCGCGCGCGGGCGATGCCTTCGGCGACGGAGCCGGCGATGTTCGCCGTATACAGCGCGGCGCCGGCATTCAGCGTGACGATCTCGCGCGGCGTGCCGGGCGTGTCGGCTAGCGCCTCCAGCACCATCTCCTTCGACTCGGCGGCGCCGGAGACGCGCAGCCCCCGATTGGAGACCATCTGCAGGCCGTAGTCCTCGGGATGGATCTCGTATTCGGTGATCTCGCCGTTCTTCAGCTCGCCGACCATGGTCGCCGCGCCAAGCGAGATCTCGTCCATGCCGTCCTTGCCCCACACCACCATGACATGGTCGGCGCCCAACTGTTGCATGACGCGCACCTGGATGCCGACGAGGTCGGGATGGAAGACCCCCATCAGGGTATTGGGCGCGCCGGCGGGGTTGGTGAGGGGGCCGAGGATGTTGAAGATGGTGCGCACGCCCATCTCGCGGCGCACCGGCGCGACGTTCTTCATGGCCGGGTGGTGGTTGGGGGCGAACATGAAGCCCATGCCGACGGCCTGGATGCACTCGGCCACCTGCGGCGCCTGCAGGTCGATGCGCGCGCCGAGCGCCTCCAGCACGTCGGCCGAACCGGATTTCGACGAGACGCTGCGGTTGCCGTGCTTGGCCACCGTGGCGCCGGCCGCGGCAGCGACGAAGGCCGAGGCGGTGGAGATGTTGAAGGTGTGGGCCGAATCGCCGCCGGTGCCGACGATGTCGACGAAATGCGGGTTGTGCGGCGTCTCGACGCGGGTGCACAGCTCGCGCATCACCTTGGCGGCGGCGGAAATCTCGCCGATGGTCTCCTTCTTCACGCGCAGGCCGGTGAGGATGGCGGCAACCATCAGCGGCGTGATCTCGCCGCCCATGATCTGCCGCATGAGGTGCAGCATCTCGTCGTGAAAGATCTCGCGGTGCTCGATGGTGCGCTGCAGGGCTTCCTGTGGGGTAATCATGTCATTGCTCCAGAAAATTCTTCAGAAGTCGGTGGCCGTGTTCGGTGCGGATGGACTCGGGGTGGAATTGCACGCCCTCGACCTGAAAATCCTTGTGGCGCACGCCCATGATCTCGCCGTCCTCGGTCCACGCCGTCACCTCGAGGCAGGGCGGCAACGAGGCGCGCTCGATGGCGAGCGAGTGGTAGCGCGTGGCGGTGAAGGGGTTCGGCAGGCCGCGGAAGACGCCCGCATCGAGGTGGCACGCCGGCGAGGTCTTGCCGTGCATGAGCTGGCGGGCGTGCACGATTTTTCCGCCGAAGGCGGCGCCGATGCTCTGGTGGCCGAGGCACACGCCGAGCAGCGGCAGCTTGCCGGCGAAGGCCTGGATCGCCGCCACCGAGATACCGGCCTCGGCAGGGGAACACGGCCCGGGCGAGACGACGAGTCGGTCGGGCTTGAGCGCGGCGATGCCCTCGATCGTGATCTCGTCGTTGCGGAAGACGCGCACCTCCTCGCCCAGCTCGCCGAAGTACTGCACGAGGTTGTAGGTGAAGGAGTCGTAGTTGTCGATCATCAGGAGCATGGCTAGAACCCTTCACCACAGAGACACAGAGGCACAGAGAAAAACTTCATATCTTCATTCTCCTGATGCCATCCTTGAGCACGGGAACGTTGAAATTCAACAGCAGCCCCGTTGCAATGCCACTCAGGCGCAAATAGGTTAGTAGTTGGGCTTCATGCACAGGCAGAAGACGCTCTACCGCCTTGATCTCGACAACTACGGCATCATCAACCACCAGGTCGAGCCGATATCCTGCGTCGGCACGGTGTTCCTTGTAGAAAACAGGTAGTTCCACTTGGCTTTTGAATCGAACATCCCTCAGCCCAAGTTCGATGCACAGGCACTCCTCATAGGCGGATTCCAGCAAACCGGGACCCAGCGCCCGATGAACCTCAATAGCGGCACCGATGATCTGCTCAGTCAGGGCATCTCTCTGTGTCTCCGTGTCTCTGTGGTTCATGGTTTTCATTCCAGCCGCGTATCCAGTCCCGACTCGGCCATCTCGGCGGCGCGCAGCTGGGCGAGGGCCTTGTTCTGGGTTTCCTGCCATTCCGAGGCCGGATCGGAGTCGGCGACGATGCCGGCGCCGGCCTGGACGTGGATGCGGCCGTCCTTGATCACCGCGGTGCGGATGGCGATGGCGAGGTCCATGTCGCCGTGGAAGCCGAGGTAGCCGACGGCGCCGGCGTAGATGCCGCGCTTGACCGGCTCCAGCTCGTCGATGATCTCCATCGCCCGCACCTTCGGCGCGCCGGAGACCGTGCCGGCCGGGAAGGTGGCGCGCAGCACGGCCAAGGCGTCGAGCTCCGGCTTCAGTCGCCCCTCGACGTTGGAGACGATGTGCATCACGTGCGAGTAGCGCTCGATGACGAACTGCTCGGTGACCTTGACACTGCCGGTCTGCGCGACGCGGCCGACGTCATTGCGGCCGAGGTCGAGCAGCATGAGGTGCTCGGCGCGCTCCTTCTCGTCGGCGAGCAGTTCGGCGGCGAGCGCCTCGTCCTCCTCGACGGTTTTCCCCCGCTTGCGCGTGCCGGCAATCGGCCGCAGGGTGACGTTGCCGTCCTCCAGCCGGACGAGGATTTCCGGCGAGGCGCCGACGACGTGGAAGTCCTCGAAGTCGAAATAGAACATGTAGGGCGAGGGATTCAGCGTGCGCAGCGCGCGGTAGAGCGCCAGCGGCGTCGCGGCATAGGGCTTCGACATGCGCTGCGAGAGCACCACCTGCATGATGTCGCCGTCGACGATGTACTGCTTGGCGCGCGCCACGGCCTGCTTGAAAGCCTCTTCGCCGAAGGAGGAGGCGGCTGCCTGCGGCGTGACCGGCCGCTCGGCCGGTATGGCGACGGGTTCGCGCAGCCGCGCCAACAACTCCTTCAGCCGCGCCCGGGCGCGCTTGAAGGCGCCGGGCACTCCCGGCTCGGCGTACACCACCAGGGTCAGCTTGCCGGAAAGGTTGTCGACGACGGCGATCTCCTCGGAGAGCAGCAGGAGGACGTCGGGCGTGCCGAGCTCGTCGGGCTTATGCGCCTTCGCCAGCTTCGGCTCGATGTAGCGCACCGTGTCATAGCCGAAGCAGCCGACCAGGCCGCCGCAGAAGCGCGGCAGGCCAGCGCGCGGCGCCAGCCTGAAGCGCGCCATGTACTCGCCGACGAAGGCGAGCGGATCGCAGTCGTCGCGCCGCTCGGCGATGCGGTTGCCGGTCAGCACCATGACGTCGCGGCCGTAGGCGGCGATGCGCGTCGGCGCGGACAGGCCGATAAATGAATAGCGGCCGAAGCGCTCGCCGCCCTGCACGGACTCGAGCAGGTAGGTCCAGGCGCGGTCGGCCAGCTTGAGGTAGATCGAAAGGGGGGTATCGAGGTCGGCGAAGGTTTCCAGGGTCACCGGGATGCGGTTGTAGCCCTGGGCGGCCAGCTGCTTGAATTCGGCTTCGGTCATCATGACTCCACTGCTTGAAACTTGAGAAACGCGGGCGCAAACAACACAAAAACGCCCGCCGCTTGCGACGATCAGTCAGGCAAGCGACGCCAGGGCCAGGCCTCCCCGCCGATGGCGTATTTCCTCACGCGTTTCAAGTTCAGGTGGAGCACGATGTCTGCTGTCTCAGATTTCCTGGAGGCGGCGGGCCGCCTCTTCGAGGGTGCCCACTATAGCATCGGCGCCAAGATCGCGCACGTCCTCGCCTTCGCTGTAGCCGTAGGGCACGCAGAACACCGGGCAGCCGGCCGCCCGCGCGCCGGCGACGTCGTTGCGCGAATCGCCGACGACCAGCGCCTCGTCGGGCGCGATGCCGAAGCGCTCGCAGATATGCAGGAAAGGCAGCGGGTGCGGCTTTTTCTCCGGCAGGGTATCGCCGCTCACCGTCATGTCGAGCAGGGCCGCCAGGCCGGAGGCGGCCAGCAGTTGTTCGGTGAAGGCAGCGGCCTTGTTGGTGACGCAGGCCGTCTTCAGGCCGGCGGCACGCATGGCGCGCAGGCCCTCCAGCACGCCGGGGTAGATCCGGGTCTTGCGGCCGTTCACGGCGGCGTAGTGGCGCTTGAACACCGCCAGGGCCGCGACGGCATCGGGCGCGGCGGACTCGCCCGGATAGCCGAGGCAGCGGCCGACGAGGTTGGGAATGCCCTTGCCGACGAAGTCGCGGATGGTGTCCGTCGGCAAAGTCAGTCGCCCCAGCTCGGCGAGCATGGCGTTGGCGGCGTCGGCAAGGTCAGGAACGGTGTCGAGCAGCGTGCCGTCGAGGTCGATGAGGACTGCGCGAATGGCCATCAAACCTTGGCCAGTTCGGCACGCAGCGAGGCGATGATGGAATCGTAGCGGTGGGGATCGCCGTCCTTGCCGGCGCCGAAGACGGCCGAGCCGGCGACGAAGGTATCGACGCCCGCCTGGGCCACTTCGCGGATGTTGGCCGGGCCGACGCCGCCGTCGATCTCCAAGCTGACGTTCAGGCCGCGCGCGTCGATCATCTTACGCACCTGACGCGCCTTGTCGAGGACGTGGGGAATGAACTTCTGTCCGCCGAAGCCCGGGTTCACGCTCATCAGCAGCACCATGTCGAGCTTGTCCAGCGTCCATTCGAGGACGTCGAGGGGCGTCGCCGGATTGAACACCAGGCCGGGCTTGCAGCCGGCTTCGCGGATCAGGCCGATGGTGCGGTCGATGTGCTCCGACGCCTCCGGGTGGAAGGTGATGTAGGTGGCGCCCGCCTTGGCGAAGTCGGGCACGATGCGATCCACCGGCTTGACCATCAGGTGCACGTCGATGGGCGCGGTGACGCCGTGCTTGCGCAGGGCCTCGCAGACCAGCGGGCCGATGGTCAGATTGGGCACGTAATGGTTGTCCATCACGTCGAAGTGCACGATGTCGGCGCCCGACTTGAGGACGTTGTCCACCTCCTCGCCCAGCTTGGCGAAGTTGGCGGAAAGAATGCTCGGTGCGATGCGATAGGTCATGATATCTCCCTAAGATGACAGGGATTTTAAACGCATTCGGTACTCTCGCCGGCTAAAAGAAATTATGGCAACCATAAGCCCGCCCCCTATAATGGCCACATGGCGGAGAGCAAGAAATACGAGATCAGCGTCACGGCGGAAACGCAGTATTTGGCCGACCAGTCCGACCCGCAGGACGGGCGCTACGTCTTCGCCTACAACATCACCATCCTCAATACCGGCAACATCGCCGCACAGCTGATTTCCCGCCATTGGCTCATCAACGACGCCGAGTCCCATGTTCAGGAAGTGCGCGGCCTCGGCGTGGTCGGCCACCAACCCCTACTCAAGCCCGGCGAGCGCTTCGAATACACCAGCGGCTGCGTCCTCACCACGCCGGTCGGCACCATGCGCGGCAGTTACCAGATGGTCGCGGAGGACGGCACCCAGTTCGAGGCGCCGATCGCCGAATTCACCCTGGCGATGCCGCGCGTCCTGCATTGAATCCTCCTTGTCGCTGAAGCACAGCTACACCTTCATCGCCCCCTCCTACGACACTTTCCTCGGCGCCGCCACGCGCGGTGCGCGGCGGAAAAGCCTGGCCCGTCTCACGGCGGAACGCCACGGGATGTCCTCGTGAATGGGATCGGCACCGGCCTGGATCTGCCCCACCTGCCGCCGCAGCACCGCTACACCGGACTCGACCTGACCTGCGCCATGCTGAAGCAGGCGCTCAATCCGCTCCCACGGCGCTTGGCGACCCGACTGATGTCGTGTTCGGGGAGGTGCAGGCCGTCGTGCCAAGCGTGGAAACCGTCGGCGATGCGCCCGCGTTGGCGGGCGGCTGGTTCAGGCTGATACATCTGAGGAGATGATGATTTGTCACGGAAATAATCTGGCCGTTATGGCAACTTTAGCGCTATGCTGAACAGGTTATTTTTACCTGCCGCCCGAGGGAAAGCCTGATGTCGTCGCATCTCCATGCGTTTTGCCGGCTTCTGGTCACTGCCTTGCTGGTCTTTGCAGCGCAAAGCCTCATGGTGCAGGGGAGCGCGGTGGCCAACTTTTCCGGCAAGCGCATCGCCCTGGTAATCGGCAACGGGAAGTATCCCACTGCGCCCCTGAAGAACCCGGTCAACGACGCACGCGCCATGGCGAAGAGCCTCAAGGAACTCGGCTTCGAGGTGACCTTGCGGGAAAATTCGAGCCAGCGCGATCTGGCTGCGGCGGTCCGACAGTTCGGCTCCTCCATCACCCCCGGCTCGGCCGCCGTGTTCTACTTCGCCGGTCACGGCATGCAGGTGAAAGGCCGCAACTACCTGGTGCCGACCGACGCCGACATCCAACTCGAGGACGAAGTGCCCTACTCGACCATCGACGTCAGCCTGGTGCTGGACAAGATGGAAGTCGGCAAGAGCGCCGTCAACATCGTGATTCTCGACGCCTGCCGCAACAACCCCTTTGCGCGCCGCTTCCGCTCCTCCGGTACTGGCCTCGCCCAGATGGATGCCCCCATCGGTACCCTGATCGCCTTTGCCACCGCACCCGGCTCGGTCGCCCAGGACGGCACGGGCGAGAACGGAATCTATACCAAGCACCTGCTGGACAGCATCGCCACGCCCGGCCTGGCAGTCGAGCAGATGTTCAAGCGCGTCCGCGTCGGCGTGGCGAGGGACACCAACGAGGCGCAGGTCCCCTGGGAAAGTTCTTCCATGAAGGGCGATTTCGTCTTCCGCGAAGCCGCGCCCCAGCAAACCGCCTCGCAGGACAAGTTGATCGAGGAGGCAGTGCGTGCAGCCGCCGAGCGCGCTGCCTCGCTCACCGCCGAGCGCATGGCGCGCGAGCAGGCGGCCCGCCAGCCGCAGAACGACAAGGCGAAGGCCGAACAGGAAGCGCTTGTCGCCGAGCGCGAAAGGTTGCTGCGAGAGCGTGAGCGGCTGGCTGCGGAAAACGAGGCGCTCCGCCGCCAGGCCGCTCAGGCGCCTGCACCGGTTGCGCTCGCTGCACCGACACCGGCTGTGCAACGGCCCGCAAACGCTCCGATAACAGCTGCAGGCAACCGCCCCACCGTGGGCGACCGCTGGACCTACCGCTACTCGGACGGCTACGAAAAGAAGGGCACCTTTACGGTGAGAATAACCACCGCCACCGATTCCTCCATCACCGATGAAGTGGTCATCGGTCGATCAAGACTGAGTGCCAGCTTCGAACCCGGAATGGAATGGGCGTCCCGCAATCTGGACGGCTATTCCCTGCGAGAAATCTCACCCTACCTGCTGAGCCTCGGGCCCGCAGAGCCAACGGAGGCCTGGAGCAACATCTCCTTGGGCGGAAACGCTTTCACAGCCCGGCCGGCAGGAACGGAAAGCATCACGGTGCCCGCCGGCAGCTTCGAGGCACGCAAAATCGTTCTGAAGGGGGAGCAGGTATATCTTGGTTCGAGAACCCGCCCCCTGACAATTACGATCTGGTATTCCCCTTCTGTCAAGCGCTATGTCAAGATGAGCTTTCATTCGGAAGACAAGTGGGGCGGAGGCGGGGATCGCGACGAAATCGTGCTGATTGAAACCGGCTTTCCCGTGAGTGCGGGAATGTCATCCGCCGTGTCCGGGACAGCAGGTAAGTCTGCAACCGCGTTTGCCAGCTTGGCCCCCACAGGCGGGAGTACCGCTGCCGCTGGTTTTCCCAAGGTTGGCGACACATGGACCTACCGCTTCTCTGATATCTACGGCAAGTCGGAAACCTACACGGTGCAGGTCACCGCCGCATCCACCGGCGAGATCACGGATGAAGCACGCTTGGGCAAAGCGCGCCATGCTGCGTCCTTCGAGCCCGGACTGGAACTTGCCGACCGCAAGCTGGGGAATCTTGCTCTTCGCGAAGTCTCGCCCTATTTGCTGAGCCACGGGCCCTTGCGAGACAAGCCCGAATGGAAATCATTGAAGATTTTTGACAGCAGCCCGCCATTCACGGCCAGGCTCGCCGGCAAGGAAACGATCACTGTGCCGGCCGGCAGCTTCGAGGCAGAGAAATTGGTCATCGAGGGCAACCGATACCGGTGGGCAAACAACCCGTCAGGCGGCTCCGATTCTTATAGTTTGACAGTCTGGTATGCCCCTATTGCCAAGCGGTACGTCAAGATCAGGATCCATGGTCGGAACGACAATGAAACCATCGAGCTTACGGGCATGAAGCTCGATTAAATCAGCTGCGGTAGTCCGCGTTGATCTTGACGTAGTCGTAGGAAAAATCGCAGGTCCACACCGTCGCCTGCGTGGCGCCGCGGGCAAGATCGACGCGGACGGCGATTTCGGCCTGCTTCATGACCCGCGCGCCATCTTCCTCACGGTAGCTTGAGGCCCTGCCGCCGTTCTCCGACACCAGCACCTCGTCGAGCCAGAGTTTCACTTGCGAGACGTCAAGGTCGGCGATGCCGGCATTGCCGATGGCGGCGAGTATGCGGCCGAGGTTGGGGTCGGAGGCGAAGAAGGCTGTCTTCACAAGCGGCGAGTGGGCGATGGCGTAACCGACCGCCTTGCACTCGGCGGCATCACGCCCGCCGCGCACCTCGATCGTCATGAACTTGGTGGCGCCCTCGCCGTCGCGCACGATGGCCTGGGCCAGTTCCCCCGCGACCGCCGTCACGGCCTGCCTCAGCGCGGCATAGTCTGCGGAAGACGCATCGGCAATCGGCGCGTTGCCGGCCTTGCCCGAGGCGATCAGCACGAAGGAATCGTTGGTCGAGGTGTCGCCGTCGACCGTGACGCAGTTGAAGGAAGCATCGGCCGCCTCGCGCACCAGCCGCCGGAGCAGCGCCGGCGCCACGGCGGCGTCGGTGGCGACGAAGCCGAGCATGGTCGCCATGTTCGGGCGGATCATGCCGGCGCCCTTGGCGATGCCGGTGACGGTGACCGCCGTGCCGCCGAGACTGACTTTTCTCGACGCCGCCTTGGGCAGGGTGTCGGTGGTCATGATCGCCTCGGCGGCGGCCGCCCAGTTGTCCTCGCGGAGATCGGCCACGCTGGCGGGAAGCCCAGCCTCGATGCGCTCGACCGGCAACGGCTCCATGATGACGCCCGTGGAAAACGGCAGCACCTGCGCCGGCGTGCAGCCAAGCAGCCGCGCCGCGGCCGCACAGGTGGCGCGCGCCGACTGCATGCCGGGTTCGCCGGTGCCGGCATTGGCGATGCCGGTGTTGACGACGAGGGCGCGGATGGCGCCGGCCTGCAGGTGCTCGCGGCACACCGTGACCGGTGCTGCGCAGAAGCGGTTCTGCGTGAACACGCCGGCGACGGCGGCGCCTTCATCGAGGCGGATCAGCAGCAGGTCGCGGCGGTTGGCCTTGCGGATGCCGGCCTGGGCGATGCCGAGGGCGACGCCTGCGACGGGAAGCAGTTCTGCGGCAACGGGCGGTTTCAGATTGACGGGCATGGTTGGTCTCGCGCTGAAGACTAGTCGATGCGGATCATAAACGAAGCTGAAGCGCTATTGCGGAATGAAGCGCACTGCATCGCCGGCCCCGTAGTATTCAGCAACAGCGGCGGCCTCGACCGCATTCATGGTGACCGTATCGGCGATTTCCCCGGGCGGTAGTTGCAGGTAATCGGCAACGTCCTTCAGCCGGGCGCGGGCACGGTCGGTATGCCACCCGCCTTCGGAGCCCTCGGCCAGACGAAAGGCAAGCACCACCGACTGTTCGCGCGATCGCTTCGTGTAGCTGCCCTTGAGAACGCTCTGCAGCAGCGGGCTGACACGCCAGTCGCGCGTCAGGGCGGCGGTCAGCTGGGGCAGGCGGAAACCGAGTATCGATTGCTCGACATCGCCGGGATACTGCGGATTGCGGAGCAAGGCTTCGTCAAGCTCGTCGCCGGCCTGTCCGGCGAAGCACCAAAAGGCCAGATCGCCGAAGCGGTACAGCAGGGCGGCGATAAAGACCTCTTCGGGCTGCGCATCGTGCCGCTTTGCTGCCATCCAGCGCGCCTGCACGGCAGCATGAAAGGCGCGGGCCATTTCGCGCTGGACACGCTCGCGCACCCGGCCGCGCAGGAAGGCGTCAATGAAGGCCACCGACAGGGCAATTTGCCGCACCATGTCGAAGCCAAGCATGACGATGGCCCGGCTGACGGTGGTGACCTGAGTGCCCGAGGTATTGAAGATGACGCTGTTGGCAATCCGCAGCAATTTGGCCGTCATGCCCTGGTCGCGCAGGATGGCCTCGGCCAGTTCCGATACCGCCGACTTTTCGCTATCGGTCAGGTCGCGAATCTGTTCGGCAGTTTTGCCGAATATGGGCAGTTCCTGGTCGCGGATGCGGCCCAGCCAGGCGTTCAGGCCGCGCATGCCGCTCTTATCCTGTGTCATCCCGGCCGGACGCGAAAAGGGCTTAGCTCAGCTTGCCGTGGCAGTGCTTGTACTTCTTGCCCGAACCGCAGGGGCAGGGATCGTTGCGGCCGACCTTCTGCGCCTGCCGCACCGGCTGAGGCGGTTTTTCCGCTTCGGCCGCGGTGCCGAGCGCCTCGTCGTAGTCGGCGTGGTGGTACTGCACGTTCTCCACCGCCGGCTGCGGCTCGCTTTCCTCGATCTGATCCTGGGAGCGGATCTCGACCGTCATGAGCAGCTTGGTGACTTCGTTGCGGATCGTCTGCAGCAGACCCTCGAACAGCTCGAAAGCCTCACGCTTGTATTCCTGCTTCGGGTTCTTCTGCGCATAGCCGCGCAGGTGGATGCCCTGGCGCAGGTGGTCGAGCGCCGCCAGATGCTCGCGCCAGTGCGTATCCAAGCTCTGCAACATCATGTTGCGCTCGAAATGGTGGAAGGGTTCGCCACCCACCAGCTCGACCTTCTCGGCGTAGCGCCTGTCGGCTTCGTCAAGGATGCGGCGGACAATATCGTCATCCGAAAGATTCGGCTCCGCCTTGAGCCACTCGCCGATCGGCAGTTGCAGCTGGTAGTCGGCAGCCAGCGCCGCCTCCGCGCCGGGGATGTCCCACTGCTCCTCGACGCTGTCGGCGGGCACGTAGGTGCGGAAGGTGTCGTGCAGCACACCCTGGCGCATGGCCGTGATGGTCTCGGAGATGTCGTCCGTCTCCAGCAGCTCGTTGCGCTGCTGATAGATCACTTTGCGCTGGTCGTTGGCGACGTCGTCGTATTCCAGGAGCTGCTTGCGGATGTCGAAGTTGCGCTGTTCGACCTTGCGCTGGGCCGATTCGAGGGATCGGGTCACCAGCGGGTGCTCGATGGCCTCGCCCTCCGGCATCTTCAGGCGCACCATGATCGCGTTGAGCCGCTCGCCGGCAAAGATGCGCAGCAGCGGGTCCTCCAGCGACAGGTAGAAGCGGCTGGAGCCCGGGTCGCCCTGGCGGCCGGCGCGCCCTCTCAGCTGGTTGTCGATGCGTCGCGATTCGTGCCGTTCGGAGCCGATGATGTGCAGGCCGCCGGCCTTCACCACCTGTTCGTGCAGCGCCTGCCATTCGCTTCTCAGCTGGGCACTGCGGGCTTCCCGCTCCGCCTCGGACAACGTTCCCTCGGCGAGGAGGGCGTCGACCTGCTTCTCGACGTTGCCGCCGAGCACGATGTCGGTGCCGCGGCCGGCCATGTTGGTGGCGATGGTGATCATGCCGGGGCGGCCGGCCTGGGCAACGATCAACGCCTCGCGGGCATGCTGCTTGGCATTGAGCACCTGGTGCGGGAGCCCCTCCTTGTCCAACATGCCGGAGAGCAGCTCGGAGTTCTCGATCGAGGTGGTGCCGACCAGCACCGGCTGGCCGCGCTGGTGACAGTCACGAATGTCGGCGATGATGGCGCGGTGTTTCTCCGGCGCGGTGCGATAGACCTGGTCCATGCGGTCGTCGCGAATCATCGGCTGGTTGGTCGGGATGACCACCGTCTCCAGGTTGTAGATCTGGTGGAACTCGTAGGCCTCGGTGTCGGCCGTGCCGGTCATGCCGGCGAGCTTGCCGTACATGCGGAAGTAGTTCTGGAAGGTGATCGAGGCGAGCGTCTGGTTCTCGTTCTGGATCGCCACGCCCTCCTTCGCCTCAACCGCCTGGTGCAGGCCGTCCGACCAGCGCCGGCCCGGCATCAGACGGCCGGTGAACTCGTCGACGATGACGATCTCGCCGTTCTGCGACACGTAATGCTGGTCGCGATGGAACAGGCTGTGGGCACGCAGTGCGGCATAAAGGTGGTGCATGAGCAGGATGTTGCCCGGCTCGTAGAGGCTGCTGCCCGCAGGCAGCATGCCCATGCGGGTGAGGATTTCCTCGGCATGCTCGTGGCCGGCTTCCGACAGCAGCACCGAGTGGGCCTTTTCGTCCACCCAGTAGTCGCCTTCGCCCTTTTCCTCCTTCTGCCGGGTCAGCAGCGGCGCCACCTGGTTCATGCGCACGTAGAGGTCGGTATGGTCCTCGGCCTGGCCGGAGATGATCAGCGGCGTGCGCGCCTCGTCGATGAGGATGGAGTCGACTTCATCGACGATGGCATAGTTGAGCTTCTTCTGCACCCGGTCCTTGACCGAGTAGACCATGTTGTCGCGCAGGTAGTCGAAGCCGAACTCGTTGTTGGTGCCGTAGGTGATGTCGGCGGCGTAGGCGGCCTGCTTCTCCTCGTGCGGCATCTGCGAAAGATTGACGCCGACGCTCATGCCGAGGAAGCGGTAGAGCTTGCCCATCCACTCTGCGTCGCGCGAAGCCAGGTAATCGTTCACCGTGACGACGTGCACCCCGGTGCCGGGCAGGGCATTCAGGTAGGCCGGCAGCGTGGCTACCAGTGTCTTGCCCTCGCCGGTCCGCATCTCGGCGATCTTACCGTCGTGCAGCACCATGCCGCCGATCAGCTGGACGTCGAAGTGGCGCATGCCGAGGGCACGTTTGCCCGCTTCCCGGACTACGGCGAAGGCTTCCGGCAGCAGGTCGGCGAGGTTCGCTCCGGCAGCCAGCTTCTGGCGGAACTCGTCGGTCTTGCCGCGCAACTGATCGTCGGAGAGCGCGCTGATGGCCGGTTCGAGTGCGTTGATGGCGCGCACGGCGTGCCCATACTGGCGGATCAGCCGGTCGTTGCGGCTGCCGAATATCTTCTTGAGGAGACCGGGAATCATGCGGAAACGCGGTAGGCGTCTGGAAAAAAGACAAATTTTACCATGCCGCCTCCGGTCGGGCGGCTGGCCGGGTCGGCACCACTACTTGCGGCGGGCTGAGGCCAGCTTCTGCTGTTGGGCGTTCTGCAGGAAGCGGTTGGGATTCTGCGCGGCCCCTTTGAAACGGACCTCGAAATGCAGGTGCGGGCCGGTGGAACGTCCGGTCGAACCCACTTCGGCGATCTTCTGGCCGCGCTTGACCAAGGCCCCCTGCTTCACGAGCAGCTTGGAGGCATGGGCATAGCGGGTGATCAGGTCGTTGCCGTGGTCGATCTCGATCAGGTTGCCGTACTGGGGATGGCGCTCGGACGTCACCACGATGCCGGCGGCGGCGGCTACGATCGGCGTACCCGTCTCGGCAATGAAGTCGATGCCTTCGTGCATGGCCTGTTCGCCGGTAAAGGGATCGATGCGCCAGCCAAAGCCCGAAGCATTCCATTGTGCCTCGACCGGCAAGGCCGTCGGCAACTGGTTCCTTTTCACCCGCTCGTCCATCAGTTCGGACTCGATCAGGCCGAGATAATCGGTCTTCGACTCCAGCTGCCTGGAGAGCTGGTCAAGCTGGCGCTGCAAGTCTTCCGCCGTCAGCGGCTTGGTCGGTGCGATCAAGGGGCCGCCTTGCCCGGACTTGTCGGCCGGCTTGGAAGAATCAAGCATTTTGATGCCGGAAAGCTGGCCCAGCCGCTCGCCGAGGGTGTCCAGGCGCATCAGTTGGGCCTGCATCTGGCCGAGACGGACAGCCATCGCATTCAGGTTTTCCCGCATGAAGTCCTGTGTCTTCTGGGTTTCCTGCTCGCGAACGCTCATCAGCAGGCTCTGCAGGAAAGGCAGGCGCACCTCCGCTGCATGCCGCACGGTAACGTAGGAAAACAGTGAAGACACGGCCAGCACCGTCAGCACGAAGCCGACGACGGCCAGCACGAGGTGCCTGGCGGTAATCGTTATGGTCCTGGCAGTTGCCAGCCGGTCGGAGACGAGAATAATATGCACGCCGTCCCTCCAAAAAATCTCAAATGGCAGCGCGTTCTCTAGACGCTTACCTGAATTCCGCCGACGGTCTGGCGCGTCTGTCTGCGCATGCCGGGCGGTTGGTCAAACTGCAGCGCGTTTTCGAGGAAATCGCGCCTCCCTATCTGGCTACGTCATGCCGCGTAGCCAACTACAAACTGGGGAAGGTTGTTATCCACGCCGAATCCGGCGCAGTCGCCGCCAAGCTGAGACAGATGATCCCGAGCCTTGTCGGCGAATTTTCTTTAGAGGGCTCAGAGGTTACCGAAATACAGGTCAAAGTGCAACCAAGCCGTGCTGCGCTGCAACATAAAAAGCCCGTTCAGCCTGGTATCGTCGGGGCATCGGCAAAATCGGATTTGCACCGTCTGGCTGAGCAGTTGCCGGAGGATTCGCCACTGAAAGCGGCCCTGGAACGGCTGGTCAAGCTCAGTCGCTGACGGCTGGTTACAGGACGATCACCCGCTCGAGGAACATCAGTGCCAGAACGAAGAGGGCGAAAAGCGCGGAATACTTCGCCACCTGCCAGGAGAGGCGCAGGTAGCGTCGGTCACGCGTAAACAGAAAGGCGACGATGCCGGCGCCGACGGTGATCGCCACCAGGACGCCAACGATCCTCAGCAAAAGCATGGGGGGTTATGCAGGCTGCGTGAATAGCCGCGCTACCGACGCCGGGGCTTCCTCGATTCGCTCGAAGCTCACCATCTCCCAGGCCGTCTCGTCGGCCAGCAGCGCGCGCAGCAGCTTGTTGTTGAGGGCGTGGCCGGACTTGTGCGCGGAGAAGGCGCCGAGCAGGGGGTGTCCGAGCAGGTAAAGGTCGCCCACCGCGTCCAAAACCTTGTGCTTGACGAACTCGTCGCCGTAACGCAGTCCGTCGGCGTTGAGCACGCGATACTCGTCCATCACGATCGCATTTTCCATGCTGCCGCCGAGGGCCAGGCCCTGCGCGCGCATGTGCTCGACATCCTGCATGAAGCCGAAGGTGCGGGCACGCGCCACTTCCCGCACGTAGGAATGCTCGGCGAAATCCACGGTCACGCTCGGCTTCGACTTGTCGAAGACCGGATGGCTGAAGACGATGGAGAAAGTCAGGCGGAAGCCGTCATAGGGCGCAAGCTCGGCCCATTTGTCGCCCTCCTCGACGCGCACCGTCTTTTTCACCCGAATGAACTTCTTGGCGGCTTTCTGCTCCTCGATGCCGGCCGACTGGATGAGGAAGACGAAGGGCGCGGCGCTGCCGTCCATGATCGGGATCTCGGCGGCATCCACGTCCACCCAGGCGTTGTCGATGCCGAGGCCGGACAGGGCCGACATGAGGTGCTCCACCGTGGCGACCTTAACGCCGTCGCGCTCCAGGCAGGAGGCCAGGCGCGTGTCGCCGACGGCGAAGGGATCGGCGCGCAGTTCGACCGGCGGGTCGACGTCGACGCGGCGGAAGACGATGCCGGTGTCGGGCGCCGCCGGGCGCAGGGTCATGGTGACCTTGACCCCGGAATGGAGCCCGACGCCGGTGGCGCGGATCAGCGATTTCAGCGTGCGCTGTTGCAGCATGATGACGACGCTATGGCAAAGAGGCGAAGTTTACCATAGCGGGGCCACGCACCGCCCCGCGTGCACCGTTGCGCCGAGCCGTTCCGCATCAGTCGGCCTGCTTGCGCAGGAAGGCGGGGATGTCGAGCTTGTCCACCCCGCTGGCGGCCATCGCCTCGACGGTGGCGTGGCGGCGGCCGCTGCGGATCACCGCCGGCACCTCCAATTCGCCGTAGTTGATGGTCTCGATGATCGCCGCATTGTCCGTGCCGGTCTTCTGCGCCACCACCTCGATGCGCGGGCGGAACTGCTGGGCGGCAGCAGCCGCACCCAGGCCGGTCGCCACCACGGTGACGCGCAGATTGTCCTCCATGGCATCGTCAAAGACGGTGCCGAAGATGATGTGGGCGTCCTCGGCGGCATAGGCGCGGATGGTGTTCATCACCTCGCGCACTTCCTTCATGCCGAGGTTGCTGTTGGCGGAGATGTTCACCAGCACGCCGCGCGCGCCGGACAGCTCGATGCCTTCCAGCAGCGGGCTGGCCACGGCCTGCTCGGCAGCGAGCCGGGCGCGGTCCATGCCGGAGGCCATGGCGGAGCCCATCATGGCCTTGCCCATCTCGCCCATCACCGTGCGCACGTCCTCGAAGTCGACGTTCACCAGGCCGGGCACGTTGATGATCTCGGCGATGCCGCCCACCGCGTTGCGCAGCACGTTGTCGGCCGTCTTGAAGGCGGCGATCATGCTGATGTCCTCGCCGAGCACCTCGGTCAGGCGCTCGTTGAGGATGACGATGAGGGAATCCACGTGGCGGGCCAGTTCGGCCAGCCCCTCCTCGGCCACCTTCATGCGCTTGGCGTTCTCGAACTCGAAGGGCTTGGTCACCACGGCAACGGTGAGGATGCCCAGTTCGCGCGCCACCTCGGCGACGATCGGCGCGGCGCCGGTGCCGGTGCCACCGCCCATGCCGGCCGTGATGAAGGCCATGTGGGCGCCGCGCAGGGCATCGGCGATGCGCTCGCGCTCAACGTCGGCCAGGGCACGGGCCTTCTCCGGCTTGCCGCCGGCGCCCAGCCCCGGGCCGAACTGCAGCTTCTGGTGCGCATCGCTGCGGTTGAGCGCCTGGGCGTCGGTGTTGGCGCAGATGAACTCCACGCCCTGCACGCCTTCACGGATCATGTGGTCGACGGCATTGCCGCCGGCGCCGCCGACGCCGACCACCTTGATGACCGTGCCATTCGGTTCCTTGTCGATGATTTCAAACATGCTCGCCTCCTTGTAGTAACGACTGCAAAACGAAAAACAACCTCAAAAATTCTTCTCGAACCACGACTTCATGTTGCCCAGCACCTGCTTGAAGGTGCGGGTCTGGTGCGCCTGGATGCCGCGCTTCTTCTGCGCCATGCCCTCCAGCAGCAGGCCCATGGCGGTGGCGTAGCGCGGATGCTGCACCACCTCGGCCAGGCTGCCCGCATACTTCGGAATGCCCAGCCGCACCGGCATGTGGAAAATCTCCTCGCCCAACTCGACCATGCCGCGCATCACCGAGCTGCCGCCGGTGAGCACGATCCCGGAAGAGAGCAGTTCCTGGTAGCCGCTGCGCCGCAGCTCGGACTGGATCAGCTCGTAGAGTTCGGTGACGCGCGGCTCGATGACGTCGGCCAGCGCCTGGCGCGACAGGCGGCGCGGCCCGCGCTCGCCGATGCCGGGCACCTCGAACATTTCTTCCGGGTCGGCCAGCTGCTGCAGGGCGACGCCGTAATGGATCTTGATTTCCTCCGCCTCGGTCGTCGGCGTGCGCAGGGCGTGGGCGATGTCGTTGGTGATCTGGTCGCCGGCGACCGGGATCACCGCCGTGTGGCGGATGGCGCCCTGGGTGAACACGGCGATGTCGGTGGTGCCGCCGCCGATGTCGACCAGGCAAACGCCGAGCTCCTTCTCGTCCTCGGTCAGCACGGCGTAGCTGGAGGCGAGCGGCTGCAGCACCAGGTCGATCACCTCCAGCCCGCAGCGGCGCACGCACTTGACGATGTTCTGCGCCGCCGAGACGGCGCCGGTGACGATGTGCGTCCTCACCTCGAGGCGCACCCCGCTCATGCCGATCGGTTCGCGCACGCCGTCCTGGCCGTCGACGATGAATTCCTGCGTCAGGATGTGCAGGATCTGCTGGTCGGAGGGAATCGGCATGGCGCGCGCCGTCTCGATGACGCGGTCGACGTCCATCGGCGAGACCTCCTTGTCCTTGATCGCCACCATGCCGTTCGAGTTGAAGCTCTTGATGTGGCTGCCGGCGATGCCGGTGTAGACCTCCTTCACCTTGCAGTCGGCCATCAGTTCGACTTCCTGCACCACGCGCGAGATGGCGTTCACCGTGGCCTCGATGTTCACCACCACGCCCTTCTTCAGGCCGCGCGATTCCTGGTGGCTGCCCAAGCCGAGGATTTCCAGCCGCCCCTCCGGCGTCAGCTCGGCGACGATGGCGACGATCTTCGAGGTGCCGATGTCGAGACCGACGATCAGGTTCTTCACTTCCTTGCTCATCTCTTCCCTTCCCCTGCCCTCGCCACCCGCATGGCAAAGCCGTTCGGGTAGCGCAAATCGATGACGTCGGCCCGCACCTTCAGGCGCTCCGTCGCCTGCTGGTAAACCGCCGTGAAACGCTGCAGCCGCTCATTGACCCGCGACTTGGCCTGGTCGCGCCCGAGGTCCAGCAGGACGCCGTCATCCAGCCGCAGCTGCCAGGCCTGGCGCGGGCTCAACACCAGGCTGTGCGGCTGCCGGCCGATCGGCTCGAGCAGCGGGATCAGTTCCTGGTAGCGATCGAGAATTTGCGGTGCCGTCCCCTCCTGACCGACGAACAGCGGCAGCTTGGCGTTGCTGGAGGCGGCAAAGACTTCGCCCTCGCGATTCACCAGACGGGCCTCGGCGCCGTCGACCTGCTTCCAGCGCGCCACGGCGACATGTTCTTCGATGACCAGTTCGAGGTCGTCCGGCCAGCGCCGCCGCACCTCGGCCTTGCGTACCCAGGGCAGCTTCTCGAAGGCCACGCGCACCGCCTCGAGGTTCACGGTGAAGAAATTGCCGGCCACCGCGTTGCGCGCGGCATACTCCACCTGTGTCGGCGTCACTTCCTGCAGCGGTCCGGCAACGGTCACCGCACGCAGCGGGAAGAACGGCAGGCGCGCCGCCGCCAGCGTGGCGGCATAGCCCAGCGCCAGCGCGGCGGCGAAGAACAGCAGATCGGCGATCAGGTTCATCAGCTGCGGCCTGTCCCAGAATCCGGCGTTGTCATTCGTTTTTCTCTTTGCCTTAGCCAAGCGTTGCCTGCTCCAGAATCCTCACGCACAGCGTCTCGAAATCGATGCCGACGGCGCGCGCCGCCATCGGCACCAGCGAATGCCCCGTCATGCCCGGCGAGGTGTTCATCTCCAGCAGCCAGGGCTTGCCGGCCGCGTCGAGGATCAGGTCGGCGCGTCCCCAGCCGCGGCAGTCGAGCAGTTGCGCCGCCTCCATCACCAGGCCCTGGATCGTCTCCTCGGCCGACTCGGGCAGGCCGCTCGGGCAGAAATACTGCGTCTCGTCGCTGAAATACTTGTTCTGCCAGTCGTAGTTGCCGCCCGGCGCGACGATGCGCACCAGCGGCAGGGCCTGGCTGCCGAGGAAGGCGGCGGTCAGTTCCTCGCCTTCGATGAACTGCTCGGCGATCACCAGCGGGTCGTGCCTCACCGCCGCCTCGTACGCCGCGCGCAGGTCGGCGGCGCGCGTCACCTTGGTGGCACCGACGCTGGAGCCCTCGCGCGCCGGCTTGACGAACAGCGGCAGGCCCAGTTCGTCGGCCACCGCGTTCCAGTCGCTGTCCGCCTTGAGGATGTGCCAGGCCGGCGTCGGCAGCTGGCTGGCGTGCCAGACCATCTTGGTGCGCCATTTGTCCATGCACAGCGCCGAGGCCATGACGCCGCTGCCGGTGTAGGGGATGCCCATCAGTTCGAGCGCGCCCTGCATCGTGCCGTCCTCGCCGCCGCGGCCGTGCAGGGCGATGAAGACGCGGCCGAAGCCCTCCTCCTTCAGCGACCACAGCGGCCGCTCGGCCGGATCGAAGGCGTGCGCGTCGACGCCGCGCCTCTGCAGCGCCGCCAGCACCGCGCCGCCGGACATCAGCGAAATTTCGCGCTCTGCGGACGAGCCGCCCATCAATACCGCCACTTTCCCGAATTGCATGTTCACGGCTTCTCTCCGACTATCCGCACTTCCCGCACCAGTTCGACGCCGAATCGCTCATGCACGCCTGCCTGCACCTTCCCGATCAGCGTCTCGATATCCCCTGCCGTGGCCCGGCGATCCGGGTTCACGATGAAATTCGCATGCTTCTCCGACACCCGCGCCCCGCCGATTTGCAGCCCCTTCAGTCCGGCCGCCTCGATCAGCCGCGCGGCATGGTCGTCCGGCGGATTGCGGAACACCGAGCCGGCGTTCGGCAGCTGCAGCGGCTGGCTGGCGATGCGCTTCTCCAGCAACGCGCGGATGCGTTCGCGCGAGGCGGCACCGTCGCCCGCCGGCAGGCGGAACCAGGCAGCGGCGAACACCTCGTCGCTCGCGGCGCGCAGGCCGACATGGCGGTAGCCGATCTCGAAGTCCTCCGCGCGGCGCTCGCGCAACCCGCCGTGGCGGTCGAGCATCAGCACGCGCTCGACGATGGCCCAGGTCTCGCCGCCGTAGCAGCCGGCGTTCATGGCCAGCGCGCCGCCCACCGTGCCTGGAATGCCGGCGAGGAACTCGGCGCCGGCGAGGTCATGGTTGGCGGCGAAGCGCGCCACCTTCGGGCTGGCGACGCCGGCCTCGGCATAGACGAGGCCATCGGCAAAAGTCAGTCTCCCCAGCACGGCGTGCAGGAACACCACCGTGCCGCCGAAGCCGCCGTCGCGCACCAGCAGGTTGCTGCCGAGGCCGACGAAGAGCAGCGGCTCGTCGATGCGGGTGGCGCGCAGGAAGGCGGCGAGGTCGTCGAGGTCGGCCGGCAGGTAGGCGCGCGCCGCCGTGCCGCCGGCGCGCCAGGTGACGTGCCGCGCCATCGGCTCGTTGAACCGCAGCTCGCCGCGCAACCCGCTTTCCAGTCGTTTCAGTTCAGACATGTCCATGCGCCAGCTTTCCCGGCACGCCGCCGATCGATCCCGCGCCCATCGTCAGCACCACGTCGCCGTCGCGCGCCACGTTGAGGATCTGCTGCGGCATCTCGCCGATGTCCTCGACGAAGATCGGCTCCAGCGCGCCGGTGACGCGGATCGCCCGCACCAGCGCGCGGCCGTCCGCCGCCACGATCGGCGCCTCGCCGGCCGGGTACACCTCGGCCAGCAGCAACAGGTCGACGGTCGTCAGCACCCTGACGAAATCCTCGAAGCAGTCGCGCGTGCGCGTGTAGCGGTGCGGCTGGAAGGCCAGCACCAGGCGCCGGCCCGGAAAGGCGCCGCGCGCCGCCGCCAGCGTCGCCGCCATCTCCGCCGGGTGGTGGCCGTAGTCGTCGATCAGCGTGAAATGGCCGCCGCCGGGCAGCGGGACCTCGCCGTAGCGCTGGAAGCGCCGGCCGACGCCCTTGAACTCCGCCAGCGCCTTGACGATGGCCGCGTCCGGCACGCCCACTTCGTCTGCCACCGCGATCGCCGCCAGGGCGTTCTGCACGTTGTGCACGCCGGGCAGGTTGAGCACGATGTCGAGCTTCGGTGCGGAGCCCGGCCGCAGCACGGAGAACGTCATCCGCGCACCCTCGTGGCGGATGTCCACCGCGCGGATGTGGGCCGTCTCGGCCAGACCGTAGCGTACGATCGGCTTGGAGACGGCGGGCATGATCTCGCGCAGGTTGCGGTCGTCCTCGCAGAGGATGGCGGCGCCGTAGAACGGCAGGTGCTGCAGGAAGTCGACGAAGGCCTGCTTGAGCCGGCCGAAGTCGTGGCCGTAGGTCTCCATGTGGTCGGCGTCGATGTTGGTCACCACGGCGATCACCGGCTGCAGGTGCAAAAAGGAGGCGTCGGACTCGTCGGCCTCGGCGACGATGAATTCGCCCGAGCCGAGGCGGGCATGCGCGCCGGCACTGTTCAGGCGCCCGCCGATGACGAAGGTCGGATCGAAGCCGCCCTCGGCGAGGATGCTCGCCACCAGGCTGGTGGTGGTGGTCTTGCCGTGGGTGCCGGCCACCGCGATGCCCTGCTTCAGGCGCATCAGTTCGGCCAGCATCAGCGCCCGCGGCACGACGGGAATCTGGCGCTCGCGGGCCAGCAGCACCTCGGGGTTGTCTTCCTTGACGGCGGTGGACACCACGACGGCGTCGGCTTCGTCGATGTTCCCGGCGCGGTGGCCGATGCCGACGCGCGCGCCGAGGCCGGCCAGGCGCCGCGTCGCGGCGTTCTCGGCGAGGTCCGAGCCGCTCACCTCGTAGCCGAGGTTGAGCATCACCTCGGCGATGCCGCTCATGCCGGAACCGCCGATGCCGACAAAGTGGATGCGGCGGACCTTATGTTTCACTTGGCCACCTCCATGCACACTTCCGCCACGACCCGCGTGGCCTCGGGCTTCGCCAGGGTGCGCGCCTTCTCCGCCATCGCCGCCAGCTTCTCGCGCGTGGGTTCGCGCAACAGGCCGGCGAGCTTCTCCGGCGTCAGTTCCGATTGCGGCAGCAGGATCGCCGCACCCGCTTCGGACAGGAAGCGGGCATTGCCGGTCTGGTGGTCGTCCACAGCGTGCGGGAAGGGCACCAGCACGCTGGCCACACCGGCCGCCGCCAGCTCGGCGACGGTGAGCGCACCGGCGCGGCAAACCACCAGGTCGGCGGCGGCATAGCGCGCCGCCATGTCGTCGATGAAGCCGAGCAGTTCCGCCTCCACGCCGGCCACCGCGTAGGCGGCACGCAGGGCGTCGATCTGCTTCGCGCCGGACTGGTGCGTCACGTGCGGCCGCTTGTCGGCGGGAATCAAAGCCAGTGCCCGCGGCACGGCGTCGTTGAGGGCATGGGCGCCGAGGCTGCCGCCCACCACCAGCACGTTGAGCGGGCCGCTGCGGGCGGCATAGCGCTGCGCCGGCGCGGGCAGGCCGGCGATCTCGGCACGCACCGGATTGCCGGTCCACTCGGCCTGCTTCAGCACATCCGGAAAGCCGCTGAGGACCCGGCCGGCGACGCCGGCCAGCACGCGGTTGGCCAGCCCGGCCACGGAATTCTGCTCATGCACCACCAGCGGCCGGCCGGTCAGGGCCGCCATCATGCCGCCGGGGAAGGTGACATAGCCGCCCATGCCGAGCACGACGTTCGGCTTGACGCGGCCAAGTTCGCGCAGCGCCTGCCAGAAGCCGCGCAGCAGGTTCGCCGGCAGCAGCAGCTTGCGCAGCAGGCCCTTGCCGCGCAATGCGGCGAAGCGCACCCAGGCCATCTCGTAGCCGCGCGTCGGCACCAGCTTCGCCTCCATGCCTTCGGGATTGCCCATCCAGACCACGCGCCAGCCGTGTGCGTGCAGGTAATCGGCCACGGCGAGGCCGGGGAACACATGCCCGCCCGTGCCGCCGGCCATGACGAGGATGGTTTTCATACCGGCGCCCCCCGCATCAGCGCCCGGTTCTCGTAGTCCACCCGCAGCAGGATGGCGAGCGCCACGCAGTTGGCCAGGATGCCCGAGCCGCCGAAGCTCATCAGCGGCAGAGTCAGGCCCTTGGTCGGCAGCAGGCCCATGTTGACGCCCATGTTGATGAAGGCCTGCACGCCGATCCAGATGCCGATGCCCTGCGCCACCAGTCCGCCGTAGGCGCGCTCGAGCAGCAGGGCCTGGCGGCCGATGGCGAAGGCGCGCTGGACAAGAAGGCCGAACAGCACGATCACCGCCAGCACGCCGACGAGGCCCAACTCCTCGGCGATCACCGCCAACAGAAAATCGGTGTGCGCCTCCGGCAGGTAGAACAGCTTCTCGATGCTGCCGCCGAGGCCGACGCCGAACCACTCGCCGCGGCCGAAGGCGATCAGCGCATGCGAGAGCTGATAGCCCTTGCCGAAGGCGTCCGACCACGGGTCCATGAAGCCGAAAATGCGCTCGCGCCGGTAGGGCGAAGTCCAGATCAGCACGACGAAAGCCAGGGCGAGGAAAAGGAACAGCAGGGTGAACAGCCGCGCATTGATGCCGCCGAGGAACAGGATGCCCATGGCGATGCAGATGATGACGACGAAGGCGCCGAAGTCCGGCTCGCGCAGCAGCAGCCCGCCGACCAGCGCCATCACCAGCGCCATCGGCACGAAGCCGCGGCGGAAGCTGCCCATGTCGGCGAGCTTGCGCACCGTGTAGTCGGCGGCATACAGCACGGCGAACAGCTTCATCAATTCGGAGGGCTGCAGATTGACCAGACCGAGCGGCAGCCAGCGCCGCGCGCCGTTCACCTCGCGCCCGATGAACGGCACCAGCACCAGCACCAGCAGCGCCACGCCGAGGAGGAACAGCCAGGGAGCGCCCTGCTGCCAGACCCGCAGCGGCACCTGGAACACCACCACCGCGGCGATCAGTCCGATGACCAGGAAGACGCTGTGGCGGATCAGGAAATAGGCCGGCTGGTGGCCGGTGAAGCGGCTGCCCTCGGCGGTGGCAATCGAGGCCGAATACACCATCACCAGCCCGAACAGCAGCAGCGCCACCGCCGGCCACAGCAGCATCGGGTCCAGCTCCTGCGGCTGGGCCGGGCTGCCGGCACGGAAGCCCATGGCATGGCTGAAGCTCACGAGGCCTCCTTCTGCCGCGCCGCAGCCAGCTCGCGCACCGACAGGGCGAAGACTTCGGCGCGATGCGCGTAGTTGCGGAACATGTCGAAGCTGGCGCAGGCCGGCGAGAGCAGCACGGCGTCGCCGCTGCGCGCGGCCACCGCCGCCTTGCGCACGGCCTGGTCCATGTCCTGGGCGTGGATGACCGGCACGCCGCAGTCGGCCACGGCGGCCTCGATCCGCGTGGCGTCGCGGCCGATCAGCACGAGGGCGCGGCCATGCGCGGCCAGGGCGGGCTCCAACGGGGAAAAGTCCTGCCCCTTGCCGTCCCCGCCCGCGATCAGCACGATCTTGCGGCCGAGTCCCTCGAGCGCGGCAACGGTGGCACTGACGTTGGTGCCCTTCGAGTCGTCGTACCAGGCGACGCCGTCGATTTCGGCGATGCGCTCGACGCGGTGCGGCAGGCCCTGGAAGTCGCGCAACGCCGGCAGCAGCGGCGCCAGCGGCAGGCCGACGGCGTGGCAGAGGGCCAGGGCGGCGAGCGCATTGGCGGCATTGTGCAGGCCGCTCACGGCCAACTCGTCGACGCGCAGCAGGCGCTCGCCGCCGTGCATCAGCCAGCCGTCGGACAGGCCGAAGTCGTCGGCGCCGGCAGGCGCATCCAGGCCGAAAGTCAGTCTGCGTGACCCGGCGTGCGCCATGGCCATGACGCGGGCGTCCTGGCGGTTAAGCACCTGCACGCCGCCGCCGGCGAAGATGCGCGCCTTGGCTGCGGCATACTCGTGCAGGCCGGCATAGCGGTCGAGATGGTCGTCGGAGACGTTGAGCACCGCAGCCGCCTCGGCCGCCAGGCTCACCGTCGTCTCCAGCTGGAAGCTCGACAGCTCGAGCACCCAGACCTCCGGCAGCTTGCCGGCATCGAGGCAGGTCATCAGGGCGGAGAGCGCCGCCGGACTGATGTTCCCGGCCACCGCCGTCACCTTGCCGGCGGCGCGGCAGAGCGCGCCGGCCAGCGCCGTCGTGGTGGTCTTGCCGTTGGTGCCGGTGATGGCGATCACCTTGCATTGCTCGCGCACGCCCAGCTCGCGCAAGGCACCGGCGAACAGCTCGATCTCGCCGAGAATCGGAATGCCGCGCCGGGCGGCCTCCGCCACCACGGGTTCATGAAGCGACAGCCCCGGCGAGAGTCCGATCAGCTCGGCGCCATCGATCAGCTCGTCGTTGAAGGAGCCGGTCAGCAGCACCGCGCCGGGGGCGCTGCGCTTCAGCTCGGCGGCAAACGGCGGCTCCTTGCGCGAATCGGCCACGCGCACGCGGGCGCCCTGGCGATGCAGCCATTGCGCCATGGCCAGGCCCGACTCGCCGAGCCCCAGCACCAGAACCGTTTTACCTTGCCAGCTCATCTCAGTTTCAAGGTCGACAGCCCGAACAGCACCAGCATGATGGTGATGATCCAGAAGCGGACCACCACCTGGGTCTCCTTCCAGCCCTTCAGTTCGTAGTGGTGGTGCAGCGGCGCCATGAGGAAGATGCGCTTGCCGCCGGTGGCCTTGAAGTAGGCGACCTGGATCATCACCGACAGGGTCTCGACGACGAAGACGCCGCCCATGATGAAGAGCACGATCTCCTGTCGCACCACCACCGCCACCGTGCCGAGCGCGGCGCCCAGCGCGAGTGCGCCGACGTCGCCCATGAAGACCTCCGCCGGATAGGCGTTGAACCAGAGGAAGCCGAGCCCGGCCCCGCACAGGGCGCCGAGGAACACCGCCAGTTCGCCGGCGCCCGGGATGTAGGGCATGCCGAGGTACTTGGAGAAGCCGGCGTGGCCGGCGACGTAGGCGAAGATGGCCAGGGCGCCGGCCACCATCACCGTCGGCATGATGGCCAGGCCGTCGAGGCCGTCGGTGAGGTTCACCGCGTTGCTGGTGCCGACGATGACGAAATAGGTGAGGATGACGAAGCCGACGATGCCGAGCGGATAGGCGACGGTCTTGAAGAACGGCACGATCAGCTCGGTGTGCGCCGGCAGCGTCGCCGTCGTGGCGAGGAAGATCGCCGCCGCCGCGCCGATCAGCGACTGCCAGAAGAATTTCGCCCGCGCCGACAGCCCCTTCGGGTTGCGATGCACCACCTTGCGCCAGTCGTCCACCCAGCCCACCGCGCCGAAGCCCAGCGTCACCAGCAGCACCACCCAGACATAGCGGTTGGAGAGGTCGCCCCACAGCAGCGTGGTGACGCCGATGGCGATCAGGATCAGCGCGCCGCCCATGGTCGGCGTGCCGGTCTTGGCAAGATGCGACTGCGGACCGTCGTCGCGCACTGCCTGTCCGATCTTCTTCTCCGCCAGCCAGCGGATCACCGCCGGGCCGAAGAGGAAGGAAATCACCAGCGCCGTCATCGCCGCCAGCACCATGCGCAGCGTGATGTAGCCGAAGACGTTGAAGACGCGGAAGTCCTTCGACAGCCATTGCGCCAGCTCAAGCAGCATGCCGCCCTCCTTCCGCACGCGCATCGCTGGGGAAACCGGAGGGCACGGCAGACGGGGTCAATGGATTATCCAAGCAGCCCCACCGGGTCGCAGCATCAATGCTGGCTCGTCCGCCCATTCCCGCTACCATGCCCTCCGCGTTCCCCATCAGTGCGCTCCGTTTCCCGATTTGCCGTCGTCCGCGACGGCATCCGCCACGCGCTCCATGCGCATGAAGCGCGATCCCTTCACCAGCACCACCGTGTCGCCGCCAAGCTGGGGCGTCAGCGTCTCCAGCAACGCCTCGACGCTGCCGAAATGCTGGCCGCCGGCGCCGAAATTGCGCGACGCCAGCTCGCTGTGCTCGCCCAGGGCGAACAGCTGGTCCACGCCCTGGCTCTTGGCGTAGCCGCCGATCTCGTCGTGGAACTGTCCGGCCTGCCCGCCGATCTCGCCCATGTCGCCGAGCACGAGGATCTTGCGGCCCGGCGTGGAGGCCAGCACGTCGATGGCCGCGCGCACCGAATCCGGATTGGCGTTGTAGCTGTCGTCGATGAGCACCGCACCGGCGGCGGCCGGCCGCACCTGCAGGCGCCCCTTCACCCCGCCGAAGGAAGTCAGTCCCGCCGACACGGCGTCCGACGAGACCCCCGCCGCCAGCGCCGCCGCGGTGGCGGCCAGCGCGTTCCTCGCGTTGTGCAGGCCGGGCACGGCGAGCGCCACCTCGATGGCGCCCTGCGGGGTGTCGATCGACAGCGCGCTGCCGAGCGCCTTCGGCTCCGCGTGCCCGCGCACGTCGGCCGGCTGGTCCAGGCCGAACGTCAGCATGCGACGCCCGGCGTTCATTTCCCGCCAGAGGCCGGCGAAGGGATCGTCGGCGTTGATCACCGCCGTGCCGCCCTCGCGCAGGCCATCGAAGATCTCGCCCTTGGCGCGCGCCACCTCGGCGACGCCGCCGAGGCCGGCGAGGTGCGCGCGCTGGGCGTTGTTCACCAGCGCCACGGTCGGCTGCGCCAGGCGCGTCAGGTAGGCGATCTCGCCCGGGTGGTTCATGCCCATCTCGATCACCGCGGCGCGATGGCTGCCATGCAGGCGCAGCAGCATCAACGGCAGGCCGATGTCGTTGTTCAGGTTGCCCGCCGTCGCCAGCACGGCGAGCGCCGGGTCGTAGCCGTCGGCCTGCGCCTGGGCGCGCAGGATCGCGGCGATCATCTCCTTCACCGTCGTCTTGCCGTTGCTGCCGGTGACGCCGACGAGCGGGATGTCGAAGCGGGCACGCCACGAGGCGCCGAGATAGCCGAGCGCCAGGCGCGCGTCGGCCACCGCCAGCAGCGGCAGTCCGGACGAACGGCCGGCCGCCCAGTCCTGATCGACCATCGCCGCCGCAGCGCCGCGCCCGGCGGCGGCCTCGACGAATTCATGGCCGTCGAAGTTCTCGCCCTTGAGGGCGATGAACAGTTCGCCGCTGGCGATCGTCCGGGTGTCGGTCGACACGCCCTCGAAGCGCGGATTGCCGTAGAGCGCGGTGCCGCCGGTGGCCAACGCCGCTTCCATCAGGCTCATCATCGCGACGGCCCTCCACGGCCGGCGAGCGCGGCAACGGCGCAGTCGACGTCGGAGAACGGCAGCCGCCGGCCGGCGATTTCCTGGTAGGACTCATGGCCCTTGCCGGCGATCAGCACGACGTCGCGGGCATCGGCTTCGGCAAGGGCGGCACGGATCGCTTCGCCACGGTCGGCAATCGTGCGCGCGCCCGGCGCGCCGCGGACGATGTCGGCGAGAATGGCCTGCGGGTCCTCGTCGCGCGGGTTGTCGCTGGTGAGGATCACCGCATCGGCCCGCCGCGCCGCGACGTCGCCCATTTGCGGCCGCTTGCCCGGATCGCGGTTGCCGCCGCAGCCGAAGACGCAGACGAGGCGGCCGCCGCGCGCGGCGGCGGCGCCGCGCAGCGCCGCCAGCGCCTTGTCGAGCGCGTCCGGCGTATGCGCGTAGTCGATCACCGCCAGCGGCTGGCCCTCGCCGCCGACGGCCTGCATGCGGCCGGGCGAAGAAGTCAGTCTCCGCAACACGGCGGCTGCCCGGTGCAGCGGCACGCCGGAAGCCAGCAGCGTGCCCATCACGGCAAGCAGGTTGGCGACGTTGAACTCCCCCACCAGCGCGGCATCGATGTCGGCGCGGCCCTGCGGCGTGACCGCGGTAAAGCGCAGGCCGCGCGGCGTCGCCGCGATGTTTTCGGCGGCGAGCAGGACATCGACGCCCGGCGCGACCTCTCCCCGCAGGGTATAGCCGGTCACCGGCACGCCGCGGCCGACGAGGTCGCGGGCGATCTTGCGGCCGAGCGCATCGTCGAGATTGAGCACGGCCGCCTTCAGGCCTGGCGCAGCGAACAGCTGCTCCTTCGCTGCGCCATAGGCTTCCATGCTGCCGTGGTACTCGAGGTGGTCGCGCGTCAGGTTGGTGAACACCGCGACGTCGAAATGCACGCCATTGACGCGCCCCTGGTGCAGGCCGATCGAGGAGACTTCCATCGCCGCCGCCTGCGCACCCTGCGCGAGGTAGCCGGCGAAGAGGCGGTGCAGGGCGAGGGCGTCCGGCGTGGTGTTGAGGCTTTCTTCCAAGTGCCCCGGAAAGCCGCAGCCGAGCGTGCCGATCACCGCGCAGCGGCGCTCGAGTTGCGCGAAGGCCTGGGCGATCCACTGGCTCACCGAAGTCTTGCCGTTGGTGCCGGTGACCCCCACTGTCCACAACTTTTCCGAAGGACGTCCGTATACGAGATGGGCCAGCCAGCCGGAGAGCGCCTGCATGTCGTCAACGGCCAGATTCGGCACGGCAATGGCAGGCGCCTCCGCGCCCTGGCGCTCCCACAGCACGGCGGCCGCGCCGCGCGCCACGGCGTCGGCGATGAAGCGGCGGCCGTCGGCGCGCGCGCCGGGGAAGGCGACGAAGACGTCCCCCGGCGCCACTGCGCGCGAGTCCGCACACAGGGATGTCGCCTTCACGCCTTGCCTCTGCAGTTCATCGAGCACGCGTTGCGCTTCCCCCAATTCACGTTTCACAGGCTCTCCGGCACCGGCGCCGCATCCCGCGCCACCTGGACGGGCTTGAGCGGCGCATCCGGCGCCACGCCGAGCGTGCGCAGGCTGCCGGCCATCACCTGGGCGAAGACCGGCGCCGCCACCTCGCCGCCGTAGTACTTGCCGGCGGAGGGCTCGTCGATCATCACCGCCACCAGCAGGCGCGGATCCGACACCGGCGCGAAGCCGACGAAAGCCGCCACGTAGCGGTCGGCATACTGGCCGGCCTCCAGCTTGTGCGCCGTGCCGGTCTTGCCGGCGACGCGGTAGCCTGCGATCTGCGCCTTGGGCGCGGTGCCGCCGGGCAGCACGGCCATCTCGAGCATGGCGCGGACCTCGCGCGCCGTCTGTGCGGAAAAAACGGATTTGCCCGCGATCGGCGGTGATTCCAGCCGGGTCAGAGACAACGGGATCAGGTCGCCGTCGCGGGCAAATACCAGGTAAGCGCGAGCCAGCTGCATCAGCGTCACCGAGATGCCGTGGCCGTAAGACATGGTGGCCTGCTCGATCGGCCGCCAGGTCTTGAAGGGACGCAGGCGGCCGCCGACTTCGCCCGGAAAACCGAGCCGGAGCGGCTGGCCGAAGCCGAGCGCATCGAACATCTGCCACATTTCCTCCGGGGAGAACGCGCCGGCGATCTTCGCCGTGCCGACGTTGCTCGACTTCTGGACCACCTGCGCCACCGTCAGCAGGCCGTGCGGATGGGCGTCATGGATGGTGGCGTTGCCGATGGTCAGGCGTCCCGGCGCCGTCTGGATCTGCGAGTCGAAGCGGAAGCGCCCCTTCTCCAGCGCCAGGGCAATGGTGAACGGCTTCATCGTCGAGCCGGGCTCGAAGACGTCGGTCAGCGCGCGGTTCCTCAGTTGCGCGCCGGTCAGCTTGACGCGGTTGTTCGGGTTGTAGGCGGGCAGATTGGCCAGCGCCAGCACCTCGCCGGTCCTGGCGTCGAGCACGACGACGCCGCCGGCCTTGGCCTTATGCTCGGCCAGCGCCTGCTTGAGATGCGTGAAGGCAAGGTATTGCACCTTGGCGTCGAGGGCGAGCGTGATGTCCCTGCCGTCCTGCGGCGGCTTGATGCTCTCGACGTCCTCGACGATGCGGCCGAGGCGATCCTTGATGACGCGGCGACTGCCCGGCTTGCCGGCGAGCTGGGCATCGAGGGCCAGCTCGATGCCTTCCTGCCCCTTGTCCTCGACGCCGGTGAAGCCGAGCATGTGGGAGGTCACCTCGGCAGCCGGATAGTAGCGGCGATACTCGCGCTGCAGGTGGATGCCGGGCAGGTTGAGCGCGGCGACCTTTTCAGCCGTGTCGGGCGGGATCTGCCGCTTGATGAAGACGAAGTCCTTCTCCGCAGCAAGGCGGCGGTTCAGTTCGCGCACGTCCATCTCCAGCAGGCCCGCCAGTTCGCGCGCCTGCGCCGGCGAAAGGCGCGCATCCTCGGGAATCGCCCAGACCGACTTCACCGGCGTGGACACCGCCAGCATGTCGCCGCTGCGATCGGCGATGCGGCCGCGCGTGGCCGACAGTTCGATCACGCGGGCATAGCGCGACTCGCCCTTCTGCTGCAGGAAATCGTTGCGCACCACCTGCAGGTACACCGAGCGCGCCGCCAGGGTGCCGAAGGCCAGCAGGATCAGCGCGGCGACGAAGCGTGCGCGCCAGGCCGGCAGGAGCTGGGACAGCAGCGGGCTGCTGGCGAACTTCACCGCGGCACCTCGACCGCCAGCACCTGGCCTGCCGCCGGCGGCTTCATGTGCAATCGCTCACGGGCAAATTTCTCGACCCGCGAATGCGACGCCCAGGTGCTCTGCTCCAGCTGCAGCTGGCCCCATTCGACTTCCAGCTGGCGCATGCGCTCCTGCTCGCGCTCAAGGTCGGTGAACAATTTTCTCGCCTTGTGCTGCGAGGCCACCCCCCCCAGCGCGCTGGCCAGGACAATCGCGATGAGGGCGAGGTTCAGCCGGAGCACGGCGTCAGGTCCTTTCCGCCACGCGCATCACGGCGCTGCGGGCACGCGGATTGGCGTCGACTTCCGCCAGCGAAGGGGTAACCGACTTGCCGACCAGCTTCAGCCGCGGCGGCGGCAGGTCGGCGGCACGCACCGGCAGGCGCGAAGGCAGCTGCGGCGGGCGCGATTCGTCGCGCAGGAAGCGCTTGACGATGCGGTCCTCGAGGGAATGGAAGCTGATGACGACGAGACGGCCGCCGGGCTTGAGTGCCGCAACGGCCTGGGGAAGGACTAGCGACAATTCCTCAAGCTCCTGATTGACGTGAATCCGTATAGCCTGAAAGCTGCGCGTCGCCGGATGCTGGCCTTGCTCGCGCGTGCGGACGGCCGATGCCACGATCTCGGCAAGTTGTCGTGTGGTTGCGATAGCCCCCCCTGCCCGAGCAGCAACAATCGCCTTTGCAACCGCATTAGCAAACCGTTCTTCGCCATAATTTTTTATCACCTCCGCGAGTTGCTGCTGGCTCGCCTGCGCCAGCCATTCCGCCGCCGTCTGGCCGCGGCTCGTATCCATGCGCATGTCGAGCGGCGCATCCTGCCGGAAGCTGAAGCCGCGCTCCGCTGCGTCCAGCTGCGGGGAAGACACGCCCAGGTCCATCAGCACGCCATCCACCCGCTCCACACCTTCCGCCTTCAGCACCGCCTTCAGGCTGCCGAAGGCGGCATGGATCACTTTGAGGCGCGCATCGGCGATCTCCCCGCCCGCCGCGATCGCCGCCGGATCCCGATCCAGCGCGATCAGCCGCCCCTGCTCGTTCAGCCGCCGGAGGATCAGCCGGCTGTGGCCACCGCGGCCGAAGGTCGCATCCACGTACGTCCCGCCCGGCTTCACCGCCAGGGCGTCGACCGCCTCCTCCAGCAGCACCGTCTTGTGCTGCGCACGCCCGCTCACAGCGTGAGTGTCTCCAGCCCCGGCGGCAGCAGCTTGTCGCCGAGGGCAAAAATCGCTTCCTGCTGCTGCTTCCAGCCGGCATCCGACCAGAGCTCGAAATGGTTGCCCTGGCCGACCAGCCAGACTTCCTTCTCGAGGCCGGCGTACTGGCGCAGTTCCGGCGCGATCAGCACGCGGCCGGCCGCGTCCATCGCCTCTTCGCGGGCGAAGCCGATGAGCAGGCGTTTCAACAGGGCGGATTGCTGTTCGAGGCTGGGGGCCTGGAGCACCTTGTCGCGGATGGGCTCCCAGGCCGGCAGGGGATAGATCAGGAGGCAGCGATGCGGGTGCGCAGTAAGCACTAACGTGCCGTTGGCGGCCGCGGCGAGGCCCTCGCGATGCCGCGACGGCACCGCCAGGCGTCCCTTCGCGTCGAGATACAGCGCCGCAGCCCCCTGGTACATCCGACCCCCTCCTTTGGCAGGAAACCCGAAATCCAGATTTCCCACTTTTTTCCACTATTTCCCACTTTAGTTGAACTCTAATGCAGGGTCAAGCGGAAATTTACGAATTTTTCTAGGCGCAACAAAGACTTAAGGGGTCGACTTGAGACAAAATCTTGAAAAATTAATCGTTAAAAAACAATGTGGATAGAAAGCGAAGTGAAAGTTGACTATCAAGAGTGGCGGCCATGCGCCGCCCTGCGAAGGGAGTTGGAAGTCCGCCGATAAGCCGGGTTCTGTAAGACAGCCGAAGCTGTCCGGCAGCCATTCCTCTGGGCGCCGCGTTGCCGCGGCGCTCTAGCAGCCTACCCGGAAGCGACGCGAGCAGCGTCATGGCTTCCCTATTTGGCCTTGCCCCGGATGGGGTTTAGCGTGCCAGCCGTGTTGCCACGGACTGCGGTGGGCTCTTACCCCGCCGTTTCACCCTTGCCGGTCCTTGCAGACTTAGGCGGTCTATTCTCTGTGCCACTTTCCATCGCCTCACAGCGCCCGGCCGTTAGCCGGCATCCTGCTCTATGGGGCCCGGACTTTCCTCCATGCGCACGAGACGCACAGCGGCTGCCTGGCGGACTTCCAAGTTCATTATATCGCGTCTACATCGTTTATTTTCAACACCTTACAATTTATTTTCAGGCTCGCCTTGATCTGCCAACGGACCCGTCCGAAAATAGAGGGGGAACGGAATGAGGCTTTCTTAGCAGGGGCCATCTCAAACCTCCGATTCCATTGCAGGCCCCGCTTCGGCGGGGCCTCTTTTTTTTGGACGGAACTGGCGCACGTCGTCGTAGTAGGACGGCGCCTCGCTCTCTGCCACCACGCCGGGAATGCCGAGCAGCGGCAGCGGCTGGAAATCGCGCGGCTGCGCATAGGCGTCCGGTCGCAAGAATATTTCGGCCAGACGCGCATCGACATCGGCGACCTGCCGTTCGACCGGTCGCGCCAGCCACGCCGCCTCCACGTCGAGAAAAACCGCCTTCGCCGTCAGCCCGACAAAGGGCGCGCGCAACTGGTCCCAGGTGGCATGGCCGAAAACGAAGAAGCGCATGCCGCGCGCCAGTTGCGCACGATGCATCCAGAACAGTTCCTTCCATTCATGTGCGCGGATCAGGTCGACCAGCGCCGGCGCGGCTGACGCGACGACGATGCCGCACTCGTCGAACTGCGTGACGGCATCGCGCACCGTGCCGCGCGCTGCGCTGCCGGCCGCGCGCGGCGCCTGCAGGGCGGCATGGTGACGGCCGTTGAGGATGCGCTTGGTGCGCGGATAGGCCATCCAGGCCAGCGCGTTGAAGAAGTCGTGCCAGTTGTCCGGCCGCGTCTCGACTTCGCCTTTCGCGTAGACACGCTCTTCATAGCCGCCTGAATTCCCGGCAGGCAGGACAAAGCGCACGGGTGCGCCGCTGGCCGCCTGCGGCGGCTTCGCAAGCCTTTCCAGCACGGCATTCAGCGCATCGACCCCGGGAGGCGTCTCGCCGCCGAAGAAGCGCAGCCGGCCCGCAATGGGCTCGAAGAGGGGGCGCATCGCCAGCGCCACGAGATCGGTGATAGGGGCCATAATCCGTCCAATCATTTTACGCGCGCCCCCATGGCCATCGAAAAACGCTCCCGCACGCTGACCGACGATGCCCGGCCGCGCGAGGCCTGGGCCTGGGCGATGTACGATTTCGCCAACTCGGGCTACACGACGGTGGTGATCACCGCCGTCTTCAACGCCTACTTCGTCGCCGTGGTGGCGCAGCGCGCGCCCTGGGCGACCCTGGCATGGACGGCCACGCTGGCCGTCTCCTACGCTCTCATCGTGCTGACCGCGCCGCTGATCGGCGCCTGGGCCGATGCGCGCGCCGCCAAGAAGCGCCTGCTCGCCTTCACCACCGTGGGCTGCGTGCTGTTCACGGCAGCGCTGTATTTCACCGGCCCCGGCACGCTGGCCGTCGCCATCGCCTGCGTCATCGCCTCGAACTTCTTCTTCGGCACCGGCGAGAACCTCATCGCCGCCTTCCTGCCCGAACTGGCGAAGAGCCGCGCCATGGGGCGCGTCTCCGGCTGGGGCTGGAGCCTCGGCTACCTCGGCGGACTGCTCTCGCTCGGCGCCTGCCTGGCCTGGCTCTCCCAGGCGAAGGCGGCAGGCCGCGAGACGGCGCAGGCGGTGCCGGAGACCATGCTCATCACCGCCGCACTGTTTGCAGTGGCCAGCCTGCCGACCTTCCTCTTCCTGCGCGAGCGCGCCGCGCCACAGGCGCAGCCCGACGGCATCGTGCATACCGCATGGTCGCGCCTGGCGGCGACGCTGCACCATGCGCGGCGCTTCCGGGACCTCTCGCGCTTCCTCGTCTGCACGCTTTTCTACCAGGCCGGCATCGCCGCGGTCATCACCCTCGCTGCCATCTACGCCCAGGAGGCCATGAAATTCTCGACGCAGGACACGCTGGTGCTGATCCTGGTGGTGAACCTGACGGCGGCCTTCGGCGCCTTCGGCTTCGGCTACCTGCAGGACCGCATCGGCCACGTGCGCGCCATCGCGCTGACCTTGTGCGGCTGGATCCTGATGATCGTGCTGGCCTGGCTGGCCGAGGGCAGGATGCTGTTCTGGGTGGCGGCCAACATCGCCGGCCTGTGCATGGGCGCCTCGCAGTCGGCCGGACGCGCCATGGTCGGCTACTTGGCGCCGCCGTCGCGGCTGGCGGAATTCTTCGGACTGTGGGGACTGGCCGTGAAGCTCGCCTCGATCTTCGGCCCCCTCACCTACGGAATGGCGAACTGGCTCTCCGGCGGAGACCACCGCCGGGCCATTCTCATCACCGGCGCCTACTTCGTGGTCGGCCTGGCGCTGCTCTCGGGAATCGACGTCAGGCGCGGCCGGCGCTCGGCGTTACGCTCGGAACGCGAGGAACGCGCTACTGCGGCGCGGCCGGCGGCGGCGCGGCGTTGAACTTCAGCCGCTGGCCTTGCATACGGAAAGCGCCTAGCAGCGCCCCCGGTTTCTGCGGCGCGGCCTTGAAGGCCTGCAGCTCGCAGTTGGCGAGGCCGAGCGCGTAGTGGCGGCCACCCTGCCTGAGGATCAGGATCGGCTCGGCGAATTCGCCCGCTTCGGGACGGAACACCTCGAGCGCGATCTCGGCGGGCATGGCCGCATCGAGCCGACTACGGCGCTGGCAGTCCGGCAGGCGCGACATCACCAGTTCCAGATCCACCCTCTGGTCCCAGAACCAGGGCTGCTTCGCCTGCAGCGTCAGGCTTTGGTCCTTGCCATCCAGGGACAGGGTGGCACTTTCATTCATGCAGCCGGCCAGCAGCAGCGCAGCGGGCAGCGCCAGGATCAGCGGCTTCATGCCCGCATCCTCCAGTTCAAAGTTTCGCCGGCGCGCAGCGGCACCAGCACGTCGTCGCCGAAGGGCAGGCTGTCCGGCACGCGCCAGTCGGCCTTCTCCAGCGCGATCCTGTCCGTGTTGCGCGGCAGGCCGTAGAAATCGGCGCCATGGAAACTGGCAAAGGCTTCCAGCCTGTCGAGCGCAGCGGCGGCCTCGAAGGCTTCCGCGTACAACTCGAGGGCGTTGAGCGCCGTGTAGCAGCCGGCGCAGCCGCAGGCAGCCTCCTTGGTGTTGCGCGCGTGCGGCGCCGAATCGGTGCCGAGAAAGAATTTCGGATTGCCCGAGGTGGCAGCGCGCACGAGCGCCTGACGATGCGTCTCGCGCTTCAGCACCGGCAGGCAGTAATGATGCGGCCGCACGCCGCCGGCAAGCAGCGCGTTGCGGTTCATCAGCAGGTGGTGTGCGGTGAGCGTCCCGGCGACATTCGGCCCCATGGACTCGACGAAGGCGATACCCTCGAGGGTGGTGATGTGCTCGAGCACCAGGCGCAGGCGCGGAAAGCGCTGCAGCAGCGGCGCCAGCACGCGCTCGATGAAGACGCGCTCGCGGTCGAAGATGTCGACCTCGGCGTCGGTCACCTCGCCGTGCACCAGCAGCGGCAGGCCCGCCTCTTCCATGCGTGCCAGCACGCCGAAGCACCTGCCGATGTCGGTGACGCCGGAATCGGAATTGGTGGTGGCCCCGGCCGGGTAGTACTTGACGGCATGCACGATGCCGGAGGCCTTGGCGCGATCGATCTCCTGCACCGGCATGTTGTCGGTGAGGTACAGCGTCATCAGCGGAGCAAAAGTCAGTCCCGGCGGCACGGCGGCGAGGATGCGTTCGCGGTAGGCGGCGGCCTGCACGGCGGTGGTTACCGGCGGCTTGAGGTTCGGCATGACGATGGCGCGGGCGAACTGCCGCGCCGTATGCGGCACCACCGCCGCCAGCGCGGCGCCGTCGCGCAGGTGGAGGTGCCAGTCGTCGGGGCGTGTGAACGTCAGGGTTTGCATGCGCGGATTATACGCGGCTAGTCCCCGCGCTTTTTTTCCAGGGCGAGGTCGTAGAGGACATTCTTCGACGCGCCGCTGATCTCCGCCGCCAGTTTCGCCGCCTGCTTGAGCGGCAGCTCGGCCAGCAGCAGGTCGAGCACGCGCGCGGCTTCGGCATCGACGCCCTCCGCCGGCGGCGGCGCGGAGACGGCCAGCACGAATTCGCCCCGGCGGCGGTCCGCGTCCGCCGCCAGCCAGGCCGGCGCTTCCGCCAGCGGCAGGCTGGCGATGGACTCGAACAGCTTGGTCAGCTCGCGCGCGATGACCAGGGTGCGCTGCGGCTCCAGCATCGCCGCCAGGTCGGCGACGGTTTCTTCGATGCGGTGCGGCGCCTCGTAGAAGACCAGGGCGCAGGGCAGCGGCTTCAATTCGGCGAGCGCCTTGCGGCGCGCCGTCTCCTTCGCCGGCAGGAAGCCGTAGAAGAGGAAATGCGGATCGGTGAGCCCCGAAGCGGAGAGCGCGGCGATCGCGGCGTTCGGCCCCGGCACGGGGATCACGTCGAAGCCGGCCGCGCGCACCGCCGCCACGGCGCGCGCGCCAGGATCCGAGACGGCCGGCGTGCCGGCGTCCGAGACCAGCGCCACGACGCGGCCGTCGCGCAGCAGCCGGATCAGCCGCTCGGCGGCGGCGGCCTCGTTGTGCTCATGGAGCGAAAAGGTCTCGGCACGGATGCCGAAATGGTCGAGCAGCCGGCGCGTGTGGCGGGTATCCTCGCAGGCGATGGCATCGGCGCCGCGCAGGACCTCGAGCGCACGCGCGCCGATGTCGCCGAGGTTTCCCAGCGGCGTGGCCACCACATATAATGCCGGTGTCTTGAGCCCGGCGCCCGTGTCCCGATGCCGCATCGCAATGCCATGATTGGTTCGACTGCCCGCATTGTCGGATGGCGCGCGCCGGGGCGCAAGCCATGAACGCGCGCGGCAGCGAAGCCGAAGCGCAGGCGGCGGACTACCTGGTGCGGCACGGCCTGAAGATCCTGGCGCGCAACTACCGCTGCCGCGGCGGCGAGATCGACCTGGTCTGCCGCGACGGCGCCACCCTGGTCTTCGTCGAGGTGCGTCTGCGCACGCACCGCGGCTATGGCGGCGCCGCCGCCAGCATCACCCCCATGAAGCAGCGCCGCATCGTTCTCGCCGCCAACCACTATCTCGCCGGCAAGCCGCTGCCCGCCTGCCGCTTCGATGCGGTGCTGCTCGACGGCACGCGCATCGACTGGATCCGCAATGCCTTCGAGACGAGCTAGCCGCGCAGCGGCCCACGACACTCCCCTCTCCACAAGGGGAGAGGGATTGGGGGTGAGGGCTCTGCGACATAGCCTGCTGGCGTTGTACTGCGCCATCTGTCTTGCCCTGCCGGTGCAGGCGGAGTCGATCAAGGTGATGGTGCAAAGCTCGCCGCTGGCCGGCTTCCAGTTCTACGCCGGGCGCGAACTGTGGGACGAGATCAAGGTTGGCGATGCGCTCGTGCTGGTGCGCGAACCCGGGAATCCGCACGACGCGCATGCGGTGCGCGTCGAATGGCGCGGCCGCAAGCTGGGCTACCTGCCGCGCGCGGAGAACCGCGCCGTCTCGGCGGAAATGGATCGCGGCGGCAAGGTGGAAGCGCGCATCGCGCGGCTGAATCGGCATCTCGACCCGTGGAAGCGCATCCAGGTCGAAGTGTTCGTCGTGCTATAGCGACAGGGAAAAAGGGAACCTTGGCGCCATGCTAGAATCAGACGCACAATCGCCATGAATCTGCTTGCCCGCATTTCCCGCCAGTTCGAAGACAGCGCCCAGACCAAGCTGGCCGCCATGGAAGCGCTCGCCGCGCCGATCGCCCAGGCGGTCGAGGCGATGACGGCGAGCCTGCTCGCCGGCGGCAAGATCATGGCCTGCGGCAACGGCGGCTCGGCGGCCGACTCGCAGCACTTCGCCGCCGAACTGCTCAACCGTTTCGAGAAGGAGCGCCCGCCGCTCGCCGCCGTGGCACTGACCACCGACTCCTCGACGCTGACCTCCATCGCCAACGACTACTCGTACGACCAGGTTTTCGCCAAGCAGGTGCGCGCCCTGGGTCAATCCGCCGACGTGCTGCTGGCGATCTCGACCAGCGGCAACTCGCCGAATGTCGTCGAAGCGATCCGTGCCGCCCACGAGCGCGAAGTGCGCGTGGTGGCCCTGACCGGGAAGGGGGGCGGCGCCATCGGCCCGCTGCTGAACGACAAGGACGTGCACATCTGCGTGCCGTCCGACCGCACAGCGCGCATACAGGAGGTGCATCTGCTCACCCTGCATTGCCTGTGCGACGGAATCGACTGCATGTTGCTAGGAGAGGACGCATGAAGAAGCTGCTGCTTGCCACCGCACTGATTTCACTTTCGCTGCCGGCCCTGCAGGGCTGCGTGCCGGCCGTCGCCACCGGCGTCGGCGCCGGCGCCCTGATGATCGTCGACCGGCGCGCCGGAGAAACCTATCTCGCCGACGAGGCCATCGAGATCCGCTCGCTCAACCGCATCAACGAGAAGTTCGGCGACAAGGTGCACGTCAATGTCACCAGCTACAACATGAAGGTGCTGCTCACCGGCGAGGTGCCGGATGCCGGCATCAAGGACGAGCTGGAAAAGGCCGTCGCCGGTATCATCAACGTCAAGGGCGTCGCCAACGAGGTGACGATCGGCGCCATCAGCAGCTTCAGCGCCCGCAGCAACGACACCTACATCACCTCGAAGGTGAAGGCGCGCTTCATCGATGCCAACAAGTTCCAGGTCAACCATGTCAAGGTGGTGACAGAAGCGGGCACGGTGTTTTTGCTCGGGCTGGTCACGCGCAAGGAAGCCGACGACGCCGTCGAGATCGCCCGCACCACGGCCGGTGTGAAGAAGGTCGTGCGCATCTTCGAGTACATCGAGTTCAAGGATGCGCAGCGGCTCGACAAGCGCCCGCCGGAAGAGGCCAAGACCGAGCAGAAGCAGTAAGCCCGGTGGACCACGCCGCCCCCGCCTTCGAAGCCAAGCTTTGCCCGCCCGGCGGGCTGACGACGCGTCTGGCCAGCCTGCCCCGCCCGCTGGTGTTCACCAACGGTTGTTTCGACATCCTGCATCGCGGCCACGTCACCTACCTGGCGCAGGCGCGGGCGCTCGGCGCCGGCCTCGTCGTCGGCGTAAACACGGATGCCTCGGTCAGACGCCTCGGCAAGGGCGATGACCGGCCGGTGAACGGCCTCGAAGACCGCATGGCGGTGCTGGCGGCGCTGGAAAGCGTGTCGCTGGTGACGTGGTTCGACGAGGACACGCCGCTGGAACTCATCCGCACCGTGCAGCCGGACGTCCTGGTGAAGGGCGGCGACTGGGCGGTTGACCGCATCGTCGGCGCCGATCTCGTGCTGGGGCGCGGCGGCCGGGTGCACTCCATTCCCTTCCGCCACGAGCGGTCGACCAGCGCACTGCTGGCGAAGATCAGGTCTCTGTAGACTCCCCTTGCGACGTCCGCCGCAGGATGGTGGCGCGCACCAGGCCAAGGTGTACCCGCAGCGTGTACAGCATGTCGGTGAAGGCCAGCGGCGTCGGAATGTGGTGCACATCGTCCTCGATGCGGTCGAGCTTCTCCAGCCACTCCTCCCGGCTGTGCCGCGCCGGGTTCGCCTCCACCTCGGCCTCGAGGAATTTCAGTTCGCCGTAGCGCCGGTAGATGCGCGAGCGTATCCGCCAGCTGTAGAGCCCCGGCGCGAACTTCATGATCGGGATCAGCAGGGCGAAGATCGGCACCAGCATGACCACCATGCGGTCGATCAGGTTGGCCGCCCAGAACGGCAGGTAGCGCTGCAGGAAGGGCTTGCCCGACTTGTAGAAGCGTTCGGCATCGGGGGAAAGCGGAAAGTCGGCCTGGCCGGCACGGGGAAATTCGCCGGGGCGCTGGAAGATGCCCGCCTCGCTGTGCACTTCCTGCGCCGCCTGAAGCAGTAGCTGGATCAGCGCCGGATGCGTCGACTCGTGTGCCACCAGGGTGGCCATCGGCGAGACCAATGCCACGTCGCGGGCCGGGATGTTGCGGGTCATGTCGATCGCCCCCTGCGGCAGCGTCAGGCGGGCGAGGTGGGGGAAGAGGCGCGTATAGGCATCGGCATGCGCGAAGCTCATCAGGCGCACGTCCTCCGCATAGAGCAGCGACCAGACCGCCGCCGAACGCTCGGCGCCGACGAGGAACACGGCGTCCACCTTGCGGCTCTGCAGGGCCTCCACGGCGGAGAGGCCGCCGAGCGGCAGCAGCGTGGCGCTCTTCGCGTCGACGCCATTGGTCTCGAGCAGCTGCAGCGCCAGCTTGCGCGTGCCGCTGCCCTCCGCGCCGACGGCGATGCGGCTGCCCTTGAGCTGGGTCAGCCGGTCCAGCTCGCGTCCGCCGCGATAGAACACCCAGAGCGGCTCGTAATACAGGTAGCCGAGCGAGAAAAGCGTGTCGACGTTGACGCCGTTGGCGGTGCCGCTCTGCACGAGGGCGATCTCGGTGTCGTCCTCCTCGTCGAGCAGGCGCTTGAGGTTCTCCATGGAGCCGGCCGAAGGCTGGTCGCGCAGTTCGACGCCGTTCCTCGCCAGCACCTGGCGATAGCGCTCGGCATAGACCTCGTAGGAGCCGCCCGGCGCGCCCGTGGAGATGTACAGGTAACTAGGCGGCGCCGGCTTGATGAACTGCGCCGCCAGCCAGAAGCCGCCGATCAGCAGCAGCAGCGCCGGCAGGCCGACGGTCAGCAGATCGCGCAGCGATACTTCCCGCAGGCGCTTCAGGCTGATCTTGCGCCGCATCTCCGCCACTGCCGCCCGTCCTTCATGCCGGCATGCCTCAGAACGGAATGTCGTCGTCCATGTCGCTGAAATTCGACGCCGGCGCCTTCTTGCCGCCGGCGGACGGCGCCGGTGCCGCTTCACGCTCGCGCGGCGGCGCCTCGCCGGCACCCTGCCGGCTGCCCAGCATCTTCATCTCGTCGGCGCGGATCTCGGTGGTGTAGCGGTCCTGGCCGTCCTTGTCCTGCCACTTGCGCGTGCGCAGCGAGCCTTCGATGTAGACCTGGCTGCCCTTCTTGAGGTACTGGCCTGCGATCTCGGCCAGGCGGCCGTAGAAGGAGACGCGGTGCCACTCGGTGGCTTCCTTCTTCTCGCCGGTGGCCTTGTCCTTCCAGGTGTCGGTGGTCGCCAGGCGGATGTTGCAGATTGCGTCGCCGCTCGGCGCGTAGCGGGTCTCCGGGTCCGCGCCCAGGTTGCCGACCAGAATCACTTTGTTGACCGATGCCATTTATGCTTCCCCTCCCAATAACTGGCGCACGCGCCGTTCGTCCCAACGTTCCAGGTTCACCTTCAAATAGGCGATCCGTTTCTCCGGCTCCACCACCGCCTCGCGCACGCCGGGCAATCCGGCGAGCTGCTCAGGCAGCTTGTCGAGGTCGACATGCGGCTGGATGATGAATTCGCGCAGCGCAACGACCGGCGGCGCCTGCATCGTAACCGCGATCGCCAGCCACAGCAACGCCAATGCGATGCCGACGCCGAAGACGCCTGAAGCGCCATAGTGCTGCGCCAGAACGCCGCCCACCGCACCGCCGAGGAAAAGGCCGAAGGACTGCGTCGTGTTGTAGATGCCCAGCGCCGTGCCCTTGGCCTGCGGCGGAGCGATGCGCGAGACGAGCGAGGGCAGGCTCGCCTCGAGGATGTTGAAGACGACGAAGAACACCACCAGGTTGGCCACCAGCGCATTGAACCTGCCGCTGCCGTAGAGGAAGCCGCCCTGTGCCAGCAGCAGGACGAAGACGGCGCCGACGAAGACCGGCTTCATGCGCGCGCGCCGCTCGGCGTAGAAGATCGGCGGCAGCATCAGCACGAAGCTGGCCAGCACCACCGGCAGGTAGACCTTCCAGTGCCCGGCGACCGGAATGCCGCCGGTGGCGACGATGGCGCCCGGCACCACGACGAACATCGCCATCTGGATGAAGTGCAGCGCGAGGATGCCGAAATTCAGTCGCAGCAGCTGCGGATTCATCAGCACGTCCATGAAGCCGACCGGTTCATGGTCGTGATGCTCGGCCGGCGGCGGATCGGGCACGACCTTCGTCACCAGCAGGATCGCCGCCAGCGCCAGCAGGCCGGTGAGGATGAAGATGCCGTGGAGGCCGATGACGGCGTTGAGCGCCGGCGCCGCCACCAGCGACAGCGCGAACATCAGGCCGATGCTGGAGCCGATCAGCGCCATCACCTTGGTGCGGTGCTGCTCGCGCGTGAGGTCCGCCGCCAGCGCCGTCACCGCGGCCGAGATGGCGCCCGCCCCCTGCAGCGCCCGGCCAATGATGGTCCACCAGATGTCCGGCGCAGCGGCGGCAATGAAGCTGCCGGCGGCAAAGATCAGCAGGCCGATGACGATGACGCGCTTGCGGCCGTAGCGGTCGGAGGCCATGCCGAAGGGCAGCTGCAGCGCGGCCTGGGTCAAGCCGTAGATGCCCAGCGCGACGCCGACCAGGGTCAGGTTGTCGCCACCCGGCAGCCTGCCCGCGGCGACGGCAAACACCGGCAGGATGAGGAACAGCCCGAGCATGCGCAGGGCGAAAATCGACGCCAGCGACAGGCCGGCGCGCAGCTCCTGTCGGGTCATGCGGTCGGGGTTTGCGGAAGACATGAAACGTGCTTGGCTTGAGACGCGGGAATTGCGTATATTAGCAGATTGCCCTTTTCGCCCCGAAGTCCCATGGAAGAAATCCGCATCCGCGGCGCGCGGACGCACAACCTGAAAAACCTGAATCTCGACCTGCCGCGCAACAGGCTGACGGTGATCACCGGCCTGTCCGGCTCCGGCAAGTCCTCGCTCGCCTTCGACACGCTCTACGCCGAGGGCCAGCGCCGCTACGTCGAGTCGCTCTCGGCCTATGCGCGGCAGTTCCTGCAGCTGATGGAGAAGCCCGACGTCGACCTCATCGAGGGCCTCTCGCCGGCCATCGCCATCGAGCAGAAGGCCACCAGCCACAACCCGCGTTCGACGGTCGGCACCGTCACCGAGATCCACGACTACCTGCGCCTGCTCTTCGCCCGCGCCGGCACGCCGCACTGCCCGGAGCACCGCCAGCCGCTCGCCGCGCAATCCGTCTCGCAGATGGTGGACCACGTGCTGGCCCTGCCCGAGGACACCAGGCTGATGATCCTCGCCCCGGTGGTGGCCGGCCGCAAGGGCGAGCAGCTCGACCTGTTCACCGAGCTGCGCGCCCAGGGCTTCGTGCGCCTGCGCGTCGACGGCAAGGTGCACGACATCGACGCCCTGCCGAAGCTCGCCAAGAACAGCAAGCACGACATCGACGTGGTCATCGACCGCCTGAAGGTGCGCGCCGACGCGCGCCAACGCCTGGCCGAGTCCTTCGAGACGGCGCTCACCCATGCCGACGGCCGCGCCGTAGCGGTGGAGATGGATTCCGGCGCCGAGCACCTCTTCTCGGCGCGCTTCGCCTGCCCGGTGTGCAGCTACGCCCTGCCGGAACTGGAGCCGCGGCTGTTCTCCTTCAACAACCCGATGGGCGCCTGCCCGAAGTGCGACGGCCTCGGCCAGATCAGCTTCTTCGACCCGGCGCGCGTGGTCGCCTACCCGCACCTGTCGCTCGCCTCCGGCGCCATCCGCGGCTGGGACCGGCGCAACCAGTTCTACTACCAGCTGCTCGCCAGCCTCGCCGCCCACTACGGCTTCGACATCGAGCAGTCCTTCGAGGCGCTGGCCGAGGCGCACCGCCAGATCGTGCTCTACGGCTCCGGACGCGAGAAGATCGCCTTCCGCTACCTCTCCGAGACCGGCCGCGCCAGCACCAGGGAGCACGCCTTCGAGGGCATCGTCCACAACCTCGAGCGCCGCTACAAGGAGACCGACTCGGTCGCCGTGCGCGAGGAGCTGGCGAAGTACCTCAACACCCGCCCCTGCCCGGAGTGCGAGGGCACGCGCCTGCGGCGCGAGGCGCGCCACGTCCTCATCGGCGGGCGCAACCTGCCGCAGGTGAACGCCCTGCCGCTGATCGCCGCGCGCGACTTCTTCAACCTGCTCGCCCTTGAGGGCCAGCGCGCCCAGGTGGCGGAGAAGATCGTGCGCGAGATCACCGCGCGGCTGACCTTCCTCATCAACGTCGGCCTCGACTACCTCTCGCTCGACCGTTCCGCCGAGACGCTCTCCGGCGGGGAGGCGCAGCGCATCCGCCTGGCCAGCCAGATCGGCTCCGGCCTCACCGGCGTGATGTACGTGCTCGACGAGCCCTCGATCGGCCTGCACCAGCGCGACAACGCGCGCCTGCTGGCCACGCTGGCCGAGCTGCGCGACCTCGGCAACACGGTGATCGTCGTCGAGCACGACGAGGAGGCCATCCACGCCGCCGACCACGTGGTGGACATGGGCCCCGGCGCCGGCGAGCACGGCGGGCGCATCGTCGCCGAGGGCACGCCGGCCGAAATCGCCGCCAACCTGGATTCGCTGACCGGGGCCTACCTCTCGGGCCGGCGCAGCATCGCGCTGCCGGCGAAGCGCCGCATGCCCGACCTGACACGGCAGCTGCGCATCCTCGGCGCGCGCGGCAACAACCTGAGGGAGGTCTCGATCGACCTGCCGGTGGGCCTGCTCACCTGCATCACCGGCGTCTCCGGCTCGGGCAAGTCGACGCTCATCAACGACACACTCTACGCCGCCGCCGCGCGCCACCTCTACGGTTCGAGCGCCGAACCGGCGCCGCATCAGGCCATCGAGGGGCTCGAGTTCTTCGACAAGGTGATCAGCGTCGACCAGTCGCCGATCGGCCGCACGCCGCGCTCCAACCCGGCCACCTACACGGGCCTCCTGACGCCGATCCGCGAGCTGTTCGCCGGCGTGCCCGAGTCGCGCAACCGCGGCTACGGGCCGGGGCGCTTCTCCTTCAACGTCAAGGGCGGCCGCTGCGAGGCCTGCCAGGGCGACGGCCTGATCAAGGTGGAAATGCACTTCCTGCCCGACATCTTCGTGCCCTGCGACGTCTGCCACGGCAAGCGCTACAACCGCGAGACGCTGGAGATCCGCTACAAGGGCAAGACCATCCACGACGTGCTGCGCATGACCGTCGAGCAGGCACACGCCTTCTTCGACGCCGTGCCGGTGGTGGCGAGGAAGCTGGAGACCCTGCTCGACGTCGGCCTCGGCTACATCGAGCTCGGCCAGTCGGCCACCACGCTTTCCGGCGGCGAGGCGCAGCGCGTCAAGCTGGCGCTGGAACTCTCCAAGCGCGACACCGGCCGCACGCTCTACATCCTCGACGAGCCGACCACGGGCCTGCACTTCCAGGACATCGAGATGCTGCTCAAGGTGCTCGCCCGGCTGCGCGACCACGGCAACACCATCGTCGTCATCGAGCACAACCTCGACGTCATCAAGACCGCCGACTGGCTCGTCGACCTCGGCCCGGAAGGCGGCGAAGGCGGCGGCCGCATCGTCGCCGCGGGGCCGCCGGAACTGGTGGCGCAGCTGTCCGCCAGTTACACCGGCCGCTACCTGAAGCCGCTACTGGAGGCGCCGGCCCGGCGCCGGCAACCCGCCCGCGCCGCGGCGCGCGCCGACTGAAAGGAAAAGCCATGAATGAACCGCAGCCCACGCGCAACGAACTGGAAGCCCTGCTGCTGGAATTCGATGAGGGCAGGCTGGAGCCTGAGGAATTCGCCCGACGCCTGCTCGACGCGCAGGTGTTCCTGCCGGTGAAGGACGAGAAACACGCCATCGCCGGCTTCCAGGCCTCGACCAAGGCCGAGCCGCTGGTCGTCGAGGACGGCGAGGGCAACAGCATCCTCGTGCTGTTCTCTTCGCCGGACCGCGCCCGCGATTTCCTCGCCGCCTTCCCCGGCTACGGCGGCGGTATGCTCACCGAGTTCTCCTGGATCCTGCGCCGCATGGGCTCGGGCATTTCCATCGCCATCAATCCCGAGCAGACGCCGGGCTTCGACCTCGATCCTGAAATGGTCGCCATGGTCGCCGCCCTGCTGCCCGAGGAAGACCAGTAAAGTCAGCCTCCACGACACGGCAAAGGGCCCGCGATGAACCCGAAGGTCAGCGAACTGCTCGAGCGCATTCACCAGATCCAGGAGGAGATCGAGCAGGAGGTCCAGCGCCGACGCGCCGAACTGCATGCCGACTTCGAACACCGGCGCATCCGCTTCGAGCGCGAAGTGCTGGAGCAGCAGCGCCGCTTCAGGGCCGGCCTGCTGGCCTACATCTTCGGCGCCGAGCTGCGCCACGTCGCCACGGCGCCGGTGATCTACGCGGTGTTCATACCGCTCGTGCTGGCCGACCTCTTCGTCACCGTCTACCAGTACGTCTGCTTCCCCTTCTACCGCATCCCGCGCGTGAAACGCAGCGAGCATTTCTTCTTCGACCGCTCGCACCTCGCCTACCTTAACGCGCTCGAGAAGCTGAACTGTGCCTACTGCTCCTACGCCAACGGGCTGGCCTCCTACATGCGCGAGATCGTCGCCCGCACCGAGCAATACTGGTGCCCGATCAAACATGCGCGGCGCCTGCTGCACGCCCACCCTTATCACGACGGCTTCGCCGACTACGGCGACGCGGAAGGCTACCGGCGCGAGCTGCGGGCGCTGCGCGAGGCGCTGGCCGGGCTCGAGGCGGTGGAACGGAAATGACGCCGCGGCGCGCCTTCCTTCTCGCCTCCTTGCTGGCGCTGCTCGCCGCCTGCTCGGCCGACAAGGCCGAGCCGCTGCCGCCCGGCACGATGGTGCTGGCGCTCGGCGACAGCCTCACCGCCGGCTACGGCCTGACGACCGGGCAGGCCTGGCCGGCCCTTCTCGCCGAAAAGACCGGCTGGCAGGTCGTCAACGGCGGCGTCAGCGGCGACAAGACCGGCGACGCCCTGGCGCGCCTGCCGGCGCTGCTCGACGAGCACGCGCCGAAACTGGTGCTGGTGACGCTGGGCGGCAACGACATGCTGCGCAAGCTGCCGGAGGAGCAGACACGCGGCAATCTGGCGCGCATACTTGAATTGATACGCAGCCGCAACGCCCAGCCCGTGCTGCTGGCCACGCCGAAACCGAGTGTGGCCGGCGTCGTCTTCCAGAGCCTCTCGCCGCCGCCCTTCTACGCCGAAATCGCCAAGGAACGGAAGGTGCCGCTGATCGCCGATGCGATACCGGACGTGCTCTCCGATCCCGATCTCAAGCTCGACCAGCTGCACCCCAACGCCGAGGGCCACCAGGTGCTCGCCGGCAAGGCATTTGACGCCCTGCGCCAGCTGGGATACGTTCGCCAAAACTGAACACGGAAGCCGCCATGCAAGACAAGCAGAACACCCTGATCGAGATATCGAATCTCAAGTTTTCCTACAACAGCCTCGACGTCCTGAAAGGCCTCGACCTCGACGTGCCGCGCGGCAAGGTGGTGGCCATCCTCGGCGCCAGCGGCTGCGGCAAGACCACGCTGCTCAGGCTGATCGGCGGCCAGCTGCGGCCGGCGGCCGGCCACGTCAAGGTCGAGGGCAAGGTCATCCACGAACTGGACACCGACGCGCTCTACGAGATGCGCCGCAAGATGGGCATGATGTTCCAGCAGGGCGGGCTGTTCACCGACATCTCGACCTTCGAGAACATCGCCTTCCCGATGCGCGAGCGCACCGACCTCCCCAACGAACTGATCCACGACATGGTGCTGATGAAGCTGCACTCGGTCGGCCTGCGCGGTGCGCACGGACTGATGCCGAGCGAGCTCTCCGGCGGCATGGCGCGCCGCGTCGCGCTCGCGCGCGCCATCGCCATCGACCCGCTGCTGATCATGTACGACGAGCCCTTCTCCGGCCTCGACCCGATCTCGCTCACCCAGATCGGCAACCTGATCCGCGGCCTCAACGACGCCCTCGGCGTCACCTCCATCGTCGTCACCTACGACGTCGCCGAATCGCTCAAGGTGGTCGACTACGCCTACTTCATTTCCGACGGCAAGGTCGTCGCCAAGGGCACGCCCGACGAGATCCGCGCCTCGACCGACCCCTTCGTGCGCCAGTTCGTCGACGGCCTCGCCGACGGCCCGGTGGCCTTCCACATGCCGGGCAAGCCGCTCGCCGACGATCTCGCCCTCGCAGGCTAGCCGCCCTTAACCTTCCCGCCCGTATCGCCGGGGCCGCCGTCCGGCGGATGGCCCGACCGACTTCCGCTATTTTCGCCGCTACGCCTTTATCATTGCGCATTCCATCCAGAATGCACGGCCGACGACACCTGCCCATGAAGTCCATAACACAAGAAAACGTCATCAGCACCTACCGGTTTTACGCACCCATCTACGACAGGCTGTTCGGCGCCATTCTGGAGCCGGGTCGGCGCGCTCTTTCCGGCGCCGTCTGTTCGCTGCGTCCTGGATCGATCCTGGAAATGGGCGTGGGTACCGGCCTGACCCTGGGACGCTACCCCTCCACCGCAAACGTTACCGGCATCGACATATCCCCCGAAATGCTGGAGCTCGCACGCCACCGGGTCGCGCAGATGCCGGATCGCCATATCCGCCTGCGGGCCATGGATGCCGAGGTCCTGGATTTCCCTGACGGCTCCTTCGACTGCGTAACGCTGCCTTATGTGCTTTCCGTCACACCGAATCCGGACCGCCTGATCGCCGAAGCGCGCCGGGTCTGCCGCAAGGGCGGAACCATCGTCATCCTCAACCATTTCAGCGGCAGCCGCTTCTGGTGGCTGCTGGAACGCCTCGTGCGGCCGATGGCCGACCGTGTCGGCTTCCGCTCCGATTTCAGCTATGACGAGCAAATACTCGCGCGCGGCTGGCAGGTGGCCTCGGTGCAGCCGGTGAATTTCCTCGGCTTGTCGAAGCTGGTGACGATCCGGAATGTCTGAACGGCACTGGCGCTCGCTGCTCCTCCGGCTCGGGTCGGAAATGGCGCTCTGGTATTGCCTGCCGATCGCCTTCCTGGCGGTCTACGTCACGCGCTATGCCGCCCCCGCCGCAGCCATCCTGCCCCACCTCCAGCTCATCGCGCTTTCCTTGCTCGCGCTGGCAATGCTGCGGCTGGCCGCGGATCGCTGGCTGCCCGGCATGGCCGCCCGCCTGCTGAGCGCATCGCTGGCCGCCAGCCTGGCGGCTTCCCTGCTGCTCTACTATGGGCTGACCATCATCGGCCTCGACTCATGGGGCAGGGTCATCTCCTGGAGCCTGATCACCACCTATGCCGCCCAGGCGCTGGATCTGGCGGCCTCGCTCGGGCTGTCAACGACGGCGATCCTGGCCGGGGCCGGCTGCGCCTATGTCGCGCTGATGGTGCTGGCATTCCTCTACCTGGCGCGCTTCGACTGGGTGCCCCTGCTGGCGCGGCGCCTCTCCGGCAGCATACTCGCCCTCACCACGGCCGCCGGTTCCGGCACCGTCGCCATCGGCGTTTACGAATTTTCCGCAGGTCCCTGGATTCCGCAGGCCGAACCGGTCAGCCTGACTTTCTTCCCGCGCGAGGCGACGCGCACCTTCCAGAGCCAGGCCATCGACAGTGCCGAGGCCGCGAAGCGCGACAAGCTGGAGGACGCCGCCCGCGCCGCCTACCAGCCGAATCCGGATGCAGCCCGCCGCAACGTGATCCTCATCGTGGTCGACGCGCTGCGGCCGGACCACATGGGCGTGAACGGCTACGAACGGGAAACCACGCCGAACCTGAGCCGGCTGGCCAAGGCCGGGCTGGTGCGCAACATCGGTGCCGCGCATGCCTCCTGCAGCGAATCCTCCTGCGGACTATTGAGCCTGGCCAGCTCGAAGTACGTGCATCAATTCTCCTCGCGGCCCTTCACCCTGCAGCAGGTGCTGGTGCAGCACGGCTACCGCATCCACATGATCCTCGGCGGCGACCACACCAATTTCTACGGTCTCAGAGAATCCTACGGCAAGGTTGACAGCTATTTCGACGGCTCGTCGGCGCAGGGCTACTACATGAACGACGACCGGCTGGTCAGCGACCGCCTGGCCGGCTTTGCGTCCTGGGACGGAACGCCCGTCATGATGCAGTTTCACCTGATGTCGGCCCACCCGCTGGGCAAGCGCCACCCCGACGCCCTGCGCTACCAGCCGGTGACGAATTACGCCAGAACGGGCGTGCGCAGCGGGCTCGACGGTCCCAGTGAAGGCACCCTGAATTTTTACGACAACGGAGTGATTCAGGTCGATATCGCCATCGCCAGCCTTCTGGACATCCTCGGCCGCAAGGGTTACCTGCGCGAAGCCCTGGTCGTGATCACCGCCGACCACGGCGAACATTTGGGCGAGCACGGCATCTTCGGGCATGGCAACAGCGTGGACGAACCCGCCCTGCGGGTGCCGCTGCTGTTCCTGTCCTATGGCTACCAGCCGTCCGCGCCGTTCGCCGGCAAGCGCATGGCCGCCCAGGTGGACATCGCTCCCACCATCCTGGCCGAACTCGGCATGCCGATACCGGGGACCTGGATCGGGCAGCCGCTGCAGCAGCCCGGATTGGCGTCCTTCAGTTTCTTCCAGCAAGGCGCCAAGGTCGGGCTGGTCGACCACCAGCAACCGGGACGGCCATGGAAATACTGGATCGATGCCAGAACCAGCGCCGAGCATGCTTACGACCTGGGCGCCGATCCTGCGGAGAACCGGAACGCCATCGATGACGTCGCGGCTGAACTCAAGCAGGAATGGCGGCTGCGCGTTCTTCCGGGGGCGACGCAGTCGTTTTCCAAGCTCTGACCAAAACACCTGGCGAACGAAACCGCCCCGTCCGGCTGAACCGGATTCCAAAATGGAAAAAGCCAACCCCTGCGGTGTCCCGGGAACCTTATCCTTGCCGCTCATCGGAACCATTTCGTTGCCGAAATGTGATGAACCGCATCCCTCTGGGCGGTTTCTCTCACCTGTGAGAGAAGCATTTCCTTGCCGATTTCTCGTTTATGGAAACATAACCTTGCCGCGAATAATCCTTGCTCTAACTTATTCTTAACGCATCCTCCGTCGGGATGTAAACAGATTGATTACTTTACTATCTGCGGTTCATACGTCGCGCTGCCTTTGCAAGTTTTGCTTTACGTTTTTTCTGGCGACGAAGGCTGTCAGCTCGTTTAATCTTCTTAGGCCCCTGTTTGGACTGCGAGCTGTTGATCACTGGAAATTTGGTAGCGTATCCCTCTTTCATCGAGAGCCCATCCCCAAGGATCCCTGTTTCTCGTTGAAAATATTCAGCCTCAGCCCTCTCCTCTGGGGTGTATTCATGGCAGGTGAATACGATCACGTCTTCCGACGACAATTCGTAGTCCCTTACGGGATGATCAATTCCGAGCGCAACAAAGGTATCCGCATGGGCAAAGCGTAGTTTGGCGACGCGACAGTACGCATGCAGCAAGGCAACGCGGTGCCTCCGATACTCAACAAAGCTCTCAGTCTTCAATTTGGGCATCGCTAGGAATATGTAGACGAGGTCAGGCTGCTCCCTTGTCGAGAATAACCGCGCACGCCTACGACCAGGCTGCTCTAATGCAGCCGCCAACATTTCTCCCATCGACTCAATCAATAGGTGGCGTCTGAAGCGCGGTTCGGCGGCCATGATGCGAAGAGCTTTTTCCGTCTCATGGTTTGGCTGCTCGAACCCCGGGTGCACCAATTTTGGATCGCCGAGACGGATAAACCGCTCGATCAAGTCGTCCCAAGCATGACTGATTTTGTCCTGCCGCCGCTTTTCCTGATATTCAGGATGCTTAATCAGGCTGGGATAGTGCGATTCATCAAAGATGACCAACCCGGGCATTTTCGGACCTGCAGCATCGGGTATAAAAGGATGTTTGCTACCACCGCCGTTCAGAATGTAGGCAGCGATCAACTGCTCCTCGCCTGCTGTGCGTACCACAACTGCTGTGGAGGATAAAAACGACTCGCGAGCATTAAGGTACTGGACAAAGTCGGTAATGGTATCCAGTTCATTCATTACCACTTCGAGCGAGAACTCATCAAGGACATGGACAAAGTTCCTTGATCGATCCAGAACGCCGATGGTAAAAGGCTGCCGCCCATGGGCATCACCTACGATACTGGTATCGATCTGAAGTGTGCCGAAGCTGTTTGGAAACAGTTTGAGACAGGCCTCACGGCTGCCGCGGGTCACTGCAACGAGGTGATAGCGTGCGACATCAGTGGACGGGAGCGCTACCGGCAGCGGACGTTTGCAGGACGCATCAAGAAATACACGATCAGGGAAACGGCGCAACCAACTTAGCGCACCATGAAGTTGCTTGGCAGAATCAACGATTGCCCGCCTGAACCATCTTGGCCAGGCGATCTCAAGATCCTGGTCTTGCTGAAATTCAATGTGCTTGTCGGAAAAGATGATGACATCGTTTCCGAAGACCACCAGCACGTCGGCAAACTCCTTGGCACTACCCTTGCGTTGGCGCATATCCTGCGCTGTATGGAGGTTTGCGTGCGCCCAAAGGCTCAGGAACGACTTGCGGCAAAGCCGCATGAGAAGCCGCTCCGATTCATTGACGCCATGAGCATTTGATAGGTCGAAAATTCCGACAGGGGCGGCGGCGTTTTCTGGCTTATCAGTTGGCATCGAGCGGCTCATATTGAAGGCCTCATTTTCAAGGTTATACCTGCCATTTCACCTTGATGATCTAGCTAGGCCAATAGCGGTTGCCCTCTGCACAAATCCATACCCAGCATGAATAATCAAACAAATCATCAAGTTAGACACAAAGCCCAAATGGTGCGCAAAGTAAATCCGAACAATCTCTTCAAAACACAAAAAATATTGCGTATTATCCGTATAACGCAAACTCGATCAAAATGACCATATGACTGTCGATCTGATGGATTACATTGTTTCCTGCACCCCACGTAATTTCCTTCAACTTGCGGTAGAGGGGCTTGAGGCTGCATATTCGCAAGCCCATCGAGAGGCGTCCACCTACGAGCATCCTGAGCATCGGCGAGTGCAGGGACAAGTACGCCATTACCGACAGAATGAAGCGCTAAGGACCGCGGCTCAAAACGCAGGCCTCGTTGGTTTGGCCGCACAGACGGATCCGAAGGGCGAGTTTTATACCTTGGTTAGCGCCCAAGGCATCGTATATGGCCGGATTTCGGTGAATTTCTCGAACCGAATACCTAGAGCGGCAAAGCATCGGCGTGCCATCGCCGCACTGAACTCACGTCTGGAACCAATCAACTTCGACCTATTTAGCCCTCCAGTTGATCGGGGGACTGAAGGGTTGGGGGTTTTTCTGGTCACAGTTAACCCCCATTTACGGGCACCGCAAGATATGCCAGCCAAGATTTGTGTTGGTGTCCCATTTTCGAACTTCAAGGAGTGGCACTTGTTCGAACCAATCGAATCCGTAATGGCTGCGTTTACGGCCAAGACCGAAACGACTGTGCCTGACCGCGCGCTTGTAACGCTGAAAAAGAAGCTCAAGGATGCAGAAGCAGGGTAACCCTTCTGATCAACGACAATCATAGGGGACGACCATGAGAAAAGGCGTAACTGGTTTTCAAGGTGCGCGTTTGGTTCAAGCCCGGGAAGGGCGAGCCATGACGCAGACGACGTTGGCAAATCTAATTGGACGTTCTTCAGGAGCTATATCGCGCTGGGAAAAGGGGGATCAATTCCCAGAACCGGATGCTCTAGAAAGTCTCGAACGACATCTGGCAGTGCCCGCAAGCTGGTTCTTACGGCCTATAGTGGCCTATGGCGATAGGCCATACTTTTTCCGTAGCAAAGCCGCAATCACACGCACGGCACGGAATATTGCCAAGACCCGTCTCGAGTATCTTTGCGAAGCGAGCCAAGTTTTCCAGGAATGGGTTGAGTGGCCAACGGTAAATGTCCCTTCCGAGAACGCCAAGGATTACCTGACAATCCGCGACGAAGATATAGAGACAATCGCGCTCAATCTGCGGAAGCATTGGAAGTTGGGCGTAGGTCCCATAACCGATGTGATTCTGGCGATGGAAAACGCCGGGGTCGTGATTTCAGGAGAAGAGCTTGGTTACACCAACATGGACGGTGTCTCGAAATGGTTCGATTGTGATGCCCGCCCGTATGTTTTTCTTGCGCGCGACAAGGCCAACAGCACGAGGCATCGTTTTGATGCTGCTCACGAGCTTGGGCACCTTGTCTTACATCGGCATCTAGATGATGTTGAGTTCAATTCGCGGTATTCCGAGATCGAACGCCAGGCTAATCTGTTTGCGTCCGCATTTCTGCTTCCAGCGGAATCGTTTGCTTCCGAGGTGGCGACTCCATCGCTAGAAACGTTCTTAGCCATGAAACCTCGTTGGAAGGTTTCAATAGGAGCCATGATTTTTCGATCGAAACAATTGGGTATCATAAGCGAAGAATATGCAACACGACTATGGAAGAATTACAGTGCGCGCGGTTGGCGACGTGGAGAACCTGGGGACGAAAAGATTGTCTTCGAAGAAACTCGACTTATGAGCCGCGCTGTCAAACTGCTTCTTGAAGAGGGGGGGTTTGATCATGGACGTATTGTTTCTGAAGTAGGGCTCTTTCCTGCAGACATTGAGCGACTCTGCGGACTGCCCGAGAATTATCTACGTGGTTCAGATAACAAAGTGGTTACCTTACGCCTGCGGTCCACCAAAGATACAGCCGAACCGGGAGGCGAAAATGCCAAAGCTGAGGTAGTCGACATGGCATCCCACCGAAAATCCTAGTTTTCTAAGGACAGCTCTATATGGCTTTTCAAGGAAAGGGGTACGGACATGGTATCTAAGTTTTCAACAACAGAATCGGCTAGTCATGTAGCGGCCAAACACTTGGGGAAGCGGATCACTGCAAGTCGCCAGTTGCTTCAGAATCCGTACGCCTATCTAAACGATACAGGCGCATACAGCGCCCTGCTTCCCACCGAGGAAACCGTACTGGTGTCAGCAGCCAGCAAGGTTACTAACAGCAGCAATACCGCTTCTATCCAAGACAAGGCCTTCCCCAAACTCCGGTCGAAGGTTCCCGGTGGGTATGCCGCTTTGTTGAGGAACACCAAAGGACATTCTCGTCACACAAACATCGAAATCGAGCGAGTTGCCACAGACCTCCAAAGACTAATGTGGCAGGATCGAGACAAAATTTGGGTTGATACACGGATATCCGATCCGATCGATGTCCTGGAACCATCCGCAGCCTTTCGACTTATTGAATTCGACTACGACCTTGCTGAAACACTCGGTCAATACTTCAGTGATGGCAAACAAATCGAAGTCGCCGGATTAATCGACGACACTGTCAAGCTGGTCAGGATTTCCCGGCAGTTCCCTCAGGATGTTCGTAAATTCACAGCAGCCCATGAATTGGGGCATGCACTACTGCACGACGCAAGAGGATTACATCGAGATCGCCCATTAAACGGGACCACAATAGCGCGCGATACTGTCGAGCTCGAAGCCGACAAGTTTGCTTCGTATTTCCTGATGCCTGGGAAACTTGTCAGGGCGCGCTTTAAACAGCTTTTTGCTGCTGAGGTATTTTCTCTTAATGAGGAGACAGCCTTTGCGCTTACCAGGGGAAATTCTTTGAATTTGAAATGTGACCGCAAAACGGTTCGTGACTTATCGAGAATCCTCGCTGGCGCGGAAAGTTATAACGGCACTCACTTTGTGTCGTTGGCAAGTCAGTTCGGAGTATCGACCGAAGCGATGGCGATACGTCTGGAAGAACTATGTCTACTTGAGGTTTGAGTGCAATATCGGAACCCGCCTTCTAATTAGTGAAAGTTCGTTCGCCTAGCGCTGTCAAGGGAGGTTTTTGATGGGCGCCCACGGGAAGCTATATAGCAGAGTCGCATGTGGTGTCTGGCCAAGTGACAAGGCGCCTGAGTTAGCGCATCCTCGTTATGCGCCAATGACTCCCTGAATTTGCGCGCGAGATGAAGGCCGTCTTGTTCTAAGCACCAAGATCACTCGACAGCTAAGCGCCGAAACGCCCTCTCTGCGTTGGTGATGATCGAGATAGCGATCAGGTGTCTTTCAACACCAGCATGTGGAAGGCGGGGTTTATCCCAGATGTGATGGTAAAGGCGAACTTGCACTCCAGGCAGCGCATTAACGAAGCTCTCTGAGGAATCAATGTGAGCGTCAAGACGGCCGGTGCCGGACGCTTACGTTTCAATAACCAACCCAGCGTTTGATCAATCGCCACAAATCACTAAGCAATCCAAGTGGATCTGTCTGGGAATTCTGATTATGAGGCGGCTGCGCATGCAGGACTTTTTTGCGATTTACTGTTTCGAAACACTCCCAATTGGTAGCGTAATCGATAGCCCGACTCTATTCGATCTGTCGTTGCGACATATCCCCAGCCTACACCGCCTCGCTTCTGCGAATCCGATAATACGACCGCAGGAAAAACTCTCGTTTCTGATCAATGGATAGAGCGTCATGTGGCCTCAAAATTCCCTAATTCTTGTGCGGCAGCTATGGCCGCCTCATAGGCTTACTGGATTTGAGAACTGTAAGGCAGTGCCTTTATGTAGTTCTCCATGTAAGTCCAGTCTGGCGTACCGTCGTCATTGGCCGGCAGCCTGATAGTCGATGCTTGCATTCGCTCTAGATGCCATTTGCGGCCATAGCTGAAGCGATACTTCTCCCGACGAATGAGTGCGCAAAGGAAGAGTGCGATACCTGGGGATAATGTAAATCTTGGATACAACACGTTAACATCATCGCAAGCCCAAAATGGTACGGGTTGGTAGAACGCCTCGGCAACAGAACCATTGTAGCTAACTGTAATGGTGTTCCCCGCATGGATTGCATCGGATACAAACCCAGATATCCCGTTGTTGCTATCAATCGCCCCAATGAACGGGATTGCACCAGATTCCATCTGTGTCTTGGTTAAGCGCTTTCCTTTGCGGATGTCAAAAAGTTCCTGCAGAGAGAACGCCGGCCATAACGCAGTATTGGAGAGCGGTACCAAAAAAGATTTAGCTGCAGCATTGAATCCGTCAAACTTCTTTATATCCGCGCGCGATACCCACCCAGGCATGGTTGCAGGATCAGGCAGGGGCAAATCCTTTAGTGTTCTATTTGCCTGACGACCAAATCCAAACCTAAAGCGGTTTTCTGTGATACAGGTTGCCCACCACAATAGTTCCTGCTCAGTCATGGGTGTCCTCGGAGTTAAAACCATGACGTCGCGCCCGCAGTAATACGGGAAAGGCTGAAGAAATGCTGTTCCTGCGCCACCCTCACCACCAAGAGCCACGGTAATTGTTCCTGCGGGAGCTGGCTGAAGATTGGGGTTACGACGGACCCTTGCACTTACCCCATTGTTTCGAGCAGTCCGTGATACAAAATTAACCGCGTCTCCTTCGTCCGATTTTTCAAGTCGGTTTAGCTCAAGGCTATGACCATATTTAAGAACAAAAAGATCACCGACCCTAATCATTGGTATTCTCGGACTCGAGTTGATAGCCGGTCCCTAACAGCCGAAACATTGCATACCTCTTCACCACTGCTTCGAAGTCCGCTCGGGACAGTGTGGTGTAATCGGTGTCCATGTAGGCTTCCGCAATCCACTCGTCCACATGGGTTACGGCCTTCTTGCATGATTTTCCAGGAACTACTCGTTGATTGCGATATGCATCAAGCCATTCCGATCGTATTACGTTCCAAAGACCTGGTCGGCGTTCAATCCGCTTATTCTTACTTAAGGTAAACCCATCGTCACGCCAGTAGCCAAACCATGTGTCAGCCTTTGGAATGGCTACCGATTCCATGACCGGCTTCTGGTTCTCATCGAGTATGGGCGTCCCTTGTGCGTTCAAGGCCGGTCGCTTCTCATAGCGGTAATGCGGCTTGTGAGCCTCAAAGATGGCGATCGCCGTAACCGTGCCAACACCAGGAAACAACTGCGATGGCATAGACATTACTGCCTTTAAACTGTGTGACTCCAGTATTTCCCGCTTGATTTGGATACCTTCCTTCTTGTCCTCAATCAGTGCGCCCACGGGAATGATCGCGACACCGATACCATTCTCCTGAAGCAGGTCAAGTGCACGCTTTACAAAAGCAAATTCATGCTTACCTTTGCCTTTCTTGCTGTACGGAGGGTTAAGCATGGCAACATTTGGCTTGAGCTTTGCAATACGTGGCTCTGTGTCTTCTTCCCGCGGCTTCAAGCAGTCATCCCAAAACATATTTGCCTTGCCATCGCCGCGAAAAATCATATTAGCGCAGGCCAACGTGAACATGTGCTGATCAAGCTCTATCCCTATCAGGCCGTAATCTTTGATACGCCGAATGACGGACGAATCGTTGTTGGCCTTCTCAATCATGTTTGCCATGGCTGAGATCAGAAAGCCCCCTGTGCCCGCACAGATGTCGACCACGACGCTCTTCTCAGGGTTCAAATCAGCCAGGTCTGCAAAGAGCTCCGTGATATGGCGTGGAGTAAGGACGATTCCCAATCCCTGCTGGTCACCGCCCGAATAACGAAGAAACTCCCCATAAAAATTACCAAGCAGGTCGAAACTGCTGTTAGGCTGCAGCGCAAAGAATAGGTGTCTGTATATTTTGGCAATGGTCTGCGGAAGGTATTCCTTGACCGATTTGTTTACGCGGATAAATTCATAGCCCGCCATCATTGCTGACATCTTTTCGGCCTTCACCTTATTCGCACGCAAAGTATGCTGTATGGACATTACCAGCGCGTCGGCTAATTCGTCCTTGTTTGGTGCGGCACGATAGGACTGTTCAAACATTTGGTTCTTCAAGGCCAATAGTATTCCGCTGACAATTAACGGCTTGAAGGCTTCGGACAGCTCCATGTGATCTCTCAGGTAATCATGCAACTCACGGGCAAAATCCCTGATTTCCTCTTCGCTTTTCTTACCGTAGCCAGCAGATCTACGCAGAATAGTTAAATAATCATCCTTGGACAGAACAGCTGCGTTTCCGAGGCGCTCAATAGCTCCACCGCGCATTGCCTTGAATGTGGATATCTGTAGTGTGTCGGTACCGGATACTGCGAGGCCAATGACATTGAATTCCTTACGCAGCCCCTTCATGTAGTGCAGAACCCCGTCTTCCGCGTACTTGGTCGGTTTAAAATTAGAGTCCTCGTTCAAGCCGGGTGCCGAAGCATGGCATGCTTTGTCGTGCTTACATTCCGTGACGAGAATATCTGCTGCGTCGCCATTGAGCCGTATGATGTGTTCCGGCTTGCCGGCACCGTCTTTGCCGCTTCGTTTGGAAGGAAGGCAACGCTGAATTTCCTCGTCGTCAGCGCCTTGAAATTGAAAGTCTTCGTCGACGAAACCCTTCTTGCGAAACGCCTGTTCCAATAGATTCTCTGTCTTGCGTTCATTGCTCATCACAATTGCTCCGACTTCTTCTGTTCGACAGACCAGCAGAGAACGTCAGCAGTGGACATCGTCGACACGAGGCCTCTGCGAAGGTTAGTGTCATCGCTTCCTTCCCCCATGAAGCCTTAGCATTCCAGTTCTCAGCATTTCGTCGACAGATCTCGTGACGAGATAGCTGACAACCTCGGCGCGCGACTTTCCATGAATACCGAGGCGCGCAAGGTCGTCCAAATAATTGGTCACCTCGACCGAAGGGTTGAAGCTTACCCTGGTACTTGCCGTCTTGTTCCGTGCTTTTGCCACGCCTTAGTCGCTAAAAGATAATTAAGCACTTATAAGGATCTTATCACTATTTTATCAGTACCTAATAAGGAACTCCACGCCATATTTCATCTTATAGACTTACTGGCTCACGCGATGAGCCTGATCATCTTTAGGTTAGCTGCATCTCTATGGAGTCCGCGGCTCAAAACTCTAACCTGTGCCGCTCGCTATGGCGCTCGTCATGACACTAAGTGATGAGCAGGCTCGCTTGCATGCAGCCGACAAGCACTAACAGGGCGGTGCCCATGGCTCGTAGGTTATAGTGAGTCTCGCGGTTTACCCTCTGCATGACCACAGCGGATTCCAATACCATACGGCAGGCTTTCTCCTCGGCGCGTAGTCATTTTCAAGCCAAAAGCGCTTTTTAATCGCACGCCTCAACGAATCTCCAACGCGCGCCGAATCTCACCGACGAAAGTCCATCCCCCTTCGGCCTAATCGGTAAGCGCGGACTGTGCAATGGTGTCCATGATCGCGTCAGCCGTATCATCCAGGCATACCTACGATTCAAGGATGCTGGCGAACTCACATCAGGGTGGCATCGTCCAGTCTAGGCGGAAGTGAAGCCGAGGTCACGAACTCCCAGGCGTTGAGCGCGGAATGGGATTCCAAACCGGAGGCGGTGATTCTCTCGAGTGGATGCAGGATTGATCGCATATCGTCGGCTTGAGTTCCCGATGCGCGAACGCATCAGACATCACTGCCGGCGATCGCCGATTTCAGACGATATCGGTTGACAGCATATGCTATCAGCCGATTGTTGTTTTTCGGTCGCGAAGGCGGATTTCCCCGCACAAATTCCTTGCGCGGTCCAATTCCGATCCGGTATCTTGTTTCGTATGGAAACGAACTTCAACTCCAAACCGCTCAGCGCCGCGACCGTCATAGTCGCGGTGCCGGCTCGCGCGCGTCCACCGGGGTGACGTGATCGCATAGGAGACGTTTTCCAGAGAACCCCGCGCATGTCGCGGGGTTTTTTGTTTTTGGCGACGGCCGTTACCCACGGCGCGTCGTCCGTTTGAGGCCCACAAGGCCGGGGAGAAGAAGATGGAACGCTTTCGGGTCGAACCGGGCTGGCTGCCGCGCCGGCTGACGGTCGTGCGCGTCGATCTCGGCAACGGCGAGAGGACGCGCCTCCTGGTTTCCGAAGAGAAGGGCTGGGATGCGCTTCTTGCGCTCGCCGGCCGCGTCCTCGGCGAACCCGAGGACGAAACTCTGCGCCATCTTCTCGGCGCCTGTCTCTTCGCCGATAGCCAGACCAACGGGGAGGCCAGCCTTGAGCGCATCGGCCGTCGCCTCCTCGACCACGAGGATGGCGCGAGCGGCTTGTTGCGGAAGACCACGGTCGTCAGCCCCAAACGGTTCCGGGAGGCCGGCTGGCGCTACCCGCTGGCGCGCCGGCTCGCCCCGTTCATTCAGGACACACCCGCCGCGGGCGAATTGCCCTGGGTCGACTTCGGCGACTGGCTGGAGCTGGCCGAGCGCGTCGAGCAGACGAGCGATGGCGACCACGCCGACCGGAGGCGGCTGATCACGGGCCGCGTGCCGGACTCGGGCTTTTACCGGCGCTTCGCGCAGGCGCCCGCGCCTGCCGCGATCGAGTCGCTCGCCGAGGCCTTCCCCAACTTCGCCCCGGTGGTGGAGCACTACGCCGCCCAAGCGGCAATCGCTCGCCTCGGCAACGGCCGGCTGCGCCTGCCGCCGGTGCTCCTGCTGGGGGAGGCCGGCATCGGCAAGACGGCCTTCTCGCAGCGGCTGGCCGAGATCCTGGGGGTGCGCCGCTTCGAGATGGCCTTCGGCCACGCCACGCAGGGCGGCCAGCTCGGCGGACTGTCCAGCTTCTGGGGCACCGGCAAGCAGGGAGCGGTCTTCGACGCCCTCCTGCTCGGGCGGGAGATGAACCCGGTCTTCCTGCTGGACGAGATCGACAAGGCGGCGGAGTCGAGGTACGACCCGCTGGGCTGCCTCTACGCCCTGCTGGAAGCGGAGAGCGCGCGGCGCTTCCGGGACGAGTTCGCGGAGCTGCCCATCGACGCCAACTGGTTCTCCTGGGTGGCGACGGCCAACGCTCTCGAGCGCCTGCCGGACCCCATCCGGAGCCGGCTGGCGACCTTCACCGTGCGTCGGCCGACGGCGTGCGAGCTGCGCCAGATCGGCCGCCAGCAGTACCGGCGGCTGATCGAAGCTTACGGACTGGCGGAGCAGTTGCCGGTCGAGCCGCCGCCGGCGTTGCTGGAGCGGGCCGTGGCCAGCCCGCGCGAGCTGGGCCTGGCGCTGCAAACGGCCATCGGCCGCATGGCGCGGGACCGCTTGGCGGGCCGGGACTTCCGGTTCGAGGAAGCGGGCCTGGAGGGAACGCGTCGGGATGATCGGCGCATGGGGTTTATTTGAATGGAAACGAGAGGTGTCGCATGAACACTTGGGAAAGCCGGGCGGCGCAGCTTAAGCGGCGCTACCCGGAGCAGTTCGAAGACTTGCCGTACTACATGGTCTCCATCGATCCGGGCTGGTTCGAGCCGATCGAGGAAGCCTGCCGGCGGATCGACGCTCTCCTCACTTCGAAAGAGAAGGCGTTGTTCCAATGGCGCCAGATCAAGGAGAAGTTCGGCGGACTGCGCATGTACTGGAACGAGGGCGGGGTTTACCTGGACTTCATCGGTCCCGACAGCCTGGCGCACATCGTGGTCGAGCCGGAGCGGCCGCAACTGTCCGCGCAGACGCGCGAGCGCATCGCCAGGATTGTCGCCGAGGCAGCGAAACAGGCGTCGGCGCGCTGCCAGGTGTGCGGCGCGCCGGGGCAACTGCGGGAGCGGAAGAGCGGCTGGCTGGTGACAGCCTGCGACCGCCACGTCGAGTCCCGGGTCATGGAAGAGGATTGAAGGAAAGGAATGGATCATGAGGATCTACGCGGTAAGCGACCTGCACATCGAGATGAGCAACTGGATGCCCACACCCTCCGCGGTGGCGGCGGCGGACCTCGTCGTGCTGGCCGGGGACATCGGCCGGCACACCCATGGCCTGGAGTGGGCCAGGACGGCGTTCGCCGACAAACGGATCGTCTACGTCGCCGGCAATCACGAGTTCTATTTTGCGGATATGCGGGGCCTGGCGGCGCAGATGCGCAAGGCGGCGCTCGATCTGGGCATCGACTTCCTGGACAACGACGAAGTGGTCGTCGGGGGCGTGAGGTTTCTCGGCGGCACCCTGTGGACCGACTTCGAGCTGTTCGGGCCCGAGGCTGCGTTCGCCGCGCGCCGGCAAGCGGCGCGCTCGATGAACGACTTCAGGACGATCCGCACGGGCTCGGGCGGCTATCTGCTGCCCGAGCAGACGGTGGAACTGCACCGGACGAGCCGCGCCTGGCTGGAGGGGAAGCTGGCCGAGCCCTTCGCCGGCAAGACCGTGGTGGTGACCCACCACGCGCCGAGCCTGGCGAGCATCGCCCCCTGGTGGCAGAACGACCTGCTGACGGCGGCCTTCGCCAGCCATCTCGACCCGCTCGTGGCCCGGGCCGACCTGTGGCTGCACGGGCACACGCACGCCTTCGCCGACCACCGGATCGGGGACTGCCGGGTGGTGTGCAATCCGCGCGGCTATGCGCGGGACGGCCGGGCGCTGGAAGCGACCGGCTGGAATCCGGAACTCGTGGTGGAGGTATAGGGTGCGGCTTCACATCCTCAACGACCTGCACCTCGAGTTCGCCCGCTGGCCGCGGGAAGTCGACCTCAACGCCATCGACGCCGATGTCACGGTTCTCGCCGGCGACATCGGCGTCGGGCTGGAGGGCGTCGCCTGGGCGCTCGCCGCCTTCCGCCGGCCGGTGATCTACGTCCTCGGCAACCACGAGTATTACGGGCAGCGGCTGATGCCGGAGCTCCTCGCCACGGCGCGGACGAAGTGCCGGGGCACGCATGTGCACGTGCTGGAGAACGACGCGGTGGTGATCGGCGGGGTGCGTTTCCTCGGCTGCACGTTATGGACGGACTTCGCGCTCTTCGACGAGGAAGAGCGGAACCTCCGGGCGATGGAGGAAGCGGCGATAAAGATGGGCGACTTCCAGCACATCATGGCGGGACGCCGAGATGGCGGCTACGGCAAGAACAAGCTGATTCCGTTCACCCCGGCCATGTCGCGGGAGCGGCACCTGGTCTCGCGCGCCTGGCTGGAAGGAGAACTGGCCAGGCCCCACGACGGGCCGACCGTGGCGGTGACGCATCATGCGCCGAGCGCGAGAAGTCTCACCTATCAGGAGCCTTCTTGGCTGCTGGATGCGGCGTATGCGTCGAATCTTGAGCGCCTGGTGGGTGAGGAGCGGGTGCGGCTATGGGTGCATGGGCATACGCACCTAGCTACCGACTATGAGATTGAGGGAACGCGGGTAGTGAGCAATCCGAGAGGGTATGTGCCGGGGGAGATGGTGGGCGAGTTCAGGCCCGGGATGGTGGTAAATATTTCGTTTTAATTCTCGTCTTCGACTTGCGCCGCGCACTGCATATGAATCGGCTAACTGCCTAGCTGCCATTTGTTTTTTGCCTACCGGCTGGAAACATTGCGCAATACCCATGTCAGCTAATTGATACGGGTATGTTAGGATTATTTCATGCAAACTCCATATTAAGGATGGCTATCTCTATGTGCGCTCAAGCGGTAGCGAAAAGCAAAGAATCCTCAGAAAGAGGAGAGCTCGAGAAACCGACTGAAATGTTTAGAAAACGCCAGTCGAAGGAGTTAGTTATTGCCTTCAGTGGGCCACTTGGATGTGGATTGGATGCGCCAGTAACAGCTGTACATGATTTGCTAGGAAAAATTGGCTATGAAGTAGTGCCTATCAAGATCAGTGATTTTATTCAGACAGCGATTGATTCGAAGTTGATTTCGCTCGATCAGAAAACCTACTCGAGCGGTGAGGCGGGGCGAATAAATCAGCTACAGGATGCAGGTAATGCTCTTCGAGAACGATTCAAAACGGGAGATATCCTAGCTGAATTTGCGATCCGGAAAATTGCAGCGCACCGCACCTCTAAGGTCCCCGATTCAATGTCTTTGGATGAGCATATCCCAACCCCAACCGCATATGTGATTGATCAGCTCAAGAACCCTGCGGCGGATTCAACCTTGAAGTGC